>NZ_CBCSDV010000012.1:0-131669 GCF_965138335.1 Tsukamurella ocularis
GCCCCGGACCCCGAGCCGCGGTGATCAGGCGCCGGCCGCGCGGCGATCCATCACGTACTCCGCGAAAGCGGTGATCACCAGAGACGGGTTGGCGCCGCCGGCGTTGCCGGGGTTGAGCGCACCGTCGACCACCCGGATCGCGGGATGCCCCCGCAGGCGGCCGGAATCGTCGGTCGCGAGGCCGATCGGCGCACCGCCCAGGAGGTGCGCGGTCGCCGACACGGGCAGCCCGTTGCCGCCCAGGCCCAGACCGGGGACGGGCCCGCCGACCGGGACACCGGGCAGCGGATCCACCGCGACGCCGCCGTTCACGTCGATCACGCGATGCAGGACGCGCGAGTTCGCGGCCTGCGCGTCGCGCGCGAGGGTGTACGGCGGCACCAGCAGCGCCGCCCGCCCGCCGACCGTCGTCCACGCGGTGCGGTTCTCCCAGTCGACGGTCTCGGTGAACCAGCCGATCGCGGGGACGGGCAGCGGCATGCCGGCGGTCTCGACCCGCACGGGGAGGTGGTTCGGGTCGTCGTCGACGAAGGCGGAGGTGACGATGGGCGCCGCCTGGATCTCGAGGGGGCGGGCGACGATGCGGGAGCTGAACTGATTGCCGTTGTCACCGACCCCGGTGCCCACGTGCTCGTTCATCCTGGTCAGCCCGCCGTCGAGGCGCGAGTTCAGGAGCAGCTCGGTGCTCCCCCAGGCTCCGGCTCCGAGGTAGAGCTCGTCACAGGTGTAGCTCCGCCTCCGCAGGACGCGCCCCGCGACGTCGAGTTCCTCGGCGTGCACCGCGATCCGATTCCGCTCCTGCACCAGGCCGGTGACGCGGTGCAGCGGCCGCAGTCGCACGGTGCCCGTGGCGAGGGCCTCGCCGAGGTACGTGCTCGACAGCTCCCGCTTGCTGCCGTTGCTGTTGCCGAAGACGATCTCGCCGGCGATCATCGAGGGCCGCACCTCGCCGCGCAGCTCGCGGCGCACCACGTCCCAGTCGACCGTGGACAGGAGCGAGGTGCAGGGCCAGCCCGCCCGCGCCATCGACTCCTCGAACTCGCGCATGCCCGCGAACGGCGCGCTGCGGCGCACGTCGTCGGGGATGCGCTGCGCGCGGAGCCGGCGCACGGCGCGGGGGACGTACTCGCCGATCAGCTCGGGATGACGCGGCCCGTGCGGGAAGACCTTGTCGTAGTACGTGCGCTCCGGAGGCACGGTGGCGCCGTGATAGACGACGGAGCCGCCGCCGACCGCCGCCGCCCGGGCGACGCCGACACTGCCCGCGATCTCCAGATCGAGCACGCCCGTGCGCCCGACCGCCGGTTCCCACAGGGCGTTCCCGTTCGTCGCGTCGAGCCCCGCGGCGTAGGTGGCGCGGTGGTCGTCGTGTCCGATCCGGCGCCCGCGCTCCAGCACGAGCGTCTCGACGCCCGCGGCGCCGAGCCGGGCGGCGGCGACGGCGCCTCCGAAGCCCGTTCCGATGACGACGGCCGGGAAGTGCGTGCGCTCGGGGACGGCGCCCGCCGGCGCGGGCAGGGCGCCGGCGGCGAGCGTCGCGGCCGCCCCGGCGAGGAACGCGCGCCGATCGAGCACGCGGGTCGTGCGGCTGATCATCCCCGGATTCTAGGTTGCGATCGCAATGCGGGTCCGGGGGATGCGCTACTCCGCGTCGAAGCGGAAGCCCACGCCCCGGACGGTGACGATGCGCCGCTGCCCGCCGGCGTCGTCGCCGATCTTGCGGCGCAGCCAGGAGATGTGCATGTCGAGGGTCTTCGAGCCGCGCAGGTCGGAGTCGCCCCAGACGTCGGCGAGGATCTCCTCGCGCGAGAGCAGCCGCCCCGCGTGCTCCATGAGGAAGCGCAGCAGCTCGAACTCCTTGTTGGCCAGGGCCACGTCGTCGCCGTCGACGGTGACGCGCCGCGCGGTGGCGTCCAGCCGGATGCCGCCGGCCTCGACGACGTCGGGGGCGTCGTGGGCGGGCGCGCTGCGCCGCAGCAGGGCGCGGGTGCGGGCCATGAGCTCGAACATGCGGAAGGGCTTGCCCACGTAGTCGTCGGCGCCCGCATCGAGGCCCACGACGAAGTCCATCTCGTCGGTGCGGGCGGTCAACATGAGCACGGCCAGGTCGGGCCGGGCGGCGCGCACCTCGCGGCACACCTCGAGCCCGTCGAGCTCGGGGAGCCCGAGATCGAGGATGAGCAGGGCGTACTCCTCGTCGAGGGCGCGCCGGAGGGCGTCGGTGCCGGTACCCGCGACGTCCACGTCGTACCCCTCGCGCGAGAGCGCCCGGGCCAGCGGCGATGCGATCGCCTCGTCGTCCTCGGCCAGGAGCACCCGCGTGGTCATGAGCGCCGAGGGTACTCCGCCGAGCCGCCGTCGCGGCCCCGGTACTCGTCCGCGTCGTCCAGCGCGTCGACGAGCAGCGCGTGCGTCGCGGCGATCCGCGGCACGTCCGGGAAGTCGAGCGGGTCCTCCCCCGCGGACTCGACGGTGAGCACGCCGCTGCGCAGCGCCCGGTCGACGAGCCGCTGGTGGTACTGCACCGAGTTGATCCGGCGCAACGGGATGTCGATGCCGCGACGGCGCACGATGCCCGAGCGGAACATGATCCGCACGTCCGTGACCACCAGGTGGGTGGCGCGCCAGACCGCCCACGGGCGCGCCGTCCACCAGCCGACCACCGCGAGCCAGACCACCACCACGGCGAGCAGCAGCCAGTCGGGCAGCGCGCCGTCGAGCTCGGCCCGGCTGAGCAGGCCGAGCGCGACGCCCGCGCCGGCGCACGCGGCGAACAGCACGAGCACCGGCACGATCATCCGCGTGGCGTGCGGGCGGGTGTGCAGCAGGATCCGCTCGTCGTCGACGAGCGCCTTCGCCGGGAAGCCCACGTCTCAGGCCGGCCGCAGGTGGGTCACGTCGCCGGCGGAGAGCACGTGGTTCGTCCCGGCCTCGTCCCGCACCACGATGCGGCCCTCGGCGTCCACGTCGACCGCGGTGCCGCGCAACACCTCGTCGGCGGGGAGCGAGACCGTCACCTCCTGCCCGACGGTGACGCACGCGGCCAGGTAGGCGGCGCGGGCCGCGGCGGGGTCGTCGGTCCAGGCGGTCAGCCCGGCGTCGAGGTGCCGCAGGTAGGCGATGGCCAGCGCGGTGCGGTCGGGGTCCTCGGCGCCCGCCAGCTGGAGCGACGTGGCCGTCTCGACGGGCACGTCGGCCTCGGCGAGCGTGGTGTTGAGGCCCGTGCCGATCACGGCGACGAGGTTCCCGCCGGGCGCGGTCGCCAGCTCGGAGAGGATGCCGGCGGTCTTCCCACCGCGCTTCCCGGGCTCCGCCTCCAGGAGCACGTCGTTCGGCCACTTGAGCCCCGCTGTCAGGCCCGTCACCTCGCGCACGGCCGCGACCGCGGCGACGCCGGTGACCAGGGAGAGCCACCCCGCGCGGGGCGCCGCGGCGGCCGGCACGGCCACCGTGACGGAGATGGAGAGCTGGGTGCCCGCGGGCGCCGACCAGGGGCGCAGGTGGCGGCCGCGGCCGGCGGTCTGGACGTCGGCGATGAGCACGCGGCCGGCCTCGTCGCCCGCGCGGACACCGTCGGCGAGGTCGGCGTTGGTCGAGCCGGTGCTGGGCACCACCGACACCTCGTGCCAGCGCGTGCCGCGCACGGCTGCGGCGATCGCCGTCTGATCGGGAAGCACCACGACCTCCTCCTTCTATGGGCTGTGCGGTTCGGAATCGACTCTATTGGTTAGAGTCGGGTTCATGACGAGTGCCTCCACCACCGACGGCGCCTCCGGCGGCAACACCGCTGACGCCGAGCCCAGCATCCACACCACGGCCGGAAAGCTGGCCGCCTTCCGCAAGAAGGACGCCGAGGCGCTGGCCCCCATGGGCCAGGCGGCCATCGACAAGGTGCACGAGAAGGGCCGGCTCACCGCCCGCGAGCGCGTGCTCGCGCTGCTGGACGAGGGCTCGTTCGTGGAGCTGGACAAGCTCGCCCAGCACCGAGCCACGAACTTCGGCATGGCGGCGCGCCGCCCGGTCGGCGACGGCGTGGTGGCCGGTTACGGCACCATCGACGGCCGCGAGGTGTGCGTCTTCAGCCAGGACTCGACGGTCTTCGGCGGCTCGCTCGGCGAGGTCTACGGCGAGAAGATCGTCAAGGTCATGGACCTGGCCACCAAGACGGGGCGGCCGCTGGTCGGCATCATCGACGGCGCCGGCGCCCGCATCCAGGAGGGCGTCGTCTCGCTCGCCCTGTACTCGCAGATCTTCTTCCGCAACACGCAGGCGTCGGGCGTCATCCCGCAGATCTCCGTGGTGATGGGCGCGGCCGCCGGCGGCCACGTCTACTCCCCCGCGCTGACGGACTTCGTGGTGATGGTGGACCACGAGAGCCAGATGTTCATCACCGGCCCGGACGTCATCAAGTCGGTGACCGGCGAGGAGGTCACCAAGGAGGAGCTGGGCGGCGCCCAGACCCACATGACCAAGTCGGGCACCGCGCACTACGTCGCGTCGGGCGAGCAGGACGCGCTCGACTACGTCCGCGAGCTGCTCACGTACCTGCCGTCGAACAACCGCGCCGAGGCACCGCGCTTCGTGCCGACCGATCCGCTCACGGGCTCGATCGAGGAGTCGGTGAACGACGAGGACCGCGAGCTGGACACGCTGATCCCGGATTCGCCGAACCAGCCCTACGAAATGCACGAGGTCATCCGCCGCCTGCTCGACGACGACGAGTTCCTCGAGATCCAGCCGCAGCGCGCGATGAACATCATCGTCGGCTTCGGCCGCATCGACGGCCGCAGCGTCGGCCTCGTCGCGAACCAGCCCACCCAGCTGGCCGGTTGCCTCGACATCGACGCCTCGGAGAAGGCCGCCCGGTTCGTGCGCTTCTGCGACGCCTTCAACATCCCCATCGTCACGCTGGTGGACGTGCCCGGCTTCCTGCCCGGTACCGGCCAGGAGTACGACGGCATCATCCGGCGCGGCGCGAAGCTGCTCTACGCGTACGGCGAGGCCACCGTCCCGAAGATCACCGTGGTCACCCGCAAGGCGTACGGCGGCGCGTACTGCGTGATGGGCAGCAAGGACATGGGCGCCGACATCAACCTCGCGTGGCCCACCGCCCAGTTCGCCGTGATGGGTGCGGGCGGCGCGGTCGGCTTCGTCTACCGCAAGGAGCTCGCGGAGGCGGCCGACAAGGGCGAGGACGTCGAGGCCCTGCGCCTCAAGCTCCAGGAGGAGTACGAGGACACGCTGGTCAACCCCTACGTGGCTGCCGAGCGCGGCTACGTCGACGCGGTGATCCCGCCCTCGCACACCCGCGGCCAGATCGTCACGGCGCTGAACATGCTCGAGCGCAAGGTGGTCGCCACCCTGCCCAAGAAGCACGGGAACATCCCGCTGTGAGCGCCGACGACAAGCCCGTCGAGGCCAGCGCCGCCGACGTCGAGAAGCTCCGCGCCGCCATCCGGTTCGAGAAGGGCAACCCCTCGGACGTGGACGTCGCCGCCGTCGTCGCGGTGCTCGCCGCGGCCACCGGTTCGGCGCCGCAGACGGGCCCCGAAGGCCCGAAGTCGCTGTGGGGCGATGTCCGCGACCGGATGCGGCCGCAGTACTTCAACGGCCCCAACGCCTTCACCAGCCAGACGCCGCTCTTCTGGACCAAGGGGTCCTGATCCCCGCTCCGGTGCGGCTCGTGCTCGCGTCGGCCTCACCGGCGCGGCTGTCGGTGCTGCGCGCCGCTGGCACCGACCCGCTGGTCTCGGTCTCGCAGGTCGACGAGGACGCCGTCCAGGCCGCACTGCCCACCGGGACCACGCACGAGGACACCGTGCTCGCCCTGGCCCGCGCGAAGGCGCAGGACGTGGCGGCCCGGATCGCCGCTGAACCCGTGCCGGGCCGCGCCGTGGTGATCGGCTGCGACTCGATGCTCTCCATCGACGGCGAGCTGGTCGGCAAGCCCCACACCCCCGAGGTCGCGGCCGCGCGCTGGCGCGCGGTGCGCGGCCGCACGGGCCGCCTTCTCACGGGGCACTGCGCGGTCCTCCTCGACGACGGTGCCGTGGCCGCCGAGTCCGGTGGCACCAGGTCGACGACGCTGCGGTTCGGCGCACCGTCGGACGAGGAGATCGACGCCTACGTCGCGACGGGCGAGCCCCTGGAGGTGGCCGGCGGCTTCACCCTGGACGGGCTCGGCGGCTGGTTCGTCGAGGGCGTCGACGGCGACCCGAGCTCCGTGATCGGCATTTCCCTGCCGTTGACCCGGCGGCTGCTCGCCGAGCTGGGCCTCTCGCCCGTCGAGCTGTGGTCCGACCGGGCGTGATCTTCGCCATCGCGGATGTGCTGGACCTCACAGGATTCTCGATCCGCATTCCGTAAGCATCGCGTTAACTCCGCGCGATCAGGACGTTTCCGCAGCTGAGAAGCGCACTCGACACTTCCCTCGCGTACGCCGTTCGAGCTGCAAGAACACCGAAGTACTTGCCCACCGCGGCCTCCACCAACCCTGGTCAAGGGTCCGGGAGCGTGACGAGCGACACCACTCGTTCGCCTCGCGAAAGGAATGGACGTCGACTTAGCGTCATCCCATGACCACGACGCTCCGCCCCCTCGCCTCCTCCGAGATCGGCTTCGTGGGCCCGCACCCCACCACGTGCGCCTTCGAGCTGACCGTGCGCGGCCCGCTGGACACCGACGCCCTCACCGCCGCCTTCGCCGCGCTGCGCACCGAGCACCCCGCGCTCGACGCCGCCGTCGCCCCCGCCGGCGAGGGCTACGTCTTCGTCGCACCCACCGGCGGCGCCACCCGCACCGACGGTCCCGGCGAGCCGCTGGTCGACCCCGCGGCCGCGCTCGCCCACCTCCGGGTCACCTCGCTCGGCGACCGCCACCGGGTCGCCCTCGCCGTCAACCACGCCCTCGCCGACGGCACCCACCTCTACGGGCTCCTCACCCGCCTGTGGTCGCACTACACCGCGCTGGTGCGCACCGGCACGACGGACGTCGCGGCGCCGCAGCCCTTCCCGGACTCCGCCCAGCGGGTCCTCGCCGGCCTCGACGTCCCGAAGGTCAGCACCGGCCGCGCCCGGCTCGAGGGCGCGCGCTGGTACGGGAACGCGCCCGTCCTCGGCCCGCGGGACCGCGACGCTGTGCTCCCCGAGACGATCTCGCTGCGCTTCCCCGCCGAGACCACCGCGGGCCTGCTGGCCGCCGCCGAGGGCATCGGCCTGAACGCCCTGCTCTCGGGCATCCTGCTCACCGCCGAGCGGGCCGGCTTCCTCGACGAGGACCCCGCGGCGCCCGTCCGGATCGGCGCCATGACCCTCGTCGACCTGCGGCGCCGGGTGCGCCCACTGCTCGGACCCACCGAGGTGACCAACTTCGTCGGCGCCTCGTACGCCGCCGCCGAGCTCACCGCCGCGTCCGACCCCGCCGCGGTGGGTGAGGACCTCGCCCGGACGGTCCGCAGGGACGTGCGCGGCGGCCGCGCCCTCACCGCGCTGGCCGTCGCGGCCCCGGCGGGCGAGGCCTCCGAGCCGCCCGTGGTGCTCAGCAACCTCGGCCCCCTCGACGTGGAGCTCCCCGACGGCCTGGTCGCCGAGGATCTTCGCCCCGTCCTGTCCATGGACTCCGCCGGGCTGCACCTGCCCGCCGGTCCGCGCCGGCCCGCCCCGTCGGCCACGATCCACCAGGTCTCCACCTTCCGCGGTCGCCTCGGCATCGAGGCGATCACCCTGGGCGGCACCGCCTCCGCGGCCGCCCGCGCCGCCGTCGCCGACCGCATCGACGCCCTCGTCCACGCCGCCGCCCGCCGGGCGCCCGCGGCCTGAGCCGCGTACTGCCGCCCCGCGCACCCGCCGTCCAGAACAGGAGCCGCACATGCAGAACCACCGCGCACTCACCTTCTCCGAGGCCTCCTTCGTGCGGCCCACCTCGCGCGAGGTGATCGGCACGTCGTTCGAGCTGCGGGGCGTCGTCGACGGCACCGCGCTGCGCTCGGCCTTCACCGCCCTGTTGGAGGAGTATCCGGTTCTCGCGGCGCGCATCGTGGACGTCAAGGGCCGCCCGCACTTCGCCCCCGGCGACGCCGCCGTGGCCGCAGCGATCGGTTTCCGCGACACCACGGCGCCGTGGACCGGCTACGAGCAGACGCCGCCCTGGTTCGTCGGCTCCGAGCAGCTGGCGGCCCTGGCGCTCACCGGTATCGGCGACCGGTACCGGCTCACCCTGTGGGCCAGCCACGCCGCGACCGACGGATCCGGCATCGTCGCGATCGCCGCCCGGCTGTTCGAGCTGTACACCGCGCTCGCCAGCGGCGCGACGCCGATCATCCGGCGCGCCAACGATTTCCCCACCGAGCCGCACCTGGTGATGGCGGCGCGCGGGCACCTCCCGGAGGAGTTGGACTACGAGGAGCGGCTGGCGGGCACCGTCTGGCACGGCGCGGTCCCGGTCGACTTCCCGGACGAGCCGGGCCCCGACGTCGACGACGCGCTCCGGGCCCGGTTCACGACGGGCGAGACCGCGGCCCTGGAGGCCGCCGCCCGCGCCCACGGCGTCTCCGCGCACGCGCTGGTCAGCGGCCTCATCGCGCGCGCCGAGCTCGCCGAGTGCGCCGAGGACGCGGCGGTCGCGCTGCTGACCCCCGTCGACTTCCGCGCCCGCGTCTCCCCGCCCATCCCGCTGCGATCGGTGACCGCGCTCTGCGGCTTCTCCTACGTCGCGGTCAGCGACGCCCCCGCCGCGGAGATCGCCCGCACCGTGGCCGACCGGATCCGCGCCGACGTGCGCGACGGCACCGTGCTGCGGACCGCGGTGAGCCCGATGCCGGATCCGCGGACCCGCCGCCACGGCCCGCCCGTCCTCATCAGCAACCTCGGCGTCGTGCCGGATCCCGTCGCGCCCGCGGGGCTCGAGGTCCTCGACTTCCATGCGCAGATCGTGCGGAGCGCCACGGGGATCCGCGAGTACGCCGCGGGCCACACGGGCCCGGGCCTCCCGGCCGCGCCGATCGGCACCTCGTACCTGGTCTCGGCCTTCGGCGGCCGCCTCTCGATCGAGGTGCGGGCGCTGCCGGGCACGCTCGACGGTGCCGTCCGCCTCCGCCTCCTGGAACGGATCGCGGACGGGGTGCACGCGCTGCTCGAGATCGGCACCGCGGCATGACCGTCCCGCTCGCCGATACCGAATCGCCGCCGGCCCCGCCGGTGGCGCTGCTCGTCGACGTCGGCCTCCAGTTGGGCGTGTACTTCGCGCTGCGCTACCTGGTCGGCGCGAGCCAGCTCGTCGCCCTCGTCACCGGCACCACCCTGGTGGCACTCCGGATCCTGGCCCGCTCGCTCGTGCGCCGCGCGACCGACCCGCTGGAGCTGTTCACCCTCACCCTCCTCGCCGGCTCCATCACGGCCGCCGCGATCTCGGGCAGCCCCCGCGTGATCCTGCTGGTGGAGACGGCGATCGGTGCACTGATGGCCGTCGCGATCGCCGCCGGCCTGGTGCTGCGGCGGCGGGCCGTCGCGACGCTCATGATGCGGCTGACGGTGCGCGGCGACGCCGATCGGGCCCAGCGGTGGAACCGCCGGGTCCGCACCGAACGGCGCTGCGTCCGGGCGATCGGCACCGTCGATCCGCTGTGGCTCGCCGCGGTCGTCGCCAGCACCACGGCCTCGATCACGGCGGCCCTGGGCCTGCCGATCGACTACGCCGTCGTCGCGTGCCAGGTGATCCCGTTGCTGGTCGCCGTCCCGGTGCTGCCGCTCACCCTGCTGCTCCTGCGCCCCGTCCGGGCCGCGCTCGCCGACGCACCCGGCGCGGAGCCCGCCGCGCGGGCCCCTCGAACCGATCTCCACCCGACCGTCGAAAGGACGAACTGACATGAAGGTCTGCATCCTCGCCATGGGGAGCCGCGGCGACGTCCAGCCGACGATCGCGATCGGGCTCGCGCTGCGCGCCCGCGGACACGACGTGACGATCGCCGCGATGGGTGATCCCCTGGTGCGACTCATCCGCTCCGCGGGCCTGGACGCGCACCGGCTCAACGACTTCGTGCCGGACTACGACGACGACTACCGCGACGTCATCCACCGGCCGGTCGAGCGGATGCGGGCCTACGGGCGCTGGCTGATCCGCAACATCGCCACCATCTCCCGCGAGACCGAGATCGTGTGCCGCGACGCCGACGTGGTGCTCACCCACTCGGACGCCGTCGATTTCGCCCTGCCCATCACCCGGCGCAGCGGCGCGACCATCATCAGCTACCGGTTCTTCCCCGGCACCACCAACAGCGTCTACCCCATGACGCAGTACACGCCGGCCGGCCTGACCAGCGACGTGCTGTCCCGCTCGCCCCGCATGGTCAAACGGGCGACGTGGGCCCTCGGCGATTCCTTCACCTGGACCCACGTGCGGGCGGCGGTGAACTTCCACCGGATGTCGGTCGGCGAAGCGCCGTACCGGTCGCGGCGCGCGAAGAACCGCGACGCCGACGAGATCGTCGACCTGCAGCTCTACGATCCCGCCCTCACCCCGGACCTGGTCCCCGAGTTCAGCCGGACCCGGCCGATGCTCGGCTTCCTCGAGGTGCCGGCCGAGGCCTGGTCGCGTCGGGGCGAGCAGAAGCGCACGGACGCCGACCTCATGGCCTGGCTCGCGGCCGGCGACGCCCCGATCTACTGGGGCTTCGGCAGCATGCGCATCGCGGATCCGGACGGCATGGCGCGCACCTTCGCCCGCGTCTGCGCCGAGCGCGGCCGGCGCGGCCTCATCGTCGCCGGGTGGAGCGATCTGACGGGCGCAGACCTCGGCGATCACGTCCGCGTCGTCGACGAGGTGGTGCACGCCGAGGTGCTGCCGCACTGCGCCGCCGCCGTGCACCACGGCGGCGCCGGCACCACCGCCGCGTCGCTGCGGGCCGGGCTGCCCACCTTGATCTGCCCCGTCCTCGCGGACCAACCCTTCTGGGGCGCCCGCGTCACCGACCTCGGTGTCGGCGCCTGCCTGCCGATGCGCAACGTCACCGCGGAGCGCCTGCACGCGGCCTTCGACCTGCTGCTCGATCCGGCCACTCGCCGTCGCGCGCAGCGGATCTCCTCGCTCATCGACCTCGACGACATCCCGGCCCGCCGCGCGGCGACCATCATCGAGTCGATCGCGGAGGACGACGGGGTGGACGTGCGGCCGGTCGTGGCGCCCGACACGGTCGACTTCGACGCCGCCGACGTGGTCTCCCTCGCCGGACTGGAGGTGTGACATGTCCCGACGCGCACTGACGCCGCTCGAGATCCCCTACGTGCTCACGGGGACCGTCTCCAGCGGCAGCTTCACCGTCCGCGGCCCCGTCGACGCGGGCCGCCTGGCCCGGGCCTACGCCGGGCTCCGCCGGGAACACCCCGTCCTCGCGGGCCGGATCGAGGCGCACGCCTTCGGTTTCGACCTGGTCGCCCCGGACGCCGCGCCCGACGAGGGCGCCGCGCCGATCCAGGTCGAACTGCGCCCCTTCGCGCCCGGCGACGTGCGGCTCGGCATCGACGCCGAGCGGGCGATCGCCGCGGTCCAGCTCGTCTCCGACGGCGACCTGCACCGCGTCACGCTCGGCGTGAGCCACGCCGTCGCGGACGGCGCGCACGCCCTGTACCTGAATCTGCGCCTGTGGGAGCTGTACTCGGGCGCCGAGCCCGCGCAGCCCGCCGGCCTCCCCGCCGCCCCGACCGAGCTGGCGGACCGCCTCGCGGACGGACTGCCGGCGAGCGAGCCGCCGGCCGCTTCCGTCGTCGAGGTGGTCCCCACCGCGGCGGTGCCCTCCGCCGCGGACGTCGACGCCGGGGACTTCGCCTTCGACCGGATCCGCCTCGACCCCACCGCGACCGAGGCGCTGCGCCGCCGCGCCAAGGAGGCGGGACTGAGCCTCCACGGCCTCCTCGCCGGGATCATCGTCGCCGCCGAGCGCGCCGAACTCGACCGCCCCGCCGACGAGGCCGTCCCGCTCGCCGTGTTCAGCCCCGTCGACCTCCGGGCGCGCGCCGAGCCCGCCGTCCCCGCAGCGGCGGTCACCAACTTCGCCGGGTCGTCGACGGTGCCCGTCGCGGTGCGCGGCGACACGACGCCCGAGGAGATCGGTCGCATCGTCCTGGAGCGGCTCCGTGCGGACCTCGCGGACGGCACCGTCGCCGCCGCGCTCGCCGGCGCCGCCCCGGTCACGGTGACCGGCGGAGTCCCGGTGCGGCTGAGCAACATCGGCGCGATTCCGGCACCGTCGACCCCGGCGGGCGTCGCGGCCCTGGACTTCCACACCAGCTCGGAGGTCGACATCGAGCGGGTCCGCGCGCTGGTTCGCCACGCGCCGCCCGAGGCGCTGGCACCGCTGGTCGGCCTGCACCACCACGCGCTCACCTTCGACGGGCGGCTGTCGATCGAACTGCGGCACGCGCCGGGCACCCTCGCGTCCGACGCCGCCCGCCGCATCCGGGACCGGATCACCGCCGGCCTCGTCGGCGCGGAGGCCGCCGCATGACGGCCGACCTGTTGGCGTTCGTGGATCAGGGCGCGGCGTCGGGCACCCGCGCGACCGGCCGCAACTCGCTCATCCAGGTGACCTGGGTCTACGACGACGGCGTCGACCTCGCCGGGCTCGACCGCTTCCGCACCGCGCTCACCGGCGGGCTCCTGGGCCGCCGGATCGCCCACTCACCGCTGCCCTTCGGCCGGGACCGCTGGGTGGCGACCGCCGCCGCACCGCGGATCGCGGTGGAGGCCGCACCGCGCCCGCGCGCGGCGATCGACGGCTGGCTCGACGAGCGCGCAGCCGCGCCGATCGACCCGTGGTCGGGGCCCGGCTGGCACCTCGGGGTGCTGCCCCTGACCGACGGCGGCTCCGCCGTGACCCTGGTGGTCTCGCACGTCCTCGCCGACGGGGTGGGCACCGCGACCGCCGTCGCGGAGGCGGCGCTGGGTGCCGTCCGCGACCTGCCCTACCCGCGCGAGGCCGCGCCGCCGGTGCGGGCCGCCCGCCGCGACGCCGCCCTGACGGTGCGCGCGCTGCCCGCCGCCGCGCGGGCCGCCGCGGCCGCCGCCCGCCTCGCGCGAGGACGCCTCGAGCACGCCGGCGCCGCGCCCACGGATCCCGCGCCGACCCACCCCGTCGGCCAGGACCGCTGGGCCGTCGCGCATCTCGACCGCGCGTCGCTCGCCGCGCGCGCCGCCGCATCGGGCGGCACCGAGTCGACCCTGCTGTTCCGCGCCGCCGCGCGGATCGCTGCCGGACTCGGTTGGGTCCGACCCGACGGGCAGGCCGTGCTCGGCCTCTCGGTGAACCGCCGCGAGGACGGCGACCTGCGCGGCAACGCGATCGTCGATGCGGAGCTCCTCGTCGACCCGGCGACGGGTCCCGACGGCGTGGTGGCCCTGCGCGCCGACCTCAAGGGCGTGCTCGGCGCGCTCCCCGACGCCGGGCGCTACGACGCCTTCGGCCCCCTCCTCACGCTGCTGCCGCGCCGCACGCTGGCGGCTCTCATCGACGCGCCACCCGATCCGGCGCATCCCGTGACGACGTGCGCCGGCGTCGGCGCCCTGCCCGCGCCGGTCCGCGCGCCCGACGGCACTCCGGCGGACCGCGCCTGGTTCCGCCTGGCGTGGTCCCCGCTGCCGGGGCGGATCGCGCGGCCGCGTCCGCCGTACCTCTACGTCGGGTGGACGGGCACGGAGACCGAGACGTCGTTGTTCGTCGCGAGCAACCTCGCGGCCGCCGCCGACCTGCGCGGGGTCGTCGGGCGATCGGTGCCCGAGTTCGCGGACCACTGAGCGCGGGGACACGCGCCCGCCCGGGGTCGCCGCGGCGCGGCCGGAGCGCGCGGGGGCTAGGCTGGCGGACGTGGCTATCGAGACCGATCCGAGCGCGGAACTGCAGGACTACGCACACCCCGAGCGCCTCGTCACCGCGGACTGGCTGAGCGGGCACCTGGGGGTCCCCGGCCTCAAGGTGATCGAGTCCGACGAGGACGTGCTCCTCTATGACATCGGGCACATCCCGACCGCACAGAAGGTGGACTGGCACCTGCACCTGAACGACCCGGTGACGCGCGACTACATCACCGGCGAGCAGTTCGCGGAACTCATGCGCGCCAAGGGCATCAGCCGCGACGACACCGTCGTGATCTACGGCGACAAGTCCAACTGGTGGGCCGCGTACGCGCTGTGGGTGTTCACCCTCTTCGGACATCCGGACGTGCGCCTCCTCGACGGCGGCCGCGACAAGTGGATCAGCGACGCACGCGACGTCTCGCTCGAGCAGCCCGAGTACCCGCGCAGCGACTACCCCGTCGTCGACCGCGACGACACGGTGATCCGCGCCTTCGCCGATCAGGTCCGCGCCGACCTCGGCACCCGCGCCCTCGTCGACGTGCGGTCGCCGCAGGAGTACACCGGCGAGCGCACCCACATGCCCGACTATCCGGAGGAGGGCGCCCTGCGCGGCGGTCACATCCCCACCGCGGTGTCGATCCCGTGGGCGAAGGCGGCCCGGCAGGACGGCCGGTTCCTCCCCCACGCCGACCTCCTCGATGTGTACGGCGGCCTGGATCCGAAGGCGCCCGTCACGGCGTACTGCCGCATCGGCGAGCGCTCCAGTCACACCTGGTTCGTGCTCACCCACCTGCTCGGCTTCGCGGACGTCAAGAACTACGACGGCTCGTGGACCGAGTGGGGCAACACCGTGCGGGCCCCCATCGTGCGCGGCGAGGAGCCCGGCGCCGCGCCCGGCGCATGAGCGCCCTCCCTCCGCCTCTGGCGGAGATCGTCGACGACTTCGCCGGGGTCGGCGAACAGGACCGGCTCGAGCTGCTGCTGGAGTTCTCGCGCGAGCTGCCCGAGCTCCCCGAGCACCTGACCGCGGCGGCGATGGAGCCCGTCCCGGAGTGCCAGTCGCCGCTGTTCCTCGACGTCGACGCCTCGGATCCCGAGGCGGTGCGACTCTACTTCAGCGCGCCGCCCGAGGCGCCGACCACCCGCGGCTTCGCGTCGATCCTCGCGCAGGGCCTGGACGGGCAGTCGGCCGCCGCGATCGTCGCCGTGCCCGACGACTTCCACCACGCCCTCGGCCTCGACGCCGTGGTCAGCCCGCTGCGCCTGCGCGGCATGTCGGCGATGCTCGCCCGCATCAAGCGCCGGCTCGCCGGGTAGCCCGGTCCTTCGAGCGAGCCCGCCATGCACTTCACCGAACTGGACGCGTACCCGCTGCGCCCGGGTGAACTGCGCAACTGGATCCCCACGACGGGGCCGGCCGCGCGCTGGCGCGACGATCCGCGCGCCACGTCGCACGTTCACGAGGCGCATCTGCGGGGCGCGCAGGCGGTGCTGCAGCGCCGGCACATCGACGGCGGCCGCGAGTCCTGGCTGGGCCTCGGCATCGAGTTCGACGAGCCGCTGTCCATCCCCGGGATGCGCACCGCGCTGCGCGCGTGGATCGACCGCCACGAGGTGCTGCGCACCCACGTCTTCCTCGAGGACGACCGGCCGCGCCGCCGGAGCGCGCAGACCGCCACCGTCGACCTGCGGATCAAGGTCATCGGCACCTACCGCTCCACCGGGCCCCTCGCCGAGCAGCTGCTGGGCGAGTTCGACCGGTCGACGGCCCCGCTGACCTGGCCGGCATACCTGTTCTCGACGGTGGCGCGGGAGGACTCCTTCACCCTGTTCTTCGCCGCGGACCACTCCCTGCTCGACGGCTACTCCCTCATCCTCAGCCCCTACGAGCTGCGCGAGTTCTACCGCGAGGCCGTGCACGGCGAGCAGCCCCGCCTGCTGCCCACCGGCAGCTACGTCGACTACTCGGACACCGACCGGCAGTCGGCTGACCGGGCCGGCGCGAGCCACCCGGCGGCCCGGATGTGGGACGAGTACCTCAGCGAGACCGGCTTCAAGCCCGACCCCTTCCCCATGCCGCTGTTGCCGCTCAGCGCGAAGGTGCTCGCCGACGAGACGCGGGCCGCGCTCAGTCGCGATCCCGACGGGGTGCCCAGGCTGCCGCAGGGCGCGCTGAACTTCCATCTGCTCGACGACGACCGGTCCAACAACTTCACCCGCGTGTGCTCGGAGTCGGGCGCCTCGCTGGTGACCGGGGTCCTCGCGTGCATGGCGAAGATCAACACCGACCTGGGCTTCGGCCCCGTGTTCCGCTGCGCCGTCACCCGGCACACCCGCGACGCCGAGCAGTGGATCGCGGCGCTCGGCTGGTTCGTCGGCATCGCGCCCTTCCGGCTCGACACCACCGGCACCCGCACCTTCGGCGAGCTGGCGCAGCGGGCGCAGGCCGCGTGGAAGCACTCCAAGGCCGGCAGCACCCTGCCCTACCTGCGCATCGGCGAGGTCCTCGCGGACGAGCCCGGCCGCTCCCAGGCCCCGCCGCCGCGGTTCGTCGTCTCCTTCATGGACACCCGCTCCGCCCCCGGCTCCGAGGTCAACGACGCGGGCGGGGCCGGGGCGCTGCGCTCGCGGGACTACTCGATCGACGACGTCTACCTCTGGATGCTGCGCACACCGTCCGGATTGCACGTGGCGGCGCGCTTCCCCGGCTTCGAAACGGCACACCGGAGTGTCACCCTGTATCTGGGCGCGCTACGTTCGTTGTTGACCGAAATAGGCGATGCGACGGTTACTCGCGGGTAACCGAACCCGGACGGGGACTGTCAGCTGCGCCACAGGTCCGTAGGCATAGACTGAACGTCGACTGTGTTCTACGGGATACCCATGTCGGGGNGCGTCCCCGACGCGCGCCGCAAGGAACGAGGAGATTGAGTGGCAGCCCACGCTGACAAGAAGATCGAGAAGGTGCTGATCGCCAACCGCGGTGAGATCGCCGTCCGCGTCATCCGCGCCGCCCGGGACGCCGGCCTGACCAGCGTCGCCGTGTACGCGGAGCCCGACGCCGGGGCCAAGTTCGTCCGCCTCGCCGACGAGGCCTTCGCCCTGGGCGGACAGACCTCGGCCGAGTCCTACCTGGTCTTCGACAAGATCCTCGACGCCGCCCGCAAATCCGGCGCCGACGCGATCCACCCCGGCTACGGCTTCCTGTCCGAGAACGCCGACTTCGCGCAGGCCGTCATCGACGCGGGCCTGACCTGGATCGGCCCCTCGCCCTCGTCGATCCGCGACCTGGGCGACAAGGTCACCGCGCGGCACATCGCCGAGCGCGCCGAGGCCCCGATGGCGCCCGGCACCAAGGACCCGGTCAAGGACGCCGACGAGGTCGTCGCCTTCGCGCAGGAGTACGGCGTGCCCGTCGCCATCAAGGCGGCGTTCGGCGGTGGCGGCCGCGGCATGAAGGTCGCCTACACCATCGAGGAGATCCCCGAGCTGTTCGAGTCGGCGACCCGTGAGGCCACCGCCGCCTTCGGTCGCGGCGAGTGCTTCGTGGAGCGCTACCTCGACAAGGCCCGCCACGTCGAGGCCCAGGTGATCGCCGACCAGCACGGCAACGTCGTCGTCGCCGGCACGCGCGACTGCTCGCTGCAGCGGCGCTTCCAGAAGCTGGTCGAGGAGGCGCCCGCGCCGTTCCTCACCACGGAGCAGCGCACCGCGATCCACGAGTCGGCCAAGCGCATCTGCCGCGAGGCGGGCTACTACGGCGCCGGCACCGTCGAGTTCCTCGTCGCCGCCGACGGCCTGGTCAGCTTCCTCGAGGTGAACACCCGCCTGCAGGTCGAGCACCCCGTCACCGAGGAGACCGCGGGCATCGACCTCGTGCGCCAGCAGTTCCGTATCGCCGAGGGCAAGGAGCTGACGATCACGGAGGATCCCACTCCCCGCGGTCACAGCTTCGAGTTCCGGATCAACGGCGAGGACGCCGGCCGCGGCTTCCTGCCCGCCCCCGGCCCGATCTCGGTCTACCGCGAGCCCACGGGCCCCGGCGTCCGCGTCGACTCCGGCGTGGACCAGGGCGACGTGATCGGCGGCCAGTTCGACTCGATGCTGGCCAAGCTCATCGTGACCGGCGCGACCCGCGAGGAGGCGCTGGAGCGCTCGCGGCGCGCGCTGGCCGAGTTCGAGGTCGAGGGCCTCGCGACGGTCATCCCGTTCCACCGCCACATCGTCTCCAACCCCGCGTTCGTCGGCGACGAGAACGGCTTCGAGGTCTACACCAAGTGGATCGAGACCGATTGGGAGAACCCGATCGAGCCGTACACCGGCGGCCAGGCCATCGAGGAGGACGACTCCCTGCCGCGCCAGAACGTCGTCGTGGTCGTCGACGGCCGCCGCGTCGAGGTCTCGCTGCCCGGCGAGCTGTCGCTCGGCGGTGGCGGCGCGGCCGGCGGCGCGGGCGTCATCCGCCGCAAGCCGAAGGCCCGCACCCGTGATCGCGGCGCCGGCGTGGCCGCGACGGGCGACTCCGTGACCGCGCCCATGCAGGGCACCGTCGTCAAGGTGGCCGTCGAGGACGGCCAGCAGGTCAGCGCGGGCGACCTCGTCGTCGTGCTCGAGGCCATGAAGATGGAGAACCCGGTCGCCGCGCACAAGGACGGCATCATCACCGGCCTGGCCGTCGAGCCCGGCACCGCCGTCACGCAGGGCACCGTCCTGCTCGAGATCAAGTCCGACGAGGCCTGATCCGGACGGACCGGGAATGGACCCCGTAGGCCTGAACGTCGGGGCGTGGTACCTCACGGAACTGCGCCCCGACGCCTGGCTGGCCGACCGGGCCTACGCCTGGGCCGTGCGCGTGAACACCACCGGCGACTCGATCGGCGAGGTCACCCTGCTCCCCTCGGGGGAGGTCGTCGTCGACGGACCGGACAGCGAGGGCCTGCGCACCGCCCGCGCGGCGGTGGAACGATTCGGCGCGTCGCTCTAGCCAAATCCCCGTGCGCGACCGCCCGACGGGCGATGATCGAGGCATGGCGAGAAAGCCGGAGCCCCCGAAGGCCCCACCCAGCATCAGCGAATCGGTCAACGACCTGGTCGACTCCGTGCGGTCCGCCGCCGGCCGGGCGATGGACAACACCGGCCGGACGGTCACCAGCGTCGGCAAGCTCAGTACCATCCCGCCCGACACCATCGAGCTCATCGCCGAGCTGCCGAAGGTGATGCTCGCGATGGCCGACATGATCGAGCGCGCCAACAACGTGATCGACCGGGTGGAGCGGCTCACCGCCGTCGCCGACCCGGCCCTGAACACCCTCGACGCGGTGCTTCCGCCGCTCGTCGACGTCACGAACAGGCTCAGCGACGTCCAGCGCGGGGTCGAGCGCGGCGTCGGCAGGCTGCCCGGCGTCAACCAGCTCAAGAAGGTCACCGGCCGCGGCGGCGACTGACGCGCTACTCCCCCCGCACGTGGTGCGCGCGCTCGCCCTGCGGGCCGTAGATGCCCAGGTACTCCACGGGCTTCCCGTCGGCGCTGCCGAACCAGTGCGGCAGCCGGGTGTCGAACTCGATCACCTCGCCCGGCTTGATCACCATCTCCTTCTCCCCGAGGATCAGGCGCAGCGCGCCGTCGAGCACGTACACCCAGTGGTAGCCGGGGTGCGAGACCGGCGTGGGCGCGGCCCCGTCACCCGGGCGCGGCCGGATGACCTCCTTGAAGGTGCGCAGGCCACCGGCACGGCGGGTCAGCGGAACGATGGTGCGGTCGCCGTGGCGCTGGGGCTTGAGCCGGACCCGCGGGTCGCCGGTCTCGGGGGCGTCGACGAGCTCGTCGAGCGGGAGCCCGTAGGTCCGGGCGAGCGGGAGCAGCAGTTCCAGCGTGGGCTTGCGCGTGCCGCCCTCCAGACGAGACAGCGTGCTCACCGAGATGCCGGTGGCCTCCGCGACCGCGGTCAGGGTGATGTCGCGCTCCTGCCGGATCGCGCGCAAGCGCGGTCCGACGTGCGCGAGGACGGGATCGTCGATGTCCGGCATCCATCCATTGTGCCGGTACCTCGCGCGACACCTCGATCACGCACCGCCGATCCGACGAGCCGGCAGCGACACCTCGACGCTCTCGTCGCCCTCACCGCGCGCAGCTGTTCCGACACCGGGTGGGCGTGCGGGCGCTCGGTTACGGTGAGAGCCGTGCGCCCACGTGGGCGATCGCAAACCCGAAAGGACTCACATGAAGATCGGCATCATCCTGGGCTCCATCCGCGATGGGCGCAAGGCGGAGGAGGTCGGCACGTGGGTCGCCGCCCACGCCGAGGCGCGTGAGGGCGTCGAGATCACGGTCATCGATCTCAAGGCGTTCGACGTGCCGCTGCTGACCTCCGCCACCGTGCCCGGTGCCGCCAACCGGAACTACGACAGCGCCGCGGTCACCGCGTGGGGCAAGGCCATCGATGCCGAGGACGGCTTCATCTTCGTCACCCCCGAGTACAACCACTCCGTGCCGGGCGGATTCAAGAACGCCTTCGATTCGATCGGTCCCGAGTGGGCCGGCAAGACCGTGGCCTTCGTCGCCTACGGCGCCGACAACGGCGTCCGCTCGGTGGAGCACTGGCGCCAGATCACCGCCAACTTCTCGATGGTCGACGTGCGGGCGCAGGTCAGCCTCGGCCTGTTCACCGACTTCGACGGCGACGGCGCCTTCACGCCGCTGGAGCGTCGCGAGCACGAGCTCGCGACGGTGCTCGACCAGCTGATCGCGGCCACCGCACGCGAACAGGGCTGATCACCGGTTCCGCCGTCTCCGGGCGGCCCGCGCCGCACGGCTGGGCCGCCCGTCGTCGTCCGGGGGCGGGGCGCACGGGCTTGCGGGACGCCGGTGCGCCCGCCGGTCGGGCCGGTCCCGCACCTGCCCGACCGGACGGGCCCGGGGCGACGACCGTACGGTTTCGCCCGCAGCCCCTCCCGCGCACGTCGTTCCGAGCCCACAGTGTTCCTGTGAGGTGGATCACGCCATCTCGCCCGGACCGCACGAGCAGGAGACGACATGGCCATCGAGCTGAACCAGATCTGGGACTTCCCGATCAAGGAGTTCCACCCCTTCCCCCGCGCGCTGATGGGCGTCGGCGCGCACGACATCATCGGCGTGGAGGCCAAGAACCTCGGCTTCAAGCGCGCCCTGCTGGTGACCACCGGCCTGCGCGGCTCGGGCATCATCGAGGAGCTCATCGGCAAGATCGAGTACCAGGGCGTCGAGGTGGTCCTGTTCGACAAGGTGGAGTCGAACCCCAAGGACTACAACGTCATGGAAGCCGCGGCGATGTACGAGAAGGAGAAGTGCGACAGCATCATCTCCGTGGGCGGCGGCTCCAGCCACGACGCCGCCAAGGGCGCGCGCGTGGTCATCGCGCACGACGGCCGCAACATCAACGAGTTCGAGGGCTTCGCGAAGTCCAGCAACAAGAAGAACCCGCCCCACATCGCCGTCTCCACCACCGCCGGCACCGGCTCGGAGACCTCCTGGGCGTACGTGATCACCGATACGTCCGACATGGACAAGCCGCACAAGTGGGTGGCCTTCGACGAGGCCTCCATCGTGACGCTCGCGATCGACGATCCGCTGCTGTACTACTCGTGCCCGCAGCACTTCACCGCGTACTGCGGCTTCGACGTGCTCGCCCACGGCAGCGAGCCCTACGTCTCGCGGCTGGACTTCGCGCCGTCGCTGGGCAACGCCCTCTATTCGATCGAGCTGGTCGCGAAGAACCTGCGCGAGGCCACCTTCGAGCCGCGCAACCTCAAGGCGCGCGAGGGCATGATGAACGCGCAGTACATCTCGGCGCAGGCCTTCAACTCCGGCGGCCTCGGCATCGTGCACTCCATCTCGCACGCCGTCTCCGCGTTCTTCGACAGCCATCACGGCCTCAACAACGCGATCGCGCTGCCCCGCGTGTGGGAGTACAACCTGCCCTCGCGGTACGAGCGGTACGCCGAGATCGCGGTCGCGATGGGCGTGGACACCCGCAACATGACCACGGTGCAGGCGGCGGACGCCGCCGTGGAGGCGGCCATCCGACTCGCGAAGGACGTGGGCATCCCGGACAACTTCGGGCAGATCCGCACCGACTCGTACGACAAGAACCAGATGAACTCCGGCAAGTACGCGGGGCGCGGCGAGGTGATCAAGGGCGACGAGAAGTCGGTGCTGGCCATCTCGGAGCACATCCAGGACGACTGGTGCACGCCGGGCAACCCGCGCGAGGTCACGGTGGCGTCGATGATCCCCGTCGTCGACCACTGCATCAACGGCACGTACTGACACCACGAGGATTCGGAAGGGAGACAGCCATGACCACGGTGGCCACGATCGAGACGCCCACGGCGGAGCCGGGATTCGCCGACGGCCCGGCGCTGCGGGAGGCGCTGCGCGGCGCGGACTACATCGCGGACCCCGACCTGGCCACCGTGGTCCACCTGTCGACGGTGCTCGGCCGGCCCCTGCTGCTGGAGGGTCCGGCCGGTGTCGGCAAGACCGAGCTGGCGAAGGCGCTGGCGGAGGTCGCGGGCCGCCGGCTGATCCGGCTGCAGTGTCACGAGGGGCTCGACGACAGCCGCGCCCTGTACGAGTGGGACTACGCGCGGCAGTTGCTGCACGTGCAGATGCTGCGCGACCGGATCGGTACCGAGCTGGCGGGGTTCGGAACCCTGGAGGAGGCATCGGCGCACCTGGCCGCCAAGGACTTCGGGCTCTACTCGGAGACCTTCCTCGCGGCGCGGCCGCTGCTCGCCGCGATCCTGTCCGAGGAGCCGGTGGTGCTGCTGGTCGACGAGGTGGACCGTACCGAGGAATCGATGGAGGCGCTGCTGCTCGAGGTGCTGGCGGAGAACCAGGTGACCGTGCCCGAGATCGGCACCTTCACCGCACGCACCGTACCGTGGGTCGTGTTGACCTCCAACGACACCCGCGAACTCAGTGCCGCCCTCAAGCGTCGCTGCCTGCACTACCACCTCGGCTACCCCACGGCGGACCGCGAGCGCGACATCGTCGCCGCCCGCGCCCCCGACGTGGAGCCGGCGGCGATCGGGGAGGNCNCCGAGCTCGCGGGCCGGCTCCGGGACCTGCCGCTGCGCAAGAGCCCGTCGATCTCGGAGGTGATCGACGCGGCCCGGATCGCGGCGGTGCTGGCCGGCACCGGCACGGCGCCCGCGGAGCGGCCCGACCTCCTCTACGCCGCGCTGCTGAAGTACTCGACCGACGTGGACCTGGTGCGGAACCGGGAGCACGGGGCACCGTCGGGCGCGGCGGAGACGGTCGGCCGGCCGGACCGGACGACGGTGGCGGCCAACCCCGCCAACACCACGACGGCCGTCTTCCGCGGGCACGGGGGCCGGGGTCGTGGCGGCAACTGAGACCGCGGGCCTGCTCGACGTCGTCGCCGCGGCGTTCGGGGCGCGGCTGCGCGCGCACGGCGTGGGCGCCTCGCCCGCGGAGGTGATCGAGGTGCGCCGCGTCCTGGCGCTGTACGGTGCCCGCGACCGGGCGCGTCTCGGGGCCGGTCTCCGCGCGACGTGCGTCAAGTACGCGCACGAGGACGCCGGCTTCGACGCGGCCTTCGCCGAGCTCTTCGCGGCGGTCGAGACGGCCGTCGGCGCCCCGGACGACGCGCCGGCGCACGCGGCCCTCACCGGCGGCCTGCCCGAGGACCTGGTGCTCGATCCCGACGGGGAGATCGGCCGTTACGCCGACTACAACGAGCGGGCGGCGGAGGTCGGCGACCTCGTCGTCGACACCCCGGACGCGGAGGAGGGCTTCAACCCGCACAAGGACGACGACGACTTCTCCGTGACCTCGGCGGCGAGTGGGGAGCTCGCCGTCTCCGCGGAGGACGGCGGCCGCCGCGGCGTGAGTTACACCCTCGACGTGGCCCGGGCCGGGACCGCCGAGGTGGGAGCCCTGTCCGACGGTGCCGCGATGGCGGCGGCCGGCACGCTGCGCTGGGACGATCCGGCGGCGATCCTGGCCTGGCTGGACCGGTACGACCCCGGCCGGGTGTACGCCGACGCCGGCCCGGAACAGGAGCTGACGCAGGCCACCGCGGACCGGCTGGCGGCCGCGCTGAGCGCCTTCGTCGAGGCGCTGGCCGGCGCGGGCCAGGTGCCGCCCGGTCCGCCCGGCGAGGTCGAATCGCGGCCGCACGCCGAGCTCGAGCTGGCGGTGCACGAAGTGCTGCGCCGCATGCGCGGGGCGCCCCGCGAGCGGGTGCGCTACCACGGCCACGGCCGCCTCGACCTGCGCACGACCGCCCGCACCGCGCAGCGCACCGACGGCGTCCCGTTCCGGCTCGCCACCCGCGTCCCGCGTCCCGACCGGCTGCGCCTGCTGATCCTCGCGGACGTCTCGCTCTCGGTGCGGCCGGTCACCGGCTTCGTGCTGCGCCTCGCGCAGTCGATCCGGCGACGCACCGCCCGGTGCGAGGTCTACGGTTTCGTCGACCGCCCCGTGGACGTGACCGATGCCCTGCTGCCCGGCGCGGGCGACGCGGCGCTCGCGCGCGTACTGGCCGATCCGGAGATCGACCTCGAGGCCTCCAGCGACTACGGGCGGGTGTTCGCGGAGCTGCTCGCGGCGCCCGCCGGCCTCACCCGCCGTACCTCCCTGCTCATCGTCGGCGACGGGCGCTCGGGCGGCCTGCCCGACGGGGTCGAACACCTCGCGGAGCTGCGGCGGCGGGTGCACCGGCTGGCGTGGATCACGCCCGAACCGGAGCGGTACTGGGCGCAGGCCACGTGCGCGATGCCGGCGTACCGCGAGCACTGCGACACGGTGGTCACCGCGCGCGACGCGGACCAGTTGATCGAGCGGGCCGCGGAGCTCGGGAACGCACTGCGCTGAGCGCGCACCTACCCGATCGGGCAGGTACCCGCCCGTGCGAACGGCCCGGCGTGGAGCCGCACCGCTTCTGTAACATGGATCACATCGATCCGTTGAGGAGAAGCCCGTGACCCACCTCGATGATCGCGCCGCGAACGACCTCGATCACCGCACGGCGATGGTGCCGCTGGTGTCCCGCGAGGTGCCGCGCACCGTCAAGTTCCACGCCCCCGAGATCGTCTTCGGCGTCGACTCGCTCGGCGAGGCGGCCCACGCGGCGGCCCGCCTGGGCGCGGTCCGGCCGCTGCTGGTCACCGATCCGGGGCTGATCGAGGCCGGCTGGGTCGACGAGTTGCTCGGGCACCTGCGCGGCGCGGGCCTGCGCCCCGAGGTCGTCAGCGCGGTCACGCCCAATCCCAAGGACCACGAGGTCGCGGCGGCCTACGAGCGGTACGCCGAGGCCGGGTGCGACGTGGTGCTGGGCATCGGCGGCGGCTCGGTGATGGACGCGGCCAAGGGCGTGGCGATCCTCGCGACGAACGGTGGTCGGATCCTCGACTACGTGGGCGTGGACCGGGTGACCCGCCCCATCCCGCCGACGGTCATGGTCCCCACGACCGCGGGCACGGGCGCCGACGTCTCCCAGTTCTGCATCGTCACCGATACTGAGCGGGCCACCAAGGTCACCATCCTGGGCCGCGCACTGGTCCCGGACGTCACGGTGATCGACCCGCGGCTGCTGACCACGATGCCGGAGTGGCTCGGCGCCGCGAGCGGCCTCGACGCGCTGACGCACGGCGTCGAGGCGTACGTCTCGCTGGCGCACAACCCTCTCACCGACCACCACGCGCTGCGGGCCGTCGGCCTGGTCTCCGAGTCGCTCACCGCCAGCATGGCGGACCCGCGGAGCATCTCCGCGCGCCTGGTGATGGCGCAGGCCAGCCTCGAGGCGGGGATGGCCTTCACCAACGCGATCCTCGGGGCCGCACATGCGATGAGCCATCAGGTGGGCGGGCTGCTGGACAAGCCGCACGGCGTGATCAACGGCATCCTGCTGCCGCACGTGGTGCGGTTCAACGCGGCCGCCGATCCGGCGCCGTACACGGCGATCGCCGCCGGGATGGGGCTCGACGAGCAGCACGCGCCGCCCGCGGAGGCGGCCGCCGCGGTCGCCGACCGGGTGGAGGAGCTGGCGCGGGAGGTCGGCGTGCCGCGCGGCCTGTCCGAGCTCGGCGTCCCCGAGGAGGTCCTCCCCCGGCTGGCCGCGCAGAGCCTCGAGGACTCGTGCATGACCACGAATCCGCGGGCGGCCACGGTCGCGGAGATCACCGACCTGTTCCGGGCGGCGATGTGACCGCCGAATCGGACCTGGCCGCGCTCACCGGTCTGCGGTCGGGCAAGAGCAGCTACTACCCGCAGTACCGCGGCGCGGTCGAGCGCGCCGAGCGCGTCCTGCACGCGCTGGATCTGATCGCCGGCGCCCTGGTGCGGACCGTCGAGGGGCCGGAGACCCTGGTGTGCTCGGTCGCGGAGGTGGCCCGCGAGCACCTGCGTGCCGATTGGGTCGTCTTCGCGCTCACGGACGGCCGGCTCACGGCGGCGGGGATGCGGCGCCTCGTGCTCGGCCCGGACGGCATCCCGTACCTCGTAGACCGCGTGACCGGGCCGCCCCTCCCCTACGAGGTGCTCGACTGCCTCGAACGGATCCGGGACCCCGCGACGGTCTCGGACCGGACGACGCTCGACGGCCGGCACGCGTTCGTGCCGCTCGTGCTCGACGGTGCCGTGGTCGGCGCGATCGCCGCGTGGATGCCCGCGGGCCGGGAGCTGGACGGCACCGACGCCGCGGTGCTCAGCATCCTGGCCAGCCAGACCGCGGTCGCGCTGCACAACGCGGCACTGTACGAGGGCATCGCCACGCTGCTGACCCGCTCGGAGCAAGCGCACGCGCAGGCCCGCCGGACCGCCGCCGACCTCGCGGTGCGCAACGCCGAGCTCGTCAGCACGCAGCGCGAGCTCGGCGTGGCCCAGCGGCAGCGCGTACTCGACGACGAGCGCCACCGCATCGCCCGCGAGCTGCACGACAGCGTGACGCAGGCGGTTCTGTCCGCGGGCATGCAGATCGAGGTGTGCCGCAGCGACATTCCCGCCGCCGAGCGGGCCGAGCGCCTCGACCTGGCGAAGGAGATGACGCGGCGCGGCGTGGAGCAGCTGCGTGCGGCGATCTACACGCTGGGGAACAGCCACGATCACGAGGACGCGGCGCTCCCGGAGATGCTGCGCCGACTCGGCGTGGTGCACGAGCCCGACGAACTCACGGTCGCGGTCCGGGTGCGCGGCGAGGCCCGCGAGCTGCCCGCTGCCGTCGAGCACGCGCTGCTGCGGATCGCGGGCGAAGCGCTGTTCAACGTCGCGGTGCACGCGGGCGCGAGCCGCGCCGTGCTCGCGCTGCGCTACGGACCGGATGCGGTCGAGCTCGCCGTCGACGACGACGGGGCGGGCGATCCGGCCGCGCTCCGCGCCGCGCTGGCGACCAGCCGGGAGCGGGATCTCGACGGCCACGGACGCGGACTGGCGAACATGGCGGCTCGGGCCGCCGAATGCGGTGGCCGGCTGGCGATCCGGCGATCACGGATCGGCGGGGTCCGGGTACAGGTGGCACTACCGGTGGAGGAGGACTCGTGACGGACATGCGGGAACGGCCCGTGGAGCGGTCGCGGCTGGTGCTGGTCGACGATCACGCCATCCTGCGGCAGGGGCTGCGGTCCGTGCTGGAGCGCGAGCCCGACCTGGAGGTCGTCGGCGAGGCCGTCTCCCGCGCCGAGGCCCGCGCAGTGGCCGAGCACGCGCGGCCCGACGTGATGGTGATCGACCTGAAGCTCTCGGGCGGTTCGGAGCTGGAGGGCCTGAGCCTGTGCCGGGACCTCACCGCCGCGCACCCGGAGATCGGCCTGCTCGTGCTCACGACCTTCCTCGACGAGCGGCTCGTGGTGGAGGCCGTCCAGGCCGGCGCCCGCGGCTACGTGGTCAAGGACGTGGACACCACGGAGTTGGTCAGCGCCATCCGATCGGTGACGCGGGGGCAGAGCGCCTTCGACTCGCGCACCGCGGTCGCCGTGGTGAAGACGCTCGCGGGCGGCGCGCCCGACGACACCCTCACCGCCCGCGAGCTGGAGGTGCTGCGCCTGTTGGCGAAGGGCCACTCCAACACGCGGATCGGCGAGCAGCTGTTCATCTCGCCGACCACTGTGAAGTTCCACGTGAGCAACCTGCTGCGCAAGCTGGGCGTGAGCCGCCGCACCGAAGCGGCGTACGAGGCCAGCAAGCGCGGGCTCATCTGACGGGGATCAGCGGTCGAGCACGAGCCACCCGCCGTGGTGCTCGCCCACTGTCCAGGCGAGGCCGGTCGCGGCGCCGAGCTCGCGCAGCGTCGCGGCGGTGAAGGTCCGCACGTGCCCGTACCGCGCGTCGGGCTCGTCCTCGTAGGGCACCGCGACGATCACCCGGCGGCGGGCGAGCCGCACGGCCTCCGCGAGGATCGCGCGCCCCGCCGCGGGCGGGACGTGTTCGAGCAGGTGCAGGGCGGTGACGGTGTCGCAGTACCGGTCGGGCAGGCCGGTCGCGGCCGCATCGGCGGCGACGGTGCGCAGCGGCGCCCCCAGGTCGGGCGCGACCCGCGCGAGCAGATCCATGGTGCCCGGGCACAGGTCCGACGCGGTGACGCGCCACCCGCGACGGGCGACGCGCAGCGGGAAGAAGCCGAAGCAGGACCCGAGGTCGAGCACCGATTCGCCCAGCAACAGCTCCTCCGCGCGGGCGTGGACGGGCGCGAAAGCGGTACTGCCGGATTCGAGATCGTCGAGCGAGTTGCGGTAGTACGTCAGCCAGGCGTCGTGCGGCGCGTCGACGGTGCTGCGGACGGCTCCGACCACGATCCGCTCGAACTCGTCGACGGTGCGCGGTGCCGCGATCGCAGCGAGCCGCGCCGCGAGGGAATCGCGCAGGTGCTCGGGGCGGAAGCGGTGCTGCACGTGCACCCGGCGGCCCGCTCGTTCGACGGTGACGAGGGCCCCGTCGGGCCGGTCCGACCGGGAGACGGTCACCGTTCCGTCCGACCAGGTTCCGGGCCGCTGCGGGGCCAGCGCATCGATCATCCTCCGAGCGTAGGAACGCCCGTGGAGCCGCACACCGGGCCGACGAACGGGCCGCGGCCTACCCGATGGGAGGGGTGGCGCCGGGCGTCACGGCCAGGTGATCACGCCGCGCTGGAAGGTCTGGGAGAAGCTGCTGCCGGTGCGGATCTCGGGTCCGGTCGGGTAACCGTACTTGCCGGACTCGCGCTTGTCGGCGCTCCACTTCACGAGGATCTCGCCCCACACCGGCCACGCGCCGGACGCGGGCGACCAGTAGATCACGCCGCCCTGGAAGGCGTTCATCGCGCCCGTGACGGCGTTGAACGGGCCGCGGGACTGCAGCTCGTCGGTGATCGGGTAGCCGAGCGGGCCGTTCTCCCAGCGGTTCTCGCCCCATTTGGCGCGGATGGCGCCGCCGATCTGGTGGGCGTTGCCGCCGTCGGCACCGGGATGCCAGTAGAACGACGCCTGGTTCTTGAAGGTCTGGAACTTGCCACCGCGCCCGGCGTTGGTCTCGGGGATCAGCGGCACGCCCCAGGTGGGCGCCCCGCCGGTCGCGAAGTAGGAGACCTCGATCTGCCCCTTGACGAGGAATCGACCGACCTGCTGGTCGGCCTTGGCGATGGCGGTCACGCCGCCGCTGATGCCCACGGCGACGGCCGCCGCGGCGACCGCGCCCCGGAACCAGGCGCGACGGTGGCTGTTCGACGAGACGTGCGTGGTCATTCCTGCTCCTTAGGTCCGTACCTCCTGAACATCATGAATCACACAAGTCACACAAACAACAACAATCACTGGTGTGTCGCCGTGTGCGCGCTGAACTTCCGACGCGTCGACGGCTCTGACCCCGACCGATGCAGAACCGCGGCGAACGGACGCGATGGACTTGTCGGAGGGCTGCGCCATGATGGAGGAATGCCGGACGCCCTCCGGGCGTTCACGCCCGCCACCGCCGAATGGTTCACCGAGTCGTTCGCCGCGCCCACCGCGGCGCAGGCCGGCGCCTGGCGGTCCATCGCCCAGGGGAAGAACACACTGGTCGTGGCCCCCACCGGCTCGGGTAAGACGCTCTCGGCGTTCCTGTGGGCCCTCGATCGACTCATGGACCGCCCGGCCCCGCAGGAGTCCGACGCCGCGCGCGGCACCTCCGTCCTCTACATCTCTCCGCTCAAGGCCCTCGCGGTCGACGTGGAGCGCAACCTGCGTGCGCCGCTCGCCGGGATCGCCCGGGTCCGGGAGCGCCGGGGTGAGCCCGCCCCCGCGGTCACGGTGGGCGTGCGGTCCGGCGACACCCCGGCCCAGCAACGGCGGCAGCTCGTCCGGACGCCGCCGGACATCCTCATCACCACGCCCGAGTCGCTCTTCCTCATGCTCACGTCCCAGGCCCGCGAGAGCCTGACCCGGGTGGGCACGGTCATCGTCGACGAGGTGCACGCCGTCGCCGGCACCAAGCGCGGTACGCACCTGGCGCTCTCGCTCGAGCGGCTCGACGAGGTGCTGGACGAGCCGGCCCAGCGGATCGGCCTCTCCGCCACCGTCGAGCCCGCGCAGGAGGTCGCCGCCTTCCTCGGCGGGCCCCGTCCCGCGACGGTGGTGCGCCCGCCCTCGCAGAAGGAGTTCGAGCTCACCGTCACCGTGCCCGTCCCGGACATGACCGAACTCGACGTGGTCTCGGACGACCCGGACGAGCCGGTGCAGCAGGGTTCGCTGTGGCCGCACGTGGAGTCGTCCATCGTCGAGCTCATCGAGCGGCACCGCTCCACCATCGTCTTCGCCAACTCACGCCGCCTCGCGGAGCGCCTCACGGCCCGGATCAACGAACTCGCCGCGGGTGTGCACGCCGGCCCGCCGAACCCCGCCGTCGCCGGCGGCTCCCCCGCGCAGCTGCTCGCGAGCGGGCAGACGCACGGCGCCGAGCCCGTGCTCGCGCGGGCGCACCACGGCTCGGTGAGCAAGGAGCAGCGCGCGATCATCGAGGACGACCTGAAGTCGGGCCGGCTCCGCTGCGTGGTCGCCACGTCCAGCCTGGAGCTCGGGATCGACATGGGGGCCGTCGATCTGGTGATCCAGGTGGAGGCGCCGCCGTCGGTGGCCGCCGGACTGCAGCGCGTCGGCCGCGCCGGGCACCAGGTGGGCGAGCCGAGCCGCGGCGTCTTCTTCCCCAAGCACCGCACCGACCTCCTGCACAGCACCGTCACCGTGCAGCGCATGCGCGAGGGCGCGATCGAGAAGCTCGTCGTGCCCCGCAACCCGCTCGACGTGCTGGCCCAGCAGACCATCGCCGCCGCCGCGATGGATCAGCTCGACGTGCACGACTGGCTGACTCTGGTGCGGCGGGCGCACTCCTATGCCGCACTGCCGGATTCGGCGTACGAGGCGGTGCTCGATCTGATCTCGGGGCGCTACCCCGCGGAGGATTTCGGCGAGCTGCGTCCCCGCGTGGTCTGGGACCGAGACGCCGGCACGCTCACCGGACGACCGGGTGCCGGGCGGCTCGCGGTCACCTCCGGCGGCGCCATCCCCGACCGCGGCCTGTTCGGCGTCTTCATGGTGGGCGAGAAGGCCTCGCGCGTGGGCGAACTGGACGAGGAGATGGTCTACGAGTCCCGCGTGGGCGACGTCTTCGCGCTCGGCGCCACCAGCTGGAAGATCGAGGAGATCACGCACGACCGGGTGCTGGTCTCGCCCGCGTTCGGCCAACCCGGTCGCCTGCCCTTCTGGATCGGTGACACCGTCGGCCGTCCCGCCGAGCTGGGCCGCGCCATCGGGCGCTTCACCCGCGAGTTCACCGCTCTCGGTGCGCCCGACCAACGGGCGCGGGCGCAGGAGGTGGGGCTCGGCGAGTGGGCCACCGACAACCTCATCGCCCTCCTCGACGAACAACAACGGGCCACCGGCGTGCTCCCCACCGACCGCACCCTCGTCGTCGAGCGGTTCCGCGACGAGCTCGGCGACTGGCGCGTCGCGCTGCATTCGCCGCTCGGCATGAAGGTGCACGCGCCGTGGGCCCTCGCGATCGGCGCCCGCCTCACGGCCTCCCTCGGACTGTCCGGCGCCGTCACCGCGACGGACGACGGGATCCTCGTCCGCCTGCCCGACACCGACGACGCCCCGCCCGGCGCCGAGCTCTTCCGGTTCGAGCCGGACGAGATCGATGCGCTGGTCACCGAGGCCGTCGGGTCCAGCGCCCTGTTCGCCTCCCGGTTCCGGGAGTGCGCCGCGCGCGCCCTGCTCCTGCCCCGTCGCGATCCCGGTAAGCGCGCGCCCCTGTGGCAGCAGCGTCAGCGCGCGAGCCAGCTCCTGGAGGTGGCGCGCGGATACCCGCAGTTCCCCATCGTGCTCGAGGCCGTCCGCGAATGCCTGCAGGACGTCTACGACGTGCCGGAGCTGATCGCCGTGCACCGCGCCCTCGATTCCCGCTCGGTCCGGCTGGCCGAGGTCGAGACCGTCGCGCCGTCGCCGTTCGCGGCATCGCTCCTGTTCAGTTATGTCGGCGCGTTCATGTACGAGGGCGACGCGCCCCTCGCCGAGCGGCGCGCGGCGGTCCTCAGCCTGGACCCCGCGGTGCTCTCCCAATTGCTCGGCCGGGTCGAGCTCACCGAGCTGCTCGACGCCGAGATCCTCACGGAGATCGCCGCCCAGCTCCAGCGCACCGCGCCGGGGTACCGCGCGCGCACCGTCGAGCAGGTGTCGGACCTCATCCGCGAACTCGGCCCCCTCACCCGCGCCGAGATCGAGGAGCGCTCCGAGGGCGCGCCCGCCGCGGTCGACGAGCTGCTCGCCGCGGGCCGCGTCTTCGCCTACGGCGACGGGTGGATCGCCGCGGTCGAGGACGCGGCGCGGCTGCGCGACGGCCTGGGCGTCCCACTGCAACCGGGCATCGCGTCGGCGTTCACGTCGGCCGTCGCGGATCCGGTGGGCGATCTGGTCGCGCGGTACGCCCGCCGGCACGGCCCGTTCACCGCCGCCGAGGTCGCCGCACGCCACGGCCTGGGCGTCGCGGTGGTGCAGCGCCCGCTCACCGAGCTGGTCGCGGCGCGGCGCGTCATCGAGGGCCGGTTCGTCCCGGACGGCGAGGACGCGGGCGTCGACGGCGTCCCGCAGTTCTGCGACGCGGACGTGCTGCGCCGCATCCGCCAGCGCAGCCTCGCGCGGCTGCGGCAGGACGTCGAGCCGGTGCCCGAGCGGGCCTACGCCGAGTTCCTCGCCGGGTGGCACCACCTGAAGCACCCGCTGCGCGGGATCGACGGCGTCGCCACCGTGATCGACCAGCTGGCCGGGGTCCCCATCCCCGCGTCCGCCTGGGAGTCGGTGGTACTGCCGCATCGGGTCGTCGACTACTCGCCCGCCATGCTCGACGAGCTCACCGGCACCGGCGAAGTGGTGTGGACCGGGCACGGGGCGATCGGCGCGCAGGACGGCTGGATCGCCCTCCACCCGACGGACCTCGCGCCACTCACCCTGCCGCCGCCGGGGCCGCTCGACACCGTCGCCGCGCACGAGGCGATCGAGGACGCGGTCCGCGGCGGTGGCGCCTACTTCTACCGCCAGCTCACCGGCGCCACCCCGGAGGCGCTGTGGGACCTGGTGTGGGCCGGCCGGCTCACGGGCGACACCTTCGCGCCGGTCCGGGCGAGGCTCGCGGGCGGCCGTCGGGCGACGGCCCATCGCACTCCCCGCCGCGCTCCCCGGGCGCGTTTCCGCGTCGCGGCGGATCAGGCTCCGCCCATGGTCGCCGGGCGGTGGTCGCTGCCGCCCGCGCCGGCGGAGTCGAGCGCCACCGAGCAGTCCGCCGCCCTCGCCGAGCAGCTGTTGGAGCGGTACGGCGTGGTGACCCGCGGCGCGGTGACGGCCGAGCACGTCGAGGGCGGGTTCGCCCGGATCTACCGCACGCTGGCCGCTTTCGAGGAGTCCGGGAAGGCACGGCGCGGCTACTTCATCGAGCGCCTGGGGGCGGCCCAGTTCGCGCGGGGCGGCACCGTCGACGCGCTGCGCGACGCGGCGTCCGCGCTCGAGCGGGCCCAGCAGCGCGGCGAGACCTCCGCGCTGGTCCTGGCCGCCACCGATCCGGCCAATCCGTACGGTGCCGCGCTCCCCTGGCCCGATCGCGGCGACGAGGGTGCGCGCCCCGGGCGCAAGGCGGGCGCCCTCGTCGTGCTGGTCGACGGCGCGCTGGCCCTCTTCGTCGAGCGCGGGGGCCGCACCCTGCTCACCTTCACCGACGCGCCGGAGGCGGCGCTCACCGCGCTCGCCGAGACGGCGCCGCGGCTCGGGGGCCTGACCATCGAGAAGGTCGACGGTGCCCCGGCCCTCACCGCGCCGCTGGCAGGCGCCCTGACGGCGGCCGGCTTCGCGCGCACACCGAAGGGCCTGCGCGTACGCTGAGCCCTTCCCCCGCACCGGGATCCGACCGCACCGGGATCAGTGCAGGAGCCGTCCGATGCGCGCCGCGGCGGCGGCCACCTGCTGCCCGAGCTCCTCGAAGCGCTCCTCGACGAGCCGGCTACTCGGCCCGGACACCGAGAGTGCACCCACCGGGGTCCCGGCGTGGTCGAGGATCGGCGCGCCGATCGAGCTGATCCCGACGGACAGCCCGCCGACGTTCGTCGAGTAGCCCCGCGCCGCCACCTCCGCGACGACCTCGCGCAGTCGGTCGGGGTCGGTGATCGAATCCGGCGTCGGCGCCTCCAGCCGGCCGGCCAGGTACTCCTCGACGAACTCCGCCGCGCACGCCGACAGATAGGCGAGTCCGGTCGCACTGGCGTGCAAGGAGATCCGCTCTCCCAGCGGCAGGAAGGCGCGCAGGGGATGCGAGGTGTCGAGGCGCTCGATGAGCACCAGCGCATCGCCGTCCGGGGCGCAGAGATGGACGGTCTCCGTCGTGGAGAGCTGCAGTTCGTTCATCGTGGCGATCGCCGCATCGCGCAGCCCGCCCCCCACGCCGGCCCGGCCGCACACCGCGATCGCCCGATAGGTCATCCGCCAGCGCGGCGGGCTGCTCGGGGTGGGCGCCAGCCAGCCCACCTCCTGCAGCGTCAGCAGGCACCGCTGGGTCGTGCTCTTGGGGAGCTCCACCGCGCGGGCGAGTTCGGACAACCCCACCGGCTGCATCCGCGCCACCGCTTCGAGCACCTTGAACGCCGAAACCACACTGTTCGTGGCCATTCCCTTGCCCTCCTCCTGCGCCGTGATCTACATTACATCCCGCTGGTCCATTCTATAGTCCATTGTGCCACACAGTGGACCGATGAGAAAAGAGGTCCCCCGTGTCAGCACAACTGATAGCGCTGGGAGTGTTCGTCGCGATCTTCGCGCTGTCCGCCGCCCGGAACGTGAACATCGGGATCGTGATGTTCCCGGCGGCGTGCGGTGTCGGACTCTGGGTCGCGGACATGGCGCTCAAGGACGTCGTCGCGGAATTCCCGTTGTCCATCCTGGTGCTGCTCGTCGGGGTGACCTACTTCTTCGGCGTCGCGCACGCGAACGGCACCGTCGACTGGCTCATCGAATCCGCGCTCACCCGCGTCGGCGGGCGGGACCGCCTGTTCCCCATCGTCTTCTTCGTGCTCACCGCCGCGCTCTCGGCGATGGGCGCCCCGCTCGGCGGCCTGGTGATGGCGCCGATGGGCATGAGCATCGCCCACCGCCGCGGCATCGACCCGATGCTCATGGCGCTCGCCATGGGCGCCGGGCTCAGCGCGGGGGCGTTCGCACCCACCAGCCTGTTCGGCATCATCACCTGGGGCACCGCCGACGCCGCGGGGATCCAGCTGAGCCCGCTCCTGCTCTTCGGCGTCGCCGTCGCCGTGAACCTGGTGCTCGTCGTCGTCGCCTACGCGCTGTTCGGGCGCGCCCGCGCGGATCGCCGCGTCCCCGCGTTCGCGAAGGCCATGACGGCCCGCGGCGCGGCGCTCTCCGAATCGGGCCAGTCGACGCTCGTGGTCGACGAGGGCGACCCGTCCGCCGCACCGGCCCGGCCCGGCCGCCCCACCCCGATCCAGATACTCACCGTGATCGCGATGGCGGCCCTCGTGGGCACGGTGATCGCGCTGTCCGTCAGCGGTCTGGAGCCCGACATCGGAGTCCTCGGCTTCGCCCTCGGCGCCGTCCTCGCCCTCGTCGACCCGGTCGCGGGCAAGCAGGCCATGACCCGGATCGACTGGGGCTCCGTCCTCCTCGTCGGCGGCATCATCACGTTCGTCGGCGTGCTCACCGAGCTCGGCGTCGTGGACATGCTCGGCCGGCAGGCCGTCCACCTCGGCTCCCCGCTAGTCGCCGCCCTCCTGCTGTGCGCCGCCGCCGGGCTGATCTCGGCGTTCGCATCCACCACCGGAATGCTCGCCGCGCTCGTGCCGCTCGCCCTCCCCCTCATCGCCGACGGGGGCATCCCGGGCTGGGCACTGATCTGCGCGATCGGCGTGTGCTCGTCGATCGTCGACGTCTCACCCTTCTCGACCGTCGGCGCCACCTACGTCGCCACCACCGTCGACGAGGCCGAACGCCCGCGCATGACCCGGATGCTCACACGCTGGGGCCTCTCCATGGTCGTCGCCGGCCCCGTCGTCCTCACTCTCGTCCTCATCGTCCCGGGAATGGTGTTCTCATGACCGCTCTGCTCGCCGCACTCCGCGACCTCGCCCGCGCCGATGATCCGCGCGCGGTGACCATCGACGGCCACAGCGTCTCGCGCGCCGAACTGCGCTCCGCCGCGCTGACCTTCGCCACGTCCCTGCGCACCGCTGGACCCGTCGCGGTCTGTGCGACGCCGACGCTCGAGACCGTCGTGGCCGTCACCGGATGCCTGCTCGCCGGCATCACGGCCGTGCCGGTGCCGCCCGACGCCGGCCCGGCCGAGATCGCCCACATCCTCAACGATTCGGCGGCGACCGCCTGGGCCGGCGAGCCGCGCGACCACGTCGACCTCCCGGTCCACCGGGCCTCCCCGGGCACGGGATCACCTGCCGCACAGTCGGCGGGGCCGGACGCCGACGACGGCGCCGTCGCGATGATCCTGTACACCTCGGGCACCACGGGGGCCCCGAAGGGCGTGCTGCTCAGCCGCGCGGCGATCGCCGCGGGCCTCGACGCGCTCGCGGAGGCGTGGGACTGGACCGACCGCGACACCGTCGCACACGGCCTTCCCCTGTTCCACACGCACGGCCTGATCCTCGGCGTCCTCGGCTCGCTGCACATCGGCTCCCGCGTCGTGCACACCGGGAAGGCCACACCCGAGCGGTACGCCGCGACGCCCGCCACGATGTACTTCGGCGTGCCCACCGTATGGAGCCGGATCGTCGCCGACGAGGACTCCGCGCGCGTACTCGCCGACGCGCGCCTGCTCGTCTCCGGCAGCGCGCCGCTGCCCCTGCCCGTCTTCGAGCGGCTGCGCGCGCTCACCGGTCAGGCCCCGATCGAGCGCTACGGGATGACCGAGACCATGATCACGCTCAGCACCCGGGCCGACGGCGAGCGCCGGCCCGGATGGGTCGGCACCGCGGTCGACGGTGTCCGCACTCGGCTGCGCGCGGAGGACGGCGCCGACGTGCCCGCCGACGGCGAGAGCGTCGGACGGCTCGAGGTCCGCGGCCCCATGCTGTTCGCGGGCTACCTCGGCCGGCCGGACGCGACCGCCGCATCGTGGACGGAGGACGGCTGGTTCATCACCGGCGACGTCGCCGTCAAGGACGCGGCCGGGTTCCACCGCATCGTCGGGCGGGAGTCCGTCGACCTCATCAAGTCCGGCGGCTACCGGATCGGCGCGGGCGAGATCGAGACGTCGCTGCTCGCGCGGCCGGAGGTCCGGGAGGTCGCCGTCGTCGGCGTACCGGACGCCGACCTCGGCCAGCGGATCGTCGCCTACGTCGTCGCCGCGCCGGGGAGCAACGCCGACGCCGAGGGGCTCATCGCGCACGTCGCCGGAGAACTGTCCTGGCACAAGCGGCCGCGCGCCGTCCGGTTCGTCGACGCCCTCCCTCGCAATGCCATGGGCAAGGTGCAGAAGGCCGCCCTGATCCGGGGCGACGGCGGCGCACCGACCGGTGACGCCGCGCGGCACACCCAGGCCGTGGACGCCCTCCCCGTCGACCTGCCGCCCGACGCCGNTCACCGCGCCGCGGAGGCCGCGTTCGCAGACGCGGGCTGGACGCGGTGCGGCGCCGGGGACTGGGCGATCGCGCTCGCCTCGCCCGACGGTGCCCTCGTCGTGCGGATCAGTCCGTTCGACCCCGTCGGGCCCTACACCGCGGCGCTGTACCGCGAGGCGGCGGGCACGGGACACGTCCCCGTACTGCACGCGCACCGCCGGCTCGTGGGCGGCGGCGATCTGCAGGTGCTGGAGCGCCTCACCGACGCCCCGCGGGACGCGGCGCAGGCCTTCCACCGGGCGGTCCTGGCCGGCGCGGAGGCCGTCGCGGAGCTGGCGGCCGTCGTGGGCCGGATCCACGCGGATGCGCTCCGGGACCTGCCGTGGTGCGGCCCGCTGGACACCGACCCGTCGAACGTCATGCTCCGTGCGGACGGCGGCCCCGTCCTCATCGACCCGTTCTACGCGAACGGCCCGGACCTGTACGCGACGGCGGGCCGCGATCCCGACCTGTTCGTGACGCGGATCCCGGAGGACCAGCGGCGCTTCCTGACCGAGATCCCGTTGGCCGCCTCCGGGCCCTGGCCGGAGGCCGAGCGCGCGGCGATGCGCGCCGCCCTCGCAGCGGCGGATGCGCGATCGGAGAAGATGGACCGATGAGCACCCCGCAGCAGCCCGTCGATCGCTACGCGAAGTTCCTCGGGATCGAGGTGACCGGGCACGGCGGCGGCCGCGCGGTCTCGACCGCGACGGTCACCGAGGATCATCTCAATCCGCACGACACCACCCACGGCGCCTTCGTCTTCGCCATGGCGGGCACGGCGGTCGCCGCCGCGGCGAACGACGACGAGCACACCGGGGTCGCCAGCGCGATCCACATCGACTTCCTGCGCCCGACCCGGCTCGGCGACGTCCTGCGCGCGGAGGCGAGCATCGGCGAGCGGCTCCCCAAGGAGGACATCTTCGTCATCCGGGTCACCGACCCCGACGATCAGGTGATCGCCCGCGCCACGGCCCGGTTCACGCGCCGCGTCCGCGCGCGCTAGCGACCTCGCCGTTCCGCCACCCCGACCGCCCGGAAAGTGGAGGATGGGGAGGTATGACGAACAACGTGTACCGAGTCATCGAAGTCGTCGGCACCTCCACCGAGGGGTACGACGCGGCCATTGCGAACGCGGTCTCCCGCGCCTCGCAGACGATGCGGAACCTGGAGTGGTTCGAGGTGGTGTCCACCCGGGGCCACATCGAGGACGGCGCCGTCGCGCACACCCAGGTGACGCTGAAGATCGGCTTCCGGATGGACGGCGCCGACTGAGCGGAGCCCCGGGTCAGCCGGCGAGCTTCTCCGCCTGCCGGACGAGCCCGTCGACGTGGCCGTCGAAGCCGCGGCGCAGGTGCGCGCCGAGGATCGCGCCGACGAGCGGCGAGAGCGGACCGTCGAGCCGGAAGTGCGAGGTGTAGCGCGACCGGCCGCCCCCGAGATCGACGATGTCCTGCTCACGGATACTGCGCAGCAGGCCCGCGGGCGCGGGCTTCATCGAGTACGCGAAGCCGCGCCCCTCGTCGACGGAGACGATGTACTCCTTCTGCGTCATCACCTTCGGCGGGCGCAGTGCCACCCGCATGGTGATGGCGCCGCCGGGCCGCAGGTCGCAGGTCGCCTCGACGGCGAAGGGGTTCCACTGCGGGTAGGCATCGAAGTCGGTGAGCGCCTGCCAGACGAGGGCGGGAGGGGCCGCGATCTCGCGGCTGTGGTCGACGGTGAAGGCCATGCCCCCAATCTAGAACATGTTCCACCGATTGCGAGCCGGGTCACACAGTAATGAGGTGGCGGAATATCTTCGCCGAAGTTACAGTTGCACCCTGCACGTTATTGCTTAGATCTTTGAAAGAAGAGTCGATGTCCGAGACCCTGGCGGAGACGCCACCCCAGCCCTCAGCCCCCATGACCCACCGGGAGATCCTCGAGGTCATGGCGGGCCTGCTCGCCGCCCTGTTCACGGCCCTCCTCAGCACCACCGTCGTGTCGACCGCGCTCCCGCGCATCATCGCCGACCTCGGCGCCTCCACCACGGCGTTCTCGTGGGTGATCACCACCGCCCTCCTGGCGAACGCCGCGTCCACCCCGATCTGGGGCAAGCTCGCCGACCTGTTCAACAAGAAGGTCCTGGTCCAGGCCGCGATCGTCATCTTCGTCGCCGGCTCGGTGCTCGCGGGCGCCACGCCGAACGTCGAGGTGCTGCTCGTCGCCCGCGTGATTCAGGGCATCGGCATGGGCGGCCTCACCGCGCTCGTCGTCGCCATCATCGGCAGCATCGTCCCGCCGCGCGAGCGCGGCAGGTACTCCGGCTACATGGGCGCCGTCATGGGCGTGTCGATGGCGGGCGGCCCGATCCTGGGCGGCATCATCACCGACCACATCGGCTGGCGCTGGTGCTTCTACGTCAGCGTCCCACTCGCCGTCGCCGCGCTGATCCTCATCCAGCGCACGCTGCACCTGCCGTCGACCCGCAAGGACGACGTCTCCATCGACTGGCTCGGCGCCACCCTGCTCACCGCGGGCGTGTCCGTGCTGCTCATCTGGGTCTCGTTCGCCGGCAAGAACTACGGCTGGGTCTCCACGTCGTCGGCGGTGTACCTCATCGTCGGCATCGCGCTGCTCGTCGCGACGGTGCTGGTCGAGCTGCGCGCCAAGGATCCGATCATCCCGATCGGCATCATCACCGAGCGCACCACCGCGCTCGCGATCATCGCCTCGATCGCCGTGGGCGTCGGCATGTTCGGCGCCATGTCCTTCCTGGGCCTGTACTTCCAGAACTCGCGCGGCTACAGCCCGACGATGGCGGGCGTCCTCACGATCCCCATGGTCGTCGGCATGTTGCTCTCGTCCGTCGTGTCGGGCCAGTTGATCACCCGGTTCGGCAAGTGGAAGCGGTTCGTCGTGGGCGGCGCGATCGTGATGGTCGTCGGCTTCGCGCTGCTCAGCACGATCGATCACCTCACGCCGATCTGGCAGGTGCAGGTGTACATCGCGATCATGGGCTTCGGCGTGGGCGCGCTCATGCAGAACCTGGTGCTCGCGGTGCAGAACACCGTCAGCGTGCAGAACATCGGTGCGGCGTCGAGCTCGGTCGCCTTCTTCCGGACCTTCGGCGGCGCGATCGGCGTCTCCGCGCTCGGCGCGGTCCTCACCGCGCGCGTCACCGAGTTGGTGAAGGCGGGTGCGATCGAGCACCGCGTGCTCCCCGACCCGCGCAACCCGCTGTTCATGGAGATCACCAATGCCGCGTTCGGCGACGCCACCGGCCGGATCTTCCTGGTGTCGACGGCGTGCGCGATCGTCACGCTGATCGCGGTCGCCATGCTGCCCAACAAGCCGCTGCGCACCACGCTGGACCTGGAGCCCGGCGCGGCGCCCGGGCTCGTCGACGATGCCGCGGCCGACACCGCCGCGGGCCCCGCCACCAGCACGGACGGCGGTGTCGACACCGCGGCGAAGAACAGCGGCTCGACCCGAGTCGGCATCTCGAAGACCAACTGAGGTGTAACTGAAGGTGCGCAAGGGGCGGGTGAGGCGGCATAATCGCATGCATGATGCGTAATGCCGCCTCCCTCGCCCTTCCGCTGCTCGCGGGCGCCGCGGTCCTCACGGCCGGGTGCGCCGCCTCGGCCGGCGCCGATCCGGCCGGCTCGACGGGCGGAGCACCGTCCGCGTCGTCGGCGCCGTCGAAGCCCGCCCTCGTGGGCTCGCAGTGGCGCCTCAAGTCCGACCCGACGGCCTGGTTCTGGGTGCGGGGCTCGAACATCTCGGGCAACGATTCGTGCAACACGCTGACGGGCAGCGCCACGTCGCTGGCCACCGCGGACCGCGTCGACTTCGGCGCCGGCCTCGCGGCCACGCAGCGCTACTGCCCGGACCCCAAGGGCACCCAGACCGCGATCAGCGAGGCGCTCAAGGGCGAGCGGATCTGGTCGCGCAACGGCACCGAGCTGGTGCTGACCGACCCCGACAACAACCGCGCCTGGACCTTCGTCCTGACCCCCGCGGGCGCCTCGTCGAGCGCCGTCCCCACCCCGAGCGCGACCTCCGCCGCGAGCGCGGCACCGTCGGCGAGCGCGGCACCGTCCGGCGCGCCGGGAATCCGCTGAGCCGTCAGTCCATCTCGCCCGCGGCCCACATCGCCGCCGCGACCTCGACCCGGTTGCGCGCCCCCAGCCGGCGGGTGATCGCCCCGAGGTGCGTCTTGACCGTGCCCAGACTGATCACCAGCTCGTCGGCGATCTCGGCGTTCGTGCGACCGCGGGCCACGCACTGCGCCACTTCCCGTTCGCGCGCGGTCAGTTCCGCGAGGGCCACCGCGGCCGCGGCGTCGCGACGACCGGACGCCCGGCTCCGCGCCAACAGGTCGACGGTCAGCTCCGGACTGATCAGGGCGTCCCCCGTCGCGGCCGCCCGTACCGCCGCCATGAGCAGGTCCGGTCCGGCGTCCTTGAGCAGGAACCCCGAGGCGCCCGCGCCGAGCGCCGCGTCGACGTAGTCGGGCTCGCCGAACGTCGTGACGATCACGACCCGCGTCGCCGATTCGACGACGCGCCGGCACACCTCGATGCCGTCGAGCCGCGGCATCCGGATGTCGAGCAGGGCCACGTCGGGGCGGGTCTCGGCGATCACCGAGACCGCCTCCACACCGTCGGACGCCTGCCCCACCACCTCCATGTCGGGCGCCGCACCGAGGATCATCGCGAACCCGATCCGCACCATCTCCTGGTCGTCCGCCAGCACCACCCTGATCGTCACGTCAACGCACCCCGTGCATCGGCAGGGTCGCGGTGAGGCGCCAGCCGCTCCCGTCGGGCCCGTAGGCCACCTCTCCCCCGACGGTGGCCGCGCGCTCCGTCAGGCCGACCAAGCCCATGCCGCCCCCGGGCCCGGGGCCCGGCACGCCTCCGTCGGCGGGGCCGTCGTCGGCCACGTCGACCCGGATCCCCCGCGCGCTCCGCCCGACGGTGATCCGCACGGTCCCGCCCGGCGCGTGCCGGCGGGCATTGGTCACCCCCTCGCTGACCACGCGGTGCGCGACCAGGCGCACGAGGTCGGGGACGTCCTCCGCGTCCGCCGCGGGGTCGACCGTCACCGTGATCCTCTCCTCCGCGCTGTCCCGGGCGAGCTCGGCCAGCGCCACCCCTAATCCGAACGAGGCGGACGCCGCCGGGGCGAGCGGCGCCGGAACGTCCGCGGGCTCCCGCAGGGTCCCGACCATGGCGCGGATGTCCGCGAGGGCGCGGGCTCCACTGTGCTCGATCCGCGCGAGCGTGCCGGTGGAATCCGAACCCGCGGCGATCCCCGCCTGGGCCAGCACCACGATCCCCGTGACCTCGTGGGCGATGACGTCGTGCAGTTCCCGCGCCATCGCCGTGCGTTCGGCCAGCTGGACCTCCGCCCGGGTCTGTTCGAGGCGTCGCTCCGCCGTCCGATGACGGTGCCCGAACATCACGGCCGCGTTGACGGCGCCGGCCAGGAGGAAGGCGAGGACCAGCAGCCGCGGGTCCTCCACCGCCAGCGGGATGACCGGCAGCACTGCGAGGACACCCGCGACGAGTTCGAGGACCCCGTCGAGCGCGGTATCCGCGTACGACGCCGTGATCCCGGCGACGATCACGAAGATCCAGCTCGCTCCGGCGGGCCAGATCGGCGCATCGGAGGGCTGCGCGGCCGCCGCCGTGAACGCCACGGCGGCGACCGCCGCCCCACCCCATGACCATGCCGCGTTCGCTCCGCGGATCTCCGCCCACACGGTGACGGCACCCCCCAGGGACGCCACCGCGTTCAGGACCAGGGACAGCGGGGACGAGTTGACGACGAGGGAGATCATCGTTCCGATCGCCCACCCTCCAGCGAGGACCAGGGCGAGCATGACCCGATCCGCGCGCGTCATGATCATGACGCGACTCTGCCGCAGCCCGGGCGCCGCCGACTCCACCGAAGGGTCGAATCGCTCCGCGGCCACTGGGCCGTTCGGCCGAGGCGGGACGGGCGGCGGACGGCGCACGGCTAGTGCCGGGACGCCCCGTGCTCGACGCCGGGAACCGGCACGGGCTCGAGGATCTCGCCCCGCGCCTCGGGCGCGGCGGCCCGCAGGGCGTCGGCCGTCTCGTCGTCGGGCATGTTCTGGGACTCGATCTCCGCGGCCACGCGGGCGCCGTAGTTCTCGAGTTCGCGCGCGATGTCCGCCGCCGACCAGCCCAACACGGGCGCGATGAGATCGGCGACCTCGGCGGCGGCCTCGAGCCCGCGGTCCGGGTACTCGATGGAGATGCGGGTGCGGCGGGCCAGCACGTCCTCGAGGTGCAGCGCGCCCTCCGCCTTCGCGGCGTACAGCGCTTCCACCCGCAGGTACTGCGGGGCGCCGGCCAGCGGCTCCAACAGGCCGCGGTCGGCCTCGGCGAGCGCGAGCACGTCACCGATGAGCGAGCCGTACCGATCGAGCAGGTGCGTCACGCGGTGCGGGTGCACGTCGTGCTCGCGCGCGATCGACGTGGTCTGGTTGGTGAGGGCGTAGTACCCGTCGGCGCCGAGCAGCGGCACCTTCTCGGTGCAGGACGCCGGGATCTTGTGCGGCAGATAGGCCTCCGCGGCGTCGACGGCGTCCGAACCCATGACCCGGTACGTGGTGTACTTGCCGCCCGCGATGGTCACCAGCCCGGGCGCGATCGCCGCCACGGCGTGTTCGCGGGACAGCTTGGACGTCTCGTCCGACTCCCCCGCCAGCAGCGGACGCAGGCCCGCGTACACGCCGGTGATGTCCTCGCGCGTCAGCTCGGTGATGAGCACCTTGTTGACGTGGTCGAGGATGTAGTCGATGTCCGTCGCCGTGGCCGCGGGGTGCGCCAGGTCCAGGTTCCAGTCGGTATCGGTGGTGCCGATGATCCAGTGGATGCCCCACGGGATCACGAACAGGACGCTCTTCTCGGTCCGCAGGATCAGCGCCACGTCGCTGACGATGCGGTCGCGCGGCACCAGGATGTGCACGCCCTTGCTCGCGCGCACCCGGAACCGGCCCTTCTGATGCGAGAGGGCCTGCAGCTCGTCGGTCCACACGCCGGTCGCGTTGATGACCACCGTGGAGCGCACCTCGGTGGTGGCACCGGTCTCGCTGTCGCGGACGACGACGCCGGAGACCCGGTCGGCCTCCCGCAGGAAGTCGACGACCTGCGTCGACGTGCGGACGACAGCGCCGTAGTGCGCGGCCGTCCGTGCGACGGTCATCGTGTGCCGGGCGTCGTCGACGACGGTGTCGAAGTAGCGGATGCCGCCGACCAGCGCGCCGCGTTTGAGGCCCGGCGCGAGGCGCAGCGCGCCGGCACGGGTGAGGTGCTTCTGCGCGGGCACCGACTTGGCGCCGCCCATGGTGTCGTAGAGGAACATGCCGGCGGCCATGTACGGCCGCTCGATGACGCGTTTGGTGAGCGGCGCGAGGAAGGGCAGCGGCTTGACCAGGTGCGGCGCGAGGGTCGAGAGCGAGAGCTCGCGCTCGTGCAGCGCCTCGCGGACCAGGCCGAACTCCAGCTGCTCCAGGTAGCGCAGGCCGCCGTGGAACATCTTCGAGCTGCGTGAGCTGGTGCCCGACGCGAAGTCGCGGGCCTCCACCAGCGCCACCTTCAGGCCGCGGGTCGCCGCGTCGAGGGCCGAGCCCACGCCCACGATGCCGCCGCCGATCACGACGACGTCGAACTCCTCGGCACCGAGGCGGTCCCAGGCCTGTGACCGGTACTCCGGCGACAGCAGCGATGCGGCGGTCGCGACACCCGCGGACGCCGCTCCGGAAGTCCCCGGAGTCGTGGCGGTTTCAGGGTTGGCAGCGTTCATCAGTGATCACCATGTCAGTATTCGGTCGTGGCTCTTTCATCGCGCGACCCGCAGTTCGTCGCCGCAATCGATCAGGGCACCAGCTCGACGCGGTGCATCATCTTCGATCGGCACGGGACCATCGTGGCCTCCGAACAACGGGAACACGACCAGATCTTCCCACGCGGCGGCTGGGTGGAGCACGACGCCACGCAGATATGGCTGAACACGCGCCTGGTGTGCGCGGAGGCGCTCGCGGCCTCCGACCTCACCGCCACGGACATCGCGGCCGTCGGCATCACCAACCAGCGCGAGACCGTGGTCGTGTGGGACCGCGCGACGGGCGAGCCGATCCACAACGCCATCGTCTGGCAGGACACCCGCACCGACGCCCTGTGTGAGGAGCTCGCCGCGGTGGGGCTCGACGAACCGGATCGCGACCGCTTCCGGGCCTCGTGCGGCCTGCCGCTGTCCACCTACTTCTCGGGGCCCAAGATCGCCTGGATCCTCGACCACGTCGACGGTGCCCGCGAGCGCGCCGAGCGCGGGGAGCTGTGCGCCGGGACGATCGACTCGTGGCTGGTGTGGAACCTGACCACGGACGACGACTTCGGGACCGGACCGGGGCGCAGCGACACCGCGCGGCCGCTGCACGTCACCGACATCACCAACGCCTCGCGCACCATGCTGATGAACCTCGCGGACGGCGCCTGGGACCCGGCGACCTGCGCGGCGATGGGCATTCCGATGTCCATGCTGCCCGAGATCCGTTCCAGCGCCGAGATCTACGGCACGGTGCGTGAGCGCGGCGTGTTCGGCGGCGTGCCGATCGCCGGAATCCTGGGCGATCAGCAGGCCGCGATGTTCGGCCAGGCGGCCCTCGACGAGGGCGCTGCCAAGAACACCTACGGCACCGGCAACTTCCTGCTCCTCAACACGGGCGAGCGCCCGATCTTCAGCGAGCACGGCCTCCTGACCACGGTCTGCTACAAGCTCGGCGACGAGGCCACCGTGTACGCGCTGGAGGGCTCCGTCGCGGTGAGCGGCTCACTGGTGCAGTGGCTCCGCGACAACCTCGGCATCATCTCCGCGGCGCCCGAGATCGAGGAGCTCGCCACCGGCGTGCCCGACAACGGCGGCGTGTACGTGGTGCCCGCCTTCTCCGGACTGTTCGCGCCGCGCTGGCGGCCGGACGCCCGCGGCGTGATCGTCGGCCTGACGCGCTTCTCCGACAAGCGGCACATCGCGCGGGCGGCCCTGGAGGCCACGGCCTATCAGTCGCGCGAGGTGATCGAGGCGATGAACGGCGACAGCGGCATCCCGCTCACCGAGCTGCGGGTCGACGGGGGCATGGTCGTCAACGGCACGCTGATGCAGTTCCAGGCCGACGTGCTGAACGTCCCCGTCATCCGGCCGCGGATCATCGAGACCACCGCGCTCGGCGCCGCCTACGCGGCCGGTTACGCCACCGGCGTATGGACGTTGGACGAGATCCGCACCAACTGGGCCGAGGATGCGCGCTGGGTCCCGACCATGCCCGCCGACGAGCGCGAGCACCTGTACGCCGAGTGGAACCGCGCGGTGGAGCGCACACTGAACTGGGCCTGATCAGGCCGGTATCACATACTAGGATAACTATCTCGACAATTGAGAGTGGTTGTTGAGAAGGTACTCGCATGTCCGAGGAAACCGGTTCCCTGTCCGTCCGGGCCGTGCGCGGCTCGGCGATCCGCGATCTGCTCGCCGTCACCGAGCGGCCCGGCGTCCTCTCGCTCGCCGGCGGCCTGCCGTCGGCAGAGCTCCTGCCCGCCGAGCGGGTGGCGCGCGCAGCGCAGGCTGCACTGCGATCACCGTCGGCGCTCCAGTACGGCCTGACCACCGGCGCCCCCGCGCTCCGGGACGTGGTGCACGCGCGGGAATCCGCGGCCCTCGGCCGCGACGCGGGCGCCGTGGTCGTGACGCACGGCTCGCAGCAGGCGCTCTCGCTCCTCGCGCAGGCCCTCCTGGACCCCGGCGACGTGGTGATCGTCGAGGACCCCGGGTACATCGGCGCGCTCCAGGCGTTCGACACCACCCGCGCCCGCGTGGTCGGCGTGCCGATGGACGCCGACGGCCTGTGCGTCGACGAGCTGCGTCCGCTCCTCGAACGCGAGCGGATCCGCGTCGTGCACACCGTCTCGAACTTCCACAACCCCGGCGGCGCCACCCTGGCGGAGGAGCGTCGGCGCGAACTCGCCCGCCTCGCGGACGAATTCGGCTTCTGGATCATCGAGGACGATCCGTACGGCGGGTTGCGCTTCGCGGGTTCGACGGTGCCGCCCGTCGCCACCTACTCCGACCGAGTGCTGCGGCTGTCGAGCGCGTCGAAGGTCATCGCGCCGGCACTGCGCGTCGGGTGGATGCACGGCGACGCCACGGTTCTCGCCCTGGTGGAGCGCCTCAAGCAGGGCGCGGACCTGTGCGGATCGAGCCTCACCCAGGCGATCGCGGCGGAGCTGCTCGCGGACGCCGCGTGGCTCGACGGGCACGTCGCGGGAATCCGCGCGGTGTACGCCGAGCGGGCGCTCGCTCTGCACGCCGCGCTCGTCGATGCCTTCGGCGACCGCCTGCGGCTCACGACGCCCGAGGGCGGGATGTTCCTCTGGGGCGAGTTCACCGACGGCACGACCACGTCCGCCGCGCTCGCCGCGGCCGTCGAGGCGGGCGTCGCCTACGTCCCCGGTTCGGCCTTCGCGGTGCAGCGCGATCTCGGCCACGCCCTGCGGTTGTGCTTCACCACCGGATCGCCGGACGACCTCCGCGAGGCCGTCCGGCGACTGTCGACGGTGCTGTGATCAGCGGCGGCGCAGCGGGATCGGGGTGATTCCGTCCGCCGTCGTCACAGCGACTTCCCCACGAGGCCGGTGAGATCCACGAGGCGGTTGCTGTAACCCCATTCGTTGTCGTACCAGGAGACGACCTTGGCCTGGTCGTCGATCACCTTGGTGAGGCCGGCGTCGAAGAGCGAGCTGTGCGGGTCGGTCACGATGTCGGAGGAGACGATCGGGGCGTCGTAGTACTTGAGGATGCCCTTGAGCTTCCCCTCGGCCGCGGCCTTGAGGGCGGCGTTGATCTCGTCGGCGGTGGCGCGCTTGCCCAGCTCGACGGTGAGGTCGGTGACCGACCCGGTGGGGATGGGCACGCGCAGCGCGTAGCCGTCGAGCTTGCCCTTGAGTTCGGGGAGCACGAGGCCGATGGCCTTGGCGGCGCCGGTGGAGGTGGGCACGATGTTGATCGCGGCGGCCCGGGCGCGGCGCGGGTCCTTGTGCGGGCCGTCCTGCAGGTTCTGGTCCTGGGTGTAGGCGTGGACCGTGGTCATCAGGCCGCTGACGATGCCGAACTCGTCGTTGACCACCTTCGCGAGCGGGCCGAGGCAGTTGGTGGTGCACGAGGCGTTGGAGATGATGTTCTGGCTGCCGTCGTACTTGTCGTCGTTGACGCCCATGACGATGGTGATGTCCTCACCCGAGGCGGGAGCGGAGATGACCACCTTCTTGGCGCCGGAGTCGAGGTGGCCCTGGGCCTTGTCGCGGGCGGTGAAGATGCCCGTCGACTCGACGACCACGTCGACGCCGAGATCGCCCCAGGGCAGCGCCGCCGGCCCCTCGCGGACCTCGAGAGCCTTGATGACCTGGTCGCCGACGCGGATGGAGTCGCCGTCGGCGACCACGTCCGCATCGAGGCGGCCGAGGATGGAGTCGAACTTGAGCAGGTGCGCGAGCATGGCGTTGTCGGTGAGGTCGTTGACCGCGACGATCTCGATGTCGGTGGCACTGCCGAGCGCCTGCTGTGCGGCGACGGCGCGGAAGAAGTTGCGGCCGATCCGACCGAATCCGTTGATACCTACGCGAATCGTCATGGGGTGTTCCTTTCAGATGTGTCCGTTCGCGGTGTCTCCGCGGCGTCGGACGGGATGAGTCTGGGGCGCAGCCGGTCCCGGCTACGTGCTGATGGACTTGCCGGCGGAGTGCAGGTCGTTGCACGCCTCCACGACCCGCTCTGCCATCGAGCTCTCGGCCTTCTTCAGATAGGAGCGCGGGTCGTAGGTCTTCTTGTTACCGACCTCACCGTCGACCTTGAGGACACCGTCGTAGTTGGCGAACATGTGCCCGGCCACCGGACGGGTGAACGCGTACTGCGTATCGGTATCGACGTTCATCTTCACCACACCGTGACCCAGCGACTCCTCGATCTCGCTCTTGAGCGAGCCCGAACCACCGTGGAACACGAACGAGAACGGCTTGCTGCCCGCGGGCAGGCCCAGCTTCTCCGACGCGACGGCCTGCCCGTCACCGAGCACGGACGGACGCAGCTTCACATTCCCCGGCTTGTACACGCCGTGGACGTTGCCGAACGTCGCCGCCAGCAGGTACCCCTCGGTGCCCAGCGCATCGACCGTCTTCGCGAAGTCCTCGTCGGAGGTGAACAGCTTGTCGTTGATCTCGTTCTCGACGCCGTCCTCCTCACCACCGACCACACCGATCTCGATCTCCAGGATGATGTTCGCCGCCTTGCACTTGGCGAGCAGCTCCTGGGCGATCTCCAGGTTCTCGTCCAGCGGGATCGCCGAGCCGTCCCACATGTGCGACTGGAACAACGGATTCTCGCCCCGATCGACCCGCTCCTGCGAGATCGCCAGCAACGGCCGCACCAGGCCGTCCAGCTTGTCCTTCGGGCAGTGATCCGTGTGCAGCGCCACCGTCACGTCGTACTGCGCCGCCACCACGTGCGCGAACTCCGCCAACGCCACCGCGCCGACCACCATGTCCTTCACACCCAACCCCGAACCGAACTCGGTACCGCCGGTGGAGAACTGGATGATCCCGTCACTGCCCGCATCGGCGAAACCCTTGATCGCCGCATTGATCGTCTCACTGGACGTGCAATTGATCGCCGGGTAGGCGTAACCGCCCTCACGGGCGCGGTCCAGCATCTCCCGGTAGGCCTCGGGGGTGGCGATGGGCATGGTGAATCCTTCTGTAGTGGAGTGAGAGTGGGGAGAGCGCGGGACGCTCAGATGCTCAGTGGTCGTCCTCGCCGATCCGGTGGACGTGGATCAGGTTGGTCGAGCCGATCGTCCCGGGAGGCGCGCCCGCCACGATCACGACCTGATCGCCCCGGGAATAGCCACCGATGCCCTCGAGCGAGTGGTCGACCTGCCGGATCATCGCGTCGGTGCTGTCGGCGCCGTCGACCAGGAACGTCTCCGTCCCCCACGACAGGGCGAGTTGGGAGCGCACCTCGGGCAGCGGCGTGAACGCCAGCAGCGGCAACCGGGTGTGCAACCGCGCCAGCCGCCGCACCGTGTCACCCGACTGCGTGAACGCCACCAACGCGTTGGCGTTGAGCCGCTCCCCGATATCCCGGGCCGCGTAAGAGAGGATGCCGGGCTTGGTGCGCGGTACGTGGTTCAGCGGCGGGATGGACGGCGCACCGTCCTTCACGTCCTCGACGGCGCAGACGATCTTCGCCATCGTCCGGACCGTTTCGATCGGGTACTTCCCGACCGACACCTCACCGGAGAGCATCACCGCATCGGCACCGTCGAGCACCGCGTTCGCCACATCCGAGGCCTCCGCCCGCGTGGGGCGGCTGTTCTCGATCATCGACTCCAACATCTGCGTCGCCACGATCACCGGCTTGGCGTTCTCCCGCGCGATCTGAATCGCCCGCTTCTGCACCAACGGCACCTCCTCGAGCGGCAGCTCCACCCCCAGGTCGCCGCGGGCCACCATGACCGCATCGAACGCCAGAATGACGGCCTCGAGGTTGTCGATCGCCTCCGGCTTCTCCAGCTTCGCGATCACCGGAACCCGCCGACCCACCCGGTCCATCACCGCGTGCACCCGCTCGATATCCGCCGGCGACCGCACGAACGACAACGCGATGAAATCCACACCCAACCCGAGCGCGAACTCCAGATCCTCGATGTCCTTCTCCGACAACGCCGGCACCGAGACGTTCATCCCCGGCAGCGACACACCCTTGTTGTTCGACACCGGGCCACCCTCAGTGACCTCACACACCACGTCGTCACCGTCCACCGACGTCACCGTCAGGCCGACCTTGCCGTCATCGACCAACAACCGATCACCGGGCCGGGCGTCCTGCGCCAACTCCTTGTACGTGGTCGAGACCCGATCATGCGTACCGACCACATCCTCGACGGTGATCCGCACCGTCTCACCCGTCTCCCACACGGTGCGGCCATCACCGGCGAAGCGGCCCAGCCGGATCTTCGGCCCCTGCAGATCCGCGAGGATCCCCACCGCACGCCCGGTCCTATCCGACGCCGCACGGACACGGTCGTAGTTCACCGCATGATCAGCATGCTCACCATGGCTGAAATTCAGGCGAGCAACATCCATGCCCTCCTCCACGAGGGCGAGCACCTTCTCATCGGTTCCGACAGCAGGGCCCAGGGTGCAGACGATCTTGGTTCGACGAGTCACAGGACGGAACGTATGCACCGCGAGCCGGGGTGACAACCATCACGCCCATATGGGCATCACGCCCGATCGGCGGATTCCGCGGGGGCGACGCGCAGCAGCGAGATGGCGGTCTCGCGGTCGGTGACCAGGGACGTGACGACGCCGCTGATCAGGCTCGCGCGGATGGCCTCCACCTTCTGGTGACCACCGGCGATGGCGATGACCTCGTCGACCGCACTCAGTTCGCGGTACGAGATGGCCAGCGTGCGGCCGCTGTAGTTGGTGCGCACCGGGCGGCCCGCGGCGTCGAACTGGATGGCGCACAGCTCAGCGGCGACGTTGAGCGAATCCAGTTCCGCCCGGCCCTGATCCGACAACATGGCGTACACCTGAGAGCCCGTCAGATCGAGGCTGCCGACGGCGACCACGGCGACGGTGATCCGCTTCCACAGCTCCATCGCGGTGGCCACGCCGGGCTGCCGCGCGAGGGCCGCCTTCATCCGCTGATCCGACATGATGAGTGGCGCGTAGATGGGGTACTGCGGGCCGCGCGAGACCGAGGTCAGCTGGCGCACCAGATCGACCGAACTGGCCTGGACGTCGCCGACCACCCCGGACATCTGGACGATGGTGCACGGCGGCAGGTCCCGGACGTGCTGCGCCATCGCGTCCAGGGTGCGTCCCCAACCGACGCCGAGCACGTCCGACTCGGTCACGACCTCGCTGAGCAGGTCGGCGGCGACCCGCCCGAGCCCGTGCCGCAGGCCGTCGAAGTCGGTGAAGGAGCCGGTGGCGACCAGCGCGCGCCGCAGCCCGTAGGCGCGGCGAAGGCGCTCGGAGAGGTCCGCGTCGATCGCGGCATCGGTGTTGATCTCTATCCGGACCAGCCCCGACTCGAGACAGGCGTCCAGGATCCTGGCCACCTTGTACCGGGACAGCCCGTACTCGGCGCCGATCTCCATCTTCGACTTCCCGTCGAAGTAGAACCGCCGCGCGATCGCGGCGGCCTGGACCACCTCGGCCGGCCCCATGGACCCCATCGGAACCTCCGTCGAGAACGTGACTGCCGGGTCGATCCCGCCGTCCCCAGGGTAGATCCTCCGGAGACCGATCCGCGCCCATATGGGCGCAGGCGTTGTCGAAACGTTCCGATCCGCGTCTCATGAGTCGAGTACGACGACGGCCGGACGGCCTCGTTCCTAGGACGTAAGGGGAGAGAAGTGCGCATCGGAGTGCTGACCGGTGGTGGTGACTGCCCCGGCCTGAACGCGGTGATCCGCGCGGTGGTCCGCACCAGCGACTCCCGCTACGGATCCGCCGTCGTCGGGTTCCAGGACGGCTGGCGCGGCCTGCTCGAGGACCGCCGCGTGCACCTGTCCAACGACGACCGCAACGACCGCCTCCTCACCAAGGGCGGCACCATGCTCGGCACCGCCCGCACCCACCCCGACGTCCTCCGCGCGGGCCTGGACCGCATCAAAGCCACCCTCGACGACAACGGCATCGACGTCCTCATCCCCATCGGCGGCGAAGGCACCCTCACCGCCGCGTCCTGGCTCGCCGACGAGGGCGTCCCGGTGGTCGGCGTACCGAAGACCATCGACAACGACATCGACTGCACCGACGTCACCTTCGGCTTCGACACCGCGCTGACCATCGCGACCGACGCCATCGACCGCCTGCACTCGACCGCCGAATCGCACCAACGCGTCATGATCGTCGAAGTCATGGGCCGGCACGCGGGCTGGATCGCCCTCAACTCCGGCCTCGCCTCCGGCGCCCACGCCGTCCTCATCCCCGAAGTCCCCTTCGACGTCGAAGAACTCTGCACCATGATCAAACGCCGCTTCCAACGCGGCCACGCCAGCTTCATCGTCGTCGTCGCCGAAGGCGCCAAACCCGCCGAAGGCACCATGGAACTGCGCGTCGGCGGCACCGACGAGTTCGGCCACGAGCGCTTCACCGGCGTCGCCCACCAACTGGGCGTGGAGATCGAGAAGCGCATCAACAAGGAAGTCCGCACCACCGTCCTCGGCCACGTCCAACGCGGCGGCACCCCCACCCCCGCCGACCGGGTGCTCGCCACCCGCTACGGCGTCAACGCCGCCGACGCCGCCCACGCCGGTCACACCGGACAGATGGTCTCCCTCCGCGGCACGCAGATCGGGCTCGTCCCCCTCGCCGAAGCGGTCAAGCAGCTCAAACGCGTCCCCCGCGAACGCTACGACGACGCCGCCGAATTCTTCGGCTGAGCCCGGTTCCTCGGCGGCGGACCGGTCCGGACTCAGCCCGCGGCCGTGAGCACGCTCCGCACCGCGGCGTTCACGGCCACGACGAGCGGCACGTCGAACTGCGGCTGCAGCCGCAGGGCCGACGGCGACAGCGGCCCTCCGCCCATGATCACCGCGCGGGCGCCGTCCTGATCCACCGACAGGCGCACGGCCTCGCGGAGCGCCGCGTCGAGCGCGTCCGGGGACTTCACGAGCTCCGTCGCGTCGCCCGGCGTGACCCGCACGCCGCGGTACTGCCCCTCGACGCCGAGCTCGGCGGCCTTCTGCCGGAAGGACTCCACCAGCGCGGGATCGGAGGTCACCGTCGCGATGCCGAACGCGCGGCCGCCCTGAGCGGCCTCCCGGAACGCCTCCGTGCCGATGCCGAACACCGGGATCGCGAGCGCCCGATCCAGATCGGCGAGCCCCGGGTCGCTGAAGGCCGAGACGATGATCGCCGCGACGTTCGGATCCTTCGCCGCTTCGATACCGCGCCGGAGCACGCCCTGCGCCGCGGTCGCCATGTCCTGCTGCGTGGTCAGGAGCGCCGGCGCACCGTCGTTGGTGACCCCGACGATCTTCGCCGCACCGCGCGCCTCCGCCGTCGCCAGCTCGACCATCGAGGCGGTCGCACTCGTGCTGGAGTTCGGATTGATCAGCACGATGGTCTTGACCTGCGCCGCGGCACTCGGCGAGCTCGCCGCTGCACCGTCGTCGCCGCTGCCGCATCCCGCGACGGCCATCGTCACCGCGACGATCCCCGCCGCGAGCCCGCCCCGCACCATCACGCCGCACCTCTTCCCGCCCGGCCTCCCGGACCGCAGATTTTCGTACAGCGGAATCTACACTCCGAATCGCGGATGCGCGTCGGGAATCGTGTTCATGGACGCGATCGCACACCCGAGAGGACGTGGGCACCGCGGCCCGGCCGGACCGCTGTCACGGTCGGCGCAGGGTGGCCGGCGCTGGTGAGCCGTCCCGGCAGTGTCTTCGCGATCCGGTCCGCAGCGGAGGCCGGCGCGAGGGCGATGACGGTGCCGCCGAACCCGCCGCCCGTCATTCGGGCACCGTACGCCCCGAGCTCGACCGCCGTCTCCGCGATGAGATCGATCGCGGGGACCGTGATCGCGAAGTCGTCGCGCATCGACTCCTGTGAGGCGTTCATCAGCGCGCCGAAGGCGGCGTGATCGGCACGGCGCAGCGCGGCGGCGGCGTCGAGCACGCGCCGATTCTCGGTGAGCACGTGCCGGGCGCGGCGGCGGATCTCCACGTCCTCCAGCGATTCCCACGCGTCGTCCGGGGCGTCGCGCAGGGCCGTGACGCCGAGCTGCGCGGCCGCGGCCTCGCACGCCTCGCGCCGGCGGCGGTACTCCCCCGCCGCGTGCTGGTGCGGGGTGTGCGAGTCGATGGCGAGCAGCACGTCGGCGTCGAGGCGCAGGGGCACGGGATCCACCGTCAGCGTGCGGAAGTCGAGGAGCAACGCCGCGTCCTCCGCGCCGTACAGGCTGCTCATCTGATCGAGCAGGCCGGTGGGCGCACCCACGTAGTCGTTCTCGGCGCGCTGCGCGATGCGGGCCAGCGCCGTCCGGTCCGGAGCAGGCCCCGGCGCGGCGTCGAGCACGGCCAGCAGCACCGCGCACTCGAGGGCCGCGGACGACGAGAGCCCCGCCCCCACCGGCACATCGGAGCGGAGCCGCAGGGTTCCAGCCGGGGCCAGCACCCCGTGCTCGCGGAGCGCCCACACGCATCCGGCGACGTAGCCCGCCCAGCCCCGCACCACACCGGGGCGGGTGTCCAAGGGGACCGGGACGGCATCGTCCTCCTGCGCGGAGACGACGTCGATCACGGAACCGTCGGCGGCCGGCTCGAACTCGGCGACGGTCCCGACCTGCAGCGCGATGGGCAACGCGAAGCCGTCGTTGTAGTCGGTGTGCTCCCCGATCAGGTTGACCCGCCCGGGGGCGTAGGCGCGCACCGTCATCCGATCACCCGCCGGAGCTCCTCGGCGATGGCCTCGGGCGTCTTATCGGTGACGAAGGCGTCGCGCCCGGATTCCGATCCGGCGAGGTACTTGAGCTTGTCGGCGCTACGGCGGATGGAGAACAGCTCCGCGTGCAGGTACCCTTCGGCGACGCCGGACCGGTACTGGTGCCACGAGGCGATGTACGGCAGCGGCGCGTCGTAGAGCGCGTCGAACGCGCGGAGCAGCGTCAGGTACACCGCGGCCAGATCATCGGCCTCGGCGTCGGTGAGCTCGGCGAGGTTGTGTACGTGACGGTTCGGGTACACGTGCACCTCGGCGGGCCATTTCGCGGCGTAGGGCACGAAGGCCGTCACGTGCTCGGTGCGGACGAGGATCCGCGCACCGTCGGCGATCTCGGCCGCGAGCACCGCCTCGAACAGGTCCGCGCCGTGCTCCGCCCGGTACTGTTCGGCGGTCCGCAGCAGCGCGGCGGTGCGCCGGGTGCGGAAGGGATAGCCGTAGATCTGCCCGTGCGGGTGCGTGAGCGTCACGCCGATCTCCTCGCCGCGGTTCTCGAAGCAGTACACCTCCTCGATGTCGCTGCGCGCCAGCAGCTCCGCGGTGCGGTGGCTCCAGGCGTCGATCACGAGGCGGGCCCGCCGCTGCGAGAGTCCGGCGAACGAGCCGTCGTGATCGCTGCTGAAGCAGACCACCTCGCACCGGCCCAGGCCGGGCCACTCCGCGCGCAACGGGTCCGCCTCCAAGGGGCGCTCCCCCGCGAACCCGTCGGGGGTCGCGAGCGAGGGGAATCGGTTCTCGAAGACCACCACCTCGTAATCCTCGGCGGGGATCTCGCTCGACAGCCCCGCGGGATCGGGGTCGAGCGGGCACATGGTCCGCGGCGGCTTGTACGTCCGCTCCTGCCGGGCGGGCGCGATGATCACGTTGTCGCCCGTAGTGGGGTCGCGGCGCACGGTGGTCGCGGGCACCGTCGGACGGGCGGGCAGGTCGCGGCGGTCGACGCGGATCGACGGCGCACCGTCGGCGGAGAAGAACAGGATCTCGCGGCCGTCGGCGAGGCGGGACGCGGTGGGTGGGGCGATCTCGCGGGTCACGATGCGCCTCCGGGAACGACGGTGAGCGGGACGACCGGGGCGAGCGCCTCGCGGGCGGCGCGGCCCAGCCCGTCGTCCACGATCAGCCCGTCGGCATCGGAGAACCGCGCGAACAGGTGCGCGCCGATCTCGCCGTACTTGGTGTGATCGGCGAGCAGCAGCGTGGACCGTGCGCTGCCGATGAGCCGCCGGTTCGTCTCCGCCTCACCGATGTTGGGCGAGGTGAACCCCGCGACGGGATCGATGCCGTGGCAACCCAGGAACGCGAGATCGCAGCGCACCCGCTCGAGCATGGCGTTCGCCACCGGCCCGACCAGGGCGTCCGACGGGGTGCGCTGCCCGCCGGTCAGCTGCACGTCGGCCACTCCCGTCGGGTCGGCGCCGGCGTCGTCGGGGTCGGTGAGCACGTGGAAGATCGAGATCGAGTTGGTCACCACCGCGACGCGGCGGCCCCGCACGAGGCGAGCCAACTCGAGGGTGGTCGTGCCGGCACCGACCGCCACCGTCATCCCGTCCTCGACGAGCCCGGCGGCCGCGGCGGCGATGGCGCGCTTCTCCGCGGTGTCGCGCACCGCCTTCTGCGCGGACCGGGGCTCGATGCCCCGTCCGGTTCCCGCGCCGGGCAGGACCGCCCCGCCGTGCACCTTGGCGAGCTCGCCGGCGTCGGCGAGCCGGTCGAGGTCGCGACGGATGGTCATCTCCGAGACGCCGAGGTCGGCGGCGAGATCGATCACCCGGACCGAGCCGTGGGCGACCGCGGCCTCGAGGATGATCCGGCGCCTATCGGCCGCCAGCACGCCGCACGCTCATCACGGCCCACACCTCGAAGGCGACGGCGACGAGCACCAGCGCGCCGCCCACCCAGAGGTTGCCGGCGCTGCCCGCCGCCATGTCGACGCGGTCGGGCGTGTGCTCGAACTCGCGGGCGCCGAGCTCCGCGAACGACGGCACGAGGCCCGCGATGAGGAGCAGCACGCCGTAGATCCCGAGCAGCGCGGCGATGACGGTGCGAATGTCGGACAGCAGGGCGAGCTTCGTGGACTTCGCCGCCGGAGCGGACGCGGTTCCGTTGTCGTTGTTCATGATTTCGCTCCTCGTCAGTGGAAGATCACGCCGAGCACGACGGTCGTGGTGAGCACCGCCGCGCCGAGGGGCACGGGGCGCGCGTACCAGCGCGCGGCGCCGTCGTCCTCGCCGCGCAGGGTGGCCTTGTCGGTGAGCGAGTAGACGTAGCCCGCCAACTCGGATTCGGGCTTCGGCTTCGTCACGGCGGAGACCAGCACGGAGACCACGATATCGACCACGAAGGCCGCGGACGCGGCGACGAAGGCCATGCCCTGGCCCGGCAGGTCGATGACGCCCGTCTTCTGGAGCACGAAGACGCCGATCGCGGCCAGCGTGCCGGAGACCAGTCCGACCCAGCCCGCGGTGGGCGTCATCCGCTTCCAGAACATGCCCAGGAGGAAGGTCGCGAAGAGCGGAGCGTTGAAGAAGCCGAACAACGTCTGCAGGTAGTCCATGAGGTTGGAGTAGCCCGCGGCGATCGTCGCGGTCCCGATCGCGAGGAGCACCGCGGCGACGGTCGCGACCTGGCCGACCCGGATGTAGTACGAGTCCTCGCGGTCCTTGACCACGTACTGCTGCCAGAGGTCGTAGCTGAAGACGGTGTTGAAGGCGGAGACGTTGGCCGCCATGCCCGCCATGAAGGAGGCGATCAGGCCGGCGACGGCGACGCCGAGCAGGCCGTTGGGCAGGATGTCGCGCATCATGAGCAGCAGCGCGTCGTTGTAGGTGACACCGTCCGGGGCGCCGTTGTTCTTGAGGTTGATCATGTCGCCGATCGCGGCGGCGCAGATCATGCCCGGCACCACGACCACGAAGGGGATGAACATCTTCGGGATGGCGCCGATGATCGGCGCGCGCCGCGCCGCCGACATCGAGTCCGAGGCCATCGCCCGCTGCACCTCGACGAAGTTGGTGGTCCAGTAGCCGAAGGAGAGCACGAAGCCCAGGCCGAAGACGATGCCGACGACCGACCAGACCGGCGACTCGAAACCGCTGAGCGCCTGGCCCGGCCACGTGTGCAGCTGATCGGCGACGGTGGCGGTGACGCCCTTGTCGGAGCGGGTCTCGATCACCTTCTCCTTGAGCCCGCTCCAGCCGCCGACCTTGATCAGACCGATGACGGTGAGCGGGACCAGGGCGGCGAGGATCACGAAGAACTGCAGGACCTCGTTGTAGATCGCGGCGGAGAGGCCGCCGAGCACGGTGTAGGTGAGCACCACCGCCGCGGCGACGAGCAGCGAGACCCAGTGCGGCCAGCCGAGGACCACGTTGATGACGGTGCCGAGCAGGAACAGGTTGACGCCGGCGATGAGCACCTGGGCGACGGCGAAGCTCAGCGAGTTCACCAGGTGCGCACCGGTACCGAAGCGCTTGCGCATGAACTCGGGGACGCTGCGCACCTTCGAGCCGTAGTAGAAGGGCATCATCACGATGCCGAGGAAGACCATCGCCGGCACGGCGCCGATCCAGTAGTAGTGGAACGTCGACATGCCGATCTGCGCGCCGGTGGCCGACATTCCCATGATCTCGACGGCGCCGAGATTCGCGGAGACGAACGCGACACCCGTCACCCAGGCCGGGAGCCGCCTGCCCGACAGGAAGAAATCGAGGCTGGACGAGACCTGCTGCCGGGCCAGGTAGCCGATGCCCAGCACGAAGACGAAGTAGATCGCGACCAGCGTGTAGTCGAGCAGACCGACGTTCAGTCGCAGTGCGTTGTCGGCGAGCAGCATCGCGCCTCCAGGGAGTCAGTGAACGAATTCTCACGAAATCTAACAGAGTCGCACACCGACCTTGGAGGTTTTTGTGACTTCTCGTGCGGACCCGGCGCCTCCGTCCGGTCCCGTCAGCCGAAGAACCTCGTCGCCGCGATCTCCGCTCCGGGGCCCGGCAGCAGGGAGTCCGCCGTCAGGTGCGCGCCGAAGTACGTGGCCTCGGGGTAGCGGACGACGGGCCGCGCGTCGCCCGCCTCGGCGAGCGCCCTGCGCACCAGCTCGTCGAGGGGGAAGACGTCCGGCCCCGCGACCTCGACGCGGCCGCCGGCCGGCGTCCCGAGCGCGGCCCGCACGACGGCTGCGGCGACGTCGCCGGACGCGATCGGCTGGATGTTCGCACCCGGGAGGCGGACCGCACCGTCGACCTCCGAGGCCGCGGCGATCCCCGGGACGAACTCGAAGAACTGCGTGGCCCGGACGATCGTGAAGGGCACGTCCCCGGCTTCGATCAGGTCCTCCTGCGCGATCTTCCCGCGGAAGTAGCCGCTCTCGGCGAGCCGCTCGGTGCCCACCACGGACAGCGCGACGTAGTGGCCGATCCCGGCGGCCCGCGCAGCCGCGAGCAGGTTCGTCGTGGCGGCGGTGAAGAACTCCAGCACCGCCGCGTCCTCGAAGGACGGCGAGTTCGCCACGTCCACGACGCCGTCGGCACCCGCGAGCGCCTCGGCCAGCCCTGCGCCGGTCACCGCGTTCACGCCCGTGCTCGGGGCGGCCGCGAGCGCCTCGTGGCCCGCCGCGGCGAGCCCCGTCACCACCGTCGACCCGATCAGCCCGGTGCCACCGATCACCACGAACTTCGCCATGTCTCGTCCTTTCGATCCGGCCCGAACCACTCGGGCCTCCGCAGCAAGGACCGGGCGGCGCGCGGATCTGTGACCGTCAGGCGAAGCCGGCCAGCTTCGCCGGGTTCATGACCCACATCAAACGGGTGAGGCCGGCGTCGGAGGCCGTCGGGCTGAGCAGTGCGACGGGCGCACCGTCGAGGGAGAAGATCGCGCCCGGCGCACCGTTGACCTCGACGATCCGCACGGTCGCCTCGGACATGAAGCGCACGGAGAAGCCGGCGACGAAGCGCGCCACCGCGTTGTCCCCGATCACCGGGCGACGTCCGGCCCGGCGCGCGCCACCGCCATCGGTCTCGCTCACCACGTCGGCGACGAGCACCGCCTCGAGCGCCGCGACGTCGCCGGCGTGTGCGGCCGCGAGGAAGGCGTCGAGCAGCGCACGGACCCGCTCGCGCGTGGTCGTGGTGCGTCGCTCCCCCGCGACCTGGGCGCGGGCACGGCTGACCAGCTTTCGCACCGCCGGCTCCCGCATCTGCAGGATCTCCGCGATCCGCGGGTACGGATACTCGAAGGCCTCGCGGAGCACATAAGCGGCCCGGGCCTCGGGAGCCAAGCGTTGCAGCACGTGCACCACCGCGAGTTCCAGCGCCTCCGCGCGCTCGGCGCCCAGCGCCGGATCGGCGGCGGTGTCGACGGGCGTCGGGAACCACTCCCCCACGTACTGCTCCCGTCGCGCCCGCGCCGACTGCGTCAGATTGAGCGCGAGGCGAGTCACCGTCACCACCAGGAAGGCCTCGGGATCGCGGACGGCACCGTCGTCGACGCCGCGCCAGCGCAGCCACGCGTCCTGCACCACGTCCTCCGCGTCGGGCGCGGACGCGAGGACGCGGTACGCCACGCCGAACAGGCGCGGCCGCAGCGCCTCGAAGACGCCGTCGCGATCGCTCATCGCCGGGCGGCTAGGCCAGGTCGTCCTGGCGCATCAGCTGCCGCGCGGCCTCGGTGACCGATCCGGACAGCGACGGGTAGACGGAGAAGGTCTGCGCGACGTCGTCGACGGTCAGACCGTTCTGCACCGCGACCGTGAGCGGCAGGATCAGCTCGGAGGCGTTGGGCGCCACCACGACCCCGCCGATGACCAGCCCGGTGTTGGGACGGCAGAAGATCTTGACGAAGCCGCGCCGCAGGCCCGACATCTTCGCGCGCGGGTTGGTCGCGAGCGGCAGCATGACGGTGCGGGCCTGGTAGGTGCCGTCGTCGATCGCGGCCTGCGAGACGCCGACGGTCGCGATCTCGGGGCGGGTGAAGATCGCCGACGAGACCGTCTTCAGCTTCACGGGCGAGACGCCCTCCCCGAGGGCGTGGTACATCGCGACGCGGCCCTGCATGGCCGCGACGGAGGCCAGCGGCAGCACGCCGGTGCAGTCGCCGGCGGCGTAGATGCCCGGGACCTTGGTCCGGGAGACGCGGTCCACCGGGATGTAGCCGCCCTTGTCGACCTCGATGCCCACGTCCTCGAGGCCGATGTCCGCGGTGTTCGGGATGGAGCCGACCGTCATGAGGCAGTGCGAGCCCTCCACGGTGCGGCCGTCGGTCAGGCGCACGACGACGCCCTCCTCGCTGCGCTCCACCTTGTCGGCGTAGGCGCGCTTGACCAGCGAGACGCCGCGGTCGAGCAGCGCGTCCTCCAGCACCAGGGCGGCGTCCTCGTCCTCGTGCGGCAGCACGCGGTCGCGGGAGCTGACCAGCGTGACTTTGATGCCGAGCTCGGTGTAGGCGTGCACGAACTCCGCGCCGGTGACGCCGGAACCGACGACCACGAGATGCGTCGGGAGCTCCTCGAGGTCGTACAGCTGCCGCCAGGTGAGGATCTTCTCGCCGTCGGGCTGCGCGGATTCCAGCACGCGCGGCGAGGCACCGGTGGCCACGAGCACCACGTCGGCCTCGAAGGACTGCTCGCCGCCGGACGGGGTCACGACGTTCACCTCGTGATGGGCCATCCCCGACGCCGTGGGCGCGAGCGTCGCGCGGCCGCGGATGATCCGCACGCCCTCGCCCGCGAGGCGGGCGCGGATATCGGCCGACTGCGCGGTCGCCAGGTCCTTGACGCGCGCGTTGATCCGCTCGACGTCGATCTCGACGCGCTCGAAGTGCAGCTCGATGCCCAGGTCGACGGCGCGCCGGGTCTCGGTGCGGATGCCGGTCGAGGCGATGAAGGTCTTCGACGGGACGCAGTCGTACAGGACGCAGGCGCCGCCGATCCCGTCGGATTCGATCACCGTGACGTCGCCGCCGTGCGCCACCGCCACCAGTGCTGCTTCGTACCCCGCCGGACCGCCGCCGATGATCACGATGTTCGTCATGGCTGCCACGCTATCGCCCGGGGCGGCGCCGCGTGCGGGCACCGTCGGGCTGAGCCGTCCGTGCCCGCCGGCGCGGTAAAGTCCACCCTGTGCCGATCTACGCCGCCTACGGCTCCAACATGCACCCCGACCAGATGGCCGAGCGCGCCCCGCACTCGCCGATGGCAGGTACGGGGTGGCTGCACGGGTGGCGCCTGACCTTCTCCGGCGAGGACATCGGCTGGGAGGGCGCGCTCGCGACCGTCACCGAGGACCCGTCCGACCCGGACGCCAAGGTCTTCGTGGTGCTCTACGACGTGACCCCGGACGACGAGGTCTCCCTGGACCGCTGGGAGGGTTCCGAGCTGGGCATCCACGTCAAGCTCAAGGTCCGCGTCGACCTCATCGGCGGCGGCTCCACCCTGGCCTGGCTGTACGTCGTCGACGCCTTCGAGGGCGGCCTGCCCTCCGCCCGCTACCTCGGCGTGATGGCCGACGCCGCGTACATCGCCGGCGCCCCCGAGGAGTACGTCCTCGACATCCGCACCCGCGAGTCCCGCAACGTCGGGCCGGGTCCGGGCGCGTCCGCCGACGGCCCGGAGTAATCCCCGAAAGTTCACTCCAGCTCTCCGGGGCGGCGGATATCGGCGCCTCGCCGAGCTGGATTCGACTTTCTGGACGTGCTCAGACCGCGTCCGGCCCGCAGCTCGGCGGTGCCGGCTCGATCGCCGCGGCCAGCCGCCGCAGCGCGCGGGCAACCCCGGGGCGCAGGCCCCGCCGCCCGGGCTCGACGGTGCGCCCCACCCGGTTCCGCCGCGCCCGGTACAGCGCCGATCGGTCGTGCGCGTCCGCCATGCGGGCGTAGACTGCTGCCGTCGGAGGATCCGCCGCCAGGTTCCAGTGCTCTCGGTATTCGCTCATATCCCGAGCACACACGAACCTCGTCGCGGGTTCCAATGAATTAGGTGGCGCCTACATGTTGACCTACCTGTTGGACGTCGGCGATCTCGCCGATGCCCGCTTCGTGGTGTCGCCGCTCAACGAGACCGCACTCAGCCTGTTCCACCTGCGGACCGAGCTGTCCTACGGGCCACACCTGGCGCGCTGGCGTCGCGATACGCTCGCCCACCGAGATCGCTTCGACCACGCGGTGATCGAGGCGCTGGTCTCGCCCTCCGGGGCGCAGACCCCGGACTTCCTGACCCCGCCGCCGGGCGAGAACGCGCGTCCCACGTTCTCCGAGCACCTCCGACTGGTCGCGGAGGCCGACACCGAGAAGGTCCGCCTTCAGCTCCTCGGACTGAGCGAAGGCGGTCCGCCGTCTCCCGCACTCGCTGCACTGATCGACGATCCATATCCGGCGCGACGAGTCGCTGAGGCGCTCGCCGGCTATCACCGCGAGACGATCGAACCGCACTGGGCCGCGATCCAGAGGGTCCTCGAGTCGGACATCACCTACCGCGGAAGAGAACTCGCAACAGGAGGACCCGCCGCGCTGTTCCGGTCCTTGACGCCGCGAGTGTCGTGGCGCCGCACGGGTGAGCTCTCCATCGACTTGGCGTGCGTGAGTGCCAGTGGCGAGTTCCCCACTGATGGACGGGGGCTGATGCTGGTCCCGAGTGTCTTCATCGGCGGCGTCGGAGCGGCGCACGATCCGCGGCACGCCGCCCCGCACATCGCCTACCCGGCTCGCGGTTCCGGCGCGCTCTTCGAATCCGTTCGGCCCGCGGCCGACGACGCCCTGCAGAGGCTCATCGGAGCTGCGAAGGCGGACTTACTTGTAGCGCTCGCGGAGCCGGCAGCCGTCGTCGATCTCGCCCACACACTGGGGATCTCACCGTCCGCTGTGTCGCAGAGCCTGAAGGTGCTGGGCGCCAACGGTATCGTCGAGAGTTCGCGGTACGGCCGTCGGGTCCTCTACCGCCGCACCGCACTCGGCGACGCGCTCATCGATCGCAAGGGGGATCGCGTACATGGATCTTGAACTCCGCGACCGTGCGTTCGTCGTGTCCGGCGCGAGCAGCGGCATCGGCCGCGCCACGGCGCAGCGGCTTCTGCGCGAGGGCGCCCGGGTCTGCTGTTTCGCCCGCGACCTCGATCGCCTCACCGCCGCCTTCGCGGACACGGCGGCCCCGCACCATCAACTGCTCCTCCTCGCGGGCGACGCCCGCCGGCCCGAGGACGTCGAGGCGATCATCGACGCCGCGGTTCGTACCTTCGGCGGCGTCCACGGCGTCGTGGCCAACGCGGGAACCGGCGTGACTGCGGGTGCCGACGCAGATCCCGAGGTGTGGGCCGAGCAGTTCGCCATCAAGGTCGGCGCGGCCGCGACGATCGTGCGCGCCGCCCGTTCCCACCTCGTCGCCACACGGGGCGCGATCGTGCTGGTGAACGGCGTGAGTGCACACCACCCGAGTCCCGAGTTGGCGCCCGTCGGTGCGGCGCGGGCAGCGCTCGCGAACTACGCGGCGACACTCAGTGCCGATCTCGCATCCGACGGCGTTCGCGTCGTCGCGGTCAACGTCGGCGTCATCGAGACCGCGCGGCAGCGGGAGAAGTACGAGCGGTCCGGTGCCGCGACGGACTACGCCGACTGGTGCCGGGATGAGGCACGCCGGCGCGCGATCCCGCTGCGACGCATGGGCCGCCCCGACGAGGTCGGCGACACCATCGCGTTCCTGTTGTCCGACCGGTCCTCGTACACGACCGGCACGTCCATCGACATCTCCGGAGGCCTTGATGCGCGCAGCTGACACCGTGCCAGCAGGCCGACCGATCAGCCCGTCGCGACGAGCGACATGTACATGACGGCGAGGATCACGATGACGGGCACGATCAGCACCAGGGCGAGGACCCCGAGGATCACGTACATCCACGTCCAGCTCGAATGGGTCTGCGCCGCGAAGCCCAGCGTGCCGCTTGCGTAGGGCACCGCCGGAGGCGAGAAGTACACCGTGACGACCTGACCCGGCGCCACGGAAACAGCCATCGATGCCCACTTCGACGGCGCCGGCAGGTTCTCCGATACCGAGATCGTCCGCACCCCGGGCAGGACCGGGATCAGGGCGTCGTCATCGTTGACCGGGTACATCCGCCCATCCACGATGACCGTGGGAGGGACCCAACTTCGGGTGAGGGGCGAGCCGTGCCGGATCAGACGAATGGCGGTCATGGCATCACCTTCGGCTCCGACGCTGAACTCGCGCTTGCAGCGCGCTTGGGCGCAGCCGCTAGACGGAGGCGAAGACCACGTTGGTGAAGACTTTCACGCCCATCTCCAGCGCACGCTCGTCGAGGACGAAGTCGGGCTGGTGCAGGTCGAACTGGCGGCCCTCGCCGGACCACACGCCGAGGCGCGCCATCGCGCCGGGCGACTCCTCGAGGTACCAGGAGAAGTCCTCGCCGCCCCCGGACTGCGGGGTGTCGACCACCCCGTCGGGCGAGACGGCCCGGGCCGCGTCGGCGAGGCGAGTGGCGGCCAGGTGGTCGTTGATGACGGGCGGGACGCCGCGGGTGTAGTTGACCTCGTGCTTGATCCGCAGGGGCGCGAGCAACTCCCCGATGATCTCCCGCACGAGCGGCTCCAGCGACTCCCAGATCTGATGCTCGCCCGTACGGACGGTGCCGTGCAGCGCACCGATCTGCGGGATCGCGTTCGGTGCGGAGCCGGCGTTCGCGGCGCCCCAGACCATGATGGTCCCGGAGCGGGGATCCACGCGGCGCGACAGTACGCCCGGCAGGCCCGTGATGACGGTGCCCATGGCGTAGATCAGGTCGCTGGTCAGGTGCGGGCGCGAGGTGTGCCCGCCGGGCGAGTGCAGGATGACCTCGACGTGATCGGCGGCGGACGTGATGGCGCCCGACCGGACGCCGATCCGGCCGACTTCGACGCGGGGGTCGCAGTGCAGCGCGTAGATGCGGGAGACGCCCTGCATCACCTCGTCGCGCACCGCCGACAGGGCGCCGCCCGGCATGACCTCCTCAGCGGGCTGGAAGACCAGCCGCACGCCCACGGGCAGTCGGCCCGCGCGGTCCAGTTCGGCCAGCGCGAGGCCGGTGCCCAGCAGGATCGAGGTGTGCGCGTCGTGGCCGCAGGCGTGCGAGACGCCCGGGGTCGTGGACTGGAACTCGAGGCCGGTGGCCTCGTGGATCGGCAGCGCGTCCATGTCGGCGCGCAGGGCGACGCGCTCGCCCGCGGTCGGTCCGAGGTCGCAGATCAGGCCGGTGGTCGACAGCTTCCGGGGGTGCAGGCCGGCCGCGGTCAGCGCCTCGAAGACGGCGTTCGTCGTGCGCTTCTCGCGCCACGAGAGCTCGGGGTGGGCGTGCAGGTCACGACGGAATTCGCGGAGCCAGTCGCCCTTGCGCTGCAACCACTGATCGACGTACGCGGCCCTCGAGAGATCCTCGCCCGCAGTCCCGCTCGCCGTGCCGCTCACCGTCCGCCTCCATCGCTTCCGCTCCGCGCGGCCCCGGTCAGCAGCCGCGCGCGTTCGTCCTCGTCCTCCGCGACCGCAGCGAAGGCTGCGGCCAGGGCCAGCGCACCGTCGCGCACGGCCCGGTCGGCGGATTCGGTGGCGGCGGCGGCCGTGAACTCCGGCTGATGGGTCACGGCCCCGTCGGTCTCGAGGCCGATCAGCGGATGGATCGACGGTACAGCGTGGCTCACATTGCCCATGTCGGTACTCCCCAGCGGCACCAGCCGCTCGAACTCCGGAGCCACCGGGTCGCGCCCGATCGCGACCGCAGCGGCGCGGTAGGCCGCGGCGAGACCGTCGTCGCTGCGCAGCTCGGTGTAGGCGGGCGAGACCTCGGTGACCTGGTGCGTGCAGCCGGCCGCCAGGGCGCCTGCGGCGAAGCAGTCACCGGCACGCGCGGCGAGCCGCTCCAGCGACTCGGCATCGTCGGCGCGCAGGTAGTAGAGCAACTCCGCCGCGGCCGGGACCACGTTCGGCGCGGCCCCACCCTCGCTCACGATGCCGTGCAACTGCTGTCCGGGCTCGACGTGCTGCCGGAGCAGGCCGAGCGCGACCTGCGCGACCGTCGCGGCGTCGCCCGCGTTCCGGCCGGCCCAGGGAGCGGCCGAGGCGTGCGCCTCGCGCCCGGTGTACCGGACCGCGAGGTCGGCCAGCGCCAGGGTGCGGGTGCGCACCACGTCGAACGGCGCGGGGTGCACCATGCCCGCGCAGGCGACACCGTCGAACGCCCCGCGCTGCAGCATGAGCACCTTGCCGCCGCCGGATTCCTCCGCCGGGGTGCCGAAGACCTCGACCGTGATGCCCAGCTCGTCCGCGACGGATGCGAGGGCGATGCCCGCGCCGAGGCCCGCCGCCGCGATGATGTTGTGCCCGCAGGCGTGTCCGATACCGGGCAGCGCGTCGTACTCGGCGAAGACGGCGACGCGCAGCGGGCCGCCGCCGGCCCTGCCGACGAAGGCGGTCTCGAGGCCCGCGACGCCGCGCTCGACCGCGAAGCCGTGCGCGGCGAGGGCATCGGCCAGCAGACGCGACGCGAACCGCTCCTCGAAAGCCGGCTCGGGTCTGGCGTGGATCGCGTGGCTGACCTCGATCAGGTCGCCCCGCACCCGGTCGACGGTGCCGGTGAGCGCCTCCAGGACGGAGGTGACGCGACCGGTCACCGTCAGCCGAACTTGACTTCGGTCGTCGGGACGGCGAGGTCCGCGATGAGCGGCGCGTGCAGATCGCTCTTGATCTTGTTCAGCGTGGGGCCGTCGGCGGCGGCGTTCGCGGCGGCGATGGCGGTCGCGGTGGGGACCAGCTCGGCCTCCGACGCAGTGGACTGCACGATGCCGGCGGCGATCGCATCGGCGCCGCCGTAGCGACGTCCGGTGGTCATCGCCTCGACGGCGCTCTGGTACGGCAGGCGCGAGCGCAGCAGCGTCGCCATGCCGACGGTGAAGCCCATCTTGAGGCTGACCTCGGGCAGGCAGAAGAAGCCGCGATCGTCACGCATCACGGCGAAGTCGCACGAGAGCGCCAGCATGGCGCCCGCACCGAAGGCGTGGCCGTTGATCGCGGCGACGGTGGTCATCGGGAAGGTCAGCAGGCGGCTGAAGACCGTGTGCACCCGGTCCAGGTACGACGGCAGCTCGCCGGTGTTGGCGAGGATGTACATCACGTCGAGACCGTTGGAGAAGAACTTGCCGGTGGCGGTGACCACCAGCGCGGCGGGCGCTCCGGCCGCCGCGGCCTCGATCTCGTCGAGGCGGGCGTGCACCGCGTCGACCCAGTCCGGGGAGAAGCGGTTCTCGGGGTTGGTCTCCGAGAGCTCGACACCCTCATCGCCCAGGAAGAGTGTGAAGACGTCGTGGGTACGCGTGACGTAAGGCATGGGGATCACGATAGCGGCTAGCATCTGGGGCCATGGCGCAACTGCACGCGGCACGTGACACCGGTATCGATGACCCCTCCGCTGCGGCCAGGGAGGCGGCCGCCGCGCTGACCACTGCGACGGGCGGCGAGCCCTTCGACGTGGCGGTGGTGCTCGGCTCCGGCTGGGCGCCCGCAGCAGACGCGCTCACGGCACGGGGCACCGCCGTCGGGTCGGTCCCGATGGCCGAGCTGCCCCACTTCGCGCCGCCCAGCGCGGCCGGACACAAGGGCACGGCCTCGGCGGTCGTCGTCGGCGGCAAGCGGGTGCTGGTGTTGCTCGGCCGCACCCACGCCTACGAGGGCCACGACCTCTCCCGGGTGGTCCACCCGGTGCGCACCGCGTGCGCGGCGGGCGCATCGACGGTGATCCTCACCAACGCCGCGGGCGGGCTGCGCGAGGGCATGTTCGTGGGCGAGCCGGTGCTCATCGCCGACCATCTCAATCTCACCGGCCGCTCGCCGCTGGTCGGCGCGCAGTTCGTCAATCTCGTCGACGCGTACTCCCCCGCGCTGCGGGCGCTGGCGCGGCAGGTCGACCCGTCGCTCAACGAGGGCGTGTACGCCGGCCTCCCCGGCCCCCACTACGAGACCCCGGCCGAGATCCGCATGCTGCGCACCCTGGGCGCCGACCTGGTCGGCATGTCCACGGTGCACGAGACCATCGCCGCTCGCGCCGAAGACGCCGCGGTGCTGGGGATCTCGCTCGTCACCAACCTGGCCGCGGGCATCACCGGTGAGCCGCTCGACCACGAGGAGGTCCTCGAGGCCGGGCGCGAAGCGGCCGCGCGGATGGGCGGCCTGCTCGCCGACGTGATCGAGGCGATGTAGATGAGTGCCGAACTCGCGGCCGAGGCCCTCGCCTGGATCGAGGGCGACCCCGACCCCGCGACCCGCGCCGAACTCGACGCCCTCACCGGCGACGAGCTCGCCGAGCGCTTCGCGGCCCCCCTGTCCTTCGGCACCGCCGGCCTGCGGGGCCCGGTGCGCGGCGGACCGTCGGGGATGAACGTGGCGGTGGTGACCCGCACGACCTGGGCACTCGGCGAGTGGCTGAAGGCCAAGTGCCTGGGCGGCGGCACCGTCGTCGTCGGGCGCGACGCGCGGCGCGGCTCCGAGGCCTTCTTCGCCGCGGCTACCGAGGTGCTCGCGGCGCAGGGTTTCGCCGTCGTAGCGCTGCCCGAGCCCGGGCCCACACCGTGGGTGTCGTTCGCGACCAGGACGCTCGGCGCCGTCGCCGGGGTGCAGATCACCGCGTCGCACAACCCGCCCGCCGACAACGGCTACAAGGTGTATCTCGACGGCGGCGCCCAGTTGGTATCGCCGGCGGACGCCGAGATCGAGCAGCTCATCGCCGCGGCCCCGCCCGCGACGGAGATCGAGCGGACAGCGGTGCCCGCCGATCCCCGGGCCGCGGAGGTGGTCGCCGCGTACCTGGACCGGGTCTCCTCGCTCCGCCCGGCGCCCGCCGCGCCGCTGCGGATCGCACTGACCCCGATGCACGGCGTCGGCGGGAAGGTCGCGGTGGAGGCCCTGCGCCGCAGCGGTTTCGAGGACGTCCACGTCGTGGAACAGCAGTTCGCCCCGGACGGCGAGTTCCCGACGGTGGCGTTCCCCAACCCGGAGGAGCCCGGCGCCGCCGATCTGCTGCTCGCCCTTGCGGAGAGCGTCGACGCCGACCTCGCGATCGCGCTCGACCCCGATGCCGACCGGTGTGCCCTCGGCGCCCGCTTCCCCGACGGGTGGCGCATGCTCACCGGCGACGAGGCCGGCTCGCTGCTCGGCGCGCACCTGCTCGACGCACCGCTCGACGGGGCGCCGTCGGACCCCCTGGTCGCGACGACGATCGTCAGCTCGGAACTGCTCGGCGCGATCGCGGAGAGCCGCGGGGCCCGGTACGCACGCACCCTGACCGGTTTCAAGAACCTGGTCCGCGCCGGGGACGGGCTCGTCTTCGCCTACGAGGAGGCCCTCGGGCTCTGCGTCGACCCGTCGACGGTGCGCGACAAGGACGGGATCTCCGCCGCTGTCGTCGCCGCGGGGTACGCCGCGACGCTCAAGGCGCGGGGCAGCGGCCTGCCGGACACGCTGGACGCCCTGTACCGCCGGCACGGCGTGCACCTGTCGAGCCAGTACGCACTGCGGGTGGACGACGTCGCACGGATCGCCGCGATCATGGCGGCGCTGCGCACGAACCCGCCCGTTGAGGTTGCAAACACCGCCGTCGGCTGTGAGGATCTTCTGACGGCTCGCCCCGCGACGGACGCGCTGGTGTTCCGCGGCGACGGCGTCCGGGTCACCGTGCGGCCCTCCGGAACCGAGCCGAAGGCGAAGTTCTACCTGGAGGTGATCGAGCCCGTGACGGTCGACAGCGACACGAGCGGCGCCGAGGCGCGCGCCCGACAGCGGCTCACCGCGGTGACCGACACGGTGCGTAAGTGGGCGGCCTTCGGGTGACCCGCCCAGCCCGCTCGGCCGACCCGGCGCGCGGCCGGGTGATCGCCGCATCCGTCCTGGTGGGTGTGCTCATCGTGGTGGCGGCCGCCGCAGCGGCCACCGCCTACGTCAGCGGCCAGCGGCCCGCCGAGCGGACCATTGCCGCCCCGCCGACGTCCGGGCCGTCGAGCGCCGCCTCGGCCACCGCGACGTCCACGCCCGAGTCGGCCGCACCGGCCGCGCCGGCACCGCCGCCGCCGTCGATCCCGGGCACGGATGCGCTGGGCTTCCTGGGGACCACCGCGCGCTGCGCCGACGGCGACACCGCGCGGATGATGGTCCTCACCGCCACCTCGCAGGCCGTGGTCTGCGCCCGCGCCGGAGCGCTGTACTACGCCGGCTGGCGCATCGACACCGGCTCGGGCACGCGCATCGAGGGCGTGCTGCCCGCCGGCCCCGGGTGGGTCGCGCGCGCCCCGGACGCGACGATCAACATCACCCCCACGGGTCTGGTGATCAGCACGGCGGCGGGCGAGTTCACCGAGCCGGCGACGGGCTTCTGGGTCGCCCCCTGAGCGCCCGCCGCTGCCGTATCAGGTCCAGCGCGGACCGAACTGGCGGTCGCCCGCGTCGCCGAGGCCGGGCACGATGTAGGCGTTCTCGTTCAGTCCCCGGTCGACGGTGGCCGTCACCAGGCGGACGGGATGGCCGCAGTCGGCGAGCGCCTGCACGCCCTCCGGCGCCGCCACCACGCACACCGCGGTCACGTCGGTCGCACCGCGCTGCGCGAGCAGGCTGAGCGTCTCCACCATCGAGCCGCCGGTCGCGAGCATGGGGTCGAGCACGAAGACGGGGCGCCCCGCGAGGTCGGCGGGCAGCGACTGGAAGTAGGGCTCGGGGACGTGGGTCTCCTCATTGCGCCCCATGCCGACGAAGCCCACCTGCGACTCGGGCAGCATCGCGTGCGCCTGATCGACCATGCCGAGGCCGGCCCGGAGAACGGGCACCAGCAGCGGCGGCGCGGCGAGCGCGGCACCGGCGGTGTCCTCGAGCGGGGTGGTCACCGTCACGGGCGCGACGGCGGCCTCCCGCATGGCCTCGTACACCAGCATCTGGGTGAGCTCCTTGAGCGCGGCGCGGAAGGAGGCGTTGTCGGTGGCCACGGCGCGGAGCGCGGTGAGCCGGACGGCGGCCAGGGGGTGGTCGACCACGGTGATCTGCATGCGGTCAGCGTATCGGGAACCGCGCGGGGCCCTGAGGCGTCCAATCAATGAGGGGGTATTGCGATGGAACCGTTTCTGATGGCGACGGGCGCGGTGGCGGCGGCCGGGAGCGAACTGGGCTCGTTGGCCTCGTCGGTGGCGGGCGCCGCGGGGGTGGGCGCCGTCTCGGCGGCGGCGCTGACGCCGGTCTTCGGCCTGGTCGGCGGCGACTACCTGGCGGAACTGCTGGGCGCCGTGACCGCCGCCGACGCCGAGGTGGCGCGCCTCGCCGCGTTCTACGCCTCGGCCTCCGCGGGGGCGGTGCGGACGGTGGCCTCCGCGGTCGCCACGGACGCGGGCGGCGCGGGGGCGCTGCTCGGGCTGCTGGGGGCGTCGTGAGCGGCATCGTCGCGGCGCTGGCGGCGCCGCTGCGGGCCCTGCTCGACGCGTTCGGCACCGGCGACCTCTCGGTGGCGGGCGTCGACCGCGCGATCCGCTCCGTCGAGGCCGAACTCGCTCGGGTCAGTGCGCAGACGGCGTCCACCACGGTCACCGTCGGGCGGGCGTGGACGGGCGAGGACGCGACGTCCGCCCAGCGCACGATCGGCGACGGGGGCACCGCGGCGGGTGCCCTGGCGCAGCACACCGGCTCGATCCGCACCTCCGTGACCACCGCCGCCGAGGTCGTGAGCAAGGGCCGCACGCGATTGCAGGCGATCCTCGACTCGTTCGTCGGCAAGGCCGAGGCAGCGAACCCCACACTGCTCAACCCCACCGGGTTGATCGCCGTCCTCACCCTCGCGGCCGATCACCTGCAACAGGCGCTGGACGTGCTGCGGTCCATCCGCGACGAGCTCGACGGCGAGACCGAGACCGTCTCCGGTCTCGCGGGGAACACCCCGAGCGCGCCCGGCACCGTCGACGGGGGCGCGGCGACCACGCCCGCATCGACCACCGCCACCACGACCCCGGCGAGCGCCGCGCACACCGGGACGGGATCCGGAGGGAGCGGTGGGGGCGGGTCCTCCCCGGTCAGCGGGCTCGCCTCCGCCCTCACCGGCGGCGGGAACCGCAGCACCTCGGGCCGCGGATCCGGGAAGGGCTCCGGGGCGACGACGGTGGCGGCCTCCCGCCGGTCCGGGAGGACGACGGTGACGGCCGACGGCAAGGGAGGCTATGACGTGCGCCTCCCCGACGGCACGGTGGTGAAGGCACCGAACGCCAAGGCCGCCGCGGCGGTGCAGGCCGCGCTCACCCAACTCGGCGTGCCCTACGCGTGGGGCGGAACGACCCCGGGCGTCGGGCTGGACTGCAGCGGGTTCACCCAGTGGGCGTACCGGCAGGCGGGCATCGAGCTCCCCCGTCTCGCCGATCAGCAGGGCGTCGGGGCGTCGGTGAGCGCCTCGGACCTGCGTCCCGGGGACCTCGCCGTGTGGAGCGGGCACGTCGCGATGGTGATCGGCGACGGCCGGATGATCGAAGCGGGCGATCCCGTGCAGATCTCGGCTGTCCGCACGGACAACATCGGGCAGCAGTTCCACGGCTTCTTCCGCCCGACGGGGTAGTCGATGAGCACAGCACTGTGGCTCGTTGCTGCACCGTTCATCGCCGCCGCAATGGCCCTCACGGGCGTCTGGCTCACGATGCGGCAGAAGGAACGGTCGGAACGGCGGGCGGAATGGTGGCGGCGCGTGACGTGGTCGGTCGAGCGGACCGCGGACGCCGACGTGACAGTCGCGCGAATCGCCATAGCGGTCCTCACGAGTCTGATGATCTCGTCGCTCGCCACGGAGACCGAGCGCGATCTGATCGAGGCCCTCGCCCTGGCGGATCTCCCGGACCTGCCGGATAATGACGAAGTAGGCAGCACGTGAGGAGGGCGGCGTGAGGGACACACGTCCGTCGGGCCTCAGTCCCGAGACGCAATTGCAGTTCGCCCGGATCGCCGCGAAGGCAGCGCTGCTTCAGGGACGCAAGCCCGACCCGCGGGCGGTGAAGGTGCTGCGGGAGCACTCCGATCCTCTGGCCGACGCCGAACCGGCGTAGTGCACTACGCTGGGCGCCATGGCGTCTGACATCGTCCCGATCGAACTCGGCCTCACCGACGGCCCGGTGCACACCCTGTGGGCACCGCGGTGGCGTGACGGGGAGGACGAATGGGAGGCCTTCCTGGGCCTGGACGAGGATCTGTACGGCTTCTCGTCGGTCGCCGAGCTGGTCGCCTTCGCCCGCAGCGGCAAGCCGAACGACCTCGACGACCACCCGGCCTGGGAGGCGCTCACCACCCTGCCGGCGGAGGCCTTCGTCCCGCGTGACGACCGCAGATTCGACCTGATCTCGGTGCCGGAGCTGGCCGCCGAGGAGCCCACGCCCGAGGTGATCGCCGAGCTGGAGGACACCCTCGAGATCGTCGGCCTCATCGGCGAGGTCTGCGAGTTGATCGATGTCACCAAGTTCTTCAACGGCAATCCCGTGCTCGGCACCGTGCGCATCGGCACGCGCAACTTCGAGGGCCGCGAGGGCGCCGAGATGTGGCACAAGGTCGGCCAGATCATCAGCCGCAAGTGGGACGACGTGATCGACGCGATCGAGGGCGTCGTCAGCGCGCCGAAGGTGTCCGCCACCCTCACGGAGGCCGCCGAGCAGGAGCTCGCGGAGGCCGAGGAGAAGGCCGCCGCGCTGGCCGCCGATGCCGCGGATCTGGACGACGACGACCTCGACGACGACCTCGATGACGTGCCCGGTCTCGACACCGACGACCTGGACGAGGACGACGACGAGTACGAGGGCGACGACGCGGACGCCGACGACGGGGTGGCGCTCGCGAAGAGCGCCGAGGAGGAGTTCGAGGACGAGGAGGACGACTCCTTCTGGGGGCAGGTCGGCATCGACCCGATCAAGATCATCACCTCGACCGGCGAGTACTACACGCTGCGCTGCTACCTCGACGACAACCCGGTCTTCCTGGGCCGCAAGGGCAAGATCTACGTCTTCGACTCCGAGGGCGCCCTGGCGCGGTACCTCGCGGACGACAACGACACCGACCTCTCGGCCGTCTCCACCTACGACGAGGTGCGGGTGGCGGCGACCGACGGTTCGCTCGAGATCGAGGTCTACGACGACAACGTCTACGTGCTGCCCGGCATCGGCGAGGACATCGCCGACGGCCCGCGGCGCATCGACCGCGACCAGCTGGATCTCGCCGTCGAGCTGCTCCTGGATTCGGCCGATTTCGCCGACGACGCCTCGGTGCGCGACGCACTGCGCCCCACCACCCCGCTGGGCTTCTTCGTCTCCTACGCGCTCGATCCCCAGCCGCGCCGGCTCGCGCCGTCGGGCCCGTTCGACAACGAGGCCGAGGCGTGGCGCGCACTCGAGCACGACTTCGAGGACCGGCTCACCTCCAAGTGACCCGGCCCCGCGGCGNCGCCGNGGGGGGCACCGCCCCGCGGGGCGGTGCGGGGTATCAGCCGATCAGCACGGCGAAGCCGGGCTTGATCACGTCGTCGATGATCGCGAGCCGCTCGTCGAAGGGCAGGAACGCCGATTTCATCGCGTTGATGGTGAACCGCTGCAGGTCGCTCCAGCCGTAGCCGAAGGTCTCCACCAGCTTGAGCATCTCGGCGCTCATGGTGGTGTCGCTCATCAACCTGTTGTCCGTGTTCACCGTGACACGGAAGCGCAACTGTGCCAACAGGTTGAACGGGTGCTCCGCCATCGAGGCGACAGCGCCGGTCTGGACGTTCGAGCTCGGGCACAGCTCCAGCGGGATGCGCGCGTCCCGCACCCGCGCGGCGACCCGGCCGAGGACCGCGCCGGAGAAGTCGGCGTCGGCGGGCTCGACGCCGGTGATGTCGTCCACGATCCGCACGCCGTGCCCCAGTCGGTCGCAGCCGCAGAAGGCCAGCGCCTCGTGGATCGACGGCAGGCCGAACGCCTCGCCGGCGTGAATGGTGAAGGGCGCGGAATGATCCCGCATGTATTCGAAGGCGTCGAGGTGGCGGCTGGGCGGGAAGCCGGCCTCCGCGCCGGCGATGTCGAAGCCGACCGCGCCGCGGTCGCGCCAGCGGACCGTCAGCTCCGCGATCTCCCGGGACCGCGCCGCGTGCCGCATGGCGGTCACCAGGCACCGCACCACGATCGGCCGGCCGGCGGTGCGCGCCGCGGACTCGCCCGAGGCGAAGCCGGCGAGCACGGCCTCCATCACCTCGTCGAGCGACAGTCCGCCCTGCAGGTGCTGCTCGGGCGCGAACCGCACCTCGGCGTAGACCACGCCGTCGGCGGCGAGGTCCTCCGCGCACTCGCGCGCCACGCGGGCGAGCGCCCCGGCCGTCTGCATCACGCCGACGGTGTGCTCGAAGGTCTCGAGGTACTTCACCAGCGATCCCGAGTCGGCGGCGTCGCGGAACCACGCGGCGAGCTCGGGCTCCGTCGAGGCCGGCAGCGCGTCGTATCCGGTCTCGGCGGCGAGCTCGAGGACGGTGGCGGGCCGCAGCCCGCCGTCGAGGTGGTCGTGCAGCAGCACCTTGGGCGCGCGGCGCAGGGCCTGCAGATCGATGGGGGTCGGGCCAACGGGATTCGCCATAGGGTCAACGTACCGGCTACCGGCGCGTAACACCGTCGGCGCGCTACCGCTCCGTCAGATACGTGAGGATCGCGCGGACGCGGCGGTTGCCCTCCTCGGGCGGCAGGTCCAGCTTGGCGAAGATGTTCGCGACGTGCTTGGCGACCGCCGCGTCCGAGACCACCAGCGCCGCAGCGATCTCGGCGTTCCCGCGGCCCTCCGCCATGAGGGCGAGCACCTCGCCCTCGCGGGGCGTGAGCCGGTCGAGCACCGTCGGGGTGAACATCTTGGCGACGACCTCGGGATCGACCACCACTCCCCCGCCGGCGACGGTGTCCAGCGCGCGGAGGAAGTCGTCGACCCGACCGACCCGCTCCTTGAGCAGGTAACCGACGCCGCCGCCGGACTCCAGCAGCCGCCGCGCGTACGCGGCCGCGACGTACTGCGACAGCACGAGTACGGGCAGGTCCGTCCTCCCGGCGCGCAGATCGAGCGCCGCCCGGAGCCCGTCGTCCCCGTGGCCCGGCGGCATCCGCACGTCCGTCACCACCAGGTCGACCGCGGCGGGATCGACGGCGCGCAGGGCGTCGGCGTCGCCGAGCAGGCCCACGACCTCGTGGCCGGCCCGCTCGACGATCCGCTGCAGCCCCTCGGCCAACAGCACGGCATCCTCAGCGATCACGATCCGCACTTCTGCCGGCCGCCTTCCGTCCGCACGTGTCCACTCCTGCGCTCACCGCTGCGCCTGGCTCGCAGACTACGACACCGCCTTCGCCCAGTAGAGCGTGGTCGGTCCTCCGGGAGGGCTGAGGATGGTGAGCGTCGCGCCGATCGCCTCGGCCCGTTCGACGAGGCCGGCGAGGCCCGTGCCCCGCGCGGGGTCCGCACCCCCGGCACCGTCGTCCATGACGGTCATGGAGACCCCGAGCACGCCCGCCGCGAAGGTGATCCACACCTGCTGCGCCCCGCCGTGCTTGATCGCGTTGGTGACGCCCTCACTCGCCGTGTAGTACATGGCCTGTTCGATATCGGCGGGCAACCGGCGGCCGGGTGTCCAGCCCTCGCCGGCGATGACGTCGACCCGGATCGCGCCGCCGAGCTCGGCGCACGCGGCCTCGACGCCGGCGTCGTCGAGCACCTGCGGGTGCACGCCGCGGACGGTGTCGCGCAGGCCCGCCATGGCGCGCTCGAGCCGGGTCTGCGCCTCGACGACCTGGGCGCGCACCGCGTCGTCGGTCTCGGCGGAGAGGCTCTGCTGGAGCTCGCCGAGCTGCAGCGACAGGCTCGCGAGGTCCTGTTGCGGGCCGTCGTGCAGGTTGCGCTCGATCCGGCGGCGCTCCCCCTCGAAGGAGTGCACCAGCACGCCGCGGGAGGCCTCGAGCGTGGTGACGCGACGCTGCAGCTCCTCCTCGGTGGGGCCGAGCAGCAGGCGTGCGGTGGCGGCCTGCGCCACCGAGACGGCGTAGGTGATGTACAGGCCCACAGCGCAGATCACCGCGCCGATCGCGCCCCAGACCGCGCGGCCGACGATGCCGTCGACCGCCGCGCCCATGACGTTGACCTCGTCGGAGAGGATCGGACCGAGCAGGAGCCCGCCGCCGACGGTCCAGCCGATCACCGCTCCCAGGAACACGATCGGGGTCAACACCGCGAGCAGCAACGAGTAGGCGACCTCGCGCCACGTGGCCCGCTCGCCGAGCCGCGCCCCCGCGCGGGCGGACAGGTTCCCGGCGACGGGCGGGTGCGGATCGCCGATGGCCGGATCCCCGAGCCAGGTGACCCGCAGGCGCTCCAGCTTCGCCAACCCGTACGACCACGCGGGCGCGAAGGGCAGCAGCACCACCACCACGTAGAGGAAGAAGAGCGCCCACCCCACGAGCATCGATCCGGCGAAGTACGCGAGGCCGCGCCACGGCGCGGAGGTCGTGAGGAAGTGCAGTGGCTCGCGCAGCGGTGCGACGAGCGCGCCGCGCTCGGGGTCGCGCTGCACCGGGGACGGGGTCACGTGATCGATCATGCCGTAGACGCTAGGCCCGCGACGCCCGCCGGTCCCTGGCCCCAGCGGGAGAATCCGGGGTGGTGCCAGCACTACCCCCGGGCCGCTAGCGTGGTCGTATGCGCATCGCGATCCTCGACGACTTCCAGGACGTCTCCCGCCGGTACGGGGACTTCTCCGGGCTCGACGTCACCGTGTTCACCGAGCCGCTCACCGACGTCGCCGCCCAGCTGGCGGAGTTCGACGGGGTGGTCGCCATGCGCGAGCGCACCCGCTTCCCCGCGGACGTGCTCCGGTCGCTGCCCCGGCTGCGGCTGGTCGTGTCGACGGGCCGACGCAACGCGGCGATCGATCTCGCCGCGGCCTCCGAGCTGGGGATCACGGTGTGCCACACCGGCTACCGGCCCGCCGCGGCCGCCGAGCACACGTGGGCCCTGATCCTCGCGGCACTGCGCCACGTACCGGTCGAGGACGCGAACATCCGGTCCGGGCGCTGGCAGAGCACCGTCGGGAAGGAGCTGTCCGAGAGCACGATCGGCATCGTCGGCCTCGGTGGCCTCGGGCGGCGCGTCGCGCGGGTCGCGACGGCCTTCGGCGCGGAGGTGATCGCGTGGTCCAGCAACCTCGACGCCGAGCGGGCGGCCGAGGCCGGCGCCACCGCGGTGAGCAAGGACGAGCTCTTCGCGCGCGCCGACGTGGTCACCATCCACTACGTGCTGTCCGAGCGCTCGCGCGGCATCGTCGGTGCCGCCGACATCGCCCGGATGCGGCCGGGCGCGCTCCTGGTCAACACGTCCCGCGCGGGCGTCCTCGACACCCCGGCGGCCGCGGAGGCGGCCCGCCGCGGCGACATCCGGCTCGCACTCGACGTCTTCGACGAGGAGCCGCTGCGCGCGGACGATCCGATACGCGACCTGCCGAACTCGGTGCTCACGGGCCACGTCGGCTACGTCACCGAGCAGCAGTACCGGCTGTTCTACGGCGACGCGGCCGAGGACGTCCGCGCGTATCTCGCGGGCGCCCCCGTCCGCGTCATGAATCCCTCGACGGACGTCTCCTAGACGGTCACGCGGTCCAGCACCAGCGAGCCGCGGGGCGCGGCGGCGGCGCCGATCACGGCGGCTCCGTCGAGCGCGGCGACGGCGCCGTCGAACTTCTCCGGGGTGTCGGTGTGCAGCGTGAACAGCGGCTCCCCGGCGGTGACGGTGTCGCCCACACCGGCGTGCCAGGTGACACCCGCCCCGGCCTGCACCGGCTCGCCCTGCCGTTCGCGGCCCGCGCCCAGGCGCCAGGCGGCGATGCCGACGCCCATGGCGTCGAGCTCGGTGAGCACGCCCGAGGCGGGCGCGGCGACGGTGCGCGTGTGCTGCGCGACGGGCAGCGGCGCATCGGGGTCGCCGCCCTGCGCCGCGATCATCGCCTTCCAGCTGTCCATCGCCTTCCCGTTGGCGAGGTGCTCGGCGGGGTCGTCGTCGACGCCCGCGAGGGCGAGCATCTCCCGCGCGAGGGCGAGCGTCAGCTCGACCACGTCCGACGGTCCGCCACCGGCCAGGACCTCGAGCGACTCCGCGACCTCGAGGCCGTTGCCGGCGCTGCGGCCGAGCGGGGTGGACATGTCCGTCAGCAGCGCGACGGTGTCCACGCCGGAGTCGTGGCCGAGGGCGACCATGGTCTCGGCGAGTTCGCGCGCCTGCGCCGCGGTCTTCATGAAGGCGCCCTTGCCGACCTTCACGTCGAGCACGAGCGAGGCCGTCCCCTCGGCGATCTTCTTGCTCATGATCGAACTGGCGATGAGCGGGATGGCCTCGACGGTGCTGGTGACGTCGCGCAGGGCGTAGAGCTTCTTATCGGCCGGCGCGAGGCCCGAACCGGCCGCGCAGATCACGCCGCCGACCTTCTCGAGCTGGTCGAACATCTGCGCGTTCGTCAGGTCGGCGCGCCAGCCGGGGATCGCCTCCAGCTTGTCGAGGGTGCCGCCGGTGTGGCCGAGGCCGCGCCCCGAGAGCTGCGGCACGGCGACGCCGTAGGACGCCACGAGCGGGGTCAGCGGCAGGGTGATCTTGTCGCCCACGCCGCCGGTGGAGTGCTTGTCGGTCGTCGCGAGCGGCCGGCCGTCGCGGCGCAGTCCGGAGAAGTCCATGCGCTCGCCGCTGGCGATCATCGCCGCGGTCCAGCGCGCGATCTCGCGGCGGTCCATCCCGTTGAGGAAGATCGCCATCGCGAGCGCCGACATCTGGTAGTCGGCCACCTCGCCGCTGGTGAACCTGTCGATCACCCAGTCGATCTGGCCGTCGGACAGGGCCTTGCCGTCGCGCTTGGCGGCGATGACGGAAACGGCGTCGAACACATCGGTCATCGGATTACCTCATCCATGTCGTCGGGCCCGAAGGCGTCGGGCAGCAGCCGGCTCAGCGGCATCGGGCCGGAGCGGTGGTCGATCAGGAGCTCGCCGCCGCCGTGTTCGTAGAGCAACTGCCGGCAGCGCCCGCAGGGCAGCAGGACGTCGCCGTTGGCGTTGGTGCACGTGAAGGCGAGCAGGCGCCCGCCGCCCGTGGCGTGGAGCGCGCCCACGAGGCCGCATTCCGCGCAGAGGGTCAGTCCGTATGAGACATTCTCCACATTGCATCCGGACACGACGCGACCGTCGTCGGTCACGGCGGCCGCCCCCACGGGGTACTTCGAATAGGGCGCGTAGGCGCGCCCCATGGCGTCGACGGCGGTGCGCCGCAATGCCTCCCAGTCGATGTCGGGCACAGCCGATCACTCCCTTCCGGAGGCTTGTTGATTCCGGGTCAATTTCGGTCAGGCAAACCTAACTAAATCTGTTCGGCCCCAACACATCGGGACCGTGGTTTCGATTCCACATTCCGGTGGGTTTAAGGTCAAGGCGTGGGTTCAGGTATACGTCGCGATCGGCGCCGGCGCGAGGGCTCAGCCCTTCCGTCGACCGAGGTCCGGCCGTATCCAAGAAACGATGTCGAAGGCAGGACTCGATGAGCAGTAGTACCGAGGTGGCGGCCGCCGAGGAGCCGCGCCGCGTCTCCCTCTACAAGGGCGATCCGGGCATGTTGAACTGGGTGCTGCACCGCATCAGCGGCGTCACCATCTTCTTCTTCCTGTTCGTCCACGTCCTCGACACGGCGGTCATCCGCATCGACCCCGAGGCGTACGACGCGATCATCAAGACGTACAAGACGCCGATCATCGGCCTGCTCGAGATCGGCCTCGTCATGGCCATTCTCTTCCACGCCCTCAACGGCGTCCGCGTGATCCTCGTGGACTTCTGGAGCAAGGGCGTGCAGTACCAGAAGGCGATGTCCATCGCGGTCTGGGCCGTCTTCCTCATCACCGGCGCGGGCATGGCAGCGCGTCTCCTCTACATCATGATCTCGCACGCCTAGGGGGACGAAGAGATATGACTACCGCGAACGAACCCAAGCTCGCCAAGACGCTGCTCAAGCAGTACGACCGCCCCGCCTCGCTCGACAACCCGCGCTCGCCGCACCGTCCGGCGTCCGGCAACTTCGAGAAGTACGCCTGGCTGTTCATGCGCTTCTCGGGCATCGCCCTCCTGGTGCTCGTCTTCGGGCACGTCTTCATCATGCTCGCGCTGGACAGCCAGGGCGTGCACCGGATCAGCGCCGCCTTCGTCGCGCAGCGCTGGGCCAGCCCCTTCTGGCAGATCTGGGACATCACGATGCTGTGGCTCGCGCAGCTGCACGGCGGCAACGGCCTGCGCGTGATCATCGACGACTACGCCCGCAAGGACCGCACGCGGTTCTGGCTCAAGACCCTGCTCGTGCTGTCGATGATCCTCGTGGTCGGCCTCGGCTCGTACGCGCTCCTCTCGTTCGAACCGGCCTCCGTGCCCACCGCCCAGTAACGGCCAGGAAGGACTCACCCGCATCATGCAGGAACATCGTTACGACGTGGTGATCATCGGCGCCGGCGGCGCCGGTATGCGCGCGGCCATCGAGGCCGGGCCGCGTGCCCGCACCGCGGTGCTCACCAAGCTCTACCCCACCCGCTCCCACACCGGCGCGGCGCAGGGCGGCATGTGCGCCTCCCTCGCCAACGTCGAGGAGGACAACTGGGAGTGGCACACCTTCGACACGGTCAAGGGCGGCGACTACATCGTCGACCAGGACGCCGCGGAGATCATGGCCAAGGAGGCCATCGACGCGGTGCTCGATCTGGAGAAGATGGGCCTGCCCTTCAACCGCACCCCGGAGGGCAAGATCGACCAGCGCCGCTTCGGCGGCCACACCCGCGACCACGGCAAGGCGCCCGTGCGCCGCGCCTGCTACGCCGCGGACCGCACCGGCCACATGATCCTGCAGACGCTGTACCAGAACTGCGTCAAGCACGACGTGGAGTTCTTCAACGAGTTCTACGTGCTCGACATCGCGCTGACGGAGACCGAGGACGGCCCCGTCGCGACCGGTGCCGTCGCCTACGAGCTGGCCACCGGCGAGATCCACGTCTTCCACGCGAAGGCGATCATCTTCGCCACCGGCGGCTCGGGCCGCATGTACAAGACCACCTCCAACGCCCACACCCTCACCGGTGACGGCATGGGCATCGTCTTCCGCAAGGGCCTGCCCCTGGAGGACATGGAGTTCCACCAGTTCCACCCGACGGGCCTCGCGGGCCTGGGCATCCTCATCACCGAGGGCGTCCGCGGCGAGGGCGGCATCCTGCGCAACGTCGACGGCGAGCGCTTCATGGAGCGCTACGCCCCCACCATCAAGGACCTCGCGCCGCGCGACATCGTCGCCCGCTCGATGGTGCTCGAGGTGCTCGAGGGCCGCGGCGCCGGCCCGAACAAGGACTACGTGCTCCTGGATGTCACGCACATCCCGGAGGAGACCCTGATGGCCAAGCTGCCGGACATCATGGAGTTCTCGCGCACCTACCTCGGCGTCGACCCCGTCACCGAGCTGGTGCCCGTCTACCCCACGTGCCACTACGTCATGGGCGGCATCCCCACCAACATCCACGGTGAGGTGCTGCGCGACAACGACAACGTGGTCCCCGGCCTGTACGCGGCCGGCGAGTGCGCCTGCGTCTCGGTGCACGGCGCCAACCGCCTGGGCACCAACTCGCTGCTCGACATCAACGTCTTCGGCCGCCGCTCCGGCATCGCCGCGGCCGAGTACGCCAAGACCCACGACTTCGTGCCGCTCCCCGAGAACCCCTCGGAGATGGTCGAGAACTGGGTCGCCGCGATGCTCAGCGACCACGGCAACGAGAACGTCATGGCGATCCGCACCGAGCTGCAGCAGACGATGGACAACAACGCCGCCGTCTTCCGCACCGAGAAGACCCTCACGCAGGCCCTCGATGACGTCCGCGCCCTCAAGAAGCGCTACGAGCACGTGACCGTCACCGACAAGGGCACGCGCTTCAACAGCGACCTGCTCGAGGCCATCGAGCTGGGCTTCCTGCTCGAGCTGGCCGAGGTCACCGTCGTCGGCGCCCTCAACCGCAAGGAGACCCGCGGCGGCCACGCCCGCGAGGACTACCCGAACCGCGACGACGAGAACTTCATGGTGCACACCATGGCGTACAAGGAGGGCGAGGGCCTGGAGTCCGGGATCCGTCTCGACACCAAGCCCGTCGTGCAGACCCGCTACGAGCCGATGGAGCGTAAGTACTGATGACCGCCGCAGTTGACACCCCCGCGTCCGTGCAGCCGCCCGTTCCGCCCGGCTCCACCATGGTCACGATCAAGGTCTACCGGTTCAACCCGGAGGACCCGGACGCGGCCGGCTGGCAGAGCTACCGCGTCCCGGCGCTCCCCTCGGACCGCTTCCTGAACCTGCTCCTGTACATCAAGGGCTACCTGGACGGCACCCTGACCTTCCGCCGCTCCTGCGCCCACGGCGTGTGCGGCTCGGACGCCATGCGCATCAACGGCGTCAACCGCCTCGCCTGCAAGATGCTGATGAAGGACTTCCTGCAGGAGGGCAAGGACATCACCATCACGGTCGAGCCGATCCGCGGCCTGCCGGTGGAGAAGGACCTCGTCGTCGACATGGAGCCCTTCTTCGACGCCTTCCGCGCCGTGAAGCCCTTCCTGATGACCTCGGGCAACGAGCCGACCCGCGAGCGCATCCAGTCCCCCACGGACCGCGAGCGCTTCGACGACACCACCAAGTGCATCCTCTGCGCCTGCTGCACCACCAGCTGCCCGGTGTACTGGATGGACGGCTCGTACTTCGGCCCCGCGGCGATCGTGAACGCGCACCGCTTCATCTTCGACAGCCGCGACGAGGGCGCCGCCGAGCGCCTCGAGATCCTCAACGGCGTCGACGGCGTGTGGCGCTGCCGCACCACTTTCAACTGCACCGACGCGTGCCCCCGCGGCATCCAGGTGACGAAGGCCATCCAGGAGGTCAAGCGCGCCCTCCTGTTCAGCCGCTAGAACCTTTACTGCAGCCCGGAAACGCCCCGGACCTCACCCGAGGTCCGGGGCTTTTCTCATGTCGCACCACGGTGACACCACGCACTGTCACACCCCACCTCGGACTTAACAGCGTTAGCCCAGGCGGCCACCTGGGAAAACATCTGCATCCAACGCTGTTAAGTCACGCAAGGCGACAGGGCAACAACAGCCGAGCCTTGACGTGACACCACAGTGGTGTCATAGTTGACGCCATGGACATCACGCCCTTCGTCACCGACCTCCAGCGCCAGCTGATCGCCGCCGCCGAGCGCGACTTCGACGACGCCGGCGACAACGGGGTGGACGACGCCCGCGCCAGCGCGGAGCGCCTCGCCTCCGGCCTCGATGCCGCGACCCGGCTGGTGCTGCTCGACGCCCTGTCCGCCGCCGCCGCCGAGATCACCCGCGATCTGGTGCCGGGCTCCGTGGACCTGCGGTTGCGCGGCCGCGACGTCGAATTCGTCGTCGCCGCCGCGCGTGCAGAGGCGGAAGACGAGGCCACGACGTCCACCGGGGTCGACTTCGATGACACCAGCACCTCGCGGACCACGCTCCGCCTGCCCGACGCGCTCAAGACCCAGGTCGACGAGGCCGCGGCAGCGGAGGGCGTCTCCGTGAACACCTGGCTCGTGCGGGCCGTCGCGGCCGCGCTCGCCCCCCGCAAGCGGCGGACCGCGCAGCGCGCCCTCCGCACCGGCGACGACTTCGCCGGCTGGGCCCGCTGACCCGCAGCACCTCCCGAACACCCACTCCATCCCCACAACCGAACAGCCCCACAGCCGAACAGCCCGACGAGAACCCCGCGCCCCCGCGGGGTCGGCCGAGCACACCCTCGAAAGGTTCCGCCATGCCCGTCTTCCCCNCCCCCGAGCCCATCGACCTCGCGATCAATCTCCAGGCCGGCGACATCGACGTGATCGCGAGCGACCGCACCGACACCGTCGTCACCGTCTCCCCCAGTTCGCCCACCAAGCCGGCGGACGTGCGCGGCGCGGAGGCCACCCGCGTCGAGTTCGACGGTGCCCGGCTCACCGTGGTCGGCCCCAAGCCGAAGTTCGGTCTCCAGAGCCTCATCGGCGCGACCGAATCGGTCGACGTCAGGGTCGAACTGCCGGCCGGCTCGCGGTTCACCGCCGAGAGCGCCGTCGGCGGCGTCCGCACCGAGGGCCGCCTCGCCGCCACCCGGATCAAGGCGACGACCGGCTCCGTCGAGCTGGAGACGACCGGCGACCTGTGGCTGCGCGCCGGGCACGGGAACGCCACCGCCGGCACTGTGGACGGCTCGGCGGAGATCACCGCCGACCACGGCCAGATCCGCATCGACTCGATCGCCGGCGACGCCCTGCTCAAGGCCTCCCACGGCGGCATCCGCATCGGCGAGACGCACGGCGGCGTCGAGGCGAACCTGTCCTACGGCGACCTCGACATCGACCGCGCCACCGCGTCGGTCGCGGCCAAGACCGCCTACGGCGCCATCACCCTGGGCGACGTCTCCGGCGGTGTCATCGACCTCGAGAGCAGCTACGGCAAGCTCACCGTCGGTGTGGCGGAGGGCGTTCCGGCCTGGCTCGACCTGTCCTCCAAGGAGGGGCGGGTCCGCAATCACCTCGACGAGAGCCTCCCCGATTCCATCACCGGCGACCACGTCGCCGTCCGCGCCCGGGCCAAGTTCGGCGACATCGACATCCGGCGCGCTCGCTGAGCGCACACCCCCACCAGGAGAACACCATGACCATGACCACCACCGCGGCCATCGAGGTCCGCGGGATCGAGAAGTCCTACGGCGACCTGCCCGTGTTGCGCGGCGTCGACTTCGACGTGGTGCCGGGCAGCATCTTCGCCCTGCTCGGCGCGAACGGCGCGGGCAAGACCACGCTGGTCCGCATCCTGTCCACGCTGCTGCGCCCCGATGCCGGCACCGCCGTCGTGCACGGCTACGACGTGACCGCCGAGGCCCAGCAGGTCCGCGAATCCATCAGCCTCACCGGCCAGTTCGCGGCGGTCGACGAGATCCTCACCGGCCGGGAGAACCTGGTGCTAGTGGCGCGCCTGCGGCACCAGCGCGACCCCGGCGCCGTGGCCGACGAGCTCCTGCACCGGTTCCGCCTCACCGACGCCGGCGGGCGGAAGGTCGCCACCTACTCCGGCGGCATGCGCCGCCGCCTCGACATCGCCATGAGCCTGATCGGTGACCCCGCGGTGATCTTCCTCGACGAGCCCACCACCGGGCTCGACCCCGAGGCCCGGATCGACGTGTGGGACGTCGTGAAAGAGCTGGCGGCCCAGGGCACGACGGTGCTGCTCACCACGCAGTACCTGGAGGAGGCGGAGCAGCTCGCCGATCGGATCGCGATCCTGCGCGACGGGCGGATCATCGCGAACGGCACCCTCGCCGAGCTCAAGCGGATGCTGCCCGCGGCGAAGGTCGAGTACGTCGAGAAGCAGCCCACGCTCGAGGAGATCTTCCTCGCGCTCACCGGCACCCGTTCCGATTCCCCCACCACCGAGGACCGATCATGACCACCTACGCCGTCTCCGATACCGGTGCCCTCCTGGGCCGTTCGCTCAAGCACATCACCCGCAGCGTCGACACGATCGTCACCACCGCGATCACCCCGATCGCCATGATGCTCCTGTTCGTCTACGTCTTCGGCGGGGCGATCAAGGGCAGCACCGGCGATGCGAACTACGTGAACTACCTGCTCCCCGGAATCCTGTTGATGGCCATCGCCTCCGGCATCGCGTACACCGCGCTGCGGCTGTTCAACGACATGCAGGGCGGCATCTTCGAGCGCTTCCAGTCCATGCCGATCGCGCGGTCGTCGGTGCTGTGGGCGCACGTCCTCACGTCGATGGTGGCCAACGCGATCACCGTGGTGATCATCATCGGCGTGGGGCTGATCATGGGTTTCCGCTCGTCGGCGGGCCGCTCGCCTGGCTCGGCGTCGCCGGGATCCTCGCGCTGTTCACCCTGGCGCTCACGTGGATCGCGGTGGCCGTGGGCCTGACGGCGAAGTCGGTCGACGGCGCGACGGGGTTCTCCTACCCGCTGATCTTCCTGCCGTTCATCAGCTCGGCCTTCGTCCCCACCGACACAATGCCCGGACCGGTCCGCGCCTTCGCCGAGAATCAGCCGGTGACGTCGATCGTGAACACGATCTCCGCGCTGCTGGCCGAGCGTCCCGTCGACAGCGGCGATCTCGTCTCCGCTCTCGCGTGGTGCACGGGCATCCTGGTGCTCGCGTACGGCGGCGCGATGCTCGCCTATCGTCGCCGGATCAGCTGAGCCGCAGCGCCACCGCTCACCGCCGACCCCGTCCTCGGGGCCGGCGGTGAGCGGTGTCAGGCGTCGACGGTCGCGGCGGTCTTCTGGTGCGTCGGGGTCGCGAAGAACTGCACGACGACGAAGGCGACCACGAGCGCCGCGGCGGGCAGCAGGATCGTCGACCCCATGGCGTCGGCGAACGGACCGCGGAGGATCCCCGGCAGGGCGCCCGTCGTCATCGCACCGCCACCGCTCGCCGCGTGGCCGGTCGCGGCGGTGAACTTCTCCTCGATCTGGTGCTGCATGAGCACACCGACCGCAGCGCTGCCCAGCACGGCGCCGACCTGCCGGGTCATGTTGTAGACGCCCGAGCCCGCGCCGGCGAGCTGCAGCGGCAGGTTCCGGTTCGCGGTGGCCGCCAGCGGGCCCCAGATGAAGGCGTTGCCCACGCCCATGAGCGCGATCGGGGCCAGGATGCCGATGACCGGCGTGGTGTCGTGCGCGACGAAGGCCAGCCAGAACAGGGCCGCCGCGTTGGCGGCGAAGCCGAACCCGGTGAGGTACTTGGGGTGCACCTTGTCGGCGAGCTTGCCCGACGGTGCCGCCAGCGCGCCGGAGATCACGGCGAGCGGGATGAGCAGCAGCGCCGAGCGGGTGGGCGTGAGCCCCATCGACTTCTGCGCGAACAACATGAGCGGGATCGACATGCCCGTCACCGAGAAGCCCATGCACGCGATCGCCGCGTTCGCGAGCGAGAAGTTCCGGTCCTTGAACAGGCTCAGCGACATCAGCGGCTCCGCGGCCCTGCTCTGCCACCAGACGAAGACGACGAGCAGGATCAGGCCGCCGAGGATCATCGTCCAGATGCCGGCCGACCAGTCCTCCTTCTGCCCCTCCTGCAGGCCGAAGGTCAGCAGGAACAGGCCGAGGGCGCTGAGCACGATGCCGGGGACGTCCAGCTTGTGCTTGTGCGTGGGCAGGTTCGGCACCAGGATCACCGCGGCGATGAAGGCCGCGATGCCCACGGGCACGTTGACGAAGAAGACCCACTCCCAGCCGAGCCGGTCCACCAGCACGCCGCCGGCCAGCGGGCCGACGAGGATCGCGACGCCGGCGACGGAGCCCCAGAGCGCCATCGCGGTGCCGCGCTTGTTCGCCGGGAAGGTCCGGGTGATGACGGCCATCGTCTGGGGCGTCATCAGGGCCGCGCCGAGTCCCTGGACGACGCGGGCGGCGATCAGCATGCCGATCGATCCCGAGAGCCCGCACCACGCCGACGACAGGGTGAAGATCGTCAGGCCGACGAGGTAGAGACGTTTGGGACCGTACATGTCGCCGAGACGCCCGGCGAGCAGCAGCGGGACCACGTACGCCAGCAGGTAGCCGCTGGTCACCCAGATGACGCCGTTGAGATCGGAGCCCTTGGTGAGGTCGATCCAGATCGCGTCGGTCGCGACCGAGACGATCGTCGAGTCCACGAGGATCATGAAGAAGCCCACGACCAGCGCCCACAGGGCGGGCCAGGGGCGATAACCCGACGGCAGGCCGGGCAGGGCGCCCGGGTCGTACTGTTTCGCGGTGGTGGCGTCATTCGTCATGACAGGTCGCCTTCCATTCCAGGGTCTCGTCGTCGAGTCGTTCGACGGTGCGCCGCAGCCAATCGGCCTCGGCGGTGCGCATCGCGATGAGGTAGTCCAGGTCGAGCAGGTGCATTTCGGCCGCGTGGCCGAGCGCGCGGGCGTGCCCCTCGCGCATCGCGGCAGTGTCGGCCTCGAGGTGGCGCAGGCGCGCGGCGAGCAGGCCGCGCACTCGGTCGCGATCCAGGTTGTGGGCCTCGGAGACGGCGAGAGGGAAGCTCGGGTACTCCTGGGCGGGCTCGGCCAGCAGGGCCGCGAGGGTGTCCTGCAGTCGCTCCCGGCCCGATGCGGTGATGGCGTAGGTGGTGCGTTCGGGCCGGTTGCCGTCGCGCTCCGTGGCCACGTCGACGACCATGCCGTCCTCGGCCAGCCGGTTCACCGCGTGGTAGAGCGAGCCGGCGCGGAGCTTGACCACGAGGTCCTCGCGCCGCTCGGTCATCGTCGTGAACATCTCGTAGGGGTGCATGTCCCGCTCGGTGAGCAGGGCCAGCGCCGCGATCGCCAGCGGCGTCAGTGCCCGTTCCCGCGCCATGTCCCACCTCCGATCGCACGCTCGTCGGTCACGCTACGCGGCGAATACTCCAGATGGAATATTCGGTTCGGACGAATTCGCCCGAAGCGGGACGAACCGCCGTGTGACACCGCTCACATCAGTGCGGGGTGAGCGTCACCAGCGGGATCGGGCGGTCGACGGTCGCCTGGAAGGCCGCGAGATCGGGGTTGTCCGCGAGCGCCCACGCGGCGAACTCCACGTACTCCTCCCCTCGAGCGCGCGGGCCGTGGCGGCGACGGCGCGCGCGCCGATCTCGACGGTGACCTCCGGGTTCTTCCGCACGTTGTGCCACCACGCCGGGTACGCCTTCTCGATGAACGAGCTGACGTACATCTGCTCACCGCGGTACAGGGGGCCCAGCGGGACGGTGTGCGAGCGGCCGGAGCGCGCTCCCGTGCTGGTCAGCAGGATCATCGCGCCGCCCTCGTAAGCGCCGCCGACGATCCCGCCGTTGGCCCGGAACTCGGCGATCACGTTCGCGTTCCAGTCGCCGATGGTCTCCTCGGTCAGCGTGTTCCAGGGCATCTCCGGGTCGCTGTAGGAGCCCGGCTCCGGTGTCGTCTCAGTCATACCCACGAGTCTCGCGGGTATTGGTGTCAGTTCTCGTCCGCAATGAGGCCGGAAATGCGCCACGCTCGCGCCGCCGAGGGCTTCTTCCCGCACGACATCATCCGGGGCGGCAGGTCCTCGGCGGTCACGGTCACCGTCCACACCCGCCCGTCCTCGTGCCGAACGGTGACGGTGCCGGCACCGTCGGATCCGGTGCGCAGGACGTCGGGCCCGACGGGGCCGAGGAGCTCGCGGACGGCGACCTCGGCGGCCTGCTCGGCGGGCGGGATCGACGACCGGCCCCGCAGCCCGGCCGTCGCGACGACGCCGGCGCGCGCGGCGGCGAGGGCCTCCTCGGCCTGCGCGACCGTGACCCGGCCGTAGGTGTGGCCGGCGGGCAGCACGATGACGACGGGCGCGAACCGATGCCCGCCCGTGTGCGAGCACTCCCACACCACCGGCTCGGCGTAGCGGCCGGCGAGCGACGTCGCGATGGGTCGCCCGAGCACGGCGCAGCACACGTCGCGCTTGCCGTTGGTGCACACCAGGGCGATGGGCCCGGCGGGCTCGCCCGCGGACGGGTCGTCGAGGGGCAGGTCCGGGATGTCCGCGTAGTCGGCGACGGTGAACATCCGCAGCGTCGTCTCCCCCGGCACGGAATTCGCCACGAGGACCCGCATCCGCCCGCGGACGCCCCCGGCCCGGCCCGGCCGCCGGACCAGCAGCACCCGTAGGCCGCGCTCGTCGGCGAATCGGTCGATCGCCCGGCCGACGTCCGGCGCGAAGGTCTCCCCCGAGAACGGGTCACGGCCCCAGCCGGACTCGTTCTCGATGCACAGCCAGCCGGTCTCGGTGGTCGCGGTGCCGGGGAGCGGCTCGTCGGTGAAACTCGAACAACGCTCCGTCATTCCGCCACCGTAGCCGACTACGATGAGCGCGATGATCGCGCGCACTCTGACCGCCGCGGGCCGGGTCCTCGCGACCGCCGGCCTGGTCCTCGTCCTCGCCGCCGCGGACGCCGCGACGCCGGGCCCCGCNNCGNCGCCGACGCCCGGCCCCGCGGCGAAGACCCTGGTGACCGACGCCTGCCCGCACAAGCAGGTCCCGCCGCCCGCCGTGGACGCCTCCGAGGTCCCGAAGCCCGGGCAGCCGACCCCCACCCCGCTCGCCGTGCCGGACCCGCCGGTCGGCGGCGGGAAGCTGAGCGGGTGCGGGCTCGTCCTGCCCGACGGTGCGCCGCCCGTCCCGCCCGGCATCGACTCGGCGGGCTGGCTCATCGCGGACGCGACGGACGGCACCGTCGTCGCGGCGAAGGACCCGCACGGGCGGTACCGGCCCGCGAGCACGATCAAGGTGCTCCTCGCGCAGGTCGTGCTGCGCGATCTCGACCTCGGCACGGTGGTCGAGGGTACGGCGGAGGACGCGGCGCAGGAGGGGAACGGCGCGGGCGTGAACGTCGGCGGCCGGTACACCGTGGAGCAGCTGCTGGAGGGGCTCCTCCTGGCATCCGGCAACGATGCGGCGCACGCGCTCGCCCGGCAGCTCGGCGGGGTCGACGCCACGCTGACGAAGATGAACGCGCTGGCGGCGTCCCTCGGCGCCCGCGACACGCGGACGGCATCGCCGTCCGGCCTCGACGGGCCCGGCATGAGCTCGAGCCCGTACGACATGGCGCTCATCCTCCGCGCCGCGCTGCGCGACGACCGGTTCGTGCGGATCGCCGCGACGCCGCAGGTCACCTTCCCCGGCCACCCGCCCGTGCCGACCACCGCGNCGTCGNCGCCGCCCCCGCCGGGGCAGAGCCCGCCGCCCGCGCCGACCTCCGTGGCGCCGTACCCGATCGTCAACGAGAACCGGCTGCTCACCGACTTCCCGGGCGCTGTCGCAGGTAAGAACGGTTACACCGACGATGCGAAGAAGACCTTCGTCGGCGCGGTCGACCGGGACGGTCACCGCTACGTCATCGTCCAGATGTTCGGCCTGTCGCAGACCGGCAACACCTACTGGGACCAGTACCGGCGCCTCCTCGAATACGGCGTCGCGCTGCGCGGGAAGTCCGTGGGCACGCTGGTCGAGGCCGACGGCTCCGCGCACCGGCCGGAGCAGGGAGCCGAGCAGGGGCAGCCGGACGTCGTGGTCGAGAGCGGACCGTCGGGCATGGCGGGCGGGACCCGGCTACTGATCGGCGTCGGCGGCCTCGGCCTGATCGCCGTCCTGGTGGGCGCCGCGATGCGCACCAACCGGGGTCGCTGAGCGGTGGCCGCCCCCGTCAGCGCCGCCGCCGTCCCGGACAAGGGGCTGCGCTCGAATTCGCTGGGCCTCCTGAGCAACATGGCGATCGGCCTGTCGTCGACGGCGCCCGCGTACAGCCTCGCTGCGACGCTCGGCGGCGTCGTCGGGCACGTCCAGGGCAAGGCGCCCGCGATGTTCGTCGTCGCCTTCCTCCCCATGCTCATGGTGGCCGTCGCGTACAAGGAACTGGCCTCGGACACGCCCGACGCCGGGACCACCTTCACCTGGGGCAGTAGGGCGTTCGGTCCGTGGATCGGCTGGATGGGCGGCTGGGGCCTCGCGGTCTCGGCGATCATCTGCCTGGCCAACGTCGCCGAGATCTCCGCGGCCTACCTGCTGCGCTTCGCGGGCCTCGATGCACTCGCCGACGACCGCCTGGCGGTGGTGGGCTTCGGGTGCGCGCTCATCGTCGCGATGACCTGGGTGTCGTACCGCGGGATCGTCGTCTCGGAGCGAATGCAGAACGTGCTCATGTCGATCCAGTTCGTCGTCCTCGCCGTCGCGGCGGGGGCAGCCCTGTGGGCGGTGTACCGGGGCACCGCCGGGCCGCAGGCCGTGCGGCCGAGCTGGGACTGGTTGGACCCGACGGGCCTGAGCGCCTCACAGGTCGCGGCCGCCGTGATCCTGTGCATCTTCCTGTACTGGGGGTGGGACGCGTGCCTCGCGGTCGGCGAGGAGACGAAGGACTCGTCCTCCACCCCCGGCCGCGCCGCAGTGCTCGCGACCGTCGTACTCATGGGCACGTACGTGCTCGTCGCGGTTGCCGTGCAGTCCTATTCGGGCTTCGGCGCGACCGGCCTCGGGCTGGGGAACACCGACAACCACGACGACGTGCTCACCGTGCTCGGTCGCCCCGTCGGAGGCGCGGCGCTCGCGGGCCTCCTCGTGCTCACGGTCGCGCTGTCGGCGCTCTCCTCCACCCAGTCGACGGTGCTGCCCACGGCGCGAGGGACCCTCGCGATGGCGATCTACAAGGCCGTGCCGGAACGCTTCGCGCGGGTGCACCCGAAGTACCTGACGCCCTCGTTCGGCACCGTCGTGATGGGCGCGTCGGCCCTCGCCTTCTACCTGACGCTGGCGCTGCTGAGCCGCAACACCCTAGAGGACTCGATCAGCTCGCTGGGGCTCGCCGTGGCCTTCTACTACGCGATCACGGCCTTCGCCTGCGCCTGGTACTTCCGCCGCACGCTGCGCCGGTCGGTGCGGAACCTGGTGCTGCGCCTCGTCCTGCCCGTGCTCGGCGGGATCGCGATGATCTGGGCCTTCGTGCAGAGCGCGGTCGACATGATCGCGCCCGACTACGGACAGACGGTGATCGGCGGCATCGGCGGGGTCTTCGTGATCGGCATCGGCATGCTGGTGCTGGGACTGCCGCTGATGATCGCGTGCGCCGTGACCCGCCCCGCCTTCTTCCGCGGGCGGACGTTGCCGCGCGCGACCGCCGCCGAGGACGCCTGAGCCGGGCGCGTCAGCGCTTGCGGCGCAACAGGGATCCGAGGCCGAGCCCCGCGACGAGGCCCGCGGCGCCCGCGATCGCGGTCCGGCCCGCGTCGGGCTCCGAGCGGACCACGGGAGAGATCACCACGGGCTCCGGGGCGGCCGGGATCACGTAGCGCTGGTTGCGGGGATCCGTGGCGGCCCAGGCGGTCGCGAACAGCACGATCCGCGCGGTGAAGTAGATGAACAGCATGATGCCGAGGATCGGGCCGAAGGTGGCGCCGGCCGGGCCCTTCATCGCGCTGCCGATGAGCAGGGTGGCCAGCTGCGTGAGGATCATGAAGGCGACGGCGGCCATCAGCCCCGCGCGGGTGGCGTTGCGCCACGGGAACTGCACCCGGGGCAGGCGCGCGATCACGAAGGTCCACAGCACCCACAGCGCGAGGAGCGTGACCAGCAGGGTCGCGCCGGAGATCACGAAGTGCAGGCCGGGCATGTCGTCCAGCCCAGCCGCCTTGAGCAGCGTGCCCGTGAGGGGGCTGCTGCCCGCGGCCATCAGCGCGATGCAGGCCACGAGCGCGACGAACAGGCCCGCGAGCGCGCCCAGGTCGGCGAACTTGGTCTTGACGAAGTTCTGCTCCGGCACCTCGCTGTCCCACATCTCGGTGAGGCCCGCACGGACGTTGGCCATCCAGCCGAGGCCGGCCCACAGCCCGCCGGCGAGGCCCACGATGCCGACGGTCCCGCGGGAGGCGATGGCCTGGTCGATCAGGTCGCTCACCGACGTGCGGAGGCTCTCCTCGCTGATCACGGTGTTGATCTGGTTCTTGATCTCCGCGAGCAGCTCGGCGTCGTTGATGAGGATGTAGCCGCCGATGGCGAAGGCCACCATGATCAGCGGGAACAACGCGAACACGCTGAAGTACGTGATCCCGGCGCCGAAGTAGTCGCCCTTCTTGTCCTGGTACCGCATGGCGGCCGCCATGATGTGGTCGAACCACGGCCATTTGTCGCGGTACTTCTGGAGCATGTCGAGACGTCCTCCTGCAGTTCGCTACTGCACATCGGCTAGGGCGCCAGGAACCCTACCCTGTCGTAGACGTCGGCGAGGGTGCGGGACGCGATCTCGCGCGCCCGTTCGCGGCCCGAGGTCAACACCTTGTCCAGCTCGGCACGGTCGTCGAGGTAGCCCTGAACCCGGCCCCGCAGCGGCGTGGCGAAGTCGACGAGGACGTCGGCGACCTGCGTCTTGAGGTCGCCGTAGCCCTTGCCCTCGTAGGCGCGCTCCAGCTCCGGGATCGGGGTGCCGGTGAAGGCCGATTCGATGGTCAGCAGGTTGGAGACGCCCGGCTTGGCCTCGCGGTCGAACCGGATCTCCCGCTCGGTATCGGTGACCGCCGACTTGACCCGCTTCGCGATCACCTTCGGATCGTCGAGGATGCTGATCAGCCCCGCGTCGGACTCCGCCGACTTGCTCATCTTGGCGGTGGGGTTCTGCAGGTCGTAGATCTTCGCGGTGTCGCCGACGATGTACGCCTCGGGCACCACGAAGGTCTTCTTGAAGCGGGTGTTGAAGCGCTGCGCCAGGTTCCGGGTGAGCTCGAGGTGCTGCCGCTGGTCCTCGCCCACGGGCACGAGCTGCGGGCGGTAGAGCAGGATGTCGGCCGCCATGAGGATCGGGTAGGTGAACAGGCCCACCGAGGAGCTGTCGGTCCCGTTCTTCGCCGACTTGTCCTTGAACTGCGTCATGCGGCTGGCCTCGCCGAAGCCGGTGATGCAGCTGAGCACCCAGGTCAGTTCGGCGTGCTCAGGGATCTGGGACTGCACGAACATCGTCGAGCGGGCCGGGTCCACCCCCAGCGCCAGCAGCTGCGCCGCGGCGAAGACCGTGCGCTCGCGCAGCGCCTTCGGATCGTGCGGCGTGGTGATGCCGTGCATGTTCGGGATGAAGTAGAAGGTCTCGAACTCGTCCTGCAGCTGCACCCACTGCCGCACCGCGCCCAGATAGTTGCCGAGATGGAACGAGTCCGAGGTCGGCTGGATGCCCGACAGCGCGCGCTGTCGCTTCGCGGGGGTGGGGGCGGTTTCCGTCACGGGGAACGAGTCTATCGACTTCCGTGCACAGGGTCTCCTCGGTATTCCGTCCGACGGTGCCCGTCGGTCACCCGAGGTGCCCCCAAGGCCCCGAAGCCGCACTGGCTAGCGCAGCGCGCCGCAGTCAATGACAAATCCTCCTAATTTTCGAAACTCTTCAAGATTGTCGACTATCTTCATAGCGTGCCGACCGATGGAGGCGTCCGCCATAGAGGTGGTACGCGGAGGCACGGGCGAATAATGAAGGAGCTCATATGCGTTTGACACTGTTGGCAGGCAATGGGGCGCACCGTCACCCGCCGGCGAAGACAATCGGCACTTCAAGACCCGACCACTGTCACCTGGCACGGAATCCGATACTGGTGCGCGGATCCGCGCTCCGAGCGCGCGTAGTCGGCGTCGATACGGCGGGGAACTAGCGTGGGCGCCACACGGAAACCCCTAATTCCCGATGTCGGTACGGACCTCGGCCGTCGTCGGTTCCTGCGCGGGGCCCTGGCTGGGGGCGCTGCGCTGACCGCGGCCGGCGCCCTGGCTGCATGCGATCCGAGCGAGAGGCGTACGCCCGTGTCCGCATCCCCGACTCCGTCGCCGTCAATTGAGGGAGCCAAGTTCTCACTCGTACTGCTCGGCACTAAGGCCGGGCCGCCTCCGGCAGCTGACCGGGCAGGGATCTCTACGGCTCTTCTCGTGGACGGCAAGGTTTACCTTGTCGACTGCGGGCGTAGCTCAGTGACCCAGTTCAAGCGCGCGGGCCTGCAGTACCGCGAGTTGGCTGGGATCTTTCTCACTCATCTGCATGCCGATCACGTCGCTGATTACTACAACTTCTTCCTGATGGCGGGCACCACCGGAGAAAGGAACGGTGATGTGACTCCGACCGGCCTACCGGTGTACGGCCCCGGGTCGGCGGGAGAGCTTCCTGCGGCTCTCGGCGGACGGAAGGTGCCCACCGTGGCGCCGACCAATCCCGTCCCGGGTACACGTGTGATGACGGAGAAGCTCCACGAGGCATTCGCATACACGAGCAATATCTTCCTGCGCGATGCCGGCTTCCGCGATCCACGGGACCTACCTGATGTCCGCGAGATCGGAATCCCTGAAGATGTCGGCGCGAGATGGGATAACACCGCGCCCGACATGCGTCCTTTCACAGTCATGGAGGACGATCGGGTCAAGGTCACCGCGACATTAGTACCGCACGGCCCGGTCTTTCCAGCGTTCGCGTTCCGCTTCGATACGGACCACGGATCAGTCACATTCTCCGGCGACACAAGGCGGTCCGAGAACCTGATCCGGATGGCGAAGGGCTCCGACATCCTCGTGCATGAGGCCCTGCGCATCCCGCAGGACGCGGGATTGACCAGCGACGTGGTCGACCACCACCGCAAGTCGCACGTCTTTGTCGACGAGGTCGGCCCCATCGCACAGAGCGCAGAAGTTCCGTCCTTGGTGCTTTCACACATCGAGGAGACCGGTGGTCGCACGATCGACGCTTCGGTGTGGACGAAGGAGGCGCAGCGCGGATACGACGGCACCGTGACAGTGGGGACGGACCTGATGGCCATAGGTAACACGGGGCGGTAATGCGCCGCGGACTGCTGCACGAACAGGTGACATCTGATCCGGCTCACCCCGGAGGGCGCGAGCCGGGAAAGGTTCTACCCGCTCGTGAAGGAGCTCGCCGCCGACGGCGTGCACCGCGCCCCCTCGCAGCCGATCGCAATCGGGTCGCGGCCCACGTCGCGGCGTTCGTCCCCACGATCTCGATCGGTACCGCGATCCCGCTCGGCGCCAGTGGCCCTGTCGCGGCGCGGTTCCGCGCGATCAGCCTGCCGATCCGCGAACCGCGTCCGCGTACTCGACGGTGACGGGGGCGTGGTCCGACCAGCGCAGGTTGTAGGCCTCGGCGCGCTCGACCCGCGCGGACACCGCCCGCTTCGCCAGCGCATTGTTGGCGATCTGCAGGTCGATGCGCCAGCCGGAGTCGTTGTCGAAGGCCTTGCCGCGCCAGGACCACCATGCGTAAGGGCCGGGCTCGCCCGGGTGCAGCTCGCGCACGACGTCCTTGAAGGCGCGCCCCTCGCCGATGTACTCGCTCATCCAGGCCCGCTCCTCGGGCAGGAAGCCCGAGTTCTTGACGTTGCCCTTCCAGTTCTTGATGTCCAGCTCGGTGTGACCGATGTTCCAGTCGCCGCACACCAGCACCTCGCGCCGCCGCCGGCCCAGCTTCGCCAGGTGGGCGCCGAACTCGGCGCGGAAGCGGTCCTTCTCGTCCTGCCGCTCCGTGCCCACGTCGCCCGACGGGAGGTACAGCGAGCCCACGGTGAGCCCGTCGAAATCGGCCTCGAGGTAGCGGCCGGTGTGGTCGAACTCCTCGCTGCCGAAGCCGACGCGCACCGCGTCCGCCTCGCGCCGCGAGAGCACGGCGACGCCGTTGCGGCCCGCGGTCGAGGACTCGGCGGCCGCCAGGTGCCATCCCTCCTCGAGGGCGGGCGCGAGCGCCGTGACCGTCTGCTTGTGGGTGGCGCGCACCTCCTGCAGGAGCACCACCTCCGCCTTCGTCGCGCGGAGCCAGGGCAGCATGCCGAGGTTCTCCTCCGAGCGCTGCTTCACCGCGGCGCGGATGCCGTTGACGTTGATCGACGTGATGATCACGCGAGCGCCTCCACGGTCAGGCCGGCCGCGGCCCAGGCGGAGCGCACCGGGGCCACGTCGGCATCGTCGGACACGGACAGGAGCACCTGCACCGCGCGGTCGGCGAGCACTGCGACGAAGGTCGCGAGGGAGTCCGGTTCGTCGGCGAGCACCTGCTCGGCCTGGGCGATGCCCAGCACCACGAGGGCGGGGCCGCCGAACTGGTCGAGATCGCCCAGGCTGTCGGCGAGGGCGTCCCAATTGGCACCGAAGTCGAGCGGGAACTGCAGCGCGGCCGAGACCTCGTCGAGCAGCGCGGACTTGGTGCGCATCCGGCTACCGCGGGCCACGATGACGCGCGGCCGCTCCCGGCGCTTGAGGGCGTCCAGGTCGGTACCGGTCAGCGCGGCGCCGGTGCCGGAGGTGAGGAACTGCGGGAGGGTGCTCATCGGATCCTCGTGAAGGTCTCGTAGTGGTCCAGGGTGTACCAGGCGCCGCCGTCGGCCCCGGTGATGATGCGCTCGGCGTCGCGGCCGCGGCCGGACTTCTTCACGTTGACGTCCCACTCCGTGTACTTCGCGCGCTTGCCCTGCTTATCGGTCGCGGGCAGGCGCCGCTCGAAGTTCCCGAAGTTGCGGCCGCCCTGCGTGCCGGAGCCGTCCTTCGGGGGCCAGGTACCCGCATCGATCCGGGCGAGTGTCGCGAGGACGCGCTCCGGTGCGTTCGACGACCGCACGGCCCCCGGCGTTCCGGCGACGGAGGTCCCGGCGGCCGCGGAGGGCGCGGCGGGCTTCGGTGTGGCCGTGGGGCCGGCGGTCGACGAGCCGCACGCCACGAGCCCGAAGACGGTGAGCAGCGCGATCGCGCACAGGGCGAGAATCCTTCGCATAGCCCAAGACCCTACCGAGGAGCACCGACAGGTTCGGAAGTCCGCCGGGCGAGCAGCATGCCGACGCCGAAGACGACCAGGCCGGCCAGCGCCAGCGCGCTGCCCGCCAGCGCGGGCGCGGTGTACCCGCCGCCCGCACTGATGACGGCACCGCCGAGCAGTGCGCCGAGCGCGTTGGCGATGTTGAGCGCGGAGTGGTTGAGCGTGGCGGCCAGGGTCTGGGCCTCGCCCGCGACGTCCATCAGGCGGGTCTGCAGCGCGGGCACGAGCGCCGAGGCGGTGAGGCCGATGAGGAAGAAGAGCGTGACCGCGGCGAAGGGCTGGGGCGCGAACACCGAGAACAGCGCCTGCAGCACGACCAGCGCCGCGAGCGCCACCGCGATCGAGCGGGTCACCGAGCCGTCGGCCGCCCGCCCGCCCACCGCGTTGCCGATCACCATTCCCACGCCGTACGCGGCGAGCACGGCAGGCACCGACGCCGCGCTCAGGCCCGACACCGAGGTCAGCGTGGTGGAGATGTACGTGTAGACCGCGAACATGCCGCCGAAGCCCACGACGCCGGTGAGCAGCGCGAACCACACCTGCGGGCGGGCCAGCGCACCCAGCTCGGTGAGCGGGTTCGTCACGGGGATCTGCACCGCCGGGAGGAAGGCCAGCAGCGCCGCGACCGTGACGGCGCCGATCACCACGACCACGCCCATCGCGGAGCGCCAGCTCACGGCGGTCCCGAGCCAGGTCACCAGCGGCACACCGATCACGTTCGCGACCGAGAGCCCCATCAGCACCTGCCCCACCGCTCGGCCCCGCTCCGCCGGGCCGGCGAGATGAGCCGCGACCAGGGCGGCGACGCCGAAGAAGGCGCCGTGCGGCAGTCCGGCGATGAAGCGCGCCGCCATCAGGGTGCCGTAGGTCGGTGCGAAGACCGACAGGGCGTTGCCGACGGTGAAGGCGATCATCAACGCGATCAGCAGGGCCCGGCGGGGCACTCGCGCGAAGGCCGCGGCGATGAGCGGCGCCCCGACCACGACGCCCAGTGCGTACGCCGAGATCACGTGGCCCGCCACGGGCTCGGTGACCTCGAGATCGGCGGCGATGTCGGGCAGCAACCCCATCGCGGCGAATTCGGTGGTGCCGATGCCGAAGCCACCGAGCGCCATGGCGCCGATCGCGAGTCTTGTCCGGGCAGAAGATTCCACGTAACGGTGTAACACCACGCCCTCATCCGCGCTTCCCGCCCGCACCTGTGACCTCGTTCACGGCCGGTGCGGTCCGTTATGCTGCTGGTAGAGGTCATGAGTGTCAGCGCGCAGCCCCGGCTTGCTGGCCGGCAACCCTCCGCCGCGGTGGGGTGCCCCGGGTGATGACCCGGTTTCCCGGCGGTCCCCGTCGGGTGGCAAGCGCGAGGAGGGTTCGGTGACCATCAGCACCCGCACGGGCCGGCCCGTCGACAGTCCGGCCGATGACTGGGCCCGGGTTCCCGACGGTGCGCTGCAGGCGGTTCCGCTCGGCCCCCTGGTCCTCGAGTCCGGCGAGATCCTCGACGACGTGACGATGACCTTCCAGCGTTGGGGCACCCCCAACGCGGCTCGCGACAACGTCGTGGTGACACTCCACGCGCTGACCGGCGATTCGCACGTCACCGGCCCGGCGGACGCCGAGCACCGCTCCGCGGGCTGGTGGGACGGGCTGATCGGCCCCGGCGCCGCGGTCGACACCGACGAGTGGTGCGTCGTCTCCGCGAACGTCCTGGGCGGCTGCTCGGGCTCGACGGGGCCCGCGTCGATCGCGCCGGACGGCCGGCCCTACGGCTCCCGGTTCCCGGTGATCACCGTCCGCGACCAGGTGGAGGCCGAGGCCGCCCTGCTGCGGGCCCTCGACGTGCACGACATCGCATCGGTCGTCGGCGGATCCATGGGCGGCGCACGGGCGCTCGAGTGGGCCCTGATGTACGGCGACTTCCTTCGTTCGGCGCTGGTCCTCGCCGTCGGCGCCCGAGCCACCGCCGACCAGATCGGTACGCAGACAACGCAGATCGCCGCGATCAAGGCGGATCCGCACTGGCAGGGCGGCGATTACCACGACAGCGGAGTCCACCCGGATGCGGGGCTGGGCGTCGCCCGCCGGATCGCGCACCTGACCTATCGCACCGAGATCGAGTTGGACAGCAGGTTCGAGAACCGGCCGCAGGGCGAGGAGGATCCGCGCGCGGGCGGTCGGTACGCCGTGACCTCGTACCTCGACCACCAGGCGGACAAGCTGGTGAACCGGTTCGACGCCGGCAGCTACGTGGTGCTCACCGACGTCCTCAATCATCACGACGTGGGCCGCGGCCGCGGCGGGGTCGAAGCCGCCCTGCGCAGCTGCCGGGTCCCGATCGTGGTGGGCGGCATCGATTCCGACCGCCTCTACCCGCTGCGCCTGCAGCGCGAGCTCGCGGCCCTACTGCCCGGCAGCGGAGATCCGGTGATCGTGCACTCGCGCGACGGGCACGACGGCTTCCTCACCGAGATGGACGCCGTCGACGCCCTGCTCCGGCGCACGCTCGAGTTCGCGCGCCGCTGACCGTCCTCGCCGCCGCGCCCGTCAGGGCGCCGGTTCGGTCACCGTCGGCGCCGCGGGGTCGGCCGTCGGCTCGCCCGGAACCACCTCCGTCGACGTCGGATCCGATTGCACCGCTCCGGTGTTCACCGGGGTCGAGCTCGAACCGGTTGCACCCTGCGCGCTCCCGGTTCCGGGAGCGACGAGGCCGTTCCCCGGCGTGGGCCGAGGCGATTCCGGGGTGCCGGGGGACGTGCCGTCGGTCGGGGTTCCCGGAACCGTGGTCCCGGACGGAGTACCCGTCGGGATGGTCGGGAGGATCGTGGTGGGCAACGTGCCGGTCGCCGACGTCGGCGGGACGGTCGGCGTCGGGGTGACCGGGGGCCGGGTCGTCGTGGGCGCCACCGGCGGCGGCGGCGCGAAGGTCGTCATCGTCGGCGTGACGACGTCCCCGCCCCCCGGCTCGGGCGCCACCGTCGTCGGCACGATCGGCTTCTCCGGCGGGAGCGTCGACGTCACCGTCGAGATCCGCTCCCGGGTGGTCGATGTCGCATCCTCGGAGGTCACCGAGTCGGACGACGTCGGAACCACCTCCTCCGTGCTGCGCGCGGCCGGGCCGATGATGCCGGTCGCGTACCCCGTCGCCAGCACCGCGCCGGTGAGCGCGGCGACCACGAGGAGCGGCAGGATCGCCGCGGTGAGCCGGACGCTGTGCCCGCCCAGGACGCCGATGCCGCTGTCGACCAACGACGACGGCGCGGTCCCCGCGACCCGGCGATCGGCCGCGATGAGCGCGGCGCCGGACGCCGTGATGGTCTCGGGCTCCTCGACCAGGACGGGCTCGATTCCGGCATCCCGCGCAATAGCGGAGACCGCCTCGCGCACACCGGCGTTCAGCGCGCCGGTACCGATGACGGCCAGCGCCTGCGGCGCGGCGGGCGAACCGGCGACGGCCGAGCGCACCAGCGCGGCCACGTGATCGGCCGGGGCGGCCCGGTCACCGTCGACGACGACGGCGCGGGTGCGACGCTCCGCGGTGACCGCGCCGTCCCGGACGGTGTACAGGCGCGTGCCGTCCACGCCGAGATCGGCGACGAGGGCGGTGTCGTACCGCGCGATGGAGCCGCGCTCACCGAGGCCGCGCAGGACCGCGTCCGCATCGCGGACGATGCCGGCGGCGCGGACCCCGCCGCGCGCGCCCAGGCGGACGGAGAGGAGGTCGCGCCGCGAGCGCACGGCCACCCCGGAGGCGTCGACATCGCGCTCCGCGTGGCTCGCCAGCAGGTCGAAGCCTGAGGAGAGCAGGTTGCCGCGGCGCCCCAGCCGGTACGGGCCGGGATCGATGGTGCGGGCCTGACGATCGACGACGTGGCCGTCCTCGATGTCGAGGAGCACGCAGTGCACGGGCCCCGAGCCCACGGATGCGCCGAAGGACGAGATCCTCATGGCACCTCCGATCGGGTCTCGTGCCGAGCCGTTATCTCACCACATCGTACCCGATGCCGAAACGTTACATACAGGAATAGAAATTTAACATTTCAAGTATGCGGGTTGCGCTAGGTGTCGAGCGAGCTGATCCCCCACGAGACGAAGAGGATCGCGGCGGCGGCCAGCGCCAGCACCGTGACGTCGAACCACCGGCTGCGCACGCGCAGCAGGCCTTGCCGCCGTTCTGGCAGGAAGGCGCGCAGGAGAGCCCCCAGGCCCGTTCCCGCGCCGAAGACGAACAGGCCGCGGCGCCAGTACTCCAGCCCCACCAGCACCATGCCGGTGGTGAGCACCCCGACGACGGCCACGTATCCCGCGTTCGCGATCACCGCGCGCACCATCCTGGCGCGCCGGTACTGCTCGACCGCGGGTTCGGTCACTCGGCCCCGTCCGAACGCGCGAGGTCGCGCTCCGCGGCGTCGATCACGTTCCCCAGGAGGAAGGCCCGGGTCAGGGGTCCGACGCCGCCGGGGTTCGGGGAGAGATGCCCGGCGACCTCGGCGACGCCGGGGTCCACGTCGCCGCGCAGGCCATCGGCGGTGCGGCTCACGCCGACGTCGAGCACGGCGGCGCCGGGCTTGACCATGTCGGCGGTGATGAGACCGGGAACGCCCGCGGCGGCGATCACGATGTCGGCGCGCCGCACCTCCGCGGCCAGGTCGCGGGTACCGGTGTGGCACAGGGTGACCGTGGCGTTCTCGGAGCGGCGCGTGAGGAGCAGGCCGATCGGGCGGCCGACCGTGACGCCGCGCCCGACGACCACCACGTGCGCCCCGTCGAGCGGGACCTCGTAGCGGCGCAGCAGGTGGACGATGCCGTGCGGCGTGCACGGGAGCGGCCCGGCGGCGCCGAGCACGAGCCGGCCCAGGTTGGTCGGGTGCAGGCCGTCGGCGTCCTTCGCCGGGTCGATCCGCTCGAGGATCGCGTTCTCGTCGATGTGCTTCGGGAGCGGTAGCTGCACGATGTAGCCGGTGCAGGCGGGGTCCGCGTTGAGCTCGTCGATCACGGCCTCGAGATCGGCCTGCGTGATCTGCGCCGGCAGATCGCGGCGGATCGACTCGATGCCGACCTTCGCGCAGTCGGCGTGCTTGCCCTTGACGTACGAGTGCGAGCCCGGGTCGTCCCCGACGAGCACGGTGCCGAGCCCGGGCACGACCCCGCGGGCCCGCAGCGCGGTCACGCGCGCACGGAAGCTCTCGAAGAGTTCGTCGCGGGTCTTCTTACCGTCCAGTACGAGCGCCGTCACGGTGCGATCCTATCGTCCTGCGGTCAGCGCGCCGATTCCACCGTTTCGAGTCGCCTTCTTTCGCGATCCAACAGATACTGATCCCATGACACATCAGAGTCCCCTCCAGCAGGACATCCAGCAGGGCGTCAAATCGACGTGGCAGGCCATCCTGGCCCTCGGCGTCCTCTCCATCGTGCTCGGCGTCATCATCGCGGTGTGGCCCGGCCCCACCACGCTGGTCGTCGGCATCCTGTTCGGCATCTTCCTCCTCCTGACCGGCGCCTTCCAGGTGATCGCCGGCCTGCTCGGCGAGACGCAGCACCGCGTGCTGACCGTGATCAGCGGCGCGCTCGCCCTCGTCCTCGGCGTCTCCTGCTTCCGTGACGACGTCGTCAATTCGGTGGCGATCCTCGGTATCTGGATCGGCGTCAGCTGGATCTTCTCGGGCGTCACGTCGATCGTCATCGGCATCTCCGACAAGCAGCTCCCGAACCGCGTGTGGGTCGTGCTCCTCGGCCTGATCAGCCTGGCCGGCGGCGCGGTGCTCATCGCGTACCCGTTCTCGGTCGAGGTGCTCGTGCTGGTGGCCGGCATCTGGGCCGTCGCCATCGGCATCGTGCAGGTCATCTCGGCCTTCCAGCTGCGGAGCACCGCCAAGCAGGTGCAGCAGCGCGTCACCGACCTGGTCGGCTGACCGCCCCTCCTCCCCCGAGTGCGGGACACGGGTGACAGGATCGTCACCCGTGTTCCGCATTCTGTTCTTCGAGCCCCGGATCGCCCCCAACACGGGCAACGCGATCCGTATCGCCGCCGTCACCGGATGCGAGCTGCACCTGGTCGAGCCGCTGGGATTCGATCTGTCCGAGCCCAAGCTCCGCCGCGCCGGCCTGGACTACCACGACCTCGCGCACGTCAGCGTGCACGCCGACCTGGACGCCGCGTGGGCGGCGCTGGAGCCGCGCACCGTCTACGCCTACACGGCACACGCGACCCGCCACCATCACGAGGTCGCCTACTCCCCCGGCGACGTCCTCCTCTTCGGCCCCGAGCCCACGGGGCTCCCGCCCGAGGTCCTCGCGGACCCGCGCATCACCGAGGCGCTGCGCATCCCCATGCTCGCCGGCCGCCGCTCCCTCAACCTGGCCAACAGCGCCGCGATCGTCGCCTACGAGGCGTGGCGGCAGAACGGCTTCGACGGGGCCGTCTGACGGCGCCGGACCGTCCGGCGCCGCCCCACGGGGCTAGCCGGTCGGCGGGTTGTAACCGGTCTGGCTGTTGAGGATCGGCCGGAGCTTCGCGGTCTTCTCCGGCGTCCAGCCGGGCGGCTCCAGGATCGCGGCCCAGGAGTCCGCCGCGGCCTTGACGTAGCTGTGCCCGTGGCCGTCCGGGACGTTCACCGCCACCGCCATATCGGCCGAGACCTGGAGGAAGGTCACGATCGGCACCCAGGACACCGAGGACAGCACGTCGATCCCGCGCTCCTCGCGCAGCCAGTCGGGCTTGCTGAGGGCGAGGTCGGGGGTCCACCGCCCGATCGGATCCGAGGCGTGCTGGAGGTACACCACGCGGGGGCCGTTCCACGGGCCGGACGGCTTCCCGAGGTCCTCCGCGCGGGCGGCGAACCGGACTGCTGCGCCGTCCTGGTAGACGGGGAGCCACTCCGGCGAGCCGGCGTCGCGCTGCTGCGTCAGTCGCACCCACATCTCGTTGTTGAACGTCGGCCCGGAGAAGAGCGCACCGTCGGTGCGGGCGAGCAGGTTGTTGAGCGAGAGGAACGGGGCCTCGCCTCCGAAGGAGCCGAGGCTCTCGCCGAAGACCACGAGCTTGGGTCGCTGCCCCTCGGGGAGTGCCTTGACCCGCTTGTCGACGGCCTCGAAGAGGGCCTGGCCCGCGTCGAGCGCGTTCTGCTTGTCGACGAGGAAGGACAGCCAGCTCGGCAGGTACGAGTACTGCATGCTGACGATCGCCGTGTCGCCGTTGTACATGTACTCGAGAGCGCCCGCCTCGGCCTCGTTCACCCAGCCGGTGCCGGTGGTCATCGCGACGGCGACCACCTTGCGGCGCAGGCCACCGGTGCGCTCCAACTCCTGCGCGGTCTTCTCCGCGATGGCCTTGTACCGGTTGGGATCGTCGGAGTCGACGGAGCCGAGGCCCGCATAGGTGCGGATCGGCTCCATCGCGGGGGCGCCGTTGAAGGCGGTGAGATGCTCGACGGTCTGCGCGTTGGAGACGAAGACGCGCCCCTGCTTGCCCAGCGAGGACCACTCGACGATCGATCCCGGGCCACCCGAGCGGAAGGCGCTCGTGGGCGCGGGGCGGTCGTTGCCGCCCTCCCGGTTGACCTTGGAGAACGCGGTGTTCATCGCGTCCATCGCGCCGCGCACGACGACGCCGTTGATGATGCCGACCGACAGGAAGAGGACGAGGCCGACCGCGACGACCGCCGCGACCCGGGGCGGGCAGTAACTGCCGAGCTTGCCGGCGATCCACCGCACCAGCGTGCGCACGCCCTTGCCGACCTCGACGAAGACGTAGAGGAGCACGATCGACAGCACGCCGATCTCCAGGTAGTCGACGAAGCGCAGGTACTCGACGTCCATCAGGTCGCGCAGCCGGGTCTGCCAGGCGTCGAAGAACAGCACCATGCCGGTCGTGCCGACGACGCCGATGCCCAGCAACCACCACCACGCCTTGCGGGGCGCGGGCGGGGTCGAGTCCTGGGAGCGCATGAACCGGACGAGCCATACGCCGAAGACCCCGAACATGTAGCCGAGCGCGCCGGAACCACCGCTGACCAGGCTCTGGAACAGCGGCCCGCGCGGCAGCAGCGACGGGGTCAGGGAGAGCCAGAGGAAGACCAGTCCGACGGCGGTGCCGGTGAAGGTGTAGCGGTGCGACCACCACTCGCGGGCCCGGTCGAGGAGTGCGGGCGCGCCGGGCTCGCGGTCGCCGGGTCCGCCCGCCGCCTCCCCGCGCTGCGCCGGATCGTCGGCCCTCGCATCGACCTCGGCCGCCTTCGTACCGGTCTCGGCGTTCGTGCCGGTCCCGGCTGTCGCATCGGTCTCGGCGGCCGCGGGCTCGAGCTCGTCGTTCATCCGACCTCCTGGATATGAGTGATGCGCGTCATCATGCCCCTTCCGCGCCGGATGCGCCCGCAAAGACGGCGGGCTCGCAGCCCGGCGCGTGGTCGGTGGTGCGGCGAACGCCCCGACCACCCCGTTCCCGCGATCACCTACGGCGCCGGCGGCGCGGTCCATATCATCGAGGGCGACGGCGGGGCACACAGTCGCCGGCCGTCGGAAGAGTACGTCGTCAGTCCCACGAAGACCGGTGGTAGCACAACATGTTCAATACAGTCCTGGTGGCGAACCGCGGCGAGATCGCGATCCGCGGATTCCGCGCGGCCGTCGAGAGCGGCGCGCGGACGGTGGCCGTGTACCCGTACGAGGATCGGAACTCCCCGCACCGCCAGAAGGCGGACGAGGCGTATCAGATCGGGGTGGAGGGGCATCCGGTCCGCGCGTACCTGAGCGTGGACGAGATCATCCGGATCGCGGTGAAGGCCGGGGCGGACGCGGTCTATCCGGGCTACGGATTCCTCTCGGAGAACCCGGATCTGGCGGCGGCGTGCGCGGAACGCGGTATCACCTTCGTCGGGCCGCCGACGGAGGTGCTCGAGCTGACGGGCAACAAGGCGCGGGCGATCGCTGCGGCCAGGGAGGCCGGCCTGCCGGTCCTGACGTCGACGGCGCCGTCGTCGGACGTCGACGAGTTGCTCGCCGCGGCGCAGGACATGCACTTCCCCGTCTTCGTCAAGGCCGTCGCGGGCGGCGGCGGCCGCGGTATGCGGCGCGTCGCCGAGATCGCCGATCTGCGGGATGCGATCGAGATCGCTTCGCGGGAGGCCGAATCGGCGTTCGGTGATCCGACGGTGTTCCTGGAGGAGGCGGTGATCGACCCGCGGCACATCGAGGTGCAGATCCTGGCGGACGGCGCGGGCAACGTGATCCATCTGTTCGAGCGGGACTGCTCGCTGCAGCGGCGGCACCAGAAGGTCATCGAGATGGCGCCCGCGCCGAACATCTCGGCGGAGCTGCGTGAGCGCCTGTGCGCCGATGCCGTGAAGTTCGCCACGGCGATCGGTTACAGCTGCGCGGGCACCGTCGAGTTCCTGGTGAATCCCGAGGGGCGCCACGTCTTCATCGAGATGAACCCGCGGATCCAGGTGGAGCACACGGTGACCGAGGAGGTCACCGATGTGGACCTGGTCGCCGCGCAGCTCAAGGTCGCGTCGGGCTCCACGCTGCCCGAGCTGGGGCTGACCCAGGACGCGATCCGGCTCAACGGAGCGGCGCTGCAGTGCCGCATCACCACCGAGGACCCGACGGACGGCTTCCGTCCCGACACCGGCCGGGTGTCGGCGTACCGCACCCCCGGCGGTGCGGGCATCCGCCTGGACGGCGGTACCTCGGTGGGCGCGGAGATCAGCCCGCACTTCGATTCGATGCTGGTCAAGCTGACCACCCGGGGGCGCGACCGGGAGACGGCGATCGTCCGGGCCCGGCGCGCCCTGGCGGAGTTCCGCATCCGCGGTGTCGCCACCAACATCCCGTACCTGCAGGCGGTCCTGTCCGATCCGGCGTTCGTGGCGGGGGAGGTGACGACGTCCTTCATCGAGCAGCGTCCGGAGTTGCTCACGGCGCGCGGCTCGCAGGACACGGCGTCGAAGATCCTGCGCTACCTGGCGGACGTCACCGTGAACAAGCCGCACGGCACCCGGCCGACCAAGGTGTACGCGAACGACAAACTGCCGACGGTCGACCTGAACACCCCCGCCCCGGAGGGCTCGCAGCAGCGCCTCGAGCGCCTGGGCCCGGCCGGCTTCGCCGCGGATCTGCGCGCGCAGACCGCGCTCGCGGTCACCGACACCACCTTCCGCGATGCGCACCAGTCGCTCCTGGCGACCCGCGTGCGCACCTCCGCGCTCGCCACCATCGCGCCGTACGAGGCCCGCCTGACACCGCAGTTGCTGTCGGTGGAGGCGTGGGGCGGCGCGACCTACGACGTGGCGCTGCGGTTCCTGCACGAGGATCCGTGGGAGCGGCTCGCCACGCTGCACGCGGCGATGCCCAACATCTGCCTGCAGATGCTGCTGCGCGGCCGGAACACCGTGGGGTACACCCCGTACCCGCAACAGGTCACGGACTCCTTCGTCGCCGAGGCGGCCGCCACCGGCGTGGGGATCTTCCGGATCTTCGACGCGCTCAACGACGTCGAGCAGATGCGGCCCGCGATCGAGGCCGTGCTCGCCACGAACACGGCGGTCGCGGAGGGCGCGCTCTCCTACACCGGCGACCTCGCGAACCCCGACGAGAGCCTGTACACCCTCGACTACTACCTCGGCGTCGCCGAGCGGATCGTCAAGGCGGGCGCACACATCCTGGCGATCAAGGACATGGCCGGGCTGTTGCGGCCCGCCGCCGCGGCCACCCTGGTGACCGCGCTGCGCAAGGAGTTCGACCTCCCGGTGCACGTGCACACCCACGACACCCCCGGCGGTCAGCTCGCCACCTACCTCGCCGCCTGGACCGCGGGCGCCGACGCCGTCGACGGTGCCGCCGCCCCGCTGTCCGGCACCACCAGCCAGCCCTCGCTGTCGTCGATCGTCGCCGCCACCGCGCACACCGACCGCGACACCGGGATCGACCTCGACGCCGTCTGCTCGCTCGAGCCCTACTGGGAGGCGGTGCGCGGCGCGTACGCGCCCTTCGAATCCGGCCTCAAGGCCCCGACGGGACGCGTCTACCACCACGAGATCCCCGGCGGGCAGCTGTCGAACCTGCGCCAGCAGGCCGGCGCACTGGGCCTGGCGGAGCGCTTCGAGGACATCGAGAACGCCTACGCCGCAGCCGATCGCATGCTCGGCCGCCTGGTGAAGGTCACCCCGTCGTCGAAGGTCGTGGGTGACCTCGCCCTGGCCCTCGTCGGCACCGGCGTCTCCCCCGACGACTTCGCCGCCGATCCCGGCCGCTACGACATCCCCGACTCGGTGATCGGCTTCCTCCGCGGCGAGCTCGGCACCCCGCCCGGCGGCTGGCCCGAGCCGCTGCGCACCCGCGCGCTGGAGGGCCGCGCGGAGGCCGCGCCGATGAGCGACGTCCCCGCCGACGAGGCCGCCGAACTCGCGGGCACGTCCGAGCAGCGCCGCGCGGCACTGAGCCGCCTGCTGTTCCCCGGCCCGATGCGTGAGTTCACCGATCACCTGGCCGAATTCGGCGACGTCTCCAAGCTCTCGACGAACCAGTTCCTCTACGGCCTGCGGCAGGGCGAGGAGCACCGCGTGCAGCTGGCCACCGGCGTCGAGCTGCTGATCAAGCTCGAAGGCGTCGGCGAACCCGACGAGCACGGCAACCGCACGCTGGTCTGCACCCTCAACGGCCAACTGCGCACCGTCTCCGTGCGGGACCGCGCCGTGCAGGCCGAGGTGCCCGCCGCCGAGCGCGCCGACCGGACGAACCCGGGACACGTCGCCGCCCCCTTCGCGGGCGTCGTCACGCCCACGGTGCACGCCGGATCCACCGTCGAGGTCGGCGACCAGATCGCCACCATCGAGGCCATGAAGATGGAGGCCGCCATCACCGCCCCCGTCGCCGGCACCGTCACCCGGGTCGCCCTCGCCGGGGCCACCCAGGTCGACGGCGGCGACCTCGTCGCGGTCATCGAGGGCTGACGCCGCGGTCGCGCCGGGCTCAGTCGTCGACGGAGAACCGCTTGAGGCGGCTGGTCTGCCCCGCGACCAGCCGCACCCGGGACTTCGGCACACCGAGGTGGGCGGCGAGCAGCGCGACCGCCGCCTTGTTCGCCTTCCCCTCGGTGGCCGGCTCGCGCACGAAGAGAGTGAGCGCGCCGGCACCGTCGACCTCCACCGCGGGGCCCTTGCGACTCCCCGGCTTGATCGTGCAGGTCACGGTGCGCGGGCTCATCGCTCCATGATCGCAGGTTCACTACTGAGTACAGTGGATTCATGGGGTTGAGGAAGGTGGGACTCATCGTCGCCGCGGCGATCGCCGCGATCGTGGTGCTCGCGGGCGGTGTGGTGTGGCTGTCGGCCGCGTACGAAACGCCGCTGTTCCGGCACCTGCCCGCGGAGCTGAGGCCGCGCGTCTACCCGGCGGTCGATACGACCGGGCTCGATCCCGCCCGCGTGCGGATCCTCGAGGACGTGCGCCGCGAGTTCGACGCGAACCGCCCCGGCACGTACTACTCCGAGGGCGTCGAGGAGCCCTGGTGCGCCGATTTCGTCTCGACGGTGCTCCGTGATTCCGGCCTCCCGCTGCACAACCCGAACTCCGGAACGTGGCGCATCCCCGGCGTGTACACCCTCACCGAGTACTTCCAGAAGGCCGGGAGGTTCGAGTCCGCCACGGCGTACCGCCCGCAACCCGGCGACGTGGTGCTCTACACGCCGGAGCACCCGACGATGCGCCAGCACACCAACTTCGTGGTCGCGGTGTCGGGCGAGACGGTCACCACCGTCGGCGGCAACCAGGCGGGCGGCATCAGCGCGTGGTCGTATCGTCTCACCGACACGTTCGGGCTGGCCGGCTACGGGGTACCCGCGCGATGACGGTGCTCGACGCGCTGCGCGCCCGGATCGCCTCGGGCAGCCTGCCCGGGAATCGCTCCGACGGGCTGCGGATCGCCGTGTGCATCGAGGGCGGCGGCTCGCGCTCGGCCTACTCCGCGGGCATGGCGATGGCCGTCGACGAGCTCGGCCTCCTCCCCGCGGTGGACGCGGTCTACGGCACCTCCGGCGGCGGACTCAACGCGGCGTGGCTCGTCTCCGGCGAGGGCCGCCGGTGGTTGCCGTCGTGGGGCTGGGACGATGTCCTCGCCGAACGGGTGGTGCACCCGCGCCGGGTGCTGCGCGGCGGCGTGGTCGTCGATACGCGACATCTCGTGGAGCGGGTCTACTCCGACGTCACGCCGATGAACTTCGCCGCCATCCTCGCCAGCCCGATCACGCTGCACCCCTTGGCGGTCGACGCGCACACGCGCCGCGTCGCCGACCTCGCGCCGCACGTCACCGACGCCGCGACCCTGCGCACCGCGCTGCGCGCGACCACCGCCCTGCCCCTGCTCGCCGGTCCGCCCGTACGGCTCGCGGGCCGGGAGTTCCTCGACGGCGGCCTCGCCGAGAAGGTGCCACTCGCCACCCCGATCGAACAGGGCGCCACGCACCTGCTGGTGCTGCGCACCGTCGAGGCGGACGCGGCACCCCGGTCCTCGCGCGCCGAGCAGTGGGTCCTGGACGCCTACTTCACCGCCCGCCGGGCCGCGCCCGCACCGGAGCCCGTGGTGCCGGGCCACGCCGAGGTGCTGCAGGTGTGGGTCCCGCCCGGGAGCCCCGCCGTCGGCCGGCTCTCGAACGACGGTCCGCTGATCTCCCGCGCCGTCGAGATCGGCCGGGACGCGGCGCACCGCGCGCTCGCCGGCTGACGCTCGCCGGGTAGCGCTCGCCGACGCCGTGAATCCACGGCGGGCGGAGCGGGTCAGGTCTCGGCGACCGTGCCCTGGTGGAACAGCACGGCCCAGCGGTTCTCCCGGCGACGCCACACGGTGAGCCGACGAGTGATGCGCTCGCCCTGCGTCAGCGTGTAGGTGAGCAGGTAGACGGAGGCGCCCGTCGCCCGGACCTGGAACTCACTGGTCTCCCAGTCGGATTCGTCCGGTGGCGAGGTCAGCCGCTGCTCCATCACCGCGCGGACGTGGGCGCGGCTGTACCGGCGCCCCGAGGCCCCGACCTCCCAGAAGTCGGCCGCGACCGCGTCGTCGAACGCGGCGAGCGAATCCCAGGAAGAGCCGTGGAAGACGGGCTCGCGGCGGCGGAGGTCCTCGAGCACCTCGCGCAGCTCGGGCGCGGTGGTCCGGTCCGGTTCGTCGGCCTCCTCCATCACTTGCCTAAGGCTACCCTCACTGCCAATCACGGGATCGGGAGGGCACCGACAGGTCCATGCGCTGCAGCCGGTCGGCGACGACGGTGACCGCACCCTCCGCGTTCTGCAGCTTCCCCCGGACCAGTAGCGCGGGCGCCGACTGCGCCAGCCGCCGGTAGCGCGCCCACAGTCCTTGACTGCACACCACGTTCACCATTCCGGTCTCGTCCTCGAGGTTGATGAAGGTGACGCCGCCCGCAGTCGCCGGCCGCTGCCGATGCGTGACGGCCCCGCCGACCAGCACGCGGTCCCCGTCGGGCAATCCGAGCAGGCGGTCGGCGGGCACGACGCCGAGCCGGTCGAGGGCGGGCCGGAGGAACTCCGTGGGGTACTTGCCGACGGTGACCGACGTGGCCCACACGTCCGCGGCCGCGAGTTCCGTCTCGCTCATGCCCGGCAGGGCGGGCGGCGCGCCCGCGGTGGCCGTGCCCGGCAGCCTGTCCGGGCGCTCCCGCGCGGCGGCGCCGGCCTCCCACAGCGCCTGCCGACGGTCCCGGCCGAAGCAGTCCAGCGCGCCGGAGGTGGCGAGCGCCTCCGACTGCGCGACCGTGAGCTCGACGCGGCCCGTGAGATCGGTGAGCCCCGTGTAGGCGCCGTGCGCGTCCCGCTCGCCGACGATGCGCTCGGCGAGGTCGTCACCGATGGTGCGGATCGCGGCCAGCCCGAGCCGCACCTCCGTGCCGGCGTTCTCCAGGTCCGCCCAGGGGAGGCTGCGGTTCACGCACGGCCCGTGCACGGTGACGCCGTGCCGCCGCGCGTCGGCGACGAGCGACTGCGGCGAGTAAAAGCCCATGGGCTGGGCCCGCAGCAGCGCCGCGCAGAAGGCCGCCGGGTGGTAGAGCTTGAACCACGAGGAGTAGAAGACCAGCGACGCGAACGACTGCGAATGACTCTCGGGGAAACCGAAGTTGGCGAACGCGGCGAGCTTCTCGAAGATCCGGTCGGCCACCTCGCCCTCGATGCCGTGCCGGTGCCGCGCACCGTCGTAGAAGCGCTGCCGCAGCTGTTCCATCTTCTCGGTGGAGCGCTTCGATCCCATGGCGCGGCGCAGCTGGTCGGCCTCCGACGGGGAGAAGCCGGCCACGTCGGTCGCGAGCTGCATGAGCTGCTCCTGGAAGAGCGGCACGCCCAGGGTGCGATCGAGCGCCTTCGCCATCGACGGGTGCTCGACGGTGGGCTCCTCGAGCCCGTTCCGACGACGGATGTACGGGTGCACGGAGCCGCCCTGGATGGGGCCGGGGCGGATGAGTGCCACCTCGACGACCAGGTCGTAGAAGTTCCGCGGTTTCAGGCGCGGCAACGTGGCCATCTGGGCGCGGGACTCCACCTGGAAGACGCCCACCGAGTCGGCACGGCAGAGCATCTCGTAGACGCGTTCGTCGGTGAGATCGAGCTGCGCGAAGTCCACATCGATGCCCTTGTGCTCGGCGAGGAGGTCCTTCGCGTAGTGCAGCGCGCTGAGCATGCCGAGGCCCAGCAGGTCGAACTTCACCAGCCCCGCGGCCGCGCAGTCGTCCTTGTCCCACTGCAGCACGCTGCGGTCCTCCATGCGGGCCCACTCCGTGGGGCAGACGTCCGCGATCGGGCGGTCGCAGATCACCATGCCGCCGGAGTGGATGCCCAGGTGCCGCGGCAGGTCGGCGATCTGCGCGGCCAACTCGACCACCCGTTCCGGGATCCCCTCGGGCACCGGGTCGTTCCGCCATCCCCAGCTGGAGATCTGTTTGCTCCAGGCGTCCTGCTGCCCCTGCGAGTAGCCGAGCGCACGGGCGGTGTCGCGCACCGCGGATCGACCGCGGTAGGTGATGACGTTCGCGACCTGCGCGGCGTACTCGCGGCCGTACTTCCGGTAGACGAACTGGATCGCCTCCTCGCGACGGTCGGATTCGATGTCGACGTCGATATCGGGCGGACCGTCGCGCTCGGGGGCGAGGAAGCGCTCGAACAGCAGCTGGTTGCGCACCGGGTCCACCGCGGTGATCCCGAGCGCGAAGCAGACGGCGGAGTTGGCGGCGCTGCCGCGCCCCTGGCACAGGATGTCGTTCTCGCGGCAGAAGGTCACGATGCTGTGCACGATGAGGAAGTAGCCGGGGAAGGTGAGCGTCTCGATGACGTTCAGCTCGTGCTCGATCTGCCGGTACGCCTGCGGATTCCGCTCCGGCGGCCCGTAGCGCTCGAGCGCGCCGCGCCGGGTCAGCTCGCGCAGCCAGGTGGCCTCGGTGTGGCCCGACGGGACGTCGAAGGGCGGCAGGTTCGGCGCGATCAGCTTGAGGCTGAAGGCGCACTCGGCACCGAGCTCGGCCGCGGCGGCGATGGCACCGGGGTGCTCGGGGAGCAGGAGCGCCATCTCGTCGCCGGAGCGCAGGTGCGCGCCGCCCGCGGCGGGGAGCCAACCGTCCAGTTCGTCGAGGCTGCGGCGGGCACGGATCGCCGCGAGCGTCGACGCCAGGCGCCGCTGCCCGGGCCGGGCGAAGTGCGCACCCGTGGTGGCGACGGTGCCCACCCCCATCCGGGCGGCCACGCCGGCCAGGAGGTGGTTGCGCTCGTCGTCCTCGGGCACGCCGTGGACGGTCAGCTCCATGCTGACGCGGCCCTCGCCGAACCGGTCGACGAGCTGCGCGAGGGCGGCGGCGGCACCGTCGGGCCCCCGGGCGGCGAGGCCGCGCCGGACCGCGCCCTTACGGCAGCCGGTGAGGATGTGCCAGTGGCCGCCCGCCCATTCGGCGAGGCGGTCCGGGTGGAAGCGCAGCAGCCCCTTCTCCCCCGCCTCCATGTGCGCCTCCGCCATGGCCCGCGAGAGGCGGCGGTAGCCCTCCTGGCCGCGGGCGAGCACGAGCAGGTGCTCGCCCGACGGGTCCTCGGCGCCGGTGCGCTCGGCGTCGTGCTCCAGGGACAGCTCCGCCCCGAAGACCGTGGGGACACCCAGCTCCAGCGCCGCCTCGGCGAACCGGACCACCCCGTAGAAGCCGTTGTGGTCGGTGACCGCCAGGGCCTTCAGGCCGAGCGCATGGGCCTGCTCGACCATCTCCTCCGGCAGCGCGGCGCCGTCGAGGAAGCTGAACGCGGTGTGCGCGTGCAGCTCCGCGTACGGCACGCGGGAGGCTCCGGGACCGCCGTCCGCCGGCGGGACGTAGGGCTCGCGCTTGCGGGACCAGGCCGGGGAATCGCCGCCGTCGCCCGGCGGCTCCTCCGCCCGGCGCACCGGGGCCCGCCCGGAGAGCACCCGCTCCATCTCCGACCAGCTCGGTCCGTTACTCCATCCCACGCCCCGATTCTACGCCCATATGTTCGATTGCTCCATCGCCATCGAACGTGCATGGAGCGAGACGTCCGGAACGAATCCGCCGCGGTGGCCCGAGCCGCGCGTCAGACCTCGCCGGCGAGGCCGGGGGTGACCTTGGAGAGCGCGACCCGCAACGCGGTGACGTCGCGCGCGGAAAGATGGTCGAACACCAGGCGGCGCACCTCCTCGACGTGGCCGCGGGCGGCACCGTCGAGCGCCGCGAAGCCCTCGTCGGTGAGTTCGGCGTAGGCGGAGCGCCCCTCCGCGCGGCGCACCAGCCAACCGCGCTCACCGAGCTTGCGTAGCACGTGCGACAGGCGTGAGGGCGAGGAGTTGGCGGCCTCGGCGAGGGCCGACAGGCCGAGCGTGCGATCGGGCGCCTGCGAGAGCTGCGCGAGCACCATGAACTCGTAGTGGGTGATCCCGGCGTCGTTCCGCAGCTGCGTGTCCAGCTTGGCGGGTAGTCGCATCGCCACGTGGATGAGGGGCAGCCACGCCGCCATCTCCTCGTCGGACAACCACCGGGTGCTTCCCGAGTCCACCATCACACCCCCGAACATCACGTGGGGATCCAGTTTACCGGCTCCGCATTTCGGTGAACGGCGCCTCACCGAAGTGGGTACATTGACCGGTATGAGCAGTCCGAGCACGACGACGGGACCGACCTCCGACGCCGAGATCCCGGCCTACCTCGAGGCGCTCGGCATCCCCGGCCTCGCCGACATCCATGTGCACTTCCTGCCCCAGCCGATGCTGCTCAAGGTGTGGGACTTCTTCGACCGCGCGAGCACCGAGTACGGCCGCGAATGGCCGATCCGGTACCGCTTCGACGAGGACACCCGGCTGGAGCTGATCCGCGGCATGGGCGTGACGGCGATCCCCGCGCTCACCTACCCGCACAAGCCCGGCATGGCGGTGTGGCTCAACGAGTGGTGCGCCGAGTTCGCGCGCCGCGTGCCCGACGGCATCCACTGCGCCACGCTCTACCCCGAGCCCGGTGTGGGCGAGTACGTCGCGCAGGCCGTCGCCGACGGTGCGCGCCTGTTCAAGATGCACGTCCAGGTGGGTGTCTTCGCGCCTGACGATCCGCTGCTGGATCCCGCCTGGGAGGTGCTCTCGGCCGCGCGGATCCCCGTGGTGATCCATGCGGGCTCCGGCCCCGTCGAGGGTCCGTATACGGGGCCCGACCGCGTCGCCGAGGTGCTGCGCCGACACCCCGAGCTGACGCTGGTCATCGCGCACCTCGGCATGCCGGAGTACGACCGGTTCGCCGACCTCGCCGAGCGCTTCCCGAACGTGTACCTCGACACCACCATGGCGGCGACCGACTTCACCGAACGCACCGCGCCGATGCCGCCCGGCTACGTCGAGCGGCTCGGCGCGCTCGCCGACAAGGTGGTGCTGGGCAGCGACTTCCCCAACATCCCCTACGAGTACGCGCACCAGCTGTTCGGGCTCGCGCGGCTCGGCCTCGGCGACGAGTGGATGCGCAAGGTGCTGTGGCACAACGGTCGCGCCCTGCTGGAGCGCGCGGGCGCCTGAGCGCGGGCCGTACGATGGCCCTCATGCAGATCCGGCGCGCCGCGATGGCGCTGTTCGTCGCGGGGACGCTCGCGGCGTGCGGCGGCGCACCGTCGGCGCCCGAGACCCTCTCGCTCGACCGGTCCAAGACCGCCTTCGAGCAGGTGGGGATCGACGAGACCCGCGACGACGTGACCGCGCTGGTCGCCACCGCCACCCGCCTCGGCGCGCGGCTCGCCGCGGGCGACCCCCGGGCCGGGAGCACCGCCGTCTCCCCCTGGTCGATCCTGACCCTGTTGGGGATGCTCCGGGCCGGGGCGCGGGACGAGACCGCCGCGCAGCTCGACGGTGCCGGGCTCGGCGCCGCGAAGAACCTGCCGCGGGCGATGGCGGCCCTCACCGGGCAGGCCGCGCAGTGGGCCGGCGATCCCGGCACCGTGCCCACGGGCACCCCGCCCGCGACGCCGCTGTTCCAGTCGCAGGTCGCACTCCTGACGGCGAAGCAGCCCGAGGACCGGCGGGTGCGCTCCGAGTACCTGGACACGCTCGCCGCGGACTACGACACCGGCGTCTACCCCGTGGACTTCGGCCTCGGCGTGGGCGAGCCGCTGGGCGAGTGGGTGGCCGTGAACACCGGCAGCAGCCTCACCTCCGCGCCGCTGCGCACCGCCGCCGACACCCGCCTCGCCGCCGCGACCACCGCCTACCTCGCGGCCGCGTGGCGCTTCCCCTTCGACGCCGCCCGCACCCGGCCCGCGCCGTTCACCGCGGCCGACGGTGCCGTGCTCGACCCGCCGACCATGCGGGGCACGGTGCCCGCGCGGGTCGCCGCGGGCGAGGGCTTCACGGCGCTGCAGCTCGATTACGGCACCACACTCGCCCTGCAGATCGTGCTGCCCGGCCCCGGGATGCCGCTCGCCGACGCGGCGAGCGAGGGCCGGTTCACCGCGGCCCGGATCGCACTGTCGGGCGCACCGTCGACCCCGCACGAGGTGAGCCTGCCGAAGTGGCGCACCACCACCTGGACCGGCCTCGCGGATCCGCTCCGCGACGCGGGCCTGACGGCGCTGTTCGCCGGGCCCGGCCTCGACGGCGTGGCGCCGGGCTCGCCGTTCCTGGCCGACGCCCGCGCCGCCGCGGTGCTCACCGTGGGCGAGAAGGGCACCGCGTCCGACACCGCCACCGTGGCGCCGGCGCCCGAACCCGCGCCGGGCCCCGCCCCCTTCGTAGTGGACCGGGCCTTCGCTTACTCGGTGGTCGACACGGCGACGGGGATGCCCCTGATGATGGGGACGGTCAACCGGCCGGGCGCATAGCCCGCACCCCATCCGTTGGTATTGCAAATCCAAATTTCTTCCAGCGGTTATCTTTTCACTAAAGTCTAGACTTCACGTTAAGGTTGAGGCATGACCTCGAAGCTGACCCGCCCGCTCCGCGCGGCGGCCCGTTCGGCGTGGGCCCTCACGGGCACCGCGCTGCTCGCCGTGCTGATCGCGCTCGTCGCGGGCGGCGCCACCTTCCTCATCGCCGCGGGGACCACTCCGCCCGCACCGGCCCAGGAGCGGGAGAACGCCGAGAACACGCGCGTCGCCCTCAAGGCCGCCGACGAGTCGCGCGCGCTCTTCGGCCTGCTGTCCAACGCGGTGGTCTCCGCCGGGAACGGGCTGAACACCTCGGCGAGCTCGGTGCCGCAGATCTTCGACAGCGTCGACACCGCCAAAACCGGTGCCGAGCAGCTGGTCTCGGGCCTCGACGAAGCCTCCTCGCTCTCGGCCGCACTGAACCAGGTGAACCGGGCGACCGCCACACTCGGCGGCGCGCTCGAGCGCACCCAGGGGCTGCAGCAGGTGGCGGCCGGAACCCGCGCGGCGCTCGTGGCCCTGCGCGGGCGACTGATCGAGCACCCCTCGCCCGGCTCGGCCGAGGCCGTCGCGCAACTCGACCGCGCGCTCGCGGGCTCGAAGGGCGTGGGCGCGCTCGACGACGTGGCCGGTATGCGCAGCACGCTCTCGACCATGACGAGCAGCCTGAGCAGCGCCTCCGCCAATGCCGACGCCTCGCTCACCTCCGCGCGCAGCGCCGCCCGGCAGCTGCGCGACGGACTGACCAAGCTGGCCTCCGCGCGCAAGGACGTCAACACCTCCGTCACCAACCTGACCACCGGTGTGGGACAGCTGAAGACGGCGCTCGGCGCCATCGACGGCCAACTCGCCCTCACCCAGACCCGGCTGCGGTCCGTGACCAACGCGCCCGCCCCGGCGCCCGATCCCGGCATCGCGCGCCCGCTCGCCTGGGCGCTCGTCGCGGGCGGCGCGGCGGGCACCGTCACCTATCTCGCGGCGCTCGCCGTCGCGCATCGGCTCCGCCGCCGGGAGGCGGTCGCAGCCGCGGCGCCGGAGGCTGTCGAAGCCGCGACCGCGGACCTGACCGAGTCCGCTGAGGACGCCGCCACCGAGGCCACCCCCGCCGAGGAGGTTCCCGCCGAGGGACACCACCGGGTTCTGCCGCCGGCCGACGAGACCTCCGACGAGGCCGCGGAGGACGCTCTCGCGGATCCCGTCGGCGAACCCGCCCCCGAGAGCTCCGAGGGCACGGCGCTCACGCCCGGGAAGCGGGCGAAGCACCGTCGCAACCGGTTCCGTCCCGCCCCGGCGGACGACACCAATCCGTACCTCTCGGTGGCCTTCTCCGGCAGCGCGGGCTGACCCGCCGGCCGCGACGCCTACTCGTAGACGCCCTCCACCTCCCAGCTCCCCGCGTACTGGAGCAGCAGCGCCCNGCCGTCATCGCGGCCGGGCGCGGGCTCGAGCAGCACCTGCGCGCGGGCCCGGGGCTCGGCGGCACCGTCGGCGGCCCACCACCGCTCGTCGATCAGCCACGGCCCGGCCCACCAGCGCAGCGACCAGTCGCGTGAGCCCCACACCAGGTGGGTGGGCTCGCCGGTGAAGGCGCCGCGCTCGGTGACCCGCACGGCGGCGCCCGCGGCGTCCGTCATCGCGACCGCGGCGCCCGTGACCAGCACCGACGGCGCGGGCTCCGGCATCCGCCCCGGCCACGGCGCAGCCGGATCACGGTCCGCGACCACCTCGTCACCCAGCGGCACCCAGGTGACCCGCTCAGCCGGACCGCGACCGCCGCTGCGCACGCCCATCCGCACCGCCTCTCCCCCGAGCAGACCCTGCACCCGGACCAGGGCCCGACGGAACCGGGCGGCACCGTCGGCACCGTCGCCCCACATGCCCGCCTGCAGCGCGCCGGCGTCGACCACCTCGACGGGCTCGAGCCGCAGCAGGGAGATCGGGGCGCCCGGCCCCCCTTCGCCGCCCCGCTTCGCGGACCGGCCGCCGGTGAGCCAGCCGTCGATCTGCCACCGCACCCGGTCGGCGGTGCCCTCCGGGGTGAGCGGCTCGGCGCAGCGCCAGATCCGGCTGTGCCGCGCACCGTTCTCCGCGATCGCGGAGACCTCCAGGCGCAGGCACGCGACGCCCGCCGCCGAGAGCTTCTCGTGCAGCTCCGCGGCGAGGGCACGGCCGGCGAAGGCAGCCGCGTCGACCCGGTCGACGGGCGGGTCGGGCCGCAGTTCCACCTCCAGCCCAGGCGGCAGGGCCGCGGTGGACGGCGGCCGGTCCGGCACCGCGCGGGCCTGCCGGTGCGCGGCGATCGCGTCGGTCCCGAACCGGGTGGCCACGTCGGTCGCGGGGAGCGCCGCGAAGGCGCCGACGGTGCGCAGCCCCAGCCTGCGCAGCAGGTCGAGGAGCTCGGTGCGGTCGCCGCCGGCCAGCGCGGGTTCGGCCCCCAGCTGGGCGATGGGCAGCGGGGCGAGGAAGGCCGCGGACTCCCCCGGCGGCACGACGGTGCCGCGCCGGGCGGCCAGGGCCGCGGTGAAGACCTCGTCGGCGATCCCGGTGAGGGACTCCGCGCCCACGGAGGAGGCCGCGTCCACCAGGCGCTCGGCGGCCTGCTCCTCGCCGCCGAAGAAGCGCGCCGCGCCCCGCGCGGGGATCACCACGAGCCCCGGGCGCAGCACCTCGATGAGCGGGATCAGCGCGGCCACGGCGCCGGCCACGGGCTCGAAGAGGCGTGCGTCGCGGCCCTCATCGGCCTGGGCCACGTGCAGCCCCGGGCAACGGGCCTGCGATTCGCGGCGCTTCATGCCGCGGCGCACCCCGTCGGCCCGGGCCGCGGCGTTGCAGGCGACGACCCGGTTGCCGTGCAGGACCGCGACGGGTCGGTCGGGCGGCAGGTCGACGTCCGCCGCCGCGGCCGCCGCCGGCCAGTCCGGGCACCACAGCGCGAGGATGCGCTGCGCGGTCACTGCGCCGCCGCGATTCGACGCTGTTCGGCGCCCCGGTACTGCTCCGCGCCCCGCTGCGGGTTGACGCAGCCGCGGCCGCGGGCGGAGAAGACCAGGTCGATCCCGCGGATCCGGCCGCGGCCGGGGCGGGCGCCGAGGCCGGTGTAGCCCTGCACGCGCGCGCCGAGGTGCAGCGCGGCCCCCTCCCAGCGGCCGCCGGTGACGAGCAGCACCGACCCCCGGGACCGGGCGCGAGCGGCGATGGCCCGGCCGCGGCTGGGCGGCACCGCGATGCCGCCGAGCTCGCACAGCACCACGTCGGCACCGTCGAGCAGGATCGAGGCGACGGCCACCGGATCCGCGAGCGGGCCGGCGATGAGCGCGATGCGCTCCGGATCGGCCCCCTGTTCGAGTGCGGCGGCCATGCCGAAGCCGGACACGCCGCACAGCGCGACGGTCGACCCCGCCCGCGAGACGGTGGCCACCAGGGAGACGGCGAGCGAGCCCGCGCCCGCGACCTCCGCGACCGTGCCGCGGGGCAGGCCGCCGCCCGGCAGCAGCCGGGCCAGCTCCTCGTGCACCGGGAGCACACCCATGCCGAGCTGCGCGGATTCGTCCTGCAGCGGCGCCTCCACGGGCGCCTGCGCCTTCGCCGGACGATGCCGCTCCGGCAGCGCCGCGAGCCGCTTGCGCAGTTCCGCGAGCTTCTCCTCGCGATTTCCTGCCAATGCCTGAACACGTGCGGACATGTGTCACACCCCTCCCCTACCTTCGGATCCCGCGTCACCGATCAGTGCGGAAGCCGAGCCACGGGGAAGACATGACTAGAACTTCTGTTCGATCTGATCTCAGCGTAGATCCGCGATCCGAGCGGCGTCAAGCGCCGAGGTGGGAGCGGTTCCGAACGGCGATGCGTGCAACGCATCACACGATCGTCGCAGGTCACAGAGGGTTCTCTGCGGTGAGGCGATGCGTCGCGCGCATCACCTCACCGGTCGGCCGCAGAACCTCGGGATGAGGACGGTCGAGTACGCGCAGGTCATCACTCCCGTACGCCGCACCTCGCCCCGACGAACGACGGCGGACCGCCCGCACCGGGGCGATCCGCCGTCGTCGAGCGATCGGAGTATCAGCCCACGCGATCCGGATCGTGGTGCGCGGAGGCCGCGGCGACGGGCGAGAGATCCGCGGTCTTCGGATCGACGGTCGGCGACTTGGTGATCAGCTTGTGCCCCCACCACAGTCCGAGGAACAGGATCAGCGCGGCGTAGGTGGTGAGCAGCAGACTGACGCTGCCGCCCGTATCGGAATCGTTGACCGCGACGTAGTACTGCCCCGCGACGACCGCGACACACATGAGGAGCGCCACGATCGGCCCCGCGGGGTACAGCCACGCCTTGTACGGCAGAGCATCGAGCGAGCGCCCCTGCGCGTTCCACGCCTTCCGGAACTTGTAGTGCGCCCAGGCGATGCCGATCCAGGTCACGAATCCGGCCACGGACGAGGCCGCGACCAGCACCGTGTATGCGGCACCGTCGCCCTGCGGGCCGGCGAGGAAGCACAGGCAGCCGATCAGGGTGGTCGCCGCCGTGGCCGCGATGGGAACGCCGGCCTTCGTCACCTTGGCGAAGATCTTCGGCGCATTGCCCTCCACCCCCAGGCCGTACAGCGCGCGGGTGGCGGCGAACAGGCTGGCGTTACCGGCCGAGAGGATGGCGATGAGGATGACCGCGTTCATGATCGACGCCGCGGCGTCGATGCCCGCGAGCTTGAACACCAGCGTGAACGGCGCCACCGCGACGTTCTCCGCCGAGGCGTCCAGCAGTTCGGGACTGGTGTACGGGATGAGGAAGGCGATGATCGTCAGCGTGCCGATGTAGAACACCAGGATCCGGAAGAAGACGGTGCGCACCGCACGCGGGATGGCGCTCTTGGGCTCGATCGCCTCGCCCGCCGCGACCGCGATCATCTCCGTGCCCTGGAAGGCGAAGCCCGCGATGAGGAAGACCGAGAGCATGCCCAACGGCCAGTCCACGAAGGGCGCGTCACCGATGGTCCAGTTCGAGAAGCCGGGGGACGGACCGTCGCCGACCACGCCCAGCACCATGAGCACGCCGACGATGAGGAAGATCACCACGGCGATCACCTTGATCGAGGCGAACCAGAACTCCGCCTCGCCGAAGGCCTTCACCGCGAACAGGTTCAGCGCCAGCAGGCCCAGAAGGAAGATCACCGACCAGATCCAGGTGGGCACGTCGGGCAGCCAGAACTTCATGATCAGGCCCGCCGCCACCACCTCGGCGGCCAGCGTGATCGACCAGTTGAACCAGTAGTTCCATCCGGCGGCGAAGCCGAAGGACTTGCTGACGAACCGGGTGCCGTACTCCTCGAACGGGTTGCTGCACGGCAGGTACGCCGACATCTCGCCGAGGCTCTGCATGAGGAAGAAGACCATGACGCCCATGAGCGCGTAGGCCAGAAGCGCGCCACCGGGGCCCGCCTGGCTGATCGTGGCGCCGGACGCCACGAACAGGCCGGTGCCGATCGCGCCGCCGAGCGCCAGCATGCTGATATGGCGACTCTGCAATCCCTGGCGGAGGGAGTCGTCGGGGGTGATTCCAAGGGGGCTGGACACCCGATGAGAGTAGCGACCCCGACACCACTCCGGTTAGCATTCGCAGCGTCATGTTCTCCTACGACACCCGATCCGCCCTCGCGAGCGCCGCCGATCTGGTGAACACCGCCCCCGACGCGCGCACGGAACGCCCCGAGCGCCTGCCCGACGTCGCCGCGCTCCGCGCCTTCGTGGAGCGCTGGGGCTGGACCGGACCCATTCCCCTGCGCGAGGACGAGCTCGATCGCGTGCACGCCGTGCGGCGCGTCCTGCGCGGCCTGTGGGACCTCGCGGGCGACGAGGCCGGCACCGTCGACCTGGTGAACCGGATGCTGCGCGACGCGGCGGTCCTGCCCCAGCTCGTGCGGCACGACGACTGGCCGTACCACCTGCACGGCTGGAACGACGCGACGCCGATCGCGGAGCGCTTCCTCGCCGAGCCCGCGATGGGCATGGTCGACCTGGTCCGCGCCGACGGCCTCGACCGGCTGCGCCGGTGCGCCGCACCCGACTGCGCCGGTGTGCTCGTGGACTTCAGCCGCAACAGCTCCCGCCGCTTCTGCGACGACGGCTGCAACAACCGCCTGAACGTGGCCGCGTACCGCGCGCGCCGGGCCTGACCCTTAGGATCAACGGCGTGGCGGAATCGACGGGTGCGGGCGGAGCGATCAGGGGCGTTCCCGGGCCCGATCACCTGGTCGCCGGACGCTACCGCCTGACGTCCAAGATCGGCGGCGGCGGCATGGGCGCCGTGTGGCTCGCCCGCGATGAGCGCCTGGACCGCGACGTGGCTGCCAAGCAGGTCATCTCCACCGAGGGCCTCACCCAGGAGGAGGCCGACGAGCTGCGTCGGCGCGCCCTCCACGAGGGCCGGCTCGCGGCCCGGCTGCAGCACCGCAACGCCGTCTCCATGTACGACGTGGCCCTCGACCGCGGTGAGCCCTGGCTGGTGATGGAGTACCTGCCCTCGCGCTCGCTCGCGCAGGTGCTGCACATGACCGGGACGATGCCCGAGCGGCAGGTCGCGCAGATCGGCGCGCAGATGGCCGACGCCCTCGTCGAGGCCCACGAGTCGGGGATCATCCACCGGGACATCAAGCCCGGCAACATCCTCATCGCGAACCGGGGCCGCGCGTCGGGCACCGTCAAGCTCTCGGACTTCGGCATCGCGCGGGCCAAGGGCGACGATGCCGGGCCCGCCGGGATCATCACGGGCACCCCCGCCTACTTCGCGCCCGAGGTCGCCCGCGGCGCCGAGCCGTCCGAGGCCTCCGACCTGTACTCGCTGGGCGCCACGCTGTACACCGCGCTCGAGGGCGCACCCCCCTTCGGCGTCGACGAGGACTCGATAGCGCTGCTGCACAAAGTCGCACTGGGACAGATCAATCCACCCAAGCACGACGGTCCGCTGATCCACGTGATCCTGGACATGCTGCAGCCGAGTCCCAAGCGGCGCCCCTCGCTGACGGAGGCGCGGGACCGCCTCGCCGCCGTGGCGGCGGGCGGCGGCAACCCCGCCGCGATCCTCGCCGCGCCGCTGCAGGCCACCGAGGGCGCGCCCGCGGTCTGGTTGCGCCGCACCGCCGGCGAGCGTTCGGCGGGAGCGTCCGGCGACCGCGTTTCGACGGTGCGCGGTGCGTCCGCCGAGCGGCCCGGCGCGTCGGGCCCGATCGAGCGCAAGCGGCCGATCCCGCCCGCGCCGCGGCCCAGCACCTACGTGCCGCCGCCGGTCGCGCCGCCGTCCGGGATGTCGAACACCGTGCTCGCGGCGTGGATCATCGGCGGCTTCATCGTGCTCGCCGCGATCATCGCGGGCATCATCATCGCGATCGGCTGAGTCCTGCCCCCTGCGCCGAACCGGCGCGATCAGTCCGCGAGGTGGCGCGTGTGTGCCCAGCGCGTCAAGGCGTTCCGGTTGCTCTGCTGCGTCTTGCGCAGCACGTTCGAGGCGTGCGTCTCGACGGTCTTCACCGAGATGAACAGGTCCTCGGCGATCTCCCGGTAGGTGTAGCCACGCGCCAACAGCCGCAGCACCTCCAGCTCACGCGGCGTGAGCGAGTCGAGCTCGGGGTCCAGCGCGGGCTCGGGCACGGGCGAGCGGCCGGTGAAGGAGTCGAGCACGAAACCGGCGAGGCGCGGCGAGAAGACCGCGTCGCCCTCCGCGACGCGACGCACCGCGTCGGCCAGTTCCTCCCCCGAGATCGTCTTGGTGACGTAGCCGCGGGCGCCGGCGCGGATCGTGGCGATCACGTCCTCCGCCGCGTCGGAGACGCTGAGCGCGAGGAAGACCGGCGCCTTCTCCAGCTTCGCGCGGGGCGCACCGTCGGTCACGCCGCGCAGCACGGCGACGCCGCCGCCGTCGGGCATGTGCACGTCCAGCAGCACCACATCGGGCCCCGCGGAGAGGATCCCCGCCACGGCCTCGCCGACGGTGCCGGCCTCCCCCACGACCTCGATGGAATCCTCCCGGGCCAGCTCGGCGCGCACGCCGGACCGGAACACCCCGTGATCGTCGACCAGGAACACCCGGTAGCTCACGCCTTCTCCTCCGCTGTCTCCGGCGCGACCGTCTCGTCGCCCTCGGCGAGCCTCGCCATCGACAGCCGCACCTCGGTGCCCCGGCCCGGGGCGGTGCGGACCGCGACGCTGCCGCCGCGGCGCTCCATCCGGGACCGGATCGACTTCGCCAGGCCCTGTCGGTCCGACGGTACCCCGTCCGGGTCGAATCCGACGCCGCGGTCGCGCACGAAGACGGAGACCGAGCCGTCGTCGACCTCCGCGTAGGTGTCGATGCTCTCGCAGCCGGAGTGCTTGGCGGCGTTCACCATCGCCTCCTTGGCCGCGCCGAGCAGCGCCGTGAACCGGTCGTCGACGCCGAGCTCCGCGCCCTCGACGTCGCCGACGGTGATCACGTCGACCGCCACCGAGTGCGCGTCCTCGACATCGGCCGCGGCGGCCTTGAGCGCTGCGGCGAGGGACTGCGCGGGCGCGTCGGAGCCGCCGAACAGCCACTCCCGGAGCTCGCGCTCCTGGCTGCGGGCGAGCCGCTTGACCGCGGCACCGTCGGCGGACTGCTTCTGGATGAGGGCGAGCGTCTGCAGCACGGAATCGTGCAGGTGCGAGGCGATCTCCTCGCGCTCGATGGTGCGCACCCGGGCCGCGCGCTCGGCCCCCAGGTCGCGCCACATGCGCACCCAGATCGGCACGGTGAGCAGCGCGACACCCACCAGAGTCAGCACGACGGCGGCGAGTGCCGTCGGAATCGCGGCCACGTCGACACGGCCCAGGAAGACCACGGCGAGGCCGACGATCACCAGCGTCACACCGCCGAGCATCCGCAACCCTGTGATCAGGCGCGATCCGCCGGCGTGCGTGGACGACGGTGTCCGCGAAGCGGAGTCGGCCTCCCGCCAGACGAGGGCCGCGCCGATCCCGATGACGAGGACGGGCACCACGAAACCGGCACTGGTGTTGCTCGCGACGGAGGCGAGGGTCGCCGCGCCGACCACACCGAGGACGGCCAGCGCGAGGCCCTGCCGGCGCTCGGCGGGGTCCGGGTGCTCCGTATCGGTACCCGGCCGGCACATGAACCACAGCAGTGCGTACATCACCACGCCCGCGCCGAGCAGCGCGAGCAGGGTGAAGGCGATGCGGACCTTGGTGGCGTCGACGCCGAGGTGATCGGCGATGCCGCCGCACACACCGCCGATCACCGCGCCGCCGTTGCGGCGCTGCATGCGGGGGTACGACGGTGCCGGGGCGGGCTGCACCGGGGG
>NZ_CBCSDV010000013.1:0-131537 GCF_965138335.1 Tsukamurella ocularis
GCCCCGCCTCGCGCTCGGCCGCACGGTCGCCGACCTTCGCGGCCGCCAGCGTCAGCGCCGCCGTGGCCCCCAGCCTGACGCCGAGCTCCGCCGGCGCGATCACCTCGGCGCGCCGCATCCCGCGCAGCGCGCAGGGGCCCGCGGTGCGGGTGGCGGCCGGCCGGGGCTGCTGCGCCTCGACGAGCGCGGAGAGGAGCGCGGCGTCGGTGTCGGTGCACACCCGCGCGGACTGCCCGGCGGTGTCGCGGAGCGTCAGGCACAGGCCGCACAGGTGGGCGCGCCACCGCTGCCGGACCTCGGGATCGAGATGCGCCGAGCACGACCGCACGAGACCGAGCACGATCCCTCCCCGGTCAGTCGTCGAAGACGAAGCCGTCGGCCTCCGCGGCCGCCACCACCTCGCGCAGCCGCGCGGGATCGTTCACGATCCGGGCCATCTCCGAGCCGAGGATCACCAGGGTCTCCTTGTCGCTCCGCGCGCTGAACATGCCCGCCTCGCTGTCGAACCGGATTCCCGTGCGCATCTGCTCCGGCAGGATCCGTTCGGCGACTCCCTGCCAGAAGTAGCCGTTCGGCTCGTGGCCGAGCGCGGCGACGGCATCGTCGGACGGGGTGCCGCCGGCCACCAGGATCAGCGAGTGCTCGCCCGGCGCGGTCTCGGCCAACTGGAGCGGCGCGATCCCGCCCGCGCGCCCGCCGCCGCGCTTCTCGATCACCCTGCGCACGCCCCGCCACACCGCGAGCACGGCGACGGAGCCGAGCAGGATCGCCGGGTACTTCAGCCACGGATCGAGCGGTTCGAGCAGCCAGAAGAGCAGCCCCAGCGCGACGACGACCGCCAGGAGCTCGGCGATGTCGGCGGCGGTGAACTGGCGGTCCTCGTCGTCGGTCAGCACAGGGGGAAGATTACTGCCCCTCGGGCCAGTAGTGACTGTCGGGCAGCGCGCGCGAGCCGAAGATCGCCTGGCCGACGCGGACGCACGTCGAGCCCTCCTCGACGGCGACCTCGTAGTCGCCCGACATGCCCATCGACAGCTCCACCGCCTCGGGCCAGTCCTGCACGGCCCGGTCCCGGACGTCGCGCAGCCGCCGGAAGCAGGCGCGCACCCGCTCCTCGTCGGACGAGAACTCGGCGAGCGTCATGAATCCCCGCACCCGGAGCGAGGTGAAGGCGGGCAGCTCGGTGAGGAAGGCGGGCACCTCGGCCGGCGGCAGTCCGTACTTCTGCTCCTCGGCCGACGTGTTCACCTGCACGTAGACGTCCAGCCCCCGGCCCAGCGCCTGCAGCCGGCGGTCGAGCGCCTCCGCGACGCGCACGCTGTCGAGGGCCTGGAACTCCGCGGCGACGGCGGCGACGTCCTTGGCCTTGTTGGTCTGCAGATGCCCGATGACGGCCCAGGAGACGTCGAGATCGGCCATCTCCGCGCTCTTGCGCTTGGCCTCCTGCACCTTGTTCTCCCCGAGCTCGCGGCAGCCCGCGGCGACGGCGAGCCGCAGCCGTTCCTGGGGCACCGTCTTGCTGACGGGGAGCAGGCGTACGTCCGACGGTGACCGCCCCGCCCGGGCCGCCGCGGCATCGATGCGGCGCATCACCTCGGCGATGTTGGCCTCGAACTCTGCGGTGGTCTGCGCGGGCGGGTACGAGCTCATGGATCGAGCCTATCGGCCGGGGACCGCCCGCCGGAGCGGGCCCGCGGCCGGTACAGTGGCGGCATGATGCGACTGGTTATCGCCGCAGGCGCCGGCTACGTGCTGGGCACCAAGGCCGGACGCCGCCGGTACGAGCAGATCAACCGCACCGCGAAGGCCATCGCCACCAGCCCGGCGACGAAGAAGGCCGTGGAGATCGGCCGCCGCAAGCTCGCCGAGCAGCTCAATCCCGATCCGAAGATGCGCACCATGCGCGAGATCGACGCGCAGACGGTGATCTACTCCCCCAAGACCGATCTGGACTGATGCGTCGGCGCGTCAGAACGCCGAATCACCCACGGCCATCTTGAGCAGACTCTGGCGGTAGCTCTCGAGCGCCACGAGATCGCCGAACAGGCGGTTGTAGTCACCGTCGGAATTGGGCGACATGCGGCGCAGCTTCGACTTCAGGTCGGCGACCTGCGCTCCGACCCAGACCTCCTGCAGCCGCGCCATCACCGACTCGACGTACCGCGGCGACGGATCCCCCGCGACCTGCATCGGCTCGACCGCGAGCTCGGTGACCAGCGGCTCCAGCACGGGACCGTCGACGTGGCGCACCACGGTGTCGACCCACTCCGGGCCGCCGAGACCGGCCGCGATGCCACCCGCCGCCTCGATCGCCAGCCGCACCTGGCGGTAGGCGGGGTCGGTGAACATGTCGTCGGAGAGCGCGTCGAAGACCATGCCCGCCAGCGACGGCACCTGCAGCGCGGCCTTGAGGACCTCGCGCTGCACCCACAGCACCGGGTCGGCCGGGTTGGGGCGCTGGGGCCCCGCCGGCGTCGGCGGGGGCACGGGAGCGGCCGCCGCGGGCTCGCGGAACCGGTTGGTCGACGGTGCCGGTGCGCCCGGCCCGGGACGCCCCTCGCCGCGGCGGATCCGCGCGGACTCCTCGCGCACGCGGCGCAACACCTGCGTCACGTCCTCCCAGCCGACCCAGCCGGCGAGCTGCCGGGCGTATTCGTCCCGCAGCGCCATGTCCTTGATCCGGGCGACCACGGGCACCGACCGGCGCAGGGCGTGCACGCGCCCCTCGGCGGTATCGAGGTCGAACTCGGTGATCAGCGTCTTCACCGCGAACTCGAACATGGGGACGCGCTGAGCGATGAGGTCGCGCACGGCCTCGTCGCCGTGCTTCTGCCGCAGTTCACAGGGGTCCATACCGTCGGGCGCGACGGCGACGAAGGTCTGGCCGGCGATCTTCTGGTCGCCGTCGAAGGCCTTCATCGCGGCGGCCCGCCCGGCATCGTCGCCGTCGAAGGTGTAGATCACCTCGCCGCGGAAGTAGCTGTCGTCCATCATGAGCCGCCGGACCAGCGAGACGTGCTCCTCGCCGAACGCGGTGCCGCACGACGCGACGGCGGTCTCGACGCCCGCCGCGTGCATGGCCATGACGTCGGTGTAACCCTCGACGACCACCACCTGGTGCCCCTTGGCGATGTGCTTCTTCGCGTGGTCGAGACCGAACAGCACCTGCGACTTCTTGTAGAGCATGGTCTCGTTGGTGTTCATGTACTTGCCGAGGTTGTCGTCGTCGAACAGCTTGCGGGCGCCGAAGCCGATCACGTCGCCGCCGAGGTTCTTGATGGGCCACAGCAACCGCCGGTGGAAGCGGTCGATCGGCCCCCGCTGCCCGGGCTTGGTGAGGCCGGCGGCCTCCAGCTCCTTGACGTCGAAGCCCTGCCGCAGCAGCGCCTTCGTCATCGTGTCCCACCCCGACGGGGCGTAGCCGCAGCCGTAGAAGGCCGCGTCCTCCTCCGTGAACTCCCGGTCGGTGAGGTACTTCCGAGCGATCTCCGCCTCGGGGGTGCGCAACTGCTCGGCGTAGAACTTCTGCGCGGCGGCGTTGGCGGCCACGAGCCGCATGCGGGTGCCGCGGTCCTGCTTCGGCCCTGGGCCGCCGCCCTCGTAGGTGATCTGGATGCCCACCTTGTCGGCGAGCTGCTCGACGGCCTCCACGAAGGGCACGTGCTCGATCTTCTGCAGGAACGAGATGACGTCGCCGCCCTCGCCGCAGCCGAAGCAGTGGAAGAAGCCCTGGGTGGGGCGCACGTGGAAGCTGGGGGTCTTCTCGTCGTGGAACGGGCACAGGCCCTTCATCGACCCCACGCCAGCGGGCCGCAGGGCAACGTACTCGCCGACGACGTCCTCGATGCGCGCACGGTCGCGGATCGCCGCGATGTCACGCTCCGGGATTCTGCCGACCACGGGTTCGAGTCTACGTTGCGTGGTGCACGCGCCGCACAACGCGGAGCGTTGCAGTCACTCAGAACGCGAAGGCTCCTCACACGCATCCTTCCGGAAACTCGTGGAACCCGAGCAGGTCGGATGCCACACTACTTGGATGAGCGAGCGGGAGATGTACGTCGCATGCGTCTGCTTCCGCGCAGGCCTCACCTCTGAGCCTCCGATCCCGCGCGAACTTCTCGACCATGACGCTTACGGCAACGTCAAGCGGAAAGTCGACCGGAATCCCGAGGATTCCCCCGGAGATCTGTGGGAATGGCGCGAAACCGCGTGCACACACCCGGACATGAGATTCTCGCAGTGCCTCTGGTACAAGTGGGGCGCGGTCGAACGTGAATCCACGATCGCCCTGCCGAAGAAGCAGCACCCAACTCTTCGGCGAATCCTGACCCGCCGAGCGGCCGAGTCTGCTGCAACCGTCCATATTTCGTACGGCGAGGCCAGGACCGCGCTCGCCGAGATGGAGAATCTCCTCGCCGGCCTTCCACCGATCCAGACCCGAGTCTTGATCGCCCCCGACGGACGGGCGTCCGCACCTCTCGACGGTATGGGCACAGACGAAGTGGGCGTTTTCAAGCGAATCGGTAGCCATTCGTATCCCGACGGAAAGATCTCCGGTGTGCTCGAACTCGGTATTGAGAACGATCATTTCGTGGTGCGCGACTACGGAACCTCCGGCTATGAAGCGATCAGAAGCCGAACTCTTCGAATCGAGCAGGACACCCACGCACCGGCTCTTGAAATCGGACGGACCCGCCTCTACCGAACCTTCTTCATCCCCGAAGACGGACACTATCCGACGTGGTGCTGGGCCCCCGCGTATTCGTTCTTCCCGTACAACCACAGCCTCGATCGCCGGAAGCCCTACGTCCCAGACATTCTGAGAATCGAGCGCAGGACGGTCCCGTACTTGGCAACAGACTCGACTCTGGATGACCTCAGATCGTTGCTCGCCGCATCTGTCTCCACCGGGAACCCCGTCGTGACCTACTACAACGGATCAAGCCTCGGATTCGAACAACCGTAGACGCACTCAGTACTCGAGTGCCGGAGCGGCTAGGACCACCTCGTCGAGCCGCTCGAGACGCGTCTCGGTCATCGACGCGATCTGGTCGACGACCACGCGCAGGCGCACGGCGTCGGAGTCGGCGGCCAGGTAGGCCGGGGAGTAGAGCGGATCGATGTTCGACGGTGACGCGCCCATCAGGTAGTCGGCCACGCGAAGGATCCGGTCGCGCTGACCCTGTTGGATGGCCAGGTGCAGCTGATTCGAGTAGATGTACTGCAGCGCCATCGTTTTCAGCAGGATCACCTCGGCGCGGACGGACGGGGGCACCTCGACGTCCGCCTCGTAGCGGCACACCGGCTCGTTGCCCGTGGCGGCGCGGGTCGCGTCGATCGCGGCGGAGGCGAAGCGCCCCACCAGCTCGCTGGTCATGCGCTTGAGCGCCACCGAGGTGGCGAGGCCCCCGTCGTACTTCGCGGCCGCGGCGACCACCTCGAAGGAGGCGAGCCGGGCGCCCGCCTCCTCCAGTTCGGCCGCCTCGGCGCCGCGGAAGCTGCTCGCGCCGAAGCCGGAGAGGCTGCGCACCTCCGCGGGCGACGAGAGCGCGCGCAGGTCGAGGCGGCCCGACAGCACGCCGTCCTCGACGTCGTGCACGGAGTAGGCGACGTCGTCGGACCAGTCCATGACCTGCGATTCGAGGCACTGGCGGGTGCCGTGCGGCCCGTCCTCGCCGCCGCGCATCCACTCCAGGACGTGCGCGTCGTCGTCGTAGACGCCGAACTTGCCGCCGGGCTCGCGGCGCAGCCACGGGTACTTGGTGGCGGCGTCGAGGGCCGCGCGGGTGAGATTGAGGCCCACGGACTCCCCCGCGGCGTTCAGCACCTTGGGTTCGAGCCGGGTGAGGATCCGCAGGTTCTGCGCATTGCCCTCGAAGCCGCCGATGTTCCGGGCGACCTCGTCGAGTGCCCGCTCGCCGTTGTGCCCGTACGGCGGGTGCCCGATGTCGTGGGCGAGGCCCGCGAGGTCCACCAGGTCCGGGTCGCAGCCGATGCCGAGGGCGATACCGCGGCCGATCTGGCTGACCTCGAGCGAGTGGGTGAGCCGGGTGCGCGGCGTATCACCCTCGCGCGGGCCCACGACCTGCGTCTTATCGGCGAGACGGCGCAGCGCGGCACTGTGCAGCACCCGCGCCCGGTCCCGCGCGAACGCGGAGCTGTGCCCCTCCCAGCGCAGGGCCTCCCACTGCGGGCCCGAGAACAGCGTGGGCTCCGTATCCGCCTCGAGGCCGGCCGTCTTCGGAGGTTCGGCGACGAGGCGTTCGACGTCGGCCGGCTGATAGGCGGCCGGCCCGGGCAGCAGCGGCACCTACTCGGTGACCCAGCCGCGCGCGAAGGCGAAATCGGCGATCCGCTGGCGGATCTCGATGATCTGGCCGGCGGTCAGATCGTTCGAGGAGTCGAGCAGGAGCTCGGTGAGCTCGTCGACGAAGGACTGCATGTCGAGCGCACCGGCGACGGGCCGCGGGGCGGCGTCGCGACGCGGCGCGTGGTCGCGGCGATCGCCCCGACCGTCGCGCTGGTCCCGGTTGTCGCGCCGGGGCGCGGCGGCGGGCGCACCGCCGACGACGGCGACGTTCACGGCCTTGAGCCCCTTGTCGCCCTTCTCCACCTCGAAGGTCACGGCGGTCCCGGGCCGCAGCGCCGACTCGTCGAAGTCGATGTCGTTCACGTGGAGGAAGACGTCCTCGCCCCCCGCGTCCGGCGCGAGGAAGCCGAAGCCGCGCTGCGTGTCGAAATGGACCACCTTGCCGTTCGTCATACGTCGAGTATCCCATAGTGGGACGGTGCGACCCGGTTGGTGCGGCGCGTCGGACCTGCCGCGATCCCCCGGTACGGTGATCGCATGAAGAAAGCGGCAGTCGCCCTCGCGGGCTGCACCCTGGTGGCGCTCGCGGCGTGCACCTCCCCCAACACCGACTCCAGCACCGTGGTCGAGATCGACGGCAAGGCCGAGACCGCGGCCGAATACGTCAACGCCGGGTGTTCGCGCAACGGAGACGGCATCACGGTCGGCTCGGGCAGCGTGCAGACCGCCCGCGGCGTCGGCGCCATGCTCACCGAGGGCAACCCGCCCACGGTGAACAGCCTGTTCATCGCCACCGGCGGGAACGTGATGACGGTGCTGAACACGCCCGTCGGGAAGGTCGGCTCGGCGAGGGCCTCGAAGGCCGGCAACCGGTACACGATCACCGGCGAGGCCCGCGCCGCGGACCTGAGCACCAAGAAGTTCCGCGTCGAGATCACCTGCGGCTAGCCGTCCCGGAACGTCCGAGGCCGCCCACCCCGCGCGGGGTGGGCGGCCTCGGTCGTTCGGTTCTCGGCTCGGCGTCAGCAGCCGGCGAGGCGCGCGGCCAGGTACTGCTGGATCTCCGCGAGCGGCACCCGCTCCTGCTCCATCGTGTCGCGTTCGCGCACGGTCACGGACTCGTCCTCGAGCGTGTCGAAGTCGACGGTGACGCAGAACGGCGTGCCGATCTCGTCCTGGCGGCGGTAGCGCTTGCCGATGCCCTGGGCGTCGTCGAAGTCGACGTTCCAGAACTGGCGCAGCTGCGCGGACAGCTCGCGGGCCTTGGGCGAGAGCTTCTCGTCGCGGGAGAGTGGCAGGACGGCGACCTTGACCGGGGCGAGGCGCCGGTCGAGCTTGAGCACCACGCGGGTGTCGGTGCCGCCGTTGGCCTTCGGCACCTCCTCCTCGGTGTAGGCGTCCACCAGGAAGGCCATGAGCGAGCGGGTGAGGCCCGCCGCGGGCTCGATGACGTACGGCGTGTAGCGCTCGCCCGACTGCTGGTCGAAGTACTCGAGCGACTCGCCCGAGTGCTCCGTGTGCGTGCTGAGGTCGAAGTCGGTGCGGTTGGCGATGCCCTCGAGCTCGCCCCATTCGCTGCCCGCGAACTCGAAGCGGTACTCGATGTCGACGGTGCCCTTCGAGTAGTGGCTCAGCTTCTCCTGCGGGTGCGTGAACAGGCGCAGGTTCTCCGGATCGATACCCAGGTCCGTGTACCACTTCAGGCGGTAGTCGATCCAGTACTGGTGCCACTGATCGTCGTCGCCCGGCTTGACGAAGAACTCCATCTCCATCTGCTCGAACTCGCGGGTCCGGAAGATGAAGTTGCCGGGCGTGATCTCGTTGCGGAAGCTCTTGCCGATCTGGCCGATGCCGAACGGCGGCTTCTTGCGCGCCGTGGTCATCACGTTCTTGAAGTTCACGAAGATGCCCTGCGCGGTCTCGGGCCGCAGGTAGTGCAGCCCCTCCTCCGACTCGATCGGGCCGAGGTACGTCTTGAGCATCATGTTGAAGTCGCGGGGCTCGGTCCACTGCCCCTTGGTGCCGCAGTCGGGGCAGACGATCTCCGTCATCGGCACGTCGTCCGGGTCGATCTCCTCACCCTTGGCGGCGCGCTTCTCGGCGTACGCCTCCTGCAGGTGGTCCTGACGGTGCCGCTTGTGGCAGTTCAGGCACTCGACCAGCGGATCGTTGAACACCGAGACGTGGCCGGAGGCCACCCACACCTGACGGGGCAGGATGATGGCGCTGTCGAGGCCCACCACGTCGTCGCGCGAGGTGATCATGTTGCGCCACCACTGCTTCTTGATGTTCTCCTTGAGCTCCACGCCCAGCGGGCCGTAGTCCCAGGCCGACTTCGTTCCGCCGTAGATCTCACCCGACTGGAAGACCAGTCCCCTGCGCTTGCACAGGTTGGCGACGGTATCGACTTTGGTTGCTTTGGCCACGGCGCGCTTCATCTCCGACGGGTTGTGAGACCAGAAAAACGTACGCACCGACTCTACCGTTCGCGCCCCGGCCCGCGGCGCGATGGGACGCCTCCCGCCCGGCGGCTTGACGTGGCCGATCCCGCATATGAAAATGATTGTTGATAAGAGGAGGCGTCCCATTCCCACCGACATCGTCCCGACCGCGCTCGTCGCCGACTGCCCCGTCGACCCCGAGGCCCCGCCGCGCACCCAGCCCGATCCCGAGGTGCTCACCGCCACGGGCGACCTGCTGCGCGCCCTGGCCGCGCCGGTGCGGATCTCCATCGTGCTCGAGCTCATGCACTCCGAGCTGTGCGTGCACCAGCTGGTCGACGCCCTCGGCGTGACCCAGCCCCTCGTCAGCCAGCACCTGCGCGTGCTCAAGTCGGCCGGCGTCGTGCGCGGCGAGCGCAACGGCCGCGAGATCGTCTACCGCCTGGTCGACGATCACCTCGCGCACATCGTGGTCGATGCGGTCGCGCACGCCACCGAGCGGCCGGGAGCCTGATGGTGACGACCCACGCCGCCAAGGGCACGGGTGTTCGCGCAACGAAACAGCGCGGCGCCATCACGCAGGCGCTGCAGTCGGTCTCGGAGTTCAAATCGGCCCAGGAACTGCACGAGCAACTGCGCGCGGACGGCGAGTCGATCGGGCTGACCACCGTGTACCGGAATCTGCAGGCGATGGCGGACGCGGGCGCCGTGGACACCCTGCGGACGGACAGCGGCGAGGCCCTGTTCCGGCTGTGCTCCGACGAGCACCATCACCATCTGGTCTGCCGCGAGTGCGGGCGCACCGTCGAGGTGACCGACCGGGCCGTCGAGGCGTGGTCCGCGCGGACCGCCGCCGCGCACGGCTTCACCGACGTGACGCACACGCTGGAGATCTTCGGTCGCTGCGCCGACTGCCCACGCCCCTGACGGACGGGGCTCAGGCGCGGACGGCCTGGGTGAGGAAGGGCGAGAGCACCGCGGAGACCTCGCGCGCCGCCTCCTCGGGGCCCTCGATCGGCATCGTGAGGTGGCTGAACGCGAGCCGCACGAGGACGGCGGCGGCGACCTGCGCATCCGCCCGGCGGACCTGCGCCCAGCTCATCGCGAGGATCTCCGCGAGCCCCTCGGAAGCGCGCTGCATGATCGGCGTGCCGTCGATCGTCACGATCCCCATGAGGTCGCGGTGGGGGTTCGGTCCCACGATGTTGATGACCACGGGGTCGCCCATACCGATCTGGAAGACGCCGCGCATGGCGTCCTCGACCGCCGCATCGATCTCGCCGGGGTTGGCGTCGATCCGCTCCTGTACGTAGGCGAGCAGGCCGTCGACGAATCGGGTGACGTAGGCGACGGCCATGCCCTTGCGGGAGCCGAACTCGTTGTAGAGGGTCTGCCGGCTGACGCCCGCCTCGCGGGCGACGGCGGCCATCGTGACCGCCGACCACTCCCGCCCGCTGAGGACGCCGCTGACCGCGTCGAGCGCCTGATCCCGCACCGATTGCTTGGGCGCGGCATCAGCGGCATCGCGCCCGACGAGGACGGTCATCGCGCGACCGCCGCCGCGATCTGCTCGGACAGCTCGCCGCGGACCGCCCGCAGCTCCTTGGGCCGGCCCATCGCCACGGCACCCGCGAGTGCACCGTCGCGCCGGCACCGCGCGAAGAAGGGCTCACCGTTCGCAGTGTCCATGGCGCCGTCCACCTCCAGCTCGTCGTCCGCCGCGGGCCACCCCGCGAACTGCAGCACCGCCCCGAACTGGTTCGACCATCCCCACGGGACCGTGGGGGCGGGCGCACCGCCGAGGAGCACCTGCGCGACCGCCGTGCCCTGGTCCTGTGCCGCCGACCAGTTCTCGGCGCGGTACGTCCCCCCGTCCAGCGGGTTGGGCACCCGTGCGCAGTCGCCGACGGCGTAGACGCCCTCGGCGGACGTGCGGTACTGCTCGTCCACCAGGATACCGTCGTCCACCCGCAGGGCCAGGCGCTCGGCGAGCCCGGTGTCTGCGCTCGAGCCCACCGCGACCACGAGGAGGTCGGCGACGAGGGCGGCGCCACCGGGGAGGGCGACGGAGACCTGGTCGGGGTCGACGGTGATCGCGCCGGGGCGGACGCCGAGGAGCAGGTCCACGCCGGCGTCGCGCTGCAGGCCGGCGAGGCGCTCGCCGATCGACGGCGGCACGACGCGGGCGAGCGGCAGTGCCGCGGGTTCGACGACGGTGACGGTCGCGCCCAGCTTCGCCGCGGCCGAGGCCACCTCGGATCCGATGAGCCCCGCGCCGAGGACGATCACACTGCCGGCGCGGCCCAGCTCGTCGCGCAGGGCGGTGGCGTCGGCGAAGTCCCGCAGGTACCGCACACGGGGCGCCGGCGGCAGGCCGGGCAGCTCCCGCGCCGCGCCGCCGGTCGCCAGGACCAGCGAGCCGTAGGTGAGTGCGGCACCGTCGGACAGGTCCAGCGTGCGGGCGGCCGTGTCCCCGCCCGTCACGGCGACCCCGGTGCGGACCGCGACCCCGATGTCCTCCCAGTGCGTCGCCGGCTTGAGGAGCGCCTTCTCGACGGGCATCCCCGTCAGGAGCACGTCCTTCGACAGCGTGGGCCGCCGGTACGGGAGGTGCTGGTCACGCCCGACGAGGGTCACGGCCCCGTCGAATCCGCCGGTCCGCAGCGCCAGGGCCGCGGTGGCGCCCGCGACGCCCGTGCCGACGATCACCACGCTGTCGGTGCTCATGCCCGGGACACCTCGACCATCTCGAAATCGGCCTTGGCGGCGCCGCAGTCGGGGCACGACCAGTCGTCCGGGATGTCGTCCCAGCGGGTGCCGGGCTCGATGCCGTCCTCGGGCCAGCCCTCGGCCTCGTCGTACTCGAAGCCGCACTGGAGGCAGCGGAACAGCTTGAAGGGGGCGTCACTCATGATCGGTTCCTTTCACGTCGGGTGGTCTCGTCGGGTGGAGGGCTCGGCGAGGTGGGGGTTCGGCGCGTCAGACCGGTTCGAAGTCGATCTTGTCGCGGACCCCGCAGTCGGGGCAGTTCCAGTCGTCGGGGATGGAGTCCCAGGTGGTGCCGGCGGGCCACCCCTCGCGGGGGGCGCCGACGGCCTCGTCGTAGACGTAGTCGCACACGGGGCACTGATAGGAGCTCATGCGGCGGCCTGCTCTCCGGTCGCGGTGGCGCCGTACTTGGCGAGCACCTTGTCGCGGACGCGGGGATGGATGTTGACCTTGGTGATGTCACCGTCATAGTGGTCGAGGACGCGCTGGTCCATGATCCTGCGCCACACGGGCGGGAAGTACGTGACGCCGATCAGCGTGGCGTAGCCCTGGGGCAGCGACGGGGCCTCCTCGAAGGACCGGAGCGTCTGGTACCGGCGCGTGGGGTTCGCGTGATGGTCGCTGTGGCGCTGCAGGTGGTACAGGAACACGTTGGTGATGATGCGGTCCGAGTTCCAGGAGTGCTTCGGGGCGCAGCGCTCGTAGCGCCCGGAGGCGGTCTTCTGCCGCAGCAGGCCGTAGTGCTCGAGGTAGTTCACGGACTCCAGCAGGCTGAACCCGTACACGCCCTGGATGATCAGGAACGGCAGGACGTACCAGCCGAAGACCGCGGTCAGCGCGCCGTACAGCACGACCGTCATGATCCAGGCGTTGAGCACGTCGTTCTTCAGCGTCCACGGGCTCTTGCCGAGCCGCTCGAGGCGCGTCTTCTCCAGGCTCCACGAGGACTTCAGGCTGCCCCAGACGCTGCGCGGCAGGAACTCCCAGAAGGTCTCGCCGAAGCGGCCGCTGGCCGGGTCCTCCGGGGTGGCGACGCGAACGTGGTGGCCGCGGTTGTGCTCGATGAAGAAGTGGCCGTACATGGCGGGCGCGAGGGTGAGCTTGGCGATCCAACGCTCGTTCTCGGGCTTCTTGTGGCCCAGCTCGTGGCCGGTGTTGATACCGATGCCGGTGACCACGCCCAGGCTGAGGGTCACGCCGATCTGGCTGATCAGGCCGAGCCCGCCGCCGTCGGAGTAGACGCCGCCCAGCCAGGTGAGGTCATCGGCGGTGAGGAAGTAGCACATCGCGATCAGCGAGGCGAGGTGGCAGGGCAGGAAGATGTAGGTCAGCCAGCGGTAGTACTTGGACTCCTCGAGGGCCTCCATCACCTCCTCCGGCGGGTTCTCGCCGTCGTCGCCGGCCTTGATGTCGACGATCGGGAGGATCACGTACAGCAGCAGCGGCCCGATCCACCACAGCACCGGCGCGAGGTACATGAGCGGCGTGTGGCCGATGCCGAGCAGCACCATGAGCCCCACCGCGAAGAACAGGGCGGTGGGAACGAACAGCCCCCACAGCCAGAGTCGCTTCTTGTGGTCGGTCCAGACGGCTTCCTTGCCGTCCGCATCGATGTAAGCCAGGCCCTTCACGGTGCCCTCCTTAATCCGTTCGCCCCGACGGGGCTGTGACTGAGGTCATATGCTCTGCACTCAGTATTTGACACCTTTGGATGATTTGTCAAGCAACCACTGGACATATTCCGTCGTGGTGTAAACCCGCAGGTAGACAGGTCGCCTAGGTTCGTCCAATGCCCTCTTTTTAGATTGTGCACAATCGAGTTGTGTGCCACTCTTGTGCAGTGGACGTGAATCAGACCTTGGACGAGCAGCTGTGCTTCGCGCTGTACTCGGCCGCGCGGGTGGCGTCCAGCGCCTACCGCGACGAGCTGTCGGCGTTGGGCCTGACGTACACCCAGTACGTCACGCTGCTGGCGCTCTGGGAACGCGACGGTGTCACCGTCTCGGCGTTGGGCGAACGCCTCCGCCTCGACAGTGGCACCCTCTCGCCCCTGATCCGCCGACTCGAGGGGGCGGGACTCCTCGAACGTCGCCGTGACCAGGCCGACGAACGGCTGGTCACGGTCCACGTCACCGACGAGGGACGGGCACTGCGCCCCCGCGTCGATGCGGCCCGCCACCGGGTGTACGAGCGCATCGACATGCCCGCGGAGGACGCGATCCTCCTTCGTGACCTGGCGAACCGCTTCTGCGCGGCGCACACCCGAACCACCGGAAACACCGGAACCACCCCAGGAGGAATGTCATGAGCCCCGTGTACACCGCCGAGGCGATCGCCACCGGAGCCGGCCGCGACGGCCGCACCCGCACCGACGACGGCCGCGTCGACCTGCAGCTGGCGATCCCGAAGGAGATGGGCGGTTCGGGCGACGGCGCGAACCCCGAGCAACTCTTCGCCGCCGGCTACGCCGCCTGCTTCCACTCCGCGCTGCAGATGGTCGCCCGCACGCAGAAGGTCGCGCTCGGCGACTCCAGCGTCGGCGCCCGAGTCGGCATCGGCCCCAACGGTTCCGGAGGGTTCGGGCTCACTGTTGCCCTCGAGGTCGTCATCCCCGACGTCGAACACGACGCGGCGCAGGCGCTCGCGGACGCGGCGCACCAGGTCTGCCCGTACTCGAACGCGGTGCGCGGCAACATCGACGTGACCGTCTCGGTCTCGGACGACTGATCCGACCACCTCACCGCCCCACCACCCCACCCGATCGACCCACACCCCATCGACAAGGAGTCACCCCCATGCGCGCACTGATCCAGGACGAGTTCGGCGATCCCGCAAGCGTCCTGTCCGTCCGTGACGTTCCCCTGCCCGAGCCGCGCCCCGGCCAGGTGCGGATCCGCACCCTGCTCGCGCCCATCCACAACCACGACCTGTGGACGGTGAAGGGCGACTACGGCTACAAGCCCGGCCTCCCCGCGGCCGCGGGCTCCGAGGCCGTCGGCGTCGTCGACGCGCTCGGCGAGGGCGTCGAGGGCTTCACGGTCGGCCAGCGCGTCGCCACCGGGTCGGCATTCGGCACCTGGGCGGAGTACTTCGTCGCGGGAGCCGCCGGCCTCCTGCCGGTCCCCGGCGAGATCTCCGACGAGGCTGCAGCACAGCTGTTCTCGATGCCCTTCAGCGCGATCAGCCTGCTCGACTACCTGAACGTCCAGCCCGGGCAGTGGATCGTGCAGAACACCGCCAACGGCATGGTCGGGCGCCTGCTGGCACAGCTCGCGACCGCCCGGGGCATCAACGTCACGGGCCTGGTCCGACGGTCCGCCGCGATCGACGAGCTCGCGACCTTCGGCGTGACGAACGTGATCGCCACCGACACGGAGGACTGGCGCAGCCGCGCCAAGGAGCTCGCCGGCGAGGCCGGTTACGCGGCGGCCGTGGACTCGATCGGCGGCGCGGCCAGCACCCAGCTCGCCCTCCTCCTGGGGCAGCGGGGAACCCTCGTCTCGTTCGGTGCGATGAGCGCGACCGACCCGGGCCAGGGCGCGATGCTCGAGATCCCGGTCAACATCGCGATCTTCAAGGAGATCGTGGTCAAGGGCTTCTGGGGCCGCACGGTGAGCCAGGAGATGGCGCCGGAGAAGCGCGCGGAGCTGATGGGCGAGGTCGTGCGCGGCGTCGCCGCCGGTACTCTCGCGCTGCCCGTCGACGGCGTGTACCCGCTCGACGAGATCTCCTCCGCCGCAGCGGCGAGCGGTCGGCCCGGCCGCGTCGGCAAGGTGCTCCTGCGCCCCTGAGCGCGCACCGGTAGGGATCGGCGCGCGCCGTCAGCCGACGAGGCGGCGGCGCGCGTCCACGCCCTGCGCCAGCACGAACAACACGAACTCCCGCAGCGCATCGCCCGCGAGCGTGCCCGCCGGGAAGCTGTAGTGCAGCACGAGATCCGCGGAGACCTCGCGTTCCATGAGCCGGAGCGAGCCGAACTGCACGCCCTCCGCCACGGCCCGCACATCGATGCGGAGCTCGTCGGTCAGCGCCAAGTCCCAGGCCACGACCTGGGTCAGCGAGTACACGTCCACGTCGCGCGCGAGCTCGAAGACCTGCACCGACGCCGGGGTCTCACCGAAATCGACCAGCACGGCCTGGTTCTCGTCGCGCCGCAGCACCACCCCGTCGGCCAGCGCGGATTCGAGCCGCGAGCGCAGCGCGTCGAGCCGGGGGTCCTGCGCGGTCACTGGGCGCCGCCGAACCTGCGGTCCCGCTTGGCGTACTCGAGGCAGGCGTCCCAGAGGTTCCGCCGGTCGAAGTCGGGGAACAGGGTGTCCTGGTAGACGTACTCGGCGTAGGCGCTCTCCCACAGGAGGAAGTTCGAACTCCGCTTCTCGCCGGACGGGCGCAGGAACAGGTCGACGTCGGGCATGTCCGGCTGGTACAGGTACTGCTGGAAGGACTGCTCGGTGATGCGGTCCGGGTTGATCTCCCCCGCCGCGGCGCGGCGCGCGATCTCCCGTGCGGCATCGACGATCTCGGCTCGGCCGCCGTAGTTGACGCACATGGTGAGCGTCATGACGGTGTTGTCCTTGGTGAGCTCCTCCGCGACCTCGAGCTCCTTGATCACGCTGGCCCACAGCCGCGGACGACGGCCCGCCCACTTCACCCGGACGCCCATCTCGTGCATCTCGTCACGACGCCGGCGGATGACGTCGCGGTTGAAGCCCATGAGGAAGCGCACCTCCTCCGGGCTGCGCGACCAGTTCTCCGTCGAGAAGGCGTACGCCGAGAGCTGCTTGACCCCGATCTCGATGCAGCCGCAGACCGTGTCCATCAGCACGGCCTCGCCGCGCTTGTGCCCCTCCGTGCGCGCCATGCCGCGCTCCTTGGCCCAGCGGCCGTTGCCGTCCATGACGAGGGCGACGTGGTTCGGCACCAGTTCCGCGGGGATCTCCGGGGGCGTCGCGCCGGAGGGATGCGGATCCGGGGGCCGGACGGTGACCGGCGCCTGCGGCATCGTCGTCTTGGACCTACCCCGCCGCAGTCCCGGCACCGTCGACCTCCCTCTCACCGGCCGCGAGGGCCGGGCTGTGCGGCGCGTGCCGCTCGATCATGGGCAGCGAGCGCAGCTGCCGCCCCACGTGCCACTGTAGGTGCGCCGCGGCGAGCCCGTTCGCCTGCCTGCGCACCCGCTCGCCGGTGGTCTCGGCGGCGTCGAAATCGGCTCGGGCGAGGGCCGCCATCAGGTCCAGCACGCCCTGCCCCGGCACCGCCGAACCCGACGGGCGGCAGTGCACGCAGACCGCGCCGCCCGCGGCCACGTGGAAGGCGCGATGCGGGCCCTCGTCGCCGCAGCGGGCGCAGATCGTCAGGGCGGGCGCCCAGCCCGCGGACTCCATGGCGCGCAGCAGGAAGGAGATCAGCACCAGGTCGCGGTCGCGCACACCGGCCGCGACGGCCCGCAGTGCGCCGACAGTGAGCCGGTGCAGCTCCATCGCCGGAGCCCGCTCCTCGCCCGCGAGCCGCTCCGCGGTCTCGATCACGGCGCAGGCCGTGGTGTAGCGGCCGTAGTCACCCGCGAGATCGCCCGAATAGGCGGCGATCGAATGCACCTGCGTCACCATGTCCAGGTTGCGGCCGGGGTGCAGCTGCAGGTCCACGTGGGCGAACAGCTCCAGCCGGGCGCCGAACCGCGACCGCGGCCGACGTACCCCCTTGGCGACGGCGCGGACCAGGCCGTTCTCCCGGGTCAGCAGCGTGAGGATGTAGTCGGCCTCCCCCAGCTTGTGCTGCCGCAGCACCACAGCGCTGTCCCGGTACGACCTCATACCCGCCATCATCCCACCCCGCGCCGACGGATACCTCCGCGCCGCGCCGCCGGCTTCTGGCACACTCGTGTCCTGACGTCACGAGGAGATCTGCCATGACGGATTCATCAGGAAAGGTCGCCACGCCGGAGCAGGCGTGAACACCCCGCACGAGAAGCCCCGCGGTGCGGCTGTGCCGTTGCGGGTGAGCATCGGCAGCTGGATGCTGGGCGACGGATCCCCGCTCCCTCCCGTCGTCGGCGAGATCGGCGAGTACAAGATCGCCTTCCGTGAGGAGGCCGTCGTCGATCCCAGCCGCGCGGCGGTCACCGAGCTCGTCGGCGAGGCCGTCCCCGACGGTGCGCCGTCCGTCACGGGACGCGGCGACGACCAACGGACGCGATGGCCGACGCGCCTGCGCGGGATCGGCTGGGAGGTGGACTGGGGCGCGTCGCGCCCCGTCACCGGGTCGGTCCGCGTGCGCGGCATGGTCTGTGCCGACTACGCCTACCACCGCAACCGGGTCCGGGTACGGGGCCGAATCCTCCGCGTGCAGATCGAATCCGTCCTCATGCGCATCGACGAGGACCGCGACCGGTACGCCGTCGTGCCCGGGACGTACCGCTATCGCGACGTGGAGGCCTGCCCGCAGTGGTTCGGCGGACCGACGGAGGCTACCGCCGAGGACGGCGGCGTACGGCAGGAGTGGGCGGCCATCGTCGATCTCGATCTCGCGGACGCGCCCCTCCCCGAGCCGCGGGCCCGCATCTGCCCGAGCGCTGTCGCCGTCGACGGTGACGTCGCGTGGACGATCGATCGGGAGCTGCCGATCGTCGTACGGCACGACCTCGTCGGTGGCGGGTGCGAGGAGTACGTGTTGCCCGGCTCAGTCACCGGCAGGGACGACTATGAGATCCCGTCCGTGTGGGCCGCCGCGGGCGCGTGCTGGGCGTTCCGGTCGGACGGGGTGTTCCGCATCGCCGACGGGGCCGTCACTCACGTATCGACCTCGCCGGTCGACTCCGTCGTCGACGGCGGTGACACCGCGCTGATCGCCCTGCGCGAGGATCGGAACATCGTGCGGCTGTACCGGATCGACGCCGGCGACGCCGAAGTGGGCCGGCCGATCTACACGGGCGACGGCCCGGAGTGGGGCGTCGCCACCGAGTCCGGCTTCCTCCTGCTGACGTGCAACGGCGCGATGGAACCCGAGGACCGCACCCACCGGCTCGTGCGCATCGACGAGTCGGGCGCGGTCACCGTCGGCCCTGTACTCCACGAGGTCGGCCCCAACCCCGACGGCTTCGGCGGCCGCCCACCGCGCGTCCTCACCGGTGGCCTTGACGGGCGTCCCCGTGCCCTCGACGTCCGCGCGGACCTCACGGTGACGGGCAGCGCTCACGTTCCATCACATGGGTGGAGCCTGCGGACCGTCGTCGGCGACCTGTTCCTCGTCCGCCACCCGGCCGACGGCAGCGGCCACGACGGCCGGTGGCCGCTCGACGGTCCGTGCCCGTACCGGAGCGAGGCACAGTTCTGGCTGCTCGTCCGCCTCGACGCGGACACCTACGAGCCGATCGCAGTCGCCCCGATCCACACCACGCAGGTCTCCGTAGCCAGGCACGGCGACGAGTTCCTGGTCGCGACCGGCTCGGGACTGTACCGGTGGCACGGCACGGGCTACTCGGAACTCGAGGAGATCCCGCTCGCCGCACTCCTCGACCAGCACTCCTGAAACCTGTCGGCGCTCCGGTGCACGATGTCAGCAGCGTCGGATTTCTTCGGGGGGAGAGACAATGACACCTGGATGGGCCACGATCATCGTCGGTGCGGCAGCCGCGATCATCGCCATCGTGACGATCGGCCAGAAACGGCTGGCCGACAATCGAAAAGAGTGGTGGACGCGGTTCCAGTGGGCGATGTCGGCGACCTACAGCTCGGATCCGAACGAGACACTGGATGGCTGGGTGGTCATCGCAGACCTGCTCCAATCCCGTCTGGCCACCCAAACTCGCACTCTACGTTGCCCAGCGATCGACCCTGATGGATGATGGAGATCAGCCGTCGACAGGAGGCGAGCGATGAGAACCATGTCGGACAGCGACCTTGCCATGCTCCGGCGCCGCGCAGCCGCCCGAACGGCCGTAGTGGGGTACCGAGTGCTGGGTGACCCGGTCCCCGAGCGCCTCGAAGCTTTCGCCAACGGCCTCACCGACGATCCCGGCGAGCTGGATCTGGAGTTCCCAGTGCGGGACCGTCGGCCTTGGTGGCGGCGCCTTCTGGGTGCCTAGAAGCCCAAGCGCCCCAACTGCTTCGGGTCGCGCTGCCAATCCTTGGCGACCTTGACGTGCAGGGAGAGATAGACCTTGCGGCCCAGGAGCTTCTCGATCTCGCCGCGTGCGGCGGTGCCCACCGACTTGAGCCGGGAACCGCCCTTGCCGATGATGATCGCCTTCTGCGACGGACGCTCCACGTAGACCAGAGCGTGCACCTCCAGCATCGCCGGCTTGCCCGACTTCTCCTGGGCCTCCGTCTTCTCCCGCTCGAGCACCTCCTCGATCACCACGGCCAGCGAGTGCGGGAGCTCGTCACGGACGCCCTCGAGTGCGGCCTCGCGGATCAGCTCCGCCATCATGGTGTCGTCGTCGGTGTCGGTGATCTCGCCGTCCGGGTAGAACGCAGGCCCGGGCTTCATCTTCGAGGCGATCAGCTGCACCAGTTCCTCGACCTGCTCGCCCGCGGTGGCCGACACCGGGATCACGTCGCAGCCGTCGCCCAGGAACGCCGATACCGCCAGCAGCTGCTCGGCGATCTTGTCCCGGCCCACCTTGTCGATCTTGGTGACCACGCCCATGAGCTGCGTGCGCGGCGCCATGTGCCGCACCTGATCGAGGATGTACGTGTCGCCGGGGCCGATCTTCTCGTCCGCCGGAATGGTCAGGCAGATCAGGTCGACCTCGGAGTAGGTGTCGCGTACCAGGTCGTTCAGGCGCTGGCCCAGCAGAGTGCGCGGCCGATGCAGGCCGGGGGTGTCCACGAGCACCAGCTGGCAGTCGGGTCGGTTGACGATGCCGCGGATCGTCGAGCGCGTGGTCTGCGGCCGCGAGCTGGTGATCGCGACCTTCGTCCCGACCAGCGCGTTCGTCAGTGTGGACTTGCCCGTGTTGGGCCGTCCGACGAAGCACACGAAACCGGACCGGAAGTCCTCCCCCTCGTCGCCGTGCGGCTGGATCTCTTCGGTCACGTCAGGGCCTCTCCACGGGCGTCGAACAACAGGATCGGTGCCGCAGGCGACACCTCGTGCAGGGCCGCCACGCCGGCATCGGCACCGTCGGCCCCGCCCACCAGGACCGCGGCCTCGAAGCCCTCGGCCCCCGAGCTCAGGGCCGTCGCGACGGCCACCTGCAGCCCCGTCAGCGCCAGGGCGGCGAGGGCGACCGGCGCCCCCGCGTAGGTGCGACCGTCCAGGTCCCGGACCGCCGCGCCGTGCCCGGCACCCGCCCGGCCCATCGCCCCGCGCGCGAGGGTCACCAGCTTGCGGTCCTCGTCGGACGGCTCGGTCATGCGGACTCCTTCTCGTCGTTCGCGGTCACGGCCTCGTCGTCCGACGGTGCCGCCGCCTCGATCTCGGCGCTGCGCACCAGGACGGTCGAGATCCGCACCCGGCCCCGGCGGTCGGTGGCGCCCTCGGCCTCCAGCAGCAGGCCGTGCGCCCGCGCCGCCGAACCGGGCAGGGGCACGCGGCCCAGTGCCAGGCCGAGGAGGCCGCCGACGGTGTCGACCTCGTCCTCCTCGATCTCGGTGTCGAAGAGCTCGCCCAGCGTCTCCAGGTCCAGCCGGGCGGACACGCGGAAGACCCCGTCGCCGAGCTCCTCCACCGGCGCGACCTCACCGGAGTCGTACTCGTCGGTGATCTCGCCGACGATCTCCTCCAGGACGTCCTCGATCGTCACCAGGCCGGCGATGGAACCGTACTCGTTGACCAGGACCGCCATGTGGTTGTTGGTGTGCTGCATCTCGCGCAGCACCGCGTCGACGGGCTTGGAGTCGGGCACGAAGACCGCGGGGCGCGCCATCCGGCCCACCTCGATGGCGTGCCGATCGGCACCGTCGGGCAGGGCGACGAGGTCCTTGAGGTAGACGACGCCCCGCACGTCGTCGACGTTCTCCCCGATGACGGGGATGCGGGAATGGCCCGACCGGACTGCGAGCCGGGTGGCCTGTGAGACGGACTTGTCGGCCTCGATCCACACGATCTCGGGCCGCGGCACCATGACCTCACGCGCGGCGGTGTCGCCGAGCTCGAACACGGACTGGATCATCTTGCCCTCGTCCTCGTCCACCACGCCGCGCTGCTGCGCCAGGTCGACGAGCTCACGCAGCTCGACCTCCGTGGCGAACGGGCCGTTGCGGTAGCCGCGGCCGGGGGTGATGGCGTTACCGAGCAGGATGAGCAAGCGGGTGATCGGGCCCATGAGGATCGCGATGGCCTGCAGGATCACGGCGGTCGCACAGCCGAGCGTGTAGGCGTGCTGGCGGCCGAGGGTGCGGGGCCCGACGCCGATGAGGACGTAGCTGACCACCGTCATCACGGCGGCGGTCACGACCGCCGTCCCGACCGTGGAGAGGTAGCGGTCGAGCACGAGGAAGACCAGCACCGTGGCCAGGACCTCGCACGCGGTGCGCAGCAGCACCACGAGGTTGACGTAGAGGGGCCGGTTGACCAGGACGCGCTGCAGGCGCTTCGCGCCCGGGCGGCCGTCCTCGACGAGGTCCTCGACACGCGCCGGGGACACGGTGAGCAGAGCGGAATCGACGGCCGCGAACAGTCCGCCCAGCAGGACCAGGGCGACGACGCCGACGATCAGGAGGATCGACGAGGACACGGCTCAGTCCCGCCGCCCCAGGAAACCGGTGCGGCCCAACAGCTTCTCATCGCGCGCCGACTGGCGGGCGCGGCGCTCCTTGTCGCGCTGCTGCGCGTAGTACTCGGAGAGGATGCTGTCCTGGAGCGCGAACATCTCGCGCTCCTCGTCGGGTTCGGCGTGGTCGAAGCCCAGCAGGTGGAGCACGCCGTGCACGGTGAGCACGTTCAGCTCGTGGCCGGTGGAGTGGCCGGCGGCCGCCGCCTGCTCCGCGGCGAACTGCGGGCACAGCACGATGTCGCCGAGCGTCGCGGGCCCCGCGTCGACCATGTCCGGGCGGCCGCCCGGGGTCAGCTCGTCCATCGGGAAGCTCATCACGTCGGTGGGGCCGGGCAGGTCCATCCACTTCACGTGCAGGTCGGCCATCGTGTCGAGGTCGACGGCGAGCATGTTCAGTTCGGCGCCCGGGTGCACGTCCATCGCGGCGATGGCGAAACCGGCGACGGCCACCACCTCCGCCTCGTCGACGTCGAAGCCGGACTCGTTGGCGAATTCGATGCTCATCGGCGCCCCGGGATCCGTCGCGCGCCCAGCTGCGGGCGCTTGGTGGCTTCGAGCTGTTCCTCGAACTGGGAGTACGCGTCCACGATCTCCGCGACCAGCCTGTGCCGCACGACGTCGGCGCTGGACAACTCGGCGATGTGGATGTCGTCGATGCCGCGCAGGATGCCGACCGCGGCGCGCAGGCCGCTGGTGGCGCCGCCCGGGAGGTCGACCTGCGTCGCGTCACCGGTGACCACGATCTTCGAGCCGAAGCCGAGGCGGGTGAGGAACATCTTCATCTGCTCGGCCGTGGTGTTCTGCGCCTCGTCGAGGATGATGAAGGCGTCGTTGAGCGTGCGGCCGCGCATGTACGCCAGCGGCGCGACCTCGATGACGCCCGCGGCCATGAGCTTCGGGATCGCCTCGGGGTCCATCATGTCGTGCAGCGCGTCGTAGAGCGGGCGCAGGTACGGGTCGATCTTCTCGTTGAGGGTGCCCGGCAGGAAGCCGAGCCGCTCCCCCGCCTCCACGGCGGGACGGGTGAGGATGATGCGGCTGACCTGCTTGGACTGCAGGGCCTGGACTGCCTTGGCCATCGCGAGGTACGTCTTGCCGGTGCCCGCCGGTCCGACGCCGAAGACGATCGTGTGCTCGTCGATCGCGTCGACGTACTTCTTCTGGTTGACCGTCTTGGGGCGCACCGTCTTGCCGCGGCGCGAGATGATGTCGAGGGTGAGCACCTCGGCCGGCGACTCGCCGGATCCGTCGGTCATCATGCCGACCGATCGGCGCACCTCCTCGGGGCTCACCGCGACGCCGCTGCGCACCGCGGCGAGCAGCTCGGCCAGGACGCGCTCGGCCAGCGCGACGTCGGCGGGGCGGCCGGACAGGGTGATCACGTTGCCGCGCGCGTGCACGTCCGCGTCCAGCACGCTCTCGAGCGCACGGAGGTTCGCGTCCGCGGGGCCGAGCAGACCGAACGTCAGCTCGATGGGGATCTCGACGGTGGACCGCGCCGGCGTCACTGCCTGAGCGGGGGTGTCGGAACTGGTGGGGTCTGGCACGCGGTGCGTCAATCCTTAACTCGGCGGTCCCCGCGCCTGACGGTGCGGATACCCCCAGTTTAGTACCGCTCACCCCCGGATGGCCCGTGGGTTTCGCCCGGGGCGGATCCGGCCCCGGACGGGGTCATCGTACGGAGAGCTCCTCGATCGCCGCGACGGTCGCGGCGTGCCCCTTCGAGCCGGGTTCGAGGAAGTCGTCGTGGCCCTCGCCCTCGATCATCGTGAGCGTCGCGTCCATGCCGTTCTCCTGCGCCTGCGCGAGGAACCACTCGGAGAGCTGGTAGGGCACCTGCTCGTCGAGCCGGCCGTGCAGGGCGCGCACCCGCGTCGTGAAGGGCATCGCCGCCACGGGGCTGGCCTGGGCGAAGGTCCGCTTGATGAGACGCTGGTTGGCGTTGGGCGCGAGGTCGAAGAGCAGGCGCATCGACTGATCGCCGTCGCCGCGCTCGATGAGGTCGAGGACGCCGCCGCGGGAGATCACGCCCAGGAGATCGGGGCGCTGTGCGGCGGCCCAGACTGCCAGGGTGGCCCCGGCGCTGTGGGCCGCGACGATGTGCCCGGCGCCCTTGGCAAGCTTGGCCGTGCCGTGGTCGATGGCCGCGAGCACGTCGTCGCCGAGGATCGGCCACACCACGCCCGGCTCGCCGACGCGGCGGTACTCGATGTTCCACACCGGGTAGCCGCGGTCGTTGAGGTCCTTGGCGACCTTCGACTCCATCGTCATCGAGTACAGGTTCCGCCAGTAGCCGCCGTGCACGAGCGTGATCAGCGGCTTATCGGCGTCGCCGGGGTAGAAGTGCCCGTGCTGCGATTCCTCGCTGCCGTAGAAGATGCGACGCGCCATCGTGTCCGAGCACTCCTTCGTCCCAGCCGCCGGCCGGCACCGCGCCGGCCGGTCGATCAGTCCGGCGGCGTGCCGGACCATCTGTCGGTCATCACTCCCAGAGCACCCAGGGCGACGGCCGCCGCGGTGGAGGTCCGCAGCACCGTCGGGCCGAGGAGCGCGGGCTGCGCACCCATCCCGACCAGGGCATCCAGTTCCTCGGGGCTGATTCCGCCCTCCGGCCCCACCACGATAACGACGGTTTCGGTTACTGAGAAGTCAACCTCGCCGAGAGGCACCGCCGAACCCTCATGCAAGACAACTACATTCGCATCCATACTGGTGAGTAACGGAACGAGTTCCCGCGTCGTCACCAGGTCGTGGATCTCCGGAACATACGCTCGCCGTGCCTGTTTCGCGGCGGAGCGGGCCACCGCACGCCACCGCGCGACGCCCTTCTCGGCCTTGCCGGAGCCCTTACCGCCGGACCCGCCCCCGTCCCACCGGGAGACGCATCGGGAGGCCTGCCACGGCACGATCGCGTCGATCCCGGCCTCGGTGGCGAGTTCGACCGCCAGCTCGGACCGATCGGATTTGGGCAGCGCCTGCACCAGCACCACGCGCGGCGACGCGGGCGGCACCGTCCAGGTCTCGGCGCAGCGCACCGTCACGTCGGCCTTGCCGACGGCGGTCGCGGTGCACCGGGCGAAGCCGCCGGCACCGTCGGAGAGGACGAGCTCCTCGCCCGGACGGACCCGCCGCACCGCCGCGGCGTGCCGGCCCTCGTCGCCGGCGAGGAGGTACTCCTCCCCCGGCGCGGGCAGCGCCTCCGCGAGGAAGACGGTGGCCGCCACCTGCGGCTACCGTCCGGCGAAGGTGTCGCGCAGGCGGGAGAAGATGCCGCCGCCCTGGTCCTGGCCGCCGCGGCGGGCGGCGTGCGGGCCCTCGCCCGGGAACAGCGCCTTGAGCTCGCGCAGCTTCTCCGTCTGCTTCTTGTCGAGCCGCGACGGGACGGCGACGTCGAAGTGCACGACGAGGTTGCCGCGCACCTGCGAGTTGACCTGCGGCATGCCGTGACCGCGCAGCACCGTGGTGTCGCCGGTCTGCGTGCCCGGGGGCACGTCCACCGTGAGTTCGCCGTCGATGACGGTGGGCACGGTGACCTCTGCGCCCAGCGCCGCGTCGAACATCGGGACCCGGGCGGTGACGTGCAGCGTGCTGCCGTCGCGGGTGAGGAACTCGTGCTCGCTCTCGGTGACCTCGACGTAGAGGTCGCCGGCGGGGCCGCCGCCGGGGCCGACCTCGCCCTGCCCGGCCAGCCGCACGCGCATTCCGTCGCCGACGCCGGCGGGGATCTTCACGGTGAGATTGCGGCGGGTCCGCACGCGGCCGTCGCCGCTGCACTTGCTGCAGGGGTTCTCGATGACCTCGCCGACCCCCGAGCAGGTGGGGCACGGGCGCGACGTCATGACCTGGCCCAGGAAGGAGCGCTGCACCGACTGGACCTCGCCCGCTCCGTGGCAGGTGGGGCACGTCGCCGGCTTGCTGTCGCCCTCGGTGCCGGCGCCCTGGCACTTGTCGCAGAGGATCGCGGTGTCGACGGTCAGCTCGCGGCTCACGCCGTTCGCGCACTCGTCGAGGTCCAGCTCCATGCGGATCAGCGCGTCGTTGCCCTCACGGACCCGGCCGCGCGGGCCGCGCCCGCCGCCCATGCCGCCGCCGAAGAAGGCCTCGAAGACGTCGCCGAGGCCGCCGCCACCGAAGCCGCTGAAGCCGCCCCCGCCGAAGCCGCCGCCGCCCGGCGAGCTGTCGAGCGGATCGCCGCCCATGTCCACGACGCGGCGCTTCTCGGGATCGCTGAGCACCTCGTAGGCGTCGGAGACGTCGCGGAACTTCTCCTGCGCCGCCTCGTCGGGGTTCACATCGGGGTGCAGCTCGCGGGCCAGCTTGCGGTACGCGCGCTTGATCTCCTGGTCGGAGGCCTTCGAATCGACCCCGAGGATGCGGTAGTAATCACGTGCCACTGCGGCGAATCCCTCTAACGTATGGACGACATTCAACGGACCTGCTCGGACCGCGCTCAACCCATGATTCCACCACCGGGGCGATTCGGACCATTCGCGCAGGTCACCCCGCCGTGAATCATGCGCTGACGGGCATCAGCGCTCCCCGAGCACCTCGCCGACGTACCGTGCGACGGCCGCGACGGAGGCGATGGTGCCCGGGTAGTCCATGCGCGTGGGCCCCAGCACGCCGACGCCGCCGAAGACCGCGCCGGGCGCGCCGTACCCGGTGGAGATCACCGACGCGCCGCGCAGGTTCTCGTCCTGCGTCTCCGAGCCGATCGCGACCGACACCGTGCCGGGCTGCTGCCGCGCCGTGAGCAGCTTGAGCACCACCACCTGTTCCTCCAGCGTCTCCAGCACGCTGCGCAGGGAGCCGGAGACGGCGTCGAAGTCGGCCGCATTGCGCGTGAGGTTCGCGGTGCCGCCCAGCACCAGCCGGTCGTCGGCGCGCTCGACCAGGGTCTCGACCAGCACCGTCGAGATCCGGATCACCGCGTCGCGCAGGTCCCGGGGCGCGAGCGGCGCCAGGTCGGCGACGCCCATCGAGGCGTCGGGGATCAACTTGCCGTGCACCGCGGCGCCGAACAGCTCGCGCAGGCGCGAGAGGTCCTCGTCCGACGCGGGTCCGCCGAGCTCCACGAGCCGTTGCTCGACGCGCCCCGAATCGAGGATCACCACGAGCAGCAGCCGGGTCGGTGCCAGCGCGACCACCTCGAGGTGCCGCACCCGCGCGGAGCTGAGCACCGGGTACTGGATGACCGCGACCTGCCGCGTCAGCTGGGCGAGCAGCCGCACCGAGCGCTGCAGCACGTCGTCGAGGTCGACGCCGGTCTCCAGGAACTGGAGGATCGCGCGGCGCTCGGCGGACGAGAGCGGTTTGATCTGCGCGATGCGATCGACGAACTGCCGGTAGCCCTTCTCCGTGGGGATGCGCCCGGAGCTGGTGTGCTGCTGCGTGATGTAGCCCTCGGCCTCGAGCACCGCCATGTCGTTGCGGACCGTCGCGCTGGAGACGCCGAGCTGATGCCGGTCCACCAGGGCCTTCGAGCCGACGGGTTCCTGTGTCTCGACGTAGTCGGCCACGATCGCCCGGAGCACCTCGAAGCGCCGGTCCTCCGTCGTCGACATCGCACCGTCCTTTCTCCTGTGGACTTCGAATGTCCAGCTTACGCGGGCTAGAGTCGAGCCGTGATCTTCAAGGGCGTACTCGACGGGAAGCCGTACCCGGATCACGGCCTCACCGCCCGCGACTGGTCGCAGATCCCACCCCAGCAGGTGCGGCTCAACGCGATCATCACCACCACGACGGTGCTGGCCCTGGACCGCCTGCTCTCCGAGGACTCCACCTTCTACGGCGATCTGTTCCCCCATGCGGTGCAGTGGAACGGCGACCTCTACCTCGAGGACGGCCTCCACCGCGCCGTGCGGTCGGCCCTGCGCGGCCGCGAGGTCCTGCACTGCCGCGTGCACGTGCTCCCGCCCGGCACCCCGCCGCGTCCGGCATCCTCGGGGAGGCACGGCAAGCACGCCCGCCAGGACTGAGAGGACCCCCATGACGCGCACCATCCGCCTCACCGGATCCGGTATCGCCGCCGCGACCCCCGACGTCGTCATCGCCCGGATCGGGGTGGAGTTCCGCGCGGCCGACGTCGCAACGGCGTTCTCCGGCGCCGGCGCGGCGGCGCGCGCCGTCGTCGACGCGGTCCGCGCGGCCGGGGTGTCCGACGGCGACGTCGCGACGTCGAACGTGAGCCTGCAGGCCGTCGAGACCGGCCCGTGGGAGGACCGCAGGCTCGAGGGCTACGCGGCCGGCGAGTCGCTCACCGTGACCATCCGCACCGTCGCCGATGCCGCCGCGGTGCTGCAGGCCGCCGCGACGGCGGCGGGCGACGCGGCGCGGATCCAGTCCGTCACCTTCGCCCTGTCCGACGGTGCCGCCCCCGCCGCCGGGGCGCGGGAGGCCGCCTTCGCCGACGCGAGGGCCCAGGCCGAGCAGTACGCCGCGCTGTCCGGCGCCGCCCTCGGCGCGGTGCTCTCCATCACCGACGATCCCGCCCCGAGCCCGCGCACCGAGGTGCACTTCGCCGCGAAGTCGGTCGCCGCCGCCCCGGCCGGCCCCGCCATGGAGGCCGGCGAACGCCTCGTGACCGCGCGGGTCACCGTCGAATGGGAGTTGGTGTAACCGTCTTCTCCGTTGCCGTAACGAGCGATCCGCTGCGGCGGCGGGCGACCGCTGCCACGCTGAGGCCATGGCGAACTCGACATCCAGCACAGCACGGAAACTGCGCGTCACGGGCGTCGCACTCCTCGCGACGGTGGCACTGGGCGGGACGGTGACGGCGTGCGGCTCGTCGAGCACGTCCAACGACTCCCCGCGGGAGATCACGGCGGTCGGCACGGGTGACGCCTCCGGCAAACCGGACGTGCTGACGGTGGAGCTGGCGGTCCAGCACCAGGCGGGCGATGTGACGACCGCGCTCAACGACGCCTCGGCGAGCGCGCAGAAGGTGATCGACGCGGCCGGGTCCAACGGCGTCGACAAGAAGGACGTCGCGACCGCGAACGTGCGGGTCAACCCCCGCTACGGCACCGACCGGCAGATCACCTCCTACGAGGCGACGCAGTCCCTCACGGTGAAGGTCCGCAAGCTCGAGACCGCGTCGAAGCTGCTCGGCGACCTCGCGACCGCGGGCGGCGACGCGACCCGGATCAGCTCCGTCGGCTTCGACATCGAGAACGACTCCGCGCTCAAGGCGACCGCCCGCGACAAGGCCTTCGCCGAGGCCAGGAGCCGCGCCGAGCAGTACGCCAAGCTCTCGGGCGGCAAGCTCGGCGAGGTCCGGACGGTGACCGAGGGCGCGGCCGCACGGCCCACCCCGACCCGGCAGTTCTCCGCCCCCGACGCGGCGCCGGGCGTCGCCGCCTCGCCCGTCCCCATCGAGTCCGGCGAGCAGTCGCTCACCGTGACGGTGACGGTGGTCTTCGCCCTGTCCTGAGTCCGCGTCGTGCGTCAGTCCAGGATCCGGCGCACCACCCCGTCGGCCAGCAGCCGCCCGGCGTCGGTGAGCACGTAGGCGTCGCCCGCGCGGTCCAGGTTCCCGACGGCGACCTCGGCCTCGGCCCGGGCGGCCTCGTCGGGCCGGAGCACGGTGACCGGGATCCCGGACCGCATGCGCACGCGCAGCATCACGTCCTCGACGTGCCGGTCCTCGGCGGTGAGCACCTCGTGGCCCGCGATCGGCAGCCCGCCGGCCGCCACGGCGTCGGCGTACCGGGCGGGGTGCTTGACGTTCCACACCCTCGTCCCGGCGACGTGGCCGTGCGCTCCGGGACCGGCGCCCCACCAGTTCGCGCCCTCCCAGTACAGCTCGTTGTGCCGGCACTTCGCCGCGTCCGAGCGCGCCCAGTTCGACACCTCGTACCAGTCGAAGCCCGCGTCCCGCAGGGCCCCGTCGAGCATCTCGTAGCGGTGGGCGAGCACGTCGTCGTCGGTGTCCGGCAGTTCGCCGCGGCGGATCCGCCGGGCCAGCGCCGTACCGTCCTCGACGATGAGCGCGTACGCGGAGACGTGGTCGACGTGAGCAGCGAGCACGGCGTCGAGCGACGCCCGCAGGTCGTCGTCGGACTCGCCGGGCGTGCCGTAGATGAGATCGAGGTTCACGTGCTCGAATCCCGCCGCGCGCGCCTCCTTCGCCGCGGCCACCGCCCGCCCGGGCGTGTGCGTGCGGTCGAGCACCCTGAGCACGTGCGCCGCCGCCGACTGCATGCCGAGGGAGATCCGCGTGAAGCCGGCCTCCCGCAGCCGCGCGAAGAACTCCGGCGAGGTGGACTCGGGGTTCGACTCGGTGGTCACCTCGACGTCATCGGCGAAGGTGAAGTGGCGCCGGGCCGTGTCGAGCAGGGCGGCGAGTCCCTCGCCGCCCAGGAGCGACGGGGTGCCGCCGCCCACGAAGACCGTCGACACCGGGACGTCGCCGAGCGTGCGGCGGGCCAGCGCGAGCTCGCCGTCGATCGCCTCGGCCCAGGCCCGGGGCGACGTCGAGGCGCCCAGCTCACCGGCGGTGTAAGTGTTGAAGTCGCAGTAGCCGCAGCGCGTCGCGCAGAACGGCACGTGCAGGTAGAGGCCGAACGGTGCCGCGGCACCGTCGAGCCGGCGGAGCTCTGGGGTCGAGGGCGCGGACACGCGTCCAGTCTGGCAGGTGCGCCGACCACGGAATTTCGTGCACCGGTGAGCGAAACCCGATTCCTCGTTTCCGCCCAGCCGGTGGCACAATGATCTCGATGGATGGACAGGGTGAGCTGCTGGCGTCGCGCCGGCACATCGATTACCTGCGGGTCTGCAGCAGCGGCTGTCGGGCCTGATTCGCGACGCCTCCGCCCGGCGTCGATTCCCGGAAGCGCCACCAGCCCGGCGCACCATCCCATGAATCCCAGGAGTCTCCATGACGTCGATCGCCGACGCCCCTGTCCCCGCCGCTGACGCCGCCCCGACGCGGCCGGCGCGCACGCGCCCGGTCAAGCGCAAGTCCGAGGGCCAGTGGAAGCTCGGGTACCGCACGCCGCTCAACCCCAACGAGCAGACCAAGCGCGACGACAATCCGCTCAACGTGCGCGCCCGGATCGAGAACATCTACTCGAAGCAGGGCTTCGAGTCGATCGACAAGGCCGATCTGCGCGGCCGCATGCGCTGGTGGGGCCTCTACACCCAGCGCGAGCAGGGCTACGACGGCACCTTCACGGGCGACGAGAACATCGACCTGCTCGAGGCGCCGTACTTCATGATGCGGGTGCGGTGCGACGGCGGGAAGCTCACCGCGGCGCAGGTGCGCACCCTCGGCGAGCTCTCCACCGAGTTCGGCCGCGACACCGCCGACATCTCGGACCGCGAGAACGTCCAGTTCCACTGGATCGAGATCGAGAACGTCCCGGAGATCTGGAAGCGCCTCGAGGCCGTCGGGCTCAAGACCACCGAGGCCTGTGGCGACTGCCCGCGCGTGGTGCTCGGTTCCCCGCTCGCCGGCGAGTCGTTCGGCGAGGTGCTCGACCCGTCGCCCGCGATCGACGAGATCGTGCGCCGCTACATCGGCGACCCGAAGTACTCGAACCTGCCGCGCAAGTTCAAGACCGCCATCTCGGGCCAGCAGGACGTGGTCCACGAGATCAACGACGTGGCCTTCGTCGGCGTCGTGCACCCCGAACACGGCCCGGGCCTCGACCTGTGGGTCGGCGGCGGCCTCTCGACGAACCCGATGCTCGCGCAGCGCGTGGGCGCCTGGATCCCGCTCGACGAGGTGCCGGACGTCTGGGAGGGCGTGGTCTCGATCTTCCGCGACTACGGGTACCGCCGGCTCCGCTCGAAGGCGCGGCTGAAGTTCCTGATCAAGGACTGGGGCATCGAGAAGTTCCGGCAGGTGCTCGAGGACGAGTACCTGGGCCGCAAGCTCATCGACGGCCCCGCGCCCGAGCAGCCGGAGCGCCCCATCGATCACATCGGCGTGCAGAAGCTGCGCAACGGCCTCAACGCGGTCGGCTTCTCCCCCATCGCCGGCCGCGTCTCCGGCACGGTCCTGAGCGGGGTCGCGGACGCGATGGACCGGGTCGGCACCGATCGCGCCTCGTTCACGCCGTACCAGAAGCTCATCGTCCTCGACGTTCCCGACGACCAGGTCGACTCCCTGATCGACGAGCTGGCGCCGCTGGGCCTGCAGGGCCGCCCGTCGATCTGGCGTCGCAACCTCATCGCGTGCAGCGGCATCGAGTTCTGCAAGCTCTCCTTCGTGGAGACCCGCAAGCGCTCGCAGGTGCTGGTGCCCGATCTGGACCAGCGGCTCGCCGACATCAACGCCCAGCTCGACGTGCCGATCACGGTGAACATCAACGGCTGCCCCAACTCCTGCGGCCGCTCCCAGATCGCCGACATCGGCTTCAAGGGCCAGCTCGTGGACGACCACGAGGGGAATCAAGTCGAGGGCTTCCAGGTTCACCTTGGTGGAAGCCTCGGTCTCGACAGCGGGTTCGGTCGCAAGCTGCGCCAGCACAAGGTGCTGTCGACGGAACTCGGGGACTACATCGAGCGAGTGGTGCGGAACTTCGTCGCACAGCGCGAGGCCGACGAGCGCTTCGCGCAGTGGACCCTCCGCGCCGCGGAGGAGGACCTGCGATGACCGCACCGTCGAACCCCCTGACCGGACGCGACGCGGACGAGCTCCGCGCCCTCGCGGAGCGCGCGTCGAAGGAGCTGGAGGGCGCCGATCCGCTGACGCTCCTGCAGTGGACGCTGGACACCTTCGGCGAGGACTTCGTCGTCGCGTCGAACATGCAGGACGGCGTGCTGGTGCACCTCGCCAAGCAGGTGCAGGACCGGCCGAAGGTGCTGTTCCTCGACACCGGTTACCACTTCCCCGAGACGATCGGCATGCGCGACGCGGTGGAGTCGATCTACGAGGTGGAGCTGCTCAACGTGACGCCCGCGCAGAGCGTCGGCGAGCAGGACGCGACCGTCGGCAAGGACCTGTTCGCGACCGATCCCGCGCAGTGCTGCAACCTGCGCAAGGTCGTGCCGCTGCGCCAGACCCTGTCGGGCTACCGCGCCTGGGTCACCGGCATCCGGCGGGTCGAGTCGCCCACCCGCGCGAACGCCCCGTTCATCTCCTTCGACGAGGGCTTCGGGCTGCTCAAGGTCAACCCGATCGTCGACTGGTCCGACGAGCAGATGCAGCGATTCATCGAGGAGAACGGCATCCTGGTGAACCCGCTGGTCGACGAGGGCTACCCGTCGATCGGCTGCCAGCCCTGCACCAACAAGCCCGCCCCGGGTTCCGATCCTCGAAGCGGCCGCTGGGCCGGTTCGACCAAGACAGAATGCGGACTGCACGCCTCATGACCATCACCGAGCCCACGGAGCCGATCGTGTCCACTGGCGACCCCACGGAATTCAGCACGCTCGACGCGCTGGAGTCCGAGGCCATCCACATCTTCCGCGAGGTCGCGGGCGAGTTCGAGCGCCCCGTCATCCTGTTCTCGGGCGGCAAGGATTCGACGGTGCTGCTGCACCTCGCGGTGAAGGCCTTCTGGCCGGCGCCGCTGCCGTTCGCGCTGCTGCACGTCGACACGGGCCACAACCTGCCCGAGGTGCTGGACTTCCGCGACCGGATGGTCGAGAAGTACAACCTGCGCCTGCACGTCGCGAAGGTCGAGGACTACCTCGCCGACGGCCGGCTCGAGGAGCGGGCCGACGGCATCCGCAACCCGCTGCAGACGGTGCCGCTGCTCGACGCCATCTCCGAGAACCGGTTCGACGCGGTCTTCGGCGGCGGCCGCCGCGACGAGGAGCGGGCCCGCGCCAAGGAGCGGATCTTCTCGCTGCGCAACGCCTTCGGCCAGTGGGACCCGAAGCGGCAGCGCCCGGAGCTGTGGAACCTGTACAACGGCCGGCACGCGCCGGGCGAGCACGTGCGGGTGTTCCCCATCAGCAACTTCACCGAGCTCGACATCTGGCGCTACATCGCGCGCGAGGACATCGAGCTGGCGTCGATCTACTACGCGCACGAGCGCGAGGTCTACTCGCGCGACGGGATGCTGATGACCTCCGGCGTGTGGGGCGGCCCGCGCGAGGGCGAAGAGGTGCAGACCCTGTCGGTGCGCTACCGCACCGTGGGCGACGGCTCCACCACCGGCGCGATCGAATCCACCGCGTCGGACAACGAGCAGATCATGGCAGAGGTCGCGGCGTCGCGCCTCACGGAGCGCGGCGCCACCCGTGGCGACGACCGCGTCTCCGAGGCCGCCATGGAGGACCGGAAGAAAGAGGGCTACTTCTGATGAGCACCGCACCCGCGCTCCTCCGCCTGGCCACCGCCGGCTCCGTCGACGACGGCAAGTCCACGCTCGTGGGGCGGCTGCTCTACGACACGAAGTCGGTGCTCGCCGACCAGATCGACGCCGTCACCCGCGCGTCCGTCGACAAGGGCCTCGACACCCCCGACCTGTCGCTGCTGGTCGACGGCCTGCGCGCCGAGCGCGAGCAGGGCATCACCATCGACGTCGCCTACCGCTACTTCGCGACGCCCAACCGGTCCTTCATCCTCGCCGACACCCCCGGCCACGTGCAGTACACCCGCAACACGGTGTCCGGCGCGTCCACCGCGCAGGTCGTGATCCTGCTGACCGACGCGCGCAAGGGCGTCATCGAGCAGACCCGCCGCCACGCCGCGGTGCTCTCGCTGCTGGGCGTGCCGCGCCTGGTCCTGGCCGTGAACAAGATCGACCTCGTCTCCGATCCCGCGTCGGTGTTCCAGGAGATCTCGGCGGAGTTCCGCGCCCTCACCGGCTCGCTGGGCTGGGCCGACGAGGCCGTCCACGCGATCCCCGTCTCGGCGCTGCACGGCGACAACGTCGCCTCGCGCTCGGATCAGACGCCGTACTACGACGGCCCGTCGCTCATCGAGCACCTCGAGTCGATCCCGACGGACCCGGACACGAAGCCGATCGGCTTCCGCTTCCCGGTGCAGTACGTGATCCGGCCCCGTACCCCCGATTACCCCGACTACCGCGGGTACGCCGGACAGGTGGCCGCCGGCACCGTCGACGTCGGCGACGAGGTGCTCGTGCTCCCCGCCGGCACCCGCAGCCGCGTCGAGCGCATCGACACCGCCGACGGCGAGCTCGCCTCGGCGCACACCGGCCGCTCGGTCACGGTGATCCTCGCCGACGACGTGGACGTGAGCCGCGGCGACGTGATCGTCTCCGCCGCCGACGCCCCCGAGGCCCGGCAGCAGTTCGAGGCGACGGTGTGCTGGCTGGCCGAGAAGCCGCTGCGCATCGGCGCGCGGCTGCTGCTCAAGCACGGCACCAAGACCACGCAGGCGATCGTCGGCGGGCTGGATGCGGTGTTCGACGAGCAGAATCTCACCGTCGGCGAGGGCACCACGCTGGAGCTCAACCAGATCGGCCGGATCTCGATCCAGACCGCCGAGCCGATCGTCGCCGACGACTACGACGTCAACCGCGAGATGGGCTCGTTCCTGCTCATCGACCCCGCGGGCGGCAACACCCTCGCCGCGGGTCTGGTCGGGGACGCCCTGGCCCACCTGGTCTGAGTAGTTCGGCGGTCCGCCGGCCGCACTCCCGCTCCGCGGGGGTGCGGCCGTCATCGTCGGCGCGGTGTGCTCGCCTTGCGGTCGACTCTCGGATTCTGACCGGTTCGGACACGCTGTCCAGGATGGACAGAAACCGAGAGTGCCGCGTATGCCGCTACCTGCCCTCGGGGAGTTCCCCGATCCGGTACCACTCCGAACCGTCGGCGCTCTCCCACACCGCCGTTCGATCACGAGTGGTCGCGCATCAGAACATCTCGACGGCCCACGCGCGCCGCGGGCTGAACAACATGAGGTCGGCGCGGGCCGCCGCACCGTCGGTCAGCTCGCGGACGGACCCCACGGCCACGCGGCGGGTGACGGGCTCGTCGGAGAGCCACAGCCGGCCGAGGTCGGTGACGTCGAGCGCGAGATCCGCCGGCTCGTCGGTGGGAACGCAGGTGCCCGCTCCCCCGTCGGTGGAGATCAGGAACCGCCCGTGCGCCGGGCCGGGGCCGGCACCGTCGTACCCCGGATCGGTCACGTCGAGCACCAGCCGGCCCGGCGCGGCGTAGGTGCGCGCCGAGAACAGGGCGGGTACGTCGAAGGGCCGGATCCACAGGAAGTCGGTGCGATTGGACGGCTGCACGGTCCGCGGGTCCGCCGGGACGGTCGTCGCGATGTCGTCGAGCGGCCGCTGCACGGCCTCCACCCACCGCACCCAGTCGATACTCATGGCGAACGACCAGAGATCCCGCTCGGCGGCCGCATCGACGCCGAGCAGTTCGGTGACCTTGAGCGTGGAGTCGGGGCGACTGTCGGTCCACTTGGGCGCGACCGTGTAGGCGAGCACGCCCGCCACCTCGCCGGAGCGGCGTAGGACCACGCGCCGCGTCTCGTCGGGGTCACCGCCCCTGACGAGCCCCGCCGCGCGGCGCATCTCGACATCGAGCTTCGACACACGGCCCGGCACGTCGAGCAGCTCGCGGATCCGGATCGACGCGGAGAGGTACTCCTCGCCGCCGGCGTACCGCACCTCGTCGACGGTCGGCTGCGGCAGTCGGCCGCGATCCACCGCGATCCGGAGATCGGTGGACTCGGTGCTCTGCCCGAAGCCGTACCGGCCGTAGATCGCGTGCTCGGCGGCGATGAGGGTGGCCGCGGCGGCCCCGTCGGCACGGGCCGCGGTCAGGCACTCGCGCATGTGCCGGCCGAGGATGCCGCGGCGGCGGTGCGTGGGCAGCACCGTCACCGCTGAGACCGCGCGGACCGGCACTCGCGCACCGCCGACGGCGGTCAGCTCCTGGTCGAAGGAGAGAAAGGTCCCGACGGTCCGTGCACCGTCGACGGCGACGCGGAAGTCCAGCGAGTCCAGCTGCGCGGAGACCATTTCGAGCCACTGCTCGGCGTCGGGCAGGCGGCTCTGGAAGCCGATGGTCGCGCACTCCTGGAACCCGAGGAGCTGCTCGCGACTGCTGACGCGCTGGAAGTCGATACCGCTCGAATCGGTCATACCGGCAACATTACCGACGCGCACAATCGGATTTCCGGATCAGCATCCCCAACCGCAGCGGTGCACGCCGTGGATCGTGCCATCGAGCCCGGCGACGAGGTGCGAATCGATGCCGATATCGTTCACGCCCATCCACACCTGGCCGCCGTCGTCTCCGCCCACGGTGACGCGGAAGGGCACGTTCGGCGACAACGTCGCCGTCGTCAATCCCAGCCGCTCGGGCGCCCCGGCGATCAGCGCCGCGAGGCGACGCGTGTCGAGCTTCGCCACGTCCACGCGGAGATCCGGGTCCGACGACACCGACAGGCCGCCGTACACCTCGCGCTCATGGAAGGCGCCTCCGAGCGAGTAGGTGTACCAGGCCGAGCCCGTCGGGGAGGCCGCCTCGGGAATGCTCGCCACCGCCTTGTCGCGATAGAAGTGCACGCCCTTGATCACCGTGGTGCCGAACTTCTCGCGGATCGCCCGCACCACCTCGTCGAGGCCGGCGGCCGCGAAGACCGGGCCACCCACGAGGCGATCCGCCTCGGTCTCGACCGCTGGGGCCGCACCGCCGGGTGCGGCACGGTCGGGTGCGGCACGGTCGGGTGCGGCACCGTCGGGTGTCGCCTCGGTGGAGAGCCATGCCGCGCCCACCGCGGCGATCGCCGCGACCACGACGACGATCGCCAGGCCGACCACGATCCGCGCACGCCGCAGGCTCTCCCGCGGCCGCGCCGTCGGAGCCGCCGGCAGCCGGAGATCGCGCAGCACGTGATCGAGCTCGTGGACCCGCACCGCGGTCCGGGCGCTCTCCAGTCGATCGAGGTGTTCGTCGGCGGAGAGCTGACCGTCCACGAACGCCTCGTCGAGCCGGGCCATCACCCACGCTCGATCGACGTCCCGCGCCCGCAGCCCTGCATCGCGATCGCGCGACTCCCGCGGTTCTTCATGCCGCGCCGCCATGTTCACGACCGTACATCAGCCGCGCTGCGGCGAACGCTACCTCGGAACGGCGATCTCCGGGACGTGCGTGGCGCGCACGTACACCACGTCGCCCTCCGACAGGTCCAGCGCGGTGGCGTCGCCGCGGGTGATCTGCGCGTGGAAGCGCTCCCCCGTCGCCGCGTTCGTCAGCTCGACACGCACCTCGAAGCCGAGGTAGACCACGCGCTCGACCTCGGCGCGGAGGACGCCCGCCTCCTCGGAGCTGAGCCCGCCCGCGCGGGCGAGCTCCGGCGTGCGGCCGACGCGGATGTCGTGCGGGCGCACCAGCACGCCGTTGAGCTTGGCCACCGAGCCCAGGAAGGACATGACGAACTCGGTCTCGGGGCGGTCGTAGACGTCCGCCGGTGTGCCGACCTGCTCGATCCGGCCCTTGTTGAGCACTGCGATGCGGTCCGCGATGTCTAGGGCCTCCTGCTGATCGTGGGTCACGATCACGGTGGTCACGTGCACCTCGTCGTGCAGGCGGCGCAGCCAGGACCGCAGCTCCTCGCGGACCTTCGCGTCCAGCGCCCCGAAGGGCTCGTCGAGCAGCAGCACCTGCGGGTCGACGGCCAGCGCGCGGGCGAGCGCCATCCGCTGGCGCTGCCCGCCGGAGAGCTGGGCCGGATACCGGGTCTGGAACCCCGTCAGCCCGACGACCTCGAGCAGGTCGTCGACCTTGGCCTTGACCTCCGCCGCGGGGCGCTTGCGGATCTTGAGGCCGAACGCCACGTTCTCGCGCACCGTCATGTGCTTGAACGCCGCGTAGTGCTGGAAGACGAAGCCGATGTCGCGCTGCTGCGGCGTCGCATGCGTGACGTCGGTGCCGTTGATCTCGACCAGGCCCGAGTCGAGCCGGTCGAGGCCGGCGATCGAGCGCAGCAGCGTCGACTTGCCGGACCCCGAGGGCCCGAGCAGCGCGGTCAGCGAGCCGTCCGGGATCTCCAGGGAGACGTCATCGAGGGCCGCGAAGTCGCCGTAGCGCTTGTTGGCTCCCACCACGTTAATCGTCATCGCGGTTCCTCCTGCGGGTCGCTTCGAGCAGGGACATCACCACCAGCGCGACGAGCGCCAGCAGCATGAGCAGCGTCGCGGCGGCGTACGCCCCGAAGGTGTTGTAGTCGTCGTGGTTGCGCGAGCTCACCAGCAGGGTGAGCGTCTGCGAGATGCCGGGGAAGTTGGACGAGACCATGAGCACGGCGCCGTACTCGCCCAGCGCACGGGCGATGGTCAGCACCACGCCGTAGGTCAGGCCCCAGCGGATGGCGGGCAGGGTGATCCGCCAGAACGTCTGCCGCGCGCTCGCGCCGAGGGTCGCGGCGGCCTGCTCCTGGTCCTGACCGATCTCGTGCAGCACCGGCTCCACCTCGCGCACCACGAAGGGCAGCGTCACGAAGGTCGTCGCCAGCACCATGCCGGGCAACCCGAAGATGATCCGGAAGCCCAGCGACTCGATGCCGCCGAACCACCCGCCCACGCCCCACAGCATGATCAGCGCGACGCCCACGACCACCGGCGAGACCGCGAACGGCAGGTCGACGGCCGCCTGCAGCGCGGCCTTGCCGCGGAACTTCCCGCGCGCCAGGGCCAGCGCGACGAGCACGCCGAAGATCACGTTGAGCGGCACCACGATGGCGACGATGAGCACCGACAGCTGCAGTGCGGAGATCGCAGCCGGGGTGGTGATCCAGGCCCAGAACTCGCCGAAGCCGCGCTCGAACGAGCGGTACAGAATCACGCCGATGGGCAGCACGAGCAGCACCAGCAGGTACAGCAGCGCGACCGACCGGAGGCTCAGCACCGTCTTCCTGGAGAGATTCATTCGCTGTTCTCCTCCCTGCGTCCCCCGGGACCACCGCGCGGGGTCGTCCTGCGTCCGGTCATCAGTCGTTCTCCTCCCGCTTGGCCGTCCGCGATCCGACGAACCGCATCACCGCCAGCAGCACGAACGCGATGGCGAGCAGCGCCACGGACACCGCGGACGCGGCCACCTGGTTGTCGACCTCCAGCTGCTGCTGGATGTACTGCGAGGCGACCTGGGTCTCGCCGGGGATGTTGCCGCCGACGAGGACGACGGAGCCGAACTCGCCGATCGCGCGGGTGAAGGCGAGGCCGGCGCCGGAGAGGATGGCGGGCAGCAGCGTGGGGATCACGATCTTCGCGACGATCACCCGGTTGGGCGCGCCGAGCGAGGCCGCGGCCTCCTCCACCTCCCGGTCGAGCTCGATGAGCACCGGCTGCACCTGCCGCACCACGAAGGGCAGGGTCACGAAGGCCAGCGCGATGACGATGGCCGGCTGGCTCGCGTTCAGTGTCAGCCCGACGGGGCTGTCCGGACCGTACAGCGAGAGCAGCACGATCGAGGCGACGATCGTCGGCAGCGCGAAGGGCAGGTCGATGAGCGCGTTGACGACGCCCTTGCCGGGGAAGTCGTCGCGCACCAGCACCCAGGCGATGACGGTCCCCATCACCACGTTGATCAGCGTCACGAGCAGCGAGACCCACACGGTGATGACCAGCGTGGAGACGGCGTTCTTGGCCGTGAGCGCGTCCCAGAAGCCCGACCAGCCGTGGTCGAAGGCCTTGGTCGTGATCGCGGCGATCGGCAGCAGCACGATCAGCGAGATCCACAGCCACGCGACGCCGATGCGCAGCGGGTTGACGAGGCGCCGCATCACTTGCCGCCGTTCTTGTAGGCCGTGGCGATCGCGCCCTTGTCGCCGAACAGCGCGGCGTCGACGGCCGGCCAGCCGGTGAGGTCCTTGCCGTTGTTCTTCGCGCCGGTGCCCCTGCCGAGCACGGCGCCGAGCTCGTCGACGGTCCACAGCTTCTGCGGCTGCGCGGAGAACAGGTGCGCCGTCTCGGCGGCGATCGCCGGATCGCCCGCCCGGAAGCCCGACCGCGGAATGGCGCGCTGCGCCGCCGGCGAAAACAGGAAACCGACGAAGCGCTGCGCCGCCTCGGGTGACTGCGCGGTGTTCACGACGGCCACGGGCAAGTCGATCCGGAACGACTGCGGCGGGATGAAGTACTCGGGCCTGGGCTTGCCGTCCTTCTCGCTCTGCCGCTGCAGCAGCACGGCCTCGCTCTCGTAGCTGAGCAGCACGTCGCCCTGCCCGGATTCGAAGGCGGAGGTGGCGTCGCGGCCGGAGCCGGGGCTCACCGTCGTGTGCTCGCGGATGAGCTCCTTGACGAAGGCCAGGCCCTTCTCGGGTTCCTGGCCGCCGTTCGACAGCGCCGCGTAGGGCGCGAGCAGATTCCACTTGGCCGAGCCGGAGCTCGCCGGATTCGGGGTGACCACCTCGACGCCGGGCTTGAGCAGGTCCGCCCAGTCGTGGATGCCCTTGGGGTTGCCGGGCCGGACCACGACGGCGACGAGGGAGGTGAAGGGCACGGACCGCCGCGGGAACGCCTTCTCCCAGTCCTTGTCGATGAGCCCGGCCTTGACGATGCGGGTCACGTCCGGCGCCACGGACATGTTCACCACGTCGGCCGGCACGTGGCGGGCGACCTTGCGGGACTGGTCGCCCGAGGCGCCGTAGGACTGCGAGAAACCCACGTCCGGGTTGCTCTCCCGGAACAGCGGAATGGCCACGTCGAAGGCGGGCTTGGGCGCCGCGAAGGCGACCAGGTTCACGCGCTGGTCGCCACTGGAGATGTCGACGCCGTGCGGGTCATCGGTGGAACCGCCGCCGCATGCTGCGAGCAGCACGGTCAGGGCGACCGCGACGATGCTCACAGCACGGCCGCGGAGGCTGGGTCGGATCACGTCTCGCCGTTCTCCTCGGGACTTCGGTCAGGCGAGAATCCTACGAAGCGCGATCAGCGCAGCAGGGCCCACGCGACCACGAGGAGCACCAGCAGCGCGATCAGCGCGAGCGTCACCTTCGACTTGGGCACCAGCGCCCGCCATCCGCGGCCTGTCTCAGACACTCTCGTCATTCCCTTCTCCGGCACGCTGACCTGCGACGTCCGCGCGACCGGACCGCTCGAGGCGAGCGTCCAGCGCGTCGGCGACGCGATCGATGAGAGCGCTCAGGACGCGCACCACCAGCATTGCGATCACTGCGAGTACAACCATCACCAGGCTGACCTGCAGTACGTAGGGCAGACCCGTGAGCCACAGCTCCACCGAGTCCCACCACTGCGCGATCGCATGCACCCGACCAGCCTAGCGACCGCCGTGCGCGAACCCACCGCCGTGCCTCATCATGGTGTGCATGGCAGCGAAGAACGACGGCCCGACCCTCGAAGCTCCCGGCCCCGCCGCATCCGGCCCCGCCGCATCCGGCCCCGCCGCATCCGGCTCCGACGCGTCCGGCCCGGATGTGCTCGGCCTCGACGCGCTCGTCACCGACGCCCCGTCGATCGGCGACGCCGTCTTCCCGCCCATCCACGACTACGCCTTCCTCTCGGACTGCGAGAACACGTGCCTGGTCGCGCGGGACGGCAGCGTCGAGTGGATGTGCATCCCCCGGCCCGATTCCCCCAGCGTCTTCGGCGCGATCCTCGATCGCGGCGCCGGCTCCTTCCGGCTCGGGCCGTACGGCGTGAAGGTCCCGGTCGACCGGCGGTACCTGCCCGGCAGCCTGATGCTCGAGACCACGTGGCAGACCTCGACGGGCTGGCTCATCGTGCGCGACGCCCTCGTGATGGGCCCGTGGCACGACACGCGCACCCGGTCGCGCACGCACCGTCGGACCCCGACGGACTGGGACGCCGAGCACATCCTGCTCCGCACGGCCCGGTGCGTCTCCGGCACCGTCGAACTGCAGCTCAACTGCGAGCCCGCGTTCGACTACCACCGGGCCGGCGCCGAGTGGACCTACTCGGCCGACGGCTACGGCGAGGCGGTCGCGCGGGCGCGCACCGACTTCGGCATGAACCCGGAGCTCAAGCTCACGACGAACATGCGGCTGGGATTGGAGGGCCGGGAGGCCCGCGCGCACACCCGGCTCAAGGAGGGCGACGAGGTCTTCGTCGCCCTGTCGTGGAGCAAGCACCCCGTGCCGCAGACCTATCCCGAGGCCACGCAGAAGATGTGGGCCACCGCCGAGTCCTGGCGCCAGTGGATCAACCGCGGCCAGTTCCCCGATCACCCGTGGCGCACCTACCTGCAACGCTCGGCGCTCACGCTCAAGGGCCTGACCTACTCCCCCACGGGCGCGTTGCTCGCCGCCTCCACCACGTCGCTCCCGGAGACGCCGGGCGGCGAGCGCAACTGGGACTACCGGTACGCCTGGGTGCGCGATTCGACGTTCGCGCTGTGGGGCCTCTACACGCTGGGCCTCGACCGGGAGGCCGAGGACTTCTTCTCCTTCATCGCCGACGTCTCCGGTGCCAACAACGGCGAGCGGCACCCGCTGCAGGTCATGTACGGGGTCGGCGGGGAGCGCACGCTCCTCGAGGAGGAACTCGGTCACCTCTCCGGGTACGACGGTGCGCGGCCGGTCCGCATCGGCAACGGGGCGTTCGACCAGCGGCAGCACGACATCTGGGGCACGATGCTGGACTCGGTGTACCTGAACACCAAGTCGTCCGAGCGGATCCCCGAGACCCTGTGGCCGGTGCTCAAGGAGCAGGTCGAGGAGGCGCTCAAGCACTGGCGCGAGCCCGATCGCGGCATCTGGGAGGTGCGCGGCGAGCCGCAGCACTTCACCAGCTCGAAGGTCATGTGCTGGGTCGCGCTGGACCGCGGCGCGAAGCTCGCGGCCATGCACGGCGAGAACGACTACGCCCGCGAGTGGGCGGAGAAGGCCGAGGTGATCAAGGCCGACATCCTCGAGCACGGCGTCGACGACCGCGGCGTGTTCACCCAGCGCTACGGCGCGCCCGCGCTCGACGCCTCGCTCCTGCTGGTGCCACTCCTGCGATTCCTGCCGTCGGACGACGCGCGCGTGCGGGCGACGGTACTCGCGATCGCCGACGAGCTCACGGAGGACGGGCTCGTGCTGCGCTACCGCGTGGAGGAGACCGACGACGGCCTGCACGGCGAGGAGGGCACGTTCACCATCTGCTCGTTCTGGCTGGTCTCGGCGCTGGTCGAGATCGGCGAAGTCACCCGCGCGCGGGCGCTGTGCGAGCGGCTGCTGGCGTACTCGTCGCCGCTCAAGTTGTACGCGGAGGAGATCGACCCGAAATCGGGCAAGCACCTGGGGAACTTCCCGCAGGCCTTCACCCACCTGGCGCTCATCAACGCCGTAGTGCACGTGATCCGGGCCGAGGAGGCGGGGCACGACGCGTCCGCGTTCCTTCCCGCACATCACACGCCCTGACGGAAGTAGCGTGCAGTCATGCACGACGACCGGCGGCTGACCGAAGAGCGGCTTGACAGGTTCACCCGGGAGTTCCTGAACGGGGCGGTGTACTCGCACTCCGCCCCGGTCACCGTCACGGCGTGGGCGGCGCCGGGCGAGCCCGTGCCCTTCGCCGAGGCGGTAGCGCAGGAGTTCACGCCCATCACGCCCGGCACACCGTGGGGCGCGCCGTGGTCCACGCTGTGGCTCCACGTGACCGGGGCGCCGCCGGCGGACTGGACGGAGGTCGACGGTGCCCTCGAGCTCCGCGTGGAGCTCGGCTTCACGGGCGGCCCCGGCTTCAACGCCGAGGGGCTCGTGTACCGGGCGGACGGCACCGTCGTGAAGGGGATCTCGCCGTTCAACGCCTACGTCCCGCTGGCCCCCGGCGAGACCGTGGATCTGTACATCGAGGCCGCCGCGAACCCCGATCTGGGCGGCGACTTCGTCTCTCCCACGTACCTGGGTGATCGGGAGACCGCGGGCGACGGTCCGCTGTACCGCCTCGGCACGATCGACCTCGCAGTGCGGGACGTGACGGTGTGGGAGCTGCAGCAGGACATCTGGACGCTGAACGGCCTCATGCACGAGCTGCCCTTCGACCTGCCGCGGCGACACGAGGTGCTCCGCGCGCTGGAGCGGATGCTCGATGCGATGGATCCGCACGACGTGGCCGGTACCGCCGCGGCGGGGCGGGAGGCGCTCGCGCCCGCGCTGGCCTCCCCCGCGTACGGATCGGCGCATCGGATCACGGCGGTGGGCCACGCGCACATCGATTCCGCCTGGCTGTGGCCCGTGCGCGAGACCGCCCGCAAGTGCGCGCGCACCTTCGCGAACGTCGTGGACCTCATGGACCGCGATCCTTCGTTCCGCTTCGCCTGTTCGTCCGCGCAGCAGTTCGCGTGGGTGCGCGACAGGTACCCGGACCTGTTCGGGCGGATCAAGGACAAGGTCGCGACCGGACAGTTCGTCCCGGTGGGCGGCATGTGGGTCGAGGCCGACACGAACATGCCCGGCGGCGAGGCGATGGCCCGCCAGTTCGTCGCGGGCAAGCGGTTCTTCCTGCACGAGTTCGGGATCGACCCGCCGGAGGCCTGGCTGCCCGATTCCTTCGGCTACTCCGCCGCGATGCCGCAGATCGTCGCCGCCGCGGGCTCGCAGTACTTCCTCACGCAGAAGCTCTCGTGGAACCAGACCAACCGGATGCCGCACTCGACCTTCCTCTGGGAGGGCATCGACGGCACCGCGCTGTTCACGCACTTCCCGCCCGTCGACACGTACAACTCGGACCTCTCCGGTGCGGATCTCGCACGGGCGCAGAAGAACTACCGGGAGCAGGGCGCGGGCACGCGTTCGCTCGTCCCGTTCGGCTGGGGCGACGGTGGCGGCGGGCCGACCCGGGAGATGCTCGCGGCCGCGGCGCGGACGGCCTCGCTGGAGGGCTCCCCGACCGTCGAGATCGCCTCGCCCGCCGAGTTCTTCGACGCCGCCGCCGCGGAGCTGCCCCACCCGGCGCGGTGGGTGGGCGAGATGTACCTGGAGTTCCATCGCGGCACGTACACCTCGCAGGCGAACACCAAGCAGGGCAACCGTCGCAGCGAGCACCTGCTGCGCGAGGCCGAGCTGTGGGCGGCGACGGCCGCGGTGCGCACCGGGTTCGCTTACCCCGCCGAGGAACTCGAGGAGATCTGGCACCTCGTGCTGCTCCAGCAGTTCCACGACATCCTTCCCGGCAGCTCCATCGCGTGGGTGCACAGGGACGCGGAACGGAACTACGCCGCGGTGGCGAAGCGACTGGAGCGGATCATCGCCGCGGCACTGGAAGCGCTGCCGGGCAACGACTCCGGGACTCCGCAGGCCGCCGATGCGGGCGAGCGCCGACTGGTGTTCAACGCCGCACCGCACGCCCGCGACGGGGTGCCCGCCCTGGGCGCGGCGGTGGTCGACGCAGCGGTTCCCGTGGCCCCGACCGCCGAGGGCCCGGGTTTCCGACTGGACAACGGCGTGATCTCCGCGCTCATCGACGGCCGCGGCCTGCTCGTCTCGCTCGTCGACGCCGCGACCGGCCGGGAAGCGATGGCGGCGCCCGGCAACCTCCTGCAGCTGCACCGCGACATCCCGAACCACTGGGAGGCGTGGGACATCGACTCGTTCTACCGCCGCGACGTCACGGACCTCGTCGACGTGGAATCGGTCGCTGTCGACGGCGACGCCGTGGTCGTGCGCCGCGCCTTCGGAGACTCGACGATCACGCAGCGGATCTCCCTGCGCGCGGACTCCCCGGCTCTCGACATCGAGAGCGACATCGACTGGCACGAGCGGCAGAAGCTGCTCAAGCTCGCCTTCCCGTTCGACGTCCACGCCGACCGCAGTGCCGCGGAGACGCAGTTCGGTCACGTCTTCCGGCCGACACACGCGAACACCTCCTGGGACGCGGCGAAGTTCGAGATCTGCGCGCACCGCTGGGTGCACGTCGGCGAGCCCGACTACGGCGTCGCCGTCGCGAACGACTCCACCTACGGCCACGACATCACCCGCCGCACGGGCGATTCCGGCACGGTCGTGCGCCTGTCACTGCTCCGGGCTCCCCGCTACCCCGATCCCGACACCGACCAGGGCCGGCACCGTCTCGCCGTCGCGGTCCGGCCGAACGCGACGATCGGCGACGCCGTCGAGGAGGGCTACCGCCGCAATCTCGCACCGCGCAGCGTGGCCGGCGCGGCCGCGGCGGTGGCCCCGCTGGTCTCCGTCGATCATCCGGGCGTCGTCGTGGAGGCGGTCAAGCTGGCCGAGGACGGCTCCGGCGACGTGGTCGTGCGCCTCTACGAATCCCGCGGCACCCGGGTTCATACGACGGTGCGCGCCGACTTCGAGCACGAGTCCGTGGTCCGCACGGACCTGCTGGAGCGACCGCAGGCCGATCCCGAGCCCGCCGGTGAGATGCGAATCACGCTGCGCCCCTTCCAGCTCGTCACGCTGCGCTTTCGCCGCTGACGTGCTCAGCGTCACCTCGATCGGCCGGAATCACGGTGATAGCTTGATGGTTCATCACTATCAGAAGTGATTTCCACGAACCAAGGAGGTCGAGATGCTCAGCGTGCTGGCATTGATCGCATTCGTCGTCTTCCTCGTCTGGCTGACGAGCGACCGGAACGGCCTGGACTTCCGCGCCCGGGACATCCATCGCGCCGTCGCCGACCGGGAGAGCCGCACCGACCCGCGCGGCGTGATCGTTTCCTGACGCCGCGAGAACGGCTGTCACGCCGGCATGTGAGTGGGTGCCCGTTGCGATCGGTCTTCCCGGCCGGTCAGTAGGGCGGTGGAGGCTCGAACGAGGGAGCGCGACGCGCCGGTCGCGGGACTCCGAGCACGGCCGCGAGACCGTCGTCGACCTCACTCGACGGTTCGTCCTCCCGCTCGCGCTCCGCTTCCATCGCGGCGATGTTCCGGCGGCGCAGCCTCTCCCGGCGGGCGTGCTCGCGCTGCAGACGCGTCCGTCCGCATGGCGCGGGCGCGACCTCGGGCGACGGCGCCCGCTCGGGGACGATCCACTCGACGCGAGCGAGATCCGGAAAGAGCTCCAGCACGACGCCGTGCGGGTCGACGATGTAGCGCCTGCCGTCCGGCGAGGTCCACAGGATCCGACCGTCGGACAGTCGCGCGACGATCCAATCCCCCGCGGTCTTCAGCTGATGGTGGGCGACGCACAGTGGCTGCATCTGCTCCGCCGTCGTCATGCCACCCAGCTCGGGCGCGCGATGGTCGTACTCGCGGCGATGGTCGATCTGCGCCCTCGACGCCGGACGGTTGCAGAACGGGAACACGCACCGCGGGAACACCAACCTCAGGTACCGGCGCAGGTCCGCAGAGGGGCGGTACCCGGCGCTACCGCGTGCCGTGACCAGTGCACCGGCCGGGCGGCGCCTGCCGCTCACGCGCGAAGAATCGACGACGTGCGCGTCCGGCGGACCGACATCCGATAACGAGCGGCCACTCGGCGACGGAAGCCCGCCCGGCCCCGCGTGCGGCGGCGGTCCGCCGGCGGGCGGCGGGTCACCATCGCCGAGACCGGAGCCGGCCGGGCCGGAATCATCGGGTCCGGAATCATCGGGCTGCGGGTCGTCGGAGCTCGTGCCGCCGAAGCCTTCCCCTGGCCCGGTGTGCCCCTCGAGGTGGGCGATGATCTCGGCGAATGCGCATGCGAACGCGATGNCCCGCGACCCCNGCGACGCCCCGTNNCCTGCCTCTGACTCGCCCCCTGTCTCTGGCTCGGCCTCTGACTCCGCCTCTGCCGAACACTGCGCCGCTCCGGCCACCTCTTGCGTGGCGGCCTCGGCCACGGTGTCCGAGATCCGCTGCCCGAACGGGCGGATCTTCGCATCCTTGCGGGCGGCGAGTTCGCGCGCGTGCGCCCCTGTGATCGGCCCGTGGCCCACCAGGTACCCGAACCCCGCAGGTCCGCCTTCCAGTGCCTTGCCGACCGATTCGGACTCCGCAACTCGCTCCGTGCCTTCCGCCGGCTCGGCGAGATCCTTTTCATTGACCACCACGTTGATCATCGTGATGAACCGGGTGATCACGCCGTCGGCGTCCGGTTCACCCTGGTAGCGGGCTTCGCGGTACTTGCATTCCGATGCCTCGCAACGACACCCGAGCGTCGAGTACCCGCGGGTGAGCTGCATCAAGCCATCCGCGTACCGTTGCGGCAGCGTCCGCGGATCCTCCGCGCACACGGTGCCCGCGATGTGGTCCACCCGCGTCGACAGTTCAGCGGTGTCGTGCGCCGGCAGCAGCGCGAACGCGGCCGCCATCCCGTCCTCCTCGGGGCGGAACGTGACCCGGCGGTCCTGCTCGGCCGCCCGACGGCGCCGCTCCACGGCCTCGGGATCGATCTGATCAACCAGAAGGTCGGCCGCCTCGCGCAGGGCGGGGATCGCGAGTACCTCGTACTGCTCGGTCAGGCGCTCCGCGAGACGCCCGTCGAAGACCCGGACCTGTTCCGCGGTGAGCACGCGCGAGCGCGTCAATGCGACCTCGCCGGCCTTCGGCGAGATCACACCCTCACTGATGAGCGCGAACACCTTCGGGATGCGCTCGACGAAGCCCACGGCCTTCTCGATCGCATGTGCTGCCGCTGCCGAGCCTATGCGCAGCAACGTGGAGACCTGCGCTTCCAAAGCTTCGGCCGCAGCGGAGAGCCGACGCCTGGCCTGCACCGCCTCTTCGTAGCCACCCGGCTGCGCCAGGTACTCCGCCTCACCGTCCGCGTACATCACCCGGTGCAGCGCATAGACGCTCGTCATGGTGCGACAGAACGCCAGATTCTCATCACACCTTTGTTCGAACAGAATCCGAGCCACCGCGCACTCCTCAACACCGGCAGCGGCGAGTCCCCGTGGAATCAAATCCCCAGGTAGATCGCGCAGCGCCGACGGAATGGCCATGACCTCATTCTACGCTCACATTTGCGATTACACCACGTATATCGAACGACTCGTCAGGCCCGACGACACCGGCACCTCCGGGAGTCGGAACATCGTGCCGCTACGCCGTCAGGCCGCGACGTTCCAGCAGCGGGGTGATGTCCGGGTCGGCGCCGCGGAAGTCGCGGTACGCCTGCGAGGCGTCGACGCTCCCGCCGCGGGAGAGCACAGCCGCACGCAGCTTCTCGCCGTTCTCGCGCGTCGGGCCGTCGTGTGCGGTGAACCACGCGGAGGCGTCGGCGTCGAGCACCTCCGACCAGATGTAGCTGTAGTACCCGGCGCTGTAGCCGCCCGAGAAGATGTGGTTGAAGAACGGCCCGCGGTACCGCGGCGGCACCCCCGGTACGTCGAGGCCCACCTCGGCGAGCGCCGCGGTCTCGAAGGCGTCCACATCGGCGACGACGGTGCCGGGCTCGATCGTGTGCCAGGCCAGGTCGATCACGGCTGCCGCCAGGTATTCGACGGTGCCGAATCCCTCACCGCGCGTGCCGGGTTCGAGCACCGACCGCCGCAGTCCCGCCGGCAGCGGTTCGCCCGTCTCGTGGTGCCGGGCGTAGCCGTCCAGGATCGTCGGCCACGCAGCGAACATCTCGTTGAACTGCGAGGGGAACTCCACGAAGTCGCGCGGGACGCTCGTTCCCGAGAAGTACGGGTACGTCACGTCCGAGAGCAGGCCGTGCAGCGCGTGCCCGAACTCGTGGAAGACGGTGGTCACCTCGTCACGGGTGAGCAGCGCGGGCCGCCCGGCGGGCGGCCGGACGAAGTTGCAGACGTTGATGATCACGGGCCGCGCGTCGAGGAGGCGGGACTGGTCGACGAAGCTCGTCATCCACGCGCCGCCGCGCTTGCTCGGGCGCGCGAAGTAGTCGCCGATGAACAGACCGAGCGGCGTGCCGTCGGGCCCCGTGACCTGCCACGCCCGCGCGTCCGGGTGGTGCAGAATGAGGTCGGTGCGCTCGGTGAAGCCGAGCCCGTACATGCGGGACGCGGCCTCGAACACGCCCTTCTCGATGACCGTGTCGAGCGCGAGGAAGTCGCTGAGCCGCGGCCCCTCTGCGCCGCTCTCCCCCGCTTGCGCGCGCTGCTCGGCGAGGCGGGCGTAGAACGGCCAGTCCCAGGCCTCGATCGCATGCCCGGCGATCTCTTCCAGCTCGGCGCGCTCGGCGGCGGCGTTCCGCGCGGCCGGGACGGCGAGGTCCCGCAGCATCGCGAGGGCCGCCTCCGCCGTACCGGCGGTCTGGTCGGCGATCTGGTACGCCGCGTGGTGCGGGTACCCGAAGATCGCGGCCCGCTCGGCGCGCAGGGCTGCGACGCGGGCGATCAGCTCGCGGGTGTCGTTCTCGCCGCCGCGCGTGTTCCGCTCCGACGACGCCTCGAAGACCTTGCGGCGCGATTCCCGGTCCGTCAGCCGTGCGAGGCTCGGCTGATTGAGCGGGTATCCCAGCGCGAGAAGGAATCCCTCGCGACCCGCGGCCTCGGCCGCTGCACGGGCGGCCGCCACCGCATCCGCGTCCAGGCCGTCGAGCTCGGCCTCGGTCGCGAAATGGACGGCCGAGACGTTGGTCTCGGCCAGGGTACGACGGGAGAACTCGGTGGTGACCTCGGCGAGTTCGGTGTTGATCGCCCGAAGCCGTTCCTGCGCGGCGGCGTCCAGCCCGGCGCCGGCCCGGGTGAACCGCAGGTGATAGCGCTCGAGGAGGCGCTGCTGCTCGGCGTCGAGGTCGAGCTCGGCCCGTCGGGAGTGGAGCTCGTCGATGCGGGCGAACAGCGCGGCGTCCATCAGGATCGCATCGAAGTGCGCCGACCACCGCGGCGAGATCGCCGCCTGTGCGGCCTCCAGTGCGTCGGTGCGGTCGGTGGAGGTCAGCGAGAAGAAGACCGCCGCGACGCGCCCCAGGTCCTGCCCGGCGCGCTCCATCGCCTCCACGGTGTTCGCGAACGTGGCGGGCTCGGGATTCTCGGCGATCGCCGCGATGTCCCGACGGTGCCGGGCGAAGCCCTCGGCGAACGCCGCCTCGAAGTCCGCGTCCGCGAACGCGGCGAAATCCGGCAGGGCGAAGGGCAGGGTGCTGGGGGCGAGAACGGCGTCGATGGTCACGTTTCGAACCTACCGCCCTTCCGAACGGACCTCACGACGGAAGCGGGGAGACTACGGGTCGGCACTGAGTAGTTCCACGGATCACGCGCGCCCGCGACCCGGCGATGCTGATTCCATGAGCGATCCGATAGCCCTCCCCACCCTGGTCACCACCGAGCCCGCGCCGCGGACGAAGCGGTCCTCGGCCGCGGACACCGCCGCAGGTGTCGTGTTGTGGATCCTGTTCCTGGGCACCGCGTACGTCGCGGCGATGTTCGCCGGCTTCTACGCGATGGCGGCCGACGGGTGCCCGCCCGGCCCCTGCGCCGCCTCGGACGCCGCCGGCGCCGCGATCCTCCTGCAGTGGGCGGGTATCGCCGCCATCGTGGTCGGCGCCTTCATCGGTAGCGTCGTCCAGGCGCGCCGACAGCGGTACTGGTTCTACTGGCCCCTCGTGGGCATCGGCCTGGTCGTGCTCTGCACCGTCGTCACCGGCGGCATGGCGAACGCAGCGATGGCGCTGTAGCGCTCGCGCGCCCGTCAGTCGGTGACGTTGACGCCCAGGTGCGCGGCGAAGACCTCCGCGAGGCCGACCACCTGCAGGTGCGACATGGTGGCGCCGGCGATGCCTTCGAGCCCGCGGATCCGCTCCAACTGCAGGCCGCGCAGGTCCACGTGCTGCAGATTCGCCCGTGTGACGTCGAGCTCGCCCGCGGTGCAGTCCTCGAAGGCCACCCGGTTGAGCGTCGCGTCGGCGGCGTCGACGCCGTCGAGCACGCATCCGCGGAAGACCACGTCGGTGAGCCCGGCGCCACGCAGGTTGACGAAGCCGAGCCGGACGTCGGTGAAGACGACGGAGCGCAGCTTGGCGTCCATGAGCTCGACGGCGCCGATGCGGGCATCGTCGACCTCGACCTGCCGGAGGGTCGAGCGCGTGGCCCGGAAGCCCGTGGCGAACAGCGCGCTGATCCGTGTCTCGAGGAACGCCGATTCGGTGAATAGCGCATCGCGGACCTCCCAGCCCGCCAGCTCGCACTCACTGAACGTGATCCCACTGAGGTCGCGCCCTTGGACGGTGGGGCCCGCGAAGCGACGGCGATCCTCGGTGTCGCCCGGCATCAGCTCGTCGGTGTTCCCCTCCTCGAGGTCGCCGAGGCGCAGGGGTGAGATCTTCGGTGCGACGAGGCCGGCCATCAGGCACGCACCTCCGAGAGGAGGGGTGCGATCCGGGAGGCAGCAGCGGCGTCGACGTTCACGCAGACGAACGTACCTCCCGCCACCGACACCGGGATCGAATCCCAGGTCGGAGACCGATGCGCGGGAGCAGCCGCCGTGGCTCCGCCTCAGTCGAGCAGTCCGGCGACGGCGCGCAGCCGGGCCTCGGCGTCGGCGGCGATGGACGCGACCACCTCGCGGGCGGGGCGCACCTCGTCGACGAGGCCCGCGGCCTGCCCCGCGTAGACGACGCCCACCTCGGGCAGCGCACCGTCGTAGGCGGCGCTGACCGCCTCCTCCGTGCCGGAGGACGCCTCGGCACCGTCGCCGTCGTGCCAGCGGTCGGTGAAGTCGTTGGTGAGCGCGCGACCGAACCAGCGCGTGGGCCAGGGCTGGTGCCGCGCCTTGTCGAAGACGTCGGTGTAGACGGTGTCGGCGCTGCGGGCCTTGAGCAAAGCCGGGATCGCGTAATCGGGCCCGACGGTCTCGGGCGAGGCGAGCAGGGCGGTGCCGATGAGCGCTCCCTGCGCGCCGGCGGCCAGCACGGCTGCCAGGCCTGCGCCGGTGCCGATACCGCCCGCCGCGAGCACGGGGAGGTCGGTGGCGCGGAGCACTTCCTGCAGGAGCGGCAGGGTCGCGACCCGCCCGGTGTGCCCGCCCGCTTCGCCGCCCTGTGCGACCACGGCGTCGACGCCCGCGGCCTCGACCTCCCGGAGATCCTCGACGGAGTTGATCTGCGAGATCACCACTGCCCCGGCGTCCTTGACCCGCTGCACGAACGGCGCGGGGTCACCGAACGACAGCGAGACCAGCTTCGGCCGCGCGGCGAGCACGGAGTCCAGCAGCTCGGGGCTGTCCGCGAGCGACCAGGTCTGCAGCCCGAACGCGAGCGGAGCGCCCGCGCCCGCCGCAGCGCGGATCACGCGCAGTTGCTCATCGATCCACTCGGGCGTGGCGTACCGGGCGGCGCCGACCATGCCCAGCCCGCCGGCGGCCGTCACCTGCCCGGCGAGCTCACCGCCGGCGCGACCGCCCATGGGGGCGCCGAGGATCGGCAGGTCGATGTCCAGGGTGCGCGTCAGCCAGGTGTTCCACACACCGACGAGGCTACGCCCGTGGCAGGATTCCGCCCATGGCCGCCGTCGATCCCGAGATCCGCCGCATCCGTGCGCTCCGCCTCCGCGCCCAGGGACTCGTGCCCGGCGTGCGGGACTGGCGCACCGCCCCGGACGCCGCCCGGGGCATGCTCGCGATCCAGGCGCAGGACGGTGCCGCGGCGCGGTTCGCCCTCTCGCTGCGCGCGTCCGAGCACCCCGACGACACGACGGTGCTCGCCGATCTCGCCGAGCGGCGGATCACCCGCAACCGCCCCGCGCGTGGCACCCTGCAGATCACGGTGCCGGAGGATCTGCACTGGCTCAGCGCCGCGCTCACGGTGCGCTCGCGCGCGGACGCCGCGAAGCGACGCCCGCAGTTGGGGATCACCGAGGCGATGATGGCGGACGCCGAGCGGATCATCCGCGCCGAGCTCGCGGACGGCGCGTCGAGGACCCGCCCCGAACTCGTCACCGCGTGCGCGGCCGCGGGCCTGCCCCTGGACAATTCGCAGACCGGCCACATCCTGCGGGATCTCACCGAGCTCATGGCCGTCGTCTTCGCCGATCCCGCACAGAAGACCGACGTCTTCGCCCTCGCCGACGACTGGGTCGCGCAGCGGCGCGAGCCGGAACACGCCCTCGGAGAGGTGGTCTCCCGGTTCGTGGCCGCCCGCGGACCGGTCACCCGGCAGGACATCGGGAAGTGGGCGTACCTCCCGATGGGCGCCGTCGACGAGGGCGTCGAGGCGGCGGGGGACGCCGTCGAGTACGTGCGCCTGGCGGGCGGCGACTACCTGGTGGCGCCCGACACCGTCGACCTCACGGACGCGCAGGTCGACGAGGCCCTCGCGCCGGCCCTGCTGCTCCCCGCGTTCGACGAGTACATCATCGGGTACGGTTCGCGCGCACCGCAGCTCGACGAGGCGCACCTCGCCCGCATCGTGCCGGGACGCAACGGCGTGTTCAAGCCGATGGTCGTGATCGACGGCGAGATCGTCGGTGTGTGGAGCAAGAAGGCGACGGCGAAGTCGGTGACCGTCACCGTCGAACCGTTCACGAAGATCGCGGCCGCGGCGAAGCGCCGCCTCGCCGGTCCCGTCCGCGACTACGGACGGTTCCTCGACCTCGAGGCGACGCTCGCCTGAGCGCGGGGCGGCGCGCCCTCAGTTACGCGCGACGAAGTAGTTGTTGCTGTAGTTGATGTCGAAACTACTGGTCGCCGTGTGCACCCAGGTCGACCGGAACGGGCAGCCCCACGTCGGCACCGTCCGCGTGACCGCGAATCCCTCACCGGGCGCGAGTGTCGCGCGCCCCTCCCCGCCGCCCCCACCGAAGCCGAGCCACACGTTCACCGCGGGCACGTTACCGTTGTTGCGGACGTAGCCGTGGTCGGTCTGGGAGTTCGTCTCCGGCCGGCCCGGCAGCGGGCCCCCGCACGAGATCCCTCCTGTGACCTGGAGATCCACGATGGGCACGAAGGCGCTGGCGGACGGCGCGGTTGCCAGCGACGCGGCTGCGGCGATCGCGGCCGACGCGGCCGCCAATGCAATCTTCCTCATGATTCGATTCCCCTGTTCCCCGATCGAACTTCTTCGGACGCGGCGCATTTTCGACCGCGAGCGCCGTTCAGCGGCGCTGTCTGTGTCGTCGGCCACGCCTCGTCCGTCGTTACGGGCCGTCGGGTAACGATTCGGGTTCACGGCCAATGGATTCCGTGATCTCATCGTCATCACCGCGTGACCGACCGCGCACAACGGCCCCGGCCGCGGGGTAGCGGGCCAGGGCCGTCCTGCGACCGCCGAGGCGGCCCGGCATCACTATGACACCAGTCACATTGTCGCGCGAATCAGGGGAAAAGCCAATGAATTCCACCGTGCACGAGGCGCAAGTTTCGAATGTTCTGCGTGATTCGGATGAGGCGCCTCATCCGAGGACGGGCTTCACCTGCACGGCGTCGACCAGCACCCGCAGCTCCGGCTGCTCCGCGGCCTCGGCGAGGGCGTCACGCAACACCCGCTCGTGCGTCGGGCGCGCCGCAGCGAGGAGCTCCCACCCGGCCGGGGTCAGTTCGGTGTAGATGCCACGACGGTCATCGGCGCACAGGATCCGGGTGAGCAGTCCCCGATCCTCGAGCCGGGTGACCAAGCGCGTGGTGGCACTGCTGGACAGCGCGGCGGCACGGGCGAGCTGCCGCATCCGCATGTGCCAGCCGTCCTGGCGGCTCAGCGCGTCGAGCACCGTGAATTCGACGACCGAGAGGTCGTGGCCCGACTGCAGGGATCGCTCGAGTTCGTTCTCGATGAGCGCGTGCAGAGCGACGAGCGTGCGCCAGCCCTGCGCGCGGATCTCCACCGCATCGTCGGCGATACCCATGGCCGGCGCCCCTTCCGTCGTGACACCCAGCATAACACCTTGCGACGATTACCAGCGTGTGCAACTATCTATTCGTTGTGTGTGCAACTACTGCAGACGCTGGTGATTGCAGACGCGCCACCTGTTCCTCATCGAGTTTAAGGACTTCTCATGCCCCTCGCGCTCCTCGCGCTCGCCCTCGGCGGCTTCGGCATCGGACTGACCGAGTTCGTCATCATGGGCCTGTTGCCCGAGGTCGCCGCCGACTTCGGCGTCACCGAGACCGTCGCCGGTTACCTCATCTCCGGATACGCGCTCTCCGTGGCGATCGGCGGCATCATCCTCACCGCCGCCCTCGGACGGGTGAACCGCAAACACGCCCTGCTCGGCCTCCTGGTCCTGTTCATCGTCGGCAACATGATGTCGGCCCTCGCCGGCAGCTACGAGCTCATGCTCGCCGGGCGCATCGTCGCCGCCCTGTGCCACGGCGCCTTCTTCGGCATCGGCGCGGTCGTCGCCGCGGATCTCGTGCCCGAGAACAAGCGCGCCGCAGCGATCTCCATCATGTTCGCGGGCCTGACCGTCTCCAACGTCCTCGGCGTGCCGCTGGGCACCTTCCTCGGTCAGGCCGCGGGCTGGCGCTCCACGTTCTGGGCTATCACAGTGATCGGCATCGTCGCGCTCCTCGGCATCGCCGTGCTCGTCCGGCCGACTCCGGCCCCCGCGACCGGTTCCCATCCGTTCGCCGAGTTCCGGATCTTCCGCAGCCGCCAGGTGTGGCTGTCGATGCTCGTGACCGTGCTCGGCTACGGCGGCATGTTCGGCGCCTTCACCTACATCGCGTTCACCCTCACCGAGGTCGGCGGCTTCGCCTCGTCGTCCGTGCCGTGGCTGCTCGTCCTGTTCGGCGCCGGGCTGTTCGTCGGCAATCTGCTCGGCGGGCGGGCCGCCGACCGGAACTTGCCGCGCACGCTGATCGTCCTGCTCGCCGCGCTGACGGTCGTGCTCGGGGTCTTCGCGCTCACCGCCACGTCGCAGGTCGCGACGGTCATCGCCCTGGTGCTGATGGGCGCCTTCGGTTTCGCGACCGTACCAGGCCTGCAGATGCGCATCATGAACTACGCCGCCGACGCACCCACACTCGCCTCGGGCGCCAACATCGCCGCGTTCAACCTGGGCAACGCGGTCGGCGCCTGGGCCGGCGGCCTCACCCTCGCAGCCGGGCTCGGCTACGTCTCACCACTGTGGGTGGGCGCGGGCATCACCCTCGCGGGCCTCGTCGCCTACGTCGTGGCGACCCGGGTGCCGGGCGGCGAGCACGCCTCCGCGCCGACGCCCGCCCCGATCCCCGTCGCCGCGTGACCCCCACGTTCCACCGATCTGTTCCACCCATCGAGGAGAATCCCATGACCACCGTCCCCACCGTCACGCTCAACGACGGAATCCCTATGCCGCAGGTCGGCTTCGGCGTCTTCCAGGTCCCCGACGACGAGGCCCAGCGCGCCGTCGAGGCGGCCCTCGAGGCCGGCTACCGCTGCATCGACACCGCCATGATCTACGGCAACGAGGCGGGCGTGGGCCGGGCACTCGCCGCCGCGGCCGTCCCGCGCGAGGAACTCTTCGTCACCACCAAGCTGTGGGTGGCGGACCTCGGCGCGGGGCGCGCCCGCCCCGCGCTCGACGCGAGCCTCGAGCGTCTCGGCCTCGACCACGTGGACCTGTACCTGATCCACTGGCCCGCACCGGAGACCGACGCCTACCTCGACACGTGGCAGGAGTTGCAGGGCCTCCGCGGCGCCGGCACCCGCTCGATCGGCGTCTCGAACTTCCTCCCCGAGCACCTCGACCGGATCGCGGCGCTCGGCGGGATCCTGCCCGCCGTCAACCAGATCGAGCTGCACCCGGCCCTGCAGAACCGCGCGACGACGGCCGCGAACCGCCGCCTCGGCATCGCGACCGAGGCCTGGAGCCCGCTCGCGCAGGGCGCGGCGCTGGACTCCCCCGCGGTCACCGCTGCCGCGGCGCGTCACGGCGTGACCCCCGCCCAGGTCGTGCTCCGGTGGCACCTGCAGCACGGCACCGTCGTCATCCCGAAGTCGGTGACGCCCAGCCGCATCGCCGCGAACCTCGATCTCTTCGGTTTCACGCTCGACGACGGCGAGATCGCCGCGATCGACGCGCTCGAGGCCGACGGCCGCACCGGACCGCATCCCGCCGCGTTCAACGGCTGAGGGCTCAGTCGAGACGCCAGTCCTCGTACGCCCTCGGGTCGTCGATCGGCTCGACGTGGATCGTGATCCGCAGGTCGTCGAAGAGGGCGGCGAGGTCCGCCTCGACCTCCTCGGTCTCGTCGTGGGCGCGCTGCACCGTCCAGTCGCCGGGCACGAGCATGTGCAGCTGGAGGAAACGCTCGTGCCCGGACTCGCGGGTCCGGACGTCGTGGAAGTCGATCCCGTCGGCCCGGTGGCGGTCGAGCACGGCGTCGATCCGGGCGCGCTCCTCCACGGGGAGCGCGGCGTCCATCAGGCCCGCGCCCGACTCCCACACCAGACGCGCGCCGACGACGAGGATGTTGACCGCCACCGCGATGGCGATGAGGGGATCCAGCGGCAGCCACCCGGTGAGCGCGACGAGCAGCACGCCGACGATCACCCCGACCGTCGTCCAGACGTCGGTGAGCAGGTGCTTCCCGTCGGCCTGCAGGGCCAGCGAGCGATGCCGGCGACCCACCCGGATCAGGTAGAACCCGACGAGGCCGTTGAGCACCGTCGCCAGCACCGAGATCCCCAGCCCCAGGCCGACCTGTTCGAGCGCCTGCGGGCTCAGCAGCCGGTCGACCGCGGAGGCGAGGATGACGATGGCCGCGACGACGATCATCACGCCCTCGAGCACGGCCGAGAAGTACTCCGCCTTGGTGTGCCCGAAGTTGTGGTCGTCGTCGGCGGGCTTGGCCACCACCTTGAGCGCGACGTAGGCGGCGACCGCCGCCACCACGTTCACCGACGACTCAGCGGCGTCCGAGAGCAGGCCCACGGATCCGGTGAGGCGCCAGGCCAGAATCTTCAGCCCGATCACGACCAGCGAGGTCGCGATCGAGAGCAGGGCGAAGCGAGAGAGGTCCTCCCGGGCCCGTGGCGCGGGCCCGGGGGACGCCGAATCCGACGGTGCGGTCACCGTCCGGTCCGGACAGTCCGGCACCGTCGGGACAACTACTTGCCCTTCGGCTTGTCCGCCGAGGCGTCGGAGGAGAGCGCGGCGACGAAGGCCTCCTGCGGCACGTCGACCCGGCCGATGGTCTTCATGCGCTTCTTGCCCTCCTTCTGCTTCTCGAGCAGCTTGCGCTTACGGCTGATGTCGCCGCCGTAGCACTTGGCCAGCACGTCCTTGCGGATGGCGCGGATGTTCTCGCGGGCGATGATCTTCGAGCCGATCGCGGCCTGCACCGGCACCTCGAACTGCTGGCGCGGGATCAGCTCCTTGAGCTTGACCGTCATCTTGTTGCCGTAGGCCTGCGCGCCGTCGCGGTGCACGATCGCGCTGAAGGCGTCGACGGCCTCGCCCTGCAGCAGGATGTCGACCTTGACCAGATCGGACTCCTGCTCGCCGGCCTCCTCGTAATCGAGCGAGGCGTAGCCGCGGGTGCGCGACTTCAGCGAGTCGAAGAAGTCGAAGATGATCTCCGCCATCGGGAGCGTGTAGCGCAGCTCCACCCGGCTCTCGGACAGGTAGTCCATGCCGCCGAGCTCGCCGCGCCGCGACTGGCACAGCTCCATGATGGTGCCGACGAACTCGCTGGGAGCGATGATCGTGGTCTTGGTGATCGGCTCGTGGGTCTCGCGCAGCTTCCCGTCCGGCCAGTCCGACGGGTTGGTGACGATCAGTTCCTTGCCGTCCTCGCCGACGACCCGGTAGACGACGTTCGGGGACGTCGAGATCAGGTCGAGGCCGAACTCGCGCTGGAGGCGTTCACGGGTGATCTCCATGTGGAGCAGGCCGAGGAAACCGCACCGGAAACCGAAGCCGAGCGCCACCGAGGTCTCGGGCTCGTAGGTGAGCGCGGCATCGTTGAGCTGCAGCTTGTCGAGCGCCTCGCGGAGCGCCGGGTAGTCCGAGCCGTCCACCGGGTAGAGACCGGAGTAGACCATCGGTCGCGGTTCCTGGTAGCCGGTCAGGGCCTCCTCGGCACCGTTCCGGGCGGTGGTCACGGTGTCGCCGACCTTCGACTGGCGCACGTCCTTCACGCCCGTGATCAGGTATCCCACCTCGCCCACACCGAGGCCCTTGGTGGGCTTGGGCTCCGGCGAGACGATGCCCACCTCGAGCAACTCGTGGGTCGCGCCCGTCGACATCATCTTGATCTTCTCGCGCGGGACGATCTTGCCGTCGACCACGCGGATGTAGGTGACGACGCCGCGGTAGGTGTCGTAGACCGAGTCGAAGATCATGGCGCGGGCGGGGGCGTCGGCGTCGCCGACGGGCGGCGGCACCTTCTTCACCACGCGATCGAGCAGGGCGTCGACGCCCTCGCCGGTCTTACCCGAGACGCGCAGCACGTCACCGGGCTCACAGCCGATGATGTGCGCGATCTCCTCGGCGTACCGGTCCGGGTCGGCGGCGGGGAGGTCGATCTTGTTGAGGACCGGGATGATCTCCAGATCCTTGTCCATCGCCAGGTAGAGGTTGGCCAGGGTCTGCGCCTCGATGCCCTGCGCCGCGTCGACCAGCAGGATGGCCCCCTCGCACGCCTCCAGCGCGCGGGAGACCTCGTACGTGAAGTCCACGTGGCCCGGGGTGTCGATCATGTGCAGGACGTAGTCCTCGTCCCCGACGGACCACGGCAGCCGCACGTTCTGCGCCTTGATGGTGATGCCGCGCTCGCGCTCGATGTCCATCCGATCGAGGTACTGCGCCCGCATGGCGCGCGCCTCGACAACCCCCGTGATCTGCAGCATTCGATCGGCCAGGGTGGACTTGCCGTGGTCGATGTGGGCGATGATCGAAAAGTTGCGGATACGCGAGGGCTCGGTGAAGGTCTCGTCGGCGAAGCTGGGAATCGGTCTCACTCCTCGGGCGGCTGGCCGGGTTCCCGGCACACGTCACCTTTCAGTTTCTCATGCCGCCGCGACCGGGCGCACCATGGTGAGCTGGTGGACCCGCGCGCCGCGGTAGCGGACACCGGGGACCGTCGGGGTCGGGCCGTGCGGCACGAACCCGCAGCGCTCGAAGAACCGCACCGCCCGGACGTTCTCGACCAGCGTCTGCAGGTGGCAACCGGCGCCGCCCAGAGCCTCGGTCCACGCCGCCATGAGCCCGTACGCCGCGCCCGTCCCGCGCGCCTCGGGTGCCACGTCGATGTGCAGGTGGGCGGGCCAGCGCTCGTCCTTCAGCTCGCCCGAGGCCGACGGTTCGCGGCGGCACACCGTCGCGAGGTCGAGCGCGGCGCGCCCGAGGAACCGCGCCGTCGCCGGGCGCAGCAGAACGGCCGGGCTGCGGAGCGCGGCGACCAGCCGGTCGTCCTCCGGCAGAAGCGACGACGCCGGCGGGCAGCCCGTCAGATAGCCGACGAGCGCGCCGTCGGCCTCCGCGACGAAGAGCGATTCCGGGCAGTGCTCGACGTAGGGGTCCAGGTAGACGGCCCGCTCGGACGCCGGGTGGCGCCACAGCTCCCCCGACGGCGAGCCCGCCCCCGCGCGCACGAACAGGGCGTGCAACGCGGCCTCGTCGCCGTCGCGGAAGGTACGGATCACGGCCATCGCGCGACCGCCGGGGAATGACCGACCTCGTCCGGTTTCACGCCCACCACGGTAACGTCGAACGACATGAGTGATTCTGAATCCTCACGAACATCGAAACCAGTAGAGACCACACCGACACCGACGAGCTCCTTGAACCGCCGAGTCTTCATCGCCGCCGCCGGCTCGGTGCTCGCCCTCGCCCTGTGGGCGCTCGCCTCTCCCGGGACCGCGGAGAGCGTGATCAGCGGCGTGGTCGACTTCATCACCACCTGGTTCGGCTGGTGGTACTTCCTCCTCGCGACCGCGATCGTCGGCGTCGTGGTCTTCATCGGCCTGAGCCGGTACGGCACCTACCGCCTCGGTCCGGAGGAGTCGCGGCCCGAGTACAGCCTGTTCACCTGGACCTCGATGCTGTTCGCAGCGGGCATCGGCATCGATCTGATGTTCTTCTCCGTCGCCGAGCCCGTGAGCCACTACCTCAACCCCCCGGTCGGCGCGGGCGAGAACAACCACGCCGCGCGCGAGGCCGTCACCTGGACGGTGTTCCACTACGGCATCACGGGCTGGGCGATGTACGCGCTGATGGGCGGGGCCCTGGCGTACTTCGCGTTCCGCCACAACCTCCCGCTCACGATCCGCGCGGCGCTGTACCCGATCCTGGGCAAGCGCGTCCACGGCCGGCTCGGCGACGCGGTCGACGTGGCCGCCGTGCTGGGCACCATCTTCGGCATCGCCACGTCGCTGGGCATCGGCATCGTCCAGCTCAACTACGGCCTGCACGAGTTGTTCGGCGTCCCGCAGGGCAAGGCCGCGCAGATCGGTCTCATCGTGCTGTCGGTCATCGTCGCGACGATCTCCGCGACCTCCGGCGTCGACAAGGGCATCCGGCGGCTCAGCGAGCTCAACGTGATCCTGGCGATCCTCCTGCTGGTCTACATCCTGGTCGCGGGCCGGTCCGACTTCCTGCTCAACGGCCTGGTCCAGAACATCGGCGACTACCTCTCGACCTTCCTCGACCGCACCATGGACACCTTCGCGTGGGGCCAGATCAACCCCGAGACCGCAGGCAACGACCCCCGTGGCTGGCTCGACTCGTGGACACTGTTCTTCTGGGCCTGGTGGGTGGCGTGGGCGCCGTTCGTCGGGCTGTTCCTCGCCCGGATCTCGCGCGGCCGCACCCTGCGCCAGTTCGTCTTCGGCGTCCTGGTCGTGCCCTTCAGCTTCATCCTGCTGTGGATCTCGGTGTTCGGGAACAGCGCACTCGAGGTGGCCCGCGGCGACAAGGACTTCGCCGAGGCCACGGCCTCGATGCCGGAGGTCGGCTTCTACTCGCTGCTCGAGAAGTACCCCGGCGCGCCCCTCCTGCTGGCGATCGCTACCGTCACGGGCCTGCTGTTCTACGTCACCAGCGCCGACTCCGGCTCCCTGGTGATGGGCAACTTCACGTCGAAGCTCGAGGACCCGATGGCGGACTGCGCGCGCAGCACCCGCATCTTCTGGTCCTTCGCGATCGGCCTGCTCACGCTCGCGATGCTGTTTGCAGGCAACGAGGGCTCGATCGTGACGCTGCAGAAGGCCACGATCATCATGGGCCTGCCCTTCTCGTTCGTGCTGGCCCTGGTGGGCCTCGCGTTGCTGCGGGCGCTGCACACCGAGTCGTACAAGCTGGACAGCTACCGCACCGCCCTGCCGAAGTCGCTCGCGGCCGGGCGCGGTGGCGGCGAGTCGGGTAGCTGGCGACGCCGACTCCTCGCGACGGTCCAGTACCCGGGGCGCGCGGCGACGCTGCGCTTCCTGGAGAACTCGGTCGCGCCCGCAATGCGGGACGTGGCGGCCGAATTCGCCGCCGAGGGCATCTCCGCCACCGTCGACGAATCGGGCCGCAGCGAGTCGCTGCCCTCGCCCACGCTCAAGGTCGACCTGGCGGGCGAGCCGCACTTCGAGTACTGCGTGTGGCCCGTATCCGCACCGGCCCCGAGCTACGCGATCCTCGCGCAGCGCTCCGACGACCGCTACTTCCGCTGCGAGGTGTACCTCGCCGAGGGCTCGCAGGGCTACACGCTGGGCGGCTACACCCGCGAGCAGATCATCGGCGACATCCTCGACCAGTACGAACGGCACCTCGGCTACCTGCACCTGCGCCGCGCCGCCACCGACCATCACGACGGCCACGACGAATCCGCCGACCCCCGAACCGATCCCGACCCCGATCCTGAAGCGTCCACGGAACCCGAAGGGACACCCGCATGACCGAACCCACCCTGTTCATCGACGGCGCCTGGCGCCACAGCGCCGACGGCGGCACGCGCACCATCGTCTGCCCCGCCGACGGCACCGAGGTCGCCGTCGTCGACGAGGCGACCGCCGCCGACACCGACGCCGCGATCGCCGCCGCCCGGCGCGCCTTCGACACCGGGCCCTGGCCGCACACCCCCGCGGCCGCACGGGGCGACCTGCTGCTCGCCGTCGCCGACACGCTCGACCGCCGCCGCGACGAGTTCGCCCGCGCCGAGACGCTCGACACCGGCAAGCGGCTCTACGAGTCCGAGCTCGACATGGCCGACATCGCCGCCTGTTTCCGCTACTTCGGCAAGCTCGCCGGGCAGGACAGCGGCCGCATCGTGGACGCCGGCTCCGCCGATATCGCCTCGCAGATCGTGTACGAGCCCGTCGGCGTGTGCGGGATGATCACGCCCTGGAACTATCCGCTCCTCCAGGCCGCCTGGAAGGTCGCGCCGGCGCTGGCCGCCGGAGACACCTTCGTACTCAAGCCCTCCGAGCTCACCCCGCACACCTCCATCCTGCTGATGCAGGTGCTGCAGGAGGTCGGCCTGCCCGACGGGGTCGCCAACCTCGTGCTCGGCGCGGGGGCGCAGGCGGGCGCGCCGCTCTCGACCCATCCCGACGTCGATCTGGTCTCCTTCACCGGCGGCCTCGTCACCGGCCGCGTCATCGCCGCGAACGCCGCCGGCACCGTCAAGAAGGTGGCGCTCGAGCTGGGCGGCAAGAACCCCAACGTGATCTTCGCCGACGCCTGCGCCACGCCCGAGGGCTTCGCCGCCGCGGTCGACAACGCGCTCAACGCCGCCTTCCTGCACTCCGGGCAGGTGTGTTCCGCCGGCGCACGTCTCGTGGTCGAGGCGTCCGTCCATGACCAGTTCGTCGACGAACTCGTCCGGCGCGCCGAGGGGATCCGCCAGGGTCTGCCCTACGCCGAGGGCACCGAGACCGGTCCGCTGATCTCCGCCGCGCACCGCGAGAAGGTGCACGCGTACGTCGAGAAGGCGCGGGAGGACGGGGCCGTCGTCCGCACGGGCGGCGCCTTCGCCACGGGCGACCAGGGCTCGGGTTCGCTCGACGCCGGATTCTTCTACCTCCCGACGGTGCTCGACCACTGCGACCCGTCGATGGCCTGCGTGCACGACGAGGCCTTCGGGCCGACCGTCACCGTCGAGACCTTCGAGACCGAGGACGAGGCGGTCGCGATCGCCAACGACACCGAGTACGGCCTCGCGGGCGCCGTCTGGTCCGCCGACGGCGGTCGGGCCAAGCGCGTGGCGCGCCGGCTGCGGCACGGCACCGTCTGGATCAACGACTTCGGGCCCTACCTCCCCCAAGCAGAGTGGGGCGGCTTCGGCGCCTCGGGCATCGGGCGCGAGCTCGGGCCCACCGGCCTCGGCGAGTACCTCGAGGCCAAGCACGTGTACGAGAACCTGCGGCCATCCGTGACCGGGTGGTTCGCCGAGCGGAAGGACGCCTAGTGACCTCTGGGGACGCACGGGACGAGGACGTCTTCGACTACGTGGTGGTGGGCGCCGGATCGGCCGGGGCCGCCGTCGCCGCGCGCCTGTCCGAGGACCCGACGGTGACGGTCTGCCTGCTGGAGGCGGGACCGTCGGACGTGGGCGACGAGGCGATCCTGCAGCTGGACCGGTGGATGGAACTGCTGGAATCCGGCTACGACTGGGACTACCCCATCGAGCCGCAGGAGAACGGCAACTCCTTCATGCGGCACGCCCGCGCGAAAGTGCTGGGCGGCTGCAGCTCCCACAACAGCTGCATCGCCTTCTGGGCACCGCGGGAGGATCTGGACTCGTGGGAGCGGGATCACGGCGCCGCCGGGTGGGGCGCGGACTCGGTCTACCGGCTGTACCCGACGATCGAGACCAACGACGCCCCTGGCGAGCACCACGGACGGTCCGGGCCGGTGCACATCATGTCGGTGCCGCCCAAGGATCCGTGCGGCGTCGCGCTGCTCGACTCCTGCGCCGAGGTGGGCATCCCCCGGGCCGAGTTCAACACGGGCACAACGGTGATCAACGGCGCCGGCTTCTTCCAGATCAACCGCCGCGCCGACGGGACGCGCTCGTCGTCGTCCGTGAGCTACCTGCACCCGATCCTGGACCGCGAGAACCTCACGATCCGAACCGGGGCGTGGGCGAAGCGGGTCGTCTTCGACACCGCCGACGGCACCCCCCGCGCGACGGGGGTGGACATCACCGACAACGCCTTCGGCCGCACCACGTTCGTGGCCGCGCGCCGCGAGGTGATCGTGAGCGCGGGGGCCATCGATTCGCCGAAGCTGCTCATGCTCTCCGGGATCGGCCCGGCGGATCACCTGCGCGAGACGGGCGTCGACGTCCTCGTCGACTCCCCCGGCGTGGGCGCGCACCTGCAGGATCACCCGGAGGGCGTGATCGGCTTCGAGACCACCCGGCCCATGGTCCGCGAGTCCACGCAGTGGTGGGAGATCGGCATCTTCACCCCCACCGAGTACGGCCTCGACCGACCGGACCTGATGATGCACTACGGCAGCGTGCCCTTCGACATGCACACGCTGCGCCAGGGCTACCCTACGGCGGAGAACACCTTCTGCCTCACCCCCAACGTCACGCACGCGCGCTCGCGCGGCACCGTCCGGCTACGGTCGCGGGACTTCCGGGACAAGCCCAAGGTGGACCCGCGGTACTTCACCGATCCCGAGGGGCACGACATGAAGGTGATGATCGCGGGCATCCGGAAGGCGCGCGAGATCGCCGAGGCGGGGCCGCTCAAGGACTGGATCGAGCGGGAGCTGTACCCGGGGCCGGGTGCGCAGACCGACGCCGAGCTGGCCGACTACATCCGGCGCACGCACAACACCGTGTACCACCCGGCCGGGACGGTGCGGATGGGCGCCGCCGACGACCCGATGTCGCCGCTCGATCCCGAGCTGCGCGTCAAGGGCACCGCGGGCCTGCGGGTCGCGGACGCGTCCGTCTTCCCGGAGCACACCACGGTGAACCCGAACATCACCGTGATGCTGGTGGGCGAGCGCTGCGCGGAACTGGTGTCCGCGAGCCGCTGACCCCGGCCCCTGCGGGGCTCACGCCGAGGGCGCCAGGCGGGCCGGGAGGCCGAAGGACTCGAACCGGTCCGCCTGGTCCAGGCACGTGGTCACCCGGGTGATCCGGGCACCGTCGGACTCGACGACGACCAGCGCGAACGGGCGCATGCCGCCCTCGTCGCCCGGCTCGTACTGCCCGAACGCGGGAGCACCGTTCGCCGTCGTCGGGACGAGGCGGTGGCCGACGCAGGCGTCACCCGAGCCGAACAGTGCCGCGTAGTCGTCCGCGCCCCGCAGCCAGAAGGCGACCGGCGGCATGGAGAACACCACGTCCTCGGCGAGCAGGGCGGCGAGCCCGGCGACGTCGTGCCGCTCGAAGGCGCGGACGAAGCCCTCGAGCAGCCGGGCGTCGACCTCGCCGACCGGGACGTCCGACGGTGCCGGCCCGGCGCCCGCGAGCACCTTCCGCGCCCGCTGCAGCGAGGAGTGCGCCGCGGCCGCGCTGATGCCCAGGATCGACGCGGTCTCGGCGGCACTGTGCCGGTAGACGTCGCGCAGCACCAGCACGGCGCGCTGCGCCGGCGTGAGGTGCTGCAGCGCCGCGACGAACGCCATCCGGATCGTCTCGTGCCGCTCGGCGGCCGCCGCCGGATCGTCGCCGGCGTCGGGCAGGGGCGTCACCCAGCTGCCCGGCCGTAGTTGCGCGTAGGCCTGATCCCCCGCCCCGTTCCGCTCGGACAGGTCCGTCGGGAGTGCCTTGCGCGGGGCCGCGCGCAGCAGGTCGATGCAGTACCGCGAGGCGATGGCGTACGCCCAGGTCCGGACGCTCGCGCGCGCCGGGTCGTAGCTCTCCCGCGCGCGCCACAGCCGCAGGAGCACCTCCTGCGCGGCGTCCTCCGCCCCGGCGCCGTCCGCGATCATCCGGTAGCAGTAGCGCACCAGCTCGGGGCGCAACGCGCCGAGGACGCCCTCGTCGATCGATGCCTCGTCGACCTCCGCCACACCCGCGATCATCCCACGTCGGCGCGCGCCGGGACCGGGTGTCGGCCCGTCGCGATCAGGACGATCGTCAGCGTCGGCAGCGAGACCTCGCGCGGACCGTCGCCGAGGGCCAGGTCCGAGTCCTCGGCCGTCAGCCGCAGGCCGGTGAGGTCGACGCCGAAGAATCCGAGCCCCTCCGCCGTCGACCCGGCCACCGTGGCGGCGAGGACCTCGGGTGCCGGACCTGGCAGGCCGAGCGGGATCGTGATGTCGAGGCCGTGGATCACCTCGTGGGCGAGGGCGCCCTGGGTCGCCCCGGGGCCGGGCGTCCACCGGCTCGCGACGCGGGCCTTCTGGATGGCGAGCAGCTCGGTGTCGGAGAAGCGGACGACGTCGGCGCGGGCGGTGCGATCGACGGCGAGATTCACGTCCCCGCCCGCCTCGGTCAAGGCCGCGACGAAGTCGTCCTGGGTCTGCGTGTCCGTCATGTTCAGGTGGGCGACCACCTCGCGGACGCGCCAGCCCGCGCACAGCGAGTCGGCGGCCCAGTGGTCGGGCGTGAGGCCGTCGAGCAGCGCGGCCATGCGGGTGCGCTCGGCGACGGTGGCGTCGTACAGGTCGGTATCGGTGAGGCTGGTCATGGCGGTCTCCTGTGCTCGTGATCGGTCGTCACAGGTACATACGATCGGGGTCGCCGGAATTCGTCGCGGGCGGCCGCCGCGGGCGCGGGCCTATCCTGGGGGCATGGCGAACGACTTCACCCGCTTCGCGGCCGTGGCGGCCAAGCTCGCGCGCGAGCACGGACCACGCCTCGCCGCGCAGGTCGTCAACAGCCCTCCGGTCCGGGCGGGCCGCGAGGCGATCACCCAGGTGGTGACGCAGACGGTGAATCAGGCGCTCGGCCTGGAGGCACCGGCCGAGCCGAAGGAGTTCACGCCCGGCAGGCCCGTCACCCGCACCTTCACGCCCACCGCGCTCATGGCGCGGGGCGTCTTCTACGCCCCGCAGCTCGACGGCCAGGCCGACCCGGGCGAGATCGTGTGGACCTGGGTGGAGTTCGAGGAGACGACGGGGCCGAACGCGGGCCAGGGCAAGGACCGGCCGGTGCTGGTCGTCGGGCGGTCGGTGAACAGCCTGCTCGGGCTGATGCTCTCCAGCCAGGAGCGGCACATGGGCGATCCGGACTGGGTCGGCATCGGCTCCGGGCCGTGGGACGCCGACCAGCGCCCATCATGGGTGCGGCTCGACCGCGTCCTCGACGTCCCCGAGGACGGCATCCGCCGCGAGGGCGCCGTGCTCGATCGTCGCCGTTTCGAAGCCGTCGCCCAACGCCTGCGCGACGACTACGGCTGGAGCTGAGTCAGCCCGCCACAGCGGCCACAGCCTCTATCTCGACGAGTTGGTCGTCGTAGCCGAGCACTGTCACGCCCATCAGAGTGCTCGGCACATCGTGGTCGCCGAACGCCGCGCGGACCACGTCCCATGCCGTCACGAGATCTCGCTGCTGCGTCGACGCAACGAGGACGCGGGTGTAGGCGACGTCCTCCAGCCGCGCACCTGCGGCATCCAGCGCCAGTCGGAGGTTCTCGACGCATGCGGCGGCCTGCGCCGCGTAGTCACCGGGAGCGACGGTGTGCCCGTCACCGTCGAGCGGACAGGCTCCCGCCGGGAACACCAGCCGGGAGTCAGGCTGCACCGAAGACGCGTACGCGTACTGCGCGACGTCGCTGAGCGACATCGACCGGATCAACCGCACGTGGTCCTGCATTCCCCGACCATGCCACAGGAGAGGTTCAGCCCAGCGCCTCGACGACCCTCTGCGCGGTCGCCTTGGCGGATCCGGGGTTCTGGCCGGTGACGAGGTTGCCGTCGACCACCGTGTACGAGACGAACGGGAGCTTGCCCTTCTCGTAGAGCGCGCCGCGCTCCTTCGCCCGCTCCTCGGCGTTGTACGGCACCACCTTGTCGACGCGGGCCAGGACCTCCTCCTGCCACGCGAAGCCGGTCATCTTGCGTCCGGCGATCAGGTACTCCCCGTTCGACAGCTTCGTGTCGAGCAGGCCGCAGTAGCCGTGGCACACCGAGGAGACGATGTCGCCGCGCTCGAAGATCTCGCGCGTGATCCGCTGCAGGCCCTCGCTGCCCGGGAAGTCGTACATCACGGCGTGGCCGCCGGTGAAGTAGATCGCGTCGAACTCGGACGAATCGATCTCCTCGGGGCTGCGCGTGGTCTCGAGCAGCGACATCTTCGCGGGATCGGCACGCCAGGCCTTGGCGGTCTTGTCGTAGTTGGGGAACTTGAGCGACCGGGGCTCGAGCGGCACCGCGCCGCCCTGCGGGCTGACCAGAACCTGCTCGTAGCCGGCCTCCTCGAAGACGTGCCAGGCGTGGGTGAGCTCGGAGAGCCACAACCCCGTCTCGTGCGACGGATCGTCGTAGTGGCCGACATTGGTGACGACATTGAGAATGCGCTTCGACATGGGGCGGTGCCTCCTGAGAATGGATCTTTCCGATCGCCGGAACTGACGCGACCTGCAATGTGTGCAGCGCTTACATTAGGCGTGGACTGCAGATTCGTCAATCGGAACGTGAGATACCCCTCAGGTGTTGACAGTGCTTACATCGCCTGCTTAGCCTCATGTAAGCATCGCATACATCGACCGGCGAGGAGCCCGGAGACCATGACCTCGACAGCATCGACCACGACCCCCGCCACGACGGCACCGCCCGCCTCGTTGACGGCCGCAGCACTGCACCGTCTCACCGCCCGCGTGAGCGCCGGGACCGACGCCGAGCGCACCGTCACCACCGCGCCCTACACCGGCGCGCCGCTCGCGGACCTCCCCGTCTCGACCCCTGCCGATGTCGAGGAGGCGCACACCCGCGCCCGGCGTGCCCAGGACCGCTGGGCGGCGACGCCCGCCACCGACCGCGCGAAGATCCTGCTCCGCTTCCACGACCTCGTCCTGGAGCGACAGGCGACCGGGCTCGACGTCATGCAGGCTGAGAACGGCAAGACCCGGCGCGACGCCTACCTCGAGATCGCCGACGCAGCGATCGCCGCGCGGTACTACGCCCGGACCGGCCCCAAGGCCCTCGCACCGCAGCGACGGCGCGGCGCGCTCCCCCTACTCACCCGCACCACCGAACTGCATCACCCCAAGGGCGTGGTGGCCATCATCTCGCCGTGGAACTATCCACTGTCGATGGCGGCGACCGACGCCATCGCCGCGCTCATGGCCGGCAACGCCGTGATCCAGAAGCCCGACACCCAGACCGCACTCACCGCGCTGTGGGCGATGGACCTGATGTACGAGGCCGGCCTCCCCGCCGATGTCTGGCAGATGGTCGTGGGCCGCGGCAGCTCGATCGGTGATGCGCTCATGGCGGGCGCGGACTACATGATGTTCACCGGATCCACTGCCACCGGTCGCCAGATCGCTCGCGATGCAGGCGAGCGCCTCATCGGTGCGTCGCTCGAGTTGGGCGGCAAGAACGCGATGCTCGTCCTCGACGACGCCGACCTCGACCGCGCCGCCACGGGCGCCGTCGCCGCGGCGTTCCCGTCCGCCGGCCAGCTGTGCGTCTCGGTCGAGCGGATGTACGTCGCCGAATCGGTACGTGAGGAGTTCGTCGCGAAGTTCGTCGAGCGGACGAAGGCCCTCGAGATCGGCGCCGCCTACGACTTCACCACGGACGTCGGCAGCCTGACCACCGAGAAGCAGCTGCGCACCGTGACCGAGCACGTCGCCGACGCTGTCGCGAAGGGCGCGACGGTCCTCGCCGGCGGCCGCCCCCGCCCGGACCTCGGCCCGCTGTTCTACGAGCCGACGATTCTCACGGGCGTCACCCCCGAGATGACCCTGTACGCCCACGAGACCTTCGGCCCCGTCGTGTCGATCTACACGGTGACGGGCGATGAGGAGGCGATCGCGCGGGCCAACGACACCGTCTACGGCCTCAACAGCAGCGTGTGGGGGCGCGACGCACGCCGCGCCGGCGCGGTCGCCGCCCGGCTGCACACCGGCACCGTGAACATCAACGACGCCTTCGCCGCGGCCTGGGGCAGCATCGATTCCCCGATGGGCGGCATGGGCGATTCGGGCCTCGGCCGCAGGCACGGCGTCGACGGGCTCCTCAAGTACACCGAGGCGCAGACCATCGCACACCAGGCGCGCCTGAACTTCTACCCGCCCGCCGGCGTGCCGTGGAAGCTCTGGGCGCCCACGATCACGACGGCGCTGCGCATCTGGAAGTCCGTCGGCGCACGCTGAACCCCCTCACCCCCGAGGAGCGCCACCCACGAACGGCTTCGACCCGGACGGTGACGCGCTACGGCACCGTCGGTGCGCCGACGGCCATCCGGGCCATCACGCGGTAGCGCTCGGCGAGCTCCTCGGGAGTGAAGGAGCCGCTGTGCCGGAACCATTGCGCCACACCGGTGCACATGGTGACCACGGCGCGGCTCACCTCGTGCGGGAACGGCGTGGTGAACACCCCGGCGGAGGCGCCCTGCTCGACGACGCCGTCCATCAGTGCCTGCTGACGGTCCCGGTTGGCGATGTACCGGGCGCGCGCCTCGGGTTCCAGGCTGCGCATCTCGCTGACGGCGATGAAGGCGAGCTCGCGGCGGTTGGCGTGGAAGAGCACGAGGCATTCGACGAGCAGGTCCAGGCGCCGCAGGAGATCGTCGCCGGCCTCCGCGAGGGCGGCCTCGCTGCGCCACCAGAGGTCCGCCATCGCCGCATCGACGATGGCGACGAGCAGCTCCTGCTTGGACGCGTAGTGGTGATACAGGCCGGGCACCGAGAGATCGACGGCCGCCGCGAGCTGCCGGATCGTCGTGCCGTTGTAGCCCTGCGCGACGAAGTGCGCCAACGCGCCGCGCAGGAGCTGCGGCAGCGGGTCCGCAGTGAACGCGCGCCAGCCGGATTCGATGTCAGTCATAGCAATCGCGATGATGCCCTACCTCCTCCATCTGCGGGAACGGCGCCCGCCACTCGGGCTTGACATTCGAGTGTGATCCCCACCACTATAGCTACCGAGCGATCGCTCGGTCGGTTGCTCCACATATTATTTCGACGGAGGGATCAATCCCGATGGACCTCGCACATTCCCTGGTCGCGGCATGGCACGATCGCGTCGCCCGCGATCCCGACGCACCCGCGATCGCCTACTTCGACGGCCGCCTCACCGCACAGCAGCTGGACGCCGAGTCCGACGCGCTCGCGGTCGCGCTCAGCGAGCTCGGCACCGCGCGGGGCGACCGGGTAGGGATCCACCTGCAGAACATTCCGCAGTACGCCGTGCTACTGCTCGCCCTGTGGAAGCTCGGGGCGGCGGCGCTGGTGCTCAATCCGATGTACCGGGGCCCGGAACTGCGACGCCTCCTCGACGATGCCGGAGCGACCGGTGTGGTGAGTGCCGACGTCGACGCCGCCGGGATACGCGAGGATCTCGCGGGGAGCGACGTGCGCTGGCACCTGAGCACCTCAGCGCTGGACTACCAGACCCGCAACGACCCCCGGGCCTTCCCGAGCACCGAGCGCCCGGCCGCCGCGCCCGATGGCGACCTGGTCGACCTCGTCCGCCGCTACCGCGGGCGGGTGCCCCACCCGGTGGCCATCACCGCCGATGACCTCGCACTGCTGACCTACACGTCCGGAACAACGGGGCCGCCCAAGGGCGCCATGAACACCCACGGCAACGTCCTCGCCGTCACCTCCTCCTTCCGCGACTGGGCCGGGCTGGAGCCCGGCGACGTCGTCTACGGGATGGCGCCGCTCTTCCACATCACCGGCGCAGTCGTGAACGCCGCGCTCGCGCTGCTCAGCGACACGGTCCTCGCTCTCACCGGGCGCTTCCAGCCGGCGGTCGCGCTCGACGCCTTCGTCGAGCACGGCGTGACCTACACGATCGGCTCCATCACCGCCTACAACGCGATGTCGCAGGTACCCGGCGCCTCCGCGGAGCACTTCCGCAGCACCGAACGGCTCTACTCCGGCGGAGCCCCGATCCCGCCCGCCACGGTCACGCGGTTCGAGGAGCGGTTCGGCCCGTACATCCACAACGGCTACGGCATGACCGAGACCACCTCCGCGGTCATCGCCGTACCGCCGGGCGAGCGGGCGCCCGTCCACGGCCCCAGCGGCACCCTGTCCATCGGGCGGGCCCTGCCCGGGGTCGCCGCGCGGGTCATCGGGCCCGACGGTGCGCCGCTCCCCTCGGGCGAGCAGGGTGAGCTGGAACTGTCCGGCCCGCAGATCGTCCCGGGCTACTGGAACAATCCGGACGCCACAGCATCGACGATGCCCGACGGCCGGCTCCGCACCGGCGACGTGGCGATCATCGACGCCGACGGCTGGGTCTACCTCGTCGACCGGCTCAAGGACCAGATCAACTCGTCCGGGTACAAGGTCTGGCCTCGCGAGGTCGAGGACGCGCTGTGCGCCCACCCCGCGGTGCTCGAGGCCGCCGTCGTGGGCGAACCCGACGACTATCGCGGCGAGGCCGTCGTCGCCTACGTCGCGCTGCAGAACGGCAAAGAGGCGTCGAGCGAGGAACTGATCGCCTTCTCCCGCGAACACCTCGCCGCGTACAAGGCGCCGCGCGCCGTGCGCATCGTCCGACGACTACCGAAGACCCCCACCGGAAAGATCCGCCGCGCCGACCTGCGCGATTCCTCGAGGAGCGACCGATGACCCAGGACCCCGTGCTGCAGCGCCCCGCCGAGACGGCGTCGGCCGGCCTCGCCGACAAGCGCAAGTCGCTCCTCGCGAGCTCCGTCGGCAACGTCATGGAGTGGTACGAGTGGAGCGCCTACGCGGTGTTCGCGCCGTTCATCGCCGCGGCGATGTTCGACAAGTCCGACCCCGTCTCCGCGCTGCTCTCGACGCTCGGCGTGTTCGCCGTCGGCTTCCTCATGCGCCCGCTCGGCGGAATCGTCTTCGGCCGCATCGCCGATCACAAGGGCCGCAAGTTCGTCCTCGTCACCACGATGCTGACGATGGCCACCGGCAGCTTGATCATCGGCCTCCTGCCCTCCTACGACACGATCGGCGTCGGCGCCTCGCTGGGTCTCCTGCTCTGCCGGATCGCCCAGGGCTTCGCGCACGGCGGCGAATCGGCCACGGCCAACACCTATGTCGCGGAGATCGCACCGAACCACCGCCGCGGACTGTGGGGCAGCGTCGTCTTCGCCGCGATCTTCGGCGGCTCCGTCGTGGCGTACACCGTCGGCGGCGTCGTCACCACCGTCCTACCGAAGGGCGATGTCGCCGAGTGGGGCTGGCGCATCCCGTTCCTGCTCGGCGCGCTGCTCGCCGTCGCCGCCCTGTGGCTGCGCCGCAGCATGGAGGAGAGCGAGGTCTTCGAGGAGGACGCGTCCGCCGCGGCCCGCGAGCCCGTCGACCGCAGGACCCTCGTTAAGTCCGTCCTGCTCGTCGTCGCGATGACCTCGGGCATCACCGCCGCGCACTACACGTGGACCTCGTACGCCTCGACGTATGCGATCAGCCGGCAGGGAATGTCGCCGCAGGCCGCGTACTGGGCGACGGTCGCAGCACAGGTGATCGCGCTGTGCACGCTCCCCTTCTGGGGCAGGCTGTCCGACCGCGTCGGCCGCAGGCCCGTCATCCTCGGATTCGCGGGGGCGATGATCGTGCTGCAGGTCCCGCTCATGGCCCTCATCGGTTCCCACGGCTGGACGCTGCTCGCCGCGTCCGCTGTGGCCCTGGTCCTCGTCGCCGCCCCCGGCGCGATCCTGTCGTCGACGATGTCAGAGATCTTCCCGACCCGGATCCGCACGCAGGGCATCGGATTCGCCTACTCGGTGTCCGTGGCGGTGTTCGGCGGCACGGCGCCGTACTTCAACCAGCTGGTCAACCAGCTGGGCGTGGGCTGGATGGCGAGCGTGTACATCATGGTGCTGTGCGGGGCGACCGCGGCTGCGGTGTACCTCATGCCCGAGACGAAGGGCATCCCGCTCAGTTGAGCCCGGTGTCCTGCAGGTGGGCGCGCAGGTACCGGGCCGTCACGCTCGACGGTGCCGCCGCCACCTGTTCGGGCGTCCCTTCAGCGACGACGGTGCCGCCCGCGGCACCGCCCCCGGGCCCCGTGTCGACGACGTGGCCGGCGTTCGCGATCATGTCGTGATCGTGCTCGACGATCACGACCGTCGCCCCGCGCTCGACCAGCCGCTGGAGGACGCGGAGCACCCGGACGGCGATGCGCAGCGGGGCGTCGGCGGTCATGCGCGGCGAGCCGTCATGCGAGGCGGGTGATCTCCACGACGACGTCGAGATCCGAGGCGCCGCCGCCCGCGATGACGCCGCGCAGGGGCGGGACGTCGGCGTAGTCGCGACCCACGCCCACCGAGACGTGCCGCTCGCCGATGGGGACGTCGTTGGTCGGGTCGTAACTGCGCCACTGCCCCGTCCACGCCTCGATCCAGGCGTGCGACTCCCCCGCCACCGTCGAACCGACTTCGGCGTCGCGCTGCGGATGCAGGTACCCCGAGACGTAGCGCGCCGGGATGCCGACGCTGCGCAGCAGGAGCAGCGTGAGGTGCGCGTAGTCCTGGCAGACGCCCTTGCGCTCGTCCCAGGCGTCGATCGCCGACGAGTGCACGCCCGTCGTTCCGGGCACGTAATCGAGCTCTTCGTGCACCCAGCGGCACACCGCGAGCACGGCCTCGTCGAGCTCGAGGTCCTTGACCAGCTTCTTCGCCTGGGCAGTGAGCTTGCGGTGCTTGGGCACGTAGTCGGTGTAGTTCAGCAGCTCGTCGAACCGGTCGCGCACGCGGTCGGTCTCCAGCTCGTCCCAGCCGACCACCTCTCCGGCGNCGNCGGCGGCCTCCGTCTCCACGACGGAGGCGCCGGTGACCTCGAGGGCGGTGTGCGGGGCGTGCAGGTCGAAGGCGGTGACCGCGGTGCCCCAGTAGTCGGTGTAGCGGTAGGCGCGGGTGGCGGGCACCGTCTCCACGCGGTTGAGAATGACGTTCTGCCGCTGGTCGCTGCGCGGCGTCAGGCGGGCCTCGTTGTACGACGAGGTGACCGGCGCGTTGTAGCCGAAACCGGTGGAGTGAACGACTCGAAGACGCCAGCTCACAGCTCCCCCTCCAGGATGGTGTCGATGTCGCCCCGGGCGCGGGCGTCGGTCCAGGCGACGTACGGCGTCACGTGGAAGTAGCGGGCGGTGACGGCCTCGCCGGCGGCCTGCCCGAGCTCCTGCAGCGCGAGGAGGCGCCGCTGGAGGTCCTCGAGAAGCTCGCCAGGGGCGAGGAATTCGAGCTCGCCGCGGGCGCGGCCGAGGAGGCGCTGCGCCTCGGTGCGGGTGCCGAGGCGGCCCTCGCGCCCGCCCTCGATGGCGTTCAGGCAGTCCTCCGCCGTGGTGAGCGCGTGGATCACCGACCGGGGGAACAGCCGGTCGACCAGGATGAACTCGACGACGCGGGTGGCGTCGAGGACGCCGCGGTGGGTGCGCAGGTAGGTGTCGTGCGCGCCGGTCGCGCGCAGCACCGTGACCCAGGTGGGGGCGTTCGCCCGGTCACCCGCGCGCGAGAGGAGCAGGCGCACCGCCATGTCCATCCGCTCGATGGACCGGCCCAGCAGCAGGAAGCGGTAGCCCTCGTCGCGCGAGAGCGTCGAGTCGGTGAGGCCGGAGAACATCGCCGCGCGGTTCTTGATGTAGTTGAGGAACTCGTGCGGGCCCAGGCGACGGGCGGCGCGCTCGCGCTCGGCGAGGCCGTTGTAGGTGGCGTTGAGGCACTCCCACATCTCGGAGCTGGTGACCTCTCGTGCGCCGCGGGCGTTCTCGCGGGCGGAGGCGACGGTGGCGGCGATCGACCCACTGCCCGGGTCCCGGTTGTACGCGACGACCTCGGTGACGGACCGCAGGTCGAGCGGCTGGTCCGCCGGTGGCTCGGGGATGCCGAGGACGCGGACGAGCTGACGCGAGACCCGGTCCTCGTCGACGGTGGCGTCCTCGAGGAACTGATGGACGGTGACGTCGAGCATGCGGGCGGTGTCGTCGGCGCGTTCGGCGTACCGGCCGATCCAGTACAGCGCCTCGGCGTTACGGGCGAGCATCAGCGGCTCCCTTCTCGACGTGTGCCTGCTGCGGGTGGTCCTGCGGACTGCGCTCGGTCTCCGTCGCCCCACGCGCCTGCTGCTGTTGTTGGTCCTGCGAGCTGAGCTCGGGGCCGAGCTCCACCTGCTGCTGCTCGGCGAGGTCCCGGCTCGGTACCACCTCGACGCCCTCGAGTTCCGCCTCGGCGGCCGAGGACCGGGCCGCGAGGACCCAGGTGTCCTTGGAACCGCCGCCCTGGCTCGAGTTCACGACGAGGGAGCCCTCCGGCAGCGCGACGCGGGTGAGGCCGCCGGGCAGCACCCAGACGTCGTCGCCGTCGTTGACCGCGAAGGGCCGCAGGTCGACGTGTCGCGGGCGGGCCTGCTCGCCGATCTTGGTCGGCACCGTCGACAGCTGCATGACCGGCTGGGCGATCCAGCCGCGCGGGTCGGACGTCACCTTGCGGCGCATCGTCGCGAGCTCCTTCTCGCTCGCGTCGGGGCCGAAGACGATGCCGTAGCCACCCGAGCCCTCGACGGGCTTGATGACCAGCTCGTCGATCCGATCGAGCACCTCCTCGCGCTCGTCGTCGAGCCAGCAGCGCAGCGTGTCGACGTTCTGCAGCAGCGGCTTCTCGCCGAGGTAGTAGTCGATGATGTCGGGCACGTAGGTGTAGGTCAGCTTGTCGTCGGCGACGCCGTTGCCGACCGCGGAGCTGATCACCACGTTGCCCGCGCGGGCGGCGTTGAGCAGGCCCGCGACGCCGAGCACCGAGTTCGGGAGGAACTGCATCGGATCGAGGAACTCGTCGTCGATGCGGCGGTAGATCACGTCGACCTGCTGCTCGCCGCTCGTCGTGCGCATGTAGACCACGTTGTCGCGGCAGAAGAGGTCGCGGCCCTCGACCAGCTCGACGCCCATCTGCCGGGCGAGCAGCGAGTGCTCGAAGTAGGCGGAGTTCGCCATGCCGGGGGTGAGCACCACCACCGTCGGGTCGGCCTCGTTGGAGGCGGCCGAGCGGCGCAGGGCCCGGAGGAGGTGGGAACTGTAGTCGGCGACGGCGCGCACCCGGTGCCGCTGGAACAGGTCCGGAAAGACCTGCGCCATCGTCCGGCGGTTCTCCATGACGTAACTCACGCCCGACGGGGACCGCAGGTTGTCCTCGAGGACGCGGAACGTGCCCTCCGCGTCGCGGATGAGGTCGATGCCGGCGACGTGGATGCGCACGCCGTTGGGCGGGCGGATGCCGGCGGCCTGCCGGTGGAAGTGGGCGCACGAGGTGACCAGGCGCTTCGGGACCACACCGTCGCGCAGGATCTCCTGCTCGGAGTAGATGTCGTCGAGGAACATCTCCAGCGCCTGCACGCGCTGCTTGATGCCCTTCTCGAGGCGGTTCCACTCGGCGGCGGCGATCACGCGCGGCACGAGGTCGAGCGGGAAGGGCCGCTCGCGGCCCTCCAGCGAGAACGTGATGCCCTGGTCGATGAAGGCCGCGCCGAGGGCGTCGACGCGGGCCGCGAGGTCCGACTCGTCGGCCGAGGAGAGGGCGCCGAAGATCCGCTTGTACGGGGTACGGACGGTGCCGTCGTCGGCGAACATCTCGTCGAACGCCCGCCCGAACGACGGAGCGCCGTCGTAGCCGCCGAACAGGGACGCCTCGTCGGACAATCGGGGGGAGGCGGCCTGCTTCCGGGTCGCGGACGCCGACGTGCGTCCCGTGGTGCCGGACTTGGCCTGTTTCTGCGGGGTCACCCGGCCATCGTGCCGCACCGGCGCGGTTTCGGCAGCGCTCTCGTTCACGCCGTGGCAATGTGGGTGTCGAACGGCGTTCCCGCAGGCGGTGCCGCGATTTGGGTTGTGTCCGGGCCGCTGGTAACCTGGTACGTCGGCAGTCAGTACCGGCTGCCCCTTTCGAGACAAGAGAGTTTGAACGCGTGGCCAACATCAAGTCCCAGATCAAGCGGATCAAGACCAACGAGCGCAACCGCCTGCGCAACCAGTCGGCGAAGTCGTCGCTGCGTACCGCCATCCGCCACTTCCGCGAGGCCGTCGAGGCCGGGGACAAGGCCAAGGCCGGCGAGCTCCTCGTGAGCACCAGCCGCCAGCTCGACAAGGCCGCCAGCGCCGGCGTCATCCACGCCAACCAGGCCGCCAACAAGAAGTCGGCGCTCTCGCTGGCTCTCAACAAGCTCTGATCTTCCGCTAGACGCGCGTATCACCGCGCCGCACCACCCACCGGCACCACGCGGGCCGGGACTGGAGCGGCGCGGTTTTCGCGTATCCGAACCCGGCCCGGACCGGCGCGCCCAGGATCAGCCCGCGAGCGTGGCGACCCTGCGGACCGCGATCTCCAGCGCGTAGTCCGGATCCGCCGCCTGGCCCTTCACGTCGGCGTTCGCGGCGGCCACGGCCTGCAGCGCTCCGGCGACGTTCTCGGCGCGCCACCGTCGCGCGACCTGCGTCATTTTCTTCACCTTCCACGGCGCCATGCCCAGCTCCCCCGCGTCCCGGTACTGGTCGGGGGTGCGGCCCAGGCCGCGGATCCGCGCGACGGAGTGCACCGCGTCCGCGAGCGCGTCGGCGATGAGGACGTGCGGCGTGCCCCGGTGCTGGGCCCAGCGCAGCGCCTCCAGCGCGGCCGCGACCTGCCCGGCGACGGCCTTGTCGGCGATCTCGAAGCCGGTGACCTCGGCGCGGCCCGCGTAGTAGCGGTGCACCGCGGCCAGGTCCACGCGGCCTCCCGTATCGGCGACGAGCTGCGCGATCGCCGCCGCGAGCTCGCGCAGGTCCTTGCCCACCGAGTCCACGAGCAGATCCACCAGCTCGTCGGAGACGCGCACCTTCTGCGCCCGGAACTCGGACTTGGCGAAGTCCGCGCGGTCGCGCGCGGAGGTGATGGTCGGGACCTCGACCAGCTCCGCCCCCGCCTTCTTCAGCGCCGCGACCATCGACTTCGCGCGGCCGCCACCGCTGTGCTCGATCACCAGCGTGATGCCGTCCGGCGGGTTCTTCGCCGCCTCCACGATGAGGTCGACGGGGGCCTTGCCGGCCTCGCCCGCGGACTCGAGGACGACGATGCGCTCCTCGGCGAACAGCGACGGGCTCAGCAGCTCCACCAGCTCGGACTGGTCGACATCGCCGGCGCGGATCCGGGTGACCGGCACGGCGTCACCCGCCCCGCCGGGCAGCCCCATACCGCCGTCTCCCGCGGCCGCGCGCGCCGACTCGACGATCGCCGAGACCGCCCGCTCCACCAGGAGGCCCTCGGTCCCCACCACCACGTGTACGCGCGCGCTGTCCACCACGGCTCCCATACTTCCAGACCCCACCGACGACGACGCACGCCACGACGAGCGCGACACCCGTGGCCGCGCCACCCGGCACGTCGACGACGCCGATCCGCGCGCACCACCGGGCGACCGCGATCACCCACCACAACTCCGGGCCCGTCGCCCGCACCGCCAGCGCGGCCACGGACGCCGCGATCGGGGCCGCCACGGCCGCGAGGGTCCCCGCCACCGTGATCACCGGGATCACCGGCCCTGCCAACAGGTTCGCGGCCACCCCGCCCAGCGGCACGCGACCGGAGAAGGCGATCACGAGCGGCAGCGTGACCACCTGCGCCACGAGGGCGACCGCCAGCAGGCCTGCGAGCGTGTCCGGCACCCGCGCCACCACCAGGCGATCGCGCAGCAGCGGCGACCACAGCACCAACCCGGCCGTCGCCGCCACCGACAGCGCGAAGCCGATGTCGCGGGCCAACGCCGGGCGCACCAGCATGAGCACCACCACCGCGGCGAACAGGGCGACCAGCGGCTGCCGCCCGCGGCGCAGCACCAGCGCCGCCACCCCGACGAGCCCCATCACCGCGGCCCGCACCACGGACCCGGTCGGCCCCACCAGCCCCACGAAGGCGACGATCGCCACCGTCGTGACCGCGGCACGGGCGGCGAGAGGGAGGCCCACCGCGGCGCACAGGCCGAGGACGCACAGCGCGATGATCGCGAAGTTGGCGCCGCTCACCGCCGTCAGGTGGGTGAGGCCCGAGTCCTGGAAGTCGCCGCGCACCGTCGGCAGCGTCGCGGATTCGTCACCCAGCACGAGCGCGGGCAGGAGCCCGGCGGCGTCCACGGGCAGCGCGGCCGCGGCGANCGCCGCCANCGCNCGNNGAACCGCGGCGGCCGCCCGGAAGTACGGCGGCGCGCGGCCGAGCGTCGTCGGCTCCCCCGACCCGACGAGGACGGCGGCGACGAGGCCCGGCCGGGTGCTGCGGAGCACCGTCGCGCGGATCGCGACCGTCTCGCCCGGGACGAGCCCGCCGAGGTCCTGCGTCGCGCCGAGCAGGAGGACTCCCCCGTGCGCCGGCACCTCGGCGTCGGTGCGCACCGCCAGCGCGGTGGCGGGCACCAGCACCCGCGACGCGTCGAGATGCCCGCCCGGATCACCGGACCGCTGCCGCGGCCACTCGTCGACCTCGAGCACCACCTCGACCGAGCCCGCACCGTCGTAGTCGGCGATCGCGGCGCGCTCCCGGTCGTGCACCCGCACCGCGACCGACGCCGCGACGCCCGCGCCCAACCCGGTCGCGGCCAGCATCACGAGGCAGATCGCGTGCACTGCCGGCCGCGGCTCCCGCCGCAGCGCCGTAGCGGCCCCCACCGCCACCGCCGCCAGGACGGAGGCCGACCACCAGGCGGCCGCGGCGGAGATCAGCGCGATCGCCGCGGCGGCCCAGCAGACGATCGCCGCCGGGAGCAGACGCAGATCGAGCTGCTCGCGCACGTCACACCGTGGCCATCGGCTTGATCTTGGCGAGCTTGGCGTCGCCGATCCCGCTGACCTTCCCGAGGTCGTCGACGGTGCGGAACGGCCCGTTCTTGTCGCGGTACGCGATGATCGCGGCCGCCGTCGCCGCGCCGACCCCGGGCAACCGGTCCAGCTCCGTCGCGGTCGCGGTGTTGATGTTGACCGCACCGACCGCCGCGGCCCCGGTGCCGCCCGCCGAGCCGCCCGGCGCACCCGACGGCGCACCGGCGACCGCGGACCCCGACCGGACCGAACTACGCAGCGTCACTCCCGCTTTCGGATCCACCGCACCGACGACCACCTGATCGCCGTCACGCAGCGGCTGTGCCAGGTTCAGGCTCGCGGTGTCGGCGCCGCCGAGTGCGCCGCGGGCGGCGGTGAGCGCGTCCGCCACCCGCGCGCCGGGCCGCAGGCGATGCAGGCCGGGCGCCCGGACCAGCCCGACGACCGCCACCACCAGCTCCGACGGCGCCGCAGCAGGCGCCGGCGCAGTCCTGGATCCGTCCGGTGCCGCCGACCGTCCCGCGGCGGACGGCTCGACCGACGACGAAGCGCCCGCGAAATCGACCACGGGGTACGCGCCGCCGCCCCCGCCGCGCGCCGGCCCGAGCACTGCCACCGCCGCCACGACGGCGGCGATCAGCCCCACCACGACGAGCGCGACGGCGGCCCGCGGCGTCGTGCGCACCCGCTCGACCGTGGAGCGCCACCCCGCGGGCTCCTGGTCGTCCCAGAAGTCGTCGTCCTCCATGCGCACCCGGCGCGACGGCGCGGCCCCGCGGTCGAATCCACCCTCGTCCTGCCCGCCGCCGTCCCGCCCGTCGACGCCGCGCCGATCGGGCGCGAACTCGTCCAGCCACGCCGGCCGCGCGAAGATCTGCTCGTCCGCGACGCCACCCTCGGTCGCTTCTCGTTCGCCGTTCATGCGTCGAACCGTAGGACGAGGGCACCGTCGGACAGCCCGCCGAGGACCGGGAATCAGCGGCGCCTGTGGATAACCCCGAACCTGTGGATGACCCGCCGAGAAGCGGCGGCGCCGTCGGCGCGGTGTGCTAGGCCGGGCCCGCCTCGTCGACCAGCGCCGGAGCGACGGCGACGCCCACCGCGCCGGGGCCGAGGTGCGCCGCGATGGTGCCGCCGAAGGGCCCGATCACCAGCTCCTCGAGCTGCGGGAACTCGCCGCGGACCAGCTCCGCCACGTGCTCCGCCGCGTCCAGCGCCTCGACGTGGTGCACCGCGACCCGCGCCGGCCGGTTCCCGAGGTGCTGGGAGGCCAGCGCGGCGAGCTGGTCGCGCGCGCGGGAGACCGTGCGGGTCTTGCGCTCCGAGACGATCCGCCCGTCCTGCAGCCGCAGCACGGGCACGATCTGCAACGCCCCGCCCAGTAGCTTCGCGAGGGCGCTCACGCGGCCGCCGGCCCGCAGGTGGTCGAGCGTCGCGACGCAGAAGAAGCCCTCCGCACCGTCGAGCACCTGGCGCGCGGCCTCGGCGACCTCGTCGGCGGACGCGCCGGCGCGGGCCAGCCGCGCGGCCTCCAGCACGCCGAAGCCCATCGCCATGTCGATGCTGCGCGAATCGACCACCGTGATGCCGGCGTCCATGAGCGCCGCCTGCGCCACCGACGTCGAGTACGTCGAGCTCAGGTGCGAGCTCATGGTGATCACCACGACCCCGTCGCCCTCCGCCTCGGCGACCGCCGCGGCCAGCACCTCGCGGACCTCGCCCACCGACGGTCCCGAGGTGGTCACGCCCTCCTTGACGAACCGGTCCGCCTGGTAGCCGGTGCCGTAGTCGATGTACTCGCTCTCGCCCGCCAGGACGTGCAGCGGGAGGATGCGGATGCCCAGCTCGGCGGCCCGCTCGGGGACGATCGCGGCCGAGGCGTCGGTCACCACGACGACGCTCATGACGCGCCCCCTTCCGCACCCCGCAGCGCGCACAGCACCCGCTGCGCCACCTGCTCGTGCATCTCGAACGACCAGTGGATCCCGTCGATGTTATTGATACCCAGGTCGAACGACCACTCGCACAGGTCACGCAGGGGGACGGCCGGCACGCCGGCGCCGTCGGACCAGTCCCGCATCGCCTCCCGCGTACGCGCCCACCCGGGATGCGCGAAGGAATACGCGAGCGCCCGGTGCGTGGGCGGTTCGAGCAGCGCGATCGGCGCCTCCGGCCGCAGCGAGCGCAGCGAGTCGTAGGTCTTGCCGAGGTAGTCGACGGTGACCTTCGGCGGGAGCGCCATCGGCCAGCCCACCGGAGAGAAGACCTTCTGGATCGCGGCGTAGCCGTCGCGGGCGCGAGCGCGCAGCGACGCGGGCCGCAGGTAGCGGATCTGTTCGCGGATCGCGGTCGGCAGCGGCGAGGGCAGCGAGTCCATGCCGCCGAGCGCCAGCACCGCCGCCTCGACGGTCGGCACGGCCGCCCAGACGCGCGGGTCCTGCGTCACGCACCACCAGCCGTCGCGCGTGGTCCAGCCGACGCGGGCGAAGAGCTCACAGCGCAGCCCCAGCTCCGCGGCCACCAGATTGGGCCAGATCCGCGGGTCGGAGGTCGGCAGCGCACCCTCGGGCCCGTAGAAGCCCAGGGAGTCGCTGAGCACCAGGAGCGTGCCGGTCGGGGAATCGCTCACTGGACCTCGGGCACCGACTGGGGCGCGGTGTCGACGTCCGACGAGGTGTTCCACACGTCGAGCCGCCACCGCGTCGCGTCGCCGTGGGCGGAGAGCTGCACCCAGCTGCAGTTGCCGAGGCCGCCGAGCACCGGCCAGTGATCGACGGGCAGGTCCAGCAGCCGGGCCGTCAGGGCGGCGATCAGCCCGCCGTGCGCGACCAGGATCACGGGCCGCTCGCTCGATCCCCACTCCGGCAGCCGCTCGGTCAGCTCCGTCACCAGCGGGTACGACCGCGCGGCCACGTCCACCCGCGATTCGCCGCCGGGCGGCGCCCACTCGGGGGCGTCGCGCCACCGTCGGCGAGCTCCGGGCATGTAGGTGTCCACCTCGACGTGCGTGCGGCCCTGCCAATCGCCCAGCATGGTCTCCCGCAGCCGGACGTCGGTCTCGACGGTGCCGCCCGTCGCGTCCGCCACGGCGTCCGCGGTGTCGCGGGCGCGGCGCAGGTCCGAGCTGATGATCGCGATCGGGTCGCGGTCCGCGAGGGCTGCGGCCGCCGCGCGGGCCTGCCGCCGCCCGAGGTCGGTGAGATCGGTGTCGAGCTGGCCCTGCATGCGCCCCTCGGCGTTCGACGCGGTCTGGCCGTGCCGGAGCAGGATGAGCCGACGCACCATGGGGGTCAGACGCTCGACCGACGAGTCGAGCCCGTCCTCCACGTGCATCAGGCGCCCTCGCGGTCCCCGTCGGTGCCCGCGGAACCCTCGGTCCGGGCGTGCTCGCCCAGGCCCTCGACCTCGATGCGCGGGCAGTCCTTCCACAGCTTCTCGAGGGCGTAGTACTCGCGCTCCTCCTCGTGGAAGACGTGCACGACGATGTCGAGGAAGTCCAGCAGCGCCCAGCGGCCCTCGCGGGCGCCCTCGCGGCGGGTGGGCTTGACGCCGGCCTCGCGGAGCTGGTCCTCGACCTCCTCGACGATGGCGTTCACCTGCCGCTCGTTGCCCGCGGACGCGATGACGAAGGCCTCGGTCAGCACGAGCTGCTCGGAGACGTCCAGCACGACGACGTCGGTCGCGAGCTTGTCGTCGGCCGCACGGGCCGCGACGGCGGCGAGGGTACGGGCCTGATCGGATGCGGTCATGATCCTCCTGGGTTCACGGTCTTGTCCGGTGCCGGGCGGCTCTGGTATAGAGCGCGCTTGGCGATGTACTGCACCACGCCGTCGGGCACCAGGTACCAGACGGGCCGCCCGGAGTCGGCGCGCGCGCGACATTCGGTCGACGAGATGGCCAGCGCGGGCACCTCCACGAGGAACAATCTATCCTTCGGCACGTCCGACAGGTGATCCGCGCCCAGCTGGTAACCCGGCCGGGAGACGCCGATGAAGGTCGCGAGGCCGAACAGCTCCTCCCAGTCCTGCCAGCTGAGGATCGACGCGAGGGCGTCGGCGCCCGTGATGAAGAACAGGTCGGTGTCGGGGTTCTGCCGGTGCAGGTCCCGCAGCGTGTCCACGGTGTAGGTGTCGCCGCCGCGGTCGATGTCGACGCGGCTGACGGAGAAGCGCGGGTTCGAGGCGGTCGCGATGACCGTCATCAGGTACCGGTCCTCGGCGGGCGTGACCTCGCTCTTCTGCCACGGCCGTCCGGTGGGGACGAAGATCACCTCGTCGAGGTCGAACCGGTCCGCCACCTCGCTCGCGGCCACGAGGTGGCCGTGGTGGACCGGGTCGAAGGTCCCGCCCATGACGCCGACGCGGCGGCGACCGTTGTCACCGGCGCGGCGGTGCCCGGCGGTGCTGGACTCACGCATAACGGACCATCCTATGCATCCCCCTGCCGGGTCAGACGGGCAGCAGGCGCCCGATGACCTCGGCCAGCTGCCCCGCGGTGCGGCACTCGTACATGTCGATGAGCCGCCCGTACTTGTCCGCGACGGAGTCGCCCGTCCCCCACGACGCCTTCCGCTCGGGGTTGAGCCAGAAGGCGTGCCGCGCCTTCTCGACGAGCTCATCGAGTTCCGCGAGCGCGGGGTCCGTGTGGTTCGACCGGGCGTCGCCGAGGATCAGCAGGGTGCCGCGGTGGGTGACCGCGTCGGGGAAGTCACGCACGAAGGTGCGCAGGACGTTGCCGTAGTCGGAGCCGCCGAACCGCGCGACGTTGGTCTCCCGGATCACCCGGTCGAACATGTCCACCACGGTGTCGACGGTGAGCGTGCGCGACGGGTCGATGTAGTCGGTGATCTCGTCCACGGAGTCGACGAAGCCGAACACCCGGATCTTGGAGAACTCGGCGCTCAGCGCGTGCGTGAGCAGCAGCGTGAAGTTGGAGAAGCCCGCGACCGAGCCCGAGAGGTCGCACAGGAGCACGAGCTCGGGCTTGGTGGGCCGGGGTCGACGGTGCGCCAGATCGATCGGCACGCCGCCGGTCGACATCGACTTGCGCAGCGTGCGTCGCAGGTCGATGGGGCCGCGGCGGGCGCGACGCCGCCGCACGAGCAAGCGGGTGGAGAGCTGTCGGGCGAGCGGCCGGACGGTCTGCTCCATGCGGTGCAGCTCCGTACGGGTAGCGGCGAAGAAGGCGACGTTCTCCGGCAGCTGCGGCGCGGCGTACTGCGCGACCGCCTCGGGGCCCCGTCGGGCGGCCATGGCGACGGACGTGAGCTCCTGCACCCGCTCCGTGAGCCCGGCGACGCGCGAGCGTGCGACCCGGCGGGCGGACTCGTACTCGAAGCTGCCGGGCGCGGCGCCGTCCTCGCCCGCGGCGGCGAGCAGGCCGTTGGCGATGGCGGCGATGAGCGTCTGCGGGTTGAGGGCCTTGAGCGCCTGGTACGAGGAGAAGGCGGTGCCCGTGGCGGAGTTGTACTCGCCCAGCTGCTCGACGATCTGGCTCGCGATGCCGTCGTGGTCGCCGCCGGCGACGAGCGCGGCGACGGCCTCCTGGCGCAGCGCCTCGCGGACGGCGTCCGGGTCGGGTGGGGTGTCGGCGGCCGGCATCTTGAGCGGGTCGGCCTGATCGGGCGCCTCGCCCGGGGCGCCGGAGCAGCCCTCCCCGCCGGACCCGGAGGCACCGTCGGGCCCGATCGCGGCGCCGAAGCCTCCGCGGACCGGGAAGTACAGGTCGAAGATCACGTCGAAGGTCTTGCGGTGCATCTGCTCCCGCAGGAGCACGGCGGCGAGGCCCTCGCGGAGTTGGCCGCGGTCGGTGAGGTCGAGCACCGTCAGCACCTCGGCGGCGGTGATCGCCTCACCCGGGCCGATGGCCATGCCGCGCTCGCGCAGCGTCCGCACGAAGGCGTGCAGATGCTGATCGAGCGGCGTGCCGACGGTGGACGTCATGACAGGCCCAGCGCCGTGGCGGCGGTCTCGATGTCGACCTGGTGCTTGAGCACCACGCCGAGCGTCGAGCGGAGCGCCGCCTTGTCGATGGACCCGCTCGCGCTGCCCGTCACGCCGAGCGCGAGCAGCGTGCGGCACCAGTCCAGCGTCTCGGAGACGGAGGGCTTCTTCTTCAGGTCCAGCGCGCGCAGCGTGGAGATGACCCGCAGCAGCTGCTGCGCGACCTCGGTCGGCAGGTCGGGGACCCGGCTGCGGATGATCGACAGCTCCAGCTCGGCGTCCGGGAAGTCGATGTGCAGGTAGAGGCAGCGGCGCTTGAGCGCCTCCGACAGCTCGCGGGTGGCGTTGGAGGTGAGGAACACCAGCGGCTTGCGCTGCGCGACGATGGTGCCGAGCTCGGGCACCGTCACCGCGTAGTCCGAGAGGACCTCGAGCAGCAGGCCCTCGAATTCGAGGTCGGCCTTGTCGGCCTCGTCGATCAGCAGGACCGACGGACCGCCCTCGCGCACCGCCTGCAGGAGCGGCCGCGGGAGGAGGAACTCCTCGGAGAAGACGTCCTGCTTGGTGTCGTCCCAGTCGCCGTCGTTCCCCGAGGACTGGATGCGCAGGATCTGCTTCGCGTGGTTCCACTCGTAGAGCGCACGCGCCTCGTCGATGCCCTCGTAGCACTGCAGCCGGACGAAGCGGGCGGCGCGGGCCTGCGAGCAGGCGCGGGCCAGCTCGGTCTTGCCGACGCCGGCCGGACCCTCCACCAGCAGCGGCTTACCGAGCTTGTCGGCCAGGAAGACGGCCGTGGCGGTGGCGACCGAGGGGATGTAGCCCGTCTCGCGCAGCGCCGCGGCGACGTCGTCGACGCTGGTGAAGAGGGCCGTGGGCGCGGGGGTCGTGATGTCGATGCTCAGCGTGCAGCCTTCCGTTTGAGGACCTCCTTCGAGAAGCCCTTCGACGCGATCTCTGCACTCATCTTCACACCCCTGCGCACGACGAAGCCGGGCAGCGTGATCTTGAGGTCGATGTTCATATCGCAGACGACGTGCACCCTGTCGTCACCGATGGGCGTGAGCTGGTAGTACCCGCCCTGGGACCGGACGGCCCTGCCCTCGCCCGCCGACTGCCAGGCGACTCTGGTCTCGGGCGTGAACTCGTAGTGGAAGCGCATGCTGTCGCTGATGCCGACCATGCCGGCCTCGACCGCGACGAGGCTGGGATCGCCCGCCGCGTTGCGCTCGACGACGGTCACGCTCTTGTGCGAGGACGACCATGCGGGGAGGGATTCGACGTCCAGCAGCGTCGCGTAGGCGAGTGCCGCGGGGGCGTCGATCTCGAACTCGACCTTCTCATTGATTGCCATTGCAACAATCTAGCGGTGCCGCCGGGCCCACCGAACGGAGCCCGGCGGCGGACCGTCAGGCGGCGGCCTTGCGCTTCATGACCTCTTTGGTCAGGCCGTTCTTGATGATGTCCATGGCGAGCTTGATGCCCTTCTTCACCACGAAGCCGGGCGCCTTGACCTTGGGGTCGAGGTACATCGTGACCTTGACGTGGGTCTGGTCGTCGCCCTTGGGCGAGAGCTCGTAGATGCCGCCCTGGCTGCGCACGGCGGTGCCCTCGTTGCGGGTGTCCCACTTGCAGCTGACGTCGGTGAAGACGTAGTCGAAGGTCAGGTTGTCGCTGAACATCATGAGACCGACGGAGGCGTCGACCACGCTGGGCCGGCCGTTCGCGTCGCGCTCGACGACCTTGACGTTGCTGTGCGCCGACGACCAGTCCGGCAGGGCCTCGACGTCGGCGAGCGTGTCGATGACCAGCGTGACCGGGGCGTCGATGTCGAATTCGAGGGACTCGTTGATTGCCATGGCGACAACCTACCGGGCCGCGCGCCGGGTGTGAGCGGGGTCGGGATTACCGGGGCCGGACGTGCCCGTCACCCCACGCGATCCACTTGGTGGAGGTGAGTTCCGGGAGGCCCATCGGGCCGCGGGCGTGCAGCTTCTGCGTCGAGATCCCGATCTCGGCGCCGAAGCCGAACTGCTCGCCGTCGGTGAAGGCGGTGGAGGCGTTGACCATGACGGCGGCGGCGTCGACGCGGGTGGTGAAGGCGCGCGCAGCGGCCAGGTCGCCGGTGACGATCGCCTCGGTGTGCCCGGTGCCGTACCGGTCGATGTGCTCGATCGCCTGATCCAGCCCGTCGACGAGCTTCACCGCGATGTCGAGGCTGAGGTACTCGTCGGCCCAGTCGGTCTCGGTGGCGGGCACCATGCCGGTCTCGTCGCCGTGCACGATCACGCCCTCGGCCTGGAAGGTGCCGAGCAGGCGGGGCAGGAAGGTGTCGGCGAGCGCGCGATCCACGAGCACGGTCTCGACGGTGTTGCACACGCTGGGGCGGCGGGTCTTGGCGTTGAGCACGATCTCCTCCGCCATGTCGAGGTCGGCGGCGGGGTGGACGTAGATGTGGCAGTTACCCGTGCCGGTCTCGATGGTGGGCACGGTCGCGTCGCGCACCACGGCCGCGATGAGCCCGGCGCCGCCGCGCGGGATGACCACGTCGACGAGGCCCCGGGCACGGATCAGCGCGGTGACGCTGGCGCGGGAGTCGGCGGAGAGCAGCGCGACCGCGTCGGGCGTGATGCCGCTCGCCGCCAGGGACTCGCGCAGCACGGCCACTAGGGCCGCGTTCGACGAGGCCGCCGAGCTGGACCCGCGCAGCAGCACGGCGTTACCCGACTTGAGGGTGAGCCCGAAGGCGTCGACGGTGACGTTCGGCCGCGCCTCGTAGACGATGCCGACCACGCCGAGCGGCACGGCGACCTGCCGCAGCTCGAGGCCGTTGGGCAGGGTCGATCCGCGCAGGACGTTCCCGACGGGGTCCGGCAGGCCGGCGACCTGGCGCAGGCCGGAGGCGATGCCGTCGACCCGGGCCTCGGTGAGCGCGAGCCGGTCGATGAGCGATTCCTCGGTGCCGGCGGCACGCGCGCGCTCGACGTCCTCGGCGTTCGCCGCGAGGATGCGCTCCTTGTTCGCCAGCAGGGCGTCGGCGGCGGCGTGCAGCGCGGTGTTCTTCTGCTCGGTGGTCAGCGTGATCAGCTGCTTCGAGGCGGCGCGGGCGGCGCGGGCCGCCTCCTCGACCGCGGCGGTCGCGGCCTGCAGTTCGGCGTCGGCGGTGGCGTCGGAGGCGGTGGGCGTGCTCATGGTCCGAGAATACGGGGCCGCAGGAATCGTCGGTGGCCGGTGTTACGTTGCGCTCGTGTCCCGCCGGAGAACCACTCGCAGCCTGTCCAGGCGGTCGTGGCTCGCGCTCGTCCTCGTCACGTCCACGGCCGTCTTCGTCGCGATCGGGGCGTACCTGGACCGGTCCGGCGCCGAGCCCGGCGCCGGCCCGGCGGACCCCTCGACCACGATGTCCGACGGTGCGCCGCTCGCCGGCGTCCGGATCGTCGCCGCCCGCGAACGCGCCCCGCAGCCCTACCGGCGCGCCGCCTTCGGGAAGGCGTGGACCGACGACCAGTCGGCGCCGCTCGGGCACAACGGCTGCGACACCCGCAACGACGTGCTCGACCGCGACCTGAAGGACAAGACCTACGTCCGCACCTCGGCGTGCCCCCGGGCCGTCGCGACGGGCGTACTGGCCGACCCGTACGGCGGCACGACCATCCGCTTCGAGCGCGGCGCGAAGACCTCCGCGAAGGTCCAGATCGACCACGTGATCGCGCTGGCCTACGCCTGGGACATGGGTGCGTGGTCGTGGGACGACGCGAAACGCGCGGCGTTCGCCAACGACCCGCGCAACCTCGTCGCGGTGGACGGTCCGGCGAACGAGAACAAGCGCGACTCTCCGCCGGGCCGTTGGATGCCGTCGAACGAGCGCTTCCACTGCCAGTACGCGCGCCAGTTCTCCTTCGTCGCCCGCGAGTACGGCCTGTCCGTCGACCGCTCCTCCGCGGCCGTCGTCGACCAGGCCGCGAAGAGCTGCTCCTGACACGGCCGGCGGACTACGCCCCGACGGCGCGCGCGGGCACGACCGGCACACCGACCTCCTCGCCGCGACGCGGAACCAGGAGGCAAGCCGCCCCGCCCGCGGCGGCGACCGCTCCGAACATCACCGCGATCCCCGCGAACGAGACGCCCGCGGTGAGCAGCACACCGCCCACCAGCGGGCCGGTCACTGCGCCGAGCCGGCCGATCCCGGTGCTGATCCCGAGCGCGGATGCGCGCACCTCCGCAGGGTAGTACGTGGCTACGTAGCCGAAGAGCACGATCTGTGTGCCGATCGAACCCGCGCCCGCGAACAGCACGACGACGTACATCACGGCGGTACCCGGCATCATCGCCATCCCGCCGATCGCGCAGGCGGCGACCACGAAGTACACGGCGCCCACGATCCGGTTCCCGTACCGGTCGGCCAGCACGGCGCCGATGACGCCGCCGACGACCGCCCCGACGTTGAGCAGCACCTGAAAAGTCAGGGCGGAGCCGAGGCTGTAGCCGGCCTTGCGCATCATCTCGGGCAACCAGGTGTTGAGCCCGAACACCAGTAGGAAGCCCGCGAAGTTGGCGACCGCGAACAGGCTCAGCGCAACCGCTGCGGACCCGGACCCGAGCCGGCGCACCACGCCGGGCTCCCCCTCCGCCCCACGGGCCGCGTGTCCGGAGTGGGCGGTCGCCGGAGCCGTCTCCGGGATCACCTTCCAGGCCACCGGCACGACCAACACCAGGGCCGAAGCCCCGATCGCCCAGAGTCCACGGAACCCGATCGCGTCCCCGAACCACAGCGCGCACAGGGCTGCGATGATCCCGCCGACCGGGAGGCCCGCGAGCATCAGCGCGTTGAGCAGGTTCTTCTCCCGCGGACGCGCCACCTCGACCACGAGCGCGATCGCGACCGGCGCCACTCCGCCGAACCCGAGGCCCGCGACGAAGCGGAACACTCCGAGGAGGGCGGGGGTCGGCGCCAGCGCGACCGCGATCATCGCCGCCGAGTACCAGACCAGGCACCCGATGAACAGCTTCCGCCGACCGAACCGATCGGTGAGAGTGCCGGCGAGGATCGCCCCGAAGAACATGCCCATCAGCGCATAGCTCCCGATGGCCCCCGCTTCGGCGCGGGTGAGGCCCCACGGCTCGTACGCGAGTACCGCCGGGATGGTCGACCCGTACACGATCAGGTCGTAGCCGTCGTACACGATCGCGGCGAAACACACCGCGACGACCGCGTACCGGCGGCGGGAATCGGAGAGAGATGAACTGTTGGCCATGAGGCTCCTCAACGCCTGATATCGACACGCACGTCGTATTTTCGCCGTGTGCGTTGGAAGCATCTCAGCGCGCCGGCTACATGTCAACAGATTCGTCGTTTTTTCAACATCACCGTCACCTAGACCTGGATAGGCAAACAAGCATTGCTGCTTGTTTTTTTCGTCACCGGCTGACAGAGTGTGGGCGTGCCCACTTCAGCCCCCGTGTTCGACGCGCTCGAGTCCACCTCGGCCGCCGTCGCCGCCATCGCGGATTCGCTCCCCGACTGGTCGATCTCCACGCCCGCCGAGGGCTGGACCGTCGCCCATCAGGTCGCCCACCTGGCCTGGACCGACGAGGTCTCGCTCGTCTCCGCGACCGATCCCGACGGCTTCGCCGCGATCCTGAGGGACGCGATGCAGGACCCGATGGGCTTCGTCGACGCCGGCGCCGCCGAGCTGGCCGCGGACCCCGACCTTCGCGCCCGCTGGGATCGCGCCCGCGCCGCCCTCGCCGTCGCGCTCCGCGAGGCCGATCCCGGCACGCCGCTCCCCTGGTTCGGCCCGCCCATGCGGCCCGCCACCATGGCCAACGCCCGCCTCATGGAGACCTGGGCGCACGGCCTCGACATCGCCGACGCCGCCGGCACCGAGCTCGACACCCCCGAGGCGCTTCCCCACGTCGCCAAGATCGCCTACAAGACCCGGGATTTCGCGTACACCGTGAACGGCGAGACGCCGCCCTCCGAACCCTTCGACGTCTTCCTCGTCGCCGCCGACGGCTCCGAGGTCTGCTTCGGCCCCGGCGACGCCGCACAGCACGTGAACGGCTCGCTCGAGGACTTCTGCCGGCTCGCGACCCAGCGCGTCAACGTCGCCGATACCGATCTCGTCGCCACGGGCGCGGACGCCGCGCACTGGCTCACCATCGCGCAATGCTTCGCCGGGGCCCCCGGCGCCGGCCGCGCCCCGCAGGAGGGACGTCCATGACCCGCACCATCAGCATCGCCAACGTCTCCGGCTTCTACGGCGACCGCGCGGCCGCGATCGGCGAGATGCTCGCCGGGCCGCGCGTCGACTACATCACCGGCGACTACCTCGCCGAGCTCACCATGCTCATCCTCGGCCGCGACCGCCTCAAGGACGCGGACCTCGGCTACGCCAAGACCTTCCTGCGGCACCTGACCCCGCACCTCGGCCTGCTCGCCGAGCGCGGCACCAAGGTCGTCGTCAACGCCGGCGGCCTCAACCCGGGCGGCCTCGCCGCCGCCGTCGAGAAGGCCGTCGCCGAGTCCGGCACCGACCTCAAGGTCGGCTGGGTCGACGGTGACGATCTCCTCGCCCGGTCCGCCGAGCTCGGCGTGCCCAACGCGGTGACCGCCAACGCCTACCTCGGCGCCTTCGGCATCGCCGACTGCCTCGCTGCGGGCGCCGACATCGTCATCACCGGCCGCGTCACCGACGCCTCCGTCATCCTCGGCCCCGCCATCGCCGAGTTCGGCTGGCAGCGCACCGACTTCGACGCGCTCGCCGGCGCCGTCGCCGCGGGCCACATCATCGAGTGCGGCACCCAGGCCACCGGCGGCAACTACGCCTTCTTCGACCGGCACCCGATCGAGCAGCTGCTGCACCCCGGCTTCCCCATCGCCGAGATCGCCGCCGACGGCTCCTTCGCCATCACCAAGCAGCCGGGCACGGGCGGCGTCGTCGAGGTCGGCACCGTCACCGCGCAGCTGCTCTACGAGGTCACCGGCCAGCGGTACGCGAACCCGGATGTCACGCTGCGGCTCGATTCGATGACCCTCGCCCAGGACGGCCCGGACCGGGTCACCGTGCGCGGCGTCCGCGGCGAGGCACCGTCGACCACCACCAAGGTCGCGACCACCACGCTGGGCGGCTTCCGCAACGAGATCGCCTTCCTGCTCACGGGCATCGACGTCGAGCGCAAGGCCGCGCTACTGGAGGCACAGCTCCGCGACGCGCTCGACCGCAGCGGCGGCGCGCCGGCGGACCTGCAGTTCCGCCTCGCGCGCACGGACCACCCCGATGCGCCCACCGAGGCGGCCGCCTCGGCCACCCTGACCGCGGTGGCGTGGGACGCCGACCCGAACCGCGTCGGCCGCGCCTTCAGCTCCGCCGCCGTGGAACTGGCGCTCGCCACCTACCCCGGCGCCTCCCCGATGGCGCCGCCGTCGAGTGGTGGCCCGTACGGCGTGTACCGGGCCGTGTACGTGCCCAACGGCGACGTCCCGCACCGGGCCCACCGGCCCGACGGCACCGTCGTCGAGATCGCGCCACCGGACGTGGTCCAGGAGCTCGCCGTCGACCCCTCCCAGCCCGGCGACGACGGCACGATCCCGGCCGGCCCGACGGTCCGCGTCCCGCTCGGGACCGTCTTCGGCGCGCGCAGCGGCGACAAGGGCGGCAGCGCCAACGTCGGCGTCTGGGCGGAGTCCGACGCGGCCTACGAATGGCTGCGCAGTAATCTGACCGAACAGGCTCTGCGGGAACTCCTTCCGGAGACCGCGGACCTCCCCGTGCGGCGCTACGAGCTGCCCAACCTCAAGGCCCTCAACTTCGTCATCGAGGACCTGCTCGGGAAGGGCGTCGCGCACGGCTACCGGTTCGACCCGCAGGCCAAGGGGGTCGGCGAGTGGCTCCGTGGCCGCTACATCGACCTGCCCGCGGGGCTGCTGCCCGCGAGCCACAGCACGAAGGAGATCGCATGACCGGCCTGTGGGAGTCCGAGGAGCGGCTCGCGCTGCGCAAGACGGTGACGGCGTTCACCGAGCGCGAGATCCTGCCGGACCTCGACGATTGGGAGGCCGGCGGCCTGCTGCCCCGCGAGCTCCACAAGAAGGCCGGCGATCTCGGCCTGCTCGGCGTCTCGTTCCCCGAGTCGGTCGGCGGCGGGGGCGGTGACCCGCGCGATGCGCTCATCGTGTGCGAGGCGATGCACGAGGCCGGCGGCTCCGGCGGCCTGTTCGCCTCGTTGTTCACCTGCGGGATCTCGGTGCCGCACATCATCCTCGCCGGTACCGACGAGCAGAAGCAGAAGTGGGTCGCACCCGTCCTCGCCGGCGAGAAGATCAGCTCGCTCGCCATCACCGAGCCGGGCGGCGGCTCCGACGTGGGCCACCTGACGACCACCGCGCGCAAGGACGGCGATCACTACATCGTCAACGGCGCCAAGACCTTCATCACGTCCGGGATCCGCGCCGACTGGGTCGTCACCGCGGTCCGCACCGGCGGCGACGGGGCGGGCGGCATCAGCCTGCTCGTGATCCCCAAGGGCCTGGACGGTTTCGAGGTGAGTGCCCCGCTGAAGAAGATGGGCTGGCACGCCTCGGACACCGCCGAGCTCTCCTTCACCGACGTCCGCGTGCCGGCCGAGAACCTCATCGGCCCCGAGGGCAGCGGCTTCCTCCTCATCGGCGCGGCGTTCGTCACCGAGCGCCTCGCGCTCGCGGTGCAGGCCTACTCGCACGCGCAGCGCTGCCTCGACCTCACGCTCGACTGGGTGCGTGGCCGCGAGACTTTCGGCGCGCCGCTCATCACTCGGCAGGCCGTGCAGAACACCGTGACCGAGATGCGGCGCAGGATCGAGGTGGCCCGCGTCTACAGCCGGCACGTCGCCGACCTGTACACCGAGGCGCTGGAATCCGGCGGCCCGGCGGCGGCCGCCGAGCTCGTGCCCCAGGCCTGCTTCGCGAAGAATACCGCCGTCGAGTGCGGCGAATGGGTCGCGAACGAGGCCGTGCAGCTCTTCGGCGGCCACGGCTACATGTCCGAGTACGAGGTGTCCCGGCACTACCGCGACGTCCGCATCCTCGGCATCGGCGGCGGCACCACCCAGATCCTCACCACGCTCGCGGCCAACCGCCTCGGCTACAAGTGATCCCCCACCCAGGCACCCCGCTCCGCCACCGACGAAGGCAAAGGAACACACTCATGACGGTGCTCCGCAGCACCCCGGCCCCCGACGCGGCCGCGTACCGCAAGACCATGCTCGACAAGCTGGCCGACCTCACGACCGAGTTCGACAAGGCCCTGGCGGGCGGCGGCGAGAAGTACGTCGAGCGGCACCGTCAGCGCGGCAAGCTCACGGCCCGGGAGCGCATCGACAGCGTGCTCGATCCGGCGTCCCCGTTCCTCGAGCTGATGCCGCTCGCCGCTTGGGGCAGCGACTTCCAGGTGGGCGCCTCCCTCGTCGGCGGCATCGGCGTGGTGGAGGGTGTCGAGGTGATGGTCGTGGCCAACGATCCCACCGTCAAGGGCGGCACGTCCAACCCGTGGACGCTGCGCAAGTCGCTGCGCCTCAACGACATCGCGAAGGAGAACCGCCTGCCGGTGCTCTCGCTGGTCGAGTCCGGCGGCGCCGATCTCCCCACGCAGAAGGAGGTGTTCGTCCCCGGCGGTGCGATGTTCCGCAACCTCACGCAGCTGTCGAAGGCGGGCATCCCCACGATCTCCGTCGTGTACGGCAATTCCACCGCGGGTGGCGCGTACATCCCCGGCATGAGCGATCACGTCGTGATGATCAAGGAGCGCTCCAAGGTCTTCCTGGCGGGTCCTCCCCTGGTGAAGGCCGCGACCGGCGAGATCTCCGACGACGAGACGCTCGGCGGCGCCGAGATGCACTCGCGCACCTCGGGTCTCGGCGACTATCTGGCCAGCGACGAGCTGGACGCGGCGCGGATCGCTCGCTCGATCGTCAAGCGGCTCAACTGGCGCAAGCAGGGCACGGCACCGTCGAGCCTGGTCAAGCCCCCGCGCTACGACGCCGAGGGTCTGCTCGACATCGTCCCGGACGATCTGAAGATCCCCTTCGACCCGCGGGAGATCATCGCCCACATCGTCGACGACTCCGACTACGACGAGTTCAAGCCGCTCTACGGCGGGTCGCTCACCACCGGGTGGGCCGACCTGCACGGCTACCCCATCGGCATCCTCGCCAACGCCCGTGGCGTCCTCTTCTCCGAGGAGGCGCAGAAGGCCACGCAGTTCATCCAGTTGGCGAACCGCTACGACACGCCACTGCTGTTCATCCACAACACCACCGGCTACATGGTGGGCGCGGAGTACGAGCGCGGCGGCATGATCAAGCACGGCTCGATGATGATCAACGCCGTCTCCAACTCGGAGGTGCCGCACCTGTCGCTCATCGCGGGCGCCTCCTACGGTGCCGGTCACTACGGTATGGCCGGCCGCGCCTTCAACCCCCGGTTCCTGTTCTCCTGGCCCAGTGCGCGCTCGGCGGTCATGGGCGCCAAGCAGCTCGCCGATGTGGTCACCGAGGTCGCCGCGGCCTCCGCCGCATCCCGTGGCCAGGCCATGGATCCCGCCTTCGTCGACGGCATGCGCACGGCCATCGAGAGCCAGATCGACAAGGAGTCCCTGCCGGCCTTCATGTCCGGGATGCTCTACGACGACGGCATCATCGACCCCCGCGACACCCGCACGGTGCTCGGCATGGCCCTCTCGGCCATCAACAACGGCCCCGTCCACGGCACCGACGCCTTCGGCGTCTTCCGGATGTGAGGAAAGCATGACTTCGTTCGATTCCGTCCTCGTCGCGAACCGCGGCGAGATCGCCCGGCGCGTCATCGCGGCGGCCCACGCCCGCGGCCTGCGTGCCGTGGCCGTCTACTCCGACCCCGACGCGAACGCGCCGCACGTCGCCGAGGCCGACGAGGCCGTGCGCCTCCCCGGCGAGTCCCCCGCCGACACGTACCTGCAGGGCGAGAAGATCATCGCCGCGGCGAAGGCCACCGGCGCGCAGGCGATCCACCCCGGGTACGGCTTCCTCTCCGAGAACGCCGAGTTCGCCGCCGCGGTGCAGGCCGCCGGCATCGTCTGGATCGGCCCCTCCCCCGAGGCCATCACCGCCATGGGGTCCAAGGTCGCCGCGAAGGCCCGGCTCGCCGAGGCCGGCGTGCCGATGCTCACGAACCTCACCCCGGACCAGGTGTCCGACAGCGACTTCCCCGTGCTCGTGAAGGCCTCCGCCGGCGGCGGCGGCCGCGGCATGCGCGTGGTCCGCACCCGCGCCGAGCTGCAGGACAACCTGGACGCGGCGGAACGCGAGGCGAAGTCGGCGTTCGGCGACGGCACCGTCTTCTGTGAGCGATACCTCGAGCGCGGTCGGCACATCGAGGTCCAGGTGATGGCCGACTCGCAGGGCACCGTCTGGGCCGTGGGCGAGCGCGAGTGCTCGATCCAGCGCCGGCACCAGAAGGTGCTCGAGGAGGCCCCGTCGCCGCTCGTCGAGCGCCACCCGGCGATGCGCACCGCCCTGTACGAGGCGGCGGCCAACGCCGCCAAGGCCATCGGTTACACCGGCGCCGGCACCGTCGAGTTCCTCGCGACCGACGCCGGCGAGTTCTTCTTCCTCGAGGTGAACACGCGCCTCCAGGTGGAGCACCCGGTCACGGAGGCCACCACCGGCCTCGACCTGGTGGGCCTGCAGTTCGACGTGGCCGCCGGCCTGCCGCTGCCGTCGACCGAGCCGCCCGCCACGCGCGGCTGGGCCATCGAGGCCCGGCTGTACGCCGAGGACCCCGCCAACGACTGGCGCCCCGCCGCGGGCACCGTGCACCGCTTCGAGGTGCCGGGCGTCGTGAGTGAGTTCTCGGGGCCGGACCGCCCCGGCATCCGGCTCGACAGCGCCCTCGCCCCGCGCGACAGCGTCGTCGAGGTCTTCTACGATCCGATGCTCGCCAAGGTGATCGGCTTCGCGCCCACCCGCGCGCAGGCACTCGCGATCACCGAGGCCGCGCTGCGCAAGTCGGTGATCCACGGCGTCACCACGAACCGCGACCTGCTGGTGCGGATCCTCGCCGATACCGACTTCAAGGCCGGCGATTTCGCGACCGACTTCCTCACCGGCGAGCGGCTGGAACGCCTGGCCGCACCCCTGCTGGACGAGGCCGAGCTCACGGAGGCCGCCTCGGCCGCCGGAGCGGTGCTGGATCGACGGGGCGCCGCCGCGAGCCCGCTGCCGCACGTCGCGCCCGGCTGGCGCAACCTCGGCTCGCGAACTCTGGTGCCCGAGTTCCGCACCGCCGACGAGCGGGAGTTCCGCGCCGACGGCGGGCAGGTCGCGACCGTCGTCGACGACGGTGACCGCGCGACGGTCGCCGTCGAGCGCGACGGGATCCGGCGCACCGTCGCCGTCACCGCCTATCCCGGCGATCGGACCGTGGTGGAGGTGGAGACGGCGCGCGGCGCTGCGACGCTGACGCTCGTCGACCCGCTGCCCTCGGCGGACGCCGCCGCGGCTGCGGGCTCACTGCTCGCCCCGATGCCCGGCGTCATCACCCGGATCGGCGCGCAGGAGGGCGATTCCGTGACCGCCGGGCAGCCCGTGCTGTGGATGGAGGCGATGAAGATGGAGCACGCCATCTCCGCCCCCGCCGACGGCGTGATCACCTCCATCGCCGTCGAGGTGGGCCAGAACATCGATGCCGGCGCCGTCGTCGCCGTGCTGGAAGACCAGGAGTAGGAACACATGAGCATCGCAATGGACGTCATCGAGTCCGAGGAGCGCCAGGCGCTCCGCACGACCGTCTCCGAGCTCGGTAAGAAGTTCGGCCCCGAGTACATGCGCGAGAAGATCGCCGCGGGCGAGGGCCCGACCGAGCTGTGGAAGGCCGCGGGCGACCTCGGCCTCATCGGCGTGAACATCGCCGAGCAGTACGGCGGCGGCGGCGCCGGCATGTACGAGCTGGGCATCGTCGGCGAGGAGCTGGCCGCAGTCGGTTCGTCGTTGCTCATGCTGGTGGTCTCCCCCGCCATCAACGGCACCATCATCTCCCGGTTCGGCACCGAGGAGCAGAAGCAGCGCTGGCTGCCGGGCATCGCCTCCGGCGAGACCATCGCCGCGTTCGCCATCACCGAGCCCGACGCGGGCAGCAACAGCCACCGGATCACCACCACCGCACGCCGCGACGGCTCCGACTGGATCATCTCGGGCCAGAAGACCTTCATCTCCGGTATCGAGCTGGCCGACGTGATCCTCGTGGTCTCGCGCAGCGAGGACGCCAAGACCGGCAAGCTGCGCCCCGCGCTGTTCCTCATGCCCACCGATTCCCCCGGCCTGCAGAAGACGAAGATCCCCATGGAGGTGGGCCTGCCGGAGTCGCAGTGGACGCTGTTCTTCGACGACGTGCGCCTGCCGGCCGAGGCGCTCGTCGGCGAGCCCGACGCCGCCATCGCGCAGCTCTTCGCCGGGCTCAACCCCGAGCGCATCATGGCCGCGGCCGGTTCGGTGGGCTCGGCCCGCTACGCGATCGACCGCGCGGTGGCGTACGCCAAGGAGCGCACCGTGTTCAAGGTGCCGATCGGCGCGCACCAGGCCATCGCCCACCCGCTCGCCGAGCTGAAGGTGGAGACCGAGCTGGCGAAGCTGATGCTGCAGAAGGCCGCGACGTTGTACGACGCGGGACAGGAGTTCGCCGCCGCCGAGGCCGCGAACATGGCGAAGTTCGCCGGCGGCGAAGCCGGCGCGAAGGCCGTCGACCGTGCGATCCACTCGCTCGGCGGCAATGGCCTCACCACCGAGTACGGCCTGGCGCAGATGCTGGTGGCCTCGCGCCTGTTCCGGATCGCCCCGGTCAGCCGCGAGATGGTGCTCAACTTCATCTCCGAGCACTCGCTCGGCCTGCCCAAGAGCTACTAGGAGGCGCTCGATGACCGACGACTCCCTGGTCCGATACGAGACGCGCGGCGGTGCGGCGTATCTCACGATCGACAGCCCGCACAACCGGAACGCGATCTCGCAGCGGCTGCTCGCCGACCTGAGCGCCGGCCTGGAGCGGGCGGCCGCGGACGATGCGGCCCGCGCCGTGGTGCTCACGCACACCGGCACGACGTTCTGCGCGGGCGCGGACCTCAAGGAGGCGGCGGCCAACGGCGCCGGCTCGGACCCGAAGTCGCGCACGCTGGCCATGATCGGTGCCATGCGCGGCATCATCGAATGCCCGAAGCCGGTGATCGCCCAGGTCGACGGACACGTCCGGGCCGGCGGCTTCGGCCTCATCGGCTCCTGCGACTTCGTCTTCGCCGGGCCCGGGGCGTCGTTCGCGGTCACGGAGACGCGGATCGGCGTGGCACCGGCGATGGTCTCGCTGGTCCTGCTGCCGCACCTGCCCTCCCGGGTCGCCTCCACCCTGCTGCTCACGGGCCGCAAGTTCGACGGTGCCGAGGCCGCCGGGTACGGCCTCATCACCGCGGCGGTCGCGGATCCCGCGGCCGCGGTCGCCGAGCAGCTCGCCGAGCTGCAGCTGTGCAGCCCGCAGGGCCTGCGCGAGACGAAGCAGATCCTGTGGCACGACGTGCTGCGCTCCTTCGACGAGCGTGCCGACGCCCTCGGCGAGCAGTCCGCGCGGCTGTTCGGCTCCGCCGAATCCGTCGAGGGGATCACCGCGTTCCTGCAGAAGCGCGCGCCGAGCTGGGCCGAACCGGTAGCGGCGGAATAGGCTGCATCCGATGACTCCCCTCCGCCCGCCCATCCGCGCCCCCCAACAGTCCCGCAGCCGGGAGACCCGGCAGCGCCTGTTGGAGACCACCATCGCGTCGCTCGCCGCACGCGGGTGGACCGCCACCACGGTGGGCAGCGTGGCGCGGCAGGCGGGGGTCTCGCGCGGCGCCGCGCAGCACCACTTCCCCACGCGGGAGGACCTGATCAGTGCCGCGCTGGAGTACATGGGCGAGCAGCGGCTCGCGCAGGTGGCGCAGGCGGGTGCGGCGGTGCCCGCCGGCCCCGACCGCCCGTACGCGGTGGCCCGGCTCATCGTCGAGTACTACACGGACGACCTGTTCAAGGCCGCCCTGCACGTGTGGACGGCCGCCGCGAGCGACGACGCCCTGCGCGAGCGGATGCTGCCCTTCGAGAACAAGCACTCCCGCGAGGTCTTCGCCCTCGCCATGCGCCTGCTCGGCGTGGACCGGGACGACGACGAGGCCCGCCGCGCGGTGCAGGCGACGCTCGACCTCGCCCGCGGCCTCGGCCTCGCGGACCTGCTCTCCGACGACGAGGCCCGGCGCGAGCAGGTCGTCGACTTCTGGGGCCGGCAGCTGGCATCCGTCTTCGCGGCACGCTGAGCCGGTCGCTTCGCCGCCTTACGCCTTGTCGAGGTAGTCGCCGCGGTCGCCGCCGAGGATGACCTCGTTCATGCTCCGCAGGGCCTCGTGGCGCTCGAGATCCGGGTCCTCGCCGACGATCTCGTAGGCGAGGTCCCGGGCGGCGGCGAGCACGTCGCCGTCCTGCGCGAGATCGAGGAAGCTCAGGCGCCGTGCGAGGCCGGACTGATCGACGCCGAGGATGTCGCCGAAGCCGCGGTACTCGAGGTCGAGCTGCGCCAGCGCGAAACCGTCGACGGTCTCGGCGACCTTGTTCAGCCGCTCCAGCGTGCGCTCGGACCCGGTGGCGGTGATGAGCAGGCAGAGTCCCGGCAGGCCGCCACGGCCGACGCGGCCGCGCAGCTGGTGCAGCTGGCTGATGCCGAAGCGGTCGGCGTCGCGCACCACCATCGTGGTGGCGTTCGCGACGTCGACGCCGACCTCGATCACGGTGGTCGCGACCAGCACGTCGATCTCGCCGGCGGCGAAGGCCGCCATGATCTCGGACTTCTCCTCGGCGGGGAGGCGGCCGTGCAGCAACGCGATCCGGTGCTCGCCGAGCGGACCGGCGGCGAGTTGGTCGTACATCTCGATCGCCGAGACGGTCTTCGGCTTCGCTTCCTCTTCGTCAGGATCGTCGCGGGAAGAGTTCCGTGCCTGCGCCTTCGGCGCCGACGGCGGCTTGTCGAAGTCGTAGTCCTCGTCGGTGAACCCGGCTTTGGCCTGTTCGCCGGTGGCGTCGTCACCGATGCGCGGGCACACCACGTAGACCTGTCGCCCCGCGCGGACCTCCTCGTCGACCCGCGCCCAGGCCCGCGCGACCCATGCCTCCCGGTCCTCGGGGACCACCGAGGTCTGGATCGGCTGCCGCCCGCGCGGCAGCTCCCGCAGCACCGACGTGGCCATGTCGCCGAACTGGGCCAGAGCGACGGTCCGCGGGATCGGCGTCGCCGTCATCACGAGCAGGTGGGGCATGGAGTCGTCGTCGGTGCTCTCGCCGGTGCCCTTGCGCCGCAGCCGGTCGCGCTGCTCCACGCCGAACCGATGCTGCTCGTCGACCACCACCAGGCCCAGCCGGAAGAACTCGACGGTGTCCTCCAGCAGCGCGTGGGTGCCGATCACGATGCCGGCCTCGCCGGTGACGATGCGCAACAGCGCCGCCCGGCGCTGCTTGACGGTCATCGAGCCCGTCAGCAGGGTCACCGTCGTCGCCTCCTCGGCCGCACCCAACTGACCGGCCTCGGCGAGATCGCCGAGCATCGTCGTGATCGACAGGAGGTGCTGCGTCGCCAGGACTTCGGTGGGGGCCAGGAGCACCGCCTGGTGGCCGGCATCCACCGCGGCAAGCATCGCCAGCAGCGCGACGAGCGTCTTGCCGGAGCCGACCTCGCCCTGCAGCAGCCTGGTCATCGGGTGGTCGCGGGCCATGTCATCCAGGATCTCGGCGAGCACGCCCTCCTGACCCGCGGTGAGCGAGAACGGGAGCCGCTCCCGGAGCCCCGCCTGCAGCGGACCGTCGGGCGTGTGCAGGGGCGGCGCCCCGACGATGCCGACGTCGTGCGCCCGGCGCGCGAGCGCGGTCTCGATGGCGACGGCCTCGTCGAAGGCGAGGCGACGCCGCGCCCGGTCGGCCTGCGCGCGACCGTCGGGCTTGTGCGCGGCGCGCACCGCATCGTCGAGGCTCATCAGCCCGTGCAGCGCGAGGAACGCGGGCGGCAACGACTCGGGCACCGGCGCAAGGCGTTTGAGCACGCTGTCGACCAGCGACAGGATGAGCCACGTCGGCATGTTCTTCGTGCCGTGGTAGATCGGCACGGTCGGCTGCATCAGCAGGCTCAGGTCGGCGAACTTGAGCCGCTTCGAGCCGGCCTTGGTCGAGCCCGCCTCGTTGGCGGCGAGGGCCTCCGCCGAGGTGATCGTGGTGTCCGGCAGGACGAGCCATTCCGGATGGGTCAGCTGGAGCTTGCCGTTGAACTCGCCGAGCCGGCCGATCAGCAGCAGTTGCCGGTCGGGCTGGATCGGCTTGGGCAGGTAGTTGAAGAAGGTCACGTCGTAGGCCCGGACCTTGTTGACCACCTGCACCTTGAACATCTTCTTGCCGCGGTGGTGGGCCCGCGGCGGGGTGATCGCGGTGACGGTCCCGATCACGACGATGTCGTCGCCGATACGCGGCTCGGAGCGCCGGGTCCCGTCGTCCTCGACGGCACCGCCCTCGTACCGGAACGGGAAGTGCCGTAGCAGGTCGCCGACGGTGGCGAGCCCGAGCTCGGCCGTCGCCGCCTCGGCGATCTCGGGGTCGACGGCCTCGGCGAGCGGCGTCTGCAGCGTGAGGGTGCGCGCAGCGGTCATTCGACGCCGATCTCCATCACGCTCGCGGTCTGCCCGCCGACGTAACCGACGACCTCGACCTCCGGACGATCCGGGCGGAGGGCGGCGCTGACCCGATCGGGGAAGTCGCCGTCGCCGGCGTCGCCCAGCAGCACCGTGACCATGTCGCCGCCGGTCGCCAGCAGCAGCTCGGCGAGGGCCTCGCCGGCGGAGTACTGGTCCTCCTCGAGAACCACCACCTCGCCGCCGACCATCCCCAGGTAGTCGCCGGGGCCGCAGGGCCCGAGGATCGTCAGCGCGTCCTCGGTGACGGCCACCACGGAACCGCACCGCGCCCCCGCGGCGGCCTCCGCCATCGAGTAGGTGTCGTCGGCGGCGTGGCCGTTCGGCTCGTGGACGGCCAGCGCCGCGATCGCCTGCACCATGGACGAGGTCGGCAGCAGCGTCACCAGCACCCCCGATTCGCGCGACCGCGCCGCCACCGCGAGGAGCTCCGGGGTGGGCAGCGCACCGTTGGGCATGAGCAGCACCTCCCGCCCCTCGAACCGGTGCAGCGCGGCGAGCAGCTCGGCATGGGTCATCCCGGTGTCGCAACGGATCACCTCCGCGCCCGCGGCGGCGAACAGTTCCGCCGCGCCGTCGCCTGAGACCAGCGCGACGATGGCGCGGGGCGCGTCCAGGAGCGCCTGCAGCGGTGTCTCGGTGTGCCCCGTCTCCTGCAGGACGTTGACGGCGATGCTGCGGAGCTTGCCGTGCGCGAGGCCCGCCTGGATGGCCCGGCCCGGTTCGGTGGTGTGCGTGTGCACCGACCACGTCGCGACCGGATCCGGGTCCGCGGCCGCGACCACGACCACCGAATCGCCGAAGGACTGCAGTTCGCCGCGCAGCCGCGTCGCGGCCGCGTCGGTGGCGTCCGGCAGGAGATACATCACCTCGTAGTCGGCATGGGGGCCGCGGGGCGGGTCGTCGTGCGGCCCGTGCGCGTGGCCGTGGCCGGCATCGACGTGGACCTGGACGTGCGGTGCGATCTGCCGGCCGAACCGCGGGCGTTCGGGCGCAGCGCCGGACGTGATCTCGACGAGTGCGTCCAACAGCACCAGCAGCCCGCGGCCGCCCGCGTCGACAACGCCCGCGGCGGCGTTGTCCGCGAGCTGGTCCCGGGTGCGGAGGAGGGCGTCGAAGGCCGCGTCGGCGCAGGCCCGGGCGCAGCCCGCGAGGTCGCCGCCGCCCGCCAGGGCGGCACCGGCCCCGTCGGCGGCCGCCCGCAGCACGGAGAGGATGGTGCCCTCGATCGGGTCGGCGACGGCCGTGGTCACCAGGTCCGTCGCGTTGCGGAGGCCGGTGGCCAGCCCCTGGGCGGTGAGGTCCGCGTCGGGGCCGAGCTGCGCGGCGAGTCCGCGCATGATCTGCGAGACGATGACGCCCGAGTTGCCGCGCGCGCCGGCGACCGCTCCCGCGACCGTCGCCCTGGCCACGGCGTGCGGTCCCTCGTCCCGGTCCGCCTCCTCCGCCGAGCGGGCCGCGGCCCGGAGGGTGACCAGCATGTTCGTACCGGTGTCCGCATCCGCGACCGGGAAGACGTTGAGGGTGTTGATCTCATCGACGGCGCGCTCGAGTCCGAGGACGGCGCGCCGCAGCCACGCCACCACCACGCGGCCGTCCTCCGCATTCGGTCCCGTCACAGCTGCCAGCCTAGTAGGCGCGCTCTCCCGGTACGGGCCCCGGAGCGGTTTGGCTCCGCCGCCGGGCTCGGCTATGCTTGCAGGGTTGCCTCGCGTCCGAGCGTGATCTTTCACGTCCGCGACCGGCGGGGCGAAGCACTGGTTTTCAACGATACGAGGAGTACACGACTATGGCTGCCGTCTGCGACGTCTGCGACAAGGGCCCCGGCTTCGGTAAGTCGGTCTCGCACTCGCACCGGCGTACCAACCGCCGGTGGAACCCGAACATCCAGACCGTGCGCGCCCAGGTCGCGCCCGGCCAGACCCGGCGCCTGAACGTGTGCACCTCGTGCATCAAGGCCGGCAAGGTCGTTCGCGGCTAGTACGCGAGAGTTTCCGTCGAAGGCCCGTGACCTCCTCGGTCGCGGGCCTTCGGCGTCTCCGTCGACCGGCGCCCGAGTACGCGGATACGACCGCCGCGTCGTGGCGTCAGCGCACCTGAGCCAGGTGCGGCAGGCGCCAGTCGACGGGTTCCGCACCGAGCTCCACCAGAGCCGCGTTCGCCTTCGAGAAGGGCCGGGAGCCGAAGAAGCCCCGCGACGCGGACAGCGGTGAGGGGTGCACCGATTCGATGCGCGGGACGTCGCCCAGCCGCGGGCCGAGCGACGCGGCGTCGCGGCCCCACAGGATGGCGACGAGCGGTGCGTCGCGCGCGACGAGCGCGTCGATCGCGCACTCGGTGACCTTCTCCCAGCCCTTCCCGCGGTGCGAGGCGGGCGTGCCCGGGCGCACCGTCAGGACGCGGTTGAGCAGGAGCACGCCCTGCTCGGACCACGGCGAGAGGTCGCCGTTGGCGGGCATCGGCAGCTCGAGATCGTCGCAGTACTCGCGGTAGATGTTCTGCAGGCTCCGCGGGATCGGCCGCACGGCCGGGTCGACGGAGAAGGAGAGCCCCACGGCGTGACCGGGCGTGGGGTACGGGTCCTGTCCGACGATGAGCACGCGCACGTCGTCGAAGGGCTGCCGGAAGGCCCGCAGCACGTCGGCGCCGGCGGGCAGGTATCCCCGCTCCTCCGCGATCTCGCCGCGCAGGAAGTCGCCCATCGCGGCGATCTCCGCGGCCACCGGTGCGAGGGCCTCCGCCCATCCGGCCTCGACGCTGTCGGTCAACGGTTTCGCCGTTATCACCCGTTCTCCTCGGTCTCGGTGAAGGTGTTCCAGCCGCCGGCGGCCGGGCCGGCATCGCCGTCGACGGTGACGGTGCCCGCCCGCAGCGCGCCGGGCGCGGCCGCGGTGCCGATGGCCCGCCACCCGGCCGGGAGGACCGCCCCGCTGGGAAAGGTCGCGAGGAGGGCGTGGTCCTCGCCGCCCGTGCGGACCCAGCGATCGGCGTCGGCGGCGAGCGCCGCGGCGCAGGCGACGAGCTCGGCGTCGGGGGCGAGCAGCGCACCGTCGAGCGCGATGGTCACGCCGGAGGCACGGGCGAGGGCCCTCGCATCCCGGAGGAGTCCGTCGGAGACGTCGGTGAGGGCGGTCGCGCCCGCGTCGGCCGCCTGCGGCCCGGCAGCGAGCGGCGGGGCCGGGCAGCGATAGGTCTCGACGAGGCCGTCGAAGCCGTCGCGCCCCGCCAGTAGGACGTCGAGGCCCGCGGCCGAGTGACCGAGCGTGCCGCACACCGCGACCACGTCCCCGGGCCGCGCGCCGGACAACAGCACGGGCGCCCGGCCCTGCAGGTCGCCGAGCACCGTGACCGCGAGCAGTACCTGCTCGGTACGCACCACGTCTCCCCCGGCGATGGCGCCGCCCGCCTCCGCCGCGCCCCGAGTGGTGCCGCGCGCGACGCCCGCGATGACGTCCTCGCCGGTCTCGGGCGGGCACCCCAGCGTCACCGTGAAGGCGGTGCACACCGCGCCCATGGCGGCGATGTCCGCGGCGTTCTGCGCGATCGCGCGCCGACCGACGTGCTCGGGGGTCGTGAGGTCGAACCGGAAGTGCCGTCCCTCGACGATCGCGTCGGAGGAGACCACGACCCGGCCGTCGGTGGCGGCGACGACCGCCGCGTCGTCCCCCGGGCCCACCGGGACCCGCGGGTCGGGGCGCACACCGCCGGTGGCCAGCGCGATCACGCCGTCCTCCCCCAGCTCCGCCGCGGTGCGCACGCGGGGCTGCGCAGGGCTGTCCGGCTCCTCTGATCTCATCGCGGCTACCGTATCGGACGTGAGCGATGCAGACGACGAGACCACCGCGACCCCGGACGCCGGCGCGCGCCGCAGCCCCGCCTTCCTCGCGACGGCGGTGGCCCTGCCGGTGGCGGTGGTGGCCTGCTTCATCGTCTTCCTGGTCCTGGCGCAGCAGAAGCAGGGCGACGCGCGCGACGCGGCGGAGGCCGGGCACCTGAAGTCGATCGCGGCACCGTCGTCGGGCGACGCGGCGTGCGGGACGCTGCTCGGCGCGCTCCCCGCCGACCTCGACGGTTTCCGGCGCACCGGCGACGCCGAGCCCGCGGGCTTCGCTCGGTGGACCAGCGAGAAAGCGGGCGCCGTGGAGGTGCGGTGCGGCACCGACCGGCCCGCGGAGCTGACCGCGACCGCGAAGTTGCAGATCATCAACGGAGTGCAGTGGCTGCAGGCCGCCCCGGCCGGCGCGCCCGCCCCCGACGGCGGCAGCTACTGGACGGCGGTCGACCACCGCCCGTACGTCACCGTCTGGGTGCCCGACGGTGCCGGCACCTCGGCGGTGCAGGCGACCTCGGATGCGATCCGCGAGCACCTGCAGGCGGCATCGCTCGACCTGGGACGGTGAGCCGGACCGGGGCCGGCTGCTACCGGAGGCCGGTGCCCCGCGCGAGCGCGGTGTCGATGAGCAGCGTGAGCAGCTCGGCGTAGTCGACGCCCGACTCCGCCCACATCCGCGGGTACATCGACGTCGACGTGAACCCCGGCATGGTGTTGACCTCGTTGATCACGGGCCCGTCGGGGGTCTGGAAGAAGTCCACGCGCGAGAGGCCCTGGCAGTCGAAGGCGTGGAAGGCCCGGACCGCGAGGTCGCGGATCACCGCGGCCTGCTCCTCGGTGAGGTTCGCGGGCACGGTGTACTGCGCGCGGTCGTCGAGGTACTTGGTCTCGAAGTCGTAGAAGGAGTGCTCGGCATCGGCCGCCATCTCGATCTCGGCGATCGCCGACGCCGCGACGGTGCCGTCGGGTCGCTCGAGCACCCCGATCTCGACCTCGCGGCCGATCACGGCAGCCTCGATGATGACCTTGGGGTCCCACTTGCGGGCCGCGGCGATCGCCGCGGGCAGCTCGGTCAGGTCCGTGACCCGGGTGATGCCGATCGACGATCCGCCCCGGGCGGGCTTGACGAACAGCGGGAGGCCCAGCCGGTGCAGCACGTCCGCCGGGACCTCCGTGTCGCGCTGGCGGAGCACGTGGTAATCGCCCACCGGCAGGCCGTCGGCGGCGAGCAGCTTCTTCGCGAACTCCTTGTCCATACCCGCGGCGGAGGCGAGCACACCCGCGCCCACGTAGGGCACGCCGACCATCTCCAGCAGACCCTGCAGGGTGCCGTCCTCGCCGTACGGGCCGTGCAGGACGGGGAAGACGACGTCGACGGTGCCCAGGACCTCACCCGCGCTGTCGGCGTGCACCGAGACGAGTTCCGCGCCGGGCAACAGCGCGAGATCCGTGGGAGCGTCCGCCACACTCGGAAGCGCACGATCGGCGAACCGCAGGGCCTTCGCGTCCACGTCGGAGAGCACCCACGCGCCGGCCTGCGTGATACCGACGGGGATCACCTGGAAGCGCTCGGGGTCGAGGTGGGCGAGGATGCTGCCCGCCGACACGCACGAGACCGCGTGCTCGCTGCTGCGCCCGCCGAAGACCACTGCCACCCTGATTCGCTCCGTCACGGTCGCCCACCTTACGTGTCGGCCGAACGGAGGGCCACGCGGTCACCCGCGCGCCGGAACCGTGGGTCTAGTCGGCGTCCTTGGGGCGCCACTCGCCGCCGACGTCGCGATTGAGCAGGTCGTCCATGGCGCGGGAGACGGGCACGCCGTCGTAGCAGACGGCGCGCACGGCCTCCGTGAGCGGCATCTCGACGCCCACGCGCCGCGCCAGGTCGGCGATGGAGATGCACGACTTGGCGCCCTCGGCGACCTGGCCGTGTGCGGCGGCCTGCGCCTGGTCGACGGTCATCCCCTGGCCGAGGCGTGCGCCGAAGCTGAAGTTGCGGGACTGCGGCGAGCTGCAGGTCGCGACGAGGTCGCCCACGCCGGCGAGTCCGGCCAGCGTCAGCGGCTGGGCACCGAGCGCCGTGCCGAGGCGCAGGGTCTCGGCGAGGCCGCGGGTGATGATCGCGGCCCGCGAGTTCTCGCCCAGGTTGATGCCGGACGCGATGCCGCAGACGAGGGCGATCACGTTCTTCGTGGCGCCGCCGATCTCGCAGCCCACGACGTCGTCGCTGGTGTAGGGCCGGAAGTAGTCGGTGCGCACCAGGTACTGGGCGCGGGAGGCGCGGTCGGCGTTGTCGGAGGCGACCACGGCGAGGGTGGGCTGGCCCTTGGCGATCTCCTTCGCGAAGTTCGGCCCCGTGAGCACGGCGAGGCGATCGCGGTCGATGCCCGCGGCGTCGACGACGACCTCGCTCATCCGGTCCAGCGTGCCGATCTCGATGCCCTTGGCCAGGTTCACCACGGTGACGTCCGGCGGGATCAGGTGGCCCCAGTCCCGCAGGTTGGCGCGCAACGACTGCGAGGGCACGGCCAGCACCACGAGCCCGGCGCCGCGCATCGCCTCCTCCGGATCGTGTGTCGCGGAGAGGTTCTCGGGGAGCACTCCCTCGGGCAGGTACTGCGCGTTGATCCGGGTCTCGTTGATCTGGTCGGCGACCTCCTGGCGGCGGCACCACATCCGCACCCGATGCGGCTCCGGGCGGGTGGCCTCCGCGAAGACCTTCGCCATCGCGGTTCCGAACGAACCCGCCCCCATCACCGCAACGTCGACCATCCCGAGCCCCTCCTCGCATCGCCACGCCCACCGGATCCGCGGGCGCTCGGGTGAGCCTATCGCCCGCCCGGAGACGGCAGGGTCGGTTCGGCACGCCTACATTGGTGCTCATGAGCTCACCGCACGTGGCCGCCGCGCGCCCCGCCGCCGTCGTGGTGACCGCTGTGAAGTCGCTCGACGCCGCCAAGTCCCGGTTCGCGGCGCCCGGCGACGGCCTGCGGGACGCGGTACCCGGACTCGTGCTCGCGATGCTGCTGGACACCCTCGCCGCGGCCTCGGCGACGCCCGGGGTCCGCGGTGTGTACGTGGTCTCCCCCGATCCCGCGGTCCGCACCGCAGCGGAGGCGGCCGGCGCGCGCACCGTCGACGAACCGGAACCGGGCGGCCTCAACGTCGCTCTCGAGGCGGGGGCGCGCGCCGCGCGCGCCGAGCACGGCCCCGGGGTCGCGGTGCTGGCGCTGCAGGCGGACCTGCCGGGCGTCACCGCCGCGGAGCTCGAGGCCTTCCTCACGGCGACGGCCGACCGCCGGGGTTTCGTGCCGGACCGCGCCGGGACGGGTACCGCGGCGCTCTACGCGCCCCCGGGGACCGATCTGCGCGCCGCCTTCGGGCCGGACTCCGCTGCGGCGCACGGTTCCGACGGCGCCGCGCGGCACGCCGGACCCTGGCCGGGCCTGCGCACGGACGTCGACACCCCGCAGGACCTGGCGGCGGCGGGGCCCCTGGGCGAACACACCGCGACGGCCCTCGCCGCGGCCGATCGGGGCTTCGCGTCGAACGCACGCGTCCGATACGCCAGAATGGAGCGGTGACCACCGAGCCTCCCGCCCCCTCCGCCGAACCGACGTCCGCCCCGAGCACCGCGGTGGCCGAGCCGGCCCTCCCGCCCTCGGGACGGCCGACGGCGATCCCGACCGCGCCGCCCGCGGCGCCCGCCGAGGTGACCAGCGATCTGCCCGAGGACCGCTACCTCAACCGGGAGCTGAGTTGGCTCGACTTCAACGCCCGCGTGCTGGCGATGGCGGAGGACGCCTCGCTTCCGCTGCTGGAGCGGGCCAAGTTCCTGGCGATCTTCGCGTCCAACCTCGACGAGTTCTTCATGGTCCGGGTGGCGGGCCTCAAGCGGCGCGACCAGATGGGCCTGTCGGTCCGCTCAGCCGATGGGCTCTCGCCCCGCGAACAGCTGCGCCTGATCTCCCAGCGGACCCAGGAACTCTCGCACAAGCACGCCCTCGTGTTCAGCGACGCCGTGCGTCCCGAGCTGGCGGCACAGGGGATCTCGGTGGTCAGCTGGACCGACCTGTCCGCGGCCGAGCGGGAGGACCTCACGGCGTACTTCCACACGCAGGTCTTCCCGGTGCTCACGCCGCTCGCCGTCGACCCGGCGCACCCGTTCCCGTACATCTCGGGCCTGTCGCTCAACCTCGCGGTGGCGGTCGTCGACACGTCCACGGGCGGCGAGCATTTCGCCCGCGTGAAGGTGCCGGACAACGTCGCCCGCATGGTCACGGTCCGCAGCGATCGGATGGATCACGCGGTGCTCCCGCTCGAGGACCTCATCTCCGCCCACCTCGACGTCCTCTTCCCGGGGATGACGGTGTCGGAGCACCACGTCTTCCGGATCACGCGCAACGCGGACTTCGAGGTCGAGGAGGATCGGGACGAGGACCTGCTGCAGGCCCTCGAACGGGAGCTCGCCCGCCGCCGCTTCGGCTCCCCCGTGCGCCTGGAGGTGGCGGAGGACATGTCCGAGCACATGCTCGAGCTCCTGTTGCGCGAGATGGACGTCGATCCGGCCGATGTCATCACGGTGCCGGGCCTGCTGGACCTGAACTGCATGTTCGAGCTGTACGGGGTGGACCGCCCGGACCTGAAGGAGAAGCCCTTCGTCCCCGTGACGCACCCGGCGTTCGGTGAGCGGGAGACCCCGAAGAGCGTCTTCTCCACGCTCCGCGAGGGCGACGTACTGGTGCACCATCCGTACGACTCCTTCTCGACCAGCGTGCAGCGGTTCATCGAGCAGGCCGCCGCGGATCCCCATGTGCTGGCGATCAAGCAGACCCTCTACCGCACCTCGGGCGATTCGCCGATCGTCGATGCGCTGATCGATGCGGCCGAGGCCGGCAAGCAGGTCGTGGCGCTGGTCGAGATCAAGGCCCGGTTCGACGAGCAGGCGAACATCAAGTGGGCCCGCAAGCTCGAGCAGGCGGGCGTGCACGTGGTGTACGGCCTGGTGGGCCTGAAGACGCATTGCAAGACCTGCCTGGTGGTTCGGCGCGAGGGCTCGACGATCCGCCGCTACTGCCACATCGGCACGGGCAACTACAACCCGAAGACCGCGCGGCTGTACGAGGACGTCGGCCTGTTCACGGCCGACCCCGATCTCGGCGCAGACCTGACGGACCTGTTCAACCGGCTCACGGGCTACTCCCGCAAGGAGGAGTACCGCAACCTGATGGTCGCACCGCACGGCATCCGGGCGGGCATCGTCGAGCGGATCGACCGGGAGATCGAGCTGCACCGCGCCGGCAAGCCGGCGGGCGTGCAGCTCAAGGCGAACGCCGTTGTGGACGAGCAGATCATCGACGCGCTGTACCGGGCGAGCCAGGCGGGCGTGCCCGTGGAGGTCGTGGTCCGCGGTATCTGCGCGTTGCGGCCCGGCGTCCCCGGGGTGAGCGACAACATCACGGTGCGTTCGATCCTCGGGCAGTTCCTGGAGCACTCGCGGATCCTGCACTTCCGCGGCGCGGACGAGTTCTGGATCGGCAGCGCCGACATGATGCACCGCAACCTCGACCGCCGCGTCGAAGTGATGGCGCAGGTGAAGGATCCCCGGCTCGCCCGGCAACTGGGCGAGATGTTCGACTCCGCGCTCGATCCGGCAACCCGTTGCTGGGTGCTCGACGGTGACGGCAACTGGAACGCCTCCCCCGTCCCGGGCGAGACGGTCCGGGACCACCAGCGGGAACTCATGCGCGCGCATCGCGCGAGCCAGCGGTGAGCGGCGGAGGCGAGGGCGCGGTCGTCCGCGCCTCCGGGGGCGTCCTGTGGCGCCCCTCGCCGGACGGCCCGGAAGTGGCTGTGGTGCACCGGCCGCGCTACGACGACTGGTCCCTGCCGAAGGGGCACGTCGAAGCCGACGAGAACCCCGTCGTCGCGGGGCTGCGCGAGGTGGTGGAGGAGACGGGCTTCGGGGCCCGGTTCGTCCGCGCCGTGGGCCAGGTGTCCTACGACGTGCCGCGGCGCAAGCGTCACGGCCCGGGCGGCGGCACCGTCCGCAAGCGGGTCGGATACTGGTCGGCCCTCGCGGATTCCGGCGTCTTCGTGCCGAACGAGGAGACCGACGAGCTGCGCTGGCTGCCGCTCACGGCGGCGACGGCACTCCTGAGCTACCCGATCGACCGGCGGATCCTGCGGGCCTTCGGCAAGCAGCCGCGGTCCACCGCCACGATGCTGATCGTCCGGCACGCCAAGGCCGGCCGGAAGCAGGGCTACCAGGGCGACGACCTGGCGCGCCCGCTGGACCGCAACGGGCGGGCCCAGGCGGAGGCCCTGGTGGACCTCCTGGGGGCCTTCGGGCCGGGTCGCCTGCTCTCGGCGCCGCCGGTGCGGTGCACCCAGACGCTGGAGCCCCTGGCGGCCGAGACGGGCCTGCCCCTGGAGGAGGAGCCGACGATGTCGGAGACCGCCTACGCGCGGGATCCGGCGGCCGCCCACCGGCGGATCCGCGAGATCGCGCGGACGGGCGAGGAATCGGGCACGGTGCCCGTGGTGTGCAGTCAGGGCGGCGTGATCCCGGATCTCACCGCCTGGTGGGCCGGAGCCGACGACGTGCGCCTCCCGGCGGCCCGGAACCGCAAGGCCAGCGTGTGGGTGCTCACCACCGAGGGCGGGCGCCTGCTGACCATGGACCACATCGACAGCCCGCTGCCCCTGGAGCACTGAGGCGTCCAGGGGCAGCGGGCCCGACGGCGTCGTTCTACTTCTTCGCGGCCTTCTTGGCGGGAGCCTTCTTGGCCGGGGCCTTCTTCGCGGGGGCCTTGGTCGCGGCCTTCTTGGCCGGCGTGGCCTTCGCCGGAGCCTTCTTGGCGGGGGCCTTGGTCGCGGCCTTCTTCGCGGGAGCCTTGGTCGCGGCCTTCTTGGCCGGCGTGGCCTTCGCCGGAGCCTTCTTGGCGGGGGCCTTGGTCGCGGCCTTCTTCGCGGGCGCCTTGGTCGCGGCCTTCTTGGCGGGCGCCTTGGTCGCGGCCTTCTTGGCGGGGGCGGCCTTGGTCGCCTTCGCGGGGGCCTTCTTCGCGGCCGCCTTCGTGGCAGTCGCCTTGGCTGCCTTCGCCGGCGCCTTCTTCGCCGCCGCCTTCTTGGCGGGCGCGGCCGCGGTCGCCGAGCTGCGCCGGACGGCGGGACCCGAGGCCGGCAGCTTCGCCGAGCCGGAGATCACGGACTTGAACTGCGCGCCGGGACGGAACGCGGGCACGGAGGTGGGCTTGACCTTCACGGTCTCGCCGGTGCGGGGGTTGCGGGCGACGCGAGCGGCGCGCTTGCGCTGCTCGAAGACGCCGAAGCCCGTGATGGTGACGGACTCACCGGCGTGGACGGCACGGACGATCGTGTCCACGATCGCCTCGACGGCGGCGCCGGCGGTCCGGCGGTCGGTGCCCAGCTTCTCGGTGAGCGCCTCGATCAGTTCTGCCTTGTTCATGGACGATCTTCCTCTGTTGTCGGAGGCTCACCGCTGAGCCAACTAGGGACACCGTAAACGCAGAATTGCATTCAAACCAAGAGCCACGCCAGATTTGATCGAAGGTGTGTCGGAATGACAAGTGGCGGCACCGGTTCGATCCGGTGCCGCCACTGACAGGTTTCGCCGCTAAAGAGTGGCGGGTTTGTATGCGGGCCTACGGCTTTCGAATTCGGCGATGGCCGCGTCCTGCTGCAGGGTGATGCCGATGTCGTCCAGACCGGCCATGAGGCGGTGTCGGACCGGGTCGTCGATCGTGAAGGGGACTACCAAGTCCCCGGCGGTCACGGTCCGGTCCTCGAGGTCGACGGTGATCTCCAGCCCGGGGTCGTTCTCGAGCGCCTTCCACAGCAGCTCGACGTTCTCCTGCTCGACGAGCGCGGCCACGAGGCCCGCCTTGCCCGAATTGCCGCGGAAGATGTCCGCGAACCGCGACGAGATCACCACCCGGAAGCCGTAGTCCATGAGCGCCCACACGGCGTGCTCCCGGGAGCTGCCGGTACCGAAGTCCGGCCCCGCGACGAGCACCGAGCCGCGGTCGTACGGCGGAGTGTTGAGGATGAAGTCCGGGTCGGCGCGCCACGCCGAGAAGAGGCCGTCCTCGAACCCGGTGCGGGTCACGCGCTTGAGGTAGACGGCGGGGATGATCTGGTCGGTGTCGACGTTGGTGCGGCGCAGCGGCACGCCGATACCGGTGTGGGTGACGATGGCTTCCATGTTCGTTCTCCTTGAGCTGCGGCGGTGGCGTCAGACGCCGGCGACGGGGGCCAGATCGGCCGGGGCGGAGAGGGTGCCGCGTACGGCCGTCGCGGCGGCGACCGCCGGCGAGACGAGGTGCGTGCGGCTGCCCTTGCCCTGCCGCCCCTCGAAGTTGCGGTTCGACGTGGATGCGGAGCGCTCCCCCGCGGCGAGCTGATCGGGGTTCATGCCCAGGCACATCGAGCATCCGGCCTGCCGCCACTCCGCCCCGGCGTCGAGGAAGACCTGCCCCAGCCCCTCCTCTTCCGCCTGGGCGCGTACGCGCATCGAACCGGGAACGACGAGCATGCGGACGCCGTCGGCGACCTTGCGACCGCGGAGGATCTCGGCGACCGCGCGCAGGTCCTCGATCCGGCCGTTGGTGCACGAACCGACGAACACGGCGTCGACGGCGATGTCGCGCAGCGGGGTACCGGCCTCGAGGCCCATGTACTGCAGAGCCTTCGCCGCGGTCTCCTTCTCACCGTCCGAGCCGAAGGACTCCGGATCGGGCACGGAGGCGCTCAGCGGCGCACCCTGGCCGGGGTTGGTGCCCCAGGTGACGAACGGCGTGAGCGCGCTCCCGTCGATGTCGACCTCGGCGTCGAAACTCGCCCCCTCATCGGTGCGGAGGGCGTCCCAGGCCTCGATCGCCGCGTCCCAGTCCGCACCCTTCGGCGCATGCTCGCGGCCCTCGATGTAGTCGTAGGTGATCTGATCGGGAGCGATCAGGCCGGCCCGGGCACCGGCCTCGATCGACATGTTGCAGATGGTCATCCGGGCCTCCATCGAGAGCTTCTCGATGGCGCTGCCGCGGTACTCGAGGACGTACCCCTGGCCGCCGCCGGTGCCGATCTTGGCGATGATCGCCAGGATCAGATCCTTGGAGGTGACGCCGGGCTGCAGCTCACCGGTCACGTTGATGGCCATGGTCTTGAAGGGCTTGAGGGGCAGCGTCTGGGTGGCCAGCACGTGCTCGACCTCCGAGGTGCCGATGCCCATGGCGATCGCGCCGAAGGCGCCGTGCGTGGACGTGTGGCTGTCGCCGCAGACCACGGTCATCCCCGGCTGGGTGAGGCCGAGCTGCGGCCCCATGACGTGGACGATGCCCTGCTCGCCGTCGCCCATGGAATGCAGCCGGACGCCGAACTCGGCGCAGTTGCGGCGCAGCGTCTCCACCTGCGTGCGGGAGACCTCGTCGGCGATGGGTTGGACCAGCGTGTCGGTGGGCACGTTGTGGTCCTCGGTCGCGATGGTGAGGTCGGGGCGCCGCACCGGGCGGCCCGCCAGGCGCAGGCCGTCGAACGCCTGCGGACTGGTCACCTCGTGCACGAGGTGCAGGTCGATGTAGATGAGGTCGGGCTCGCGCGAGGCGCCCTCGCCCTCCCCCTTGACGACGACGTGCTGATCCCAGACCTTCTCGGCCATTGTGCGCGGCTGCATGATTTCCACCTGCTCCATGATCTTCGCCCAGCAGGTGGACGCGGGCTGCGCGTTGAATCCCACCATGCGAGAGCCTAGTATCGAACTATGGGAAAGGATACCGCACTGTCGGACGCCCCCGAAAGCCTCACCCCGGTGAGCGGCATCGGCGTGCTCGACAAGTCCGTCGCCGTGCTCCGGGCGGCCGCCGAGGAGCCGGCGACCCTGGCCGACCTGTGCGGTCGGACCGGGCTGCCGCGGGCGACGGCGCACCGTCTGGCCGTGGGACTCGAGCTGCACGGACTGCTCACCAGGGACGGCGACGGGCTGTGGCGGCCCGGGTCCGCGTTGCGCGAGCTCGCGGCCAGTACGGCGGACGCACTCGTCGAAACGGCGGCGATGGTGCTCCCCCGGCTCCGCGAGATCACCGGGGAATCGGTTCAGCTCTACCGCCGCGAGGGCGACCACCGCGTGTGCGTCGCCGCCGCCGAGCCGCCGTCGGGGCTGCGGGACACCGTCCCGGTGGGTTCAAGGCTGCCGATGACGGCCGGCTCGGGCGCGAAGGTGCTCGCGGCGTGGGCGGACCCCCGGACGGACTCCTTCTTCACCGACCGAGCGCTCGCCGAGGTGCGCAAGCGCGGCTGGGCGCAGAGTGCCGGCGAACGCGAGTCGGGCGTCGCCAGCGTCTCGGCGCCGGTCCGCAACCCACGGGGCGAGGTCATCGCGGCGATCTCCGTGTCGGGCCCCATCGACCGCATGGGCCGCCGGCCCGGCGCCCGCTGGGCGGCCGATCTGCTGCAGGCCGCGGAAGCGCTCCAGCGGCGGATCTGAGCAGCGGAACCGGACTAGCCCGCCCCGTCCACCCGGCAGTGGACGGCGGCACCGTCGACTACCAGGACCGCGGAGACCCTGCTCGCGGTGTCGGCCATGCGCGCCGCGCGGTGCGCGATCACCGCCTCGGCCACCATGGGCCACACCTCGTGCCGGATCGCACGACGCACCGAGCGCGCCCCGTACACGGGATCGAAGCCGGTCCGCACGAGGTGGGCGGCCACCGTGTCGTCGATCGTCAGGTCCACGCCGCGCTTGCGGGCGCGGTCGGAGAACAGCTCCAGCTCGTGCCGGGCCACCGCGACCGCGGTGTCCTCGGACAGCTCCTCGAAGAGCGTCACCTCGTCGATGCGGTTGAGGAACTCGGGATCGAAGAACCGCGCGATCGACTGCTCGGAGATCCGGTCGAGGCGGCCCTCCAGGACCCGATCCACCCGCTCCCCCGCCGGCGCCGGTAGCAGCCGCGAGACGGAGCGCCCGGCGCGGTGCCACGGACGCTCCTGCTCGGCCCGCAACTCACGGCTGCCGAGGTTGGACGTCATGAACACCAGACAGTTACGGAAGTCGTAGCGCTGCTGGCCGTTCGCCAGCGTCAGCTGCCCGCGGTCGAGGACGTGCAGCAGCGCCCGAAGCACTGTGGTGTGCGCCTTCTCCACCTCGTCGAAGAGCACGATCCCCGGCATGGAGACGGTGCCCTCGATGCGGTCGCGGTCGAAGACGCTGAGCCCCTCCTTCGATCCCGAGTAACCGGGCGGCGCACCGGCGAAGGAGGCCGCGTAGTGCTCCTGCGCCATGGCCGACATGTCCACCTGGCAGAAGTCGTCCGGCCCGGTCCGCAACGCCGAGGCGAGCTGGCGGACGATCTCCGTCTTGCCCGTGCCGGTGGGGCCGACCAGCAGGTGGCTCGCGAGCGGGCGGGTCTTGTCGGTGAGGCCCGCCTGCACCACCGAGAGGGTCTTGAAGATCGATTCGATCGCGTGGTCCTGCCCGAAGACGTTGGCGCGCAGCTGCGCCAGGATCCGCGCCGCGTCGACCCGCCCGACCGCGGCCTTCGCGAACTCGGCGTCGGTGGGACGGGTGGCCTCCCGGCCGCCGAGGTCGACGTCCTCGGCGGCCAGGCGATCGGTGATGAAGGGCACGGTCTACGCCTCGCGGGTCTTCTCGGTGGGGATGGTGCCGACGGGGCATTCGGCGACACCGATGGTGTCTCGGGTGAACGATTCGACCTGTTCCCGCGCGGCCTCGGCGTCGGTGACCCACAGCTTGTAGAAGTCGAAGGGGCACTCGGCGACGCCCTTGTCCCCCTCGCCCGCCGCATGGATGCCGGTGTAGCCGCGGTGGAGGATCTTGAACAGGTGGTTCTGCGACTGGTCGTGCTTGCGGGCGTCGCGGATCGTCGAGACGGAGAGCTGCGCGTACTGGATGCCGTACTCCTCCTCGCCCGTCTCGCCGAGGGTGCGGCCGTCGAATCCGATGATCGCCGAATGGCCGAAGTACGAGTAGACGCCGTCGAAGCCGGCGGCGTTCGCGACGGCGACGTAGACGTTGTTGGCCCACGCCATCGCCTTCGCCATGAGCACCTGCTGATCCTTCGACGGGTACATGTACCCCTGGCAGCGCACCACGAGCTCCGCGCCCTTCATCGCGCAGTCGCGCCAGATCTCGGGGTAGTTGCCGTCGTCGCACACGATGAGCGAGACCTTGAGCCCCTTGGGGCCGTCCACCACGTAGGTGGAGCTGCCGGGGTACCACCCCTCGATCGGGGCCCACGGGATGATCTTGCGGTACTTCTGGACGATCTCGCCCTGATCGTTGATGAGGATCAGCGTGTTGTACGGCGGCTTGTTCGGGTGGTCCTCGTGCTGCTCGCCGGTGATCGAGAAGACGCCCCAGGTGCCGGCCTTGCGGCAGGCGTCGGAGAAGATCTTCGTCTCCTCGCCGGGGATCGCGGCGGCCGTGGCGTACATCTCGTCGGGGTCGTACATGATGCCCTGCGTGGAGTACTCGGGGAAGACGACGAGGTCCATGCCCGGCAGGCCGGCCTTCATGCCGACGATCATCTCGGCGATCTTGTGACAGTTCTCGATGACGCCCGCGCGGTCGTGCAGGCGCGGCATCTTGTAGTTGACGACGGCGACGCCGACCGTGTCCGGGCTCGAGGAGATGTCTCCGTGACGCATGGTGGAACCTTTCGTTGATCTCGTTGGAGGAGAGGGGTTACGCGGTTTCGGGAACGGATTCAGCCGCGGGCCGGGGCGCTGCCATCGGCAGCATCGGCAGCGCCCGTGCGGCCACGCCGCTGAGCACCAGGAGCACGACGGCGATGGCGGCGGCCCACAGCGCCGCGGACGGGCTGGTGGGCCAGTTCCCGCGCCACATCAGCAGCGCGGGGATCGTGCAGGTCAGGTGCGAGCCGACGAGGATGAGCCAGCCGGTGAACGGCATCAGCGACGTCCGCCCGCAGGCGAGGATGAGGAAGAACATCAGCCACATCACGGCCCACACGAACCAGATGACGCCGAACACCGGATCGGCGGAGAGGGAGAAGGCGCCGAAGACGATCGCCATGGCGGCCACGAAGATCGAGTACCAGCCGAGGCCGCGGCCGTCGTTGCCCATGAGGTTGTTGACGCCGACGAACAGGTAGGTGAAGCCGAACAGGTAGCTCGACCCGGCCCCGAAGACCCCGTTGAGGTCTCCGTCGGCGGCGACCACGGCCAGCGTCGGGAGGACGACCTGCATCGCCCCGACGAAGAGATTGAAGACGCCCGCCTCGCGGGCGGAGATCGCCCCGAGGAACCAGGCCCCGTTGACGAACAGAACGGCTCCGACGAAGAGCAATCCGAGTGTGGTCATCGCGACTCCCGATTTATTACCGATTCGGCACTATCTCTGATCGGTAGTATCGGCGGGCGGTTCCGAGCGCGCAGCCGAATCGAAGAAAACGCAGGTGGGAGGGGTTACGAGAGCCGCAGGACGAGCGACTCCCACACCTCGCGGCCGGTGTCGGAGAGCGTCAGGAGGACGCTGCGCCGATCGCCCGGAGCGGGCCGGCGGTAGGCGAGGTTGCGCTCGACGAGGCGGTCCACCAGGCGGGTGGTCGACGACGGCGTGGTGCCGGTCCGGGCCGCGAGCTCGCCGACGGTGGCGCCCTCGACCGCGGCCAGGTGCCGCAGGGCGCGGAAGTGTTCGACGGTGAGATCGTGCTCCGCGAGGGCCGGGATGAGGACGTTCATGACGAGATCGTCGGCCTCGCACACGGCCGCGAAAGCGGTGCGCCCCGGCGCCTCCCGCATGTCCGCGCTCGCGTCCATAACCGCCCCGATCTTCGACTGTGTCATCGCAATCCGCGACCACTGTATCGCGTTCCGGCGCCGATGCGGGCCCGCTCCGCGTAGGCTCGGTGGTACACCGGTCCGTACTGCAGGACTTCGGACGAGCGGACGTCGATGAGCGAGTACACCGTTGGGCTGTTGTATCCCCGACGTGGCCCCGCGGGGCTGTTCGGCCCGTCGTGCCTCAGTTGCACGACACTGGCGGCCGATGACATCAACACCCGGGGCGGGATCCTCGGGCGGGAGTTGTCCGTGCGCCCCATCGACTCCGCGACCGGCGTCGCGAACGTGACCCGCGAAGTCGAATCCCTCCTGGCGGCCGGCGAGATCGACGCCATCGTCGGCTGGCACACCTCCGACGTGCGGCGGGCGCTCTCCGCGCGGCTGGACCTGCGGGTGCCCTACGTCTACACGGCGCTCTACGAGGGCGGCGAATCGACGGCCGGCGTCTTCCTCACAGGCGAGACCCCCGAGGAGCAGATCCTTCCCGCCCTCGAGTGGCTCCGCCGGGAACGCGGCCTGCGCCGGTGGTGGATCGTGGGCAGCGATTACCTCTGGGCCCGCGACAGCGCGAAGGCCTGCGTGCGGTTCGCGCGACGCCTCGGCGACGATCTCGTGGGGGCCCGCTTCGTCCCGGTCGGCACCGAGGACTTCTCGTCCGTGATCGCCGACATCGCCCGGTCCGACGCCGACGGCGTGTTGATGCTGCTGCTCGGGCAGGACGCGGTCGAGTTCAACCGGGCCTTCGCCGCGGCGGGCCTCGACGAGGCCTTCGTGCGGTACTCGCCGCTCATGGACGAGCACATGCTCATGGCCTCCGGCCCCGACGCCACGCGCGACCTGTTCGCCTCGGCGGGCTATTTCGATTCCGTGGTGACGTCCGAGTCGATGGAGTTCGGTGCCCGCTACTTCGGCCGGTTCGGCCCCGACGCCTGCACGCCCACGTCCATGGGCGAATCCTGTTTCGAGGGCATGCTCCTGCTCGAGTCGCTGTTGTCGACGGTGCGCAGCACGGACGTCCGCGACATCATGGCCGGGGTGGGCGGCGTGCACTACGAGGGGGCCCGCGGCAACATGGCGCTGCGCGACGGCCACGCGCATCAGCGCATGTACCTCGCGCAGGCGGAGGGCTGCGATTTCGACGTGATCAGCCAGCTCTGACACTGCTTGCCGGCGTCGCGCGGCTCTGCCCGGCGTCGCGCGGCGCGCTCAGCGTCGCGAAGTCCGGGACGTCGGTGTACAGGTTGTCCAGGGCACGCGCATCCACGGGGCCGGTGGACCCGTTCGCCTTCCGGCCGAGGACGGCCCGCACCTCGGCCACCCAGGGCGCCTCGTTCGGGTTGATCCCGCGCTGCGCGGCGGCCCGCTCGATGTGGACGTCGTAGGCGCGGCCGAGCGCGTCCTCCGCGCTGGGCGCGGTCGGCGCCATCGTGCGCCACCCGTCCACGAAGACCGGCACGACACCCGGCCGGGGCCGGTGCCACAGGTCTCGGATCTTCGCGACGACGTTGACGATCCGGTACCCGAACCCCAGCGAATCGCTCTCGACGGGACCCGTGGAGCACAGTCCCGGACCGATCCTGGACCAGTCGAAGCGCAGACCCGGGTAGTCGTCGTAGTCGTCCGGCCGGACGTCGACATCGGGCCGCACCGACTCCCGCAGGCGCCCCCGCTGCGCCGCCTCACCGACCATCCAGAGCAGGGACCGGTCCGAGTAGTACGAGTTCTGGTAGCCGCCGCCCACGTCGAGGTGGACGCCGTCGAACCACACCTGACGGATGTCCCGGTGCGCGCCGCCCCACAGGCAGGGCGCGAACAGCCGGCGGCGCTCGCCGAGCGCCAGCGCCTGGCGGGCCCGACACACCGTGTGGCTGAGCTCGACGTCGTGGAAGCGGTACTTCGCGCGGGCGATGCCGGGGAGGCCGAGTGCACCGACCGTGTCGAAGACGCCCAGAGTGTCGATCGTGACGGTGCCCGCGTCGTGGCAGTACGGCCGCAGCCTCGCGAGTGCCGCCGTGTGCTTCGGATCCTCCGTCGTGCCGGCCGGGCGCGCCCGGTACACCGCCATCGCCTCCGGCAGCTTGTCCTGCGCGACGCCGTCGCGGGTCAGCAGCCCGACGTGGGCGATCATCCCGATGAGGCTCCGAGCGGTGTACGCGCCGCGGCTGAAGCCGAACACCGAGATCCGATCCCCGCTCTCGTAGTTCAGCGCGAGGAAGAGGTAACAGTCGAGGATGTTGGTGTCGAGCCCGATCCCGAGGGCGCCGGCGAGAACGCGCTCGATCCCGCTGCCGGCGGAGCCCACGCCCCGCTGGTAGTAGACGATCTGGGCCTCGCCGTCGTGCCCGACGGGGGCCACCCCTCGAGCGATCTTCTCCACGTTCGAGACGTGCTGGTTGTCGGGCTTCTGCCACGTGCCGTCGCAGCAGATCACGAGGGTCTTCGGCTTCCGGATGTCGCTCATGGTCCGACCGTACGAAGCGGTCGGACACCGGTCACGAGTAGCGGACTACTCGATTCGGGCCGCATCGCGGCGCCCCCGGACGAGGGCGGACGCGAGGCCCGCGCGATCGGTCGCGTCCACCTTCGCGCACGCGCGGTAGATGTGCCCCTCGACCGTCCGGACCGAGAGGAACAGCCGGTCGGCGATCTCCTTGTTCGTGAGCCCGGCGGCGATGAGGTTCGCGATCTCCCGTTCCCGGGTGGTGAGCGGGAGCGGATGAGCGGACTCCGCGAGCGCGGGCGTCCGCAGGCCCCCGCAGGCCGCGGCCAGACGGTCCGCCGTGGCCGCGGACGCGTGCATCGCGCCCCGCCGGTCGGCCTGCGCATGCACGCTCGCCGCCGCAGCGGCCGCGTCCGCCGCGGAGGGCAGCGCGCCGATCCGCTCGAACTCCGCCGCGCACGTGTCGAGCCCTGCGCCGTCCCGCTCGGTCACGGCGCGCGCGTGCCGGGCGTACACGGGGGCGAGCACGCCGTCCAGGCGCTCGGCGAGCGCGTTCAGGCGGTCGGCGAGCACGGGATCGGCGTCGCCGAGCCGCGCGGCGGTGTGCAGGGCCTCCGCTTCGATGGCGCGCTGCCCGCTCACGGCGGCCGCGTCCGCCGCTGCCCGCGCAGTGGCGATGGCCACCGAGGTGATGCCGGCCGCCGCTTCCTGCCAGGCCTGCGCGAGCGTGAACTGATGGCCGAAGACCGCGACGTTGTCTCCGAAGTGACGCCGGGCGTCCTGCATCGCGGCCGCCGCGGACGCGGCGTCCCCCAGCGCCGCGTACGCCTGCGCCAGCTGGAAGCGCGCAGGGAAGACCCACGACACGTCGGGCCGGTCGCGCACCGTCGCGAGGGTCTGCTCGGCCTGCTGGACGACGCGCGCGAAACGGCCTTCCACGAGATCGACGGCGCTGACGTGGATGCCGGAGAGGGCCCACGCGAGGAACTGTCCCGCGGAGCGGAATTCGACGTAGCGCTGCGCGGCGGTTCGCGCGCGGTCGAAGGCGCCGGTGAGCGTCAACCCGAGGATCTCCCCGTAGCCGGCCGGGAACCGCAGCACGCCGTCGGTATGCGGTTCGGCCTCCCGGCCGCGGGCCGCGAGCGCCGCCACCTCGTCGCCACGACCGCTGAGCGCGCGGGCGAATCCGCCCGCGAAGACGGCCCATTCGACCGCCCAGGGCGTGGCCGCGGGCGATCCGATCACCCCGTCGGAGAGCTCCAGTGCCCGCGGCAGATCGTCGGTGAACGCGGCGCACGCCGCCCCGATCCCCTGCACGATGAGCGCGAGGACGGGGGTCACGACGCGCTCGGTGAGCAGCGCGAGCACCTCGTTCGCCGCGGCCACGTCGCCGACGGCCCAGAACAGGTTCCCGATCCGCTGCGCGCCCCAGAGCACCAGTTGGACCTCGTCCAGATCGTCGGGGTCGAAGCCGCGCAGCACGCGATCGGATTCGGCCGCCTCGCCCTGCCACATGAGCGCGCGCGCCAGGAGGCAGGCGGCCTGCAGGCCGGCCCCACCGTCCAGTGCGGCGCGCGCGAAACGCTCACCCATCGGCACGTTCGCGAGCATCAGGGCATCGCGCGCGGCATCGCACAGGAGGATCGGGTCGAGGTCGGCGTCGCTGTCGAGGGCGAGCCCCGCGAGCCGGATCCGGTCGGACGCCGACGACACCTCCCGCCGCCCCAGCGCCTCGACGAGATGACCACGCAGCCGCCGGGAGGACGCGAACCCCAGCCGGCCGCGGATCACCTCGCCGAAGAGGGGGTGCGCGTAGCGGACCGAGAGCGCGCGGCCCTCCCGGGCGATCCGGATGAGCCCCTCCGCCTCCGCCTTCTCCACCGCGTCGTCGCCGCCGAGATCGGCCAGCACATCGAGGTCGATCGGCTCGCACAGCGTCAACAGCTTGAGAACGTGCAGGACGGCGTCGTCGAGGTGGTCGACGCGCCCGTCGAGCAGCGAGGCCAGCTCCGACGTGACGGCGGCCCGCCCGCGCATCTGCCACACGCCGCCGACCTCACGCAGCGCACCGGATTCCAGCGCCCCTTGCACGAGATGCTTGAGGTAAAGGGCGTTGCCGCCCGAGGCCTCCCACATGAGGCGCGCGGAGAGGCCCTCGAGTCGCCCCCCGACGGCCGCCTCGACCAGTTCGACGCTCTGCTCCAACGTGAAGGGCTCCAGCGCGATCCGGACGACGTGCCCGTCCTTCCAGAGGTTCGTGATGGCGTCGGGTACCGCCTCGCCGCTGCGCACCGTGGCGATGAGGTGGACCGCGCGATCGATGGCCAGCTGGTGCAACAGGGTGGCGGACAGCTCGTCCAGCAGGTGCGCATCGTCCACCCCGACGACCAGATGCCCGTCCGCCAGGAGGGATTCCCGCGCCGCAGCCAGGTAGGTCACCGGGTCCGTGGAGGTCGCCGGACCGACGAGGTGGGCGAAGACTCCGAGCGGGATCCCCCGTGCGGACTCGGTCCCGGCGACCCATTGCACATGGAGGCTGGAATCCGCTGCGACCGAGCGCGCGAGCGTCGTCTTGCCGACGCCGGCGTCGCCGGTCACGATCACACCGCAGCCCGTGGATGCCATGTCGAGCGCGGCACGGACGTCGTCGTACTCGCGCCCCCGTTCGACGATCCGCACCTGCTGCCGCATGAACAGCTATTCTAGTACCGTCTCGGTCCGACGGCGCCGCTGGAATCCGGTGGATTTTCCTGCCCGACAAGTTTATTCGGGTACTAATGGTCGGAAATCCGATCTTTGCGATCCGCTGCCCCCACTCCCACACCGCCGGGGGCGGAGACCCCGCGGAATCGGGTAGCGCGCTACTCGTGCGCGTGAACGCTGCGCTGCGGAGACTTTCCCTCAGATCGCCGCGCCTCCCCCGTGGAATCCCTCCCCGCCCCGGCGATCTCCGCTTCGAAGGAGCGATCGAATGTCCGATTTCGTCTTCTGTGCCCGGGGCACCGGCGAACCCCTGTCGGGGAACATGCTGGACAACGTCACCCGGCGGCTGCACGGTGTCACGGTGGAACAGGTCGCCTACAGCGCGTCCATCAGTCTGGACAACGCCGCGCGCGACCCACTGGCACCGTCGGGCGACAACAGCGCGACCCAGGTGGTGAACTGGCTCCGCACCCGCATCGCCGCGCTCCATCCCGGGGACCGCTACATCGTCCTGGGCTACTCGCTCGGCGCGGTCGGCGTGATCCGGTGGCTCAAGACCAGCCCCGACACCGCCGGCTGCCGGATGGTCGGCACCATCGCCGATCCCAGCCGGCGGGCCGGCGTCTCCTACGGCCTCCCGATCGCGGCGGACCGCCTCGGCATCTACGCGACGGGCGGCACCGGGACGGTGCCGAACGACCAGCGGTCGCCGGTGCCGCTCTTCGAGATCGCGAGCCCCGGCGATGTGATGACCTCGTGCCCCGCCGTCTCGCCGCTCCACGCCTTCGCCGGGCCGGTGATGGCCTTCACCCTCACCGAGCCGCACGCCCTGATCGCGCAGCTGGTGGACGACGGCATCGAGGACGTGGTCGCCGATCTCGCGAACATCGCGCACTGGTTCGACCCGGGCTGGTGGTCCTGGCCGGCCGACCTCGCGGGCTTCGCGAGCGGTCAGCACACGACCGCGTACGGCCTGCCCATGTGGCGCGACAGCGCCAACCGGCCCGTCTCGGGCATCGATCTGCTGGCCCGCGTGTGCAGCTGGAAGATGTCGGCGGTGCCGGCATGAGCGCGTACACCCGCGACTCGGTCGCGGCCGCGTTCATCGCGGAGGGACGTCGCTCCGGCGTCTCCGAGCGCGGGATCGTCATCTGCATCGCGACCGGACTCGTCGAATCGAACCTCACCGTCTACGCCAACCCCGCGGATCCCGATTCGCTGCGGGANCCCCACGACGCCGTCGGNTCNGACGCCAACAGCGTCGGCCCGCTCCAGCAGCGCGCGCCGTGGTGGGGCTCGAGCGCCCACGAACGCATGGACCCGACGCTGAGTTCGCGCCTGTTCTACGGCGCCCTGAAGGCGCTGCCCTACGACT
>NZ_CBCSDV010000014.1:0-129631 GCF_965138335.1 Tsukamurella ocularis
ACGCCCGGCCCACCCGACCACGCGGCCCGACCCGAAGCGCACCGTCAGGCCGCGCCCGACGTGAGATCCAGACCCACCGCGCCCGCCATCCCCACGAACATGGTGGCGAGATGCTCGACGACCTCATCCCGGGTCATCGCGGCGAAGCCGGCGTTCTCGTCGAGCCACTGCACGAGCGTCTCCTCCACGACGGCGATCCAGCCGTGCACCGCGAGGACGAAGCGGGGCGAACGGGCGATGCCGATGCTCTCGGCCTGCTCCACGAAGTGGCTCACGATCTGCTCGCGCACGGACTTCACGGCGGAGCGGATCCGCGGCTCGGACCAGCTGACGCCGGCCAGCATCGGGAGCAGCGATTGCCGGTTCTCCATGATGTGGTCGACGTAGGTGCCCAGCGTGGCGCTGAGGATCGGCATCACGTCGGTGATGTCCTCGGGGTCGCGGTCGGGGGTGGCGACCTCCCCGACGATGCGCGCCTGCTCCTCCACCAACGCGACCTGGAAGTCGAGCTTCGAGTCGAAGTAGTGGAACAACAGGCCCGCCGAGACGCCGGCCTGGCTCGCGATCTCCTCGATGGACACCTGCTCGAGCGCCTGGTGCTTCAGACTGAGCAGGCCCAGGTCGATGAACTGCTGGCGCCGGGCCTGGGGGCTGAGCCGGGTGCGCTTGCGCCCCACCGCTGCGGCGACGGACTTTCTGGTCACCTACTGAATCATACTCAATAGGTCGTTGACAGACCTCGTATCCCGACCCTACTGTCGAGTAAGAACGCCGCGCGCCGCCTCCCGACGGGCGCTCGGCCAGGACCAGCGTGAGGGATGAACAACAGCATGAAGAGTTTCCGCGGCAAGGTCGCCGTCATCACCGGCGCCGCCTCCGGCATGGGCCGCGAGCTGGCCCTCCAGCTCGCCGACGAGGGCGCCAAGCTCTCGCTCTGCGACTACGACCCCGCCGGCCTCGAGCAGACCGCCGAGCTGGCCCGCGCCCGCGGCGCCGAGGTGCACACCAAGGTCGTCAACGTCGGCGAGCGCGAGCAGCTCCTCGCCTACGCCGACGACGTGGTCGCGCACTACGGCACCGTCAACCTACTGTTCAACAATGCCGGCATCGCGCACCACGAGCCCGTCGAGACCACGTCCTTCAAGGACTACGACCGGGTCATGGACATCGATTTCTGGGGCGTGGTGAACGGCACGAAGGCCTTCCTGCCGCACCTCATCGCCTCGGGCGACGCGCACATCGTCAACACCAGCTCGCTGTTCGGCCTGCTCTCGGTCGGCGGGCAGAGCGCGTACAACGCCGCCAAGTTCGGCGTGCGCGGCTTCACCGAGGCCCTGCGCATCGAGATGCTCTCGAGCGATCACAACGTGGGCGTGACCTGCGTGCATCCGGGCGGCATCAAGACCGCGATCGCCCGCAACGCGACCGGCGCCGAGAACGTCGACACCGCGCACACCGCCGCGCTGTTCGACAAGTACCTCGCGCGCACCGAGGCCGACGACGCCGCGCGCACCATCCTGAGCGGCGTCAAGCGCAACCGCGGCCGCGTCCTGATCGGCCCGGACGCCAAGATCATCGACGTCCTGGTGCGGATCGGCGGCTCCGCGTACGAGCGGGTCAACGCCCTGATCGATCAGCAGCTCACCAAGCGTCTGAAGTAGCCCCGGCACNCGNCCTCGTCGCGTTCCTAGTTCAGCGTGTGCTCGGCGGCCCAGTCCCCGGCCGCCTGCTCGGGCGTGCGCTCCCCCGATTCGACCTGCGCGACCATCGCCGCCAGGTCGGCCGTGGTGAGCTCGCCGGCGATCGCGGACAGCCGTTTGGTCTGCGCCACGGTGAGCCCGTCCCGCCGCACGAGCGGCACGACGGCGCGGGACGGCACGGCACCGTCGGGATCGGCGACCTGGACCAGGTCCTTCGACGCGGACGAGAGCGTGCCGAGCTGCGCCAGCGCGGCCCGGCCCTCGCGGACGGCCCGCGCGGCGGCCGCCTCGTCGGCGGCGGGCACGACCGGCCCCGTCGCGCAGCCGTAGCGGGCGCGCAGGTCCGACGGCGATCCGGCCGGGACGGCGACGGCACCCGAGAGCCCCTCGCAGCCGCGTAGCGTCGCGGACGGCGCGTCCTTGGACGCGAAGAGCATCGGCTGGTCGAGCGCGAGCGTCGGGTCACCGAGCCCCAGCCCCTCGGGGAGCACGGCGCTGAGCGCCACGAACTGCGCGTCCCACTGGGCGCGCGGGTTCTCCGACTCCTCTTCCTTCGCCTTCGTCGGCTGGGCGGCGCCGGGCCGGTACCGGTCCCACAGGGCGCCGGTCAGCGCGGGCGCGACGGTGAGGTCGCCCCGCTCGACGGCGGCCACGGCGGCGTCGTCGCCGGGACCGAGCCCCAGCCGGGTCTCGACCGGCGTGCCCGCCATCCGCAGGGCGTTGGCGTAGATCAGGGCCTCGAGCTTCGAGGCCGCACTCCCCGACGAGCCGACGGTGACCGTGCCGGGCGCGGTGCGCGGCCCGAGGTCGGCCTGGTCACCGGGGTCCGAACAGCCCGCGGCCGCCAGCGCGACGAGGGCCGCGGCGGCGAGGCGGGACGGTCGAATGCTCACGCCTACTTTCTACCCGGCGCTGCCGCGGGCCGACCGCCTGGCCCGGGTCTACTATCTCGTCCATGCCCTCCATGCCGTCCATGCCCCGGCCCGGAACGGGACGTCGCGAGGTCCGCGAGGCGGACGTCGCGCGCGTCCCGGTGCCGGTGGCCCGTGCCGTCGTCGACTGCGGCGTCTACGTCGACGGGGTGCGCCTGCCCGGCCGATTCGGCTACGTCGAGGCGATCGAGGAGGTCCGGCGCCGCGGCGAGGGCTACGTGTGGGTGGGCCTGCTCGACCCGGACCAGCACCAGATGGACGAGGTCTCGCGCGTCTTCGGACTGCACCCGTTGACCGTCGAGGACACGCTGGTCACGCACACCCGCCCCAAGGTCGACCGGTTCGACGACACGCTCTTCCTCATCCTCAAGACCGTGAACTACGTGGGCCACGACCGCACGGACCCGATGGCGCGCATCGTCGAGACCGGCGAGGTGATGGTGCTCGTGGGCCCCGACCACGTGATCACCGTGCGGCACGGCGACCACGGCAGCCTGCGCCGGGTGCGCCGGAACCTCGAGGCGAACCCGGAGCTGCTGAAGCTGGGTCCGTCCGCGGTGATGCACGCCGTCGCCGACCACGTCGTGGACACGTACGTCGCCGTCTCGGACCTGCTCGAGGACGACATCGACCGGGTCGAGGAGGACGTCTTCCGCGCCGGCGCCCGCACCCAGGTCGACGAGATCTATCAGCTCAAGCGCGACATCGTGGAGCTGCGCCGCGGCATCCACCCGCTCTCCCACGCACTCAAGCGCCTGACCTGCGACTTCAGCGACATCATCCCGCACGAGATCCAGCGCTACTTCTCCGACGTGCTCGACCACCAGGCGATGGTCGCCGACCACGTGGAGACCTACAACGACGTGCTGAGCTCCCTGATCGACGCCGCGGTCGCGAAGATCGGGATGCAGCAGAACGAGGACATGCGCAAGATGTCCGCCATCATCGGCCTGGTCGCCGTGCCCACCATGATCGCCGGCGTCTACGGCATGAACTTCGACAACATGCCCGAGCTGCACTGGCAGTACGGCTACTTCATCGTGCTGGCGATCATGCTCGTCGCCTGTCTCGGCCTGTTCGTCGTGTTCCGCAGGATCAAGTGGCTCTAGCGGCTCACGATGTCGGGTTCTGCGGCCGTGCGAGTGTTCTCGCGCACGTGTAGGCCCGGAGAAGTCGACATCGTGAACTAGACCTCGCGGGCCGCAGGCCGGCCCGGGTCGGCCGGGTCGATCCCGGCCTCCGCCCACGCCTCGCGCAGCGCCACGGCCCCCTTGAGCCGCACCCAGGCGGCCTCGTTGGCGGTGATCGGGTCGGCGCGCAGGAACCGCACCGGCTCGCCGTCCGCGCGGTCGAGGTCGGGCACGGCCGACTCCCCCAGCAGCACCGCGGTGAAGGGCGCGCCCGCCCACAGCGGCGCGCCGAGGTCGACGAGCGCGTCCGGCGCGAGCACCAGCCCCTCGACGGCGGGCGTGGCGGCGAGGATCGCCAGCGAGCGGTGCACCCCGTCGAGGGCGGCGCCCGGGCCGTCGGCGGCGGGCCGCAGCTCCAACACCACTTCGGCGCGCGGCCCGTCCTCGACGGTGACCAGTGCGTTCGGGTCGGTCATGGCGTGGCGGCTGCAGCCGACGCTGGCGAACGCGACGAGCGGATCCCCGACCCACCGCTGAATCGTCATCGGCTCGAGCCCCAGGAAGGTGACCGACGCCGAGGCGGGGGGCGCGAAGTCGCGTCCCGCGTAGTGCTCGGCGAGGTGCGCCCGGACGGCGTCGACGACGGAACTCACGGGTTCCGATCCTACGGAACCGGCGGCGCCGAGCGCGGCAACGGGGCGTCCGCGGTGCTGCCGCGGTCGAGGAGCACCGGGGCACTGAGCAGCTGCAGGTCCGCCGCGGGATCACCGGCGACGCGGCGCAGCAGGAACTCGATCGCACGGCGCGCCATCGCGGTGTGGTCCGGTCCGATGCTGGTGAGCCTGGGACGGACCAGTTCTCCGGTCTCCGTTCCCGCGAACACCGTGAGCACCGAGAGATCCTGCGGAACACGAACACCCGCGGCTGCCGCGGCCGAGATCATGCCCACCCCGGCCGGCTCGTTGCACAGGAGCACGGCGGTCGCACCCCCGGCGGCGACGCCTGCGTAGGCGTCCCATCCCCCTGCGAAGGTGGCCGCGGTCGGGACGACGCGGGACCGGATCCGATGCCGGCGGGCGGCCGCGTCGACGGCGGCGAGCGAGCGCACGGCGAACCCCGGTGCGTGGGAGCGGTCCACCGGCGGCCCGGTGAGGACGGCCACGTCGCGGTGCCCCCGCTTCGCGAGGTGGGCGACCGCCTCCTCCGCCGCGGCGTCGAAGTCCGCGTCGCAGAACGCCGTTCCCTCGACGTCGTCGGTCCGGCCGACCAGCACGAACGGAACACCCGCCTCGCGGAGGTAGTCGACGCGCGCGTCCGTGGTGTACACCTCCATCACCACGAAGCCGTCGACGAGCCCCTGCCGCACGGTCTCCCGCACCGGCCCCGCATCGTCGGCGGGTCCCGGCAGCAGCATCAGGTGCGAGCCCCGCGCGCGCGCCTCGTCCGCGGCGGCGGTGAGGTAGCCCGCGGTGTCCACGCCCTGACCGAGGGCCTCGGTCGTCAGCAGCAGTCCGAGCAGGCCGGTGCGCGTTCCGGCGAGGGCGCGGGCGAGCACGTTGGGCGCGTAGTCGAGCGACTCCATGGCGGCGCGGACCCGCTCGCGGGTGTCCGCGGAGATCGGACGAGTGCCGCTCAGAACGTAGGAGACGGTGCTGCGCGAAACGCCCGCCAGACGCGCGACATCGGCCATGGTCGCCACGGGTGCGCCTCCCCTCGTTGTCCGCCCGCCGGACGGCGGAACACCGCATCCGATCCTACGGATATCCGCTACGCTCGAGGGGCGTCGTCGACGCGCGTCGACGATCTCGTCGACGAAGACGCCTTCGAAGGGAGTGTTGTGGTTCTCAAAGACCTCGGAACGGCCGATTGGTGGCGCCAGGCGGCGGTGTACCAGATCTACCCGCGCAGCTTCGCCGACTCCAACGGCGACGGGATCGGCGACCTGCCCGGGATCACCTCCCGCGTGCCGTACCTCCGCGAGCTCGGCGTCGACGCGGTGTGGTTGAGCCCGTTCTACCCCTCCGAGCTCGCCGACGGCGGCTACGACGTGGCGGACTACCGCGACGTCGACCCGCGCCTCGGCACCCTCGACGACTTCGATGCGATGAGCACCGCACTGCACGACGCCGGGATCAAACTGATCGTCGACATCGTGCCCAACCACACCTCCGACCAGCACGAGTGGTTCCAGGCGGCCCTCGCCGCGGGCCGCGGCTCCGACGAGCGGGCCCGTTACCACTTCTTCGAGGGCACGGGCGAGAACGGCGATCAGCCGCCGAACGACTGGCAGTCGCACTTCGGCGGTCCGGCGTGGCATCGCGTCGCCGAGCCCGACGGCTCGCCCGGCCAGTGGTACCTGCACATGTTCGCCCGCGAACAGCCGGACCTGAACTGGGAGCGGGAGGACGTCCGCGCCGATTTCGAGAACACCCTCCGTTTCTGGTCGGACCGCGGTGTCGACGGCTTCCGCATCGACGTCGCGCACTACCTGCGCAAGGACCTCAGCGAGCCCTTCGCCCCGTTCGCCGTGGTGGGACTGGGCGAGCTGACGCTCAATCCCGATCACCCGTTCTCGGACCGCGACGAGGTGCACGAGATCTACCGCGCGTGGCGCAAGGTCTTCGACGAGTACGAGCCGCCCCGCACCGCGGTCGCCGAGGCGTGGGTCCACAAGTCCCGGCTCGCCCCGTACGCGAGCCCGGACGGCCTCGGGCAGGCCTTCAACTTCGACCTGTTGGTCTCGGAGTTCGAGGCCTCGCAGTTCCGCGAGATCATCGACGAGAACGTCCTGCGCGCCGTGGAGACCGGATCGTCGAGCACCTGGGTCCTGTCGAACCACGACGTGACCCGGCACGCCACCCGCTACGGCCTTCCGGCCGGCCTCGGGCACCGCGCCGCGGCCTGGACGCTGGCGGGCGGATCGCGCGACGAGGTGGACACCGCACTCGGTGAGCGGCGGGCCCGCGCGGCGACGATGCTCCTCCTGGCACTCCCCGGTTCCACGTACATCTACCAGGGCGAGGAGCTGGGCCTGCACGAGGTGGGCGACATCCCCGCTGCAGCGCGCCAGGACCCGACCTTCTTCCGGACCGAGGGCAAGGAGGTCGGCCGGGACGGCTGCCGCGTGCCCCTTCCCTGGACCGGCACGGGGCCGTCGTACGGCTTCGGGTCCGACGGTGCGCACCTCCCGCAGCCGGCGTGGTTCGCGGACTACGCCGTCTCGGTCGAGGACGCCGATTCCGCGTCGACCCTGAACCTGTATCGCCGGGCGTTGGCACTCCGCGCCGATCTGCAGAGCGCGGAGACGTTGACCTGGATTCCGCACTCGTCGGCATCGGTGCTCGCCTTCGAGCGGCCCGGCGGATGGCGGTCGTACACCAACTTCGGCGCGGAACCCGTGGAGCTGCCCGAGGGCCGGATCCTGCTCGCCAGTGCGGAGTTCGACGGCGACCGGCTCCCCGGGGCGACGACGGTCTGGATGCGCTGACCCCGACCTGCGCGCCCCACGCGCGTCGGGGCCGGAGCCTCTGACTCCGACCCCGACGCCGGGCGCCCTCCTAGAAGAACTTGCCCGGTTGCCAGGGCGGGTTCTTCGCGGAGACCTCGTGGATGATCTCGGGCGTCCAGACGTGCTTGCGCACGAGGCGGTACCGCTCGCAGGCGACGAACAGGTAGACCTCGGCGTCGGTGGAGGATTGCATGATCCCGGCGGCGCGCGCCATCTCGATGACGGGCGCGAACTCCTCCTCGTACCAGCGACCGGCGACGACGGCGCGGGAGAGGTACTCCCCCGCCTCCTGGATCAGCCGGAAGCCCCAGGCCTCGACCGATTCCGCGAGCACCGAGTAATCCCAGGCATTGGTGAACCGGATTCGCTCCCGCGCGGCGCCCTCCAGCGGCACCCGCTCGAGGAACAACCGCCGGTGATCCTTCAGCAGCAGGTCGGAGCGGACCGCGATGCCGCCCGAGCCGATCCGCGTGACGACCTCGGTGACATCGGCGTCGACAGTGGAGAAGCCGCGAGCGAAGGCGATCGATACGCGGTGGTGGCCGTCGACCACGAAGTACAGGTCGCCGACCTTCTTCAGCTCGACCGGCGGCATCGCCTCGCCGCGCCGCTGCGCCGCCGCCAAGCGCTGCCAGCGGGCGCGTAGCGCGGGCGAGCGGGGCCGGAAGTAGCGATCGAAGTCGCGGGTGCGGTCGACGCTGCCGACGATCTGTGCGACCGGCACCACCTGCAGCCCCAACGGCCGTTCGGACACGAAGCCGAGCGCCGAGACGACCTCGTCGTAGGGCAATACCTCGGTGACGTCGCCGGGCTGGCCGCGCACCCAGGAAGCGAGGCGGGCGATGTTGGCCCGGCGCCGGGACCGCTCGAAGTCGGTGCGGGCGTCCTCGTCGGGGAAGCCGGTGTCACGCGCCACGTCGCCGCTCCTTCACGCGGTAGGCACCGGGGCTGCCCGGAGTGATCTCGAAGTACGTGTACCCCACGGTGTTCAGCACCGGCACCCCCTCGATGGAGCGGTCCGGTCCCGGCATCCCGAACGGGTGCACGTGCCCGTGCACGAAGACCTGCGGCCGCAGCGTCGCGACGAGCCGGCCCAGGGCCGCCAGGCCGCGGTGCGGGCCGTCCTCCCCGTCGCCCACGCCCCGCGCCGGCGAGTGCGCGAGCACGACGTCCACGGTGCGGCGCCGGGCCGCGAGCCGGACGCGCCACGCGCGACGCGCCGCCTGCGCCTGCGTCCACTGGTTGGGGCCGCCCCGGTACCGGATCGACCCGCCGAGACCGGCCACGGTCAGGCCGTCGACGGTGACCACCCGACCGTCGGCGTTGACCCCGCCGCGCGGGCCGGGCGGCTCGCAGGGCACGCCACCGCGCACGAACCCGCCGCGGGTGCGGCGGTACCCCGTGTGATCCGGATCGTGGTTGCCGGGAACGAAGACGCAGGGCACCCCGTACCGGTCGACCAGGGACTCGAGGTAGGCGCCGGTCAGGTCGCCCGCCCCGAGGATCAGGTCGGGGCACAGCGTCGATGAGCCCAGGGCCAGCCCAGGGACCTCCTCGTCGCTGACGGCGAGCACCCGCACGACGACGACCTACAGGGCCAGGTTCCGGCCGGTCGCGGCGTCGAAGACCGCGATCTTCGTCGGGTCGTAGTACAGGTCGACCTCGGCACCGCGGGCGGCGCCGGAATCGGCGGACAGGCGCGCGACGATCTCGTCGACTCCAGCGGGCGGCGGCGACTGCTGGCCGGCCTTGAGGTCGCCGAGGACGTCGGTGCGGGCGTCGTCGGCCGGGACCGCGAAGTGGATGAACTTGTCCGAGCCCATCGACTCGAGCACGTCGACCCGCGCGCGGAAGGTGAGCCCGCCGACGCGCTGGTTCGGGTCCAGCAGGCGGGCGTCCTCGAAGTGCTCGGGCCGGATGCCGACCACGACGTCGCCGGTCTTGTTCCCCGCGGCCGACGCCTTCTCCGCCAACTGCGGGGCGTCGAGCAGCAGGATCTCGCCGAGCGCCGTGTCGATGCCCACCGAAGTGAGGCGGCCGGGCACGAAGTTCATCGCGGGCGAGCCGATGAAGCCGGCGACGAACAGGTTGTTCGGGCGGTCGTAGAGCTCCTGCGGCGCGCCGATCTGCTGCACGTCGCCGCTCTTGAGCACGACGACGCGGTCGCCGAGTGTCATGGCCTCGGTCTGGTCGTGCGTCACGTAGACCATGGTGGTGCCGAGGCGCTTCTGCAGGCGGCTGACCTCGGTGCGCATCTGCACGCGCAGCTTGGCGTCGAGGTTGGACAGCGGCTCGTCCATGAGGAACGCCTTGGGGCTGCGGACGATCGCGCGGCCCATCGCGACGCGCTGACGCTGGCCGCCCGAGAGCTGCGAGGGCCGGCGGTCGAGGTGCTGCGTGAGGTCCAGCGTGCGCGCGGCGTCCTCGACGGCGGCGTTGACCTGATCCTTGGGCAGCTTCGCCAACTTGAGCGGGAAGGCGATGTTCTCGCGCACGGTCATGTGCGGGTACAGGGCGTAGGACTGGAAGACCATCGCGATGTCGCGGTCCTTCGGGGCGCGCTCGTTGACCCGCTCCCCGCCGATCCGCAGCTCGCCGGCGGAGATGTCCTCGAGGCCGGCGATCATGTTGAGCGTCGTGGATTTACCGCAGCCCGAGGGCCCGACGAGGATGACGAACTCGCCGTCGGCGATCTCGATGTTGATGTCGCTGACGGCGGTGGAGCCGTCGGGGTAGGTCTTCTTGACGTGGTCCAGGACGATGTCGGCCATGTGATTGCTCCTCGAATACTTTCCGGCGTCAGCCCTTGACCGCGCCGGAGGTGAGTCCGGCGACGATCCGTCGTTGGAAGATCAGGACGAAGATGATGATCGGGATGGTGATGATGACCGCGGCGGCGGCGATGGACCCGGTGGGCTCCTCGAACTGCGAGCTACCGGTGAAGTTCACGATCGCGACCGGGGCGGTGATCGACCGCTCGGTCGCGGTCAGCGACACGCCGAACAGCAGGTCGTTCCACGCCGCGATGAACACCAGGATCGCGGCGGTGACCACGCCGGGGACCGCGAGCGGCGCGATCACCTGGCGGAACGCCTGCGCCGGGGTGGCGCCGTCCATCTTGGCCGCCTTCTCGAGCTCCCAGGGGATCTCGCGGAAGAACGCGGACAGGGTGTAGACGCACAGCGGCAGCGCGAACGTGACGTTCGGCAGGATCAGGCCCGGCCAGGTGTCGAACAGCCCGACCGCACGCTCGATGTTGAACAGCGGGGTGATCAGCGAGATCTGCGGGAACATCGCGATCAACAGCGCCGCCCCGATGAACAGCTTCTTACCCGGGAAGTTCAAGCGCGCCACCGCGTACGCCGCGAACATGCCGATGATCACGGCGATCACGGTCGAGATCAGCGCGACGCCGATCGAGTTGATGAGCGGGCGGATGAAGCCGCTGCCCTCGAAGATCGCGGTGTAGTTGTCCATCGTCACGCTCTTCGGGATGAAGTTCCCGTCCGTCACCGTCGCGGGCGACTTCAGGGAGAGCGAGACGATCCACAGCACCGGGATCAGCGCATAACAGACGACCAGGAGGTCGATCGCACTCCAGGCGACCTTGCGCCCTGCGGTATTCGTAGCCATGACCGCGCCCCTACCTCTGGTCCTGGTCGGCTCCCGGCACCGCGGTGCCGAACGCCTTGACGAAGATGAATGCGATGATCGCCACGCAGATGAAGATCAGCACCGAGATGGCCGAACCCACACCGAGGTTGAACGCCTTGAACAGGTTGTCGTAGCCGAGGATCGACACCGAGCCCGTTCCGTTGGCGCCCTTGGTGAGGACGTAGATGTTGTCGAAGACGCGGAAGGCGTCCAGGGTGCGGAAGAGCAGCGCGACGAGGATCGCGGGCTTCATCAGCGGGATGATGATCTTGGTCAGCCGCGTCCACGGGCCCGCGCCGTCCATCGCCGCGGCCTTGAGCAGATCGTCCGGCACCAGCGCCAGGCCGGAGAGGAGGAGCAGCGCCATGAACGGCGTGGTCTTCCAGACCTCGGCCAGGATGATGATGAACAGCGAGGGGATCTGTTGCGTCAGTGGCGCGCTGCCGTCCGGCAGCAGGTTCGCCAGGTAACCGGTCTCAGGAGTCCACGCGTAGAACCAGGAGAACGACGCCGCCACCGTCACGATGCCGTACGGGATCAGCACGACGGTGCGGACGACGCCCCGTCCGACGATGGTCCGATGCATCACCAGCGCGATCGCCAGGCCCAGCACGAACTCGATCACCACCGAGACGACCGTGATGAACGATGTCACCCCGAGCGCCTGCCACCAGTAGCCGTCCTGCAGGACCGTGCCGTAGTTGCCGAGGCCGATGAACTCGTCCTGCCCCGGCGCCGCCAGGGACGACTTGTGCAGGCTGAGCCAGAACGCGTACACGATGGGGTACGCCGTCACCAGCAGCATCACCAGCGCCGCGGGCGCGATGAGCATCAGCCCGAGCTTGCGCTCCTCGCGCTGCCCCTGGGACAGCGCCGCCTTCCCCGTCGCGGGCGCCGGCGCGGCGCCCCCGTTCGTCGTCGCAGTCGTCACGGGACCAGCCCCTTCTGATCGATCGCCTTCGAAGCGGCGGTGACCAACTCATCGACGAGGGAGTCCGGATCCCACGAACCGACGGGACTCAGCTTCGCCTGCAGCAGTGTGGACATCGCCTGGTACACGGGAGTCACCGGGCGCACCGAGGAGGTGTTCTCCTGCAACTGGTCCCGGATGAGCTTGGCCATCGGGTACACGGCCAGGTACTCCGGGTCGTCGTAGAGCGAGGGCAGGACGGGCGGCGTGCCGGCGTCGAGGCCGTAGGCCTTCTCCGACTCCTCGTTGGTCAGGCACTCGATCGCCTTCCACGCCTGCTCCTGGTGGATCGACGTCGGAGAGACGGCGTAGTTGCCACCGCCCATCGTCGGGCGCGCGGGAACACCGGGCGCGACTTGCGGGAACGGGGCGAAGTCGAACTTCTTCCGAATCAGCTCGTTCATCTTCTTGAGCTGATCGTTCGTCGGCTTCTTCACGTCGGCGGCGAACTTCGTCATCTCCGGCAGGAAGGGCACCGACCCGGCGGCCGAGTTCTGCTGCATCGCCGAGAGCACGAAGGGCCAGTTCACCTCGAACAGCGCGGACCCGCGCTCCATTCCGAGCCGGATCTCCGTCTCCATCGTCTGGGTGAAGCTGGGGTCGTGGCCGGGCGCGGTCGCGACCGACTTCATCGTCTGCAGCGCCTTGACCGCGGCCTCGCGGTTCTTACCGTCGCCGAGTACGACGTTCTTGCCGGTCTCGTCCACGATCTTTCCGCCCTCGCTCTCGAGGAGGGAGTTGAACCACACCGTGAGGCCCTCGTACTGCGCGGCGGTGACGCCGATCTGCGTCGGCCCACCCTGCGCGCCGGACTTCGCCGACAGCTCGAGCAGCTGGGCCCACGTCAGCTTCGGCGGCGACGTGACCGGCTTGCCCGTCACCTTCGCGAGGACGTCCTTGCGGTACCAGAGCAGCTGCGTGTTGGTCCACGCCGGAATGGCGTACAGCTCGTCGTTGAACTTGCCCGTCTTCAGCGGGCCCGCGAGAACGCGCTTCTCCGTGCGCGCCGCGAGCTCCGCCGGGACCTTCACGGCCCAGCCCGCCTGCGCGAACTCGGCGGTCCACGTCACGTCGAGCCCGAGCACGTCCAGAGTCTTATCGCCGCCGGTCACGCGACGTGCGAGCTGCAGGCGGGCGTCGTCGGCCGACTTCGGCAGCGGGTATCCGACCACCTTGTACTCCGAGTTCGAGCACTTCTCCGCGGCCCGCGCCACGGTGGGCGCACTGTCGGCGCCCACGTACACGCTGATGGTGATGCCGCTCGAACCGGCACCGCACCCCGCCAACAGGGTGGCGGCCATCGTCGTGGTCAATCCGACCGCGCCGAGCCGAGCCGCCCGGCTCCTACGCGTTCGACTGCTTCTGCCCGCCACGCGCCGCTCCTATCCCCGCTACCGACCGGAAGCGTCGATTCGAAAAGCTAGTCGACGCGGCCGGTGAGATGAACCACATTCGGGATAATCGTGCCAGACCGACCCGGCGGACCACGGAAGTACCTGTGTTTACCTCCGGACCTGTGTCTACGAGCGGCCGGATGACGTTGTGGGCGCGGCCCCGTCGGACGACAGGTTCTGCAGGAAAACGGTCAGCTCCGCGTCCGGGTCGACGTGCACCCCCAGGGTGCGGGCGGCACCGTCGAGCACGAACCACGTGACGTCCGTGAGCGATTCGACCACCTCCGCGCGCGACCTGCCGCGGACGGCGGCCTCGCCCCGGACCCAGCTGGTCAGCGTGCCCTCGACCATGGTGAACACCACGAAGGGCACGCCGGCGAAGGCCGCGGGATCGAGGCCGGTGAGGGCCGCGATGCCGGTGATCGTCTCCTCGGCGCGGCCGACCACGCGGTGCCGGAGTTCGCCGATCGCGTCGGGGGCGACGGGCACGCCGTCGGGGCCCGCGGGCGCGTCGGTGGGCCCGGCGCGCAACAGGTCGACGAGCCGGGGATTGTCCTGCATCCAGGTGGCGGCGCTGGCGATCGAGCGCCGCAGGATCTCGCGCAGCGTACCGGTGGAGACGTCGAGGTCGGCCTCGAGCTCGGCGGCGAACCTTTCGACGACGAAGCCCCGGAGCCCGCGCGCGAGGTCGTCCTTGCTCTTGAACTGGCGGTAGACCACGGACTTCACCAGGCCCGCGCGTTCGGCGATGCTGCGCACGGGGATCGTGGCGCCCGGCGCCGACTCCTCCACGAGCTCCGCGGCCGCGCGCAGGATGAGGTCGCGGCGCTGCGAATTGTGGGCGCGCCAGCGCAAGTCGTAGCCGCTCTCGGGCTCGTGCGCGGTGGCCATACCCGGCGATGTTACGCCCGCCGGGGTTCTCCTCAGGCGGCGATCTGGGCGGGCCGCGTGGGCTCGCCGCGGTACCGCGCCTTGTGACCGTCGATCTTGAGCAGCTTCCACATGAGCCTGCCGAAGGGCGTCATGAGGCCCAAGTCGTCGGCGAGGGCGCGCATCTCGGCGAAGTAGTCGTTGAGCAGGGCCCTGGCCGTCGGGCCGCGCCAGAAGGCCTCGCGCTTGACCTCGCGAGGGACGTCGAACTGCTCGAAGAAGGACTTCGGCGGGGTGAAGATCTCCCCCACCAGCCAGCGCATCGCGAGCGGGAAGGCGAACGCGCAGATCCGCTTCTGCCGCTTGGTCATGTCCTGCAGGTGGGCGTGCAGGAACTCATGGGCGAACGAGATGTGCCGCGCCTCCTCGGCGACGTGGATCTCCATGGTGCGCAGCACGAGCGGCGGGATCTGGCCGCCGTGCCGCATGATCGCCTTCTGGTAGTGATCGATCGGCTCCTCGCCGCCGAGGATGCCCATGAACAGGATCACGTGGGCGTGGCCGCCGAGCACGCCGATCATCGGCGAGGCCCGGCGGAACCACTTGCGCATGCCCGGCACGTCCACGTCGATGCGGTTGACCAGCTCCTGGAACATCTGGATGTGGTTGCACTCCTCCGTCATCTCGTGGAGCGAGTACCGGAACTCCGGCGACTGATTCGGGAGCTTCATGATGTACTGCATCATCCCGCGGATCAGGATCGATTCGAAGGCCGCGCCCACCTTGATGGTGTTGGCCATGCGCCACTTCCCGATCTCGATCCGCTTCTCCAGCGGCAGGTCGCGGTACCACTGGGTGGCGCCGAGCGAGTCCAGCGTCGGCGGCAGCACCCACCGGGGGTCGTTCGGATCGAGCTGCAGCTCCGGCGCGTCCCAGTCGATGTCGAGGAACGGATCGAACCGGCGGTGCACCGAGCCCTCCGACAGGTCCTCCAGCACGTCGCGGTAGCTCTGATCCAGCTCGCGCCGGCTCACGCGCCCCAGGATGTCCGCCATGAGAGTCCTCCTTGTGATCGCTATCACTTCGCAATTTAGCAGGACTTGGAGACCCGGTAAATGGTTCGGCGAGACTCGCGCCGTCATCGCAGGTCATCGGGGTTCGACGGGGCGCGGGATCAGGTCGTGAGGTCGCGGAGCGCCGCCACATGTCGCGCGAAGGCGGAGGTGCCGGTCGGCGTCAGCGCGACCCACTGCCGCCGGGAGTCCGCGGCGTCGCGGCGGAAGGCGACGTAGTGCGCCTCCTCCAGCCTCGCCAGGTGCTTGCTCAGCGTCGGTGCGCTCATGTCGAGCGCCTTCGCCAGCAGGTCGAACCGGAGTTCCTGCGCCTGGCCGAGCGCCGCGCAGATCATGAGTCGCTGCCGCGGGTGGATGAGGTCGTCGAAGGCGGGCGGACCGTGTTCGGGATCACTCACGACGGTCGCCGCACGGCGAGCCGCTCCGCCATCACCCGACCGACTCCGTAGATCGCGGCCACGAGCAGGAAGACTACGGCCACGGCGAACGGCCGCCCGGGTTCGAGCACCTTCGTGGCCACGATCGCGCTCGCCATCGCCCCGATGAATCCGCCCCAGAACACGGTCGACGCACGCGAACCCGCCACGAAGGCGCTCGCGCGCCCCCGCCGCTTCGCGATGCCCCACAGCACGAGGACGGGCAGTGCGAACACGGCGAACGCGATCAGGATGTTGCGCCAGGACTGATCACCACCGAAGGTCATCGCCCACAGCCCGGCGACCATGACCACTTCGAGCGCGATCAACCACCACGGCTGGGCCGCCCGGCGCCCCGCCTCCGCCGCGACGCCGACGTCCTCGAGTGACCCTGCGGCATCGTCCGAGTTCGTTTCCATATCGGAAACGGTATCGAATCGTTTCCGATACGGCAACAATTCTGGTTGCACACACCTCTCGGAGGATCGCCGTCCTCATCACGCTCCCGCTTCTTCATGACGTTGCAACGCTATGAAGAGCGCGCAGCGAGAGCGGGAGCCGCCGCAGTCAGTGCGAGCGCCGCCGCAGCGGCACTGGAGCTACTGGATGTTCAGCCGCGCCAGCATGTCGCGCGCCTGCTCGGCGACCTGGGGGTCGCACAGCACGTCGTACCGGCCGGCGACGAGCTGCATCGTCGACGAGAAGTCGCGGGTGCCGCGCGAGGCCCAGTACGGCACCGACGCGCTGATCAGGCCGAACACGATGCCGCCGATGACGCCGGCGATCACCGTCGAGACCAGGGCGTCGCCGCCGCCCACGAACAGGCCCACGAGCAGGCCGAGGAACAGGCCCAGCCAGGCGCCGGAGGCGGCGCCGGCGCTGAGCACGCGCCCCCAGGTCAGGCGGCCGGTGATGCGCTCCACCTGCATCAGGTCGACGCCCACGATGGTCACGTTCTGGACCGGGAACTGCTGGTCCGAGAGATAGTCGACGGCGCGCTGCGCCTCCGCGTACGTGCTGTAGGAGCCGATCGGCCAGCCCTTCGGCGGCGTCGGCAGGCCTCGCCCGGCGGGCCCTCCCGGCTGGTTCGGCGACCCGGGTCCGGGTAGCGGTTGCGACATTCGGCGCCCTCCCTCACATGCGATTCGTAGAACGAAACTACCCTGAAGTACATGTCGGCTGTCTCCAGAGTATTCGTCGCGCGACTGTCCGGCCTCCCCGTCGTCGGTCCGGACGGCGAATCCGTCGGCCGCGTGCGCGACGCGGTGCTCGGCCTGCGGGCCGACCGCAAGGCGCCGCGCGTCCTGGGCCTCGCCGTGGAGCTGGCGAACCGCCGCCGCATCTTCGTGCCGATGCTCCGCGTGACCAGCATCGAGCCGGCCGCCGTCACTCTCAACACCGGCTCCGTGAGCCTGCGCCGCCTGCACATCCGCCCCGGCGAGGCGCTCGCCCTCGGCCAGCTCCTCGGCACCAAGGTCCGCATCGAGGAGCCCGGCGAGCCCTACGACGGCGCCGACGCCTCCGTCGTCGACGTCGGCATCGAGCAGACCCGCACCCGCGACTGGGTGGTGCACCGGCTGGCGCTGAAGATCCGGGCGACGGGCTGGGGCCGACGGGGCGGCGTGCAGGTGGTCGACCTCCCCCACGTCTCCGGCTTCACCACGACCGCGCTCACGGGCGCCGACCACGACATCGCCGAGGCCCTCACCGTGTTCGAGGACATGCGCGCCGCGGACGTCGCGCAGGCCCTGCGCGAGCTGCCGGCACAGCGGCGACTGTCCATCGCCGCCGCCTTCGACGACGAGCGCCTCGCCGACGTGCTCCAGGAGCTCGGCGACGACGACCAGGCCGAGGTGATCGCCCACCTGTCCAAGGCCCGCGCCGCCGACGTGCTCGAGGCCATGGATCCCGACGATGCCGCCGACCTCCTCGGCGAGCTGCCCGACACCCAGCGCGAGGAGCTGCTCGCGGTGATGGACCCCGAGGACTCGGGCACCGTCCGCCGGCTGCTCACCTTCTCCCCGTACACCGCGGGCGGCATGATGACGCCCGAGCCGATCGTGGTCACCCCGTCGACCACGGTGGCCGAGGCCCTGGCCCGGGTGCGCAACCCCGACATCACGCCGGCGCTGGCCAGCATGGTCTTCGTCGTGCGCCCGCCGACGGCGACCCCGACGGGGCGCTACCTGGGCGCGGTGCACATGCAGCAGCTGCTGCGCGAACCCCCGGCCGATCTGGTGGGCGGCATCGTCGACACCGACCTGCCGCGGCTCGGGCCCGACGACCCGTTGGGCGCCGTGACGCGCTACTTCGCGGCGTACAACCTGGTCACCGGGCCCGTGATCGACTCGGAGAACCACCTGTTGGGCGCGGTCTCGGTCGACGACCTGCTCGACCACCTGCTGCCGGAGGACTGGCGCGACGAGGATCAGGACGAGGGCACCGTGGAGGTCACCGGATGAAGGAACGTTCCCGGCTCGACACCCCGCGGCAGGGCCGCAGCTTCCACCTGAACCTCGGCGACGACATGATCGGCCAGGGCGCGGAGCGCGTCGCCCGGTTCCTGGGGACCGGCCGCTACCTGGCCATACAGACGGTGATCGTGCTCGTGTGGATCGCGCTCAACGTGCTGTGGTTCACGTTCCACTTCGATCCGTACCCGTTCATCCTGCTCAACCTGGCCTTCTCCACGCAGGCGGCGTACGCCGCGCCGCTCATCCTGCTCGCGCAGAACCGGCAGGAGAGCCGCGACCGGGTCTCGCTCGACGAGGACCGGATGCGCGCCGCGCAGACCAAGGCCGACACCGAGTTCCTGGCCCGCGAGCTGGCGTCGGTGCGCCTGGCCGTGGGCGAGGCCGCGAGCCGCGATTACATGCGCCGCGAGCTCGACGAGGTGCACGAGAAGCTGGACGCGCTCACCGCCCTGCTGCAGTCGATGCAGCACGCGCGCAACCTCGACGAGGAGCGCGCCGATGCGGCCGACTGATCCGCGTGAACTCCTGCACCCGGTCCTGACGCCCGAGACCTACCAGCGGCTCGGCATCGCGCCGCCGCGGCCGCCGCAGCTCTACGGCACGGGCGGGCCGGTCTCCTCGGCGGGCACGCCCTTCCTGACCGGTCGCGCCGTGACCGGCGCCCCCGCCCCGTCGGGGCAGAGCGCACCCGCCCCGTCCGAGCAGGGCGCGCCGGCACCGTCGGGACAGGGCATCCCGGGGCAGGGCGCGACGGCCTCCCCCGCGTACGCCCCGGGCTCGCCGCCCTACGTTCCCGGTGTGCCCGCCGGGCCGACGCCGCCGAAGGATCGGTCCGTGGCGATCGTCCTGGGCGCGACGGTGCTGATCATCGCGATCATCCTCGGCGCCACCTGGTACATCCTGTCCCACCGCGCCGGCGCCGACGACGAGCAGCAGATCCGCGACGTGATCGCCGCGGAGACCAAGACGCTCAACGACCGCGACCTGTCGGCGCTGATGGGCGTCCGCTGCGCCGCGGACGTCGCGATGCTCCAGACGCAGTTCACCTCGCTGACCTTCGCCGCCGAGGTCGACACGCTGCTCGGGCCGGACGGACGCTGGGAGGTCGTCGTCGGGGAGATCCGGGTCGACGGTGCCGCGGGCAAGGCCGAGGCCGAGGTCACGTCGACGCCGGTCGGCTCGTCGACGGTCGTCTCGCGGTCCCTCACGGACACGACCACCCTCCGGAAGGAATCCGGAGGGTGGAAGGTGTGCGTGAGTTCGTCGCGGGTGCGTTAGCCGCTCAGTAGCGGTAGTGCTCCGGCTTGTACGGGCCCTCGACGTCGACGCCGATGTACTCGGCCTGCTCCTTGGTGAGCTTGGTGAGGGTGCCGCCCAGGGCCTCGACGTGGATCCGCGCGACCTTCTCGTCGAGGTGCTTGGGGAGGCGGTAGACCTCGTTGTCGTACTCGTCGGGCTTGGTCCACAGCTCGATCTGCGCGATCACCTGGTTGCTGAAGCTGTTGGACATGACGAACGACGGGTGGCCGGTCGCGTTGCCCAGGTTCAGCAGGCGGCCCTCGGAGAGCACGACGATCGACTTGCCGGTGTCGCCGAAGGTCCACTGGTCGACCTGCGGCTTGATGTTCAGGCGCACGGCGCCCGACTTCTCCAGGCCCGCCATGTCGATCTCGTTGTCGAAGTGGCCGATGTTGCCGAGGATCGCGTGATCCTTCATCGCCTTCATGTGCTCGAGCAGGATGATGTCCTTGTTGCCCGTCGAGGTGATGACGATGTCGGCGTCGCCGATCGCGTCCTCGACGGTGACCACGTCGAAGCCGTCCATCAGCGCCTGCAGCGCGTTGATGGGGTCGATCTCGGTGACCTGGACGCGCGCGCCCTGGCCGGCGAGCGACTCGGCGCAGCCCTTGCCCACGTCGCCGTAGCCGGTGATGAGCACCTTCTTGCCGCCGATCAGCACGTCGGTGCCGCGGTTGATGCCGTCGATCAGCGAATGGCGGGTGCCGTACTTGTTGTCGAACTTGCTCTTGGTGACCGAGTCGTTGACGTTGATCGCCGGGAAGGCCAGCTCGCCGGCGGCGGCGAACTGGTACAGGCGCAGCACGCCGGTGGTGGTCTCCTCGGTGACGCCCTTGACCGACTCCGCGACCTTGCTCCACTTCGTGGCGTCCTTGGCCAGCGACTCGCGGAGCAGGGCCAGGAAGACCTGGTACTCGTGGCTGTCGGCGTCCTCGTCGGTGGGCGGGACGACGCCGGCCGCCTCGAACTGCGCGCCGCGCAGCACGAGCATGGTGGCGTCGCCGCCGTCGTCGAGGATCATGTTGGCGGGCTCGTTCGGCCAGGTGAGCATCTGCTCGGCGGCCCACCAGTACTCCTCCAGCGTCTCGCCCTTCCAGGCGAAGACGGGCACGCCCTGCGGCGCCTCGACGGTGCCGTGCGGGCCCACGACGACGGCCGCGGCGGCCTCGTCCTGGGTGGAGAAGATGTTGCAGGACGCCCAGCGCACCTCGGCGCCGAGGTCCACCAGGGTCTCGATGAGCACCGCGGTCTGCACCGTCATGTGCAGCGAGCCCGAGATCCGCGCGCCCTTGAGCGGCTTGACGTCGGCGTACTCGCGCCGCAGCGCCATCAGGCCGGGCATCTCGTGCTCGGCCAGGCTCAGCTGCTTGCGGCCCGCCTCCGCGAGGGAGAGGTCGGCGACCTTGAAGTCGATTCCGTTCGCCGTATCGGCGGTCAGCGTAGAAGTCACGCGCTCCAGGCTATCGCGACCTGTGCATTCGCACGTCGGCGACCTCGTTTGCAGTCGCATTGCGCAGCGTGGCAGGTCACGTGTCCGAGGAGCCTCCGCGAACGGACCGCAACCCTTCAACACGGGTGTTCAGCTGATCGATCTCATCCAACAGATAGGCCCTCACCGTTCCGGCTGATCGTGTTGTGATGCCACTCGGATCGTCGCCGTACTTGCTGTCGAACGGGACCCACCGGACGAATCCGTCAACGGGGTCCACGCCGATTGCGCACGGCCCCCACGCCGCGAAAGGAGTCACACCGCTTGCCGCCGCCACTTCAACAGCGGAGGGGCGGCCCGGAGCCGACGGCACGGGTACACCGACCTGCGCGAACGCGCTTTCCTTCTCGCTGCGCGCCTGTCGGTCTCGGTTGTCTCGTTCAACAAGCGACGCACGCCAGCGCGAGCCGTCGACGATTTCGCGAGTGCTGAGGAGGTACGGAATCCCGGGCCACCCGTCGGCGGTCAGCAGCAGCTCGGCGTGCTCCGGATGGAGTGGATGCCCCAGGCGGTTCTCAAGGGTGTCGATCGACTCCTGTGTCGCGGGCGGATTCGGCTGGCCCGCGATGGTGCCGTCCACTGCCATCGCCTCGATTCCTCGCCTCAGTTCGGCGTACTTCGCGACGATGTCCTGCATCGTCGGCGGAGTTGAGTCGCCGCCCCATACTCGGCCCCACGGACCGAGCTCCTCACTGTCGAGCCACTCCGTCAACGTCCTCAACTCGTCCACGAGATAGTTCTCGAACGAGCCGGTGATCGCGTCCCCTGGCCAGAGATGTACCGACCCGGCCGGCTCGCCCTGGCTGTCCCGCATCAACAGATAGGCGGTCCAGTACGAATCCTGTGCCCTGGTGATTTGGGTCCACTCGTCGTAACCGTGCCATTCTCGCGGATCGCCAGTGACCACCACAGAGAACTCGTCCGCGCTGAGGACCCCCGCTCCGATCTCATCGCAGGGCAACAGTGTGTTGCTTTGGCTCCAGTCCTTCCAGCCGTTCGCCACGGTGAGGAACTGGCGGTACTGGGCGGGAATCGGGTGGCCGAGTCGCTCCTCCGCCGCGACCAGTTGCTCCTCCGTGGCGCCGGGATTCGGCTGCGACATCTCGTACAGGTCCGGATGGATCCGAACCAGACGCTCCCGCTGCTCCAGGAAGGCGTCGATCAGCTCCCGCCAGCGCGCTACCCCGACGTCAGTATTCACGATGGTAAATATAGCCCTGTTCTGTCCGCAGCGGACAGAATCCGAGAGCGCCGTCCAGGACCACCCGATGCCCTCGACCCCCGAAACGCGGAACCGCGGCCGGAGCAGGTGCTCCGGCCGCGGTTCTCAGTGGTTGTGCAGGGCGATCAGTCCGCCAGCGACTCGACCTTCTCGCCGCGCTCGCGCATGCCGAGCACCGAGTGGTTCTTCGAGTACAGGAAGTAGACGACCACGCCGAGCGCCATCCAGATCAGGAACCGGCTCCACGTCTCGAGTGAGAGGTTGATCATGAGCCAGCCGCAGGCGATCACCGAGAGGATCGGCACCAGGGGCACCAGCGGGGCGGTGAAGCCGCGCTTGAGGTCCGGGCGCTGCTTGCGGAGCACGACCACGCCGACGGAGACCAGCACGAAGGCGAACAGCGTGCCGATGTTGATCAGGGACGCCAGCTCGCTCAGCGGCACCAGCCCGGCGAAGATGGCGACCACGACGCCGACGCCCACCGAAATGCGCACCGGGACGCCGCGATCGGAGGTCTTGGCGAGCTTGCGCGGCAGCAGGCCGTCGCGGGCCATGGCGAAGAGCACGCGGTTCTGGCCCATGAGCAGGACCATGACCACGGTGGTCAGGCCCGCCAGGGCGCCGATGGAGATGATCGTCGCCGCCCAGTCCACGCCGTTGAGCGAGAAGGCGTAGGCGAGGTTCTTCTCCTTGCCGTTACCCGCGGACGTCGCCAGGTCCTTGTAGCTGGCCATGCCGGTCACGACCACCGTGACCGCGATGTACAGCACGGTGACGATCGCGAGCGAACCGAGGATGCCGCGCGGCACGTCGCGCTGCGGGTTCACCGTCTCCTCGGCGGAGGTGGCCACGATGTCGAAGCCGATGAACGCGAAGAAGACGATGCCGGCGCCGGCGAGCACGCCGTACCAGCCGTACGTCGAACCGGAGCCGCCGCTGATGGCCTGGAACAGCGTGGTCGCCCAGGTCACATCGGTGCTCTTCCCGGGCACGGACTCGGGCACGAACGGCGAGTAGTTGGAGCCCTTGATGTAGAAGGCACCGACCACGATGACGAGCAGCACCACGGCGACCTTGATCGCGGTGATCACTGCGGACACGCGCGAGGAGACCTTCGCCCCGAAGGTCAGCAGCACCGTCAGTACGGCGACGATGAGCATGGCGCCCCAGTCGACCGTGTGGCCGCTGATCTGGAACGCCGCCGGGCCGGTGCCGAAGACCGTGCCGAGGTAGCTCGACCACCCGCTCGCGACGGCGGCAGCGGCGATGGAGAACTCCAGCACCAGGTCCCAGCCGATGATCCACGCGGCGAACTCGCCGAAGGTGGCGTAGGAGAACGTGTAGGCCGACCCGGCGACGGGCACCGTCGACGCGAACTCCGCGTAACACAGGGCCGCCAGCCCACACGCGATCGCGGCGATGACGAAGGAGATCGACACCGCGGGACCCGAGAAGTCACCGGCCGTCGAGGCGCCGATCGTGAAGATGCCGGCACCGACGACGACGGCGACACCGAAGATCGTGAGGTCCCATGCGGTCAGCTGCTTCTTGAGCCGGGTACCGACCACCTCGGTGTCGGCGATCGACTGTTCCACCGATTTGGTGCGCAGCAGTGGGTTGGCCATGCGTGCTCCTGTGTCGTGTCTCGGGTGTGTGACGATTCATCAAACACCACCGCTGCACGGGCGCGAGGCATTTCGGTCGGAGCGGACACCCCCGACCGCCGCGCCGGCGCACGAAGTTACTCGCGGGTGTTACTCATTGGTAAGCGAAAAGTGTTGGCGTACCGACAAGTAACACCTACCGTCGGGCCTATGACCAAGACTTTCGCGCACACCACCGATCAGACCGTCGCCCAGCTCCTCAGCATCGTCGAGGGTGGAGACGACGTGCTGCTCACGCGCGACGGCAAGCCGCTCGCCGTGCTCAGCAAGGCCCAGCCGACCGCCATCGCCGTCGAGAACATGCAGACCTTCGACATCCCCGAGGCCTTCTACGAGAACCTCCCCGGCGGCTTCTGAGCCACCGAGGAGGTCCGTCGACGCGGTGACGGCTACCGCGTCTCCAGCACGATGCCCGTGACCGGGCCGTTGTAGGTCGCGACCACCCGATCCGCGGCGGTCGACCCGGGCAGCGGCACGGCGCGGATCGCGCCGCCCAGATCCGAGACGTAGGCGAGCCCCGCCGACGAATCGACCGCCAGGCCGATGGCCTCCCGGAAGTCCCGCGCCAGAATCTCGGGCGCGGCCCCTGTCGCGCCCGGCGCCGGCAGCGGCGCTCGGTTGAGGGTGTTGCCGTTCGGCGGCGCACCACGATCCGTCCAGTACAGGTAGCCGTCGGCGATCTCGATGTCGATCGGCTCGGGAAGACCCGACCAGAGCGTTTCGATGTCGGTGCGCGCCGCGGGATCCGCGGGATCGGCCAGCGACGTCCGCAGGATGCGCCCCTTGCCGCCGTCCGTAGGACCCTTCTGCGTCCAGTACAGGTGCCCGGCGGCCGCATCGACCGTCACGCCCACGCACTGCTCGGCGATGTCCCGGCCGGTGTTGACCACGTGGTCCTTGAGATCCGAACCGTCGAGGTTGCACGAGGACACCTTGTAGCCCTCGCGGTCGGACCAGTACAGCCTGCGCCCGTCGGTCGCGATCTGCTTGCCGGTGGTGATCGATCCCGTCGGCAGCACGTCACGCAGGTCCGTGCCGTCCAGCTTGATGGTGTGCACCCCACCGTTGCGCACGGTGAAGTCGTCCCCCGCCTCGCCCGGGATGTCGGGGTTCTCGATGGGGGCGCCCATCGTCGTCCAGTACGCCCGGTCGCCCACGACGACGATGCCGTCCGGCGCCGCGCCCGACGAGCGGGTCAGGTACTCGGACGAGCCGTCCTCGACGGAGATCCGCACGATCGCGTTCTCCGTGACGTGTAGTGCCAGCAAGGTGGTCATGGATGCGCTCCTCACAGCCAGCGCGGCTGGTGCGAGCCGCGAGGGATCAACGGATAGGTGTAGTAGCCCGGCGTCTGTGACATCCGGACCTGTTCGGTGACCCCCTGGTAGTGCCCCAACGACGTGTCCGCGAGGAAGGTCTGCGGTGCCAGGTACTCGTGCCCCGGCGCCTTCCCCGCGACCTCGTGGGAGTACGCCTTGTCGATCCGTCCGAGGCTGAGCAGCCACAGCGCGGTACGGGTCAGCGAGACGGTGACCTTGTACGAGCCGCCCACCTCGGCACGCAGCATGAGGGCCCGAATGATCCCCATCTGCATGAACCAGGCCGTGATGTAGTCGTTCACCACGGGCAGCGCGGGCAGGTGCGGAACGCCGCCCTCGCCCTCGTTGATCATCACGCCCGAGAGCGAGCCGGCCGTCTGGTCGAAGCCGACCCGGCCGGCCCACGGACCGCTCTCGCCGTTGAGGTTGACCGAGGAGTGGACGATGCCCGGCCGGATCGCCGCTGCCGCTTCGGCGTCGAGCCCGTGCCGGGCCAGGCTGCCGGGGCGACGGTTGGCGAAGAAGACGTCCGCGTCGCGCAGCAGCCCCGTCATGACCGACGTGCCGAGCTCGGTGTGCAGATCGATGAACGTCGAGCGCATCCCGATGTTGGACGTGGCGTAGAGCAGCGGGATCTCGTACTCGTCCGGTCCCCACACGTTGAGCACGTCGGCCCCGTGCAGGGCGAGGGCACGACCGCATCCCGCGCCCGCGATGATGTGCGCGCGGCCGAGCGCGCGCACCCCGTCGAGCGGGGTCCGCGGATCGGGCGAGAACGGCTCCGGATCGCTGTCGCCGATCTTCTCGATCACGACGGGCGGCATCGGACCGAGCACGTCGCGGTACTGCTCGGTCGCGATCAGCTCCTCGGTGGTCCGGCACATCGGCATGATGACGCCGGCCTTCTCCCCCGCCTCCTCCAGGTCGGCGGAGTTCCACTCGGCGATCGCCTTGGCCACGTGCTCCTTCGACTCCGGGACCCCGAGCAGCACCGACGTATCGTTGCGCAGCTTGGGGTACGGCCCCATCGGATGCATCCACCGGTCGTCCTTGGTCCGGTAGAACATGTCGTAGGTGTAGGCGTCGGTGACGTTGACCGGGTCGATCATCGGGTAGCCGTTGAGCAGCTCCCACCTGCCGTCGTAGAACGGACACAGCCGGTGCGGCGCCACTCGCAGGTCCATCGCGATGTCCTGCCCCGCGCCGCCGCGCATCCGCCAGAGGGCGGCGATCGCCACGGACTTCGCGACCAGAGTGATCCCGGTCCCGCCCGCCAGCCGCAGCGTTCCCGGCAGCACCGGGTCCGCGCCGACGAAGTCGATCGCGCCGCCGGAGTCGGCCGACGTGAACCCCATCGAGGAGAGCAGTTCCTCCAGCGGGAGGTACGGATCGAAGTCGTCGGTGGTCGCCGCGGGGGTCCGCAGGCGCGCGGTGAGCTGCTCGGCGGTCATCGGGAGCCTTCGGCGGCGTCGGCGTCCTTGAGCGCCTTCAGGATGGCGTTGGTCCGGCCGTCGCGCTGCGCCACCAGCTTCTCGTAGACCTCCTCGCCGGTGCCGTAGGCCTTCTCGACGGCGGTGAGGACGTCCTCCAGGCGGGCGGGGTCGGGCTCGCCGATCTCGAAGGTGAACTGGGAGGCGATGCCCGACGTGAGCTTGCGGATGCCGCCGGGGCCGCCGCCGAGGTGCTCGGAGGCGAAGGGGCCCTCGGCGGCGTACCGCAGGCCGAGGGAGGCGCGGACCAGTTCGTCCAGGTCCTCGGGCTCGATGACGCCCTCCTGCACGAGGTAGGTCGCCTGGTCGACGAAGACCTTCTGCAGCCGGTTGCCGACGAAGCCGGGGATCTCCTTCTTCTCCCGGATCGGGAGTTTGCCGAGCGAGCGGTACACCTCGATGGCGCGGTCGACCGTCGCGGCCGACGTCGCGGGCGAGGGGACGACCTCGACGAGCGGCATCAGGTTCGGCGGGTTGAACGGGTGGCCGATGACGATCCGGTCGGCCGCCGCGTTGCCCTCGGCGATGACCGACGGGAGCAGCGACGAGGACGACGACGCGAGCACGACGCCGTCGCCGGTGTTCGCGGCGGCCGTCTCGAAGATCGTGTGTTTGAGCTCGATCCGTTCGGGACCGGCCTCCTGGACGTAGTCGGTGCCGGTGACGGCCTCGACGAGATCGGGAACCGCGGCGGCGTTCACCCCGGCGAGGACCTCCTTCAGGTCCGGGCGTGGGTCCGAGACCCGCACCTCCCAGCCGGCATCGGCGAACAGCTTCGCCCAGGAAACGCCGATGACTCCAGCTCCGATGATGGTGACGACGGACATCGCAGTTCTCCCTTGTCGCATGGTCCGCCCGAAGGGCCCGTGACTCGGCTCGGGCAGAGGGCGATCGCCCTGCTCCGCAACCTACGCCCGCGCCATTGCGCCTGCAAACGAAGTGGGAAAATAGTTCCGCCGAATTTTCAAGGGGCTCAAGGATCGACGTCCGTCCCGAAGGAACGCGCGCCGTCGACGGTCGGTCGGAGACCGCTCGGTGACCGCTCAGTGGCCGCCGACGAGCGTCCGGAAGAACTCCGCGGAGGGAGAGTGCGCCGCGACGACGACGTCCGGATCCGCGGCGGCCATCCACAGGCCGCTGCCCGCCGGCACGTCGATCGACCGGCCCCGACTGCGCACCGTCACCGTGCCCTCGGTGACGACGAGCAGCTGTGGGCCGCGTGCGTCCAGCTCCACCGACGCGGCGCGCTTGAGCGCGGTCCCGTCGAGCCGCACCCGCGAGACCCGGAACTCCGGCGCGGGCGTCGAGAAGATCACCTCGGGGCCCACCGTCGAGGTCCGGGGCGCCAGGTCCGACGGTGCGCGGGGCGTGAAGTCCAGCACCCGGAGCAGCTCCGGCACGTCGACGTGCTTCGGCGTGAGCCCCCCGCGCAGCACGTTGTCGGAGTTCGCCATGACCTCCACGGCCGCGCCGCTCACGTAGGCGTGCAGGTTCCCCGCGGAGAGGTACAGCGCCTGCCCCGGGTCGAGCACGATCCGGTTGAGCAGCAGCGCCGCCAGCACCCCGGCGTCGTCGGGGTAGCGCTCGCCCAGCGTCAGGGCCAGCTGCGCCTCGCCCTTGAACCGCTCCGCGCCGCTCTCCAGGTAGCGCACGCAGCCGCCGAGCACCGCGGGCACGAGCACCGCCAACGCGGGCTGCGGCAACGTGATCCACGTCGTCACCAGCGCGCGCAGGCCCTGCGAGTCCGGCTGGCCGGCGAGCAGTCCCAGGTAGCTGTCCAGCTCCGGCACGGCCAGCACGCGCAGCAGCTCGACGGTGACCGCCGGGTCGCGGAAGCCGGCGAGGGCCTCGAACCGGCTCAGCGCGATGACGACCTCGGGCTTGTGCGCGGCGTCGCGGTAGTTGCGCTCGGGCGCGTCCAGGGGGATCCCGGCGGCGTTCTCGCGGGCGAAGCCCTCCTCCGCCTGCTCGCGCGACGGGTGCGCCTGCAGGGAGAGCGGCTCGTCGGCGGCGAGCACCTTCACCAGGTAGGGCAGGCGGTCGCCGAACTCGCCGCGGCAGGGCGCACCCAGCTGGCCGTCGAGGTCGGCGCTGATCGCGGCGAGCAGGTCGCCGCCGGTCGCGGCGTCGGAGGCGTCGTAGAGCTTGGCGGGGTCGGCGGGGTGCGCGCCGAACCACAGTTCCGCCTCGGGATGGTTCGACGGCACCGGCCGCCCCTGCATCGTCGCCAGGACCGTGCGCGAGCCCCAGGCGTACGGCCGGATGACTCCCTCGATCCGTTGCATCACGCCTCCCCCGTCAGGCGCCGGTAGACCGACGCGAGATCGAACCGTACCGCGAGCGCCAGCAGGTCCAGCGCGTCCGCGCGCGGCCCCGTCGCTTCCGCCGAGCGCTCGGCGCCCTCGTCGACGGGCAACGACTCCACATCGGGCAGGGCGCGCAGCCGCGCCTCCACCAGCGGCGCGCGCTGCTCCGTGGTCAGGATCAGGACCCGCAGCGGGGTCTGCGCCGCCGGGCCGTCGAGGAACGGATCGTGGAACAGCGGGTCCACGGCGGCGCCCGTCTCCAGCGCCCCGCCCGACGGCGCGGCCGCGAGCTCGGGCGTGGCCAGCTCGACGTCGGCGAGGCCCACCGCGGCGACGACCTGGCCGCCGAGCGTGAGGGCTTGCGACGCCGCGTGTTCCGCGACGGCGAGGCCGGGCGCGGTATCGGCGGTGAGCGCGATCCGCCGCCCCGTCATGCGCGCGGCGAGGCGCTTCGCGGGGTTGGACTCGACGTCGCGGTCGGGCGCGCCCCGCACGGCCTCGTCGTCGAGGGTCTCGGCGAGCGTGTGCAGGAAGCCCTCCCCCGGCACGTCGCCGCGGTCGGTGCCGGCGAGCCGGCCGAGCACGGCGAGCAGCGCGGCGGCGACACCGATGAAGCCGAACCGCTCGGGCACGCGCAGCCGCGGCGCGAGGTCGACGGTGCGCCCCGCGGCCGCCTCGGCGACGGGGCCCTCCATCGGGACCGCGACCACGACGACGGCGCCGCGCCGCGAGGCCGTCGCGATGGCGCGGGCCAGCACGAGATCGCCCGCGTCGAAGCCGCAGACGACCACCACGTCGAGCGCACCCACCCAGGGCGGCAGTTCGGTGGAGCGGACGAGCGGAACGTCGAACCGGCCGGCGGTGAGGGCCTCGACGAAGCCGGCCGCCGCGGCCGCGGGACCCGCGCCGCAGACCACCACGACGGCGCGCGGCGCGAGGCCGTCGAGCTCGGCGAGGGCGCCCTCGTCGACGGCGCCGGCGACGGCGCGCGCCTGCGCGCCCGCGAGCGCGGCGGCGCGCAGGTGTCCGCCCACGTCGGCCGCGATCAGACCCGCCGGATCATCGAGATCGGTCGTATACGGCCCGCTCGCTCCGCTCCCGGCGCCGGTCATCTCGGTCACGGCTTCCTCCCGTCCCATCGGCGCTGCGTCCCGCCGGCGCCGTTTCGACCGCCGGAGCGCACTGCGCGATCAGGCACGTACGATCGCCAGGATCCGCTCGGTCAGCGCGCGCACCTCGTCCGTGGACGCCGCCTCGACGTTCAGCCGGAGCAGCGGCTCGGTGTTGGAAGCGCGCAGGTTGAACCAGGCGCCCGAATCCAACTGTACCGTCACGCCGTCCAGTTCATCGGTGCTCTCGATTTCGTCTGCGAAAGCATCGAGTACGGCGCGCGTGCGCTCACCCTGGTCCGCCACCGTCGAGTTGATCTCGCCCGACGCGGCGTACCGGTCGTACCCGCCCATCAGCTCCGAGAGCGCCTTCGGCTGTTCGCCGAGCGCGGCCAGCACGTGCATCGCGGCCAGCATGCCGGAGTCGGCGCCCCAGAACTCGCGGAAGTAGTAATGCGCGGAGTGCTCGCCGCCGAAGACCGCGCCGGTCTCGGCCATCTGCGCCTTGATGAACGAATGCCCCACGCGGGTGCGGACGGCCGTGCCGCCGTTCTCGGCGATGATCTCGGGCACCGCCTTGGACGTGATGAGGTTGTGGATCACGGTGGCGCCCGGGTTCTTCGCGAGCTCCCGCTCCGCGACGAGGGCCGTCACGGCCGACGGCGAGACGGGCTCGCCCTTCTCGTCCACGACGAAGCAGCGGTCGGCGTCGCCGTCGAAGGCGAGGCCGATGTCGGCGCCCTGCTCGACGACGAACGTCTGCAGGTCGACGAGGTTCTTCGGGTCGAGCGGGTTGGCCTCGTGGTTCGGGAAGTTGCCGTCCAGCTCGAAGAACAGCGGCCGGACGTCGAGCGCCTCGACGGGCCCGAGCACCGAGGGCACGGTGAATCCGCCCATCCCGTTGCCCGCGTCCACGGCCACCCGCAGCGGGCGCGAACCGGACAGGTCGACGAGGCCCCGCAGGTAGTCGCCGTACTCGTCGAGCACGTCCCGCTCGGACACCCGGCCGGGGGCGCCGTCGTACGACGGGACGCCGTCGGCCACCTGCTGGGTGATCTGCCGCAGGCCCGTCTCCTGCCCCACGGGCTTGGCGCCCGCGCGGCAGAGCTTGATGCCGTTGTAGGCCGCGGGGTTGTGCGAGGCCGTGAACATGGCGCCGGGGAGGTCGAGCAGGCCGGACGCGAAGTACAGCTCGTCGGTGGACGCGAGGCCGATCAGGGTGACGTCGATGCCCTGCGCGGTCACGCCCGCGGCGAAGGCCGCGGACAGTGCGGGCGAGGAGTCGCGCATGTCGTGCCCGACGACGGCGCCGGTCGCGCCCTCGCCGCGGATCAGCGCGCCGAAGGCGGCGCCCACGTCGCGGACGAAGTCCTCATCGATCTGCTCCCCGACCAGGCCGCGCACGTCGTACGCCTTGATGACAGCCTGCACCGACTCCAGCGCTCGAACCACGCTCGACGACCTCCTGTGAACGGCATGCGGAAACCCGGCGGGCCCCGTGCGGACGTCCCACCCTATCGGCAAACCGGACGCGAACCGGCATCCGGCGCGGGGACGCGACGGCTTCTCGGGCGACTCTCAGTCGACCGGGTCGGGCAGCACCCGCAGATGACCCCGACGGCCGGGCCGGGCCGCGTGCTTCGGCGCCGAGCCCCCGGGCTGCGCGGAGGGCGTGGTGTGGGGACCGCCGAGGCCGTCGTGGACCGGGCGCATGGCGCCGATCGGCGGGAGGGACCGCAGCGGCGCGTCGACGGGTTCGGCCGGGGTGCGGCGACTCTGCTCCCGGGCGGCGCGCTCGTGGACCGTGTCGGCCAGCGCGGTGAGATCGTCGTCGAGGGCGGCGTTGCCGACGGAGGCGGCGCTGTACGCGGGGAGGTTTCGGAGCATCTCCCAGCCGCGCGGCGCGGTCATCCGGGTCGCGTGGAACTCGCAGAGGTCCCAGGAGTGGGGTTCGCTCGTGGTTCCCAAGGGCCCCAGCACCGCGATCGACTGGCGGTAGTCGAACGTCAGCGTCGCCACGGCGTGGTTCCTGCAGCCGGGGCGGCAGCACTGACGGACGGAGTTCACAGCAAGAAGGTTAACCCCTGGCCCGAGTCGGGCGCTCCCGACACACCGGACAGCGGCGACCAACGGCCCTTCGGACCGGTTCCACCTAGACTGAGAACACCATGAGAAGCAGGAGACGGACGCCCACCGGCGGTGCGCAGCTACGCCGGCGCGTGGCGCGGGACCGGCGCGGCCACGGGCTGCGCGGGCCGCTGGTGCCCCGCGATCTCCCGGCGCACCGGACGCGGGCGCAGGACTTCGACGAGGTGGTGCTCGACGCCTTCGCCGAGATCGATGCGCTGTGGCACGACAAGCTGAGCGACCTGGACATCGCCGTCGACGACGTGCCGGGGATCCTGCCGCACGATCCGGACGCCGTGTCGTGGCCCGCCGAGGTGGAGGCCGACGGCCCGATCCCGTTGGCGCGCATGGTCCCGGTGGGGATCGACCGACGGGGCAATCGCACGCGGGCGCGGCTGATCGTGTTCCGCCGCCCGCTGCAGCGTCGCGCGAAGACGGAGGCGGACCTGCTGGATGAGATCCTCGCGATCCTGGTGCACCAGATCAGCGACTACCTGGGCGTGACCGAGGAGACCCTGCTCGCCGGCCCGGACGCGCTCTGAACGGCGACCACCCGCTTGACGACGTCACGCTCGACGCCCGCCGCGGCGGGGGCGCCGTGATCTCGACGGGTGGCCGCGGTGGGAGCACCCTAATACAGAACGTCCGCCCGGGCGGACCTCACCGCTCGGACGGACCCGTCGTGCGGGCCGCCGTCCGAACAGCGGCCGCCGCGCGACGAACGATCAGATGATGCCGCGCTTGAGCTTGCGGCGCTCGCGCTCGGACAGCCCACCCCAGATGCCGAACCGCTCATCCTTCTGGAGGGCGTACTCGAGGCACTCGTTGCGGACCTCGCAGCCCAGGCAGATGCGCTTGGCCTCGCGGGTGGAGCCACCCTTCTCGGGGAAGAACGCCTCGGGATCCGTCTGCGAGCACAGTGCGCGGTCCTGCCACTGATCCTCGACGGCCTCGTAGAGTTCCTCGAAACCCGCGGGCACGACACTCAGGTGCGCGCGGCTGGACCCACCGGAGAAGCTTCCGAACGGTTCACGATGAGCGTCGATCGTCATCGGCCCGCCTCCCTCGTTGCTTTCGTGGTGTTCGATGGATTTCCTGTCTGCATGCCCCGCGCCGGCGAAGAGATCGCCGCACTGAATGACACGGTTGTGATTACACACGTGCAAAGCTGCCACGTCAAGCTGAACCGGGAAATTAGCTAATACCACCTGGATGCCCGAATGTGAGCCCTCGACACGTGGTTGAGATGTGATCCGCGTCATATTTCACACGCGCCCGCCGACGCACCACCGGGGCGCGTCGCGCCTTCGATCATGCCAGGGAGTGGGACCTCCGCGCACCTTCCCGACGGCCGACACCCGTCGCGGGAGCGATCGCCCGGCGACCATTACCCTCGACACCGTGAAGGTGACGGTGCTGGTGGGCGGTGTCGGCGGTGCGCGGTTCCTCGAGGGCGCACGTGAGCGTTTCGGGGTGACGCCGTTCCCCGAGAAGGACGGCCCGGCGCCCGGCGGCGCCGCCGGGGACTCCGTGACCGCGGTGGTGAACGTGGGCGACGACGCGTGGATGCACGGCGTACGGATCTGCCCCGATCTCGACACCTGCATGTACACCCTCGGCGGCGGCATCGACACCGAGCGCGGGTGGGGCCACCGCGACGAGACCTGGCACGCCAAGGAGGAGCTGGCGAAGTACGGCGCCGACCCCGACTGGTTCGGCCTGGGCGACCGCGACCTCGCGACCCACCTGATCCGCACGCAGATGCTCGCCTCCGGATACCCGCTCACCGACGTCACTGCGGCGCTGTGCAACCGCTGGCAGCCGGGGGTGCGACTGCTGCCCGCGACCGACGGCCGGCACGAGACGCACGTCGTGGTCGCCGACCCCGACTCCACCGACGGCGCGAAGAAGGCCATCCACTTCCAGGAGTGGTGGGTCCGGTACCGCGCCGACATCGAGACGTTCGGCTTCGCGCAGGTGGGCGGCGCCGACGGCGGCGGGTCCGGCAAGGCTCAGGCCTCGCGGGCCGCCCTCGCCGCCATCGAGGAGGCCGACGTGGTCTTCCTCGCCCCGTCGAACCCGGTCGTCTCCATCGGCGCGATCCTGTCGGTCGGCGGTGTTCGGGCGGCGCTGCGCACCACGAAGGCCCGGGTCGTCGGCGTCTCCCCCGTGATCGGCGGTGCGCCGCTGCGCGGCATGGCCGATCGCTGCCTCGAGGTGCTCGGCATCGAGACCAGCGCCCGGGCGATCGGCGAGCACTTCGGTGCGCGCAGCGGCAACGGCATCCTCGACGGCTGGCTGGTCTCGGAGGAGGACGCGGGCGTCGCCATCGAGGGCCTGCCCGTCGCGGCGGCGCCGCTCCTGATGAGCTCGCCGCAGGCCACCGCGGCGATGATCGACGCCGGCCTCGCGTTGGTGGGCCTGTGAGCACGCCGGGCGCGGACGGCGGCGCCGGCGGGCCCGGCACCGTCGGCGAGCACGGTCCCGCAACCCGTCCCGCGCGCGATCACGGCGCCGCGTCGCTCGAGATCCTCCCGGTCCTCGGCGTCCCCGAGGTGACGCCGGGCGACGACGTGGCCGCGCTCCTCGCCGCGGCCGCCCCCTGGCTCGCGGACGGCGACGTCGTCGTCATCACCTCGAAGGTCTTCTCCAAGGCGGAGGGCCGGGTGCTCGACGCGCCGTCGGACCCCGAGGAGCGCGACGCCTTCCGGCGCCGCCTCATCGCCGAGGAGTCGGTGCGCGTGCTCGCGACCAAGGGCCGCACCTGGATCACCGAGAACAGGCTCGGCATCGTGCAGGCCGCGTCGGGGGTGGACGCCTCGAACGTGGCCTCGGACACCGTCGCCCTGCTGCCCGAGGATCCCGACGGCAGCGCGGCCGCCGTGCGCGCCGGGCTCCGCGAACTCCTCGGCGTGGACGTCGCGGTGCTGATCACCGACACCATGGGCCGCGCCTGGCGGAACGGCCAGACGGACGCGGCGATCGGCGCCGCCGGCATGGAGGTGCTGCACGGCTACGCGGGCGCGGTCGACGCCTACGGCAACGACCTGGTGGTCACCGAGATCGCCGTCGCCGATGAACTGGCCGCCGCGGCCGACCTCGTCAAGGGCAAGCTGGGCGGCGTCCCGGTCGCGGTGGTACGCGGCTTCGCGGTCCGCGCCCCCGAGGCGGATTCGCCGCTCGCGACCGCCCGCGGCCTCGTGCGCCCGGGCGAGGACGACCTGTTCCACACGGGCGTCGAGCTCGCCCGCCGGCAGGCGCTCCTCGTGCGACGCTCGGTCCGGGCCTTCGCCGACGAGCCGGTGCCCGCCGACGCCGTCCGTGATGCCGTAGCGGAGGCCCTGACGGCCCCTGCGCCGCACCACACGCATCCCGTGCGCTTCGTCTGGGTGCGGGACGCGGAGCGGCGTACGGCGCTACTGGACGCCATGAAGGAGCAATGGGCGCAGGACCTCTCCGGCGACGGCCGCACGCCCGAGTCCGTCGAGAAGCGGGTGCGGCGCGGGCAGTTGCTCTACGACGCCCCGGAGCTGATCCTCCCGTTCATGGTCCCCGACGGTGCCCACGACTACCCGGACGCCCGGCGGACCGCCGCCGAGGAGACGATGTTCACCGTGGCCGTGGGCGCCGCGGTCCAGTCGCTGCTGGTGGCGCTGGCCGTGCGCGGGATCGGCAGCTGCTGGGTCGGATCGACGATCTTCGCCGCCGAGACCGTGCGCGACGTGCTGGGCCTCCCCGACGACTACCGTCCCGCGGGCGCGATCGCCGTCGGCCACCCGGCCGATCCGGCGGTGCTGGCCGCTCCCCGGCCGCCCCTCCCGCCGGGCGACATGCTCATCGAGATACCCGCTCGCGGCCGCGGCCCGCAGGACGGCGAGCCGGCCCCGCACACGCCGGAAGGACGGTAGCCGAGTGACTTTCACCTCTCTGCACGCATCCGCGATCGACGCCCTCGCCCGGTTCGACGCGCGCACCGACGCCGACGACGCCCTGCGCCACACCGTGCTCGCCTTCCTCGACGCCCAGCCGAACGCCTGCGCCCGCGCGAACGTGCCGGGCCACATCACGGCATCGGTGGTGATCCTCAACGAGGCGCGCACCCACGTCGTGCTCACCCACCACCCGCGGGTCGGCGAATGGCTGCAGTTGGGCGGGCACTGCGAGGACACGGATTCGACGGTGGCCGCCGCCGCGCTCCGCGAGGGGCACGAGGAGTCGGGCCTGGCCGACCTCGTGCTCGACGCGGACCTGCTCACGCTGCACACCCACCCGATCCGGTGCTCCCTCGGCGTCCCTACCCGCCACCTGGATCTCCGCTTCCGCGCCTTCGCGGTGGGCGCCGGCACGCCGGAGCTCGCGATCAGCGACGAGTCGAACGACCTCCGCTGGTGGCCCGTCGACGCCCTTCCGGAGTCGGCGGAGCACACGACCGTCGCCCACCAGGTGCGCGCCGCCCTCGCCCGCGACTGATCGCGGAGCCGCCGGACGGGCCCGTGGAGGCGGAACCCATCACCAGCGACTTTTCTGAGAGGTATTGCGCCTCCATCTATCAATCCGTACGCTCCGAACAATCCGTCCGGCGCACCGTCGGACCCGCGGGCCCGGCCCGCCTACCCCGATGAGGTGGCACGAGATGTTGGCGTACGAACGATTCGGCTCCGGTGAGCCGCTGGTGCTGGTCCACGGGATCGCGCACCGCCGTCAAGCCTGGTACCCGGTCGCGGAGCGGCTCGCGGAGCACCGCGAGGTGATCCTCTTCGACCTCCCCGGCCACGGCGAATCCCCCGCGCTCGAGCTCGCCGGCCGCACGGTCCAGGAGGCCCTGCAGCAGCACCTGGAGGACCTGTTCGACGATCTGGGGCTCGTCCGCCCGCACATCGCCGGCAACTCGCTGGGCGGCCGCATCGCGCTCGAGGCCGCCGCGAGCGGCATCGTCAGCAGCGCGACCGGCCTCTCCCCCGCGGGCTTCTGGCGCGACGACATGGACTTCCAGCTGATCCGCGCGCACTTCACCGCGCTCATCACGGCGGGTCGCGTGGCGGCGCCCCTCGCGCCGCTCCTCACCCGCAGCGGGATCGGCCGCCGCCTCATGCTCGCCTCACTGATGACACACGGCGAGCGCCTGGACGCCGACCGCGTCCTCGGCGACCTCCGGAACATGGTCGACGCCCGGCACACGCTCCGCGACATCATCGGCGGCGCGTTCACGTTCGAGGCCGACATCGCCGCCGAGGTCCCCGTCACCATCGCCTGGGGCACGCAGGACCGCGTCCTGCTGCCGTACCAGGGCCGGCGCGCCCGCCGCCTGCTCCCCCAGGCGGAGCACATCTGGCTCCAGGGCAGCGGTCACGTCCCCATGTCCGACGATGCCGACGCCGTCGTCGACATCATCCTCCGCGGCTCCTCCCACGGCCTGCTCGCCCGCGCCGACGACGCGGCCTGACCCCGATCGGAATCCCCGCTCGCGGCTGACCGACCCCGGTCCACTCGGGCCGGGGATCAGCCGATCCGGATGCCCTTGCCGACGGTGACCACACCACCGGTGGAGACGTTGAACCGCTCGCGCTCGCGGTCGAGATTCACGCCGAGGATCTCCCCGCGGCCCACCACGACGTTCTTGTCGAGGATCGCGCGCCGCACGACGGCGCCCGGCTCGATCTTCACGCCCGGCATCAGTACCGACCCCTCGACGGTGGCACCGTCGCCGATCGTGACGTTGGCGCCGATCACCGAGTTGCGGACGGTCGCGCCGGAGATGATGCTGCCCGCGCCCACCATGGACTCCTGCGCGAGCCCGCCGCGCGCGAACTTGGCCGGGGGCAGGTTGTCGTTCTCGCAGCGGATGGGCCACTGGCGGTTGTAGAGGTTGAAGATCGGGTACACGGAGACCAGATCCATGTGCGCCTCGTAGAAGGCGTCGATGGTGCCGACGTCGCGCCAGTAGCCGGCGTCGCGCTCGGTGGCGCCGGGCACCTTGTTGTCGCTGAAGTCGTAGACGGCCGCCTCGCCGCGGGCCACGAAGGCGGGGATGATGTCGCCGCCCATGTCGTGGTCGGAGTCGGGGTTCTCGGCGTCGGCGATGATCGCCTCGACGAGGGCCTGCCGGCTGAAGACGTAATTACCCATCGACGCGAAGGTGACCTCGGGGTCGTCGGGGGTGCCGGGCGGATCGGCGGGCTTCTCCAGGAACTGCGTGATCCTGCCGGAGTCGTCGGATTCGATGCAGCCGAAGGCCTTCGCCTCGGCGCGCGGCACGCGGATGCCCGCGACGGTGACGCCCGCGCCGGACTCGATGTGCGCCTGCACCATCTGCGACGGATCCATGCGGTACACGTGGTCCGCGCCGAAGACCACGATGTAGTCGGGATCGTCGTCGGTGATGAGGTTCATCGACTGGAAGATCGCGTCCGCACTGCCCGTGAACCAGCGCTTGCCCACGCGCTGCTGCGCCGGCACGGGAGTGATGTACTCGCCGCGGAAGCCGAACATGCGCCACGTCTGGCTGATGTGCCGGTCCAGCGAGTGCGACTTGTACTGGGTCAGCACGCACAACCGCTGGTACCCGGCGTTCACCAGGTTCGACAGCACGAAGTCGATGAGGCGGTACGAACCGCCGAAGGGCACTGCGGGCTTCGCGCGGTCCGCGGTCAGCGGATACAGGCGCTTGCCCTCGCCACCGGCGAGGACGATTCCCAGGACACGAGGCTGGTTGCTCACGGGGTCCACGCTAACCCCAATCCGGGCACCCGTGCAGCGTTCTGCGACAGTGCATCCTGTTCCACGGCGATGCACAGGCGTCCGGGCGGAGAACCACAGGTGAACCGCACCGCTCGGGCTCCGTCGAACCGCCTGCGTGCGGCTCCGGCACGCTCTAGCGTGGTGGCCATGCGTGTAGCGATGATGACGAGGGAGTACCCGCCGGAGGTCTACGGCGGGGCGGGCGTGCACGTGACCGAACTCGTCGCGCGGCTGCGCGGCCTCTGCGAGGTCGACGTGCACTGCATGGGCGCCCCGCGGCCGGACCTGGACGGCGTCACCGTCTCGGGGCCGGACCCCGAGCTCGCCGGCGCGAACACCGCGCTCGAGATGTTCTCCACCGACCTGCGGATGGCGAACCTCGCGGCCGAGGCCGACGTCGTGCACAGCCACACCTGGTACACCGGCCTCGCCGGGCACGTCGCCGCGCAGCTCTACGGCGTGCCGCACATCCTCACCGCTCACTCGCTCGAGCCGCACCGCCCCTGGAAGGCCGAGCAGTTGGGCGGCGGCTACCGCCTCTCCAGTTGGGCCGAGCGCAACGCCGTCGAGTACGCCGACGCCGTGATCGCCGTGAGCCGCGGCATGGCCGACGACGTGCTCGACGCCTACCCGAACCTCGACCCCGCGCGGGTCCACGTGGTGCTCAACGGCATCGACTCGGAGGTCTGGCATCCCGCCCCGACCTTCGGCGAGGATTCCCCCCTGGTCGAGCGCGGCGTCGATCCGGACCGCCCGATCGCCGCGTTCGTCGGCCGCATCACGCGGCAGAAGGGCGTGAAGCACCTGGTCGCCGCGGCACACCGATTCGATCCGGACATCCAGCTCGTGCTGTGCGCCGGCGCCCCGGACACCCCCGAGATCGCCGCGGAGACGGCCGACGCCGTGGCCGCGCTCGCCGAGTCCCGGGACGGCGTGCACTGGGTGCAGGACATGCTGCCCACCCCGAAGGTGCGCGAGATCCTCAGCGCCGCCACGGTCTTCGTCTGCCCGTCGGTGTACGAGCCGCTGGGCATCGTCAACCTCGAGGCCATGGCGTGCGGCACCGCGGTCGTCGCCTCCGACGTCGGCGGCATCCCCGAGGTGGTCGTCGACGGCGAGACCGGGACGCTCGTGCACTACGACGAGGCGCACACCGACGTCTTCGAGGCGGGCCTGGCCGACGCGGTGAACGCGCTCTGCGCGGATCCGGCGCGCGCGGCCGCGTACGGCGTCGCCGGCCGCGCCCGGGCGGTCGCCGACTTCAGCTGGGAGTCCATCGCCGCGCAGACGCTGGACGTCTACCGCCACGCCGTCGCCGCGCGCGGATAGGACCGCGAGCCCGCCCCGACGGTGCGGCGCCGCCCGGCAGGCACCGGCTCGGCGCGCCTACCGCACCGCGTAGACGCTGACGGTCCCCGACGCGGTGACGGCGGCGGTGCCGTCCGCGGTGAGCCGGGCGATCGCGGCGGCGCGCTCCTCGGGCGCGCCGTGGTGCGCGCTGGGCCCCATCGCGACGAGATCGGCCGCGGCCTCGGCCGTGAGATCCATGACCCACTCGTGCTTCTCGCGCGAGACGAGAGAGAAGTCGTGCAGCGCACCGTCGAGCCGCGCGACCTTGCCCTCCTCGACGGAGATCATCCCGAGCGGCTCCACGATCTCGCGCAGGTGCCGCGGCCCCGGCGTCAGCACCACGAGCCGGCCGCCGGGCGCGAGGACCCGGGCGAACTCGACGGCGTTGCGGGGCGCGAAGACCGACAGGACCACGGCGACGGCACCGTCGGCGACGGGCAGTCGCGCCCAGCCGTTCGCGACGACCGCCCCGATCGACGGCCCCCGCCGGGCGGTGCGGCGCGCGGCCGGCTTCGAGAGGTCGAGCCCGATACCGGTGCCGCCGAGCCCGTTCGCGGCGCGGGCGGCGCACGCCCGCGCGAGGTACTCGCCCTCGCCGGCCCCGCAGTCGAGCACGGGGCCCGCGGGCGCGTCGCCGGCGGCCGCCGCGACCGCGGCGTGGAAGGTCTCGTAGTGGCCGGTCGCGAAGAAGCGTTCCCGCGCGGCGATCATCGCGGCGTCGTCGGCGATGAGACCGCTCGCGTCGCCCGCGAGGAGCGAGACGTAGCCCTGCCGGGCGACGTCGAAGGAGTGGCCGGCCGGGCACAGCAGCGTGCCGCCGTCGGCGTCGAATCCCCCGCCGCAGTGCGGGCAGGCCAGCGCGGGCAGGACCGCGGCCAGGCCGGGCGGGACGTGCACCATGGGACCCCCTGTGAACGAGAAGATCCCGCACGGTCGCACCGCGCGGGATCTTTCAGATGAAGCAGGACGACGGACTACGACGTGACGCCGCGCAGCTCCTCGCCGAGCGCAGCGGCCTCATCCGGCGTGAGCTCCACCACGAGGCGTCCACCACCCTCCAGGGGTACGCGCATCACGATCCCGCGCCCCTCCTTGGTCGCTTCCAAGGGGCCGTCCCCCGTACGTGGCTTCATCGCCGCCATCCGTTGCTCCCTTCAGATCCTTCACCCGCCCGAGCGCAGCCCGCAGCGGGTCCGCTCCACATTCTAGCCTGTGCGCTGCACCGATCGGTGCGGACCACTGGCAATGCGCACCTAGTCGGCCTCGCGCGGCGCGTCGGTCGCGGCCGCCGCGGGGTCCTGCTCGGCGGCGAGGCGGGCCCGCAGGACGTCGATCTCCCGGGCCAGTCGTTCGAGGGCCCAGTCCACCTCGGCGGGTTTGTACCCCCGTACCACCTGCTGGAACCGGAGCGCGCGGACGTCCACTCCGGCGACGTCCTCGGCGGGCAGCACCGTCGGCGTGGCGCCCGTCTCCAGCGGCGGGGTCTCGTCGCCGCGACCGAAGACCAGCGCGGCCACGCCGTACAGCACGGCCGCGACGGCCAGCAGTCCCAGGGCGTACAACACGATCACCATGGGGCCATCATGCCCGAACCTCGGGGATGAAGAGGACGGCGTCCGTCGCCGCGATCCGCTCGGGCTCCAGCGGGAAGTACGCGCCCAGCGCATCCCGGTCGGCGCGCGCGGACGCGCCGCGCAGCCGCTCGGCGAGATCCGGCCCCGGATACAGACGGGCCGGGCCGCCGTGGTCGCGGCACAGTTCCCCTTCGACGGTGCCCGGCGCCGGCGCGGCGAGGCCGTGCGCGGGGGCGGCCCCGATCCCGATCGCGACGAACCGGTATCCGTCGCCGAGGCGCGCCGCCGCCTGCGCGCCGGCGCTGAACCAGCGCACCGGGTGCGGCCCCATCCGCATCTCGCTCGGCCCGCGCTGCAGGTGCAGGTTGTGGGCGAACGCGACGGTGCCGCCGCGCGGCGCCTCGCGGCGGGCGATCGCCACCAGGTTGTGCCCCATCATCGCGTCCCGCTGAGCGCTGAGCCGGCCGAGCCGGTCGGGTGTGTCGGTCGCCATGATCGCGTGGTAGCGCAGCAGGCCGACGGCCGTGGCGGCATCGGCCCGCAGCCACCACCAGTCCTCGGCACGCGCGGCGAGCTCCGGCGCCTGCGCGTCGAGGACGGCACACAGGTCATCGGCCAGCAGGCGCAGCCGATCGGCCGCGCCGGTCCGCCCCACGCCCCGGTCCGCCTCGTACATGGCGGCCTCCTCGGTCCACCGGGCGTCGTCGCCGAGCAGCGCGTCGAGCTCCGGCTCCCCGACGATGCCCGGGGCGACCTCGGCCAGGGCCGCCCGCAGGCGCAGCAGGAAGGCCCGCGGGCTCGGGGCCGCCGCCATTTCCATGGGCCCGTCGAAGCCGTAGAACCGCACCGGCGTCTCCAGCGTCCGATTGAGGCCGCGGAGCGCGCGCAACAGCTCGCCGGTCGCGTCCAGGTCGTGCACGTACGGGTGGCTGAAGCCCTCGTCGAGCACCCGCCGCAGGTCGACGTCGGCGCCCGCGAGGTAGTCGTTCACCAGCGGCGCGCGGTGCAGGTCGGACTCCACCGCGATCGAGCGGTAGCCGCCCCGCAGCACGAGGTCCTCGATCACCGCGTTGCGGGCGCGGAGGATCTCCTCGGAGCCGTGCATGGGCTCGCCGAGGGCCAGCACGCGGGTCGGGGTGGTCAGTGCATCGAGGAAGGAAACGAGGTCTACCTGGTCCGGATTCATTCCCTCCACGATATCGTTGAAGGCCCCATTGAAACTTCTACGCCGAATCTCCAGGACAGCCGACGATGACCTTCACACCATGATGCGTCCCGTCGATCTCGCCCGCCCGCACGGGCTCTCCACCCAGGCGGTGCGCAACTACGAGGAGCAGGGCATCCTGCCGCCGGCCGAGCGCACACCGTCGGGCTATCGGGCCTACACCCGACGGCACCGACTCTCCCTCGACGCCTTCCTCGCGCTGATGCCCGGATGCGGGCACGCGCGGGCGGGGTCGATCCTGCGGGCGGTGCACCGCGGCGACCTCGACACCGCCTTCGCGCTGCTCGACGACGCCCACGCGGAGCTCGCCGGTGATCGCGAGACCTTCCGACTGGTCCGGGCCGCGCTGGCCGACCTCGGCGACGACGCGGCCCGTGACGCCACCGCCGACGCAGCCCGCGTCGGCGATGCCACCGGCTCCGCACCGGCCCTCTTCGTCGGCGACGCGGCGCGCCTCCTCGGTGTGGTGCCGGCGACACTGCGCGCGTGGGAGCGCGCGGGAATCGTTCGGCCGCCACGGGACCGGGTCACCGGCTACCGCCTCTACCGGGACGCCGACGTCCGGGACGCCCGCATGGCCGAGCAGTTGCGTCGCGGCGGCTACGGGCTCGCCCGGATCGCAGAGCTCACGGAACAGGTGCGCACCGCCGGCGGCATCGCACCGCTCCGCGACACCCTGGACGGCTGGCGGGCCGCGCTCGCCTCCCGCGGCCGGGCCCTGGTCGCCGGCGCGGCCGCCCTCGACGCCCTTCTCCGCTCACAGCACGAGGTTCCGCAGCCGCAGGACGCTCGCACGGCGGGGGTACCGCATCTCGATCGACGACCGTGAGCAGTGAGCCCTCCACCGTCAGCGCTCCGCCCTCAGCGCTCTGCCTTCAGCCCCCTCAGCCCTCAGCCCTCAGCGATCGTCCGGAGCGCCGCGAGGTGGGAGTCGAACGCGGCGCGGCCCCGCGCGGTCAGCGACAGCCAGGTGCGCGGACGCTTGCCCACGTACCCCTTCTTGATCGCGACGTACCCCGCCGCCTCCAGCTGCGCGGCCTGCTTGGAGAGCACGGAGTCCGAGAGTTCCACGGCGTCCCGGACGGCGGCGAACTCGGCGTTCTCGACCTTCGCCAGCGCCGCCACGATGGAGAGGCGGACCGGTGCGTGGATCACGTCGTCGAGCCGATGGCGCGCGTGGCCGCCGCCCGTCGTCGTCATCGCAGCGCCAGCGTGGAGATCGCCCGCGCACCCAGGAGCGCCGGGGTCATAGTGACCAGCGCGGCGGTGATCGTCCACGGCCACGGCACGGCGTCCGCGCGCACCGATTGGACGACGACGTACGCCGCGTAGAGCAGCATCGTCAGGCCCAACCCCAGGCTGTAGCGCAGCGTGAAGCCCCGCGGCGCGGCGGACGCGCGGCGCATCGAGACCGTCGCCACGACGATCGCGATCAGATAGAACCCCAGCACGACGACCATTCCACCGCTGCGGAACCATTGCGGCGCATCGGGATCACCCACGGTGAACCGTAGCGCGAGCAACAGCACGGCCACCGCGAGCCCGATCGCGATGAGGCCGCGCTCGAGCCGGCGGCGATCGGCGGGCGTGGCGACGGAGGCCCGGTCCGCCAGCGCGAGCGCGCGGCGCGCCTCGTCGGGGGTGGGGTTCGCGAAGCGCTCGGTCATGACGTTCCCTCCATGGTCGGTTCCCCAACCATAGAAAGTACTTTCCACCTCGTCAAGTACTTGCGGCTACCGCAGCGAGGCCACCGGCGGCCGGTCCTCCAGGAACAGCTCCGTGGTGACCTCGGTGAACCTGTCCTCCGGCCCCGGCTCCACGAGGTACTGCGTGATGCCCGCGCCCGAATCCTCGATCCCGCAGCGCCGCAACGCTGTCCCGAGGATCTGCCGGCTCATCACCCCCAAGTCGCGCAGGTCGCGGTTGCGGTGCTTGCGCACGGAGAGGTTCACCTGGGCGATGCCCGCCAGCCCGTAGCGGGCCTCCGCGTCGAGCAGCAGCCCGATCTCCACGCCGTAGCCGGGCGCGAAGGGCACCGAGGCCAGGAACTCCCGGGTCCCCGCGTACTCGCCGCCCAGCGGCTGCAGGATCGCGCGCAGCGGCGGCCGCAGCGCGGCGAGGACCGGCCGGGCGACGAGCTCCGTCACGCGACCGCCGCCCGTCGGGTCCTCACCCTGCTTGAAGACGCGCAGCGGCCGCCGGTAGTAGGCCTTCACGAGGTGCACCTCGGGGTGGAACAGCATGGGCCCCAACAGGCGCGGCACGTACCGCGGGTCGGGCTCGATCAGGTCGGAGTCGACGAACGCGATGAGGTCACCCGACGAGGCCGCCACCCCGCGCCACAGGGCCTCCCCCTTGCCGGGCACGGGCGCCAGCCCCGGGATCGCCTCCTCGCGGCTGATCACCGTGGCGCCCGCGGCGCGGGCCCGCTCCGCAGTCGCGTCGGTCGAACCCGAGTCCAGCACGATCAGCTCGTCGACCAGCGTCCCCAGCAGCGGCGCGATCGTCGCCACCACGGCGCCGACGGTGGCCTCCTCGTTCAGCGCCGGGAGCACGACGGAGACGGTCCGTCCCGCCTTCGCCGCGACGAGCTCGTCGATGCTCCAGCGCGGCTCCTCGAAGAACCGGTGCGCGGTGTTCACGCGAGCCCCCGCACGACGCGGGCCGGCGGACGCACCCCGTCGATCGAGGCCACCGTCTCCACCACCCGGCGGGTATCGGCCACCTGGTGCACGCGGAACATGCGGGCCCCGGCGTGCGCCGCGAGCGCGGTCGCGGCGAGGGTGCCCGCGACGCGCTCCTCGAGCCCCGCGTCCAGGGTCTCACCGATGAAGTCCTTGTTGGACAGGGCCATCAGCACCGGCCAGCCGGTGCCGACGAGCTCGTGGAGGTGCCGCAGCAGGGCGAGCCCGTGATGGGTGTTCTTACCGAAGTCGTGGGTCGGGTCGATGACGATGCCGTCCTCCCGCACCCCGGCCGCGAAGGCCGCCTCGGCGGCCGCGGCGAGCGCGTCGCGCACGTCGGCCACCACGTCCGGGTAGCGCACCCGGAACGGCCGGGTGCGCGGCACGGCGCCCCCGGTGTGCGAGCAGACGAGGCCCGCACCGGTCGCGGCGGCGATCCTGGGCAGGTCCGGGTCGGCGCCGGCCCAGGTGTCGTTGATGAGGTCGGCGCCCGCGTCCACGGCGGCCTCGGCGACCGACGCCCGCCAGGTGTCCACGCTGATCAGCAGGCCGGGGTGCCGGTCGCGCACCTGCGCGATGAAGGGCACGGTGCGCGCGATCTCCTCGGTCGCGTCGACCTCCTGGCCCGGTCCGGCCTTGACGCCGCCCACGTCCACCACGTCGGCCCCCTCGGCGACGGCCGCGTCCACGCGCTCGAGCGCGGCGTCCACGGCGAAGTAGCTGCCCCGGTCGTAGAAGGAGTCCGGCGTCCGGTTGATGATCGCCATCACCAGCGCCCGGTCCACCGGGACCGGGCGGCCGCAGAAGGTGGGTCGCACGGGAACCGGGCCCACCGGCGAGCCGGCCATCCTAGGAACGCAGATCCGGGACCTTGGCGGCCGCGACGTCCGCCGCGTACCCGTCGTAGGCGGGCACGTAGCCGTCCGCTCCGCCGACGAAGACGTACAGCGGGTCGTCGCCCGTCTCGGCGAAGCCCTGCTCGCGGAGCTCGCCCTTGAGGCTCTTGAACGTGGAGGTGACCTCCAGGCTGGGCACCACCCGCGCGTAGAGCGGGATCGCGTAGCCCGGCAGCTCGTTCCGCAACTGCTGGGCGAGCGCGGCACCGTCGAACTCCCGCCCCTCGGCGAGCTTCACCGCGGCCATGCCGGCCTTGCCGTCGGCCCCGGGGATCGCGACGCCGTAGACGATGGCGCCCTCCACCTGGTCGGCCTCGTCGAGCGCGCCCTCCACCTCGGTGGTCGCGACGTTCTCGCCCTTCCACCGGAAGGTGTCGCCCAGCCGGTCGACGAAGGCGATGTGGTCGAAGCCCTGGTTGGTCACCACGTCGCCGGTGTTGAACCAGACGTCGCCGTCCTTGAAGCCGTCGCGGATCAGCTTGGCGTCGCCCGCCTTCCCGTCGGTGTAGCCGTCGAAGGGCGCGGACTTGGTGATCTTGGTGAGCAGGAGACCGTTCTGCCCTCGCTTCACGCGGGTGAGCCTGCCGCGCGAATCCCGCAGCGGCCCCGCGGTGTCGAGGTCGTACTCGACCACGGCGTGCGGCAGGGGGCACAGGCCGACGGTGCCCTCGATGTTGAAGACGTTGACGAAGGCGATGTTGGTCTCGCTCGCGGCGTAGAACTCCATGATCCGCTCGATCCCGAAGCGCTCCTGGAAGTCCCGCCAGATCTCGGGGCGCATGCCGTTGCCGGCGGCCACCCGGATCGTGTTGGACCGGTCGCTGGGCTTGGGCGGCTGGTTGAGCAGGTACCGGCAGATCTCGCCGATGTAGATGAACATCGTGGCCGAGTTCTCGTTGGCCTCGTCCCAGAACCTGGTCGCCGAGAACTTGCGGCCGATGGCGAGGGTGGCGCCGGAGACCAGCACCGAGCCGAGCGCGACGAGCGCGGCGTTGTTGTGGTACAGCGGAAGCGGGCAGTACATGACGTCGTCGCGGCGCATGCGCACCGCGGTCGCGCCGAAGCCCGCCATGCCCTTGAGCCAGCGGTAGTGCGTCATGATCGACGCCTTCGGCATACCCGTGGTGCCCGAGGTGAAGACGTAGAAGGCGCGGGTGCTCGCCGGGAGCGTGGCGGTGACGGCCGGGTTCTCGGTGGCGCGCGGGTCCTGCTCGCGCACCCGCCGCGCCTGCTCGGCGAGCTCGTCGATGGTGAGCACCACCCCGTCGGCGGGGCGGTCCGCGGCGTCGAGCGAATCGAAGGCCTCGAGGTCCTCGGTGCCGGCGATGATCGTGCCGGTGTCGAGGATGCCCAGGCTGTGGGCCAGGACCGCTCCGCGCTGGTTGTAATTGACCAGACCGGCCGTGGCGCCGACCTTGACGATCGCGAGCATCACCAGCACCATCTGCGGGTGGTTGTGCATAACCACGCCGACCACGTCGCCCACCTTCACGCCGCGCTGGAGCAGCACGCGCGCATAGGTGTTCACGGTGGCGTTCGCCTCGCCGTAGCTGATGCCCTCGCCGTGGAAGCGCAGGAAATCGCGCGACGGGTGCTGCGCCGCGCGCTTCGCGAACACCGTGCCGATGCTCTCCTTGCTGTTCGGCGTGCGCAGCAGGATCGACGGGCCCTCCTTGACCAGCAGGGGCAGGTCGGGCAGCAGCTTGCCGACGCCCCGGGCCAGATCCGCGACACCGACGGTGCTGTTCTTATGCGTAGAGCTCACGCGGCGAGCCTACCGTGGCACCGCCGTACCACGGCACGCCTCGAGGGCCTCCGTGACGTCCGTCGCGCGTCGCAGCCGTCCGAGAGCCGCGTCACCCACGAAACCCTTCGCCTTGAGGCCGTCGATCCAGTCCAGGAGCGGCGCGTAGAAGCCCTCGTGGTCGAGCACCACCACGGGCTTGTCGTGCATCGAGAGGTAGCCCGCGGTCCACGCCTCGAAGAACTCCTCGAGGGTCCCCACGCCGCCCGGCAGCACCAGGAAGGCGCCGGCGTTGTCGTCCATGAGCTGCTTGCGCTCGCGCATGGTGGCGACCACCAGCAGCTCGTCGGCGGCGTGGTCGGCCACCTCGCGGTCGACGAGCGCCGTGGGGATCACGCCCAGGGTGTGCGCGCCGCCGTCGCGGGCGGCCTGGGCGACCGCGCCCATCATGGAGACGTGCCCGCCGCCCCAGACCAGCGAGTCGCCGCCGGCGGCGATGCCGCGGCCCACCTCGGTGGCCAGGTCGATGTACTCCTGCGGCACGGGGCGCGAGGCGCAGAAGACGGCGATCGCGGTCACGAGGGGTCCACCTCGCTCGCGGCGGCCTCGCGCTCGCGCGCGGCGTCGGCGCGGACGATGATGTCGATGGCCTCGGCCACGGAATCGGTGACGGTGATCAGGTCGGCGTCACCGGGCGAGACCATGCCCTGCTCGGTGAGGGTGCCGCGGATCCAGTCGACGAGTCCGCCCCAATAGGCCGAGCCCAGCAGCACGATCGGGAACCGGGTCACCTTGTGCGTCTGCACCAGCGTGAGCGCCTCGAAGAGCTCGTCGAGCGTGCCGAAGCCGCCCGGCAGGCAGACGAACGCCTGCGCGTACTTGACGAACATCGTCTTGCGCACGAAGAAGTAGCGGAAGTTGATGCCCAGGTCGACCCAGTCGTTGAGCCCCTGCTCGAACGGCAGCTCGATGCCCAGTCCCACCGAGAGCCCGTCGGCGTCCTTGGCGCCGCGGTTCGCGGCCTCCATGGCACCCGGCCCGCCGCCGGTGATGACGGCGTAGCCCGCGCGCACCAGGCCGGCGCCCAGCTCGCGTCCGGTGGCGTACTCGGGCGAATCCGGTGTGATCCGAGCGGATCCGAAGACGGTGACCGCCGGCGGCAGCTCGGCGAGCGCGCCGAAGCCCTCGACGAACTCGGCCTGGATCCGCATCACGCGCCACGGGTCGCGGTGCAGCCAGTCGGCGTCGTCCGCGTTCGCGAGGAGCCGCTGGTCGGTGGTCGACGATTCCGCCGCCGCCGCGCCCTGCACGCGGACGGGGCCGCGGTAGCGCAGGTAGTGGTCGGCGGAGGGCTTCTTATCGGAGGCCATGACGCACAACCTACCCAGCGAGGAAGGCGCGGAGCACGGCGGCCACCTCGGTGATCTGCGCCGTCTCGACGTGCTCGTCGCGCTTGTGGGCGTAGTTCGGGTCGCCCGGGCCGAAGTTCACGGCGGGGATGCCCAGCGCGGCGAACCGCGAGACGTCGGTCCAGCCGTACTTGGCGCGGAACCGCCCGCCGGCGGCCGCCACGAGCTTCGCCGCCGCGGGGGCGCCGAGGCCCGGCAGCGCGCCGGGCGCGGCGTCGGTGACCTCGAAGGCCAGCGCACCGTCGGCGAGCGGGCCGGCGAGGACCTCCCGGACGTGCGCCACGGCCTCGTCGACGGTGCGGTCCGGCGCGAACCGGAAGTTGACGTCCACGAAGGCCTCGTCGGGCACGACGTTGCCGGCCACCCCGCCCTCGATCTTGACGGCGGAGAGTCCCTCGCGGTACTCGCAGCCGTCGATGTCGACGGTGCGCGCGGTGTACCCCTGGAGAGCGGTGAGGACGGGGCCGAGCTTGTGGATCGCGTTGTCGCCCAACCAGGAGCGGGCGCTGTGCGCGCGGACGCCGCCCGCCGTGATCCGCACCCGGATGGTGCCCTGGCAGCCCGCCTCGATGAGGCCGCCGGAGGGCTCGCCGAGGATCGCGACGTCGGCGCCCAGCCACTCGGGCAGCTCCCGCTCGATGCGGCCGAGACCGTTGAACGTCGAGGCGATCTCCTCGCACTCGTAGAAGATCAGGGTCAGGTCGTAGGCCGGTTCGGCCATGGTGGCGGCGAGATGCAGGAAGACCGCGTCGCCGCTCTTCATGTCGACGGTGCCGCACCCGTGCAGGATCCCGCCGTCCCGGCGGCTGGGCACGTTGTCGGCGATCGGCACGGTGTCGAGGTGGCCGGCGAGCATCACCCGCTGCGGCAGACCGCGATTCGTCCGCGCGAGCACGTTGTTCCCCACGCGGAGCACCTCGAAGCGGCCCAGCGCGCGCAGCGCGGACTCCACCTCGTTCGCGATCCGTTCCTCGTCGTGGCTCACGCTGGGGATGTCCACCAGCGCGGCGGTGAGGTCGATCGGGTCGGCGGCGAGTTCGAGAGTCACCCCTCCAGGGTAGTGCTCAGAGCCCGAGGATCGCCTTGGCGATGAGGAAGTACAGGATCAGGCCCGTCGCGTCGACGAACGTGCTGATGAACGGGTTGGAGAAGACCGCCGGGTCCACGCCGATGGACTTCGCGACGATCGGCATGAGCCCGCCGACGGTGGCCGACATGGTGCAGACCCCGAACAGGGTGGCGCCGATGACCAGGCCCACGTCGGTGCCGAAGAGGACGCCGGCGATGACCGCTCCGAGGGCGCCGAGGATCAGGCCGAGCGTCGCGCCGACGCGGATCTCGCGGCCCAGGACGCGGAAGACGTCGCCGGTGGTGATGTCGCCGAGGGCGAGCGCGCGGGTCACGGTGGTGGCGGCCTGGTTGCCGGTGTTCCCGCCGGTGCCGATGATGAGCGGCACGAACAGCGACAGCACCACCATCTCCTGCAGGCTGTCCTCGAAGACGGAGAGCACCTTGACCGTCAGCGTCGCACCGACGGCCAGGACCAGGAGCCACACCACACGCGAGCGCACCAGGGTCCGCACGGGAGTGGACAGGTAGGGCCGGTTCAGCGGCTCCACACCGCCCTGGCGCGCCGCGTCCTCGCTCTCCGCCTCCTCGAGGATGCGGAGGGCGTCGTCGACGGTGAGAATGCCCACGAGGCGGTGCTCGTCGTCGAGGATGGGCATCACCAGCAGGCGCTGCTCGGCGCAGCGACGCGCGGCGTCCTCGGCCGACTCCCGCGCCCGGGCCGTGCCCGCGATGTTCATGATGTCGCTGACCGGGGTCTCGGGCGCGCTGCGCAGCAGACCGCGCAGCCCGACGATGCCGACGAGTACCCGCCCGGGGCCGACGACGGGGATGCCGTAGATGGTCTCGACGTCGTCGATGCGGGCCCGGACCGCGGCGAGGGCCTGCTCGGCGGTGTCGCCCGGGTGCACCGAGACGAACTCGGGGGTCATCTCGCGGCCGACGGAGCCCTGCGGGTAGCCGAGCAGGGCCGCGGTGGCGGCGCGCTCCCCTTCGGGCAGGCCGTGCAGCAGCCGCGCGGCGACCGTCGCGGGCAGCTCGTCGAGCAGGGTGACCCGGTCGTCGGGGTCGAGCTCGGCGAACAGGCCGGTGACCTGCTCGTCCTGGAGATCGTGGATGAGCTCGCCCTGCAGGGGCGCGTCGAGCGATTCGAAGACGGTGAGCGCCTCGTCCTTCGCGAGCAGCCGGAAGACGACGGCGCGGTCCTTGCGATTCAGGCGCTCGAGGACGTCGGCGACCTCGTGCGACGCGAGGGGCGCGATGAGCGAAGCGACCGCGGCCAGGTCCCCGTCGTCGACCGCGTCGTCGATCCGGTTGGCGAGCTTGGCCGTGTCGAGTGTCGTGGTCACTGCATGCACGGTATCCGAATCCGGCGGCTCCGCAGCCCGAGCGCGGCGGGGGCACTCCTCGCCTGGGGCCGCACCCGGATCATCCGTGCCAGTAGGCTGAGCGGGTGACGAATCGTGGAGCGAAGGCGTACGGACTGGCCACCCTCACGGACGACGGGACGGTGCTCGACACCTGGTATCCCGCTCCGGAGCTGACCGAGGGCGGCGGTACCGCCGGGTCGATCGAGGCCCCCGCGGGCGCGCCCGCCGAGTTGACCGCCCTCGCGGGGCCGGACGCCGACCGCAGGGTGCGCACCGTCGTGGTCGAGACCACCATCGCGGACCTCGCCGCGGCGCCGATCGACGCGCACGACGTGTACCTGCGGCTGCATCTCCTGAGCCATCGCCTGGTGCCGCCGCACGGCCTGAGCCTCGAGGGCCAGTTCGGGCTCCTGGCGAACGTGGTGTGGACGAACTTCGGACCGTGCTCGCCCACCGGCTTCGAGCTGGTCCGCGCCGCCCTGCGCAAGCGCGGACAGGTCATCGTCCACTCGCTGGACAAGTTCCCGCGCATGGTGGACTACGTGCTGCCCACGGGCGTGCGCATCGGCGACGCCGACCGGGTGCGCCTGGGCGCCCACCTCGCCGACGGCACGACGGTCATGCACGAGGGCTTCGTGAACTTCAACGCCGGGACGCTCGGCACCGCGATGGTCGAGGGCCGGATCTCGGCGGGCGTCGTCATCGGCGACCACTCCGACGTGGGCGGCGGCGCGTCGACCATGGGCACGCTGTCCGGCGGCGGCAAGGAGATCATCGCGCTCGGCGAGCGGTGCCTGCTCGGCGCCAACTCCGGCCTGGGCATCCCCCTCGGCGACGACTGCGTGCTCGAGGCGGGCCTCTACCTCACCGCCGGCACCAAGGTGACCGGCCCGGACGGCACGCAGGTCAAGGCGCGCGAGCTGGCCGGGCAGAGCAACCTCCTGTTCCGCCGCAACTCCGTCACCGGCGCGGTCGAGGTCGTGCCGTGGAAGAGCGAGGGCGTCGAGCTCAACGCCGCCCTGCACAAGAACTGACCTCCCCCCGACGACGAAGGGCGGCCGGTGCGCGCACCGGCCGCCCTTCGCGTACGCCGTCAGTGAATACTATTTCGCGAGCGTGCGGTGCTGCGGGCTCGCGACGCAGCCCAACCCGCCGAGCACCCGATCGAGTGCGCGGCGCAGCAGGGGCCCGTCACCGGCGGATTCCGCGACCGCCGCGCGCGGCGTGCCGGTGCCCGCGCATTCCGGATGCACTGAGACCAGTCGCGATTCGACGGTCCAGAGCGCGACGCCGCACAACACCACCGCCGCGCACAGCGCGGTGATCACGGCGACCCTGGCTTTCTCGAATTCCATCTTCATCATTTCTGCACAACCGAACCTCGATGCCCTTTGCAATAGCGTAGCACTGATAGTTTGCACCGGGAAGCATCATGTCGCCCGCGATCCGTGCGTCCGCGTTCCCAATCCACGCGCAACAGGTCGTGGACCTGCAACAACACCGCTCGTACCGTGACATCGGGGATCAGGGTGATCCGCCGCCACGACCGAACGGGACCTGCCATGAGCGCCTCCACGATCGACACCACCACCTACGACCGGCTCTACATCGGCGGCGACTGGGTCGCGCCCGCCGGCCGCGGGACGATCACCCCGATCAACGCCAGCACGGAGGAGCCCCTCCCCGCGGTGCCGGAGGGCGTGGAGGCCGACGTCGACGCCGCGGTCGGGGCGGCACGGCGCGCCTTCGAGGCACCGTCGGGCTGGCGCACGTGGGACCCCGCTCGCCGGGCCGCGGTGCTCGACCGCTTCGCCGCCGAGCTCGACGCCCGCGCGGACCGGATGATCGGCCTGGTCAGCGCGCAGAACGGTATGCCCGTCTCCGTCGCCGCCCAGCTCGAGGGCTCCTATCCCGCCACGCTGCTGCGGTACTACGCCGGCCTGCTCCGGGCGCCGAGCGCCCCGGACCTGCGGGACGGGCTCTTCGGCGGCGTCGTGGAGGTCCGCCGCGAGCCGATCGGCGTGGTCGCCGCCATCGTCCCGTGGAACTTCCCGCAGACCCTCGCAATGTTCAAGATCGCGCCCGCACTGGCCGCGGGCTGCGCCGTCGTGGTCAAGTCCTCCCCCGAGACGGTGCTCGACGCCTTCCTGCTCGCCGAGGCCGCGGACGCCGCCGGTCTGCCGGCCGGACTGCTCAACGTGGTCCCCGCCGGCCGGGAGGTGGGCGCCCATCTCGTCGCGCACCCCGGCGTCGACAAGGTCGCGTTCACCGGGTCGACGGAGGCGGGCCGCGCGATCGGCGAGACCTGCGGCCGCCTGCTGCGCCCCGTCACGCTCGAGCTGGGCGGCAAGTCCGCGGCGATCGTGCTCGACGACGCGGACCTCGACCTGGGCGCGATCGGCGAGGGCCTGTTCGTGGCGACCCTGCTCAACAACGGCCAGACGTGCTTCCTCGGCACCCGGATCCTGGCCCCGCGCTCGCGCTACCAGGAGGTGGTGGACGCCTTCACGGCGTTCGCGGGCTCGCTCGCGGTCGGCGACGCCGCCGACCCCGCGACGCAGGTCGGCCCCCTCGCCACCGCCCGACAGCGCGAGCGCGTCGAGGGCTTCATCGCGCAGGGCCGCGCCGACGGCGGTCGGATCACCACCGGCGGCGGCCGGCCCGACCGCGACCGCGGGTGGTTCGTGCAGCCCACGGTGTTCGCCGACGTCGACAACGAGGCGGCGATCTCCCGGGCGGAGATCTTCGGTCCCGTGCTGTCGGTGATCGGCTACGACGACGTCGACGACGCCGTGGCCATCGCCAACGCCTCCGACTACGGGCTGGGCGGCACCGTCTGGACCTCGGACCCGGACCGCGGCGCGGCCGTGGCCCNNCGGGTCTTCACCCCCAGCTTGGCGAAGATGCGAGTCAGGTGGAACTGCACCGTCTTCGGCGACAGGTAGAGCTGCTCCGCCACCCGTCGGTTGGTGTCCCCCGCTACCACGAGACGGGCCACGTTGAGCTCGTGCGGGGTCAGGGCCGCGACGTCCGCGTCCGCGGGGCCGCCCGCCCGGCCGAGCTCGCGGTCGGTCGTGCGGAGCGGTGCGTGCGCGCCCAGCGATGCGAAGACGGCCGCGGCCTCGCCGAGGTGATGTGCGGCGTCCCTCCGGTGGCCGGTGCGTCGCAACAGCATTCCCAGGTCGAGCTGCAGGCCGCCCTCCGCCACGGGGAAGGGCTCCGCCTCGGTCAGGCAGTCGCGCAGCGTCGCCGCCGCCGCGTCCGCGTCCGCCTCGGCCGCCGCCCGGGCGGCCCGCATCCGGATCCGCGCGGGCGTGCTCTGCGGGGCGGGAGCGCCGTCGAGCAGCGCGACGGCCTCCTCGTCCCGCCCCGCGTCCACGAGTGCGCGGGCGGCGACGGGGTGCCAGGGCCAGAAGTCGGGCCCCACCGTGCGGGCCGCGGGATCGGCGAGGAGTGGCTGCACTGCTGCCAGCACGGCGCGCGGTCCGCCCCGGGCGGCCGCGGCCTGCGCCAGCGCGGCCGGGATCCGCTGCGTCAGATAGCCGGTCGGAGCGACGCGGGCCGCGGCCGCGTGCCGCTCGGCGCCGTCGGCGTCACCGCGCAGCGCGCGGATCTCCGCGGCGGTCCAGTGCGCCAACGGCGAGCACAGCACGATCCCGGTGCTGTCGCCGAGCTCCACCGCCTCGCGCGAGCTCTCCAGCGCGGCGTCCCAATCGCCGATCTCGAACTGCACGCGGGCCAGCCAGCCGAGGGCCCACAGGGAGACCCGGTGCGCGCCGCCCACGGCGTCCCGGGCGGCGGTGAGCGCGGTGCGCGCCCGGTCGAGATCGCCGAGTCCGAATTGGATCCAGCCGACGCCGAGCATCAGGCGCTGGGACACCGCGACGGGCAGGCCCGTCTCGGCCAGGCCCGCGTCCACGGCGCGGGCGGCGCCGACGANNGCCCCGGCCGCGGCGGCGCCGAGCCCGCGGAAGGCGCGGGACTCGATCGCCGGCGGCGCTGTTCCGCCGAGATCGATCGCCCGGTCGGCCCAGGCGGTCAGCGCCGGACCGTCCCAGCGCACCAGGGCGTCCAGGCCCCGGCGGTGCGCGATCCGCGCGGCGGCAAGGGGGTGCAACCGCGGGTTCACGGCCTTCCAGGCGCGCTCCAGCCGGTCCTGCGCCTCCGCGGGACGACCCGACTGGATGGCGACGTACCCCAGGACGGAGTCCCGCTCGGGGCTGGGCGGCAGCGCCTCGATGGCCGGCACCAGCTCGCGCGCGGCGCCGAGGTCGCCGGCGCTGACGTAGGCGTCCACGGCCGCGATGCGCAGCTCGCGGGCGGTGTCCGCGTCGGCGGCCACCCCGGTGGCCGCGGCGAACGCGGCAGCCGCCGAGGACCATTCGCCGCGGTCGGCGAGCGCGGCGCCGTCGTCCGCGAGTGCGACCGCCAGCGCCGCGTCGCTCCCCAACACGGCCGCTGCGCGGTGCCGCAGGGCGCGGTGCGGATCGACCACTGTGGCCGCCGCCGCGTGCAGGCGCGCCCGGTCGGTCCACGACGACGCCTCCTGCACCGCGCGGGCGACGATCGGTGCGGGCGGCAGGACCCACGGCCCGTCCCGGTCCCGGCGGGCGCGCACCAGGCCGCGGACCGTGAGCGCGTCGAGCACCTCGGCGGTCACCTCGCTCCCCGCGACGGCGGCGAGGGCCGTGGGGGCGGCGCCGCCGAGGATCGCCGCCGCGAGCGCGATGCGCGCGGCATCCGGGCCGACCTCCGCGAGCGCCGCGGCCACCCGCTGTCGCTCCGCCGCAGGCACCCCGTCGCCGGGGTGACCGGCCGAGCGCGCCGACTCGTCGAGCGCGGCCAGCGTCGCCTCGATCGCGCCCGCGGTGCGTCGGTGCAGCCGAACCGCGGCGGCGCCCGACAGGTCGAGTTCGCGGTCGCGGGCGAGGGCGACGATCTCGTCGGCGGAGAACGCGTCGAGCGTGAGGTGGAGGTCGGCGCCCAGGGCCCGGGCATCGTCGGTCCAGAGGTCGGAGGCTGGTCGCTCCGCCGTGGCGCGGGCGAGCACGACCGTGGTCCCGCCCTGCGCCGCGGCGGCGNCGGCGGCCNGGTCCTCGGACCCGAGCCGCTGCGCATCGGCGACCACGACGGCGTCGGCGGCGAGGGCCGCGCGCAGGCGCGCACCGTCGTCCCCCGCCAGTGCCGCGAGGGCCTGCACGACGGGCGCGCCGGGGAGCGCGAGTGTCGCCAGCGCGCGGGCGCCGCGGCCGGACGGGTCGCCGACCACGGCCAACCGGGCTCCGCGGATCCGCCGCACCGACCAGGGCTCCATCGCCCCACGATAGGGGGCGATCGGGGCCGTGGGTCGGCGGTTCAGCCGAGATCCCCGCCGCCGACGGGCAGCACCGAGCCGGTGAGATAGCCGGCCTCGTCGCTCGCCAGGAAGCAGATCACGGCGGCCTGTTCGTCGAGCGTGCCGTAGCGGTGCATCAGGCTCGACTCCAGCGTCTGGTCGATGTGCGCCTGGAACCAGGCGCGCTCGGCCTCGGTCTCGGGCACGTCGCCGCCGCGGGGGATGCGCCGCGGCGGCGCCTCGGTGCCGCCGGGCGCCGAGGCCACCACGCGGATACCGCTGTCGGCGTACTCCATCGCGAGCGAGGCGGTGAGGGCGTTGACGCCGCCCTTGGCCGCCGAGTACGGGACGCGGTGCACGCCGCGGGTGGCGACGGACGAGACGTTGACGATCACGCCGCGGCCGCGCCGCTGCATGGACGGCAGGACCGCCCGGCAGGAGAACAGCGTGGTGAGCAGCGACCGGGTCACCTCGGCGCCGATCTGGGCCTCGGTGAACTCCGTGAAGGGCTTGAACCACATCGCCCCGCCCACGTTGTTGACCAGCACGTCGATCCGGCCGAAGCGCTCCAGCGCCTGCGCGGCGACGTCCTGTGCCCCCGTGAGCGATTCGAGGTCCGCGACGGCTGCCACCGCCTCGGAGCCGGCCCGCGTGAGCTCCTCGGCGAGCTCGCGGACCAGGTCGGACCGGTCCACGAGCACGACCTGCCCGCCCTCCGCGTGCACCCGGCGGGCGACGCGCTCGCCGATGCCCTGCGCGGCGCCGGTGACCACGACGACCCTGCCGGCGAACCGCCCGGGGTGGACGAACGCCGGCGTGCGCGCCAGCTCCTGCTCGTGCATCGCGCGCCGGGTGGTCTCCATCGACCGCTCGGCGTGGTCGGCCACCAGCGTGCGGGCCGCCTCCCGGTCCCCGGCGGCGATCGCCTCGACGATGTCGAGATGGTCCTGCGCGCAGCGCGGATGGATCCAGGTGGCGCTGCGCAGCGTGGTGTCCATGTGGTTGCGCACGCCGAGCCGCTGGTACGCCGCGAGCAGGTGCTCGTTGCCGGTGAGGGTGAACAGGTAGTCGTGGAAGGCCGCGTTCGCCTCGGTGTACCCGGCGGCGTCGGTGAGCCGGTCGCCGTCGAGGTACGGCACGGTGGCCTCCGCGAGCAACCGGTAGCCCGCCAGCTGCGGCGAGCCGAGCCGCCCGAGGACCAGTTCCAGCGCGCCGAGCTCCAGCGCCTTGCGGGCCTCGAACACGGCGTCGGACTTGCGGATGTCCGGGTGCTCCTCGCCGATCTCGTACCCGCCCGGCACGATCGGCTCGGGCGGCGCGCTGAGCGGCTGCAGGTCCCGTGCGGCCAGGATCGGCTGCCCGGCGAGCCCGCGGGCGTCCGGGTTCTCCACGAGGGAGCCACCCGCGTCGACCAGCAGGCCCGCGAAGGTCAGTGCGCCGGCGGGCGCCGGCACCGTCTCTGCGTGGAGGTCCGCGGACGGGGCCGCGGGGGCGGGCCGAGCCGCGCCGGCGGCGGCCGCCCCCTCGGCGGCGGGTGTCGCGGCGGGTGGCTCAGCGGGTGTCGCGGCGACCGCCGGCAGGAACTTCTCGTAGTAGAAGCCCGTCGGCGTGATGCCGAGCCGGTCCAGCTCGGCCCGGAAGCCGTCGATCATGGGCGGCGGCCCGCACAGGTAGACGGCCACGTCGCCGCCGTGCAGGTGTGCGGTGCGCAGGATGTCGGTCACGTGCCCGCGGTGCGCGGCGGCGCTGTCCGGCGCGGAGACGCAGTGCTCGAAGGCGAACTCCGGCAGCTCCTCCCGGAGCCCCGCGAGCACGTCGAGCTGCGTGAGATCCCGGTCCTGCGAGACTCCGTAGAGCAGCTGGACCGTGCGGCCGGGGTCGCGGGTGCGCATGGACCGCAGCATGGACAGCATGGGCGCGAGCCCGGTGCCGCCGGCGACGAGCAGGGCGGGCCGGTCGGCCTCGCGGAGGAAGAACGAGCCGAGCGGGCCGCGGAACCGCACGCGGTCGCCGACGGCCGCCCGGCCGGTCAGCCAATCGGACATCGCGCCGCCGCCGGGGATCAGCTTGACCAGGAACTCCAGCTCCTCGTCGTCGGGGTGGGAGGCGAACGAGTACGACCGCTCGGCGTCCGGCGCACCGTCGACCCCGGATCCGGGCACCGCGATGTTGACGTACTGACCGGGCAGGAAGGCCAGGCGCTCCCGCTCGTCTGCGCGCAACCGCAGCCCGACGGTGCTCGGGGTGAGCCGCTCGAGGCCGGTCACGGTCGCGGCGAACTCGCCCACCTGCGTCTTCGCCACCGCCGAGGTGCTGTTGATCTGCAGCACCAGGTCGGAGGTCGGCGACATGGAGCAGGGCAGGCAGTAGCCCTGCTCCGCCTCGCCCGCGGTGAGCGCGTCCTCGACGTAGGTGCCGCCGTCGTACGTCCCGGATTCGCAGAGCGCCTTGCACGTTCCGCACGCCCCGTCGCGGCAGTCGAGCGGGATGTTGATCCGCTGCCGGTACGAGGCGTCCGCCACGGTCTGGCCCGGGTCGACCGAGATGAACCGGGTCACCCCGTCCTCGAAGGCGAGCGCCACCTGATGCGCCATGATGAGATCCCTTCCGCCCGATCAGACGTGGTAGATGTCGACGACGTGGTGGATGTAATCGTTCTTGAGCACCACCGTCTTCCGGCGGAACAGGGGCTGCTCGCCCGAGAAGTCCAGCGTCGCCAGGGTGGTGCCGTAGTACGGATCGACCGTGTCGTACCGGAAGTACATGGTGTGCCAGTTGAACCGGACGTCCACGAGGTCGCCGCGACGCTCGATCACCTCGACGTTGCTGATGTTGTGGCTCGTCCGCGGCTCGGGCAGCGAGGTGGCGGAGGAGCGCTCGGTGCGGATCCGGAAGACGCGGTCCGTGAGGCCCGCCTTGTCCGGGTAGTACACGAGGGAGACCTCGGTCTGCGGGTCCTCGGTGAGCTTGTCGTCGTCGGCCCAGGCGGGCATCCAGAACTCGCAGTCGTCCGCGTAGCAGTCCAGCCACTTCTCGAACTCGCGGTCGTCGAGGTGCCGCGCCTCGCGGTACAGGAACTGCTCGATGACGTGCTGGTCGATGGTGCGGGTTCCGGTCGTGGTGGTGGCGGGTGCGCTCATCGGACGACCCCCTTCGCGGCATCGGCGCGCAGGCCGGCCTGGAGGGCCTCCTGCCAGTACTTGTGCTGCACGGGGTACAGGCCCTCGTCCTCGTTCTTGACGCCGGAGGAGACGACGCCGGTCATGCCGAGGGTGGTCGCCACCTCGTCCGGGCCGGTGAGCCAGTGCTCCGCTCCGCGGCTCATGTCGTTCCACTGCGCGGCGGTCGCGAGGAAGGTCTTCTGGCAGCTGCGGAACTCCTCGAGGTCGTCCGGCGTGGCCATCCCCGAGGCGTTGAAGAAGTCCTCGTACTGCCGGATCCGCCAGGCGCGGTTCTGTTTCGACTCGCCCTTCGGCGCGATGCAGTAGATGGTCACCTCCGTCTTGTCCACGCTGATCGGGCGGAAATGCCGGATCTGCGTGGAGAACTGGTCCATCAGGTAGACGTTCGGGTAGAGGCACAGGTTGCGGGAGCCGCGGACCATGAAGTCGCCCTTGGCCTCCCCGTACTGCTCCTTGAGCTCGTCCATCCGGTCCCACAGCGGGCGATCCTGCGGGTTCCCGGTCCAGGTCCACAGGCACAGGTGTCCGTTGGGATAGGACCAGTAGCCGCCGCCCGATTTGCCCCACTGGCCGGCGTCCACGGTCTTGGTGGTGTTCGTCGAGTCGCCGGTGTTGCGCCGGCTGGTGGTGGCCGCGTAGTTCCAGTGCGTCGCGGTCACGTGGTAACCGTCGGCGCCGTTCTCCGCCTGCACCTTCCAGTTGCCGTCGTAGGTGTAGGTCGAGGCGCCGCGGAGCACCTCGAGTCCGTCGGGCGACTGGTCCACCAGCATGTCGATGATGGTCCGGGTGTCACCGAGGTGCTCCTCGAGGGGCAGCACGTCGGGGTTCAACGAGCCGAAGAGGAAGCCGCGGTAGTTCCCGAACTTCGCGACCTTCGTCAGGTCGTGGCTGCCCTCGTGGTCGAACTGCGCGGGGTAGCCGGCGCCGTCGGGATCCTTGACCTTGAGCAGCCGGCCGTCGTTGCGGAACGTCCAGCCGTGGAACGGGCAGGTCAGCGTCTTGCGGTTGTCGGTCTTCTTGCGGCACAGCATGGCGCCGCGGTGCGCGCACGCGTTGATGAGCAGGTTCAGCTCGCCGTCCGAGCCCCGGGTGATCACCACGGGCTGCCGGCCGATGTAGGTGGTGTAGTAGTCACCCGGCTCGGGAACCTGGCTCTCGTGCGCGAGGTACACCCAGTTGCCCTCGAAGATGTACCGCATCTCCAACTCGAAGGTCTCCTCGTCGGTGAAGATGTTGCGGTTCACCCGGTAGACGCCGTCCGCGGGGCGCTCGTCGATCGCGTGATCGAGCACGTCCGCGGACGGGGTGGGCGAGGGTTCGGTGACGGTCATCGGGAGACCTCCGGTCGACTGAGTGGCTGTGATCCCCATCACCGTCGCGCGCGGAGTGCCTCCCGCGCGCCGGGCATATCGCTAGCAACCCACCAGGGTGTCTTCATTGCTCATGAGGCACTAATCACGTCCGAATAGGTCCTGGTCTTTCCCAATCAATGCTCCTACCGTGAGATGCACATCACATGAGACAGCGAGGAGGACGTCGTGGAACTCCGGCACCTGCGCCAGTTCCTGGCCGTCGCGCAGACCGAGCACTTCGGTCGCGCCGCGGACGGGCTGCACATCGCCGGCCCCGCCCTGTCGCGGTCCGTCCGGCAGCTCGAGGCCTCCCTCGGCACCCCGCTCTTCGAGCGCACCACCCGCCAGGTCGAGCTCACCGAGGCCGGCCGGGTCTTCGCCGGGGAGGTCCGGCGGATCCTCGCCGAGCTCGACGGTGCCGTCGGGCGCGCCAGGCTGATCGGGCAGGGCGCGAGCGGCGTGCTGCGCGTCGGTGTCACCGGATCGGCCTCGTACGGCGTGCTCCCCCGGGTCGTCCGTCGCGTGAAGTCCGCGCTCCCCGACGTCGAGCTCACCATCGACACCGAGATGCTGACGCCACTGCAGGCCGCCGCCCTCACGGACGGCCGGCTCGATCTGGCGCTGCTGCGCACCCCCGTCGCCGTCGAGGGCATCGCGCACCGCGTCCTGTTCGCGGAACCGCTGATCCTCGCCCTGCCCCAGGGCCACCGGTTCGACGGCGACCCCGACGTCACCGTCGCCGACCTCCAGGACGAGGCCTTCGTGACCTATCCCGCGGACACCGGCTCCGTCGTGGACGGCGCAGTCGTCCGGACGTGCGCCGCCGCGGGCTTCACCCCGCGCCGCGCCCACCAGGTGCCGCAGACCTCCACCCTGCTCGCGCTCGTCGCGGCGGGGCTGGGGATCGCCCTGGTGCCCCGCACCGCCAGCTCCATCCAGCTCCCCGGCGTCCACTTCGTGGATCTGCCCGACACCGAGAGCGTCGAGCTGGCCCTCGCGTGGCGCGCCGCCGACGATTCGCCCCTGCTCGCCCGCGTCCTCGACGCGCTGGGCGGCACCGACCTCACCGACGAACGGGAGTCCGCGGCATGACCGATCTCCGCATCACCGCCATCGACGCGATCCCCTACCGGATCCCGTACGTCAAACCGCTGAAGTTCGCCTCCGGCGAGGTCACCCACGCCGATCACGTGCTGGTGCGGGTGCACACCGCCGGCGGTCTGGTCGGCCACGCCGACGCGCCGCCGCGGCCCTTCACCTACGGCGAGACGCAGGCGGGGATCGTGGCCGTCATCGACGGCATCTTCGCGCCGCAGCTGGTCGGGCAGGACGCCGACCGCCGCGCCGTGCTGCACGCCCGCCTGCACCGCACCGTCGGCAATCCCGCGGCGAAGGCCGCCGTCGACATGGCCGTGTGGGACGTGCTCGCGCAGGCGTGGGGCACCTCCGTCAGCCGCGCCCTCGGCGGCTTCACCGACCGCATGCGCGTGTGCCACATGCTCGGTTTCGACGCGCCCGCCGCGATGGCGCAGGAGGCCGCGGCCGTCCGGGACCGGTACGGCATCACCACCTTCAAGGTGAAGGTCGGGCGCCGCCCGATCGACCTCGACGTCGACGTGGTCCGCGCGTTGCGGAACACCCTCGGCGACAAGGCCGAGCTGTACATCGACGGCAACCGCGGGTGGACCCCGTCGGAATCGCTGCGCGCCCTCGACCTGCTCGCGGACGCCGGGCTCACGCTCGCCGAGGAGCTGTGCCCCGCCGACGACGTGCTGGGCCGGCGACGGCTCGTCGCGCAGTGCCGCGTCCCCTTCGTCGGCGACGAGTCCGTGACCACCCCGGCGGAGGTCACCCGCGAGCTGCTCGGCGGCGGCGCCACCGCCGTCTCCATCAAGACCGCCCGCACGGGATTCACCGGCTCGCAGGAGATCCTGGACCTCGCGACCGGCCTCGGCGTGGAGGTGGTGATGGGCAACCAGATCGACGGCCAGCTCGGCACCGCCTGCACCGTCGCCTTCGGCGCCGCCCACGCCGCCACAAGCGCGCGCGCCGGCGAGCTCTCCAACTTCCTGGACATGGCCGACGACCTGCTGACCGAGCCGCTCCGCATCGTCGACGGCGAACTGGCGGTCCCCGCCGGGCCGGGGATCGGCGTCACCGTCGACCCCGACAAGCTCGCGCACTACCGCCTCGACGGGTGAGATCCCCGTCCCCCAGCCCCTTTCGACACCAGCCCATCCCGAGGAGAAGAAACATGACCGCCACCGAATTCGATGCCAAGGCCGCCGACTCCGGAGCCGGCGCCACCGCCGCCTTCCTGAAGAAGCAGGGCGCGGGCGCCGAGACCCCGCCCGAGCGCGTCTCCCAGCTCGCCACCGAGGTGATCACGGCCGTACACGACGTGATCCGCCGCCACGGCGTCACCTACGCCGAGTACGACGCGGTGAAGTCCTGGGTGATCAACGTCGGCCGCGACGGCGAATGGCCCCTGTTCCTGGACGTCTGGATCGAGCACGTCGTCGAGGAGGTCGCCAACGCGCACCACCAGGGCAACAAGGGCACCATCGAGGGCCCGTACTACGTGCCCGACGCGCCGGTGATCGGCGCCCGCGGCCCGCTGCCCATGCGCGCGGACGAATCCGGCACGCCGCTCGTCTTCTCCGGGCAGGTCCGCGATCTCGACGGCAACGCCCTCCCGGGCGCGAAGGTGGAGATCTGGCACGCCGACGCGAGCGGCTTCTACTCCCAGTACGCCCCGGGGCTGCCGGAGTGGAACCTGCGCGGCACCTACCTCGCCGACGAGGACGGCCGGTTCGAGATCACGACGGTGCGTCCCGCGCCCTACCAGATCCCCACCGACGGCTCGTGCGGCAAGCTCATCGCCGCGGCCGGCTGGCACGCGTGGCGGCCCGCCCACCTGCACCTCAAGGTGTCGGCGCCCGGCAAGGACCTGCTCACGGCCCAGCTCTACTTCCCCGGCGACGCGCACAACGACGACGACATCGCCTCCGCCGTGAAGCCCGAGCTGGTGCTCGATCCGCAGCCGGCCGCCGACGGCACCGGCGAGACCGTGGTCTACGACTTCGTGCTCGACCCGGAGACGAACTGATGGCGCTGTACGCGGTGCGCATGGACGTCGCCATCCCCGACGACGTGGACCCGGCGGTGCGCGCCGAGACCATCGCCACCGAGAAGGCCTACAGCCAGGAGCTGCAGCGCGGCGGCGAATGGGTACACATCTGGCGGATCGTCGGGCAGTACTCCAACATCTCCGTCTTCGACGTCGCCGACAACGAGCGGCTGCACGAGATCCTCTGGGGCCTGCCGTTGTTCAAGTGGATGACCGTCGAGGTCACGCCGCTCGCCGCGCACCCGTCGGACATCGCCGCGGGCGGGGGTGCGCCGTGACCGCCCGGATCGTCGGCACGCCCGCCGAGGCCGTCGCCGGCGTGACCGACGGCGCCACCGTCCTCGTGGGCGGATTCGGCCTCGCGGGCATGCCCTTCGACCTGATCGAGGCCCTCATCGAGTCCGGCGCGACCGATCTCACCGTGGTCAGCAACAACGCCGGCAACGGCGACCACGGGCTCGCGGCGCTGCTCGCCGCCGGCCGGGTCCGCAAGGTGATCTGCTCGTTCCCACGCCAGTCCGATTCCTGGGTGTTCGACGGGCTGTACGCGGCCGGCCGCATCGAGTTGGAGGTGGTGCCCCAGGGCACCCTCGCCGAGCGGATCCGCGCCGCGGGCGCGGGGATCGGCGGCTTCTACTGCCCCACCTCGGTGGGGACGCCGCTCGCCGAGGGCAAGGAGGTACGCGAGCTCGACGGGCGCACCTACGTACTGGAGTCGCCGATCCGGGCCGATCTCGCGCTGATCGCCGCGCACCGCGCCGACGGCGCCGGGAACCTGGTGTACCGCAAGACCGCCCGGAACTTCGGTCCGATCATGGCGACCGCCGCCGAGCTGGTCGCCGTGCAGGTCGACGAGGTGGTGCCCACGGGCTCCCTCGACCCCGAGAGCGTCGTGACGCCGGGCATCTACCCCGACCGCATCGTCGCCGTGCCCACCCGGCACCTGGCCGTGGCGGGTGCGCGATGACCGCCGCGCTCGCCGCCCCGGCGATCTCCCCCGACCTCGTCGAGCACGCCGCACCGCTGACGAAGGCGGAGCTCGCCGCGCGGGTCGCGGCCGACATCCCGCCCGGCTCGTTCGTGAACCTGGGGATCGGGCAGCCGACCACCGTCGCCGATCACCTCGACCCCGCGAGCGGCGTGGTGCTGCACACCGAGAACGGCATGCTCGGCATGGGCCCCGCCGCCGTGGGCGAGCAGGTCGACCTCGACCTCACCAACGCCGGCAAGGTCCCCGTGACCGAACTGCCCGGGGCGTCGTACTTCCACCACGCCGACTCCTTCGCGATGATGCGCGGCGGGCACCTCGACTACGCCGTGCTCGGCGCCTTCCAGGTGTCCTACCGCGGCGACCTCGCCAACTGGCACACCGGCGCCCCCGGCGCGATCCCCGCGGTCGGCGGCGCGATGGACCTCGCCACCGGTGCGCGACAGGTGCTGGTGATGATGACGCTGTTCGCGAAGGACGGGACACCGAAACTGGTGCCCGGCTGCACGTATCCACTCACCGGCCTCGGCTGCGTGAACCGCGTGTACAGCCCGGACGCGATCATCGAGTGCGGACCCGACGGCGCCGTCATCACCGAGGTCTTCGGCACCACCGCGGGCGCCCTCCTGGCCCGGCTGCGCGATGCCTGACCGGATCGTCGCGACCCGGCACGGCCCCGTCGGCGTGACCACGGCAGGAGGCGGCCCGACGGTGCTGTTGCTGCACGGCTTCCTGTTCTCCCGGGCCATGTGGGCGCCGCAGCTCGGCGCGCTGGCCGGCGCCGGACACCGGGGCGTCGCGATCGACCTCCTCGGCTTCGGCGACACCGCGCCCGCACCGCCCGGCGGCGAGATCCCGCTGCACCACCACGCCGAGGCCGCGATCGACGTGCTCGACGCGCTCGGGGCCGAGCGCTTCGCCGCCGTCGGCTACTCGATGGGCGGCCAGGTGGCGCTCGAACTGGCGGACCGCGCCGGCCCGCGGCTCGAGCGGCTCCTGCTCAGCGACACCTTCGCGGGCCTCGACACCCCGGAGGTCCGTGCCGCGCGGCGCGCCCTCGCCGACCGGCTGGAGGCGGAGGGCACCACCGCGTACGGCGCGGAGTTCCTCCCGGCCGTGCTCGGGCCGACGACGGTCGCGACCCGGCCGGCGGTGTGCGACCTCGCGCGCGCCATGATCGCCGCCGCGCCACCGTCCGGGGCGGCCGCCGCGCTGCGCGGCCGGGCCGGACGCCGCGACCTCACCGCCGTGGCCGCCGGATTCGCCGGCGCCGCACGGGTCGTGGTCGGCGCCGAGGACGTCTTCGACGCCGGCACCCTCGGAGCGGCCCTGGCCGCGGCCCTCGGCACCGACGATCTGCACGTGCTCCCGGCCGCGGGCCACACCCCGTCGCTCGAAACCCCCGGCGCGTTCGACCGGCTGCTGCTGGAGCTCCTGCGCCCCTGACGCTCCCCATCCGGACCCGTCCGACGAGAGGACACCCATGCCCGACATCGTGATCTGCGAACCCCTGCGCACCCCGGTCGGCCGGTTCACCGGCGCCCTCCGGGACGTGCCGCCCGAGACCCTCGCCGCCACCGTGATCCGCGCCCTGGTCACCCGCACCGGCATCGACCCCGCCGCGGTCGACGACGTCGTCCTCGGCCAGGCCGGCCCGAACGGGGAGGCCCCGGCCATCGGGCGGATCGCCGCCCTCGACGCCGGCCTCGGCATCGGCGTCCCGGGCCAGCAGGTGGACCGCCGCTGCGGTTCCGGCCTCCAGGCGGTGCTCGCGGCCGCGGGACAGATCGCGACGGGCGGCGCCGACGTGGTGATCGCGGGCGGCGCGGAGTCGATGAGCCGCACCGAGTTCTACGACCGCCGGCTCCGCTGGGAGGACGACGCGCCGGCGGATCCGGTCGACCGGCTCGCCCGGGCGCGCGTCACCGCCGGTGGACGGTCCCACCCCGTGCCGGGCGGCATGGTCGAGACCGCGGAGAACCTGCGCGCCGAGTACCGGATCTCCCGCGCCGCGCAGGACGACCTCGCCTTCGCCTCCCACGGCAAGGCCGTGGCGGCGCAGCGGGCGGGGCGGTTCGCCGACGAGATCGTTCCCGTTCCCACGGATTCCGGCACCGTCGACACCGACGAGCACCCCCGGCCGAACGTCGACCGGGACAAGCTCGCGACCCTCACCGCCCTGCGCTCCGCGGTGGACCCCGACTCCACCGTGACCGCGGGCAACGCCAGCGGCCAGAACGACGGCGCCGCCGCCGCGATCGTCGCGAGTGCCGCGGCGGCGCGCAGGCACGGACTCACCCCCGTGGCCCGGCTGGTGTCGTGGTCGGTCGCCGGTGTCGCCCCGGAACGCATGGGGATCGGGCCCGTGCCCGCGACCGCGGCCGCACTGGCACGCGCCGGGATCGGTCTCGCCGACCTGGACGTGATCGAACTCAACGAGGCGTTCGCCGCCCAGGTGCTCGCGGTGCTCGCCGAGTGGGGGCTCTCCCCCGAGGACCCGCGCCTGAACCCCAACGGCTCCGGCATCTCCCTCGGACACCCCGTCGGCGCCACCGGGGCGCGGATCCTCGCCACCGGCCTGCACGAGCTCCGCCGGCGCGAGGGCCGCTACCTGCTCGAGACGATGTGCATCGGCGGCGGCCAGGGCATCGCCGCCGTCTTCGAACGGCTGCCCTGACGGCCCGGGGTCAGCGCGGGGCGCCGTACACCCGAGATCCCACCCGTACCACGGGCCGGCCGTGCGCGAGGGCCCAGCGCCGCGCGCCGCTGCGGACCGCCTCGACCGCGACCCACGCGCGCTCGGCGTCGGAGCCGTGCGCGCGGAGCCAGGCGATGTAGTCGCGGGCGTCGTGGGCGGAGCAGTCCGCCTTCGGGTGCGCGGCCGCGTAACCGACGAAGCCGCGCGGCCAGCCGGGCAGGGTCCGCAGCGCCGGGAGGGCCCGGGCCGCGGAGCCCGCCCGCTTCACCGCGAGGACCCGGCCGGTCAGCGCGGCACCGGCCCCGTCGAAGCCGGGCGGCACCCGGCCGGCGAGGAGATCGGTGAGCACCGCCGCCTGCCGGTGCCGCAGCCGGTCCCGGGCCTCAGGAGGAACCACAGCTGCTCGAACTGCTCGACGAGCTGGACCCGCAGCCGCTGGAACCCCCGCAGCTGCTCGCGCTGCAGTTGGAGCCGGAATCGTGGCCCGAGTGGTGCGAACCGCCGTCGGAGCCGCCGAAGAACCAGGCCGAACCGCCGCCGTCGCCCGCCGAGCCGCCCCGCCCGCGGGACCGCCCGCCGCGCCGCCCACCGTTCTGACCGCCCGCGATGGACACGCACACGGCGATCACTGCGAAGATCACGAAGAACACCACCAGGAATTCCATCCCGCACCTCCTCGTCGTTCAGTCGATCCCGAGAACCTCTCGTAGGCACAGCATCTCGTGCCGGACGGCGGATTCGATCACGGACTCGTCACGTTCCAGCAACACTCCGGGCAACGTGCCCCCACCTGCGGCGACGCCCCCAAGAGAACGCTGTGAATCCCGCCAGACGGCGAGCAGATCCAGAACTTCCGGACATATCGGATCGGCGTGGGTGTCGAGGTAGAGGTCGCCGTCGAAGCGCCCGCCCGCGATGTGCACGTACGCGACGGCCTCGAGCGGGTACCGCCGCAGCTCCGCGGCGGCGTCGGTGCCGCGGGCCGTGCACGAGGCGTAGACGTTCGCGAGGTCGAGGACCAGGCGCACCCCGGTCCGCTCGACCAGCTCCCGCAGGTAGGCCGGCTCGTCGTAGCCGTCCTCGGGCCACGCGAACAGGGCCGCGATGTTCTCGAGCGCCAGCGGCACGGGCAGCGCCGCCTGCGCCGCCCACACGTTCTCCACGAGTACGTCGAGCGCCTCCGCCGTGCGCGGCGCGGGCATCAGATGGCCGGCCTCGAGGACGTCGTCGTGGGGTCCGGCCGCGGCCCCGTCGTCCAGCCCGACCGTGCCGGCCCGGACGAAGGCGACGTGCTCGCTGACCAGCGGCGCTTCGAACGCGAGGGCCAGGTCCGCGAGCCGCCGCAGCCGGCCGGCGTCGGGGAGGTCGGCGCCGGCGATGCCCAGCGTCACGCCGTGCGGCACCACCGTGACGCCCGACCGCGCCAGTTCCGCGAGCTCCGCCGGCGGGTCGGCGGGGTCGACGTTCTCCGCCACCACCTCGGTGAACGCGACGGACCCCGACCGCGCACCGTCGAGCAGCATCCCGGCGAGCTCGGGCCGCCACGCGGCCGAGACGCCGGAGATCGCCATCAGGCCAGGCGCTGGGCGGCGGCGGCGATCCGCTCGTCCGTCGCGGTCATCGCGATGCGCACGTGCTGCGCGCCCTGCGGGCCGTAGAACTCGCCCGGCGCGGCGAGGATGCCGCGCTCGGCCAGCCAATCGACGGTGTCCCGGCAGGGCTCGCCGCGGGTCGACCACAGGTACAGCCCGGCCTCCGAGTGGTCCACGGTGAAGCCGGCGCCGCGGACGGCCTGCAGCAGCGCCGCGCGGCGCGCGGCGTAGCGGGCGCGCTGCTCGGCCTCGTGCTCGTCCACCGAGAGGGCGTAGGTCATGGCGGCCTGCACCGGGAAGGGCACGATCGCGCCCGCGTGCTTGCGCACGGCGGCCAACTCGGCGATGAGGGCCGGGTCACCCGCGAGGAAGCCCGCGCGGTACGAGGCCAGGTTCGAGGTCTTCGAGAGCGAGTGGATCGCGATCAGCCCGGTGGTGTCGCCGTCGCAGACGCGCGGGTCGAGCACCGAGACGGGCTCGGCCTCCCAGGCCAGGCCCAGGTAGCACTCGTCGGAGGCCACGATCGCGCCGCGCTCGCGCGCCCACTGCACCACCTTGCGCAGGTGATCGACGCCGAGCACCTTGCCGGTCGGGTTCGACGGCGAGTTCACGAACACGAGCGCCGGCCGCTCCGGGCCGAGCTGGGCGGTACCGTCGGCCCGCACCGGCCGCGCGCCGGCCAGCAGCGCGCCCACCTCGTAGGTCGGGTAGGCGACCTCGGGGATCACGACCACGTCACCCGCGCCGAGGCCGAGGATCGACGGCAGCTGCGCGATCGCCTCCTTGGTCCCGATCACGGGCAGGATCGCGTTCTCGGGCAGTTCGACGGTGCCGTACCGGCGGCTCAGCGCGGCGGCGGCGGCCTCCCGCAGCGCGAGGGTGCCGATCGTGGCCGGGTAGCCGGGGAACGCGGACCCCTCGTAGAGGGCCCGGCGGATCGGCTCGGCCACCGGGTCGACCGGGGTGCCGACGGACAGGTCGACGATGCCCCCGACGTGCGCCGCGGCCTTCGCCTTCGCGCCCGCCAGGGTGTCCCACGGGAAGTCCGGCAGGCCGGACGCCACGGGCACGCGCGGCACGATCAGTGCTCGGTGTCGGTGTTCATGGGCGGGAGCGCCTTGATGAAGGGGTGGTCGTAGTCGATCTTCCCCTGCTTGGCGGCGCCGCCGGGCGAACCGATCTCGTCGAAGAAATCGATGTTCGCGGTCACGTACTCGGCCCACTCGTCCGGCACGTCGTCCTCGTAGAAGATCGCCTCGACGGGGCACACCGGCTCACAGGCGCCGCAGTCCACGCACTCGTCGGGCTGGATGTACAGCATCCGGTTGCCCTCGTAGATACAGTCGACGGGGCACTCCTCGATACATGCCTTGTCGAGCACATCCACACAGGGCTCTGCGATGGTGTACGTCACCTGTCATCTCCTTCGCACCGACTGCTTCCACCCGACAGTATTCCGCGCCGTTGGAACGTGTCACAAAGAAGTGTCGCCTAACCTGCCGGTGTGTGATTTCATTCACCAGTGCACGTAATCGTCGGTGTGTTCGGACTCGTCGTCTTCCTCCTCCTCGCGTACCTGCCCACGCGGAACGTCGCCCTGCTCAAGAAGAAGGCGCCGTACATCCTGGGCATGCTCGCGATCCAGTTCGTCCTCGGCCTGGTGATGCTCAAGACCCCGGTGGGCAAGTACGTCATCGACGGCATGTCCACCGGCTTCCAGCACCTGCTGAGCTACGCCCACGAGGGCACGGCGTTCGTCTTCGGCGGGCTCGTCGACTACAAGAAGGACGCCTCGAGCGGCACCCCCTTCTTCCTCAACGTGCTGACGCCGATCATCCTGATCTCGGCGCTCATCGGCATCCTGCAGTTCATCAAGGTCCTGCCGCTGGTCATCAAGTACCTGGGCCTCGGCCTGTCGAAGATCACCGGCATGCCGAAGCTGGAGTCCTTCAACTCCGTGAGCTCGGCGATCATCGGCCAGTCCGAGAACTTCATCGCGATCAAGAAGATCCTGCCCACGCTCCCCGAGAACCGCGTGTACACGCTGTCCGCCTCGGCGATGTCGACGGTCTCGATGTCGATCGTCGGCTCCTACATGGTGATGATCGAACCCCGGTACGTCGTGGCCGCGATCGTGCTCAACCTGTTCGGCGCCTTCGTCGTCGTCTCCCTCATCAACCCGTACGAGGTGGCGCCGGAGGACGACGTCTACGCGCCGCCGGAGCAGAAGAAGCAGTCCTTCTTCGAGATGCTGGGCGAGTACATCATGGATGGCGCCAAGGTCGCGCTCACCGTCGCCGCGATGCTCATCGGTTTCGTCGCGATCATGGCGCTCGTCAACGGCATCTTCTCGGGCCTGTTCAACGGCACCACCTTCCAGGACGTCCTGGGCTACGTGTTCGCGCCGCTGGCCTGGCTCACGGGCGTGCCGTGGAGCGAGTGCCAGACCGTCGGCAGCCTCATGGCGACCAAGCTGGTGACCAACGAGTTCGTGGCGATGCTCTCCTTCACCGAGCAGAACCCCGGCGGGCCGCTGCAGCTCTCGCACCGCGCCGAGGCGATCGCGCAGACCTTCTTGGTGTCCTTCGCCAACTTCAGCTCGATCGGCATCATCGCCGGCGCCGCGAAGTCGCTGGCCCCGGTGCAGGGCGACCAGATCGCCAAGTTCGGCCTCAAACTGCTCTACGGCGCGACCCTGGTCTCGTTCATCTCCGCCACCGTCGTGGGGCTCATCTCCTGATCCGAGGTCGACGGTAGGCTCCGGGCCGGGCCGGGTCCCTCGTCAGGCCAGTGCGGTCAGGTCCACGCGGAGGTCGAAGGGCACCGTCGTCGTGAATTCACCTGTGGAGGTTGCGCCTTCGTATTGGCCGTCGCGGAGGGTGAGGGCCTCGATGCTCGGGCCGCCGTCGAGGTCGACGATCCAGTAGTGCGGGATGCCCGCGTCGGCGTACTCGCTGCGCTTGGTCACGAGGTCCTGGCGCCGGGTGCCGGGCGAGAGGATCTCGACGACGAGCAGCACGTCCGCAGCGACGAGGTCCGTCGCGGTGCCGGTCGTCACGATCACGAGATCCGGACGACGCACGGTCGGTGGGAACCCGCTCGCCACGATGACGTCGACGTCCGGCACGATTTCATGACCGTCGGGCACGTGCGGAAACAGCTCCATCCCGAGACGGAACCCCGCCTTCTGATGCCTCGGCACTGGACTCGGAGACACGATCAGGACCCCCTCCTGAAGCTCCGACCGCCCCGACGTGTCCTCCCCCAAGGCACGCCAGTCGTCCAGCGACATCAAGTCGACTCTCCGAGCTGCGGTCATGAGCCGAGTCTAGCCCCGCAGAGCGACAGGAACCGGGGCTACGCCTCGGGCTCGGGGTCCGCCTCGACGCCCGACGGAGCCGCGTTGCCGGCGAAGGCGGCCTCGAGGCCGAGGATCTTGGCGCCGTCGGAGGCCTGGGCTTCGACGATGCGCAGCGTGGCGAACTCGCCCACGTAGCCGGCGGCCGCGCCGACCACGGGCAGCCTGCCGAGGGTGTCGAAGACGCCGCCCGGACGCGGGCGCGATTCGAGCGCCGAGCGCGCCGACTTCACGGTGTGCACCACGTCGCGGATCGCGCCGAACGCCGAGCGGACGCCGCCGCGCAGCTTGTCGCCGGTCTCGCGGACGGGCACGAGGTCCTGGAATCCCGGCTGATCGCCGAGGAGCGCGCGGGCGTCGATCTGGCGGCGCGAGAGCACCCGCGCGACGAGGTCGATCTGCTCCGGAACCTGGTCCACGCCGTGCTCCCCCGCCACGCCGACGACCACGAGGGTCTGGTTGGCGAAGCCGAGGTAGGTCTGCACGGGCAGCAGCCGCGCGACGAATCCGAGCGTGCCCGGCCAGGCCACCGCCACCGTGGAGACGGCGCCGACGGGGATGACCCACCAGCGGGAGCGGCCGTCGGCGTCCCGCTTGAGGTAAGCGTTGACCACCGGGATCGGGGTGAGCCCGGCCAGCGTGGAGACGAAGCGCACCCCGGCGACGGCCGGCCGCGCGACCGTCACGAAGACCCCGACGGTGCGGGCCAGCTCCAGGTCGGTCACCGTGCCCGTGACCGCGCCGCCGCGCGGCTCGAGCGCGTTCACGCGGCACCCCGCTGGGCGTGCGTCGTGGTGCGCTCGCGCGCCGGGCGCCCGATGCCGTTCGCGATCGCGTGCAATTCCGCCACCGTCTTCTCCGATCCGTGTGCCGATCCCGCCATCCGCGAGATCGTCTCCTCCATCAGGGTGCCACCCAGGTCGTTCGCTCCGCCCTGCAACATGGCCTGCGTTCCGGCCGTGCCCAGTTTGACCCACGACGTCTGGACGTGGTCGATGCGGCCGTGCAGCATGACCCGCGCCAGGGCGTGCACGGCGCGGTTGTCCCGCTTGGTGGGCCCCGGCCGGGCGGCGCCGGCGAGGTACAGCGGGGCGCTCTGGTGCACGAAGGGCAGGGGCACGAACTCGGTGAAGCCGCCCGTGCGGTCCTGGATGTCGCGCAGCACGTTGAGGTGCGTCACCCAGTGCGACGGGTTGTCGACGTGGCCGTACATCATCGTCGAGCTCGACCGGATGCCCACCTCGTGGGCGGTGGTGACCACGTCGACCCACGCGGAGGTGGGCAGCTTGCCCTTGGTGAGCACCCAGCGCACCTCGTCGTCGAGGATCTCGGCGGCGGTGCCGGGAATCGTGTCGAGGCCGGCCTCGCGCAGCCCGATCAGCCAGTCCCGCACCGACTCCCCCGAGTGGGCCGCGCCGTTGACGATCTCCATCGGGCTGAAGGCGTGCACGTGCATGCCGGGGACGCGCTGCTTGACGGCGCGCACCAGGTCGGCGTAGCCGGTGGCGGGCAGGTCGGGGTCGATGCCGCCCTGCATGCACACCTCGGTGGCTCCCACCTGCCACGCCTCCTCGGCGCGGTCGGCGACCTCCTTCATGGAGAGGGTGAAGGCGTCGGCGTCGCCCTTGCGCTGCGCGAAGGCGCAGAACCGGCAGCCGGTGTAGCAGATGTTGGTGAAGTTGATGTTCCGGTTGACCACGTAGGTCACGACGTCGCCGACGGCGTCCTTGCGGAGCTGATCCGCCAGCGCCACCAGGGCTTCCAGACCGCTGCCCTCCGCGTACGCGAGGGCGCGGTACTGGTCGTCGCTGAGCCCGCCGGGGTTGCGCTCCGCGGCCCGCAGGGCGGAGAGGACGTCGGACTCGACCCGCTCCGGCGCCGACAGCGAGAGCACCTGCTCGCGCACCGACTCCCAGTCGCCGAAGGCGGAGCCGAGGTCCGAGCGGGTGTCGGTGTTGCGGCCGTCGACGTCGATCGCGGTGTTCAGGTCCGTCCGGCCCGACGACGCCCACTCCTCGTCCGGCTCCTGCCACGGCAGTCCGACGGGCATCGCGTCCGGGTCGGCGAGCCCGGTCTCCGCATCGGCGAGGGCCGCGACGTGCGGCGCGACCCGCGGGTCGATCCACGGGTTGCCGGCGCGCACGTACTTCGGCTGCGCCGTGAGCCGCTGCCGCAGCTCGAAGCCCGCGTCGGCGGTGATCGCGGCGAGGGCGTCCAGGTCGGGCCAGGGGCGCTCGGGGTTGACGTGATCCGGGGTCACGGGCGAGACGCCGCCCCAGTCGTCGACGCCGGCCTCCAGCAGCAGCCGGCACTCGTCGGCGGAGACCAGGTTCGGCGGCGCCTGCACGCGCATCGCCGGGCCCAGCACCATCCGGGTCACGGCGATCGCCGCGCGGTAGACCTCAAGGTCCGCGTCCTCGACCGACCGCATCGCGGTGTCCGGCTTCGCGCGGAAGTTCTGGATGATGACCTCCTGCACGTGGCCGAAGGCCTTGTGCACCTTGCGGATGGCCATGATCGACTCGGCACGCTCGCGCTCGTCCTCGCCGATGCCGATGAGCAGCCCCGTCGTGAAGGGCACCGAGAGGCGCCCCGCGTCGGTGAGGGTGCGCAACCGGACCGCCGGGTCCTTGTCCGGCGAGCCGTAGTGCGGCTGCCCCTTCTCCGTGAAGAGGCGCTCCGAGGTGGTCTCGAGCATCATACCCATCGACGGCGCGACGGGCTTGAGCCGCGAGAGCTCCTCCCAGCTCATGACGCCGGGGTTGAGGTGCGGCAACAGCCCCGTCTCCTCGAGCACGCGGATCGCCATGGCCCGCACGTAGTCCAGGGTGGAGTCGTAGCCGCGCTCGTCGAGCCAGGTCCGCGCCGCCTCCCACCGGTCCTCCGGCCGGTCGCCCAGCGTGAACAGCGCCTCGTGGCAGCCCAGCTCGGCGCCGCGGCGCGCGACCTCGAGGATCTCGTCGGGCTCCAGGTAGGCGCCGTGGCCCTCCGCGGCCAGCTTGCCCGGCACCGTCACGAAGGTGCAGTAGTGGCAGCGGTCGCGGCACAGCCGCGTGATAGGGATGAAGACCTTCTTGCTGTAGGTGACCTGCGGCGTACCGTCGGCGCCGGTCAGCCCGGCCTCGAGGAGGCCTGCGTCGCGCACCCGCGCCGCGGAACGGCACAGGTCGTCCAGGTCGTCGCCGCGCGCCGCGAGGAGCGCCTGCGCCTCGTCGACGTTGAGCACCGCTCCGTCCCGCGCGCGGCGCAGGGCGCGGCGCATGGCCGACGCCGTCGGCACGTACGGCTCCGCCGCGCGTTTCGGCACCGTCGGCAGCGGGAGGAGCGCGGGGGTCTGCTCTGAAGCGTCCGTCACTTCTCCGATGATGCCAGGTGTCCCGCCAGGATCGGCATCCCGATTCCACAGAGCAGGAGCAGGAGCAGCCGCCAGTCGGCCAGGAGCACGATGTCGCCGCCCGGTCCGCCGACCAGGAAGGCCGCGATCACCAGGAGGAACGCGATCACGGGCAGGGCGCCGTGCACGGGCTCGCCGCCCAGGCGGCGGGCGGCGACGGAGATCCCCGCGAGCAGCGCTCCGAAGAGAACCGCGGAGAGCGGAAGGGGCACGGCCCCGACGTACAGGTAGAGGTACATCGTGGCGCCCACCGCGCACACGGCGCCGCCCACGGCCGCGAGGCCGAGCAGGATCCGGTCGAGCGGCTCCATCACAGGACTCCCGCGAACAGGTTCCGTTCGACCCCGTCGGGGCCGGGGACGACGGTGCCGCGGGCCAGGACGTAGGCCTCCTCGGCGAAGACGGGCTGCGCGATCCGGTTCGTCAGGGCGAGGGCGGCGCCGTCCGCGCTCACGCCGAGCTGCGTCGCATGGGCGCGGAGCGCGGCGCGCTTGCGGTCGAGGACGCCGGAGACGTCGATCCGGGTGGTGATCGCCGCGTCGTCGTGGGCGGGCAGCTCGTCCGCGGCGGGAACCCGCCAGTCCCGGGGCAGCTCGGCGCGCGCCGCCGCCGCGCGCAGCGCCGCGAGCCCGGCGTCGAGGTCGCCGCGGGAGGTCACGGCCCAGTACAGCTTGGCGACGTCCCAGGGCTCCCCCGGCACGCCGGGGTCCGCCGCGGCGTCGACGGCGGCGTGCGTGAGCCGGTGCGCGGCGATGTGGTCGGGATGGCCGTAGCCGCCGACCTCGTCGTAGGTGATCACGACCTGCGGCCGCGTGTCCCGGATGATGCGGGTCAGGGCCTGTAGGGGGCCGCCGTCGACCTGCGTCCGATACGGCGACGCGGCGAAGGCGCGCGGGTGCTCGGCCGCGGGCGTGCCGGCCATGCCGGAGTCGCGCCAGCGCCCCATGCCGCCGAGGAAGCGGGGCCGCAGCACCGGCCCTCCGGGGTCGCTCAGCGCCGCCAGCGCGCCGGCGAGCTCGCCGATCCGGTACCCGCCGAGCTGATCGGCGTTGTCGGCGGTGAGTTGCGCGAAGCGCGGCTCCATCACCTCGCCCTCCTCGCCGAGCGTGCAGGTCACGACGGTCACCTCGGCACCGTCGGCGAGGTGGCGCGCGATGGTCCCGCCGGTGGTGATCGTCTCGTCGTCGGGGTGCGCGTGCACCAGCAGCAGCCGCCGTCCGCTCGCCGGGGTCATCGGCGGGCCCATCCCTCGACGCCGGTGAAGACGCCGTCGCGCGGCGTCCCCTCCAGCGTCACGCCCTGCACCGTCGGTCCCACGGCCGTCAAGGTCACGTCCTGCAGGATCGGCAGCACCGTCGCCCGGGACCACAGCTGCGCGTCGATCGCCGCGAGATCGATGGGGCCGCCGCGCAATCCGTCGAGGGCGAGGCCCTGCAGGTCCGCGTCGCACAGGCCGGAGAGGTTGCCGCCCACGGTGGTCGCCGCGGGGTCGTTCTCGAGGTTCGGCGTCGGCGGCGTGCTGGTGGCCGTCGGCCGCTGGGTGCCCTCCGACGGGGGCGCGGGGCACTCGACCCGCGAGGCGAACCGCTCCGCGGGCGTGGGACCGGTGGCGGACCAGCCGACCACGGCGTCGACGGCACCGTCGAGCAGCGCCGTCCCCGCGACCACCTGCGGCTCCAGCGTGACGACCGAGGCGAAGACGCCCATCGCCCGAAGCTGGTCGGTGGCGTTGCTCGCGACGGCGAACGCGGCGACGTTGCCCTGCGGCACGCCGATCCGCAGGAACATCGGCACCCCGTCGCGCACGTACTGCTGGACGTTCTCGCCCGGCGACGGCGAGGGCGGGACCGGCAGCGCCGAGGGGTCGGTGCCGGGTGTCGCGCTCCCCGGCTCGGTCGTGNGCGGCGGCGGGGTGGGCGGCACGCTCTGGCTGGGCGGGATCGGGGCGTTCTGCAGCGTGTAGCCGGCGCCGGCGAGGGCCTGCTCGAGCCGGGCCTTCGCCTCCGCGGGCGCGGGGCGCGTCGGCATCGTCGGGACGTAGCCGGGGTCCGACGGTGCCAGCACCTGCGCGCGGGCGGGTCGCACGGCGTCGCCGCCGGAGCCGACCGTCGTGAGCAGGTCGACGTTCACGGCGTCGAGGAGGGCCCGGCGCACCTCGACGTCGGCGAGGAACTTCGAGCGGGTGTTCAGGGTCAGCGCGAGCACGCGGGGGTCGACCTGTTCGACGGCCCGCACCTCGTAGATGGAGGTGAGCTGCGCCAGGAGCGACTGTCCCCCGTGCATCGAGACCACCTGCACGTCGCCGGTGCGGACGGAGTTGGCGAGCTGGGTATCGGTGCCGCCCTTGCGCAGCACGATGCGGTCCACGCGCGCGGGCTTCATCCAGTAGCGGTCGTTGCGCTCGAGGGTCACCTCGTCGCGTGCGACGTCCACCTTCTTGACCAGGTAACCGGCGCCCGAGGCGGGGATCTTCTCCTGCATCGCGCCGTTGAAGCCGCCCGGCGAGCCCTTGATCAGGTGGCTGGGCAGCAGGTTCTGGAACAGGGTCCGCCAACCGGGCAGCGGGGCCTTGAGCGTGACGATGACGCGCTTGCCGCCGGCGCCGGAGGCCACCGACTCGATCTGCCGGTACGGCGCAGAGCCCACCGTGTCCGGCGCGGTGGTCATCGACTGCCAGAGGTAGACGAAGTCCTCGGCCGCGATCGGCGCACCGTCGGACCACTGCGCGTCCTGCCGGATGGTGTACGCGATCTGCAGCGGCGCGGGGTGCTCGATCGTCGGGATCAGGTCGGTGTTCTGCGCGAGCGTCACCCGGCCGTCCGCCCCGCGCACCTCGCGGAAGACGCTGGGCAGGGTCATCGCGGCCAGCGCCCGCGAGGCCGAGGACGAGTTCGACGCGAGGTGCGGATTGAAGCCCGGCCCGAGGCCGTCGATCGCCACCTGCACGGTGGCGCCGGTCGTGGCCGGGGCCTGCGGCGGCGCGGAGGTCTCCGAGCCCGGCACCGCCGGTGGCGGATCGGCCACGCAGGCGGTCAGCGTCGTCGCGAGCAGCGCCGACGCCACCGTCAGCCCCAGGGACCTACGCCGCACTGCTCGTGCCTCCTACCGCTCGCTCGAAGTCCACACCGCCCGACGGGTCACCGTCGGGTCACGTCACCGCGACCGAGGGCGATCAGCCCGCGGCCTGGTCCCGCGACTTGGCGCGCGACCGCTCACGGGCGCGCTCGGTGGCGTTCAGGTGCACCTTACGCACCCGAACGACCTCGGGGGTGACCTCGACGCACTCGTCGCCGGCGCAGAACTCCATCGCCGCCTCGAGCTCCAGCTTGATGGGCTTCGCGAGGGTCTCCATGACGTCGGCGGAGGACTGACGCATGTTGGTCAGCTTCTTCTCCTTGGTGACGTTGATGTCGAGGTCCTCGGCGCGCGGGTTGATGCCCACGACCATGCCCTCGTACGTGTCGGCGCCGGGCTCGACGAAGAAGGTGCCGCGGTCGGCGAGCTGGATCATGGCGAACGGGGTCACGCTGCCCTGGCGGTCCGAGACCAGCGAACCGGTGTGGCGGGCGCGGATCTCGCCGGCCCACGGCGCGTACTCGTGGAAGACGGCGTTGGCGATGCCCGTGCCGCGGGTCTCCGTGAGGAAGTCGGTGCGGAAGCCGATGAGGCCGCGCGACGGGACGACGAACTCCATGCGGACCCAGCCGGTGCCCTGGTTGGCCATGGTCTCCATGCGGCCGCGCCGGTTGGCGAGCAGCTGGGTGACCGAGCCGAGGTACTCCTCGGGCACGTCGATGGTCAGGTGCTCGAAGGGCTCGTGCACCTTGCCGTCGACCTTGCGGGTCACCACCTGCGGCTTGCCGACGGTGAGCTCGAAGCCCTCGCGGCGCATCTGCTCGACCAGAATGGCCAGCGCCAGCTCGCCGCGGCCCTGCACCTCCCACTGGTCGGGCTTGCCGATGTCGAGCACCTTGAGCGAGACGTTGCCGATGAGCTCGGAGTCGAGGCGCGACTTGACCATGCGGGCGGTCAGCTTGTGGCCCGAGACCTTGCCGACCAGCGGCGACGTGTTGGTGCCGATGGTGACCGAGATGGCCGGCTGATCGACGGTGATCCGCGGCAGCGCGACGGGGTTCTCCAGGTCGGCGAGGGTGTCGCCGATCATGATCTCGGGGAAGCCCGCGACGGCCACGATGTCGCCCGCGACGGCCTCCTCGGCGGGCTTGCGCTCCACGCCGTCGGTGGCCAGCAGCTCGGTGACCTTGGCGTTGGTGACCACGGGCTCGCCGTCGACCTCGCGCATCCACGCCACGGTCTGGCCCTTGCGCAGCGTGCCGTTGTGGATGCGGACCAGCGCCAGGCGGCCGAGGAAGGCCGAGGCGTCGAGGTTGGTGACGTGGGCCTGCAGCGGCGCCTCGGCATCGCCCTTGGGCGCGGGGATGTGGTCGTGCAGGATCTCGAACAGCTCGTCGAGGTTCTCGGCGTCCGGGACCGCGCCGTTGGCGGGGGCGGTGGTCGAGGCCTTGCCCTCGCGGCCCGAGGCGTAGATGACGGGGAGCCCGAGCGCGAGCTCGGCGGCCTCCGCAGCCTCGTCGGACAGATCGGAGGCGAGGTCGAGCAGCAGGTCCTGGGCCTCGGTGACGACCTCCTCGATGCGGGCGTCGGGGCGATCGGTCTTGTTCACGACCAGGATCACGGGCAGCGACGCGGCGAGCGCCTTGCGCAGCACGAAGCGGGTCTGCGGGAGCGGGCCCTCGGACGCGTCGACGAGCAGGACGACACCGTCGACCATCGACAGGCCGCGCTCGACCTCGCCGCCGAAGTCGGCGTGGCCGGGGGTGTCGATCACGTTGATGACGGTGGTGGTGCCGTCGGCGTTGACACGGTGCACGGCCGTGTTCTTCGCCAGGATGGTGATGCCCTTCTCCTTCTCCAGATCACCGGAGTCCATGACGCGGTCGACCAGCTCGGCGCGCTCGCCGAACGCGCCGGACTGCCGCAGCATGGCGTCGACCAGGGTGGTCTTCCCGTGGTCGACGTGCGCGACGATGGCGACGTTGCGGAAGCTGGGCTGAGCCACTGTGGTTCTCCTGTGAGGTGGTCGTGCACGCGCAACGGTCGATGATCCGTGGGCGCGTCGAAGGGGGCGTGCGGACACGCCTGGTCGTGACCAGGTTACTTCCCGCAGGCCCGCGGAGCCGCATCGTGACCGCCGGATGTGACGGTTGGCATCGTACGATTAGGTTGCGCTAACCTATTTACGTGAGTAAGACCAAGGCGCACAAGCTCGTGGGCAGCAAGCCCAAGAAGAAGTGCTGTCGCAAGAAGACGCGGTGCATGAAGTGCCCCGTGGTGATCCACAAGCTCAACCGGATGGCCGCGCACGGCGCGACCAAGAAGGAACTCGAGAAGTCCCTGAAGACGGTGCGCGCCAACCCGGATCGCACCCGCGTCGCCTAGACGACCGGCCAGGCCGGCTGACGGGGCCGGCCGACTGGACCGGCCGGGCGATCGGCGCGCTCGAGCGCTCGGGGTCGGCTAGCCCGAGCCCTCCGCCCGTTCCACCCGCTCCGCCTCCTCGACGGCCGCCAGCTCCCCCTGCTTCGTCTGGAGCTGGTGCATCGCCAGGCGCGCGTAGACCATCTGGCTGGTGATCGCCATCTGGCCACGGCTGTTGCTGGAGAAGGTGACGAGCCAGGTGAGCAGTGTGCTGAACCGGTTCTTGAAGCCGACGAGGTACACCAGGTGCAGCGCGAGCCACATCAGCCAGGCGATGAATCCGCCGAACTCGATCCGCCCGACCTTCACCACCGCGTCGAACCGCGACACCGTGGCCATGCTGCCCTTGTCGAAGTACGTGAAGGGCTTCCGGTTCGCCGGGTCGTCGCGGCCCTCGAGCGATGCCTTGATGAGTTTCGTGGCGTACTTGGCGCCCTGGATCGCGCCCTGCGCCATGCCGGGAACGCCCTTGACGAACATCAGGTCGCCGACGACGAAGACGTACGGGTGCCCCTTCACCGTCAGGTCCGGTTCGACGACCACGCGGCCCGCGCGATCGACCTCGGTACCCTCGACCTGGTCGGCGATCAGCTTCCCCAGCGGATTGCCCTGCACGCCGGCCGACCACACCTTGCACGCACTCTCGATCCGCCGCTCGGTGCCGTCCTTCTCCTTGACCGTGAGCCCCTGGTAGTCGACCTCCGAGACCATGGCGTTCAGCTGCACCTCCACCCCGAGCTCCTCGAGGCTGGTCTGCACCTTCCTCCCGAGCTTCGGCCCCATCGGCGGGAGCACGGCGGGCGCCGCGTCCAGCAGGATCACCCGGCAGTCGGACGGATTGATCGTCCGGAACGCACCGACGAGGGTGCGCTGCGCCAGCTCGGCGATCTGGCCGGCGAGCTCGACGCCGGTCGGTCCGGCGCCGACGACGACGAACGTGAGCCGGCGACGGCGCTCGGCCTCGTCCGTCGACACCTCCGCGGCCTCGAACGCCCCCAGGATGCGGCCGCGCAGCTCGAGCGCGTCGTCGATGGTCTTCATGCCCGGCGCGAACATCGCGAAGTGGTCGTTGCCGAAGTACGACTGCTGCGCGCCCGCCGCGACGATCACGCTGTCGAACGGCGTCACCGTCTCCATCGTCATCAGCTTCGAGGTCACCGTCTTCGCCGCGAGGTTCACGTCCTCGACCTCGCCGAGCACCACCCGGACGTTGGCCTGGTCGCGCAGGACGAGCCGCGTGCTCGGGGCGATCTCGCCCTCGGAGAGGATGCCCGTGGCCACCTGGTACAGGAGCGGCTGGAACAGGTGGCTCGTGGTCTTCGCGATCATGGTCACATCGACGTCGGCGTTCTTGAGGGCCTGGGCGGCCGTCAGGCCCCCGAAACCGGATCCGACGATGACGACGTGGTGCCGTCGGCCGGTCCCGGACTGTACTGGCCACGGTGCAACAGTCATGGTTCCTCCGAATGGTGGGCGCACCTTGCAGTAAAGACCTCCGGCGTTGCATTCGCACCGGGAATGGATATTCGGCGGCCCGCCCTCAGCGGCCGAGCAGTCCCCGCAGTGCGCCCGGGTCGGCGGCGGTCGCGACCGCGGCGTCGAGTTCCTCCGCCGTCACGGGCAGCGCCCGCAGCTCCGCCACCAGATCCGGCACGTCCCCCTCCCGGCCCGCCGCGGGCGCGAGCTCCAGCAGGAAGGCCAGGGCGAACGCTCGATCGGGGCCGGTGTCGCCGGTCGACCAGGGTGAACCGGGTGGCGCCGGGCCGGAAGCGGGTGAGTCGCGGGTCGCCGGACGACGGGACCCTGCCCAGCAGCCGCTTGATCGCGGCCTTGAACGCCGCGTGCTCGGCGGCCACGTCGTCGACCAGCAACAGGCAGGTCCCGGTGTCGTCGGCGTCGCGGGCGAAGCGACCGAAGTGGACGTCGGCACCGTCGCGCGTGAACGCGAGGTACAGGTACGGGCGGACCTGGTACCCGACGCACTCGAAGCCGAGGGCCGGTAGAAGTCGCGGAGGGCCTCGGGGTCGACGCAGGGCAGGACGGGGACGGCGGTGGCGGGCACGGGGCCAGGTGAGAACCGAATGCGGTCAGTTTCCGTCCGACGGTGCCGTCACCAGCAGGTTCGTCAGGACCGACGTCAGCACCTGCACCAGTTCGGCGGGGTCCGAGCGGTCGCCGGCGTGCTGCCACCAGGCCATGAGGAATTCGTTGACCGACGGGATGAACGCCGCGTGCACCCACGACGCCACGGGCCGGGCGCCGGCGGCCTCCGCCGCCGACCGGATGGTCTGCGCCCACTGGTCGCGGTTCGCCAGCCGACAGGCCTCCAGCTCGGCGCTCACGCCGACGACCTCGACGAAGGCCACCCGCAGCCCGCGCGGGTCGGCGAGCACCGCGTCGATGTACGCCGTCAGGCCCGATGCGACCAGGGTCGCCACGGCCCCGTCGCCCGTGCCCGCGGTGGGGGCACCGTCGGCCAGCGCGGCGGCGACGGCGGCGCGCCCGCGGTCGTGGACCCCCATGTACAGGTGCCGCAGGAGGGCCTCGCGGTCGGCGAACCGCTCGTAGAAGTGTCGCCGCGAGACCTTCGCCCGCTCGCAGACGTCCGCGACGGTGGTCTGCTGGTAACCGACCGTCGCGAACAGCTCCAGGCCGGCGTCCTCGAGCCGGGCCACGCGCTCGGCGTGCCGGGTCCGCGCGTCGGCGCCGCCGTAGACCCGTCCGGCCGTGCTCCGTTCGGCCGTGCTCCGTCCGGCGGCGCTCCGATCAGCGGCGCCGGTCCGCGCGGCGGTCACGATGTCGAAGCGGTGGCGCCCCACCAGATGTTCACGTCGCCGTCCACGGCGAACTCGTCGATCGCGGCCAGCTCGTCCGCGGTGAAGCCGAGGTTCGCGACGGCGCCCACGCTGTCCTCGAGCTGCGCGACGCTCGACGCCCCGATGAGGGCGGAGGTCACCGCCGGCGAACGGAGCACCCACGCGATCGCCATCTGCGCCAGCGTCTGCCCGCGGTCGGCGGCGATCGCGGCCAGCCCCCGCACCCGGGCCAGGTTCTCCGCGGAGAGCATGCCGCCGGAGAGGCTCTTGCCCGCGGCGGCGCGGGAGTCCTCGGGCACGCCGCCGAGGTAGCGGTCCGTCAGCAGGCCCTGCGCCAGCGGCGAGAAGGCGATGACGCCCATCCCCTCGGCGGCGGTGGTCTCCAGCAGCGAGGGCCCCGAGCCGTCGCCGCGCTCGACCCAGCGGTTGAGCATCGAGTACGAGGGCTGATGGATGAGCAGCGGCGTGCCGAGCCCGCGCATGATCTCCTGCGCCCGCGCGGTGAGCTCCGCGCTGTACGACGAGATGCCCACGTACAGCGCCCGGCCCGAGGTGACGGCCGTGTGCAGCGCACCCATGGTCTCCTCGAGCGGCGTCGCGGGATCGGGACGGTGGCTGTAGAAGACGTCCACGTGGTCGAGGCCCATCCGCCGCAACGAGTTGTCCAGCGAGCTGAGCAGGTACTTGCGGGAGCCGCCGAAGCCGTACGGGCCGGGCTGCATGTCCCAGCCGGCCTTCGAGGAGATGATCAGCTGGTCGCGATAGGGCCGGAAATCCTCGGCGAAGAGCGTGCCGAAGTTCCGCTCGGCGCTGCCCGGCGGTGGGCCGTAGTTGTTCGCGAGGTCGAAGTGCGTCACGCCCAGGTCGAAGGCGCGGCGCAGGATGTCGCGCTGGGTCTGCAGCGGCTTGTCGTCGCCGAAGTTGTGCCACAGCCCCAGCGAGACCGCCGGGAGCTGCAGGCCCGACTCCCCCACCCGGCGGTACGGGACCCCGTCGTAGCGACGGTCGTCGGCGACGTACGGATCGAATGCACCCATACCTCCATCATGCCCGGCGCGGGCCGCCCCCGGGCCTACGATCGGCAGCATGAGTGACGCGGCGGCGGACGGTTCGCAGAACGAGAGCCTGTTGACGGTGCTCGTCGCCTTCGGCGCGAACGTGCTGATCGCGGTGGCGAAATCGGTGGTGGCGGCGATCACCGGGTCGGCCGCCATGGTGGCCGAGGCGGCGCACTCGTGGGCCGACACCGGCAACGAGGTCTTCCTCCTCATCGGCGCGAAACGCGCGGGCAAGCCGGCCGACGAGAGCCACCCCTTCGGCTACGGGCGATCCGGCTACGTCTGGTCGATGTTCGCGGCCTTCGGACTGTTCAGCGTGGGCGCGGCGGTATCCGTCTGGCACGGGATCAGCGCGCTCGGCGAGCCCGAGGACGTGACGGACTACGGCTGGAACTACGCCGTGCTGGGCATCTCGTTCGTCCTCGAGGGCATCTCCTTCCTGCAGGCCCTGCGCCAGACGAAGTCCGGCGCCGAGGAGCGGCACCTGTCCCCGCTGCGCTACGTCCGGATCACGTCGAACCCGGTACTGCGCTCCGTCTTCGCCGAGGATCTCAGCGCGCTGATCGGCATCGTCATCGCGACCGCCGCCATCGCGCTGCACCAGATCACCGGCGATCCCGTGTGGGACGCCATCGGCTCGATCGCGGTGGGGATCCTGCTCGGCTTCGTCGCGGTGTTCCTGATCCGCCGGAACATGGACTTCCTCACCGGCGAGGAGGCCACGCCGCTGGCGCGCAACCGCATGCTCGAGGCGCTGTACGCGCACCCCGACATCAAGCAGGTCAGCTTCCTGCACATGGAGTGGGTCGGCGCCGACCGCCTCTTCCTGGTGGCCGCCGTCGATCTCGAGGGCGATCTGCCCGAGTCCCAGGTCGCGACGCGGCTCGCGGCGATCGCGGACGACATGCACCGGATCCCGCGGATCCAGCGCGCGGTCTTCACCCTCACCCGCCCCGGCGACACCACCCGGCTCACCCTCGACCCGCTGCCGGACTGGTACCTGCCCGCGGACGGGTCGCCGCCGCCGCGCTGACCCGGCCGCGCTGACACTGGCGTCGGTCGGCTCCGCGCTGACCCCGGCGCCCGGTCGGCCCGGGTGCGGATACGGATGCGGATGCGGATGCGAGTCAGCGCAGCCGCGCCGCGAGGCGCGAGGCGTTCATGTGCGCGATCGCCTCGATGGAGATCATCGGGTTCACGCCGCTCGCCGTGGGGAAGCACGAGGCGTCCGCGACGACGAGGTTCGGCACCTCCCAGGTGGCCCCGTCGGGATCGGTCGCCGAGGTGTCGCGGCTGCCGCCCATCGCGGCGGTGCCCATGATGTGCAGCGCGATCATCATGCACCGGGCGGGCGCGTAGCCCTCCCGCTGCGCCGCGGCGGCGAAGTCGTCGAGCGCGCCGGGCAGGTCGGCGGCGACCCGGTTCTGGTGCGAGCTGCGCACCGACCGCGCGCCGGCGGCGGCCAGGATCTCCGCCGCGCCCACCACGCCGCGCTGCATGTGCGCGGCGTCGCGCGCGCCGAGGCGGTACCGCACGACGGGCTCGCCGTCGCGCCCGACGGTGACCCGCCCGCTCCCGCTGTCGCGGACGATGACGCCCACCTGCACGGTGTGCCGCATCGCCCGCATATCGGCGGCGTGCTGCGCCGCGGAGTGCCAGGGCTGGAACAGCGTGATCGCGCCGGGGCTCACGGGCCCGGTCTCGTAGATGACGCCGTGGCCGGCACCGTCGAGGTCGGCGTGCTCGGTGGAGTAGCGGGTCTGCAGGCCGCCCTCCCACGGGCGCACGTCCTCGTCGAAGACACCGGCCACCGCGGTCACCGGGTGCAGCCGCAGGTTCTCCCCGATCCGCTTGTTCCGCAGGCCCGAGCGCCGCAGCAGGGGCGGGGTCTGCAGGGATCCGGCCGCGACCACGACGGTCCGCGCGGCGACGGTGACCGGGGCACCGTCGGGTCCGATCGCCTCGACGCCGGTCGCGCGGCCCCGTTCGACGATCACGCGTCGCACCTCGACCCCGACGGCGATCCGCGCCCCGTCCGCCGCGGCGTCCTGCAGCCAGGTCTTGGCGGTGGACCGCTTGGCGCCGATGCGGCAGCCGTACCCGCACCGCCCGCACTCGACGCCCTGGTCGCAGCCGAGCACGTTGCGCGGCATGGCGTCGCAGTGCCACCCGAGCGCGGTCAGGCCGCGCTCGAGGATGACGTCGCGCGACGACGCGGTGCCGTGGTCGGTGTTCACGCCGAGCCGGCGCTGCACGGCGCCGAGCGAGCGGGTGAACTCGTCGTCCGCGAACTGCCGGGCGCCGTGCGCGGCCCACTCGGCGCGGACGTTCTCGGGCGTCGCGAACGAGGTGGTCCAGTTCACGACGGTGCCGCCGCCCAGCGTGCCGCCGGCCATGAGCGACGAGAACTGTCCCTCGGCCGAGATCGCGGGCGCCCCCGCGTACAGGGTGGTGAGCGATTCCAGTTCGCCCCGGCCGAAGTCGCGGTCGTCGTGGTAGCCGCCGCGTTCGAGCACGAGCACGTCGANGCNCGCGGCCGCGAGCACGGCGGNNGCGGTGCCGCCGCCCGCGCCGGACCCCACGACCACGACGTCGGCCGTCAGCCGCGCGCCGCCCGCGGGGATCGGTAGCGGCCGCAGCGGTGGTTCGGGGGCGTCGGTCAGCGGGCCGGGCGCCTCGGGGTAGCCGATCGCGGCGCGGGCGGCGGTCGCGTCGGGCGCGATGTAGTAGGCGCCGATGAGCAGCGAGCGCAGGCCCTGGAAGACGGCGCGGACCGGGGCGAGCGGGTGCGTGCCCCAGCCGAGCAACGCCTCCTCGCGCCGCGCATGCGGCAGCGCGGAGAACTTCCGCGGGCCGATGCGGTTGACCACGCCGAAGCCGCGGGTGTCCCAGACGTCGAGGAAGACCTGCAGCTCGCGCAGCTCCCGCGGCAGCATCTTGTGACGGGCGGTGCGCGAGACCGCGTCGACGAAGTCGATGTCGCGGGCGCCGGGCACGCCGTCGCCGCCGGGTATCAGGGTGTCGGCGATGGCGAGCAGGGCCCGGGCCTGGCGCGGGGTGAAGACGTCGGTACCGAAGGAGCTCACGGTGCTATCCGATCACGGCGATCCGGCGCGGGTTGAGCGCGACGCGCACGACCTCGCCGTCCGCGGGCGCGGTGTCGCCGAGCGCGTCGACCAGCAGCTCGCCGTCGGCGGTGTCGACGGCGGCGGTGATCCGCACCCCGTCGGCGGTGGGCACGGACCCGGTCACCCGGGCCGGCACCCCGTGCGCCTGGATCACGACGGAGCCGGGGCGCAGTCCCAGCCGGAACCGGCCGTCGGGGCAGTCGACGAGCACCTGTCCCAGCGCGGACGTGGCCTGCAGGTCCTTGACCTGCGCGTCCAGCAGCACGGTGTAGCCGAGGAAGCGGGCGACGTCGGGCGTGCGCGGCCGCCGCCACAGCCGGGCGGACCGATCGACCTGGGCGAGCTCGCCGGCGTCGAGCACGGCGACGGTGTCGGCCAGCTCGACGGCCTCGTCGTGGTCGTGGGTCACGATGAGCGCGGGCGTCCCCGTCTCCCGCAGGATCCGCCGCAGGTCGCCCACCAGACGGTCGCGCAACTGCCGGTCGAGCGCCGAGAGCGGCTCGTCGAGCAGCAGCAGCCGGGGCCGCGGGGCCAGCGCGCGGGCCAGCGCGACCCGCTGCTGCTGCCCGCCGGACAGCTCCCCGACGGGCCGCGCGCCCATTCCGGGCAGGCCCACCAGTTCCAGCAGCTCCTCGACGCGGGCGTTCGCCTCGGCCCGCGACCAGTGGTGGCGCTGCAGGCCGTACCGGATGTTGCCGGCCACGTCGCGGTGCCCGAAGAGCTGCCCGTCCTGGAAGACGACGCCGAAGCCGCGCTTGTGGGTCGGCACGTCCGCGAGGTCCTCGCCGGCCCACAGGATGCGGCCGCCGGCCAGCGGCTCGAGCCCCGCGACGGCCCGCAGCAAGGTCGACTTGCCGCACCCCGACGGGCCGAGGAGCGCGGTCACCGCGGTGGAGCTCGTGCTCCCGGCGGACTCCCCGGCGGACTCCCCGACGGTGAGCGAGACGTCCCGCACGGCGGTCCGCTCGCCGTAGCGCACCGAGACCCGATCGATGGTCAGCACTGCGACTCCCCTCCCCCGACGGCGCGCCCCCGCGGACGCATCAGAACTCCGCCCGCCCGACGTCGTCGCGGCGCAGCGCCTCGACCGCGCCGATCACCGCCACCGTCGCGGCGATGAGCAGCACCGAGCACGACGCGGCGAGCGCGGCGTCGGCCCAGCCGGGGCGGCCGGAGATCCGGCCGATGAGCACGGGCAGTGTCATCTGTTCGGGCCGCACCAGGAAACTGGCGGCGCCGAACTCCCCCAGGGTAACGACGTACGCGAAGCCGGCCGCGACGGCCACCGACCGGCTGATGACCGGCAGGTCGACGGTGGTGAAGACGCGCACCGGTGACGCGCCCAGCACGGCGGCGGCCTGGCGCTGCCGCGGGTCGACGGCCCCGAGCGCGGGCACCAGCACCCGCACGACGAGCGGCACCGCGACGAGCGCCTGGACGAAGGGCAGCACCGCGGGCGATTCGCGGACCGCGGGCAGCGACTGCAGCGCCAGCAGGTAGCCGAAGCCGAGCGTCACCGCGCTCACGCCGAGCGGCAGCATCACCACGGCGTCGGCGAAGCGGCTCAGCAGCCCGTGGGAGCGGGCGATCGCCACTGCGGCGAGCCCGCCGACCAGCAGCGCGATCGCGCCGGCCTGCGCGGCCGTGACGAGCGACATCAGCAGCGCCTTCACCGGTACGACGCCGCCGAAATCGGCGGTGAGCCGCCGGTAGGCGTCGAGGCTCAGCGCCCCCGACGGGTCGGGTCGCAGCGAGCGCAACAGCAGCGCCCCCAGCGGGAAGAGGAGCAGCGCGACGCTCACGGGCACGCCGGCGAACACCGCGAGCCGGGCGCGTCCCGCGGCGCGGGGCGGCTCCGGCCGGGCGGCGGCCGAGGGCCGCGAGACCCGCACCCGCAGCGCGCCGCTCAGCGCGACGGCCAGCACCACGATGACGATCTGGACCAGCGCGAGCAGGGCGGCGGTGCGCAGGTCGAAGGCGCCGACGACCTCCTGGTAGACCGCGGTCTCCAGGGTCCGCAACCGGCTGCCCCCGACTACGAGGACGATGCCGAAGCTCGTCGCGCAGAACAGGAAGACCACGGACGCCGCCGACGCGATCGCGGGCAGCAGCGCCGGCGCGGTGGCGGTGAGGAAGGCCCGGACCGGGCCGGCGCCCAGGGTGCGCGCGGCCTGCTCGGCGCGGGGGTCGACGGCCGACCACACGCCGCCGACGATGCGCGCCACCACGGAGACGTTGAAGTAGGCGTGCGCCAGCAGCACCGCCCACACGGTCTCGGAGAGGCCGAGGAGGCCGAGGCTCCCGCCGGGCGCGAAGAGGGTGCGGAAGGCCACGCCGACCACGACGGTGGGCAGCACGAAGGGCACCGTCACCACCACCCGCACGAGCCACTGCCCGCGGAACCGCACCCGCGCGGTGAGCCACGCGAGGGGCAGCCCGAGCACCACGGTGAGCAGCGTCGACGCGGCCGCCTGCCAGACGGTGAACCAGACCAGCCCCAGGCCGCCCGCGCCGGTGAAGCCCTCCCACATGCCGACACCGTCGGACGAGAGCCCGCGCGCGACGATCGCGGCGACGGGCCACAGGAAGAACACCGCCACGAACAGCAGCGGCGCGGCCAGCAGCGCGAGCCGCCCGCGCGACGACGACGTCACGGTGTCCCGCAACGGCAGGGGATTCACCGCCCCATCAGCTGGCGCCACTGGCGCACCCAGCCGTCGCGCTCGTCGGCGAGGCGGTCGGCGGGCAGCGTGGCGGCCTTCGGCGGCACGGGCGCGTACTTGGCCCAGGACTCGGGCAGCGCGACGCCGCGGGTCACCGGGTAGACGTACATCTCGTCGGGGATGGTGGCCTGCGCCGCCGGCGAGAGCAGGAAGTCGATGAGCCTGCGCGCGCCGTCGGGGTTCTTGGTGCCGCGCAGCACGCCGGCGTACTCGACCTGCCGGAAGCAGGTGTCCAGCAGCGCCTTGGTCGGGGGCGCCGAGCCGTCCTTGCCCGCCTCGGCGGCGGGCGAGCTGGCGTAGGAGACGACGATCGGCTTCGGGCCCTTGCCCGACGAGCCGGAGAAGTCGGTGGAGTACGCCGTGGACCAGTTCGGGGTCACGGCGACGTCGTTGGCGCGCAGCGAGCGCCAGTAGTCCTGCCAGCCGTCGCCCAGCGTCGCGACGGTGCCGGCCAGGAAGGCCATGCCGGGCGACGCGGTCTCCGGGTTCTGCACCACGGTCAGGCCGCGGTACTCGGGCTCGGCCAGGTCCTGGTAGGTGACCGGCTCGGGCAGGTTCTTGTCCCGGAAATAGCGGGTGTCGATGTTGACGCAGACGTCGCCGAAGTCGATCGCGGTGAGCTGCGGCATGCCCGCGAGGGCGTACTCCTGCGCGCCGTTCGCCGCCGCGGGCGAGACGTACTCGTCGAAGACGCCGGCGCGCACGGGCCGCGCGGCGTAGGTGTTGTCCACGCCGAACGCGACGTCGCCGGGCGGGTTCCCCGGGGTGAGCGAGAGCTTGGTGGCGAGTTCGCCGCCGTCGCCGAGCTCGACGGTCTTGATCGCGAGCCCGGTCTGCTTCGTGAAGTCGGCGAGCACGTTCTCGGGCAGGTGGAAGCTCGAGTGGGTCACCAGGGTCACGGTCCCCGTCGCCGACGGTGCGCCGCTCTCCTGCGACGGTGCCGTGCTGGTCGCGCACGCACCGGTCGCCAGTGCCGCCGCCGTGAGGATCGCCAGGCCGAACCGGCCGAGGGTGGTCATCCGCTCAGACTAGTGCGTCCAGCCGGCGCCGCTGCGCGAGGATCAGCGCGACGAGGACCAGCGGCGCCAGCACGCCGGGCGCCATGAACAGCGCCCAGACGGGGCCGTCCTCGATCCCGACCGCGGCGAGGCCCTTGCGCAGGAAGTGCACGCCGATGTAGCCGAACACCGCGGTGACGGCGGCGACCGCGGTCGCCCAGGGGGTGAAGCCCGCGCCGGGGGTGCGGAAGTCCGCGCCGCCGCCCGGGCCGAGCGGGCCGTGCACCACCCAGATCAGCAGCGGGACGATCCACACGAAGTGGTGGATCCACGAGATGGGCGACGCGAGCAGCCCGAGGAACTGCACCAGCACCAGCGCGATGAGCGCGTCGCCGCGGCGCACCACCCACCAGGCGGCGACCAGCAGGGCCGCGGCCACGACCACCGCGATGATCCACGCCGGCCCGGTGCCCACGTCGTGCCCGGCGAACCGGGACACCGCGCCTCGCAGCGCCTGGTTGTCGGGCTTGGCGGGGTCGCCGATGGGGCCGGTGTCGCCGAGCAGGATCGTGAAGTAGCGCCGGGTCTCCGAGGGCAGGATCAGGTAGCTGATCCCCACAGTGGCGGCGAACGTCACACCGGAGAAGAACGCCGCCCACACGCGGCCGCGGGCGAGCAGGAACAGCCCGCCGACCGCGGGCGTGAGTTTGATCCCCGCGGCGAGGCCGACGAGGAAGCCGGAGGCACCGTCGACCTTCTCCGGCTTCGGCGAGAGCGACGGCGACGGGGCGGCGCGGGCGATGAGGTACGCCGCCCACACGCCGAAGGTCATGAGGACCACGTTGATCTGGCCGTAGTCGAGGTTGGTGCGCACCGGGTCGATCCAGAGCGCAGCCGCCGTCCACACCAGGGGCAGCTCGCGCGGCACGTCGCCCAGGCGCGACGGTGCGCCGCGGGCCGCGGCCAGGATGGCCAGGCACATGCGGATGACCAGGAACAACAGGCCCGCGGTGAGCGCCACCCAGCCGACCGCGACCACCGGGAACGGGAGGAACTTCAGCGGGTAGAAGAACAGGGCCGCGAAGGGCGGATAGGTGAACGGCAGCGGCTGCTGCGGCGTGTAGTCGCGCAGCGCGAAGTCGTACAACCCGCCGTCGGCGGTGACCCGCTGGGCGGCCTCGTAGTACACCCGCAGGTCGACGAAGTTGAAGTTGTGCTGCCCGGCGAGGATCCACACGATCCGGGCGCCGAGGGCCACGAGGAAGAGGGGAAGCGCGGCGCGCCGGAGGCCGCTCGCGGGACCGCCGTCGGCCGACGTGCTGCGGTCCATGGTCACGGGTGGACACCTTAGCCATGCTCACACCCGTTGCGCGAACCGCCGCGCGTCTGGACTATGGAGCGGGTGACCACAGTCGAGACGACCGCCCCCGATCATTCCGCCCTGCGTTCGGCGGTCTCCGGGGCACGCGCGATCGTCGACGTGGGCGTGGTCGTCGCCGTGCTGGTCGCGACCAATCTTGTCGCGCATTTCACGGGCAGCTGGGCCGCTCTGCTGGCGGTGCCGGTGTCCGCGGTCCTGCTGATCGCCATCGCCCGGCACCGCGGCCTGGACTGGCACGAACTGGGCCTGGGCCGCGAGCACTGGCGCTCCGGGGCGAAGTACGCGGCCGCCGCGGTCTTGGTCGTGGCGACGGTGATCGTCGTCGGCGCGCTGCTGCCCGTCACGCGCGGCCTGTTCCTCAACGACCGCTACGCCACCTTCTCGACCGCGATCATCGCGTCGATGGTGATCATCCCGCTGCAGACGGTGATCCCCGAGGAGCTGGCCTTCCGCGGCGCGCTGCACGGCACGCTGTCGCGCGCGATGCGCTTCCGCTGGGTCGTGGTGACGGGCTCGCTACTCTTCGGCTTCTGGCACATCGCCTCGTCGCTGGGCCTGACCAGCGGCAACGCGGGCCTGACCAAGATCCTCGGCGCCGGCCCCCTGGCGCAGATCCTCGGCATCGCGGGCGCGGTGATCGCGACCGCCTTCGCCGGCTGGGTGTTCACCTGGCTCCGCTCCCGCAGCGGCTCCCTCATCGCCCCCATCGCGCTGCACTGGTGCCTCAACGGCGCGGGCGCGCTGGCCGCCGCCTTCGCCTGGCAGCTCCTGCGCTGACCCGCGCCGTCGGGCATCACCCCTCCCAGCTCGCGATCACGGCGTCGAAGTCACCGTCCGCGGGTCCGGGAAGGTGACGCGCGCCGGGGTGCCGCACCGCGGGCTCGGTGTAGGCGCCCGCTTCCACCAGGCGCGCGATGTTGCCGCGGTAGATCTCGTCGACCTCGGCGTGCCGGCCCGGCTCGCGGTCCAGCCACAGGTTCGCCGGGTGGATCGGCCGGTCGTACATGCCGCGGAAGAGCTCGGTACGCAGGTCCTTCATCCAGTTGGAGTTGAGATTCATCGCCCGGAACTGGCGCAGCGCCTCGACGTCGACGGGGGCGGCGACGATCGCGTTGGCGCCCGACGGGGCCCGCCCGATCACCTGCCCGGTGTAGTCGACGATGTGCCCGTTGCCGCCCGCGATGTCGACCGGATGCTCCGCCGCCGGCGACGAGTACACCGGCCCGGTGTTGGGACACACCATGTAGACGCCGTTGAAGTGCGCGTGGGCGCGGTTCTGCAGCAGCCAGGTGCCGCCGGCGTCCGGACCCGCCGCGGTCATCGGCACCGCCTCGCTCGGCCGGTAGATCACTTCCGCGCCGCCCAACGCGAGCGCCCGCACGGCCTCGGGGTACTCGCCGTCGCTGCAGCAGATGGTGCCGATGTTGCCGATGTCGGGCGTGCGCAGCACCGGGTAGAAGGCGTCGATGCCGTCGCCGAACAGCTCGACCCACCGGTCGTAGACGTCGTGCGGGGTGCACGAGTGCTCGCGGCACCAGACGTGGTTCTTCGCGGCTCGGTGCACGATCTCCCCGTCGGGCGAGATCACGACCATGACGTTGAAGAACCGGTCCTCGATCACCTCGGGCCACCGCGCCTTGCACTGCACCACGACGTAGGTCCGGTACATGCGCGCCAGCGCGGCGAGCCGCTCGGTCTCCGGCCCGGGGACGTCGATGAACAGCTCGCGGGCGCTCCGCGCGTGCGGCAGGTCGAAGACCTCGTCGGTGAAACCCGTGAGCGCCCCCTCGGAGAGCGCGACCAGCTTGACCGGGAGGTTGATGCCCACGATGGAGACCGCGGCGTGGAAGGCCTCCTCGATCACGTCGAGGTTGCGCGCGATGTGCTCGCGCGCGCCGATGCCGTGCACGAAGGTCGACAGGCCCACCGCCATGTAGGGCGCGACCGGCCCGTTCGTCGGCGCGCTCACCGGACACCGCACCAACGCAGGGCGGCGAGCGCGTAGGTCCTGGCCGCGCAGACCACCTCGTCGATCGCGCACCGCTCGTCCACCGCGTGCGCCATGGCGAGCGCACCCGGCCCGAGCCCGACCGCGGGGATGCCCGCCGCGGTGAACCAGGTGAGATCGGTCGCGCTGGGGAAGGGCCGTACGTCCGGCGTGCCCGCGTAGGCCGTTCCGGCCGCCGCGTCCTCGCGCGCGGCCACGACGACTCGGCAGAACGGGTCGTCGCCGTCGGTGCGTCCGCCCGGGTAGTGCATCGGCCACTCGAGCCGTGGCGGGTGACGCCGCAACCACGGGTCCGCGTCGGCCACCCGGGCGACGACGGCCGCGATCTCGGCCTGCACGTCGGCGACGCCCGCCGCAGGCGGGTAGAAGATCGCGTAGTCCAGGACGGCCTCGTCGGGGATGAACGCCACGTTGCGCCCGGCGCGGGCGCCGCCGTCGATCACGTCGAGGCCGATGGTGAACTGGCCCGGCTCGAACAGCGGGTCGACGCGAGTGCGCTCCCACGCGGTCTCGAGGCGCCGCAGCGCGTCGTGGATCGCGAGCGCGCCGTCCACGGCGCTCGCGGCGACCGGGTCGCCGGCCCCGTCGCGCTGCTGGACGCGCATGAGGGAGCGGGCCGAGGCGTGGCCCGTGCGACCCGTCACCGTGATCCGCAGGACGAGGACGCCGGGAGTCGCGGGCATCACGCTGAGCGGGACCAGCGCGCCGGTGGGTTCCGCGATGATCGCGCCGTCGGCGGTGTAGCCGCGGGCGAGCACGGCGGAGGTGCCGAGGTGGTGCTCGAGGTTCTCCTCCCCCACGACGCCCTGCAGGATCAGGTCGCCGCCGAGGCGCACCCCGGCCTCGCGCAGCGCGCGGGCCGCGAAGGCCTGGGCGACGAGGCCGGCCTTCATGTCGACGGAGCCACGGCCCCAGACGTGGGTGTCGTCGTGGAAACCCGCGAAGGGATCGTGGGTCCAGGCATCGGCGTCGCCGGCCGGCACCACGTCGACGTGACCGTTGAAGATGAGTGAGCGGCCGTCGCCCTCCCCGTGGACGACGCCGACGACGTTGTCGCGCCCGGGGACCTCGCCGAACAGTTCGGTCTCCGCGCCGGCCTCGCGGTAGACGCCGGCGAGCAGCCGCGCGACGTCGGTCTCGCCGCCGACGAGGTCGTCGAAGTCCTGGTCCGGATAGGTGGGGTTGACGCTGCGAACGGCGATCGCAGCGCCGAGGGTCGCGATCATCTCCTCGCGCAGGCCGTCGACGCGGCCCAGCACCCGATCGGCGGCGGTCACGCGCGCACCTCCCGCGCCGGGGCGGCGAGTTCGCCGCTGTCGTGGACGGTCTCGCCGCCGAGGTAGGTGCGCAGCACCCGGGTGCCGGCGAGCTCGTCGATCGGGCAGGTCGACGGGTCGCGGTCCACGAGGATCACATCGGCGTGCTTCCCCGCGGCGAGCGAGCCGATCTCGGGCCAGTCGAGGACGGCGGCGGCGCCGGTCGTCCACATGCGGAGGGCGTCGACGCGGGAGAGCTTCTGGTCGGGACCGTCGTTGCGACGGTCGCTGCCGGCGAAGCGGTGGGTCTGCGCGAGTTCGATCTGCTCCCAGGGGTTCTTGGGCCCCCAGTCGGAGCCGCCGGCGAGGTCCAACCCCGTGTCGACGAGGCGCTGGAGGGGTTCGAGGTCACGCCAGGCGTGTTGGCCGATGCGCTCGCCGTACATGGCGCCCTTGCCCCACGCGAAGCCCGCACTGGTGGTCACCTGGAAGCCGAGGTCGGCGTAGCGCCGGGCCTGCGCGGGCGTGATGGTGATGGCGTGCTGCAGGATCCAGCGACGGTCCCGGAAGTCGACCTCGCGGACGACCTGCTCGGCGATGTCGAGGAAGTCGTCGTGCTCGCGGAACGCGCCGAGGCAGAGATTGGCGCGGATGCCCTGTTCGGCGCAGTAGCGGACGAAGGCCTCCTCCTTCTCCAGGGAGAGGAACCGGGTGCCGCGGGTGGGCCTGCCGAAGGGGTCGAGGGCGGGCTCGTAGGTGGCGAAGTAGCCGGAGAAGCACGGGCCGCCGGGGCTCATGGTGAGGCCACCGGTGCGGAGCAGGTCGTCGCCCGCCTGCCCCACCTGCGCGGCGAACTGCGGGAGGCGGTCGGCGAATTCGGCGTCGGTGAGCGGGTCGAAGGGGTAGAAGATCACCGATTCGACGTCGAGCGTGGCGTGGATGCGCATGGTGAGGGCGCCCGCGGCGCGCAGGTGCCGGTACAGCGCGAGGTGCTCGGGTTCCATGGCGTGCCCCTCGTAGCCCGTGGTCACGCCCTGTCGGGTGAACCTCGCCATCTCCGCGGTGGTTCCGGCTGCCGCCGTGTCCAGGCTCGGGCGCGGCAGCTTGGTGAGGATCTGCCCCCAGAAGGGGTCGTAGGTGTAGTAGTTCGTGACGGGTCCGCGGAGGACGCCGGTGAGCTCCCCCGCGTCGTTCTTCTCGATCTCGACGTCGCACACGCGGTCGGGGATGAAGGCGCTCAGGCCGACGGCGCGGAGGCCGGCGCTGTTGAAGGCCACCACGTTCGGCATCTTCGGCGCCCAGGCCTGGATCATGACGGGGTGGTCGGCGGTCGCCGCGTCGAGCGTCCACCGGTCCGGCAGATGCCGTTCGAGCAGGTCCTTCTCGGACCGACGCAGGAAGTAGTGCGGCTCCCCGACGGGGGTGCACATGATCCACTCGCCCGCCGGCGTGACCGCGGCCTTCGCCCGGATCCGCGCGACGATGTCGGAGTGGTCGACGGCGTCGGTGAGGTCGACGAGGCCGCCCGCGAGCATGCCGAAGTGCATGACGTGCGGGTGCGTGTCGATGAGCCCCGGCATCACGGTGGCGCCGCCGGCGTCCACGCGCTGCGCACCGGACCCCGCGGCGGCGTCCATGTCACGGCGGTCGCCCACGGCCACGATGCGGCCCCCGTCGAGGACTATCGCCTCAGCCTCCGGGCGGTCGGGATCGAAGGTGAGCACTCGCCCACCGGTGATGAGTGTTGCGGTCATAGCGGCCCTTCCGAGATGTCGTCCCCTGCGGACGCCACCACCGTAACCCCAATTTTCTCCATTTGGAGAAAATTGATCGAAAGCCGTCGCCGGTACGATCGCGGACATGTCCTCACCGGTGCGCGAACCGCGCATGGCCCGCGGCGCCGCGCGACGCGAGGCGCTCCTCGACGCGGCGGTCCGGCTGGTCGCGCGCGACGGAGCCCGGGCGCTCACGCACCGCTCGGTCGCGGCGGAGGCCGGCACCACCCACGGCAACGCCCGCTACTACTTCGGCACCCTCGACCAACTGCTGGACGAGGCGCTGCACCGGCTCGCGACGCGCCAGATCGAGGAGGTGCGCACGCTCTTCGCGGACGAGCTGCCCGACGCCGGGGTCCCCGAGCGCATCGACCGGCTCACCCGGTACGTCACCGGCTCACTCACCGACGACCGCGATGCGGCGATCGCCCGCTACGAGCTCTTCCTCGAGGTCGCTCGCCGCCCGGGCCTGCGCACCAGCCTCGACGAATGGGGCACCACGCAGCGCGCCGCCTTCGCCCGCGAGCTGCGCGGCGCCGGGGCCGCCGATCCGGAGGCCGACGCGGCGGACCTCCTCACGACGGTCAACGGCCTCGTCCTGGAGCAGTTGGCGCTCCCCGTCGACGATTTCGAACCGGCACGGCTACGCCCCGCCATCGCGCGGTACTTCCCCGCGCCCTGACACTCGCGCGCCGACTCCCGCGGCTAGCGGGCCGCCGGCCCCGCAGCCTCCGGCTCGCGCGCGGCGGGCGCCACCAGAACGGCCACGGCGACGGCGACGAGCACCAGGATCAGCGCGTAGAGCAGCGTCACGTACTCGCCCAGCGCGCCGATGATCGGCGGGCCGGCGAGGAAGGAGAGGTAGCCGATCGTCGAGACCACGGAGACCCGCGCCGCGGCCATGCGCGGCTCGTCGGCCGCGGCGGACATGCCCACGGGGAAGCCCAGCGACGCGCCCAGGCCCCACAGCGCGACGCCCAGGTACGCGGCCCAGGTCGGGCCGAAGATCACGAGCGACAGGCCGACGAATGCGAGGACGCCGCAGGCCCGCAGCGTCCGCACTCGGCCGTAGGCGTCCAGGACGCGGGTGCCCGCGAGCCGGCCGACGGTCATGAAGGTCACGAAGACCGCGAAGGTCAGCGTGCCGACGGTCTTCGACGTGCCGTGATCGTCGACCATGGCCAGCGCCAGCCAGTCGTTCGCGCTGCCCTCGGTGAGCGCCATGCCGAGCACCATGAGGCCGATGAGCAGCGTGCGCGGCTCGCGCCACACCGCGAGCCGCTCGCGGCGGGAGACGGGCGCGTGGTCGCCGGCGTCGTGCGCCTGGAAGGGCACGTGCCGCAGCGCGAACCAGCCCGCGACCAGCAGGACGCCGTTCACGACCAGCAGGTGCGGCAGCAGCGGGACGTGCGCCGCCTGCGCCGCGGCGGCGGTGAGCGCGCCGGCGACGGTGCCCATCGAGAAGGCCGCGTGGAAGGCCGGCATCACGGTGCGCCCCAGCGCCCGCTCGTTCTCCGCGCCGGAGAGGTTCATGCAGACGTCCGTGATGCCGTGCGAGAGCCCGACGAAGACCAGCGGCAGCAGCGTGAGCGCGTAGTTCCCGGACTGCGCGCCCGCGGCGGCCGCGATCATCGTGACACCCAGCGCCGGCAGGGTCACCGCGATGACCCGCCGCGCGCCGAACCGCGCGGCCAGCGCGCCCGAGCCGACCAGCCCCACGACGGAGCCCACCGCGAGGCCGAAGGTGAGCAGGCTCACCTGCAGCGTGGTGGCGCCGAGGTCGTCGCGGACCTGCGGCAGCCGGCCCAGGTAGCTCGCGAAGGTGAGCCCGCTGAGCGCGAAGATCACCGCGACGGCGTTGCGCCAGGCGAGCACTGAGCCCCCTACCGCGTCCGTCCTCTGCTCCTGGAAGTCCACGCTCACCGATCAACCCTTCGAAACGTTTCGATTACTGCTTGCTAGGCTAGGTCCCCATGACACGCGGGTCAAACCGGATAACGCTGGTGCACGTCGCCGAGGCGGCAGGCGTCTCGCTGTCGACCGCCTCGCACGCCTTCGGCGTCGACAAGCCGATCAGCGACGCCACTCGCGCCCGCGTCCTCGCGGCCGCCGCCGACCTCGGCTACGAGGGGCCAGACCCCCGGGCCCGGTCGCTGCGCAGCGGCCGCACCGACATCATCGGCGTCCAGGTGGACGACGAGGCGGGCCGCGCCTTCCGCGACCCCGTGATCATCGGCATCCTCGACGGAGTGTCCGCCGCGCTGGCCGCGAGCCCCACCTCGGTGCTGCTCCTCCCCGACTCCCTCCCGGAGGAGCGCCTCCGGTCGCTGCCCGTCGACGGTGTGGTCGCCGCCGGCTGCTCCCCCGCCCTCGGCTCGCTGCGCGCGGCGATGGCGAAGCGCGCGATCCCCGTCGTCACCGCGGGCAACCAGGTCGACGACATCGGCAGCGTCGGCGTCGAGAACCGCGCCGCCACCGCGCTCCTCACGGGCCACCTGCGCGCACTCGGGCACCGCTCGGTCGGCGTCGTGCGGCTCCGGCACGGCGACGTCGAGCAGGCCCGCACCGCAGCGGCGCTGGCCGCCTTCCCCGACGCCGCCGTGGTGATCTCGGCCGACAGCACGATCGACGAGGGCTTCCGCGCCGGTGGCGAGCTGCTCGACGCGAGCTCCCCCACCGCGGTGATCGCCCAGTCGGACCTGTTGGCCGCCGGGGTGATCCGCGCTGCGGAGGCCCGCGGGCTCCGGGTCCCGGAGGATCTGTCCGTCGTGGGCTTCGACGGCGTCCGCATCGACGGCTTCGACCGCACCCTCACCACGATCCGGCAGCCGATCGTCGAGATGGGCAGGCGCGCAGCGCAGGCCGTGCTCGCCGCGCAAGAGGGCGCGCCGCTGCCGACCCTCGCGCTCGACGTCGAGCTCGTCGTCGGCGACACCACCGGACCCGCCCCTCAGCGGCCTTGAGCCACCTCGTCGAGCGCGGCCGCGAGCAGCCCCACGTACGCGTCCGGATCGGGCACGGCGGTCCGGCTGCTGGAGGTCGACACCGTCACCGTCTCCCCCAGTCCGTGCACGCCGTGCGTGAGCCCCATCGCGGGCGAGAGCGCCGGGAAGCCCGCGGTGAACACCGATCTCCCGCCCAGCAGCTCCAGGTCCGCCGGGCCGCGGTGCACGCTGGAGACCACCGTCGCACCCGCCATCGTGTCCGGGACGAACGCGGGATCGAAGGCCCGCACTCCGAGCACCGCCAGGGCCGACGGTGCCGCGTCCTCCGCCGCGCCGACGGTGCGCCACAGGGGGCTCGCGGCGCGCTCGCGCGCGGCGGCGAGCGCCGCGGCGATGAGGCCGGACCGGTCCCCGGCGGGTGTGCCCGGGTACAGCGGCACGGAGACGTTGCCGAAGGCGTTGCGCTCGCCCGGCCGCCGCTCGCGGGCCACCATCACCTCCGCGGACAGCGCCGCGGGCACCGCCCCGCCCCGCGCGCGCAGGTACCGCTCCACGGCCAGCGAGACCGCCGCGAGTGCGGTCACCGTGACGGTGTGGCCTGCGCGCAGGGATGCCGCGTCGCGCACCAGCATTCGCACGTCGCGCGTGGCGTCGGGCGCGGCGTTGAGCAGGGTGAGCGGGCAGCCGGGGACGGCGGCCGGCAGGGCGCCGGCGGCGGTGCGCCGGTCGATCGCCGCGCGGGCTCGCGGCGCGAGGGCGCCGAGTGCCACCGTGCGGGCGAGCGCGACGGGCAGGCCGAGCAGGCCCCGGGCGGCGCGCACCGGCCCGGGCAGCGGCCGGAGGACCGGCGCCGCGCCGGCCCCTCCGGGGCCGAACAGCGCCCGGGCGATCTCGGCGGACCGCCGCCCGTCGGCGAGGGCGTGGGCCACCTGCAGCACCACGACCGTCGCGGGTCCGGCGCACCGGGGCGCGCCCGCCACGTTCGGGAGGACGTGCAGCCGCCAGGGCGCGACGGTCGCGTCCACCTGCCGGGCGAAGAGGCGGGCGACGGCGGCGGGCACGGCGTCCCAGGTGTGCGCGATGCCCTCGCGCACGTCGACCACCTCGCCCGGAGCCCAGGCCGGGTGCTCGAGATCGCCGGGGGCGGGGGCGATCCGCAACCGCAGGTCCGTGATCGACGGTGCGCGCGCCTGCACCACGTCCGCGACCTCCGCGGCCGACGGGACCGGGCCGGCGCCGTGGTCGAAGCAGTAGAGGAGGAACTGGTCGCTCGGAATCACCCGCGAGGCCCAGAAGGTGCGGGCGTCGCGCGGCGCGAGCAACCCGTCGGTCACGGCAACAGGTCCCGGCGGTAGACGAGGGCGGCCGCGCCCACGAGCGGGGCGTCGCCGCCGAGGCCCGCGGGCACGACGCGCGCCGCGGCCACGTAGGGCAGCGGGTGCGCGGCGACCGCGGCCTGCACCTGATTCACGAAATCGTCGGCGACGCGGGTGAAGCCGCCGCCGAGCACCACGATCGTGACCGGTACCAGCGCCACGGCGCTGCCGATCCCCTGCCCGACGGCGGCGGCGCACCGCCGCACCGCGGCGACCGCGACCTCGTCGCCGGCGCGGTACGCCGCGCCCAACTCCTCGCCGGTGGAACCCGCGAAGCCCTGTGCCCGCGCCCACTCCACGGTGTGCGGGCCGGAGGCGACGGACTCCAGCATGGTGGTGCGCCCGAGGGATTCGCTGCCGGTGTAGCCCGAGAGCTCGACCTGGCCGATGTGCCCGGCGTTGCCGACGAGCGCGCGGCCGCCCACGACGAAGCCGCCGCCGATGCCGGTGGAGACCACCATGCCGAGGGCGTCGTCGTGCCCGCGGGCGGCACCGAGCCAGTGCTCGCCCAGGACGATGGCGACGCCGTCGCGGCGGAACTCGACGGGCAGTCCCCCGGCGGCGTCGGCCACGAGATCACGCAGCGGGAAGCCGTGCAGCGCCTCGAGGTTGATCGGCGAGGTGGTCCCCGCCGCGTCGTCGACGGGCCCGGCCGCCGCCAGCCCCACACCCTGGACGGGACCGTCCGCGGCGGCGAGCGCGTCCCGCACCACCCCCGCGATCGCGGTCTCGAGCTCGGCCGTCGTCGCGTCGGGCCCGGTGGGGGCGCGGTGGCGCGACGCCTCGACGACGGTGCCGTCCGCCTCCACCAGCGCGGCCGCCACCTTGGTGCCGCCGAGGTCCACCGCGAGGACGGTCATCCCGCGTACCGCACGAGACCGAGTTCGGCGGGGCCGGTGAGCAATCGGTGCTGCGGGAGCACGCGCACGGCGTAGCCGAACCGGCCCACCTGTCCGGGCAGCACGGCCCGGTAGCGCGCGCCGTCGAAGTGCAGCCGCACCGCCCTGCCGTCCAGGATCTCTCCGGCCTCGTCGACGCCGCCGATCACCGCCTCCACCCGGACGTCGCCGTCCTCGAGCGCGCCGAGGTCGACGTCCGCGGTGAGGTCGACGCCCTCGGGCACGACGGTGGCGCTCGACGACGCGATGCGCACCGCGTCCCAGCCCGCGCGGACCCGGTCGATGTACTCGACGAGTTCGGCGACCGCCGGCCGCGTCGCGCGGGCGGACCGCGCGGCGGGCCGGTAGTAGTCGGTGGCGTACTCGCGCACCATGCGGTCGGCGGCGACCTCGGGCCCGGTCGCCGAGAGCGTGTGCCGCACCTTCGCGAGCCAGCGCGGCGGCGCGTCGTCCGCGTCGCGCCGGTCGTAGAAGGCGGGCACAACCTCGTGTTCGAGCAGGTCGTACAGGGCATCGGCCTCGATGTCGTCGCGCCGGCCCGGGTCCACGCCGACCGCCGACGGGATGGCCCAGCCGTTGTTCCCGTCGTAGAGCTCGTCCCACCAGCCGTCGAGCACCGAGAGGTTGAGGCCGCCGTTCATCGCGCTCTTCATGCCCGACGTGCCGCAGGCCTCGAGCGGCCGGAGCGGGTTGTTCAGCCAGACGTCGCAGCCGTGGTACAGGTAGCCCGCCATGCCGATGGAGTAGTTGGGCAGGAAGGCGATCCGGTGCCGCAGCGTGCGGTCGTCGGTGAAGTGCAGCAGCTGCTGCAGCAGCCGCTTGCCCTCGTCGTCGTGGGGGTGGCTCTTGCCCGCGATCACCACCTGCACAGGGCGGTCCGGGTCCAGGAGGAGCGCCCGCAGCCGCTCGGGATCGCGCAGCATCAGCGTGAGCCGCTTGTACGTCGAGACGCGGCGGGCGAAGCCGATGGTGAGCACCTCGGGGTCGAACATCCGGTCCGTCCAGCCGAGTTCGGCGTCGACGGCCCCGCGCTCGCGCCACGCGGCGCGGGTCCGGGTGCGCACCTCGTCGACGAGGCGGTGCCGCAGGGTGGTGCGCAGGCGCCACAGGGCGTCGTCCGGCATGGAGAGCGGATCGGTCGCGCGCTCGGCGACGAGGCGGTCGGCCCACGTGCCGTGGTGCACGCCGTTGGTCACGGAGCCGATCGGGACCTCGGCCGGCTCGAACCCCGGCCACAGGCCCGCGAACATCTCGCGACTCACGGCGCCGTGCAGCTTCGAGACCCCGTTCGCGCGCTGGGCGAGCCGGAATCCCATGTGGGCCATGTTGAAGACGCCGGGGTCGGCCTCGGCGCCGAGGGCGATGACCTCGTCGAGCGGCACCGTGGGCAGGAGGGAGCACATCTGGCCGCCGTCGCCGAAGTAGCGGCGCACCAGGTCCACCGGGAAGCGGTCGATCCCGGCGGGCACCGGCGTGTGGGTGGTGAAGACCGTGGCGGTGCGGGCCAGCGTCCGCGCCTGCGGGTAGGTCAGCTCCTCGGTGGCCATGAGCTCGCGGATCCGCTCGAGGCCGAGGAAGCCGGCGTGGCCCTCGTTGGCGTGGAAGACCTCCACACCGGGATGTCCCGTCAGGTCGCAGAAGGCGCGGGCGGCGCGGACGCCGCCGATGCCGAGCAGGATCTCCTGGCGCAGCCGGTGTTCCGCGTCGCCGCCGTAGAGCCGGTCGGTCACGCCACGGAGATCGGGGTCGTTGTTCTCGATGTCGGTGTCCATGAGCAGGAGCGGAATGCGGCCGACGTCGGCCCGCCACACGGCGGCGCTGAGCACCCGCCCCTCGAGTGGCACGGAGACGATCAGCTGCTGCCCGCCGGAGACCGTCACGGGCCGCAGCGGCAGCTGGTGCGGGTCCAGCTCGGGGTACTGCTCGAGCTGCCAGCCGTCCGCGGAGAGCGACTGCTGGAAGTAGCCGTGCCGATACAGCAGGCCCAGCGCGATGAGCGGCAACCCGAGGTCCGACGCGGCCTTGAGATGGTCACCCGCCAGTACACCGAGGCCGCCCGAGTAGTTCGGCAGCGTCTGGCTCACGCCGAACTCCATCGAGAAGTACGCGATGCCCTTCGCGCCGTCCGTGAGTTCGCCGGCCCACGCCGGCCGGGTGAGGTAGTCGTTCAGGTCGGCGTGGACGGCACGGACCAGCGCGACGAACTCCTCGTCGGCGCCGAGGGCGGCCACCCGCGCCTGGTCGGCACCGCGGAGCGCCTCGAGCGGGTCGCGAGTGTTCGCCCAGACCTCGGGCGCGACGGTCGAGAACAGGTCCTGGGTGGGTCCGTGCCACACCCAGCGCAGGTTGCGCGCGAGGTCGGCGAGCGGCGCGAGCGACTCGGGATAAGCGGGCTCGACGGTGAAGGTTCCTTCTGCGTGCACGCCTACCGACCCTATTGGTTGCCCGCGCCGCCCGCGACGTTACCGGCGGGTCACGTGGCCTGCGCTGCACCGAGCACCGCGGCGGCCGTCGCGGCGAGCACCGAGCGGTCGCGGCCCATACTCCAGGACACCTCGCCGTCGCGGCGGTACTCGAGGAGGGTCAGCGCCTCCGCGTCGTCGCCGTGGCCGAGCGCGGTCTGGTGCAGCCCGAGCACGTCGATCTTCGCGTCGTGCTCGGCCAGGGCCGCGACGAGCGCCTCGACCGGGCCGGCGCCGTCGACGACGGCGCGGTGCGGCGCACCGTCGACCCGGAGCCCGACGGTGACTCGGCTGTCGGCCCCGGTCTCCTCGACGACGCAGTCCACGAGCTCGAACCGGTCCGTCCCGGCCCGGTAGGCCCGCTCGAAGACGGCCCACAGCGCGGCGGCGTCCAGCTCCGCGCCGTGCTCGTCGGCGTGGGCCTGGACGTGGCGGGCGAAGTCGATCTGCAGCCGCCGCGGCAGTTCCAGCCCGAGGTCCCGTTCCAACAGGTACGCCATGCCGCCCTTGCCGGACTGGGAGTTGACGCGGATGACGGCGTCGTAGGTCCGGCCGATGTCGGCGGGATCGACGGGCAGGTAGGGCACCCGCCACTCGATCTCCCGCTCCGGGCGCCCCTCCTCGGCGGCACGGGCGCGGTGCTCGGCGAAGCCCTTCTTGATCGCGTCCTGGTGGGTGCCGCTGAACGCGGTGTGCACCAGGTCGCCGACGTACGGGTGCCGGTCGGGCACGGCGATCCCGTTGCACGCCTCGACGGTGCGCCGCACCTCGTCGATGTCGGAGAAGTCGACCATCGGGTCGATGCCCTGCGCGAACATGTTGAGCGCCAGCGTCGCCAGGTCCACGTTGCCCGTGCGCTCGCCGTTGCCGAAGAGGCAGCCCTCCACGCGCTGCGCCCCGGCGAGCACCGCCAGCTCCGCGCAGGCGATACCGGTCCCGCGGTCGTTGTGCGGGTGCACCGAGAGGATCACGCCGTCGCGCCGGGCGAGGTTGCGGTGCATGTACTCGATCTGGTCGGCGTAGACGTTCGGGGTGGCGATCTCGACGGTGGCGGGCAGGTTGAGGATGACGGGCCGCTCCGCGGTCGCGTCCCACAGCGCGGTCATCGCGTCGCACACCTCGAGCGCGTAGTCGGGTTCGGTCAGGTTGAACACCTCGGGCGAGAACTCGAACCGCACGCCGTCCAGGTCGCCCGCCGCGGCCAGCAGGTCGCGGCCACCGGCGAGGATCAGCTCCCGCAGCTCCGCCCGGTCGCGGCCGAGCACCACGTCGCGCCAGACGGGCGCGGTCGCGGTGTACATGTGGATCACCACGTCGTTCCGGATGCCGCGCACGGATTCGACGGTCCGCTCGATCAGGTCGCGGCGCGCCGGAGTGAACACCACGACGGTGACGTCCTCGGGCGCGATATCGGTCTCCGCGATGAGCCGGACGAAGTCGTAGTCGGTCTGCGAGGCGGACGGGTAGCCGACCTCGATCTCCTTGTACCCCATGGCCGTCATGAGCTCGAAGAATCGGCGCTTGCGCGCGGGATCCATGGGCTCGGGCAGGGCCTGGTTGCCGTCGCGCAGGTCGACGGGGACCCACAGCGGCGCCGCGGTCAGGCGCCGCGCGGGCCAGGAGCGGTCCACAAGGGGGACGTCGACGCGGGCGTAGGCGTCGCGGTAGCGGTGGTGGGGCATCTGCGAGCCCCGCTGCCGGTTCCAGGCGGGCGCGGCGTCCGGGACGGGTCCGCGGGGCGTGTCGATCGTGGGGAAGGGCATGACGGTTCCTTCGTCGGGTCTGCTGCGGGCCGGCGCGAATCCCCCACGGCGGGATGCCGGCCCGAGAGATCAGGCCCCGCCGTGGCGCGGAAGGAGAAGGAGGCGGAGGTGCTGCGTCATGCGGACGACCCTACCACAACTCCTCAGACAAGCTGAGAAGTATTCTCGACGCATGCCCCCGATCCGCCGCGCCTCGCTCGCCGACCAGGCCGCCGACGCCCTGCTCGCCCGCCTCCGGTCCGGCGAGTGGGCGGTCGGCGACAAGCTGCCCGGCGAGACCACCCTCGCGCCACAGCTCGAGGTCGGGCGGTCGACGGTGCGCGAGGCGATCCGCCGGCTCGCGGGGATCGGTGTGCTCACCACCCGGCAGGGCGCCGGGGTGTTCGTGACCAGGCTCGACACACCCTCCGGCCTCGACGTCCTGCTCGACGGTGCCGCGATCGACGCGGTGCTCGAGGCGCGGATCGCGGTCGAGGTGGAGGCCGCCGCCCTCGCCGCGCGGCGCCGCACCGAGGAGGACCTGGACGCGATCCGCGCCGCGCTCGCGATCCGCGGCGCGCACCGCGCCGACCTGGTGCGCCACGTCGAGACCGACACCGCCTTCCACCGCGCCGTCCTCGCCGCCGCCCACAACCCCGTTCTGCTGGAGATGTTCGACGGCATCGCCGCGCACCTGCGCCGCGCCATGATCGACATGCTGCGGACCCGCGCCGGGGAGTTCGGCGGCGACGACGATCAGCGCTCGCACGCCGAGCTCCTGGCGGCGATCGAGCGGCGCGACGCCGACGCGGCCGCGCGGCTGAGCCGGGAGCACCTGTCGGGCATGATCTCCGGGCGCGGCGCGCGCTGAGCACGGCCTCCGCGGATCAGGCGGGGCGATGCTCGGGCGGGACGAGCCGGGTGAGGCATTCCCGGGTCTCCTCGTCGCGCGGGAGGTAGGTCAGCATCCGCAGCGAGGGCCGGTCCCGCAGGTTGAACGTGCTCACCTGCAGGCGCAGCTCCCCCACCCGCGGATTGCGGATCGTCTTCTCCCAGTCCGCGGCATCGAGCACCAGGCCCGCGCCCCACAGTTGCGCGAACAACGGCGACGCCGCCTGCAGCCGGTCGAGCAGCGGCTTCCACGCGGGGTCGGCGTGGCTGTCGGCGTAGATCGCCCGGGTCCGCGCCACGACGGCCTCCAGTTCCTGCCGGTCCGCGACGTAGGCGCCGAGCCAGAGCTCGTCGGTGAAGTCGAGCCACAGGCAGTTCCGGTCCTGCGGGGCGAACTCTTCGACGTCGGTGATGAGGAAGCGGAAGGCGCGGTTGTAGCGGATCATGTCGCCCCGCGCGTTGAGCACCACGGCGGGATTCGGCAGGAGGGCGTCGAGGACGGGTTGGACGGTGTCCGTGACGGTGTCGGCAGCCGGGGGTCCGGGCGGGTGTCCGGCCAGGCGCAGGACGTGGTCCCGCTCCCCCGGATCCAGCAGGAGCGCGTCGGCGACGGCGCACAGGACCTCCGGGCTGGGATTGACGTCGCGCCCCTGCTCGACCCACGTGTACCAGGTGGTGCCCACGCTGGCGCGCGCCGCGACCTCCTCCCGGCGCAGCCCGGGCGTGCGCCGCCGACCACCGGGCGCCAGCCCCACCTGCTCCGGGGTCACCTGCTCCCGGCGGGTGCGCAGGAAGCGCGCCAGCTCGGCGTTGTTGCGGGTGCCCATGCACCGAGTATCCCCCGTCGCGGGCCCGTCGCCGCGCCGCCGGCCCGGTGGTGTCACTACTAGGATCCGCACGGTCTGGATACCCGGATGGCGGCGGAGCACCGTCGAGCCATGACCTCCGCTCCCCGCCTGACCCGCCGCGGGCTCGCCGTCCTCGGCACCGCCTACTTCCTCACCACCTTCCTGTTCGCCTCGGCGAACGTCGCCGTCCCCGAGGTGGCGCGGCGGCTCTCCGCGTCACCGGCGCAGCAGACGCTGATCCTGGCCGCGTTCTCGGCGACGTTCGCGACGGCGCTCATCCTGTTCGGCCGGCTCGGCGACAACCGCGGGCGGCGGCGGATCTTCGTCGCGGGCCTCCTCGCCGTCGGGATCGCCTCCGTCGCGGCGGGGTTCGCCCCGGACATCACCTCGCTCCTCGTGCTGCGCGCCGTGCAGGGCGTCGGCGCGGCGGCCTTCACCCCGCAGGTGCTGTCCACGGTGCAGGCGACCGCCGCGGGCGACGCGCGGCGCCGGGCGATCGCGGTGATCGCGGCGACGGCGGGGCTGGGCTTCTGCGGCGGACAGGTGCTGGGCGGCGCTCTGCTCGCCTGGGACCCGGCGGGCCTCGGGTGGCGGGCCGTGTGGTGGTCGGCGGCCGGCATCGCCCTGATCGCCGCGGCCGCGTCCGGCGCGGTGCCCGACACCCGGGCGGCGCGCCGGCTGCCGCTGGACCACGGCGGCACGGCGTTGCTGACGGTGGCGCTCCTCGCGCTGCTCGTCGGGCTCTCAGTGGGCGGCTCGCTGGGCTGGCCGCCGGTGTCGTGGGTGCTGCTCGTCGTGGCCGTCGCCGCCGGCGCGACGTTCTGGTCGGCGCAGCGTCGCGCGGAAGCGGCGGGCGGCGCGCCGATGCTGCCGCCGTCGGTGTTCGCGCACCGCCCGATCCGGGTCGGGCTGCTCATGGCGCTGCTGTTCTTCTCCGGCTACGGCGCCCTGGTCTTCGAGTACGCGTTGGTGAGCGAGCGCGCGCTGGGGATGAGTCCGGTCGCGTCGGGCGTGGCCCTGGTGCCCTACGGCGCCGCCTTCGTGGCCTTCTCGCTGGGGCAGCCGGCGATCCATCGCCTGCTCGGGACGCGGACCATGCCGGTGGGGGCGGCGCTGAACGCCGTCGGCCTCCTGGCGCTCGCGGCGAGTGGCCTCGCGGCCCCGCAGATCTGGGCGTGGGCGGTGCAGCCCGCCCTGATCCTCGTGGGCGCGGCGCAGGCGATGCAGTTCGGGCCGCTGGTCGGGACGATCATGGGCGCGGTACCGGACCGCATCGCGGGCCTCACCGGCGGGCTGGTGTCGACGGCGCAGCAGGCCGCGTTCGCGCTGGGCGTCGCGACGCTCGGGACGGGCTACACGGCGCTGGCGGGCGGGATGCCCGCGCGGCATGCCTTCGCGCTGATCCTGGTGGTGCACGCGGGGCTCGCGATCGCGTTCGCGGTGTGCGCCCGGAGCCTGCACCGCGCACCGTCGACCGAAGGCGCGGAGGCCCCGGTCCCGGACGCCGCCGTCAGAAGTCGCCGTTGAAGCGGCGGAGGGAGCGGATCGCGCCGACCAGCGCGGCGGACTCGTCGTCGGGCATGCCGATGTCGGAGAAGACGTCGTTGAGCACCACGGTCGCCTTCTCCACCAGCTCCCGGCCGTCCGGGGTGATGGCGACGAGGGTGGTGCGGCCGTCGGTGGGGTGGGGTTTGCGCTCGACCAGCCCGGCCTCGCCGAGCCGGTCGATCGCGTGCGTCACGGACGAGACGTGCACCTGCAGCCGGGTGCTCGCCTTCGAGATCGGTAGTTCGCCGCGCTTGGTGAAGGCGAGCAGCCGCAGCAGCTCGAACCGGGAGAACGACAGGCGGAAGGGCTTGAGCGCCGTCTCGATCCGCGCGAGCAGGATCTGGTGCGCGCGCATCACGGAGGTCACCGCCTCCATGCCGGAGGCGACGTCGCCGCCCCAGCCCGCGTCCTCCCAGTTGCGGCGGGCACGCGCGATCGGGTCCTTCGGATCCGCTTCCGTCATCGCGCCCGCCTTCCTCGTCGTGATGGGCTACCGCAGGGTCTGGATGATCGCGCTGAAGTCCAGGCCGCCGTTGTCCTGCGCGAACGCAGAGTACAGCTCGGCGGCGTGCGTGCCGAGCGGCGCGCTGGCGCCGGTGGACGAGACGGCGTCCATGGCCAGGCCCAGGTCCTTGTTCATCAGGGCCGTGGCGAAGCCGGGCTTGAAGTCGTTGCCCGACGGTGCGCCCGCCACCGGCCCCGGCACGGGGCAGTTGGTGTGCAGCGACCAGCAGTTGCCGGTGGCGCCGGTGACCACGTCGTACAGCGCCTGATCCGCCAGGCCCAGCTTCTCGGCGAGGACGAAGGCCTCGCCCACCACGATCTGCTGCACCGCGAGGATCATGTTGTTGCACACCTTCGCGGCCTGCCCGTTACCGGAACCGCCGCAGTGGATCACCTTGCCCGCCATCGGGTCCAGCACCGGCTGGGCCGCGGCGAAGGCGGCGTCGTCGCCGCCCACCATGAAGGCGAGGGTGCCGGCGTCGGCGCCCTTGACGCCGCCCGAGACGGGGGCGTCCACCTGCTTCATCCCGGCGGCCTCGGCCAGCGCGTGCACGGCACGGGCGTCGTCGACCGAGATGGTGGAGCTGTCGATGAACAGCGTGCCCGGCGCGGCGTGCGGGAGGACCGATTCGTACACCGACTTCACGATGGCGCCGTTGGGCAGCATCGTGACCACGGCGTCCGCGCCGGCCACCGCCTCCTCGGCGGTGTCGATCACGGCGACGCCGGCCGCGCGGGCCGCGTCCTGCGCCGCGGGGACGAGGTCGAAGCCGCGCACGGTGTGCCCGGCCGCCACCAGGTTCTTCGCCATCGGGCCGCCCATGTGGCCGAGACCGAGGAATGCGATCGTGCTCATGATGGGTGCCTCCTACTTGCCCTGGATGCGGGCGGCTTCGGCGCGGCCGATCACCATCCGCATGATCTCGTTGGTGCCCTCGAGGATCCGGTTGACCCGCAGGTCGCGGACGATCTTCTCGACACCGGTCTCGTGCAGGTAGCCGTAGCCGCCGTGCAACTGCAGCGCCTGGTCGGCGACCTGGAAGCAGGTCTCGGTGACGAACTTCTTGGCCATGGCGCAGAGCTCGACCTTGTCGGGGTCGTTCTCGTCGAGCGCGGTCGCCGCGCGCCACAGGATGAGGCGGGAGGCCTCGAGGGAGGTGGCCATGTCGGCGAGCGCGAACCGGATGGTCGGCTCGTCGATCAGCTTGCGGCCGAACGTCTCGCGCTCCGTCATGTACCGCAGCGCGAGGTCGTAGGCGGCCTGTGCGCCGCCCAGGGAGCAGGCGGCGATGTTGAGCCGGCCGCCGTTGAGCCCGTTCATGGCGATGCCGAAGCCCTTGCCGGCACCGTCGGTCCCGCCCAGCATGCGCGACGCCGGGACCCGCACGTTCTCGAAGATCACCTGGGTGGTGGGCTGGCTGTGCCAGCCCATCTTGACCTCGGGCGGCCCGAAGGACAGGCCTGCGGTCCCCTTGTCCACCAGGAAGGTCGAGATGCCGCGTGCGCCCTCGCCCTCGCTGCGCGCCATGACCACGTAGAGGTCGGACGCGCCGCCGCCGGAGATGAACTGCTTCGTGCCGTTGAGCACGAAGTCCTCGCCGTCGCGGTCGGCCTTGGTGGTGAGCGAGGCCGCGTCCGAGCCGGCGCCCGGCTCGGTGAGGCAGTAGCTGGCCATGACGTCCATCGGCGCCAGCTTGGGGATCCACTCCTGCCGCTGATCCTCGGAGCCGTAGGTGTCCACCATCCAGGTGCACATGTTGTGGATCGAGATGAACGCCGCGGTCACCGGGTCGCCCTTGGCGAGCTCCTCGAAGATGCGGACGCCGTCGAGCCGGCGCAGGCCGGACCCGCCCACGTCCTCGCGGGTGTAGATGGCGGCCATGCCGAGGCTGCCCGCCTCCTTCATCTCCGCGACCGGGAAGTGCTTGGTGGCGTCCCATTCGAGCGCGTAGGGCGCGAGGCGCTTGCGGGAGAAGTCGCGCGCCATCTCGACGATGGCGAGGTCGTCGCCCGTCAGATTGGGGTAGGGCACGTGCGCTCCTAGTGCATCGTCGGGATGGAGAACTCCGCGCCGTCCTTGATGCCCGAGGGCCAGCGCGAGGTCACCGTCTTGGTCTTGGTGTAGAACAGGATCGAGTGCGGGCCGTGCTGGTTCAGGTCACCGAAACCGGACCGCTTCCAGCCGCCGAAGGTGTGGTACGCCACGGGAACCGGGATCGGCACGTTGACGCCGACCATGCCGACCTCGACGCGGGCCACGAAGTCGCGCGCGGCGTCGCCGTCGCGGGTGAAGATCGCCACGCCGTTGCCGTACTCGTGCTCGGTGGGCAGCGCGAGGGCCTCCTCGTAGGTGTTCGCGCGGACGATGCACAGCACCGGGCCGAAGATCTCGTCCGTGTAGATCGACATGTCCTTGGTGACGTGATCGAACAGCGTCGGGCCGAGGTAGTTGCCGCCGGAGAGGTCGGCGTCGCCGAAGGTCAGCTCGTCGCTGGTGCGCTCGCGGCCGTCGACCACGAGATCCGCGCCGGCGTCCACGCCCTGCTGGATGTAGCTCTTGGTGCGCTCCACCGCGGCCGGGGTGATGAGCGGGCCGTAATCGGCCTTCGGGTCGTGGCTGTGGCCCACGCGCAGCTGCTGCACGCGCTCGACGAGGCGCTCGCGCAGGCGGTTCGCGGTCTCCTCGCCGACGGGCACGGCCACCGAGATCGCCATGCAGCGCTCACCGGCGGAGCCGTAGCCGGCGCCGATGAGGGCGTCCACGGCCTGGTCCAGATCGGCGTCCGGGAGGATCACCATGTGGTTCTTGGCGCCGCCGAAGGCCTGGCTGCGCTTGCCGTTCTTCGCGCAGGTCTCGTAGATGTACTGCGCGATGTCCGAGCTGCCGACGAAGCCGACGGCCTTGACGTCCGGGTTGTTCAGCAGCGCGTCGACGGACTCCTTGTCGCCGTGGACGACCTGGAAGACGCCCTCGGGCAGGCCGGCCTCGATGAACAGCTCGGCCAGGCGCACCGGCACGGAGGGGTCGCGCTCGGAGGGCTTGAGGATGAAGGCGTTGCCGCAGGCCAGGGCCGGGCCGGCCTTCCACAGCGGGATCATGGCCGGGAAGTTGAAGGGCGTGATGCCGGCGACGACACCGAGCGGCTGGCGCATCGAGTAGACGTCGATGCCGGTGCCGGCGCCCTCCGTGTACTCGCCCTTGAGCAGGTGCGGGATGCCGATCGAGAACTCGATGACCTCGATGCCGCGCTGGATGTCGCCCTTGGCGTCGGCCACGGTCTTGCCGTGCTCGCTGGAGAGCAGCGAGGCGAGCTCGTCGACGTTCTGGTGGACGAGGTCGATGAACTTCATGAAGACGCGGGCGCGGCGCTGCGGGTTGAAGGCGGCCCACTGCACCTGCGCCTTCTTGGCGCGCGCGACGACGTCGTCGACCTCCGCGGTGCTGGCGAGCGGAACGGTGGCCTGCACCTGACCCGTGCTCGGGTCGAAGACGTCCGCGGTGCGGCCGGTGCCCTCCACCCGGCGACCGTCGATGAAATGCGGGATGGTGCGCACGTCAGCCATGCTGTGTCCTTCTCTCTCGATCGAGGTCCATCGCGAAGCCCTTGCGCGATGTGTTGCCCATCACTATATACTTGGATATCCAAGTAATCAACCGGAGGATCTGAAAGTGGCTAGCACACAGGGGTATCGAGACTTCCTCGCCGCGCGCGACCTGCTGGTCGAGCTCGCCGACGACTACGACGCCGCGCGCGAGCGGTTCAGTTGGCCGCAGCTCGACGAGTGGAACTTCGCCCTCGACTGGTTCGACCGGGTGGCCGAGGGCAACGACTCCCCCGCCCTCTGGATCGTCGAGGAGGACGGCTCCGAGTCGAAGTTCAGCTACGCGGAGATGAGTGCGCGCAGCAACCGGGTCGCGAACTGGCTGCGCGAGCGCGGCGTGCATCCGGGCGACCGGATCCTGCTGATGCTGTCGAACCAGGTCGAGCTGTGGGACGTCATGCTCGCCGCGATCAAGCTCGGCGCCGTGGTCATCCCCGCGACCACCCTGCTCGCCGAGGGCGACATCGCCGACCGCATCGCCCGCGGCGGCGCGAAGCACGTCATCGTGCGGAGCGAGCTCGCGGAGCGCGTCCCCGCGGATGCGGACGTCACGCGGATCGCCATCGGCGACCCGGTGCCGGGCTGGGAGTCGTTCGCGGCGGCGTACACGGCACCGTCGGACTTCACCCCGTCGCACGTCACGCACGCCGACGACACCCTCCTGCTGTACTTCACGTCGGGCACCACGAGCGCGCCGAAGCTGGTCGAGCACACGCACGCGAGCTACCCCGTGGGCCACCTGTCGACGATGTACTGGATCGGGCTGCGCCCCGGCGACGTGCACCTCAACGTGAGCTCGCCCGGCTGGGCGAAGCACGCGTGGAGCAACGTCTTCACGCCGTGGATCGCGCAGGCCTGCGTCTTCATCTACAACTACAACCGGTTCGACGCGGCCGCCCTGATGAAGCAGATGGAACGCGCCGGCGTCACCAGCTTCTGCGCCCCGCCGACGGTGTGGCGCATGCTGATCCAGGCCGACCTCAGCGCCCTGGCGACGCCGCCGCGCGTCGTGGTGGGCGCCGGCGAGCCGCTCAACCCCGAGGTGATCAGCCGCGTGCGGAACGCCTGGGGCGTGACGATCCGCGACGGCTTCGGCCAGACCGAGACCACGGTGCAGGTGGCGAACACACCGGGCCAGCCGCTCAAGGACGGCTCCATGGGCCGCCCGTGCCCCGGCTACGACGTGGTGCTCGTCGACCCGGCCACCGGCGAGCAGGGCGTGGACGAGGGCGAGATCTGCCTGCGCCTGGACCCGCGCCCGCTCGGACTCATGGTCGGCTATCACGGCGACGCCGAGAAGACCGCGAAGGTCATGGAGGGCGGCGTCTACCACACGGGCGACGTGGCCTCGAAGGACGCGGACGGCTACCTGACCTACGTCGGCCGCACCGACGACGTCTTCAAGTCGAGCGACTACAAGATCAGCCCGTTCGAGCTGGAATCGGTTCTCCTGGAACACGACGCGGTGGCCGAGGCGGCCGTCGTCCCGGCCCCGGACGAGCTGCGGCTGGCGGTGCCGAAGGCGTACATCGTGCTCGCCGACGGCCACGCCCCGGACGAGGCCACGGCGAAGTCGATCTTCGACTACAGCCGCGAGCACCTCGCGCCCTACAAGCGCGTGCGCCGCATCGCCTTCGCCGACCTGCCGAAGACCATCAGCGGCAAGATCCGTCGCGTGGAGCTGCGCAAGGCCGAGGAGCAGGGGCTGACCTCCGCGGAGTTCCGCGAGTCCTGACGGGCGCACTCCCGTCGCGGCGGCGTTCCCGGTCCCCGGGGCGCCGCCGCGGTCGTCTCATCCGGCTTCGGCGAGCGCGGCCCACACCAGCGCGCGCACGGCCGCGTGCCACCGCTCGTCGGGGTCGCCCGCGCACCAGGCCCGCAGCGCCACGGCGACCACCGCGTAGGCGAGCTCCTCGGCCCGCAGCCCGGGCCGTAACCGGCCGGCGCGCTCCTCGGCGGCGAGCCGATCGACGACGGCGGCCGTCACCCCCTCGAAGCCGGCGGCGTCGTCACCCAGCACCTCCGCGGCCCGATCGCGCAGCTCGGGTCGCGCCGCCGACAGGCGGGCGAAGGCGGTGGACGCGGGCTGGGGCAGCGCGTCGAGCTGCGCGCAGAGCGCCTCCGCCACCGTCGTTTCCGCCCCCGCGTCCGACGCCCCTGCGTCCGACGGTGCCGCGTCGCCCGCCTCCGCGGCGAGCAGGAAGCCACGGTCCACCGCGTAGGCGGCGAGGAAGCCGTCGAAGTCGCCGAAGTGCGCGTGCAGCAGCCCGGTCGCGACGCCCGCCCGGGCGGTGATCGCGCGCCCCGTGAGGCCGTCCACCCCGTCGCGCAGGATCACCGCCTCGGCGGCGGCGAACAGTCGCTGGCGCGCGCCGTCGATCGCGACTCCCCTGGGCATGCATCGATTCTACGACCCGGCAGCGGCCGCCTTGCGCCGACTATGAACGTTCGCTCATACTCGGTATGAACAGTCGCTCATACCGAGAGGGGCACGCATGCCGGAGCACACCGACCACACCGTGCGGGTGATCATCGCGGGCGCCGGGATCGCCGGCCTCGCGACCGCACTGCGGTTGCACCGCGACGGGCACCGCGTCCTCGTCGTCGAGCGCGCCCCGGCCCGCCGCACCGGCGGCTACCTGGTGAACCTGCTGGGCCCCGGGTTCGACGCCGCCGAGGGGCTCGGCCTGACGCCCGCCCTCCGCGAGCGGGACCAGGGGATGTTCAGCTCGCTCCTGGTCCGCGCCGACGGCAGCACGAAACTCACGATGCCCGCGGCGCTCGCCGAGCAGTCGCTGGGCGAGCGCGCGCTCACGGTCTTCCGCGGCGACCTCGAGGACGCGCTGTACGCGGCCGTCGCCGAGGCGGTGGAGGTCCGGTTCGGCACGACGGTGACCGCGGTCGACGACGCCGCGGGCCCGCTCCGCGTCTCACTCAGCGACGGCACCGTCCACGAGGCCGACCTGCTCGTCGGCGCCGACGGCCTCCACTCCGGGGTCCGCGAGCTGGCCTTCGCACCCGCGGCCGAGGTCGTCCGCGATCTGCAGCACGCGGTGGCGGCGTTCCCGCTGGACACCGCCCCGGCGGCCCTCCCGGAGCAGACCGCGAGCACGTTCATCGACGTCGGGCGCACCGCGGCGGTCTTCCATCCCCGCGGCCACGCGCCGTCGGCGTTCTTCACCTACCGCACCGCGACGGCGGGCGACGACGCCGCCGGATCGCCCGCCGAGGCGCTCGCCGCGCACTTCGGCGACCTCACCGGCCCGGTGCACGACGCGATGCGGCGGGCGGCCGGCGCCGAGGGCGCCTACTTCGACTCCGTGAGCCAGGTCGTCATGGAGGCGTGGAGCCGCGGGCGCGTCGTGCTGGTGGGCGACGCCGCGTGGTGCGTCTCCCTGTTCGCAGGCCACGGCGCGGGCCTCGCGCTGGCCGGCGCCGACCGGCTGGGGCGCGCACTCGCGGAGCACCCCGGAGACGTCGAGACGGCGCTGCGCTCCTGGGAATCCGCGCTGCGCCCGGAGATCACGAAGCGCCAGCGGCAGGCGCGCGCCGGAATGGCGCGCTTCGCTCCGCCCAGTCGCGTGCACCTGGGGATGCAGGACCTGATGATCCGGGCGCTGACGGCACCGCTCGTGGGTCCCGCGCTGCTGCGACTGATGAGCCGGGCGCCGCACTGAAGCCCACCGCCGGGCAGGGGTTGCCGTGCTGCGGATCGCAAAATACGGTGACATCGGATTCCACTACGTGAAGGAGTGCCCGTGTCCGAGGTCGCGTACAAGAACACCCGCTTCGATCCTGAGGGGCACCCGTTCAACGAAGCCGCCAAGCCCCTCGCCCAGGCGGTCGGTTACACCGCCGAACTGTCCGTCGAACCGAAGCTCGCCGAACTCCTCCGGCTGCGGGTCTCCCAGGTGAACGGCTGCGCGTTCTGCAACATCCTGCACGGGCGATCGGCGCGCGACAACCAGATCCCGCAGGCCAAGATCGACGACCTGACCTCGTACGCGAACTCCGAGCTGTACACCGAGGCGGAGAAGACCGCGCTGCGGTACTGCGACGCGCTGACGGTGCCGAACGTCGCCGAGTTCGACCGGTTCCACCAGGCGATGACCGAACACTTCTCGATCGAACAGATCAAGGACGTCGCTGCGGCCGTCATCAACATGCACCTGTGGACCCGCTGGAAGCTCGCCCAGGGACAGACGCCCTACTTCACCGATACGGACGGCGCGCAGGCCTGAACGGCGGTCGGCCCGACCGCGCTGCGGGGCTGAGCGACCGGTTACCCGCGAGTAGCAAGCACTGGATGCACTCGAATCCCCAGGAAGCGTTCCGGGCTAACGCTGTTAAGTCCTGAACCGGGACGCCGGAGCGGGGATCCACCCTAAGCTGGGCGTCTCATGCTCACCTACGTGCTCGATGTCCGGGACCTCTCGGACGTGCGGTTCGTCCTGGCGCCGATGAACGAGACCTCGCTGAGCCTGTTCCACCTCAACACGACGCACGAGAGTTCCGCGCACCTGCAGCGCTGGCGGAGCAACGCGCAGGCGCAGCGCGACCGGTACGACCACCGGCTCGTCAGCGCACTGGTGGCCCCGTCGGGCAACGCGATCCCGGACTTCCTCACGCCGATGCCACCGCTCGGCGACTCGAGGCCGTCGCTCGACGAGGGCCTGGCGGCCATCGCCGCGACCGATCCGGCATTGATCCATACGCAATTGGATGAGCTGCGGGAGGGCGGGGATCCGTCACCCGCGTTGGCGCGGCTCCTCGACGACCCCGAGCGGGCCGGGCCGCGCATCGCGGGGGCGCTGGAGCGGTATCACCGCGTGGTGATCGCCCCGATCTGGCCGTCGGTGAACCGGATCCTGGAGTCGGACATCACGTTCCGCGGCAGGGAGTTGGCGATCGGCGGGCCGACTCAGCTGTTCGCCTCGCTCAATCCGAATCTCACGTGGGATCGCGACGGGCGGTTGCGCCTCGACCTGGCCTACGCGCGGGGCTCCGGCGAGTACGCCTCGGCGGGAAGGGGACTCACGCTGATCCCGAGCGTCTTCCTCACCCGCCTCGTCAGCGCACACTCGCCGGAGACGGCGGCGCCGCACGCCGGCTATCCGGCGCGCGGCAGCGCGACCCTCATGGAGTCGATGCGGGAGGTCCCGCCGGGCGCGCTGCGGCGGCTCATCGGCGGGGCGAAGGCGGACGTGCTGCACGCCCTGGTCGAGCCGATGGCGGTCAGCGAATTGGCGCGGCGACTGGAGGTGACGCCGTCGGCGGCGTCGCAGAGCCTGCGCGTGCTCCACGAGAACGGTCTGGTCGACCGGGCCCGGAGCGGTCGCGAGGTGCTCTACCGGCGCACGCCGGACGGTGACCGGCTGGCGCGCGGCCACCGCGCCTGAGGGTGGAGCGGTGGATCAGAAGCGCAGCGCGGCGGGGCCGGTGTACTCGGGGTGCGCGGAGACGAAGCGCTGCAGGGCGGCACGCATGCCGGCGGCGGCGAATCCGGAACGCGGCGCGGCGGTGGGCTTCGCGGCGTCCTCGTGGATGTCGGCGAGGCGGGCGTAGACGGTGCCGGCGGTCGGGTCGGCGGTGAGGCTCTTGAAGTCACGGTAATTGGTCATGACCAAGAGTCTCCCGGCCGCGCCGCCGCACCGCCAATCTTTAAGTGATGACCTAAAGTGTGATCGCGGACACTGTGCGCTGGAACACATTCGGGCCGCGGCGTCAGCGGGCCACCTCGCGGCGGCCCGCGTCGAGGCGACGGGTCCAGCCGCGGCCGTCGAGCAGCTCCAAGAGGGGAACCGCGACCCGGCGGCTGGTGCCCAGCGCCTGCCGCGCCTGCGAGACCGTGAAGGGCTGCGGCAGCCGTGCGAGCTCCCGCATGGCGAGCGCCGGGGCGCGCGGCGTGAGCACGATCCCCTCCGCCAGCCGCAGCAGCCGGCCCGCCCGCTCGGCCGCGGCCAGCTCCCGCGCGCCGAGCCGCAGCGCCGCCAGGTCGTCCGCCTCCGGGGCCGCGAACGGCGCCTCCGCCAGCCGGCGCTCGAGCTCCGCCACGGCGGTCTCCGCCGGTCCCAGCTCGGTGCGGTGCCCCGGCATGGCGAGTCGGCCGCCCTCCGCATCGAGCCCGGCCCCGTCGAGCACCGCCGGCAGCAGCGACGGATCGGGCAGGCCCAGGGCCTCGCGCGCGGCGCCCAGGGACAGCCCGGCGGCGAGCGGATCCCGCTCGTGCAGGTCGGCCACCAGCCCGCGCAGGCGCGCCTGCCAGGCATCGAGCGCGGCGACGTGGACCCACCACGGCCCGACCACGCGTACCCCCTCCGGGACGTCCGCGCCGAAACCGAGATCGTCGAGCCGCTCGCGCCGCACCGCTCCCCGGNGCGCGACCTCGGCGAGCTGGTCCNCGGCGGCGCCGCGGCNGGCGNGGGCGCCGGCACGGCGGGCGCCGTCGCCGCGGCGGCGCAGCGGCGGCGGGNCGGCGTCGAGCACGCGCGCGCCGCCGACGATCCGCTTCTCACCCGGATCCCGCAGCACCAGCGGGTCACCGAGCACGAGGGGCAGCTCCCGGGACAGCGTCAGCCGGGCGTGGGCGCCGTCGAACGGGCGGACGCGGGCCGGGACGGCGACGGTGCCCGCGTGCACGGTGGGCCACACCGGCAGCGCCGCCTCCGGATCCGACGATGCCAGCCGCACGTCCACGACGCCCGTCGCCGGCCACTGCCCGGGGGTGAGCAGGGCGTCGCCGCGGTGGATGTCCTCGACTGCGGCCCCGCGCAGGTTCACGGCGACGCGGGAGACCGGCCCCACCGCGTCCGCGGCCGCGCCGTGCCGCTGCAGACCGCGCACCGTCACGCGGCGGGCGCCGCGCGCGCCGAGCAGCTCCAGCTCGTCGCCCACGCGCACCGTTCCCGCCGCCACCGTGCCCGTCACCACGGTTCCGGCCCCGACGACCGTGAACGCGCGGTCGATCCAGATCCGCACGCGGGCATCCGGATCGGGCTGCGGCAGGTCGCCGAGGAGGGTGTCGAGCGCGCCGCGCAGCTCGTCGAGCCCGGCACCCGTGACGGCGGAGACGGCCACGACCGGGGCGTCCGCGAGTCCCGTGCCGGCGAGCTCGCGGCGCGCCTGCGCGGTGACCGCGGCGATGGCGTCGGGCGCCCGGTCGGCCTTCGTGATGACGACCAATCCGTGCTCGATCCCCAAGGCCGCCAACGCGTCCCGGTGATCGTCGGACTGCGCGCTCCACCCCTCGTCGGCGGCGACCACGAAGCAGACCACCGGCACGGGTCCGAGGCCCGCGAGCATGTTGCCGAGGAAACGTTCGTGGCCGGGGACGTCGACGAAGGCGAGCTCGCGGCCGGACGGCAGTGCGGTCCAGGCGAACCCGAGGTCGATGGTCAGGCCGCGGCGCTGCTCCTCGGCCCAGCGGTCGGGCTCGATCCCGGTGAGTGCGCGGACCAGCGTGGACTTGCCGTGGTCGACGTGGCCCGCGGTGGCTACGACGTACACGCGCGCACCGCGTCCGCGACCGTCCCATCGGCCTCCTCGGGCACGCAGCGCAGATCGAGCAGGCAGGCACCGTCGGACAGACGCGGGAGGATCGGCGGATCCCCGGCCCGCAGCGGGGCCGCGAGGGACTCCGGGAGACGAACGGCCCAGCCGGGCAGCGGCACCCCGGGCGCGCCACCGCCGCCGACCCGCCCGTCGTGCGCGACGACGGTGCCACCCACCCGCGCGGCGAGGCGCTCCGCGCGGCGGCGCAGGTCCTCGGGGTCCGCGTGCAGGTAGGCGAGAACGGGCGCCTCGGGCCCGCCGACGGTGGCCTCCAGCGCCGCGAGCACGAGCTTGTCGGCACGCACCGCGCGCGCGAGCGGGTGCTTCGCGAGCCGGGAGACGAGCTCCGCGCGGCCGAGCAGGATCCCGGCCTGCGGACCGCCGAGCAGCTTGTCGCCGCTCGCCGTCACCACGTCGGCACCCGCGGCGAGCGCGGACGCGGCGTCGGGCTCGCCGGGCAGGGCCGGGTCGGCGGCGAGGAGGCCGCTGCCGAGGTCCATCACCAGCGGGACGTCGCCGCACACGGCGCGCAGCTCGGCGAGGGGCACGTCGGCGGTGAAGCCCTCGACGCGGAAGTTGCTGGGGTGCACCTTGAGCACACAGCCGGTCTCCGGGCCGATCGCCTCGGCGTAGTCCCGCGCGTGGGTGCGGTTCGTCGTGCCGACCTCGCGCAGCCGGGCCCCGGTGGAGGCGATCAGGTCGGGCAGGCGGAAGCCCGCCCCGATCTCGATGAGCTCGCCGCGGCTGATCACCACGTCGCGGCCGGCTGCGAGGGCCGTCGTGGCGAGAACGAGGGCCGCAGCGCCGTTGTTGACCACCAGCGCCTCCTCCGCGGCGGGGCACGCCGCGAGCAGGGCCGCGCGCGCCGCGACGCCGCGCCTGCTCCGCGCACCGGTGCCCAGGTCGAGCTCGACGTCGGTGTAGCCGGCGGCGTCGACGAGGGCCGCGACGGCGGCGGCGGACAACGGCGCCCGGCCCAGGTTGGTGTGCACCACGACGCCGGTGGCGTTGAGCACGGGGCGCAGCGAGGCCGGCGCCGCCCCCGCGAGCTCCCGCTCGACGGTGCCCGCGACCTCGTCGGGGGCGAGTTCGCCGCGGCGCGCTGCGTCCTGGGCGGCGGCGACGGCGGCGCGCACCCGGCGGTCGCCGAGCCGGGCGGCGGCCGCGACCATCGCGGGCGCGGCGAGGAGGTGGTCGGTGCGGGGAATCCGCCTGCGGGGGTCCGTCATCCGCGCTCCTCGTGGGTCTCGCCGGGTCCGCCGCCGCGGCGGAGAATGGCGGAGGTGGACGGGAATCGAACCCGCCAGGCCGAGATACTCGACCTCACCGGTTTTGAAGACCGGGGGGCCCACCAGGAACCCGGACACCTCCGCGGACCAACATAGACCCCCGTCCCGGCCGTCGGGTGGGACCGGTCGGGCTAGCGTGGAAGCATGACCGCAGACCTCGCCCGGCTGACCTCCTTCGCGCACGGCGGCGGCTGCGCCTGCAAGATCCCGCCGGGCGAGCTCGAGGACGCGGTGCGGGGCCTGCAGGGCCAGATCGCGCCGGACGTGCTCGTCGGGCTGGACGACGGGGACGACGCCGCGGCGGTCCGCCTGTCGGACGACCTCGCGGTACTCTCCACCGCCGACTTCTTCACCCCCGTCGTCGACGACGCCTTCGACTGGGGCCGGATCGCGGCCGCGAACGCACTCTCCGACGTCTACGCGATGGGCGGGCGCCCGGTGATGGCGATCAACCTCGTGGGCTGGCCCCGCGACCGTCTGCCGATGGAGCTGATGACCGAGGTGCTGCGCGGCGGCCTCGCCGTCGCGCAGGAGGCCGGCTGCCCCGTCATCGGTGGGCACAGCATCGACGATCCCGAGCCCAAGTACGGGATGGCGGTGACGGGTGTCGCGCACCCGGACCGGCTGCTGCGCAACGACTCCGCCGCCGCCGGGCTGCCGCTCACCCTGACCAAGCCGATCGGCGTGGGCCTGCTCAACAACCGGCACAAGCGCACCGGCGAGGTCTTCGAGGCCGCCCTCGCCACGATGACGACGCTCAATCGGGACGCCGCCGCCGCGGCCCTGGACGCGGGCGCCCGCGCGGCCACCGACGTCACGGGCTTCGGCCTGCTCGGGCACCTGTTCAAGATGTGCCGCGCCTCCGGCGTCGCCGCGGAGATCGACGCCGACGCGGTGCCGCTGGTCGACGGTGCGCGGGAGGCCCTGCGGGACGGCTTCGTCTCGGGCGGCACGCGCCGCAACCTCGAGTGGGTGGCGCCGCACCTCGACGCCGACGGCGCCGCGGAGGACGACCTGCTGTTCCTCGCCGACGCGCAGACCTCCGGCGGGCTCCTGGTGGTCGGCGAGGTGCCGGGTTACCCCGTGATCGGCCGGACCGTCGCCGGGCCGGCCGGCCGCATCGTCATCCGGTGATCGAGTCGCCGGTGTTCCCCGCCGCGCGGCGGGCCGCGAGGCGCCGCTTCTGCGGCTCGATCGTGTAGCGCGGGTCCTTCGCCGATTCCAGGCCGGCCTCGAAGACGCCGAACCGGGTGCACGCCGAGGCCGCCACGAGCGCGCCGCCGGACAGGGCGGCGAGGCACCGTCGGACCCGGCCCCGGCGACCGCCCGTGAGCAGCGCGCCCACGCCCCCGGCGATCGCGAGCCGCTCCGCCCACCGCATGAGCTTCCCCGGCGTGCCGTGGTGCAGGGGCTCGGCGGCCACGGGATCCATGCGGGACTCCATGATCCGCGTCGCGGCCACGTCGCCGATGACGCCGAGGACCGCGAGGTTCCGGGCGGGCGCCGCCTCCGCGGCCGGGGTGGTGACCAACGCCAGGCCGCCGGCGGCGAGGCTCGCCGAGCTGACGAACACGAAGGGCAGGTCCTTGTAGGCGGCGTTCCACGTCGGCATCGCCGTGTCCGCGAGGAGCACCGCGGTGTACGCGGCGAGCGGGGTCGCGAAGACGGCCGCGCCGAGCCCGGCGGGCGCCTCCCCGAACCGCAGCACCGCGCGCAGCGGGCCGAGCGGGAGCCGCTCGCCGAGGAGCCGATCGACCTCCGCCGCGGCGGCGACGCCGATCATGCCGCTGTAGCCGGAGAGGATCCACGAGCCGACGCTCATGGGCGAGGTGACCTTGAACGTGCGCATCATGTGCAGGAAGCGTTCCGGCCGGCCGAGATCCACCACCAGCGCCAACGCGCCGACGCCCGCCGCACCCAGGCCGGCGAGGCGCGCGTTGCGGCGCAGCGCGGGGTACCCGGCGAGCTGCGCCCCGGCGGCGAGCAGGCCGGAGCCGCCCGCGACGCCACCGAGGACGAGATACGCGCCGACGGGCGCCTCCCACGGCGGCGGCTTCACGATCGGGTGGCCGTAGTAGCTGTCGACCTGCTCGATCACGGCCTCGGGCACCATCACGTCGTCGGGCCGGCGCCGCTTCGGCGCACCATCGCGCTTACCGTCGCGCCGACCGCGGCGCTCGGGCCGGGGCGGACGGAACTGGTCGAATTCGGAGCTCGTCACCGGCGGCCCTTCTTCCGCGCCGAGAGGAAGGAGACCGCGGCCGCGGCGATCATGCCGGCGGCGGCGGTGCCGGCACGCTTGTACATCGTCATCAGGTCGGCGGTGCACACCCGCGGGTCGGGCGGCAGGCCGTACACCTCGGGTTCGTCGAGCAGCAGGAACACCGAACCGGTGCCGCCCACCCCGTCGTGGTCGTTGGCGCCGTACAGCCGCGCCTCGGTCATGCCCTGGGCGTGCAGCTGCGCGACCCGCTCGCGGGCCGTCGCCACCATCTCCTCCCGCTCGCCGAACCTGATCGACGTGGTGGGGCAGGTCTTGGCGCACGCCGGCGTCTCGTCGTCGCGGAGCCGGTCGTAGCAGAGGGTGCACTTCTGGGCGATCCCGCGGTTGTCCACCGGCGGCTGCTCGCCCTTGCGGTGCCCCTCGCGCACCGTCGGGGCGACGGTGCCGTCGCTGCGCCGCTCGACGACGCCGAAGGGGCAGCCGGCCACGCAGGTGCCGCAGCCGTTGCAGATGTCGTTCTGCACCACGACGGTGCCGAACTCGGTGCGCATCATCGCGCCGGTCGGGCACACGTCGAGGCACCCCGCGTGCGTGCAGTGCTTGCACACGTCGGAGGACATGAGCCAGCGGAACTCGGGGGTGTCCGGCGGGGTGACGTCGGCCTCGCCCCAGGCCGGCATTTCCTCGCTCGCGGGCGCCTCGGCGGTCCGCACGGCGGGCATGCCCAGGCCGACGAGCGCGCGACCGGACTCGCGGGCCTGCTCGATGCGCTCGCGGTCCTGCTCGATGAAGGCGACGTGCCGCCAGGTGCTGGCGCCGAGCGCGACGGTGTTGTCGTAGGACATGCCCGTGAGCTCGAGGTCACCGTCCCGCGGGTTCCGGTTCCACTCCTTGCAGGCCACCTCGCACGCCTTGCAGCCGATGCAGATGGACGTGTCCGTGAAGAAGCCCCGCCGGGCCTCGTGCACGTGCCAGTGCGCGTCGGCACTCGGGTCGGTGGGGCCGGTCAGCTGTCCCATCGTCTCGCACCTCCTCGTCGCCGTGTCCGTGTCACCATCGGGTCCATCCCTCGTTCTCCGGATCGTCCCGCTCCGGCGCGGGGTCGATGTCGCGGGGTCTCGGGGCGGTCAACCGCACGTTGTCGGTCTCGACGGTGACGCCCGCCCGGTCCCGGTAGCTCTGCACCAGCTCCTCGAGCGCCGCGCCGCGCGGCCGGCGGCCCGCGATCACCGTGCAGGAACCGACCTTCGACTCCTGGATCTGGGTGTTCGGGTCCAGGGTGACGCCGATGAGGTCGTTCGCGGCGTCGCCCGTCACCACGGCGTCGCTGCCGACGCCCCAGTGGTAGGGCAGGCCGACCTGGTGCACGGTGCGGCCGCCGACCGTCAGCGGCCGCATCCGCTCGGTGACCAGCACGCGGCACTCGATCGCGGCGCGGGGCGAGACGATCGTCGCCCAGCCCTCGTTCTCCAGCCCGCACTCGGCGGCCAGCCCGGGCGAGACCTCGCAGAACATCTCGGGCTGCAGCTCCGCGAGGTACGGCGACCAGCGGCTCATCCCGCCCGCGGTGTGGTGCTCGGTGAGCCGGTAGGTGGTGAAGACGTACGGGTAGACGTCCGCCCCCGGGTCGCCCGCGCTGGGCGCGTCGAGGTTGTCCTCGCGCGGGAACAGCACCCGGGCGGGCGCCTGCTGCTGCGGGTAGATCGCGTTCCGCACCGGCGACTCCTGCGCCTCGTAGTGCGTGGGCAGCGGACCGTCGACCAGACCCGTGGGCGCGAACAGCCACCCCTTGCCGTCCGACTGCATGATGAACGGATCGTCGCCGGCGAGGGCGTCGGCCCCGGTCGCCCCGGGGGCGGGGACGGTGCCGGGGG
>NZ_CBCSDV010000015.1:0-1671 GCF_965138335.1 Tsukamurella ocularis
CGACGNTGCCCGGCGCGTCGGTCGGGAAGCCGTCCAGATGGAGGACGCCGGAACGGATCTCGGCGTCCGCGGCGAGGGCGGCGACGTCGCCGGCACCGTCGTCGAGGGCGAACAGGAATCGCCCCGGGAGCGCGGCGAGACCGGCCCGCGCCACGAGGGCCCTGTCGAGCGCCGCGGCGGTCTCGCGAAGCTCACCGGAGAGCGGGGAGGCGACGATGTTGCGCACGCGCTCGTGCGTCGCCGACGGCAGCAGGCCCGCGGCGGCGAGGCGCTCCCGGACCGCGTCGAGGTCGCCGACACCGCGCAGTTGGAGGTTGCCCCGCGACGTCAGCTCCAGCGGCTCACCGTCGGCGAGCTCCGCGAGAACGTCCAGCTGGGCCGGTTCGACGGCGCCGCCGGGCAGCCGCACCCGCACCAGGGCACCGTCGGCCGCCGCGTGCGGTCGCAGGACACCCGGGCAGGAGTCGGGCTGCTTCGGCTGCAGTGCGATCAGTCCTCGAAGTGGACCGGCGGGAGGGTGATGACGTGGCCTGCGTAGGCGAGGCCGGAGCCGAAGGCCATGACCAGCGCGGTCTGGCCGGGCTTCGCCTTGCCGGTGCGCAGCAGCTCCTCGACGGCGAGCGGGATGGACGCGGCGGAGGTGTTCCCGGTGGTCACGATGTCCTCGGCGACGACGCAGTCGTCGCGCAGCTCGAGCGCCTTGATGAGCACCTGAGTGATCCGCAGGTTCGCCTGGTGCGGCACGAAGACGTCGATGTCCTTCGACGTCAGACCGGCGAGCTTGAGCGCCTCCTGGCAGGCGGGGAGCAGCGCGGTGGCGGCCCAGCGGAAGACCTTGCGGCCCTCCATCCGCAGGAACGGACGGACGGGCGCCTCGGTGGTGGTGTCGTCCCGGAAGGCGTGCACCTCGTCGAAGTAGGTGCCGAAGTCCTTGTCCTGGTAGATCGCAGTGGTGAAGTCGCCGTCGGCGCCCCACGACACCTGCGAGACGCCCACCTCCTCGGACGGTCCGAGCACGGCCGCGCCGGCCCCGTCGGCGAAGATGAACGCGCACGTGCGGTCCTCGGGCGAGATCAGGTCCGAGAGACGCTCGACGCCCACTACCACCACGTACTTGGCGGTGCCGGCCCGGATCAGGTCGGTGCCGACCGCGGCGGCGGTGGTGAAACCGGAGCAGCCGGCGGTGATGTCGAACGCGGGGATGCCGACGCGACCGAGCTCCTTGGCGATCTGCGGGGCCAGCGACGGACCGAGCTCCAGGCGCGTGTTGGTGGCGGAGATGACGCAGTCGATCTGCTCCGGGTCGATGCCCGACGCCTTCACCGCGCGCTCGGCGGCCTTGACCGACATCGAGAGGATGGTCTCGTCGTCCTCGGCGAAGTGCCGCGACTCGATGCCCGAGCGGGTCTTGATCCACTCGTCGCTGGAGTCGATCTTGTCGACGATCTCGGAGTTGGGCACCACGCGCCGCGGACGGTAGGCGCCGATCCCGAGGTAGCTGACATTGGACTGCTCAGCGGGGGCGGGAGGGGCGANCNGGGCGGGCGCGGTCATGCGTGAGGTACTCCGTTCGAAGGATGGCGAGGATGAACCATTCGGTTCATCGACCCGTCATTGGTAACATGAACCGAGCGGTTCAAACAAGCGCCGCCACGCCGCGTGGCGTATTCC
>NZ_CBCSDV010000015.1:1700-121719 GCF_965138335.1 Tsukamurella ocularis
GTTGAGGAGGGTCCGGCCCCGATGTCCGCCGCCCCCAAGCCGCGTCCCCGCCCCCGGGTCCGACTGGTGAACACCGCGCTCAATCTCGTCGGCCGCCACGGCTTCGCCGACGCCGGCCTCGCCGAACTCACCGCGCAGTCGCAGGCCTCCAAGAACTCGTTGTACCAGTACTTCCCCGGCGGCAAGGCGGAGTTGGTGGAGGCGTCCACCTCGCTCGCGGGCCGTCGGCTGTTGCGGTACATCGATGCGGCAACCAGTAAGGGCGAGCCCCGCGAGTGGATCGGCCGGTTCATCGAGCTGTGGAAGCGCGTCCTCGTCCGGTCCGAGTTCCAGGTGGGGTGCCCACTGCTCGCGGCCGCCCTGGCCGACGGTGCGCCGCGCGTGCAGGACGCCGCGACCGCCGCGTACACCGAGTGCGAGCGGCGGTTCGCCACGGCGCTCGTCGAATACGGGGTGGAGGAGCGCGGCGCGCTGGTCTTCGCCTCCGTGTTCATGAGCTCCATCGAGGGCGCGGTCGCGCGTGCGCGTGCGGCCCGAGACATCTACCCGCTCACCGACGTGTACCACTCGATGATGGCCCTGCTCGACCTGACGATGGCGGCTCCGGACGTGGTGCGGGGCGCTACAGTCGCCGAATGACCGACGGCGACTACACCCTCTGGCTGGACGACTGCTACTCCGTCGATTCGGAGGGACTGCGGTCCTACGGCCGGGCCACGCGCTCACCGCACGTCCCCTATGCGAGTAGCCGGATCATCCCGCGCGACACGCCCGTTCCGCCGCTCATCGTGGCCGACCCGGTGTTCAAGGTCGCGGCCCGGCTCCTGGCCGAGCAGATCGAGGACTTCAACGTCGGTCGGTTGCTGCACGTCTCGCAGACCGTCCGGCAGGTCGAGCCGATCCACATCGGCGACGTCGCCTCGGTGGGCGCCCGGATCGCCGACCGCGTCACGAAGGCCGGCATCGACCTCTTCACCGTCGACTGCGTGATCCGGGTCGCCGGCGAGACGCGGATCGAGACCTCGAGCGTCGTCGCCTACGCGGGCGGCGACGAGGCGAACACCGACCTCGTCGACGCGGCCGCCCCCGGCATCGTCATGCACGGCGCCGTGCTCTGAGCCGCTCACTCGACGACGATCACCCGCAGGTTCCGGGGGCCGTGCACGCCCTCCACGCGGTCCAGCTCGATGTCGCTGGTGGCACTGGGCCCGCTGATCCAGGTGAGCGGGCGCACGTGGGCGCCGGTCTCCCGCAGCCGCGCCACCGCCGCCGGGACGTCGTCGACGATCCGGTCGGCGTGCACCACGCACACGTGCACGTCGGGGACCAGGGTGACGGCCCGTCGCCCCTGGCCGGGGCCGTGGTCGAGGACGATCGTGCCGGTGTTGGCGATCCCGACGGTGGCGGTGGTCACCACCGCCGCGGCGGCATCGAGTTCGTACGGCGCGAGATCGTCGTCGTCGAGCCAGGGGAGCGGGCCGGACACGAGGCCGCGCACCACGGCGTCGCCGAGGACGCCCGCACGCCCGTCGATCGGTCCGAGCGCCGCGCGGACCGTCGCACCGAGGTCGGCGGCGGCGCACCGTCGGACCTCGGCGCGGTAGTCGGCCACCCGCTCGGCGAAACGGTCGATCACGCCGAGGTCGCCCGTACCGACGGTCCGGCCGTAGACCCACGGGACCGGGGTCTCGGCGGCGTCGGCGTCCTGGACGTCGGCGAGCGCGGCCCGGACCCGGCCCAGGATCTCCGCGCGCGCGGTCATCGGTCGCGCCTTCCGCCGCGCTCGCGGGCCCACCACTGGCGGAAGGTCTCCGTCGGCGGGACCGGTGTGTCGCGCTCCGCGCTCCAGCCGCGCATCGGGCCCGGGAGCGCGCCGAAGGTCGTGCGGTTGCGGAGGATCCGGCCGCCGAGGGTGGCGGCGCGCTGCGCCGCGCCGAGCCGGAGCGGGCTGCCGAACATCCACGCGGCGCCCTTCATGGCCGCTGCCTCGGGCTTCGGGAGGCCGCCGCGCGCCTCGTCGACCACGCGCGTCCGCAGATGCACCAGCAGGTCCGGGATCGGGATCTTCACCGGGCAGGCGTCGAAGCACGCACCGCACAGCGTGGACGCGTAGGGGAGCGACGCGTCGACCTCGGACGAGGTGCCCCGCAGCTGGGGCGTCAGCACGGCGCCGATCGGGCCGGGGTAGACGGAGCCGTAGCTGTGCCCGCCCACCCGCTCGTACACCGGGCACACGTTGAGGCACGCGGAACAGCGGATGCAGCGCAGCGCGGAGCGTCCGACCTCGTCGGCGAGGACGTCCGTGCGGTGGTTGTCGAGGAGGACGATGTGCACCGCCTCCGGGCCGTCGCCGCCGCCGGCCGGCCCGGTCCAGATCGAGGTGTACGGGTTCTCCCGCTCGCCCGTGCTGGAGCGCGGGAGTACCTGCAGGAAGACCTCGAGATCGGCGAAGGTCGGCAGGATCTTCTCGATGCCCACCACGGAGATGAGCGTCTTCGGCAGGGTGAGGCACATGCGGCCGTTGCCCTCGGATTCGACGACGACCAGGCCGCCGGTCTCGGCGATGGCGAAGTTGGCGCCGCTGACGCCCACCTCGGCGCGGAGGAACTTCTCCCGCAGGTGCAGGCGCGCGGCCTCGGCGAGCCGGGCGGGTTCATCGGTGAGATCGTCCGGCGCGGGGCGGCCGACCTCCTTCATGCGGCGCCGGAAGATGTCGCGCACCTCGGTGCGGTTGCGGTGGATCGCGGGCACCAGGATGTGGCTCGGCCAGTCCTCGCCGAGCTGCACGATGAGTTCCGCGAGGTCGGTCTCCCAGGCGTCGATGCCGGCGGCGGCGAGCGCCTCGTTGAGTTCGATCTCCTGCGTCGCCATCGATTTCACCTTCACCACCTCCTCGGCGCCGGCCGCGCGGACCAGGTCGATGACGATCCGGTTCGCCTCCTCAGCGTCCCGGGCCCAGTGCACGACGGCGCCCGCGGCGGTCGCGTTGGCCTCGAACTGCTCGAGGTAGTGGTCGAGGTGGCGCAGGGTGCGGTTCTTGATCGCCTCCGCGGCGTCGCGCAGCTGCTCCCAGTCGTCGAGCTCCCCGACGACGGAGGCGCGCTTGCCGCGGATGACCTTCGTCGCGTGCGCCAGGTTGCGGCGCAGGGTGGTGTCCCCGAGGGCTTCGCGGGCGGCGGCGGGGAACGCGGGCATGCCGACGAACGTGCCGGTCACGCCGACGTGGGGATGTCCGGTGGTCACGGCCGGTCTCCTTCGGTCGATGCCAGGATCTCGGCGAGGTGGACGGTGCGCGTGCGGTCGCCGGTACGGGACATGAGCCCGCCGATGTGCGCGAGGCACGAGTTGTCGCCGGCCACGAGGTACTCGGCGCCGGTGCCGCGGACGCGCGCGGTCTTGTCCAGGCCCATCGCCACCGAGACGTCGGCGTTCTTCATGGCGAAGGTGCCCCCGAAGCCGCAGCACTGGTCCGCGTCCGGGAGTTCCACGAGGTCGATGCCACGGACCGCGCGGAGCAGGCGCACAGGGCGGTCGCCGACGCGGAGCATGCGCAGCGAGTGGCACGTCGGGTGATAGGTGACGCGGTGCGGGAAGTATGCGCCCACGTCGGTGACCCCGAGCACGTCGACGAGGAACTCGCTGAGTTCGTGGACCCGGGGCGTCAGGGCGGCGACGGCGGCGCGGAGGCCAGGATCGCGGGCGCGATCGGCGAGGCCGGCGTGCTGGTGCCGCACCGAGCCGACGCACGAGCCCGACGGTGCCACGACGGCGTCGTACCCCGAGAAGACGTCGACGAACCGGCGGACGCCGGGGATGGCCTCGTCGGCGTAGCCGGTGTTCGTGAACATCTGCCCGCAGCACGTCTGCGCCTGCGGGAACTCGACCTCGACGCCGAGGCGCTCCAGCAACCGGACGACGGCCTTCGGGGTCTCGGGCCACATCGTGTCGTTGAAGCAGGTGGCGAACAGCGCGACCTTCACGACGGTGCCGTCCGGGCGCGACAGGGACGCGGATGGGGCATGGGGATCTCCGAACGGGCTGAGTCGGAACATTCAGTGCTGTGGTCTGACCACAGGATCGACGGTAGGGTGACAGGCATCACATGTCAACCGATCGCACGCCGTACGGAAGGCCGACGACATGACGCTCGACGCACCGGACTGGCGGCCCGTCGCCCGTACGCGCACGTACCAGCTGGTCATCAGCGCGATCGAGGAGCAGATCCTCAGCGGCGCGCTCCGCGTGGGTGACGCGTTGCCGCCCGAGCGCGACCTCGCGGCGCGGCTGGAGGTGAGCCGCCCCGCGGTCCGGGAGGCGCTGCGCGTGCTCGAGGCGCAGGGCGTCGTGACCTCCGGCACCGGGAGCGGCCCGCGCGCCGGCACCTTCGTCAGCGCCGTGCCGGCGGACTCGCTGGCGCACTTCCTCCGCCTGCACATGGCGCTCACCAACTTCGAGTTCCCCGAGGTCGTCGAGGCGCGCGTCCTTCTGGAGCGCTCCTCGGTCTCGCTCGCGGCCCGCGACGCCGACGCCGCGGGGCTGGCCCCCGTCCGCGCCGCGCTCGACGCGATGGACGCCGCGGGCGACGACCGAGCCGCCTTCAACGACGCCGACACCGATTTCCACACAGCCATCGCAGAGGCCTGCGGCAACCGCCTCGTCACGACGGTGACCGTCGCCATCCGCGGGGCCCTGCGCGCGGGGATCCTCGCCGCCTTCGAGGAGATCGAGGACTGGCCCGCGCTCACCGCGGTCCTGCAGCGGGAGCACCGGGAGATCCTCGCGGCGATCGAGCAGGGGGACGCGGGTCGCGCCGCAGACGTGACCGAGGCGCACATCCGCGGCGCCTACCGTCGGCTGCCCGGCCTGCACTCGGGAACGATCGTCTGAATCGGCGCCCACTAGGGTTGGGCCGGTGATCCTCCTCCTCTCCACCTCGGACACCGACCTCCTCAGCGCGAAGGCCAGCGGCGCGGACTACCGCTGGGCCAATCCCGCGCGGATCAGCGTGGACCTCGACCTGCCCGGCCTGCTCGACGGCGCCGACATCGTGGTGGTCCGCATCCTCGGCGGCCGCCGGTACTGGGAGAGCGGCCTCGACGCGCTCGCCGCGAGCGGAAAACCGGTCGTCGTCGTCTCGGGGGAGCAGGCGCCCGACGCCGATCTCATGGAGGCCTCGACCGTCGCCGCCGGCGTCGCCACGCAGGCGCACGCCTACCTGGCGGAGGGTGGCCCCGACAATCTGGTGCAGCTGTACCACTTCCTGTCGGACACGATCCTGCTCACCGGCGACGGCTTCGCCCCGCCCGTCGCGGCGCCGCAGTGGGGGATCGTGGACCGGCCCGCGGGCCCGCAGGAGGGCCCGCGGATCGGCGTGCTGTACTACCGCGCCCAGCACCTGGCGGGGAACACCGCCTACATCGACGCACTGGCCTCGGCGATCGAGGAGCGCGGCGCGGTGGCCGTGCCGATCTACTGCGCCTCGCTGCGCACCGCCGACGACGCCCTCTTCGCCGAGCTCGGCACCCTCGACGCCCTGGTCGTGACCGTGCTCGCCGCGGGCGGCGTCAATCCCGCCGGCGCGGCTGCGGGCGGCGACGACGAGTCCTGGGACGTGGGCCGCCTCGCCGCCCTGGACATCCCGATCCTGCAGGCCCTGGCGCTGACCACCTCCCGCGAACAGTGGGAGGGCAGCGACGACGGCCTCAGCCCGCTCGACGTGGCGACGCAGGTCGCGATCCCGGAGTTCGATGGGCGCATCATCACCGTGCCCTTCTCGTTCAAGGAGATCGGCGACGACGGGCTCCCCGCGTACGTGCCGGACACCGAGCGCGCCGCCCGCGTCGCGGGCCTCGCGCTGCGGCACGCGCGGCTGCGCACGATCCCCAACGCCGACAAGCGCGTCGCGCTCATGCTCTCGGCGTACCCCACCAAGCACGCGCGGATCGGCAACGCCGTCGGCCTGGACACGCCGCAGTCGGCGCTGGAGCTCCTCCGCCGCCTCGCCGGCGCGGGCTACGACATCGGGGATCCGTCCGCGATCCCCGGGCTGGAGGCGGACGACTCCGACGCGTTCATCCACGCCGTCATCGCCCGCGGCGGCCAGGACCCGGACTGGCTCTCCGACGAGCGGCTCGACGGGAGCGAGGTCACCGTCGACCCGGACGTCTACCGGGGTTGGTTCGCGACGCTCCCGGCGGCGCTGCGCGAGCAGGTGATCGAGCACTGGGGCGAGGCCCCCGGCGGCCTGTTCACGACGGGCTCCGGCGACATCGCCATCGCCGCGCTGCGCTTCGGCAACATCACCGTGATGGTGCAGCCGCCGCGCGGCTTCGGCGAGAACCCCGTCGCGATCTACCACGACCCGGACCTGCCGCCGAGCCACCACTACCTGGCCAGCTACCGCTGGGTCGCGGACCGGGAACAGGGCTTCGGCGCCGATGCGGTGATCCATCTCGGCAAGCACGGCAACCTCGAATGGCTGCCCGGCAAGACGCTCGGCATGTCCGCGGCGTGCGGCACGGACGCCGCGCTCGGCGACCTTCCGCTGATCTACCCGTTCCTCGTCAACGATCCGGGCGAGGGCACGCAGGCCAAGCGGCGCGCGCACGCGGTGCTCGTCGACCACCTCATCCCGCCGATGGCCCGCGCCGAGAGCTACGGCGACATCGCCCGCCTCGAGCAGCACCTGGACGAGTACGCCAACGTGCAGAGCCTGGACCCGGCGAAGCTTCCCATGATCCGCCAGCAGATCTGGACGCTGCTGCAGGCCGCGAAGCTCGACCACGACCTCGGCCTCACCGATCAGCCCGACGAGGACGCCTTCGACGACATGATCCTGCACGTCGACGGCTGGCTGTGCGAGATCAAGGACGTGCAGATCCGCGACGGCCTGCACGTCCTGGGGCAGGCACCCGTCGGGGACTCGGAGACCGACCTCGTGCTCGCGATGCTGCGCGCCAAGCAGATGTGGGCGGGCGCGCTGCACACGCCGGGCCTGCGCGAGGCGCTGGGCCTGGAGGAGGACGGCACCGCGTCGAAGGCGAAGACGGACGAGTTCGAGGCCCGGGCCCGCGAGCTCGTCCTCGCCGCCGCGGCCGCCGACTGGGCACCGTCGGCCATGGCGGGCCTCACCGACGTGCCCGCCGTCGCGAGGATCCTCGACTTCGCGGCGACGGAGATCGTGCCGCGCCTGCGCCGCACGGGCGACGAGCTCGACCACGTGCTCCGGGCGCTGGACGGCGGCTTCGTGCCCGCCGGGCCGTCGGGCTCGCCGCTGCGCGGCCTGGTCAACGTGCTGCCCACGGGTCGCAACTTCTACTCGGTGGACCCCAAGGCCGTGCCGTCGCGGCTCGCCTGGGCGACGGGGCAGGAGCTGGCCGCCTCGCTCGTCGCCCGGTATCGGGACGAGCACGATGAGTACCCGAAGTCCGTCGGCCTGTCGGTGTGGGGCACCTCCGCCATGCGGACCGCGGGCGACGACATCGCGGAGGTCCTGGCCCTCCTCGGCGTGACGCCGGTGTGGGACGAGCAGTCCCGCCGCGTCTCCGGCCTGGAGGTCATCGGCCTGGAGGAGCTGGGCCGGCCGCGCATCGACGTCACCGTCCGGATCTCCGGCTTCTTCCGCGACGCCTTCCCGCACGTCGTGGCCATGCTCGACGACGCCGTCCAGCTGGTCGCGACGCTCGACGAGGCGGACGAATCCAATTACGTCGCGGCGCACACCCGCGCGGCCCTGGCCGAGCACGGGGACTCCCGTCGCGCGACGACCCGCGTCTTCGGGTCCAAGCCCGGCACCTACGGCGCCGGCCTGCTGCAGCTCATCGACTCGAAGAACTGGCGCAGCGACGCCGACCTCGCCGAGGTGTACACCGCATGGGGCGGGTACGCCTACGGCCGCGGGCTCGACGGTGCGCCGGCGGCCGACGACATGCGCGCCGCGTACCGGCGGATCAACGTGGCGGCGAAGAACATCGACACCCGCGAGCACGACATCGCCGACTCGGACGACTACTTCCAGTACCACGGCGGCATGGTCGCGACGGTCCGTCATCTCACGGGCTCCGACCCCGAGGCCTACGTCGGCGACTCGACGCGTCCCGACTCGGTGCGCACGCGCACGCTGAGCGAGGAGACCAACCGGGTCTTCCGCGCCCGCGTCGTGAATCCGCGGTGGATGGCGGCCATGCGCCGGCACGGCTACAAGGGCGCCTTCGAGATGGCGGCGACGGTGGACTACCTCTTCGGCTTCGACGCCACCGCCGGCGTCATGGCCGACTGGATGTACGAGAAGCTCACCGAGAACTACGTCCTCGATCCCGAGAACCGCAAGTTCATGGAGGAGTCCAACCCGTGGGCCCTGCACGGCATCGCGGAGCGGCTCCTCGAGGCCTCGCAGCGCGAGCTCTGGAAGGAGCCGGATCCCCAGCTCCTCGCCGCCCTCCAGCAGGCCTACCTCGAGACCGAGGGCGACCTCGAGGACCGCTGACCCCGATTGAACACTGTTCCGGTACAGCGCGACCTGGGCTTTCGCCGACCGAAACAGTGTTCAATCGGGAGCGACGGGGAACCTTTCGCCCGGTTCGCCCGTTGTAGGGGTATGAAGCTCCTCGCGTTCCTCACCTACCTCGTCGTGGAGATCGCGGCGTTCGCCGGGCTGGTGTCCTGGCTCGGTTTCGGCTGGGCGGTGCTGGCGATCATCGGCGCCACCGCGCTGGGCGTGCTCATGCTGCGGCGCACCGCCGCCGGCGTGCTGCGCGACCTCGGGCAGGCCCTCGACGGGCAGCGGTCCGCGGGCCCCGCGCTCATGGACACCGCGATCCTCGCGGCCGCCGTCTTCCTGCTCGCCGTGCCCGGCGTCGTGAGCACCGCGCTGGGCCTGCTCCTGCTGATCAAGCCTGTCCGCGCGGTGGTCCGGCCCGCGGTCGCCTACGTCGGCGCCAAGCGCGTCGCCTCATTCGTCGAGGAGTCCGGCCTGGTCACCGTCCTCGCGGGCCGGCCGCGCGGCTACGGCACCGTCGTCGACGGCGGCGTGGTCACCGACCAGGGCACCCCGGCCGAGTCCGTCGTCGACTTCGGTGGGCCCGGGCCGCGACCGGGATACCGCGAGTTGCCGCCGGCTCCGTAGTTGGCAGACTGGTCCACCGTGACCACCGAACTGCTCGTCGGCGGGCGGATCTACACGCCCACGTCCACCACCGCCACCGCGATCGCCGTCGAGAACGGCCGCATCAGCTGGATCGGGGAGGACCGCGCGGCCCGCGCCCTGCACCCGGACGCGCAGGTCACCGACCTCGACGGCGCCTTCGTCGCCCCCGCCTTCGTCGACACCCACGTCCACGTCACCGCCACGGGCCTCGCGCTCACCGGGCCGGACCTGTCCGGCGGGCCGGAGGCGGCGCGGGCGGCGCTCGCGGCGGCGACCGGCGACACCGTGATCGCCCGCGGGTGGGACGACACCACCTGGGAGCGCCCGCTCCAGCGCACCGATCTCGACGAGAACCGCGTGATCTACGCGGCCCGGATCGACGAGCACTCGGCGCAGGCCAGCACCGCCCTCCGCGCCCTCGTGCCGGGGCTGGAGGGCCTCGCCGGGTTCTCGCCCGACGGTCCGTTGACCGCTGCCGCCCACCACGCCGTCCGCGCCACCGCCTCGGCGGCGCTCACCGATGCGCAGATCACCGCCGCGCAGACCGCCGCCCTCGATGCGGCCGCCGCCGCCGGGATCGCCGCCGTCCACGAGTGCGGCGGGCCGGACATCGCGGGGGAGCGCGACTTCACTCTCCTCGGCTCGCTCGACCACGGCGTGGACGTGCGCCGCTACTGGGGTGAGGCCGCCCGCGACGCCGACCACGCCCGCGCGATCCTCTACCGCACCGGGGCCGACGGCCTGGCCGGCGATCTCTTCGTCGACGGCTCGCTGGGCAGCCGTACCGCGCTGCTCCACGCGCCGTACGCGGACGCCCCGTCGAACGGCGTGGCGTACCTCGACCAGGAGACCGTGACCGCGCACGTCCTGGCCTGCACGAGGGCCCGGATCCAGGCCGGTTTCCACGCCATCGGCGACGCCGCGGTCGCCCGGGTCGTCGCGGCCTTCGCCGCGGCCGTCGACGCCTTCGGCGGGCCCCGGGTCGCCTCCTGCGGCCACCGCGTCGAGCACGCGGAGATGGTGTCGCCGGAGGAGGCCGCGAAGCTCGGCGACTGGGGCGTCAACGCCTCGATGCAACCGCAGTTCGACGCGCTCTGGGGCGGGCCCGACGGGATGTACGCGCGGCGGCTCGGCGCGGAGCGCGCGGCGACGCTCAACGATTTCGCGCTGCTGGCGAAGAACGCCGTGCCGCTCGCCTTCTCCTCGGATTCGCCCGTCACCCCGCTCGACCCGTGGGCCACCCTGCGCGCCGCGACGCAGCACCACACGCCCGGCAGTGCGATCTCGCCGCGCGCGGCCTTCGCGGCCGCCACCCGCGGGGCCTGGCGCGCCGGGGGAGTCCGCGACGGCGTCGCCGGGACGCTGGTCCCCGGCGCGCCCGCGACGTTCGCGGTCTGGGACGCCGACGAGCTGGTGGTCCGCGCACCGTCGGACGCCGTGCAGCGCTGGTCGACCGATCCCCGCGCGGGGGTGGCCCCGCTGCCCGACCTCGCGCCGGGCGCGCGCCTGCCGCTGTGCCTGCGCACCGTGGTCGACGGCCGGACGGTGTTCGCGGCGTGAACCTCCTGGTCCGCGGGGGCGCCGCGCTCCTCGCCGGCGTCGCGCTGTTCTTCGCCTTCCCGCCCGCCGGACTGTGGTGGCTGGCGCCCGTCGGCGTCGCCGTGCTCGTGGCCGTCCTCACCGTGCCCGCACGGGTCACCCTGCGCGGCGGATTCCTCTATGGCTTCCTCGCCGGGCTGGGCCTGTTCGTCCCGCTCCTCAAATGGATCGACTCCATGGTGGGCGCGCTGCCGTGGATCGGCCTCGGCATCACGTGCGCCCTGTACTACGGCCTGTTCGGGCTCATCGCGGCGCGCGTCGCCCGCGCCCCCGGTGGCCCCGTCTGGGTCGCCGCGACGTTCGCCGTCACCGAATGGGCGCGCGCTTCCTTCCCCTTCGGCGGATTCCCGTGGGGGAGGCTCGCCTTCAGCCAGGCCGACGGTCCGCTGCTGGCCCTGGCCCGGTACGTCGGCGCGCCCGGCCTGTCCTTCGCCGTCGCCCTGCTCGGTGCGTGCCTGGCCGCTGCGGCGGTGGCGGCGTACCGCCGCGCGGACCGTCGGACGTACCTGCTGCCCGCGGCCGCGGCGGCCGTCGTGGCGATCGGCACCGCCGCCGCCTGGCCGTTCGTGGGCGCGGCGTCGGAGGGCCGGACCGTGTCCATCGCGGCGATCCAGGGGAACGTGCCCGAACAACGCTGGGACGTCGCGACCCAGCGCGAGGCCGTGCTCACCAACCACCTGAACGAGACGCACCGGCTCGCGACGGAGGTGCGGGAGGGGCGGCAGAAGCAGCCCGACGTGGTGATCTGGCCGGAGAACTCCTCCGACGTCTCGCCGGAGCGCGATCCGGACGTCGCGGCCCGGATCCGCGCCGCGGCCGCCGACGTGCGCGCCCCGATCCTCGTCGGGACGGTGCACTACGACGGTACCGGCCGCTACTACAACAGCATGATCCTCATCGACGCGTCGGGCGCGTTGGAGCGGCACGACAAGGCGATCCTGCAGCCGTTCGGCGAGACCATGCCGATGCGCGGCTTCTTCCGCCTGTTCAGCGACTACGTGGACCTCGCGAACGACTTCACGCCCGGCACCGGTACCGGTGTGGTCAGTCCGAACGGCATCCCGCTCGGGGTGGCGACCTGCTACGAGGTGGCCTTCGACCGGGCACTGCGCGGGTCCGTCGAGAACGGCGCGCAGGTGCTCACCGTGCCCACCAACAACGCCACCTTCGGCCGCACCGGCATGACCTACCAGCAGCTCGGCATGTCCCGGGTGCGGGCGGTCGAGCTGGACCGCGACGTGGTGGTCGCGGCCACCACCGGGGTCAGCGCACTGGTGCGCCCCGACGGCGAGGTGACCCGGCAAACGAGCATCTGGACGAACGATCACCTCGTGGAGACGATCCGGCTGCGCGACGGCCTCACTCCTGCCGCGCGGCTGGGGAATTGGGGCGAGGTCGTGTTCCTCCTGGCCACCCTCTGCGGAATCGCGATGGCGATAAGGCACGATGGAGGTCTGTTTCAGCCCCGCCCACGGACCGAGGAACCTGCATGAGTGAGACGTCAGCGCCGTCGTCGAAGACGCTGGTGATCATCCCCACGTACAACGAGCTGGAGAACCTGCCGCTCATCGTGGGCCGGCTGCACCGCGCGCAGCCCGGCGTCGACGTGCTCGTGGTCGACGACAACAGCCCCGACGGGACCGGCGACCTCGCCGACACGATGGCCGCGGAGGACCCGCGGATCCACGTGCTGCACCGGGCCGAGAAGAACGGCCTCGGCGGCGCCTACATCGCAGGCTTCCGGTGGGCCCTCGAGCGCGACTACCGCGTGATCGTCGAGATGGACGCCGACGGTTCGCACGCCCCGGAGCAGCTCGAGCGACACCTCGCGGCGATCGACGCCGGCGCCGACCTGGTGATCGGATCGCGCTACGTCTTCGGCGGCAAGACCGTGAACTGGCCCCTGTCGCGCCAGCTCATCTCGCGCGGCGGCAACGTCTACAGCCAGATCATGCTGGGCACCCGGATCCGGGACATCACCGGCGGCTACAAGGCCTTCCGGCGCGAGACCCTCGAGGGCCTCGGCCTCGACGAGGTGGAGTCGCTGGGATACAGCTTCCAGATCGACCTGACGTGGCGCGCGGTGCAGGCCGGGTTCTCCGTGGTCGAGGTGCCCATCACCTTCACCGAGCGCGTGATCGGCGACTCCAAGATGAGCGGCTCCATCTTCAAGGAGGCGGCCACCCTGGTGCCGAAGTGGGGCCTCCAGGCCCGCCGGCGCAAGCTGCAGAAGCTGCGCGGCAAGTAGGACCGCGAGAACGCCGAAGGGCCCCGGATCTCTCCGGGGCCCTTCGTGTTCGTCGGACGAACCTCGCGCCTACTTACCGCGCCGCGCCTTGAGCAGGTCCAGCCGCTCCTTGAGGAGCTCCTCGAGCTCACCCTCGGACCGCCGCTCCAGGAGCATGTCCCAGTGCGTGCGCGGCGGCTTCGCCTTCTTCTCCTCGGGTGCGACCCCGTCGATCAGGGTGCCCTCGAGCCCGTTCTTGCACAGCCAGGTGCCGGGGATCTCGGCGTCGTCCGCGAACGGGACGTCGAACTCCTCACCGTTGTCCGTGCGGTACCGCGCCACCCGGCGCGGAGCGAGGTCGTGGTCCCGATCCGTCTCATAGCTCACCGCGCCCAGGCGGCTGCCCCGTAGAACTCGATCTGCCATGCTTCTCCCAACCTCTCGCCTACGCCGAACATTCCCAGTCTACCCGGTTCATTAGACTGCGGCCCATGACCACCGCTCGCCGTCGCAGGTCCGCCGCGTGTGCCTGGTGCGGGCGCGAGGTCGTCACGGAGGGGCCCGGGCGCACCCGCAAGTACTGCCGCCGGTCGTGCCGGCAGCGCGCCTACGAGGCCCGCAACGCCCTCGCCGGGACGTCCCTGCCCCCGGATTCGGTGGTCCTCACCGCGGACGAGGCCGAGTCGGTCGGGGAGCGTATGTTCGAGGTGCGCTGCGCGGCCGAGGACGTGCGCACCGCGATCGCCGAGGGCGCCGACCGGGATGAACTCGCCGAACTCGCGGACCGGCTCGTCGAGACCGCGCGCGCCGCCGAACGCCTGCGCTGACCCGCGCCGAATCACGAGAGGGAACGTCGATGACCCACGCCCGGACCCGGTTCGCCGCGGTGATCCTCGCGATGCTGCTCGCCGTCGCGTCCTGCGCCTCGGACAAGCCCACCCCGGTGATCTCGCAGGAGCCCGCGCCGCCCGCCCCGGCGGCGCTGCCCGCGAACTGGAACGAGTCGACCGTGCAGGTGCCGGCCGACGCCGGCGCCGCGACCTACGTCTCGCCGAGCAACCCGCAGCGGCTGCGCGCCGCCCTGATCCTGGCCGGGCCGGACCGGGCGGGCCAGGTCGCCGCGCGCGAGCTCTCGGTGATGCTCGCGCAGCACGGCGTGGCCTCGCTCCGCTTCGACGGCGCACCGTCGGGCAGCCCGGGCTACGCGGCCCTGGTGGACCGGGCCGGGAAGGGCCTCACCGCGCTCGCCGAGCGTGCGGGCCTGGGCGACGACCGGCTGCTCGCCGTCGGCCACGGCACCGCGGCGGCCCTGGCGCTCGCGCTCGGCACGGGCGGCACCGGCCGCGCGGCCGTGCCGATGGCCCTCGTCGAACCCGTGCTCTCGGGCCTGCCGGCAGGGACCCCCGACGTGCTGCGGACCGCCATGACCCTGCCGCCGCAGAAGCACAACATCGTGACCTGCTCCGACGCGGACGTCGCCGTCGACTGCTCCGCGACGCAGGACCTGGCCGACGTGATGACCGGCACCCACGCGAACTACGTGCGCCTGCGCGGGGTGAGCCACGCCCTGCAGGAGGACGCCTCGCGCGACCCCGCGAAGTATGGGAGCGATCTGCCCTTCTCCGCCACCCTGTACCGCTCCCTGGGCTCGTGGGTGGCGATGCAGTGACCCGCGGGCACCGGGCCGCCCGCGGCGCACCCGCGCTCGCGGCCGGAGCCGCCGTGGCGTGGTCCAACGCGGTGCTGCCCCGGCTCGCGGATCGGTTCGGCCGGCGCCGGGATGCCCGCTCGGCCGCAACGCTCGCCTTCTGCGCGGCCGACGCCGCGCTCGCCCGGTCGCGCGTGCCGACCGCGGCCGGCATCGCCGTCGGGGGAGCGCTCACGGTCGCCGGCCTGACCCTGGTGCGGCCCGTGCGGCGGGAGGCACCGTCCAACCGGGCGAAATGGGTCCTGGTGGACATCCCGCTCGGCACGGCGCTGCCGGAGGAACTGCTCTTCCGCGGTGCGCTCACGCCGGCGCTGCAGTCGGCGTACGGCAGGCGGACCGGCGCCGTGGCGGGGCCGCTCGCGTTCGGGCTGTGGCACGTCGGTGCCGCACGCAGCGCTCACGACCCCGTATTTCCGACAATCGGCGTCACCGCCGGTTTCGGGGCCCTGATGGATGCGCTGGCACGGAGAACCGGCAGGTGGTGGCCCTGTTTCCTGGCCCACTGGATGCTTAACGGTACCGGTGCGATCCTCAGCTCCGGTTCAGTGATTTCTTCACCTGAGCCCCTCGACCCGTAGAATCGTGCGCAAAGCTTGATACCGCAGGAGGAACAACGATGACTGACCGGAACCTCGGTCCCACCGGCGTCAACCGGCGCGGATTCGCGCGCCTCGGCGCGGGCGCGGCAGCGGCGATCGTCGCGGCCACGGCCTCCGCGGCCGTCGCGGGCGCAGCTCCCACGACCCCGGCGCGTCCGACCACGCCCCGCCCGACGGGTCCGTCGACGCCGGCCGGCGCCACCGAGACGAGCGAGACCGTCGCGGCCTCGCCCGAGCCTCCCGTCGCCACCAAGACCGGCTGGGTCGCCCTCGCGGACGACAACACCAAGCAGATCACCGTCTGGCACGACGGCGAGGTCGTCAAGACCATGCCGACGTCCTTCGGCACGAACAAGCACCCGACGCCGAACGGTGTGTACTACACCATGGAGAAGAAGCGCGACATGTACATGGACTCGTCCACGTACGGCGTGCCGGTCGACTCCCCGGAGGGCTACCGCACCTACGTCGAGTACGCGACGCGCATGTCGTGGAGCGGCATCTTCGTGCACGCCGCCCCGTGGTCGGTGAACCAGCAAGGCGTCTCCAACGTGAGCCACGGCTGCCTCAACGTGAGCACCGCCAACGGCAAGTACTTCTACGACAACTTCCCGATCGGCTCGCCGATCGTGGTGCGCAACACCGTCGGCGGCACCTACGTGCAGGGCTCCTGAGCCCCGACGCACGACGAACGAACCCGCCCCCTCCGTGTCGGAGGGGGCGGGTTCGTCGTTGCGGATCAGGCGATCAGACGCCGGCCTTCGACGGCGCCGCGACGGTACCGAACTTCAGCTCGGGCGCGTCGACGCGCGAGCGCTGGTAGTCGAGCGAGTCGAGCACGAAGTTGTGCCGGATCATCCAGGGCTGCTCGGTGGCGGCCTTGGGCATCGCGTCGGGCGAGCGCTGCACGTAGCCCGAGCTCAGGTCCAGGGCGGGGTGCTCGGTGAGCACCTTGCCGCCGACCTCCGGCTCGACGTGCGTGTAGCCCTTGACCACCATGTGGTTGAGCAGGCGCGCGATACCGCGGGCCGAGATGTCGGCGCGCAGCGTCCACGAATTGTTGGTGTAGCCGATGATGAACGCGAAGTTCGGCACGCCCTCGAGCATGTAGCCGTTGTAGGCGAACTTGTCGTTGGGCTTGATCGGGGCACCGTCGACGTTGACCTCGACGCCGCCGAAGGCGAGCAGCTGCAGGCCGGTCGCCGTGATGACGATGTCGGCCTCGAGCTCGCGGCCCGACGACAGCCGGATGCCCTTCTCCGTGAAGGTGTCGATGGTGTCGGTGACCACCTCCGCCTTGCCGTCCTTGATGGTCTTGAACAGATCGCCGTTGGGGACGACGCAGAGGCGCTGGTCCCAGGGCTCGTACTTGGGCTTGAAGTGGACGTCCACGTCGTAGCCCTCGGGGAGCATGGCCTGGTTGAGCTTGCGCAGGAACTTGCGCGAGGTCTTCGGGAAGGAGCGCGCCAGCACGTACTGGCCGACGTTGATGACGGCGTTGACGTTGCGGGTGATGTTGTGCGAGACCGTCGCGGGCAGCACCTTGGCGCCGAACTTGGTGAGCGGGTCGGCATTGGGCACCGGCAGCACGTACGTGGGGGAGCGCTGCAGCATGGTGATGTGCTCGACGTCGTCGGCCATCGACGGGATCAGGGTGATGGCGGTGGCGCCCGACCCGATCACGACGACCTTCTTGCCCTGGTAGTCCAGGTCCTCGGGCCAGTGCTGCGGGTGCACGACCTGGCCCTGGAACTGGTCGACGCCGGGGAAGGGCGGCTCGTACCCGGCCTCGTAGTCGTAGTAGCCGGTGCACGCCACGAGGAAGCGCGCCTGGTAGACGACCTGCTCACCCTCGCGCTCGGCCGTCACCGTCCACAGGTCGGTCCGCGAGTCGAAGTCGACGGTGCCGACCTTGGTGTTGAAGCTGATGTTCTTGTCGATGCCGAACTTCGCGGCGGCCTCTTCGATGTAGGCCTTGATCTCCGGGCCGCTGGCGAGGCGGTTCGTGCCCTTCCAGGGCAGGAACGGGTAGCTCAGGCTGAAGATGTCCGAGTCCGAGCGGATGCCGGGGTACTTGAACAGGTCCCAGGTGCCGCCCATCTCGGCGCGCTGCTCGAGCACGGCGTAGCTGAACTGCGGGATCTCGTTCGACACGCGGTAGGCGGTGTCGATGCCGGCGAGTCCGGCGCCCACGATGAGCACGTCCTTGTAGATCGCCTCGGGATTGGCCACGGGAGCCTCCTCGTTGAAGTGGTGACGGTCCCGGCGGTGGCTGCCTACTGAGACCAGTTCAATAACGTTCCCGCCATGCTACAACGCGGTAGCTTCCGGGTCCATATCTATCAACCGGTCGTCATCCGACGACGAGTTCCTCCCCGTCGCGCCGCACGGGGGCCGAGGCCAGCGCGGTTCTCGCGGGGCCGCCCTCCACCGCGCCGGTGCCCCCGTTGAACCTGCTGCCGTGGGCCGGGCATTCGAGGCTGAGGCCGTCCTGCGCCGCCACGACGGTGCCCTGGTGGGTGCAGGCCGCGTCGAACGCGACGAAGGTCCCGTCGGTGGGCTGGGCGACCACGTACGGCTTGGGGCCCGCGATCACCACGGCGCTCCCGACGGGCACCTGGGCCACCGGGATCCGGGCGCCGCCGCCCGGTGCGGCGCCTCCCGTCGAGGCGCCGTTCGTCGTGGTTGAGCCCGACGGGGCGTCGTCGTTCGTCGAGGACGTTCCACAGGCCACCGCGACGGGCAGGATCGCGATACCGGGAAGCGCCGCGAGGACCGCGCGCCGCGTGGGGCAGAAGCTTGGCTGAGTCGTCTGCATCACGGGGTCCACTCTGCCAGCATTGATGCGTGCTCACCGAGATCGCGGGAATTCCGAGTCATCCGTTGTTGGTCCACGCCGCGGTCGTGCTGCTGCCCCTGGCCGCGCTCGCTCTCGTGATCGCCGCCTGGTGGCCCGTGGCCCGCACGCGGCTCGGGGTCGCGCTGCCGGTGTTCGCGCTGGTCGCGACACTCGCGTGCTATCTCGCGAAGGAGTCGGGGGAGAAGCTCGAGCAGCGCCCGTCGATGGAGGGAATGCGCGAGCAGATCGCGGGCCACGAGACCCAGGGCACGGCGACGTTCCTGTGGTCGCTGGCGCTGTTCGTCGTCGCCCTCCTGGTCTGGGCGGGATCCAGCCCGGCCGTCGCCTCCCGCGTCTCGGGGTCGACGGTGCTCTCCGGTCGCGCGGGCACCGTCGTCCTGGGCGTGTTGTCGACGGTGGCGGCGGCCGCGTGCCTGTGGGGCGTGATCGCGGCCGGGCACTCCGGCGCGACGATGGTGTGGTCGGGGCTCTGAGGTGTTCCGCCCGGCCGCGACGACGTGCCGGGGCTACGCCGGGCCGGTCTGCGTCGAGTGGGCCTGCGTCAGGAACTGGTAGCCCGCGGCGTTCGCCGTGATCCCGGCACGCTCCTCGTCGGACAGCTCGCGCCGCACCTTCGCGGGCACCCCCGCGACCATCGACCCGGGCGGCACCTCCATCCCCTGAGGAACCAGGGCGTTCGCCGCGATCAGGCTGCCGGCACCGATCACCGCGCCGTTGAGGACGACCGCGCCCATGCCGATCAGCACGTCGTCGCCGACCGTGCACCCGTGCACCACCGCGTTGTGGCCGATGGACACCCGTTCACCGACCTTCAGCGGGAAGCCCGGGTCGGCGTGCATCGCCACGCCGTCCTGGACGTTGCTGTTCTCACCGATCACGATGGGCGTCGTGTCGCCGCGCACCACGGCGCTGTAGAACACCCCGACACCCGGTCCGAGCTCCACGTCCCCGACGACGGTGGCCGTCTCGGCGACCCAGGCCGTCTCGGCGATGCGGGGCGTCTTGTCTGCGAATCGTGCGATCACTCGCGGCCTCCTCAGGCGATACCGGTGGTGCCGAGGACCTTACCGACCACGTAGGTGACGGCCATCGCGATGAGGCCGCCGAGCACGACGCGGGCCGTCGCGCGCCGGACGTCCGCATCGCCGAGCCGCGCGGAGACGTAGCCGGTGAGCGCGAGCCCGACCAGCACCGCGACGACGATCGCGAGGATCCGCTGCGCCTCGATGAGGGAGGCGAGGATCGGGATGCTCGCGCCCACGCTGAACGAGACGGCCGACGACAGGGCCGCCGCGACCGGGCTCGTCAGATTCCCCTCGTCGATGCCGAGCTCGGCGTCGAGGTGCGCCTGCAGTGGGTCCTTGGCGGTGAGCTCCTCGGCGACGAGGCGGGCCGTGGTGGGGGAGAGCCCCTTCTGGCGGTAGATCTGCTCCAACTCCGCGAACTCGTCGTCGGGCATGTCCCTCAGCTCCGCCTTCTCCTTGGCGATGAGCGCGACCTCGGTGTCGCGCTGCGTGCTCACGGAGACGTACTCGCCGAGCGCCATCGACACGGCGCCCGCGGTGAGGCCGGCGATCCCCGCGGTGAGGATCGCGGAGGACTCGCCCGTCGCCGCCGCGACGCCGATGACGATGCCCGCGGTCGAGATCAGTCCGTCGTTGGCGCCGAGCACCCCCGCTCGCAGCCAGTTGAGACGGTCCCCGATCGCGGCGTGGTGCGGCTCGAATTCATGTGTGCCTTCACCGATCTGCTCAGCCATGCGAAGAAGTCTAGGTACGTTCGTGGCATGACTGCAGCGCAGATAGGACTTCCCCGTCGGCTCGCGGTCGGAGGGGGCGCGCTCGCCGACTCCGGCCGCCTGGTCCGGGACCTCGGCTTCTCCCGGCCGGTGGTCGTGACGGACGCCTTCCTCTCGGCCCAGGGCACGGTCGCCCGCCTGGTGGCGGCGCTGACCGAGGCGGGCTGCGAGGTCTCCGTCTTCGACCGGACGGTGCCCGATCCCACGACCGACTCGCTCGAGCCCGGCCTGACCGTGGTGCGCGATCACCGGGCCGACTGCGTGATCGGGCTCGGGGGCGGCAGCCCCCTCGATACGGCCAAGGCCCTCGCGGTGCTCGCCGAGGGCGGCGGCACCATGCGGGACTACAAGGCGCCGACCGTCACCGTCGGGCCCGCGCTGCCGGTGATCGCGATCCCGACGACGGCGGGCAGCGGCAGCGAGGCCACCCAGTTCAGCATCATCACCGACAGCGCGAGCGACGAGAAGATGCTCTGCCCGGGCCCGGCGTTCCTCCCGGTGGCCGCGATCGTGGACTACGAGCTCACCCTCTCGATGCCCGCGCGCCTCACCGCCGACACGGGCGTGGACGCCCTCACCCACGCCATCGAGGCGTACGTCAGCCGCAAGGCGAACCCGTTCGCCGACGGTTTCGCGCTCACCGCGATCTCCACGATCGCGGCGAATATCCGGGCCGTCTACGCCGACGGTGCCGACCGCGCGGCGCGGGAGGCGATGATGCTCGCCGCGACGCAGGCCGGCGTGGCCTTCTCCAACAGCTCGGTCGCACTCGTGCACGGCATGAGCCGCCCGATCGGCGCGCACTTCCACGTCGCGCACGGTCTGTCCAACGCCATGCTGCTGCCCGCGGTGATGCGCTTCTCGGTGGGCGCGGCACCGTCGCGCTACGCGGACTGCGCCCGGGCGTACGGGCTGTCCGGCGCCTCCGACGAGGCCCTCGCGCAGGCCCTCGTCGGCGCGATCGAGGAGCTCTGCACGGACCTGGCCGTGCCCACGCCCCGGGCGTACGGCATCGACAAGGCCCGGTGGGACGGGCTCGCCTCGCTCATGGCGGAGCAGGCCCTCGCGTCCGGCTCGCCCGGGAACAACCCGCGCGTGCCCGATGCCGTCGAGATCGTCGCCCTGTACGACGAGGTGTACGGCTAAGCGGCGTCCCTCGCGGGCTCGTCCGTCGGCGTCGGGGCCGATGCCGATTCGTCCGCGGCAGCGCCCTGGGCGGCCGGATCGGCGGCGGGCTCCTCCGCGGGCGTCTGCTCCGGCCCGACCTCGGCCTCGTCGGGCACGGTATCGGCGGGGTCGATCGGGGGATCGCTCGGGACAACGGCCGGGACCTCGACGGCGGCACCGGCGGGCGACTGCTGCGCCGGCGGATCGACCGCGGGAGGAGCCTGACCGGCCTCGTCGTCCTCGGTCAGGAGGTGCGCGACCGGGACGGCGTCGGGCCGGTCGTCGCGATGGCGTGCGGACGGCGTCTCCGCACGATCGGCCGTGGTGACGACGGGCGTGGGCACGCGGGGCACCAACCCGACGTCGCCGGGCTCCGGGACGGGCACGAGCGCGTTGAGGATCTGATCGAACTCCTTCGGCACCGCGAGCCCGCCGCGACGGAGCATCCAGCCCCACGGATTCTCGCCCTTGTCGATCGAGACCCACGTCGTGTCGTCCTCGGTCCACGTCCGCTTGACGGTGCCGTCCGCGTAGGTCTCGACGGTCACGGTGGCACCGTTGCGCGTCTCGGTGCGGGTGTCGACGGGGCTGTCCGGCGTGGAGCCGGGCGTGAAGGGCTCGCCGGTGAGCGGGGAGTAGCTGCCGATGTTCTCGGCGGTGTACACGGCCCCGTGCATCAGGAACCCGGGGATCAGGTAGACGGCGAGCGAGACGGGGTTGGCGCCCATCCCGCAGGCGATGTCTCCCTTGAAGCAGATGCTGACGACCGTCGCCCCGGACGCGCCGTCGTTGCGGACCGGTCCCGAGTGCAGGCCCGGAATCCCGGCAGGGATGACGTTCCATGCGCCGGAACGGACGAAACTCGGGCTGCCCTGCTCGATGATGGTGAGCTTCGCAGAACCGTCGGCCGGGCGCGGATGGTCCTTGCCGTAACGCAGGACCGCGAGGCCGACGACGTCGGCGCCCTGGGAGATCGTGTAGACCACGACCTCCTCGCTCGGGTCGGCCTTCGCGGCGGTGATCGCGTCGACGGTGGCCGCAGCGCCGATGTCGTTGGACTGGGCGTACGTGTGCTTGCCGTCGCTGCTCAGCGCGAGGCCGGGGAAGCCGACCCCGAAGACCGCGGGGTACTGGACGAAGACGGGCGCGGGCCCGGTGTAGTCACCGCTGATCCGGGCCCATTGATCCTTCCCCGTCGGGTCACTGGCGCCGCCGACGACGATGATCGTCTTCGCCGCGACCTGAGCCAGGAACTCGGCTCCGCCGCCGGTGAGGGCGAGCACGCCCGCGAGTCCCGTTCCTGCGGCGGCCAGCGCGATCGGCCGGGGCGTGCGGAGGGCATGCCTCGTTGTCATCGTTGCTCGCTTTCTTGAAGCAATGAAGTGGTGGGGCTGGAGCAGGTCCGGTCGTCCATCACGCGGTCCGGGCGGAACGCGTGGTACTCGATCGCGGTCGTGGGGCGGCCGGGCCGGCCAGGACGGTCGAGTGACCGACGTGGTGCACATCGGTCCGATGATCATGCCCTGTGCAGAAGCAACACGGGGTCGATTCGTCCTGACCGGCCGGGCGATTCCTCCGAACGGACTACAGCAGCTTCTCCATGCGGGCGATCTCGGCCTGCTGGCCGGTCTTGATCTGCTCGGCGAGCTTCCTGTTCTCCGGGTCGACGCCCTTCGCCAGCTCGGTGTCGGCCATGGTGATCGCGCCCCTGTGGTGGGCGATCATCATCGTGAGCCACTCGCGGTCGAAGTCGGCGCCCCGGAGCGTGCGGAGCTTCCCCATCTGCGCCGGCGTCATCATGCCGTCCATCGCGTGCTCCATCGACGCGGTCGGGGCGGGCTTGCCCCACTGCGCGAGGAGCCGGGCGAAGGCGTCCATCTCGGGCTGCTGCGCGCCCTGGATCTCGGCGGCGAGTTCGACCACCTCGGGGCGGGCGCCCTTGCCGGCGACCAGCTCGGCCATCTCGACGGCCTGGGCGTGGTGCGGGTACATCATCGTGGCGAACTCGACGTCGGCGTCGTTGAACTGGACGGTGACGGCGCTGCTCGGCGCAGCGCTCGACGACGTGCCCATGTCGTGGCCGGCGTGACCGGCCGCGCTGGTGGCGGCCGCGCTCGACGGCGATGCCTCGTTCGTGTCACCGGAGGTACAGCCCGCGAGCAGGGAGGCGCCGACGGCGGCGGCGGACAGGACTGCGGCGATGCGGATACGCGAAACGTTCATGATTGTTCCTCTTACGGGTGCGATTCGGTCTGACGGGTCGGCTCAGCGCGCCGCGGCCGTGGTGGCCGCGCGCGGGCGTCGATCAGACTCGGAGAACGCAGAGCCGGGCGAGGTCGAGCACCGTCCAGGGCGGGGGACCGCGCGCGAGGGCGGCGCGGGCCGCCGGAGTGGCGTCGGCGGCACCGTCGGCGAGGGGGAGGACCGCGACGAGCGGCGGCGCGCCGACGGTCTTGTGCACGACGACGGTGCCGGCGCAGTCGTGCGCCTCGTGGTCGTGCACGGCGTCGACGGTCTGCTTCTCGACGGACGTGCCGTGCTCGGCCTGCGCCATCGTGGTCTCGGCGGGCGCCGTTGTCGGCGGCGCGCCGTGGTGCATGCTCGACGAGCCCGCCGCCGAGGGCATCGCCATGAGCGGCATGCCCAGGTGCATGAGGACGACGGCGAACGCCACGACGACGACCGTGGTGGCCGCCGTCCGTCCGTTCCGCATCGCCCGCACGGCCGAATAATACCCCAACGGGGTAGGGGTCACCGCTCGCGCAGGCGCACCTCGGCGAGGAGCTCGCGCGCGGCGGCGCGGGCGGCGGACGCGTCGCCGGCGGCCACGGCGTCGATGACGGCGATGTGCGCGCACTCGTACGACGTGGCGAATCCGACGGGAAACTCCTGGAGATGCTCCTGCAACACGGGGACCAGCGAGTCGTAGAACTCGAGGTAGATCGCGTTGTGACTGGCGGCGACCACCCCGCGGTGCATCGCGAGATCCGCCGCGATGGCCTCCCGTTCGGCGCCGGACTCGACCTGCTCGGGCGCCCAGAGCCGGTTCCGGGCGTCCAGGAGGCGACGCAGCTCGGCGACGTCGTCGTCGTCGCGGCGCTCCGCGGCGAGACCCGCGGCCGTCACCTCGAGGGCCTCGCGCAGTTCGAGCAGATCGGTGTCGCGCGCGGCGGAGAAGTAGTCGCCCAGCGTGGAGGTGGCGCACGCGGAGAGCACGTAGGTGCCGGAGCCCTGGCGCCGCTCCAGCATGCCCGCGTGCACCAACGCCTGCACCGCCTCGCGGACGGTGTTGCGCGCGGTGCCGGTGAGCTCGCGGAGCTCGGTCTCCGTGGGTATGCGTCCGCCCACGGGCCATCGCCCACTGGCGATCTCGCCGCGGAGCTGTTCTGTGACCTGCGCGATCAAGGTCTGCCTACGTACGGGTTGCATCACAGTCATCCTATCCGCACGGAAATCGTGTTGCCGTCATACATCCATTCATCCTATGATTTGTGTCGACTGTAAGGAGGGCGAATGACCAGCATCGCGACCGAGCCGCAGGAGGCCGATCAGACCATGGTGCGATCCGTGAAGCAGGGACGGCTGCTCGTACTGCTGGCGATCGTGCTGTTCGCGCTCACCCTGCGGACCGCCGTCACGTCACTGACACCGCTGCTCACCCGGATCAGCGAGGACCTGCACTTCGGGGCCACGATCATCGGCGTCTTCGGCATGCTGCCCACCGCCATGTTCGCCGCGGCAGGCATCGTGACGCCGGTGCTGACGAGCCGGATCGGCCTCGAACGCACGACCCTGGTGGCCGTCGCCGCGACGGCGGTCGGCATCGGGGTGCGCTCCGTGATGGGCGGCACCCTCGGGCTGCTGCTCTTCTCGTGCCTGGCGCTGATCGGCATGGGCGTCGGCAACGTCGTGCTGCCGCCCCTGGTCAAGCGGTACTTCTCGGACAACGTCGCGGTGCTCAGCACCGCGTACCTCACCTGCGTCCAGCTGGGCACCATGGTGCCGGCGCTGGCCGCGGTCCCGGTCGCGGACGCCTACGGCTGGCAGGTCTCGCTCGCCATCTGGGCGCTCATCCCGATCGCCGCGTTCCTGCCCTGGCTCGGCATCGTCCTGGCCCGGCGGGGCCACGACGTGCAGGACGTGACGGGGGAGCCGGAGGCCGAGACGCCGGCGGAACGGGGCCGCATCTGGCGCTCGCCGCTGGCCTGGGGCGCGGCCGCGATGTTCGGCATGACCTCGCTGAACACGTACGCGATGTTCACGTGGATCCCGACGATCCTCTCGGACTCCGGCGGCAGCGCCGCCCTCGGCGGCAACATGGTCGCGCTGTTCTCGGGCGTCGGCTTCGTGGCGACGTTGATCGTGCCCAGCCTGTGCACCCGGATGGAGAACCCGTTCCCGCTGGTGATCGTGTTCCTCGGCTGCTTCGTGGCGGGCTTCCTGGGCCTGCTGTTCGCGCCGATGACGCTGACCTGGGTCTGGGTGATCGCACTGGGCCTGGGACCGACGACCTTCCCCATGGCGCTCACCTTGGTGAACCTGCGCACCCGCACGGGCGCCGGCTCCGCCGCCCTGTCCGGGTTCATGCAGGGCGTGGGTTACCTCGCGGCGTGCGCCGGCCCGCTGGGCTTCGGCCTGCTGCACGAGGCGACGCACGGATGGGCGGCGCCGTTCGCGATGCTCTTCGGCTGCCTCGTCATCCTCGGCGTCGGCGCTTACCAGGCGTGCAAGCCGCGGATGCTCGAGGACACCTGGCACTGAGCTAGAACTTGCTGCTCCAGTAGTCCCAGAACTGCACGCCGATCAGGGCGAGCACGACGATGTACCAGAGCAGCACGGCGGCGGCCAGCCCCTGTTTGACGGGCTGCGTCGCCTTCGGGCCGAGCGCGGCGGCGACGGCGGTCGCGAGCACGATCGGCATGATCGTCCAGACGAGCATGCACCACAGGCACAGCGCGTGGATCACGAACAGGCTCGAGTAGATCAGGAACACGACCAGCGCGATCCCGGCGGCGGCGCCGATCGCGAGGCCGATCCAGAACCAGCGGGGGAGGTCGACGCCCCCGAGCGCGAGCACGCCGGCGACGATCACCACGGAGAACGACGCGATCCCGATCAGCGGGTTGGGGAAGCCGAACACCGAGCCCTGCCACGACTGCATCACCGAGCCGCAGGAGATCGTCGGGTCCAGGCTGCACCCGGGGACGAAGTTCGGGTCCTCGAGCAGCTTGATCTTGTCGATGGTGAGCATCGCCGAGGCCAACAGCCCCAGCACGCCGGTCACGAGGAGCAGGATTCCGGTGGTGCGACGGTTCTCTGTGGCGGCGGGCGCGGCCGTCTCGATGGTGGACACGTCAGCGATGGTAGGCGACGAACCTGAGGGCCCCGGCACCGTCAGGCGCCCACGTACGCGGCGAGGTGCTCTCCGGTCAGGGTGCCGCGTGCGGCCACCAGGTCCGACGGGGTCCCCTCGAAGACGACCCGGCCACCGTCGTGCCCGGCGCCGGGGCCGATGTCGATGATCCAGTCGCCGTGCGCCATCACCGCCTGGTGGTGCTCGATGACGATGACCGACTTGCCGCCGTCGACGAGGCGGTCGAGCAGCCCGAGGAGTTGTTCGACATCGGCCAGGTGCAGGCCCGTGGTGGGCTCGTCCAGGACGAGCACGCCGCCCTTGTCGCCCATGTGGGTGGCGAGCTTGAGACGCTGACGCTCGCCGCCCGACAGGGTCGTCAGGGGCTGACCGAGGCCGACGTAGCCGAGCCCCACGTCGCTGAGGTGACCGAGGATCCTGTGCGCGGCCGGGATCTTCGCCTCGCCGTCGGCGAAGAACTCCAGGGCCTCCGCGACGGGCATCGTCAGGACCTCGCTGATGTTCTTCCCGCCGAAGCGGTACTCGAGCACCGCCGCCTGGAACCGCTTGCCGTCGCACTCCTCGCAAGTGGTGGAGACGCCCGCCATGATGCCGAGGTCGGTGTAGATGACGCCCGCGCCGTTGCAGGCGGGGCAGGCGCCCTCGGAGTTCGCGCTGAACAGGGCGGGCTTGACGCCGTTGGCCTTCGCGAAGGCCTTGCGGATGTGGTCCAGCAATCCGGTGTAGGTGGCGGGATTGCTGCGCCGGCTGCCCTTGATCGGGGTCTGGTCGACGGTGACCACGCCGTCCCGAGGGCTGATCGAGCCGTGGATCAGCGAGCTCTTGCCCGAGCCGGCGACGCCGGTGACCACGACGAGCACGCCGAGCGGCACGTCGACGTCCACCTGCTGGAGGTTGTGCTCGGTCGCGCCGCGTACCTCCAGCACGCCCGACGGTGCCCGCACCCCGGCCTTGAGGCGTGCCCGGTCGTCGAGGTGGCGCCCGGTCAGCGTGTCCGCGCCGCGCAGGCCGTCGACCGTGCCCTCGAACACGATCTCGCCGCCCGCCGTTCCGGCCTTCGGGCCGAGGTCGACGACGTGGTCGGCGATCGCGATGGCCTCGGGCTTGTGCTCGACGACGAGGACGGTGTTGCCCTTGTCCCGCAGGCGCAGGAGGAGGGCGTTCATCCGAGCGATGTCGTGCGGGTGCAGCCCGATGGTCGGCTCGTCGAAGACGTAGGTGATGTCCGTGAGCGAGCTGTTGAGGTGCCGGATCATCTTGGTGCGCTGCGCCTCGCCCCCCGACAGCGTCCCGGCGGGGCGGTCCAGGGAGAGGTAGCCGAGCCCGATCTCGACGAAGGAGTCCAGGGTCTGCTGCAGGCTCTCGATGAGCGGCGCCACCGACGGGTCGTCGACGGCGCGGATCCACTCCGCGAGCTCGTTGATCTGCATCGCGCAGCAGTCCGCGATCGATGTGCCGTTGATCTTCGACGAACGGGCGAGTTCCGACAGGCGGGTGCCGTCGCACTCCGGGCAGACGCTGAACGCGACGGCGCGCTCGACGAAGGCGCGGATGTGCGGCTGCATCGCGTCGACGTCCTTGGCCAGGAAGGACTTCTGGATCTTGGGGATGATGCCCTCGTAGGTGAGGTTGATCCCCTCGACCTTGATCTTGGTCGGCTCCTTGTAGAGCAGGTCGTTCAGTTCCCGCTTGGTGTACTTCGCGATGGGCTTGGAGGTGTCGAAGAAGCCGCTGCCGCGGTAGATGCGGCCCTGCCAGCCGTCCATGCTGTAGCCCGGGATGGTGAACGGGCCGTCGTCGAGCGACTTGGTGTCGTCGTAGAGCGCCGTGAGGTCGATGTCGCTCACGCTGCCCCGGCCCTCGCAGCGCGGGCACATGCCGCCGGTGATGCCGAAGCTGACCCGTTCCTTGACCTCGCGTCCGCCCTTGTCGTGCTTGACCGCGCCGGCGCCGCTCACCGAGGCGACGTTGAAGGAGTACGCCTGCGGCGAGCCGATGTGCGGGTCGCCGAGCCGGCTGAACAGGATGCGCAGCATGGCGTTGGCGTCCGTGGCCGTGCCGACGGTGGAACGCGGGTCGGATCCCATGCGCTCCTGACCGACGATGATCGCGGTGGTGAGGCCGTCGAGTACGTCGACGTCGGGACGCGCCAACGTGGGCATGAACCCCTGCACGAAAGCGCTGTACGTCTCGTTGATCAGGCGCTGGGACTCCGCCGCGATGGTGCCGAAGACGAGCGAGCTCTTCCCGGATCCGGAGACGCCCGTGAACACCGTGAGGCGCCGTTTGGGCAGTTCGATGCTGACGTTCTTGAGATTGTTCTCCCGCGCCCCGTGGACGCGGATCCTCTCGTGGCTGTCGGCGGCGTGCGGGACGGACTGCGGCATCAACGCTCCTGATGACCTCGTGCGGCAACCGCACCAGGGTACCGGCGCGCTACCGCGGAAGCAGAGAAGTCGAGCACGCCCGTGGGCGCGCTCGACTTCGTGGAAGGGGGGAGTGTCAGTCGTTGTACTGGGAGAGCGAGACCTCGCCCCACTTGTACCGGTTGCCCGGGGTGAGGGTGGCGCGACCGAAGCCCTCGAGATCCTCGAAGCCGCTCCAGTTGTCCTCGCCGTCGGTGAGGCCGAAGACGTAGACGTCGGTGCCCAGCAGGTGCTGCACACCCACCGTGTAGCCCTCGACGTTGGTGACCAGCATCGGCATGCGATGCATGTCGACCATCAGGTCGTTGTCCTCGGGGTTGAAGGAGATCAGCTTCTCGCCGGCGGCGGACAGCTGCCACGTGATCTTGTCGACGGGGCCGTCCTTCTCGGAGAAGTCCAGCAGTTCTGCCAGGCGGAGCGCGCAGTCCGCACTGTAGGTGGCGATCAGCGAGCCCGTCTGGCGCACCCGGCCTTCACGCTCGACTCGCTGGGCACGGGCCTCCTCATCGTGCTTGCGAACGAGTTCTTGGGCGCGCTTGAGGACGGAGAGGTCTTCATTGGTCATGGTGTTAACAATAGCGTTATCCGACCACCGATGGTTAATGTTCTCCGCAGGAGGCCGCGTGTCGCCGCCGGATTCTCCTGTGAACCGGTGCCGACCACCGCCGGGATGCAGCACACGCGTCGCGGCCGCGTGCGCGAATCGATTACCAGCCGTGGCGATCTGACGAAAGTTCACGAGAGATCCGCGGCGCACGGCCCGGCGGGCGGCGCGTGGATCCGGCGCGCTGTCGATTAGATCGATTAAATCAATCATGCGCGAAATGGAATCTATGGCCATTTGGCGCGTATCGGAACTGGCCAGAGCGGAGGTCGGACGGGCGAGATCGAGCCCCGGAAGACTGAACTGCACCGTGTCTTCCAGCGAAACGTCGACCCTCGGGGCCGCCGCGACTTCTTCACGACTATGCCTGCCCATTTTTCCTCCTTGTGCACACGAACGAATTCCCCATTCGCCCGAGGTTCATCATGCGTCACAAGAGTAGGAGAGAGTCCATTGCTATTGCAATACTCGCCGGTCGGCTATTCAGTACCGTCGCCGTTTCCAGCGGCGAGTCAGCCGGATGGCGCTTCGTGACGCCAGACCGAGTGAATACGTCACAGTGACGTATTGATGGCACCTGACTGGATGAGCGACCGAACAGGAAGGAGGCCCCGAGGCCGCCGGGACGGGCCGAACCGTCTCGATGGCGTCCGGTGCGACCGTCGATCGATGCGCCGAGAGCGCACAGCGAGCGCCAGGAGCAGCGTGCCCAACCAACGCGCGCCAGGCGGCCGGTCAGATCACCGGGCCGCGAGCGGTGCGCGCCGATGGGCAGCGCGACAGCGGATCACCGGAACGGGTAGCCGGCGAACGGGACGACAACCCGGCGAGACGCTCACCGGCACTCGACTCGCGCAGCACCCTGTTTCACCGATAATCTACATTATGACATTACGGGTGGATCCGCCCCGCCTCGCTGAGCTCCGCAGCCAGCGCGACGACGCGAGCGGCGATGTCGTCACGGACGAGCCGCATCCGCTCGATCCCCTCGATGCCCCGTTCCGACGGCTCGTCGGTGTCCCAGTTGACCAGCATGACGCCCGCAGGCGGGTCGACGACGGCCTCGCGGCCGAGGGTGACCACCAGGTCCACGCGGGCAAGCAGTTCCGGGTCGATCGGTGTGGGGATCTCGCCGGTGATGTCGACTCCCACCTCGGCGAGGGACTCGGCCGAGAGGGCATTGATGGCGGCGCCGGGTCGGGTGCCGGCGGAGTGCACCTCGACGGCATCGCCGGCGACGTCACGCATCAGGCCGGCGGCCATCTGCGACTTGCCCCCGTTCTTGACACACACGAACAGCACGGTCGGCACTCGGGCCTGCTTGTCGGTCATCGGTTCACTCTCCCGGACGGATCCGTAGTCGCGGCGGCGGTGGAGGACGGAGTAGGAGGGAACCGCTTGCGCAGCGCCAGGGAGACGTAGACGAGGGCGACGAGGACCGGGACCTCGATCAACGGCCCGACGACGCCCGCGAGGGCCTGCCCGGACGTGGCGCCGTACGTGGCGATCGCGACGGCGATGGCGAGCTCGAAGTTGTTCCCCGCGGCGGTGAAGGCCAGCGTGGTGGTCCGTTGGTAGCCGAGGCCCATCGCGGCGCCGAGCAGGTATCCACTGCCCCACATGATCGCGAAGTACGCCAGCAGAGGCAGCGCGATCCGCGCGACGTCCCAGGGCCGGGAAGTTATCTGTTCGCCCTGGAGGGCGAAGAGGATGACGATGGTGAAGAGCAGTCCGTACAGCGCCCACGGGCCGATCCGCGGCAGGAACGCCCCCTCGTACCAGTCGCGCCCCTTCGCCCTCTCCCCCCAGCGGCGCGACAGATAGCCCGCGAGCAGCGGGATGCCGAGGAAGATCAGCACGGACTCGGCGATCTGCCACGGCGAGGTGCTGATCGTGGTCTGTTCGAGGCCGAGCCAGCCCGGGAGGATCGACAGGTAGAACCAGCCGAGGACGGCGAACATGATCACCTGGAACACCGAGTTCAGCGCGACGAGCACGGCGGCGGCCTCGCGGTCGCCGCAGGCGAGGTCGTTCCAGATGATCACCATCGCGATGCAGCGGGCTAGGCCGACGATGATCAGGCCGGTGCGGTACTCGGGCAGGTCCGGTAGGAGTAGCCAAGCGAGCGCGAACATCAACGCGGGGCCGATGATCCAGTTCAGTGCCAACGAGCTGACGAGCAGCTTGCGGTCGCCGGTGACGGTATCGAGGCGGTCGTATCGGACCTTCGCCAGCACCGGGTACATCATGATCAGCAGCCCGAGCGCGATCGGCAGGGAGATGCCGTCGACCTGGATCTTCTCCAGTGCGGTGTTCATGCCGGGGATCATCCTGCCGAGCAGCAGGCCCAGGGCCATCGCCAACCCGATCCACACGGGGAGGAACCGATCGAGCGTCGACAGCTTCCCGCTCGCCTGCTGTTCCGTGGCCGGAGTGGTCACTGCGGGCCGCAGTCGCACGCGGCGGTCGTGGCGAGCTGGGACATGGTGACGACCTCCAAGGCGTGCGATGCACGTCGAATCGCTGACACGGTCTGTTCTACGGCACCTTTTCGACATATGTCAATGCGGTCCGTAGGATCGACGTCATGCCCAAGGCGCTGCCCATGATCGACATGACCGATCCGGTCCGTTGCGCACCCGTCGCCGCGACACCCGCCGACGACGCCGCAGCGCTCGACGTGGCACTGCGCCTCAAAGCTCTCGCAGATCCGGTCCGCGTGAAGGTGTTGTCACTGCTGTTCACCTGCGGTGAACCGTGCACCACGGGTTCCCTCGCGGCCGCGGTCGGTCTCGCCGAGTCGACCGTGAGCCACCACCTCGGCCAGCTGCGCACCGCCGGCTTCATCGCGTCCGAGCGACAGGGCATGAGCATGCACCACACCCCGCGTCGCGAAGCACTCACCGCCCTGTGCAGGGTGTTGGACCCGAACTGCTGCTGACCGTACTCTGCCGCCGGTCGGCCTTCCGGTCGTCAGCAACGACCGTTACGGGGCGCCGGGGGCATCCAGATGAGCATGCAGACCGCGTAGGAAGACCTCGAGAAGCTCGGCCAGCTGAGCTCTCTGCTTGGCGGTGAGATGCTCGACCAGCGTTGACTCGTGAGTCAGCAGGTCCGCCACCGAGGTATCGATCCATCGGTGCCCCTCCGCGGTCAGCCGCACATCGATCGTGCGCGTGCCGGCGGGGTTCCTGCGCACGCTCACCAGGCCCGCGGTTTCGGCCCTCGCGACCCGTTGGGTCATCGCGCCGGCGCTGACCAGCGACTGGGCTGCGAGCTCGGCGGGAGTGAGCCGGTACGGCTCCCCTGCGCGGCGCAGCATCGACAACAGATCCATCGTCGCTCGGTCGATGCCGAGAGCTGCGAGTGTCCGACGCCGTTCGTCGTCGAGGAGCTTTCCCGCCCGCCAGATGCGGGTGATGATCTCGATGGAGTCCGTGGGCGTGCCGGGGAGCTCCCGCTGCCACGCCCGCACGATCTCCCCGGCGATATCCGGCATCGATTCCTCTCCTTGTCTTTAGGGCTAAACATGCTCTAACCTGATCACATGAGTTTAGCCCTAAACAGGAACGCGGTGGTCACCGGCGGAGGCACAGGCATCGGGAAAGCGATCGCGCGCACGTTGCGACGCAACGGCTGGGAAGTCTGGGTGACCGGCCGGCGCCCGGACGTGCTGCGCGCCACCGCCGAGGAGATCGGCGCGCACCCCGTGTGCTTCGATGCAGCGGAACCGGACCAGGTTCATGCCGCGCTCGACGCACTGCCCGAGCAGGTGGATGCGCTGGTCAACAACGCCGGCGCCAACACCGCGTTCGGGCGCCGAACGCTTCCGGATCCCCTGGCCGACCTCGCGTTCGGTTGGCATGCCAACTTCGCCTCCAACGTGGTGACCACCGTGCTGGTCACCGAGGCACTGCGCGATCGATTCACCGCCGACGCCCGGGTGATCGCCCTCGGCTCCATCGCCGCACGCGACGGAGGCGGAGGCAGTTACGGCGCAGCGAAGGCGGCGCTGGAGGCATGGGCGGCGTACGCGGCACACGACCTCGGGTCACGCGGTATCACCGTCAACGTCGTGGCACCCGGGCTGATCGTGGACACGGAGTTCTTCGGCGGTGGACTCACCGACGACCGCCTCCGGAAGCTCGTCGGGCGCACCGCCACCGGCCGACCGGGAAGGCCCGAGGACGTGGCCGAGCTCGTCGCGTTCCTGGCCGGCCCCGGCGCCGGGCACATCACCGGGCAGGTCCTCCCCGTCAACGGTGGCGCCCAACTCGCACGCTGACCACTCGGAAGGAGGGGCGACCAACCATGACGGCGGCAGCGCTCTGGGCGTGGGTCGGCCTATCCGCGTTGACGGTCGCGACGCCCGGCGCGGACACCCTGCTCGTGGTGCGCAGCACGATGGCGCGCGGTCCGCGCGCCGGCTTGGCCTGTGTCGCCGGGATCGCGCTCGGCTGCCTACTGTGGGCCATCGCCGGCGCGGCGGGGCTGACCGCGCTGGTCGCGGCATCACCGCAGGCGTACGACCTGATCCGCATCGCGGGAGCGGCGTACCTGTTGTGGCTCGGAGGTCGGGCGCTGTGGCGCTCGTTCCGCACCAGCGCCGCGCAGGCCGGGATCGACCGACCGGACCGACCGGCGGCGACTCTCCGAATGGGCCTCACGTCGAATCTGTTCAACCCGAAGATCGGCGTGTCCTTCATCAGCGTCATGCCGCAGTTCCTGCCTTCGGGGCCGAGCCGGACGATGTGGGTGATCGTCCTGGTGCTCATCCATCTGGCCGCCACGCTGATCTGGTTGCCCACGGTGGTGGTACTGGCCGCGCACGCCCGTCGCGCCGTTCGGACCACCCGGCTCCACGTCTGGCTGGACCGCACGGCCTCGACGGTCCTCGTCGCCCTCGGCACCGGATTGGCGGTGCGCATCATCAGGAGTTGAACGCGCGCGCTCATCGTGTGCGCGCGGAAGAATCAGGCGCATGGCCGACCTGATCTACGCGACGAACGTCTCCCTCGACGGCTACATCGAGGACGCCGACGGCCGCTTCGACTGGCTCCCCGGCGACGACGACGTCTTCGCCGCGCACACCGCACTGATGCGATCCGCCGGCACCCTCTTCTATGGACGCCACCTCTACGAGACGATGTCCGTCTGGGAGACCGAGCCGTCCCTGGCCGGGCGCTCCCCTGCCGCGGCCGAGTTCGCCGCCGCGTGGCGCGCGACCGCGAAGGTCGTCTACTCGACGAGCCTGACGGCACCGTCGACCGCGAACACCCGGATCGAGCGCGCCTTCGATCCCGACCGGATCCGCGCACTGAAGGCCGGCGCCGGTCGGGAGATCCTCATCGGCGGTGCCGATCTCGCGGCCCAGGCGTTCGCCGCGCGCCTCATCGACGAGGTGCAGCTGTACGTCCTGCCCCTCGTCATCGGCGGCGGCAAGCCGGGGCTCCCCACAGGGATGCGCGTCGACCTGGAGCTCATCGATCAGCGCCGCTTCGACAGCGGCGTGGTATTGCTCCGCTACCGGCCGCGTCGCTAGCCGCCGAGCAGTCTCCGCACGAAGACCGCCACGACATCGGTCGACACCGACGGATCTGTCGCGCGCTGCATCCCGAGCCCCAGGATCAGACTGAACAGGCCGAGCGCCAACGTCTCCGCGTCCACCGGGAGCTCCAGCCCGTGGGCCGCCTCCAGTTCCTCCACCAGTGTCTTCGTGGCCGCGCGGATGCGCTCGTACCGCGAGGCCGTCGCCGTCATCAGCTCGCCGTCCGCGGCACTGGTCGCCGAGACCGCCATCTCCAACCGGAACCACGCCCGGTCCCCCACGATCGTCCGTCCCCATGCATCGAGGGAGTCGATCACTGCGGCGAGACCGTCGGCCCGCGCGGCCTCGGCCAGCGCCAGGACCCGGGCGGTCTCCTGCTCGTAGAGGCCGTCGATCACCGCGGTCCCCAGGGCGACCTTGTTCGCGAAGTTCGAGTACACCGCGCCCCTCGTGAAACCCGCGTGCGCCGCGACGGCCTCGAGCGAGGTCGCCGTGAAGCCGTCGCGGAGAAACAGTTCCGTCGCGGACGCGACGATGAGCGCCCGCGTCCGCGACTGGGCGTCCGCCCTCGACAACCGTTGCATCCGGCCATCCTATCGGGATACAGTCCGTATTTGAATACTCACTGTATCCGAAAAGAGGCGACCGTCGTGCCCGATGCAGCACTCCCCCTCGTCCCTCACCACGAGATCGTCATCGTCGGCGCCGGCTTCTCCGGCCTCGGGACGGCGATCGCCCTGGCCTGGGCGGGTTTCGACGACGTGCTCCTCGTCGACGACGCCGCGGGCCCCGGCGGCACCTGGCACTGGAACACCTACCCCGGCGTCGCCGTCGACATCCCGTCGTTCAGCTACCAGTTCTCCTTCGCGCAACGATCCACGTGGTCGCGGAGCTACGCACCCGGCCGGGAGCTGCGCGCGTACGCGGAACAGATCGTCGACGAGTACGGCCTGACTCCGCGGCTGCGCTTCGGAACGCGCGTGCACGCCGCGTCGTTCGACGGGGCCTCCGCCCGCTGGTCGATCTCGACCAGCACCGGTGGGATCACGGCACGGTGGCTGATCCACGCGGGCGGGCCGCTGAGCCAGCCGAAGCTGCCGGAGATCGACGGCATCGACTCCTTCCAGGGCGAGACGATGCACACCAGCCGGTGGAACCACGACACCACCCTTGCCGGCAAGCGCATCGGCATCATCGGCACGGGCGCCACCGCCGTCCAGGTCATCCCCGAGATCGCGCCGGAAGCCGCGCACCTCACGGTGTTCCAGCGCACGCCGATCTGGTGCCTGCCCAAGCCCGACTTCCCGCTCGGCCGGGTGGGCCGCGCGGGCCTGTCGGCCATTCCCGGCGTCCGGCAGGCCGCGCGTCTCGCCAGCCAGGCGTTCGTGGAGGCGACCTTCCCCGTGCTCGCCCACTTCCACAAGTGGATCCCCGGCACCGACGTCGTCGAAGTCGCGGCCCGCAACTACATCCGAACGCAGGTCGCGGACCCCGCCACGCGGGAGAAGCTCACGCCGTCCTACGCCCTCGGCTGCAAGCGCCCCAGCTTCCACAACTCCTACCTCGCGACCTTCAACCGCCCCGACGTCGCGCTGGAGACCACGCCGATCGCGGCGGTCACGCCCACCGGGATCCGCACGACCGACGGCGTCGAGCACCCCCTCGACGTACTCATCCTCGCGACGGGTTTCAAGGTCACCGATCGCGACGCACTCCCGACGTACGCGCTCACCGCCGGCGACGGCACCGACCTCGCCGAGCACTGGGAAGCCCGACGTTTCCACTCGTACCAGGGCGTCGCCACCGCGGGCTTCCCGAACTTCTTCACCGTCTTCGGCCCCTACGGCTACAACGGCGCCTCGTTCTTCACGCTGGTGGAGAACAGCGCCGCCCACATCGTCCGAGTGCTCGACGAGGCGCGACGACGCGAGGCGACGACCGCCGAGGTGACCCCGGCCGCGCAGGAGTCCTACATGGCGTCGATCCTCGCGCGCCGCCCGCTCCAGGTGTTCTCGAACCCCAGCTGTGCGGGCGCCAACAGCTACTACTTCACCAAGCAGGGCGACGTCCCGTTCCGGGCGTCCACCACCCTCGAAGCGGCCTGGCAGAGCCGCCGATTCCCCCTCACCGATTACGCCTTCGCCGGCTGACGCACCGCGACCAGGAGACCATCATGAACCTCGACCTCAACGGCAGGACCGTCGTCGTCACCGGGGCCGCGCGCGGCATCGGCCTCGCGACCGCGAAGGCCGCCGCCGCCCGTGGCGCTCGCGTCGCCGTCCTCGACCTCCGACAGGACGATGCCGACGCCGCCGCTGCCGAGATCGGCGACGGCGCGATCGGGCTCGCGGCCGACGTCACCGACCGTGACGGCCTCGCCGGCGCGTTCGCAGCGGCCGCCGCGCAGTTCGGGGCCATCGACGTCGTGGTCGCGAACGCCGGCATCGCGCCCCGCGCGGCCACCGTGCAGGGCATGGAACCCGCGGAGTTCGACCGGGTCCTCGCAGTCAACCTGCACGGGGTCTACAACACCGTGCTCGCGGCGATGCCGCACGTCCTGAAGAGCAGCGGCCACCTGCTGCTGACGTCGTCGGTCTACGCCTTCGTCAACGGCGTCGGCGTCTCGCCCTACGCGGTGGCGAAAGCGGGCGTCGAGCAACTCGGCCGGGCGCTCCGCGTCGAGCTCGCCCCGTACGGCGCGACGGCGGGCGTCGTGTACTACGGCTTCGTCGACACCCGGATGGTCGAGGTCGGCTTCGACGAGGACCCGCTCGCCTCCGTGGTGACGGATCTACTGCCGTCCTTCCTCACGGCCCGGATCACGCCGGAGCAGGCGGGCGAGAGCACCGTCCGCGGAATCGAGCGGCGCGCTGCGCGCACGATCGCACCCGCCCGGTGGACCGGCTACAGCCTGCTGCGCGGACTGGTCAACCCGGTCCTCGACGTGATCACCGCCGGTCACCGTTCCGTGGTCGAACTGGTGCGTGCTCTCGACGCGCGGTCGGACGCGGAGCGACGCCGGACGTCCGCTGCGGAGCGACTCGGGGTACCCGCCGCGGCGGAGTGAGGCGACTCGCGGACGAGTCCTCAGTGATGACGGAGTGCGTCGATCAGCTCGCTCTTGCGCTTCGACGAATAGCCGGTCAGGCCCAGTTCCTTGGCCCGCGCCTTGAGTTCGTCGACGGTCCAGCCCTCGTACGCGTGCGAGCGGCCGCCGGCGGCGCCGACTGCGGACCGCCCCCGGTTCGCCGCGGCGTTCGCGATCCGCGCCGCCTTCTCCTTCGAGTCGCCCTGGTCGCGGAGCTCTTCGTACAGTTCATCGTCCTTCACCGACGGTCCGGGAGTCTTCTTCGCCATGTTTCCGACCGTACGCCCCGACCGAGATGCACACCACAGCGTGCAACGGGGGTCTTCGCGTAGAAATACTGAATGCGGCTAACGATCTCGTCACTCCCCTCGGCACATCCGGTCACGACGACGAACAGGCGCAGGGCCGTGGTCGCCGGATCGCTCCTCATCGCGTCTGTCGGCTACTTCGTCGCTGAGCTGATCGTCGCGGCGCGCTGGCCGCGGCCGTACAGCTGGACCGACAACATGATCAGCGACCTCGGCGTCCCGGAGTGCCTCGGCGATCTCCGCCGCGACGGCGGCCTCGCCGTCGCGGACCGGTTCGTGTGCTCGCCGTGGCATCCGGTGATGAACACGGCGTTCGTGGTGGTCGGCGCACTCGGCATCGCGGCGGCGGTCGCGGTGCGCCCGCTGCTCCCCCGTCGCTGGGGAGCCGTCGCGGTCGCCCTCGCGGCGATCAACGGCATCGCCCTGGCGTGCGTGGGACTCTTCCCGGGCAGCGCCGGCGAGTTCCCCGACGGGCCCCGCGCCCGGATCGTCGTGCACCCGATCGCCGCGTACGTCGAGCACGTCAGCGGGATGGCCCTGATGGGACTCGCGGTCCTCCTGCTGGTCCGCTCGCGACCGCGGCTCGCGTCGGTCACCGCCGCCTGCATCGCCGTGTCGGGCCTCGCCGCGCTGGTCATCCCGTGGGCGAACCCGCTCGGCGCCGGTGGCACCGAGCGCGCGGCGATCGACCCGTTCGTGTGGTGGCGCTGCGCCCTGGGCGTCGCGCTGATCGCGTTCGCGCTCCCTGCGCGATCCGGCCGACGTCCCTTGACCTGAACCAATGTCCAGGTCCTAGCGTCGGAGTCACCCCGACGAGAGGACACCCGATGCTCACCCCGATCCGGCCCGACCTGCTCGAGACCCCGGCGTACTCGCCCTTCCCGGGGCTGACCACCCACGCCTACCTCTGGACCCCGCCGACGGGCGGCACCGTCCTGTTCTACTCCCCCGGCGACGCCGCGAACTTCGACGCCCTCGCCGAGCACGGCGGTATCGCCCACCAGTACCTCAGCCACCAGGACGAGGCCGGGCCGGTGCTCGGTGACATCGCTGCCCGGTTCGGCGCCGTCCTGCACGCCCCCGAGGGCGACCTCGCGGGCATCGTCGAGCACGCCGACCCCGGCGTCGTCTTCGCCGGCCGCGGCATCGATGCGAACGGCGTGGAGGTGATCCCGACCCCCGGCCACACTCCCGGAAGCACATCCTTCCTGATCACCGGGTCCGACGGTGCGCGGTACCTGTTCACCGGGGACACCCTCTACCGCGGTGCGGACGGGCGCTGGAACGCCGGCTACATCCCCGGCATGAGCGACGGTGCCCAGTTGCTCGCGAGCCTCGAGGTGCTCGGCGGACTGGCTCCCGATCTCGTCGCCTCGAGCGCCTTCGCGGGCGAGCACGGCGCCCACGCGGTCGATCCCGAGGACTGGCGTCGCACCGTCGCCGCGACGGCCGAGCGGCTCGCGACGGGCGTCCTCGCCCGCTGACCCGCCGGCCCGACGCCGAGCCGCGTCAGTTCAGGCGGTCCGTCAGGTGCACCTCCACCTCGTCGCCGTCGGTCTTGCCGATCCGGCGGCGGATCGCCGCGGCCACGGGCAGCTTGTGCGTCCCGTCGCCGAGCGCCATGAACGAGGAGGTGAAGGGCACGCCGTCGACGGTGCCGGCGACTTTGACGAGGCCGCGCGTGCCGAAGATCTCGGCGGAGTCCGGCAGTTGCACGCACGTCCACGTGTCGCCCTCGCGCACCTTGCCGAGGACGGCGGAGAAGGTGATGTCGATCGGTCCCGCGGTGTCGGCCATGTTCGCTCCTAGAGTCCCGCCGGGACGGGCTTGCCGTTGACGGTCACCTCGACCTTCCCGGTCTTCGGGTCGAAGGTGATCCTCCCGTGCTCGAAGGTGGTCTGCTTGACCGCCCCTGCGGTGGTCTCGTCGCTGGTCACGGCGCCCAGCGGCCCTGCGGAGCCGTTCCGGCCGTCCGGCGCGGGCCTGCCGTCGAGACCGCGCTCGATGTTCCACGCATCCCGGATCCGGCCCCAGGTGATGTAGGCGGGCGTGCCCGCGTCGGCGTTCTTCGCCGTGATGACGCCGCCCTTGAACTGCTGGAAGATCACCCCGCTGTCGCGGGTTCCCGCGTTGTGATCGCCGGTGAGCACCACGCCCAGCGCGGTGCGCTGCGCCTGCGTGGCGGCGGAGTACTTCGCGGCGATCGGGCCCGTGAGGGTCACGTCGCTACCGTTGGCGCCCTTCACCTTCACCCCGCGACCGGCCGCCCCCGCCGGAGACGAACCCGTGGACGATCCCGCGGAGACCGACGCGGACGCCGAAGCCGTCGCCGACGATGTGCCGGAGCCGGATGCCACAGCGCCCGTCGTCGACACGGCGGTCGCCGCGCTTCCCGTCGACGTGGCCGCCTTACTGTCGCCCGCGTCGCCGTTCCCGCATCCCGCGACGAGCAGGGCCGCGGCCGACACGCCCGCGATGACGCCGTTGATCCGCCGTGCTGCGATCGTCCTCATGAGTCCTTCCGGTGGCGCGCCGAGTCGAGAGAGGAGCCGTCCGAGAACCGCTCGTTCCCCGACGTAACCACATCTCCCCTCCGCGGACCGGCGCTTTCACGCACCCACGTGCGGTCCCGCTGTCGCCGCGAACCGCACTGGCGACCCGAGCGGTAGCTGCGCCAGCCGGTCCAGGTGGTGCTCCGCGACGACGGCGAGCACCGGATAGCCCCCCGTCGTCGGGTGGTCGACGACGAACACCACCGGTTCCCCGGACGGCGGGATCTGGATGGCCCCGGGCACCAGCGCCTGGCTCTGCACCTCGCCGTCGGCGCGCGCGAGGGGCCGTCCCGTGAGGCGGACGCCGACGCGATCGCTCTGGGGCGTGACCGTCCATTCCTCGTCGAGGAGGTGCTCCCAGGCACCGTCGGGGAAGAGCCCCGCGTCCGGGCCGGGCGTCACGTCGAGCACCGTCGGGCGAGTCCCGTCCGGCACGGCGGGCACGGCCTCGGGTTCGCCGACGACGGTCCGCGGCGCGGGTCCGACGGGCAGCAGGTCGCCGGCCGCGATCGGGGCGGGGCCCAGGTGCGCGAGCGTGTCGGTGCTGCGGCTGCCCAGGACGGGCGGCACGTCCACGCCGCCGCGCACCGCGATCACGACGCGCAGGCCGGCGGTGGCGGGGCCGACCTCGAGCAGGTCGCCGTCGTCGAGGGCGAACGGGTGTCCCCGCTGGACGGTGCGCCAGCGTCCGTCCGGCGATTCGACGACGAGCCGGGCGTCGGCGCCGGTCACGGCGACCACGTGTTCCCCGGTCGCGACGAGTTCCACCCCGCCCCCGGCGTTCTCGATCCCCGCCGCCNCCGCCGGGTTTCCGACGAGGCGGTTGGCCTGCCGCAGGGCGCCGCGGTCTGCGGCGCCCGACCGGGTGACCCCGATCGCGGCTCGGCCGGCACGACCGAGGTCCTCGACGAGGCTCTGCAGGCCCGTCTCCCGCACGACGAGACCGCGCTCGGGGCGCGCCGCCGGTGTCCCCGGTTGCGACGCATCCGGTCCCGGCGCACTCGGTTCCGACGCCGAGGGAACCGCGAGCCGCTCGCGAACGGCGGTGAACCGTACCCGCGTGCCGGGTACGAGGAGCGCGGGTGGATCGCGGTCGAGCGACCAGAGTTCCGCGTCGGTGCGCCCGATCAGCTGCCAGCCGCCCGGCGAACTGCGCGGGTAGACGGCGCTGTACTCCCCCGCCAGCCCGACGGCCCCGGCGGGGACGCGGACGCGGGGCGAGGCCCGGCGCGCGATCTCGGGTCCGGAGTCGCCCGACCGGAGATAGGCGAAGCCGGGCGCGAAGCCGAGGAAGCCCACGTGCCAGGCGCGTCCGGTGTGCATCCGCACGACACCGGCCTCGTCGGTGCCGAGGAGATCCGCGACGTCGCGCAGGTCCTCGCCGTCGTAGACGACGGCGATCTCGACGAGCGGACCGTCGGCGACGNCCGGATCCGGCGTCGCCATCGCCGCGAGCAGGTGCTCGGCCCGCGCCGCGTGCCCGGCACCGTCGAACAGCACGGTCACGGACGCGCCCCCGGCGACGAGCTCCCGCTGCCCGGGCAGCGGCTCGGCGGCCAACCGGGCGCGGAGGGCCTCGACGGTGCCGGGACCCACCCGGACGCGCACGGCGCGGGCGCCGAGCCGGCGGACGTCAGCGGGGAACATCGACACCGTCCGGGGCGTCGGCGAGCAGCTCCAGCTCCTCGTCGGGGGCGGGGTCGCGGCCGAGGATCATTCCCGCGACGGTCGCGACCGCCGTGACGGCGACGTAGCCGGCGATGATCACCCACGAGTCGGTCCAGCGGAAGAGCACGGTGAAGATGAGCGGCGCCGTACCGCCGCCGACGACACCGGCGAAGGTGTAGGCCAGCGAGCTGCCCGCGTAGCGCAGGCGCGCCGGGAACTGCTCGGTGATGAACGCCGCCTGCGGGCCGTACATCAGCGCGTGCAGCGACATGCCGACGACCACCCCGAGGGTCAGCAGCACCCGGCTGCCGGACTGGATCATGAGGAACAGCACCGGAACCCACGCGGAGGTCAGGACCGCGCCGATGCCGTAGACGAGACGCCGGTTGAACCGGTCCGTGAGCGAGCCGGCGAGCGGCATGACGACGATCTGCACCGCCGATCCGGTGAGCACCGCCGTCAGGACGTGGCTCGTGGGGAAGTCGAGTTCCTTGGTGGCGTAGCTGGCGAGGAAGACGGTGAGCAGCGAATAGAGGACGTCGGGGCAGATGCGGGAGAGCGCCGCGGCGAGCAGCGCCCGCGGGTGCCCGCGCAGGACCTCCGAGATCGGGGCCTGGGGCTGCTCCGCGCGCTCGGCGATGGCCTGGAAGACGGGGGTCTCCTCCAACCGCAGGCGGATCATGAGCCCGAAGATCACCAGAACGGCCGAGAGCAGGAAGCCGATGCGCCAGCCCCAGTCCCGGAAGGCGTCCTCGGTCAGCAGCGCCGCGACGAGCGCGAGCACGCCGTTCGCCATGAGGTTGCCCACGGGTACGCCGATCTGCGCCGCGGAGGCCCAGAAGCCGCGCTTGCGCGGGTCACCGAACTCGCTGGAGAGCAGCACCGCGCCACCCCACTCGCCGCCGACCCCGACGCCCTGCGCGAACCGCAACAGCACGAGGATGGTCGGCGCGATCACCCCGATCGTGCCGTACCCCGGGAGCACGCCGATGAGCACCGTCGCGACCCCGATGAGGAGGAGCGTCGCGACGAGGACGTTCTTGCGGCCGATCCGATCGCCGAGGCGACCGAACACCACGCCGCCGATCGGACGGGCGAAGTAGCCGACCGCGAACGTCGAGAAGGACAGCAGGAGCCCGATGAACGGGTCCTCCGCGGGGAAGAACACGTGGGGGAAGACGAGCGCGGAGGCGACGGAGTACAGCGCGAAGTCGTAGTACTCGAGGGAGGTGCCGGTGAGGCTGGCGATGTACGCCTTCACGGCGCCCTTCTGCGCGGAGCCGGGCGCGGGCGAAGCGGTGGACATGGGTGGCCTCTTCTCGGTCGAGCGGTCGAGCGCTGGTGTGATCCACACCATAGACGATTGTTGAACAATCTGTCACCAGCACTAGGCGGATTTGTTGAACAAAAATCAGGCTCGCTCCGTAGGATCATCCGCGTGGGCATCGAACGGCAGCGCGGCCACGCCGCCACGGAGGCGACCGAGGACCTGCGGCGCGCCATCGTCGAGGGCGCCCTCCGGCCGGGCGATCCGCTCCGCGAGGAGCGACTGGCGGCGGAGCTCGGGGTCTCGCGCAACACGCTGCGGGAAGCGCTGCGCACCCTCGCGAACGAAGGACTGGTCGTGCACGAGGCCAACCGCGGCGCGCGCGTCACGACGCCCACCCGCGCCTCGATCCGCGACATCTACCTGGTGCGCCGCACCGTCGAGCCCCCGTCCCTGCGGGCCGCGGGGCCGCAGCACCCCGCGACCGCCCGGATGCGCGACGCGGTCGCCACGGCGCGGGCCGCCGCCGACGCGGGCGACTGGCAGACGGTCGGCACATCGGACCTGGAGTTCCATCGCGGGATCGTCGGCCTGTGCGACAGCCCGCGGCTCGACGCGCTGCTCACCTCGATGCTCGCCGAACTCCGCCTTGCCTTCGGCGCGATCGCCGACCCGGAGTTCCTGCACGCGCCGTTCCTGGACGACAACGTGACGATCCTCGCGGCGTTCGAAGCCGGGGACGGCGACGGCGCGGCGACGCTGCTCGAGGAGTACCTCCTGCGCTCGGAGGAGACGATATTCGGGGCGCAGCACGTCTCGAACATCACACCCTGAGCGGCGCTCCGCCGGGCTTCTGCGGCCGTAGAATAAGTTACATGTTCGAAGCAATTTTCGCGCTCGGCATCAGCGCCGGCACCGTCGTCCGGGTCTCCCTTCCCGACGGTGCCGCCCGGATCGTGCACACCGGCCCACGGGGCGCCAGCCCCGACGGCATCGTCGCCGTGGGCGGTCGGATCCACTGGACCACGATGGGCCGCCCGAGCCGGGTACCGGACCTGTCCGGCGAGGCGGGGCTGGACTACTCCGCCCGCAACGGCGGCCTCCACTCGGCCCTCCCCGACGGCTCGGACGTCCGCGACCTCCTGCCGAACGGGTCCATCACCACCGGCAAGCAGCTCACCTCCGACGGTGCCGGGCGCCTGTACTGGGGCGATCGCGAGGGCCTGCGGGTCAGCTCGGCGCGCGTCGACGGCACCGACCTGCGCGACCACGTCGTCAACGCCCCGGCGCCGGACCGCCTCGCCGAATGCGTCGGCGTCGCCGTCGATCCGGTGCGCGGCCACCTCTACTGGACGCAGAAGGGTCCCGCGAAGGGCGGTCGCGGGCGCATCCTGCGGGCCGGCCTGGGGCTCCCCGCGGGCGCGACGCCGCGGGACCGTCCCGACATCGAGACGCTGTGGGACGGACTGCCCGAGCCGATCGACCTGGAGATCGCCGGCGACACGCTGTACTGGACCGATCGCGGCGCGGCGCCCGACGGCAACTCGCTCAACCGCGCGCCGCTCCCGCGCGAGGGCGAGCGCGGAGCACCGCCCGCGATCCTCGCGCGCGGCTTCGCCGAGGCGATCGGCCTCGCCGTCGACTCCCCCGCCGGCGTCGCCTACGTCTCCGACCTGGGCGGCCGCATCCGGCGCGTGCCGCTGGGCGGCGGCGAACCCGAGATCCTCGCCGATCTCGGCACCCCGGTGTCCGGCATCGCCGGCATCACCCCACGACCGACACCCACCGAGAACGGAACCCAGCGATGACCTACGCCTACTCGTTCGATGACATCCGCAACCGTCCCGTCGCCGTGATCGGCGCGGGCACGCTCGGGCGCCGGATCGCGCTCATGTTCGCCGGCCGCGGCGGTGAGGTCCGCATCCACGATCCGAACGCCGATCAGGCGCGCGCGGCGGTGGACTACGTCGCGAGCACGCTCCCCGATCTGCTCGCGCGGCGCGGCTCGGGCGAGCCGGGCAACGCGAGCGTGGGCACCGATCTGGCCACCGCGCTCCAGGACGCCTGGCTCGTGATCGAGGCGGTGCCCGAGCGGCTCGAGATCAAGATCCCGCTCTGGGGCGAGATCGACGCCGCGGCACCGTCGGACGCGATCTTCGCGACCAATTCCTCGTCGTACGCGTCGCGGCTGATGAGTGAGAACATCCGCGACAAGAGCCGCCTGTGCAACCTGCACTTCTACATGCCGCCCACCGCGAACGCGGCGGACGTCATGTCGGACGGCGAGACCGCGCGCGAGGTGATCGACACGCTGCTCACCGTACTGCCGGAGTTCGACGTCCACCCGTTCGAGGCGCGCAGGGAGAGTACGGGATTCATCTTCAACCGGGTATGGGCGGCCATCAAGCGCGAGTCGCTCGCCGTGGTGGCCGACGGCGTCGCCCGGCCGGAGGACGTCGACGGCATGTTCCGACTCAACTGGCAGATGCCCGTCGGGCCGTTCCAGATGATGGACAGCGTCGGCCTCGACGTGGTGCTCGACATCGAGAACCACTACGCCGCCGAGAACCCCCACCTCCCGGAGGGCCCGCGCCGCGTCCTGCACGAGTACGTCGACGCGGGCAGGCTCGGCGTCAAGACCGGCGAGGGCTTCTACCGCTACCCGCCCACTACCGCTCCGTGACCAGCTTCGCCCCGAACCCGATCAGCGCGACCCCCGCGACGCCGTCGAGCGCGCGCCGGGTCCGCGGGGTCCGCATCCACCGGGTGACCGTTCCGGCGGCGGCGATGAGCACGCCGCAGTAGACCGCGGTCAGCGCGATGTAGACGCCGCCGAAGGCGAGCGTCGTCCAGGTGACCGAGTAGCCGGTGGGCACGAACCCCGGCAGCAGGCTCACGAACAGGACGCCGATCTTCGGGTTGAGCATGTCGGTGAGGAAGCCGGCGGTGAACCCGGCGGTGCGCCAGGAGGACTCCACCGACGCCGCCGGGAGCTCCCCCAGCGCCGAGCCGCGCACCACCGCGCGCAGCGACTGGACCCCCATGTAGATCAGGTAGGCGGCGCCGAGCACCTTGAGCGCGGTGTAGCCGTACTCGCTGGCCTTGAGCATCGCCGAGAGGCCCAGGACCGCCGCGAGCACCCACACCACGAGGCCGCTGAGCACGCCGAGACCGGTGCGCAGGCCGGCGGACCGGCCGCCCTGGACGACGCCCCGCACGACGACGAGCGTGTCGGGGCCGGGCAGCACCACGAGGAGCGCGGAGGCGGCGGCGAAGGAGAACAGGGCGACAAGCATTCGACGATCCAATCAGGCGCCGCACGCTACGCGGAAGTCACCTCCGCGCGCGTCACGCGGACGTCGCCGCCGTCTCGCTCGGCGACTCCCCGAACCGCGCCCGGTAGTCGACGGCGAACCGGCCGAGATGGGTCAGTCCCACGCTCAGCGCGACATCGGTGACCGTGCGCCCCGGATGCATGGCGTCGAGCAGACGGGCCCGGGCCGCGAGCAGCCGCCGTTCCTTGACCACGGCCGTGGGCGTCGAGTCGAGCTCGGATCGGCACGCCTCGCGCAGGGCCCGGACGCTGACCCGCAGGCGCTCCGCGAGCCAGCCGGGTCCGAGCGGGTCCGCGAGGTGGTCGTCGACGAGCGTGAGCATGCGTGAGCCGAGGGTGGCCGCACCGTCGGCGGCCGAGGCGAGCGCGGCGCTGTAGTTGTGGGGCTGCACGTCGAGGAGCTGGTTGACCACACCGCGGGCGAGGTACTCGGAGCAGTCGGCCCCGCCGACGGACGACGCGCCGCGCAGCGCCTCGTCGGCGAGGAACCGCACCATCCGCACCCAGGAGGCCACCTCGGGCCGGCGCAGATCCATGCCGACGTCGAATCGCAGGGGTGCAGTGATCTCACGACCGAGGCGCCGCATCAGCTCCCGGTCGATGGTGCTGCGCCGCAGCCGCACGCACAGCTGGGGATTGCCGCGCTGCCAGGTCATCACCGTCGGCGACGTCGGCGACAGCACCGTGGCGAGGTGCGGCGTGGACTGCACGCGCGCGACGCCGTGCTCCACCAGCGCTCGGCCCGCGAGCGGGATCTGCACCAGGTAGAAGGTGGCCAGTGGTCCGGGCCGGATCTGGACGGGCTCGCCGTAGTCGAGGTGCACCAGGCCCATCGACCCGACCGTGTCGATGCGCAGCCGCATGTCGATGGCGTGGGCGCGCCCCACCGGATCGAGCCGGTGGTCGCAGAAGAAGTCGGCCACCCGCGCCCGGGCGAGGTCGACGTCCCGCGTCCGCAGAACCGTCGGAGCGGTCACGGGCACCTCCCTGTGGCGTGGATCACGTCACCATCATGTGCTGCATTCCTGCCTGTCGTCAAGCAGGCGCAATACCGCGATCTGGATAGCGCCCGTGTCGCAGCGGATAGCAGCGCTATGACCTGCGTCACTACCGTCCGGACCCATCGGCGCCCGCACGGCGCCACGGAATCGACGCGAGGTGGAGGCATGACGGGAAATCTGGACGGGCGTACAGCGATCGTGACCGGTGGGGCGACCCTGGTGGGCCACGGCGTGGTCGAGGCACTGCACGCGGAGGGCGCGACCGTGATCGTCGCCGACATCGACGCCGACGGCGCACGCGCGATCGCCGACCGCCTCGGCGACCGCGTGATCGCGCGAACCACGGACATCACCGACGACGCGCAGGTCACGGACCTCGTCTCCGCAACCGTCCGGGACCACGGGGGACTCGACATCGTCGTGAACCTCGCCTGCACGTACCTCGACGACGGTGCGGAGACCGCCCGCGCCGACTGGCTGACGGCGTTCGACGTCAACGTCGCGAGCGCAGTCCGCGTCGCGGCGACGGCGCGGCCCGCGCTCGCCGCGAGCGGGCGCGGGGCGATCGTGAACTTCACGTCGATCTCGAGCTCGGTGGCGCAGACGGGTCGGTGGGTCTACCCCGCGTGCAAGGCGACGCTGGTGCAGATCACCCGGTCGATGGCGATGGACTACGCGGCCGAGAAGATCCGGGTCAACTCGGTGAGCCCGGGCTGGGTCTGGTCGAAGATCATGGACAGCGTCTCCGAGCACGACCGCGCGCACACCGACGCCGTCGCCGCTCCCTTCCACCTGACGGGCCGCGTCGCCGACCCGGTCGAGGTCGGCCGCGTGGTCGCCTTCCTGTGCTCCGACGCCGCGTCCGTGGTGACCGGCGCCGACTGGGCCGCCGACGGCGGCTACTCCGCGATGGGGCCGGAACAGGCCGCCCCCGCGATCCCCCTGTTGGCCCCCGCGGGCACCGAGTAGGAGAACACACAGCCATGCGCATCGCCGTGATCGGAGCCGGCTTCGCCGGAGTCTCCGCAGCCAAGGTCCTCACCCAGTTCGGCCACGACGTCACCGTCTACGAGAAGGCCCCCGACATCGGCGGCGTGTGGAGCGCGTCGCGCCGCTACCCGGGCCTGCGGACCCAGAACAACAAGGGCACGTACTGCCTGTCCGACCTCGCGATGCCGCGGCACTACCCGCAGTGGCTCGAGGGCGCCCAGGTCCAGGAGTACCTCGACGCCTACGTCGACCGGTTCGGACTGCGCGACCGGTTCCGGTTGTCCACCACCGTCATCGCCGCCACGCTGAACGAACCCGACGGTGCGCCGTCGGGCGACGTCACCGCGGATCCCGCCCTGCGCCCCGTGACCTGGTCGGTGACCGCGGAGGGACCGCAGGGCGTGAGCACCGAGGTCTACGACTACCTCGTGGGTGCCAACGGCATCTTCTCGGCGCCCTCGATCCCGGGATGGCCGGGTCGGGAGGCCTTCGAGGCCGCGGGCGGGCGGGTCTGCGCGCCCGGCGACGTGCATGAACTCGACGAGGTCGCCGGCCGCGACGTGCTCGTCGTCGGCTACGGCAAGTCCGCCTGCGACGTCGCGTCCGCCATCGCACCCGTCACCGCCAGCGCGACGGTGATCGCGCGGAAGCTGCTGTGGAAGATGCCGCGTCACCTGGGCGGCGCCGTCAACTACAAGTTCCTCATGCTCACCCGCCTCGGCGAGGCGCTCTTCGAGTACCAGCGGCTGCGCGGCGTGGAGGCCTTCCTGCACGGCGCCGGCAAGCCGGTGCGCAACAGCATGCTCGCGAGCCTGCAGGCCGTCGCGACGAAGCAACTGCGGCTCAAGGAGCACGGCCTGGTCCCGGACGGGGACTTCGAGCGCATCGCCCGCAGCACCGTGAGCCTGGTCAGCGAGGGCTTCTTCGAGGCCGTGCAGGACGGCAGCCTCGCGGTCCGCCGCGACACGGAGATCACGGAGCTGCTGGTCCAGGACGGCCGCCCGGCGGCGCGCCTGTCCGACGGCTCGACGGTGCCGGCCGACGTCGTCATCGCGGCCACCGGATGGCGGCAGGACGTGCCCTTCCTCGACGCCGACGTGCAGGCCCGGCTGACCGACGCGAACGGCGATTTCGAGCTCTACCGCTTCATCCTCCCGCACGAGGTGCCCGGCCTGGCCTTCGTCGGCTACAACTCGTCCTTCTTCTCGCCCCTGTCCGCCGAGATGGCGTCGCTGTACGTCGCGCACGTCCTCGACGGCGCGGCGCGGCTCCCGGCCGTGCCCGCGCGGCGCGACCAGGTGTCGGCGCGGTTGCGGTGGATGCGCGACCGCACCGAGGGCCACCACGCCCGCGGCACCAACCTGATCCCGTTCTCGATGCACAACATCGACGAGATCATCGAGGAGATGGGCCTGCGACTGCCGCGGCGCCAGCGGGTGCGCGAGTGGCTGCTGCCGCCGAAGCCCGCGGACTACCGCTGGGTGACGCAGCGCCTGCTCGCCCGTCGTCCCCGCCCGGCGGCGGACGCGGCACGATCCGGGGCGAGCCCGAGGCGCGTCGCGTGACGGCCGATGTCGTCGTCATCGGGTCCGGCATCAACGGCCTCGTCGCCGCCGCCGAGCTCGCCGGGTCCGGCCGGTCGGTGTGCCTCATCGAGGCGGCCGACCGGCTGGGCGGCTTCCTCGCGAGCGACGAGCTAACGCTGCCCGACTTCCTGCACGACACCTACTCGTCGTGGCATCCCCTGTTCGTGACCGGCGGCGCCTACGCCGCGCTCGGTGCGGACCTGCACCGCCACGGCCTGGAGTACGCGAACGCCGACGACGCCGTCACCGGATCCGTCTCCGGCGACGGCCGCGCCGTGGTCGCGCACCGGGACCCCGCGCGCACCGTCGAGCAGTTCTCGGCGCGGGACCGGACCGCCTACCTGGCGATGCTCGACCGGATCGGCGGGGACCTCGACGTCATCGGCGGCCTCCTCGGCAACGAGACCCGCGCGCCGGGCGTGCTGGGGCACGCGGCGGCGATGCTGCGCCGCGGCCTGGGCCGCACCGAGGGGTGGGTGCGCGACGCCGCCGCCAGCGGGCGCCGCTGGGGCCGAAGGACGTTCGAGGGCCCCGAGGTGGACCAGCTGTGGGCGCCGTGGCTGCTGCACGCGGGCCTGAGCCCCGACAGCGCGTCGGGCGGGCTCATGATCCCCGTCTTCGCCGCGACGATGCACGGCGCCGGCCTGCCCGTCGCGGTCGGCGGACAGCGCGCCTTCCTCGACGCGTTCGCCGCGCTGCTCGCCGAGCGGGGCGTCGAGGTCCTGACCGGGGCGCCGGTCGACCGGATCCTGGTCGAGGGCGGACGCGCCGCGGGCGTGATGGTCGGACGGCGCCGGATCGACGCGCGGCAGGCGGTCCTCGCGTCCGTCACCCCGACGGCCCTGTACTGCGATCTGTTGCCGGAATCGGCCGTCCCCGAGTCGGTCCGCGCCGAGGCGCGCGGCTACCAGTACGGCCGGGCCGCGATGCAGGTGCACGTCGCGCTGGACGCGCCGCTGCAGTGGTCCGATCCTGCGCTCGACGGCGCACCGCTGGTGCACCTCACCGGCGGCTCGGACACGGTCGGCGTCGCGTGCGCACAGGCCGAGGCCGGACTCCTGCCGGCTCGTCCGACGGTGGTCGTCGGGCAGCAGGCACTCATCGATCCCAGCCGGGTCCCCGCGGGCCGCGGCATGCTGTGGCTGCAGCTGCAGGAGGTCCCGTTCGCGCCCGTCGGCGACGCGGCGGGCGAGCTCGACACGTCCGCGGGCTGGACCGACGAGCTGGTCGCCGGCTACGTCGACCGGGTCCTCGGCCTCGTCGAGGAGGCGGCGCCCGGCACGCGCGACGCCGTCCTCGCGGTCAGCGCGATCAGCCCCGTCGACCTGGCGGCGGCGAACCCCAACGCCGTGCGGGGCGACCCGTACTGCGGTGCGGCAGAGCTGGACCAGAACATCTTCTGGCGCCCGGGGCCGCTGACCGCGCGGCATCGCACCGCCGTCGACGGCCTCTGGCACATCGGGGCGGCCACACATCCGGGGCCGGGCCTCGGCGGCGGCTCCGGTCACCTCGTCGCGCAGGAGCTCCTCCGGCGCGNCGACGGTGCCCTGACCCGCGTGCGGCGCCTGCTCGGCCGCTGATCGCACCACGAAGAAGGGGGCCCCCCCCTTCCCGTGTCCGACGGTGCCGTCAGGCCGCCGCGTCGCGCAGCGTCGCGAGGGCGGTACGGAGCCGGCCGCCGTCCTCGTCGGCCACGGCGGCGTCCACCAGGCGACGCATCCGCGCGGCGGCGTCCGGCCGGCCGCGGAGCAGCGCGAGGCCCTCCATCAGCAGGCCGAAGCTGTCGACGCCGTGGGCGTGGGTCTGTCCGTAGCCCTTGAGGACCCGCGCGGCGACGACCACCTCGGTCGCGAGCGCGGGATCGGTGCGGCCGACCGAGGTCACGGTGTCGAGCCAGGTGTCGATGAAGACCTGCTCCCGGCCGAATCGCAGGGAACGGGGCCGCAGCGGCCGCATCCGGGCGAGGGTGGACAGCGTCGTGTAGCCCCACACCGAGGTGGTGTTGATGATGAAGCCCCGGTGGCACACCGTGTCGACCGCCTTGGCGAAGGCACGGTTGTGCTCGAGCGCGCGGCCCAGTGCGGTGGGCAGCGTGTCGGTGATCTCATCGACGTGGGGGTGCAGGTACTCATGGACCCGCATCACCTGTTCGTCGCCGGGCCGCACCTCGGCGCGCACCCGTTCCATGCGGCGGCCGCGCACCTTCTGCAGCGCGACGTGCACCGTGTCCTGGTACGTCATCCACAGCGCGATGTGCCGGGCCGCCTCCACGGTCAGCGTGGCCGCCCCCTCGTGATCGGGGTCGAGGGCGCTGATCCGCGCGACGCGGTCGAGGTAGCGGTCGGCGTAGGCGAGGTCCTGGTAGACGGCGGTGCGCTCGAGGCCGTGCAGGAGCATCGACGCGGCCGCGGCGGGGAAGGACCGGGCGACGCGGCGGGCGCGGTCTGCGAGGGCCGGCCCGACCAGCGATTCGGGCGCGCGCGCGGCGATCGCGTTGCGCTCGGCCTCCCGGTCGGCCTTGACCTCCTCGGGCGTCTTCGGGCGGCGCACCTGCAGGGTGAGCGGCACGGGCCCGCCGCCGGAGGGGGCCGGCGCCGGGGCCTGCGTGCGCGCGGCGTCCTCCGCCAGGCTCTCCCGCGCCCGCTCGTACCCGGCGGCGAAGGCGGCGAGCGAGGTCTCGACCCCCTTGCCGCCCTTGCGGATCGCTTCCTCGAAGTCCTCGCGGGGGAACGGCAGCGCGCCGCTCCCCGCGAGCGCGCCGAACAGGGACGCGCTGATCACGCTGCCGTTCTCCCGCGCGAGCGTCGCGAAATCGCCGGAGACGAGGGTCTTCGCGGCCGCGGCGGCGCCGTCGAGCAGTGCCGCCGAGTCGACCCGGCCGTCGTCGGGGGTGGACTTCTCGAGGATCGAGTAGACCCGGTTCAGCGAGGCGATGAGCGTGGTCCGGTCGGGGGTGACGAAGCCGCGCTGCACGGCGCGGCCGGCCTCCATGAGCTCGGACGCGATGAGCACGTCGACCTCGCCCGGCGTGGGCATGAGCGAGAGGATCGGGGTGTCGCGGGCGCGGCCCGTTCCACTGCGGTGCGCCACGTCCGGTGGGAAGAGTTCCGCGTAGTAGACGGTGGCGCCGGTGCGCTGCGCGACGCCGGCCACGGAGGTGTTCTGCGCGGTCCAGCCCTCGTCCTCGCCGAGCGAGACGATCCAATCGGCGAGCACGCCGCCGCCCTCGCCACCCATGGCGAGCACCGCCACGGTGATGGGCCGCTGCCCGATGGTCCAAGTCATGAGAAGGCCTCCGTGGATTCGTAGCGAGCGGCGCGCCCCTCGAGGCCGCGGCCGAGGCGCTCGGACACGGCGCCGCGCACGCGGTCGCGGATCCGGTCGACGCGGGTGGGGTTGGTGACGACGTCCGTGCGGTAGAACGACGGGCACAGCGCCGCCGCGTGCGCGTTGTTACCGCAGACGCCGCAGCCGACGCAGGTGTCGGTGACGGCCGCGACGGGGTCGGTGCGCATGGGGTCGGGGTTGGGCGCGATCGTCAGCGACGGGCAGCCCGAGATCCGCATGCAGGCGTGATCGCCCGTGCAGGTCTCCGGGTCGACGCCGAACCGCTGGGTCACGACGCGCTTGCCGGCCTCGACCGCCGCGGCGCGTTCCGGCTTCTCGCGGCGCTGCTTGTTCAGCTGGCACTCGCTTTGGGCGACGATGACCTTGGGGCCCTTCTTCTTACTGGTGAGGGCGTCGATGAAGACGTCGCGCATCTTCGCGACGTCGAAGGTGTCCGGCATGGTCTTCGCCCACGTCACGCCGACGCCGCGCACCGCCCGTTCGATCGGGTTGTTGGTGCTGCGGTCGGGCAGGATCGCTCGGGAGGAGAGCAGGTCCTGACCGCCGGTCGCGGCGGCGTAGGCGTTGTCCACCACCACCAGGAGCTGGTCGGACTCGTTGAAGACGGCGTTGCCGACGCCGGAGGTGAGACCGTTGTGCCAGAAGCCGCCGTCGCCCATCACCGCGATGCCGCGCCGGTCGGCGTCCTTGCTGCTCAGCGCGGCTCCGCCGGCGGNNCCGAGGCCGTAGCCCATCGTGGTGGCGCCCAGGTTGAAGGGCTCGTTGATGGCGAACAGGTGGCACCCGATGTCGGCGCTCACGTGGTGCTCCACGCCGGTCTCGCGTTCGGCGAGCTTGAGCGCGGAGAAGATCGGCCGTTCGGGGCAGCCGGTGCACAGGCCGGGCGGGCGGGGCTGGACCGCGCGGCCGTCGACCCGCTCGGTGAACGGGCTGCGAGGGTCGCCGGCCGGGAGGAGCACAGCGGGATCGCCGGTGACGAGCTCGGGCACGTAGCGGCCGAGGAACTCGGCGACGCCCTTCGTGACGGCGATCGGGGTGTACTCCCCCGCCTTCGGCAGCACGTCCTTGCCGTGCAGCGCCGTGTCGAGGCCGTTGCGGCGCAGGATCGCGTTGAGGTTCTGCTCGATGTAGTCGGGTTGGCCCTCCTCGAGGAGCAGGACCGCGTCCTTGTCGGCGCAGAACTCGACGATCTCCTCGTCGATCACGGGATAGGTCACGTTCATCACGTACAGCGGGACCGCGGTGTCGCCGAAGGCGTCCGAGCAGCCGAGCAGTTCGAGCGCGCGGTTGAGCGTGTTGTACAGGCCGCCCTGCACGATGAGGCCGACCCGGCCGTCGGTGGGCCCGAAGGTCTCGTTGAGCCGGTGCTCGCGGATGTACTCCACCGCCGCCGGCCAGCGGTGGGCGATCTTCTCCTGCTCGTGCTGGAAGCTCGCGGGCGGCAGCACGACGCGGCTCACGTCCCGCTTCGGGTTCTCCATGGCCTGCTCGACCGTCATCTGCGGGCGGCGGTTCTCCCGGGTGGTGAAGGTGCCGTGCAGGTGGCACGAGCGCAGCCGCAGCTCCAGCATGACCGGGGTGTTCGACGCCTCGGACAGGGCGAAACCGTGCTCCACGGCATCGACGATCGCGGTGTGGTCGGGTCGCGGATCCAGCAGCCACATCTGCGATTTCATCGCGAAGGCGTGGGAGCGCTCCTGCATGATCGAGCTGCCCTCGCCGTAGTCCTCGCCGACGATGATCAGCGCGCCGCCCGTCACCCCGCCGCTCGCCAGGTTCGCCAGCGCATCGGACGCGACGTTGGTGCCCACCGTCGACTTGAAGGTGATCGCGCCGCGCAGCGGATAGTGCACGGAGGCGGCGAGCATCGCCGCGGCGGTCGCCTCCGAGGCGCTGTTCTCGAAGTACACACCGTACTCGTCGAGGATCTCGCGGGCGTCGCCGAGAACGTCCATCAGATGGCTGATCGGCGCCCCCTGGTAGCCGCCGACGTACGCGACGCCGGACTGCAGCAGCGCCTTGGTCACCGCCAGGATCCCCTCGCCCTCGAACCGGGTCCCCGGTTCCTGGCGCAGCTTGAGGACCTCTTTCGCAAAGGAGCGTTCCGCCATGCCCCGACCTGCCTTTCACGTATCACGGGCCGTGTGATGCGTACCACGCTAGCCTCGCCACGGGACGGGTTGAAGGGCCCGCCGGGGGCCCGCTCCGATCGGGACAGCGGGCCGTCGCGATCTGGATAGCGGGGTGCTGCGGCGCGTCCTACCGTCGGGCGCAGCCGCCGTTCGCCGACGGTGCGGCCCGCGCGCCGCTCAGCCGATGCCGGCCCGTGCCGGGGAGAAGAGGACCCAATGCTCACCGAACTCGCCACCGCCCTCGCAGGCGGCAGGATCCGGGTACTCGATCTGACGACGCCGCTCTCCGCGGACACCCCCACGCTCCGCCTGCCGGAGCCCTTCGTGAACCTCATCGACTTCAGCCTGGAGCGGGTCGCCGCGTTCGAGCCGACGGCGCCGGCGTGGCAGCACAACAACATCCACACGGGCGAGCACATCGGCACGCACGTGGACGCCCCGTGCCACTGGATCACGGGTCGTGACGGTGCCGACGTGAGCGAGCTGCCGCCCGAGCGCCTCGTCGGCCCCGCCTGCGTGATGGACTTCGCGGATCGCGCCGCGGCGGACCCGGACTGGCTGCTGGAGGTGGCCGACGTCGAGGGCTGGATCGCCGAGCACGGCGCCGTCCCGGAGGGCGCGTGGCTCCTCCTGCGCACGGGCTGGGATCAGTACGGCGGCGACCGCGAGCGCTTCCTGGGCGCCGCCGAGGGCGGTTCGCACACGCCCGGCGTCTCCGCGGCCTGCGCCCGCTGGCTCGCCGAGGAGGTCCCGATCTCCGGTTTCGGCGTGGAGACCGTGGGCATCGACGCCGGCAACGCGGCGATGCTCGAGCCGCCCTTCCCGGCGCACAACTTCCTGCTCGGCGCCGACAAGTACGGCCTCACGAGTCTGCGGAACCTCGCCCAGCTGCCTCCGCAGGGCGCCGTGGTCGTGGTCTCGCCACTGCCCATCGTCGGCGGCACCGGCTCCCCCGCCCGCGTGCTCGCCCTCGTCGAGGACTGACCGGAGAGACGCGAACGGCGGCGCCCCCGCGGGGGCGCCGCNGTTCGTGGCCTCGATCAGCTNGGTGCGGGAGCGATCTCGTCGNCGGAACTCGTGTCCGCCGACGGGGTGCGCAGGAGCGGCAGCAGGGCCACCGCGACGGCGGCGACGCCGCCGACCACCGCGAAGAAGACGAAGTTGGCGCGATAGCCGAAGCCCGCGCCGGCGATGAAGCCACCGACGATGGGCCCTACGATGGCCCCGACCCGCGCGAAGGACAACGCCATTCCCGTGGCGGCCGCGCGCACCCGGGCCGGGTAGTAGTGCGCCACCCAGCCCGTGAGCACCAGCGACGTGGAGATCGAACCGATCCCCGCGATGCCCACCAGGAGGTAGTTCACGAGCATCGGGCCGCGGAACATCAGGGCGAGGATCCCGAGCGCGCCGATCGTGTACCAGAGCACCAGGACCGGCTTCTCGCCCCGGCGGTCCGCGAGGACACCCACCCCGATGCCGCCCACCGCCGACGCCAGCGAGAACACCAGCAGGAACATCAGCGACGATCCGAGGTCGTACCCGGCCTTGCGCATGATCTGGGGCAGCCAGGTGTTGAGCCCGTAGACCAGCAGCAGCCCGCAGAACAGGGCGATCCAGAAGCAGCACGTGGCGAGGCGGTAGCGCGGGGAGAACACGACCCGCACCGCGCCGGCGAAGCCCTCCGTCTCTCCCGACGCGGCCCGCGCCGCGGCGGGGCGCGCGGCGACCGTCGGATCGATGCCCAGCCTGCGGGCCGCGGCGTCGGCCTCGTCGACCCGTCCGCTCGCCGCGAGCTGCTCCATCGACGGCGGGAGCGCGGCGGCCAGGACCGGCACGAGGATGATCGCGCCGAAGCCGAGGCCCATCACCCAGCGCCATCCGAGCGCGTCGAGGGCGAGCACGGCGACGAGGGCGGCGAGCATGATGCCGAGCGAGTAGCCGGAGTACATGAGCCCGTAGTTCCGCGACTTCTTCTCCGGCGGAGAGAATTCGATCGTGTACGCCGCGGCGATCGGGATGACGCCGCCGAGGCCGAGGCCGCCGATGAACCGGAACAGCCCGAGGACTTCCGGGCTCGGTGCCAGCGCGACCCCGAGCTGCGGCAGGGCGCACAGGGCCACGGCGACCAGCAGCATGTTCTTGCGCCCCACCCGCTCGGCGAGCACGCCGATCGTGGTGGCCCCGATGAGCATGCCGACCAGCGACCAGGCGGCGAGCCCACCGATCTCGACGGCGCTCAGCGACCACGGCTCGTAGGCCAGCAGGCCCGGGACCACGGCACCGAAGACGCCGACGTCGTAGCCCTCGGCGAGGATCGCGAGCCAGCAGCACAGTAGGACGCGGCGGGTCACCGCGGCGGGGATCACGGCGTCCACCGCACGTGCGCGGGGAGCTCGGGCTCCTCGTCGCGCAGCAGCGCGAGGCGCGGGCGCACGGCGTCGGTGCGGGCGCTGGGCGGCTTGCGGTTGCCCGCTCGGAACTGATCGGGCCACGGCGCCCCCGGCCCGGTGTACCCCTGGTCGGCGGCGGCGTGCAGCGTCCACTGCGGGTCGTACAGGTGCGCTCGGCCGAGCGCGCACAGGTCCGCGCGGCCGGCCAGCACGATCGAGTTGACGTCGTCGTAGGAGGAGATGGCGCCGACGGCGATCACCTTCACACCGGCGGGGCCGGCGACCTCGTTGCGGATGCGATCGGCGTACGGGGTCTGGTAGCTCCGGCCGAACGCGGGGCGCTCGTGCTTGGCGACCTGGCCGGTGGAGACGTCCACGAGGTCGACGCCGTGCTCGCAGAAGGCGCGGGCGATCGCCAGCGCGTCCTCGATGTCGTTGCCGTCCGGGATCCAGTCGGTGGCCGAGAGGCGCACCGAGATCGGACGGTCGGCCGGCCAGGCGGCCCGGACCGCGTCGAAGACCTCGAGGGGGAAACGGAGCCGGTTCGCCGCGGATCCGCCGTACTCGTCGGTGCGGGTGTTGGCGATCGGCGAGAGGAACGAGGAGATCAGGTAGCCATGGCCGGCGTGGAATTCGAGCAGGTCGAATCCCGCCTCGGCGCCGCGACGCGCGGCGTCGGCGAACTCCTCGACGACGCGGTCCATGTCGGCGCGCGTCATCGCGCGGGGCACCGCACTGTTCGGCCCGTAGGGCAGCGCCGACGGGCCCATGGTCTCCCAGTTGTCGGCGTCGAGCGGGTCGTCGATGCCCTCCCACATGAGCTTGGTCGAGCCCTTGCGCCCCGAATGGCCCAGTTGCAGTCCGATCTTGGCGCCGGAGTAGACGTGCACGGCGTCGACCACACGGCGCCAGGCCTCGCGCTGATCGTCGGTGTACAGGCCCGTGCAGCCGGGTGTGATCCGGCCGTCCGCGGAGACGCAGACCATCTCGGTCATGACCAGGCCGGCCCCGCCGAGCGCCTTGGAGCCGAGGTGCATGACGTGGAAGTCGTTGGGCATGCCGTCCACGGCGGAGTACATGTCCATGGGCGAGACCACGATCCGGTTCTTCAACGTCAGGTCGCCGATGCTGAGGGGATGGAACATCGCCGGGGTCTCGGGTCCCGCGTCGGTACCCGCGCTGAAGGAGCGCATGACCCGGTCGGCGAAGTCCGCGTCACGGAGCCGCAGGTTGTCGAACGTGATGCGGCGGCTGCGCGTGAGCAGATTGAAGGTGAACTGCACCTGGTCCTGCTCCCGGTAGGTGCCGATGGTCTCGAACCACTCCAGGGAGGCCTGCGCGGCGCGCTGCGTCGATTCGACGACGGGCCGCCGCTCCTCCTCGTAGACCTTGAGGGCGGTGCCGAGGTCGCCGTTCTCGTGCAGGCACGCCGCCAGCGAGAGTGCGTCCTCCATGGCGAGCTTGGTGCCGGAGCCGATGGAGAAGTGCGCCGTGTGCGCGGCGTCGCCGAGCAGCACCAGGTTCCGATGCACCCAGCTGGTGTTGCGGACGGTGGTGAAGGTGATCCACTGCGAGTTGTTGGCGAGGATGCGGCTGTCGCCGAGGTACGGGGCGAAGATCTCCGCGATCCGCTCGATGGCGGCCTCGTCGTTCTCTCCCGGCGCGAAGGCCCGGCGCTCGGTGGCGTCGAATCCGGCGCGCCGCCAGACGTCCTCGGCCATCTCGACGATGAACGTGCTGCCCTGGTCCGAGTACGGGTAGCCGTGGATCTGCATCGTGCCCCATTGCGTGTCCTCGACGATGAACGTGAAGGCCTCGAAGACCTTGTCGGTGCCGAGCCACATGTACTTGCACCGCCGCCGGTCCAGGTCGGGCTCGAAGCCCTCGGCGAAACGGCTGCGGGCGGCGGAGTTCAGGCCGTCGGCGGCGAGCACGAGATCGTGCGTGGCCATCAGCTCCTCGACGTCGGGGGCGGGCGTCGCGAACCGCACGTCGACGCCCAGGTCGAGGCAGCGGCGCTGCAGCAGGGCGAGGAGGTCGTGCCGGTTCATCGCGGCGAAGCCCTGGCCGCCCACGGTGTTCCATCGACCGCGGTAGTGCACGTCGATGTCGGTCCACCGGGCGAACAGCGATTCCATCTGCCCGTAGATCACCGGGTCGGCGCTCTCGATGCCGCCGAGGGTCTCGTCGGAGAAGACGACGCCGAAGCCGAAGGTGTCCTCGGCCCGGTTCCGCTCGAACAGGGTGATCTCGTGGGCGGGATCGAGTTGCTTCATCAAGGCGGAGAAGTAGAGGCCGCCGGGGCCACCGCCGATCACTGCGATCTTCATCTCTGTAGTCCTTCGTGCTGAAGTGGGCCGATCAGCCGCGGACCGCGGCGTCGGCCTCGCGGGCCAGTTGTTCTCGGAGCCGGAAGTGCTGGAGCTTGCCGGAGGGGTTGCGCGGCAGTGCGTCCACGAAGCGGACGTCCCGCGGGTACTTGTACGGCGCGAGGCGCGCCTTCACGCCGTCCTGGATGCGCTGCACCATCGCGTCGCCGGCGTCCTCGCCCTCGCGCAGCACGACGAACGCGCAGACGACAACCCCGCGCTCCGTGTCGGGCCGGCCGACCACTGCGGCCTCGACGACGGCGTCGTCGGCGCAGATCGCGGCCTCGACCTCGGGACCGCCGATGTTGTAGCCGGAGGAGACGATCATCGCGTCGGACCGGGCCTGGAACCGGAAGGTCCCGTCGGCGTCGCGGACGACGGTGTCGCCGGTGACGTTCCAGCCGTTCACCACGTAGCCGAGCTGCCGGGCGTCGTCGAGGTAGCGGCAGCCGGTGGGGCCGATGGCGGCGAGGCGACCCGCGACCCCCGGGCCGACCTCCTCGTCGTCCGGGCCGAGCACCGTGGCGCGGTAGCCGGGAACGGGGGTGCCGAGCGCGCCGGGGACGGTGCGGCCGGGCGCGGTGGAGAGGAAGACGTGCAGCAGCTCGGTGCAGCCGATGCCGTTGACGAGCTCGATGCCGCACTCGTCGCGGACCAGCTCGAAGGTCTCCTCCGACAGGTGCTCGCCCGCGGAGACGCCGACGCGGACGCCGCGGAGCCGTCCCGCGCCGCCGCCCCGGATGATCGCGCGGTAGGCGGTCGGCGCGGTGAAGAGGACCGTCACACCGTGCTCGGCGACGACGTCGGCGAGCTGCGCCGGGGTAGCCCGCTCGGTGAGCACGGTGCTCGCCCCGAAGCGCAGCGGGAAGACGACGAGACCGCCGAGGCCGAAGGTGAACGCGAGGGGCGGCGATCCCGCGAAGACGTCCTCCGGTCCGGGGCGGAGGACGTGCCGGGCGAAGGTGTCGGCGTTGGCCAGGACGTCGCGATGGAAATGCATCGTGATCTTGGGCCTGCCGGTGCTGCCCGAGGTCGGGCAGAGCAGGGCGACGTCGTCCGCGGCCGTCGTCACGGGGGTGAAGACCCCGTCCCGACGGGCGGCGCGCTCCTCGAGCCGGTCGGGATCGTCGCCGCCGAGGAGGACCAGCGCGGCGCCGGACCCGGTGCTCCGCAGCGCCGCGCGGAGGTCGGCGGCCGCCGCCGCACCGCTGACGCAGACGACGGGCGTCGTCCGCTCCAGGAGGTCCACCAGCTCGGCGGGGCGGAGCATGGGCATCGTCGTCACGAGCACGGCGCCGGCCTTCAGCGCGCCGAGCCAGGCGGCCACGAGCCAGGGGGTGTTGCCCTCGCGGAGCAGCACTCGGTTGCCCGGCCGCACGCCGAACTCGTCGACGAGGACCTGCGCCACCCGGTCCGAGGCCTCGCGCAGGTCCCGGTAGGTCCACACGAGACCCTCGGGCGTCCGGATCGCGGTCCGGTCGCCGAACCGCTCCGCGCCCTCGTCGATGAGGGCGACGGCGGCGTTGAGGCGATCGGGGTACCGCAGTTCGGGCAGCGTGAACTCGAGCGTCGGCCACTGCTCCGCGGGCGGCAGGTGGTCGCGGGCGAAGGTGTCCTCGTGGGCGCTGGGCGTCAGGGTCATCGTGGGCCTCCTGGTCACTGCGCGAGCAGCCCCTCCTGGCACACGGTGGCCAGGTGGGTGCCGTTGCGGTCGTGGAAGCGGCCGGTGTTGAGGCCGCGGGAGGAGCCGACGTTCACCGACTCCTGGGAGTAGAGGACCCAGTCGTCCAGGCGCGCCGGGCGGTGGAACCACATCGCGTGGTCGAGGCTGGCGGTGCGCAGGCCGTCGTCGGACCAGGACGCACCGAGCGCCCGCAGCGAGGGCTCCAGAATCGTGTAGTCGCAGCAGTAGGCCAGCGCGATGTCGTGGACGGTCTGCTCCTCGGGCAACGTCGAGAAGGCCTTGATCCACACCGCCTGCCGGGGGACGCGGTCACGGTCGCCGGGGAGGTAGATCGGGTCGGGGACGTGCCGCATCTCGAAACTGCGGCCGTGCGACCAGTAGTCGGCGTCGGCGCCGTCGCGTCCCGCGAGGGCCTCGGCGGAGGTCGGGAGGCCCTCGGGCGCGGGGACACCGGCGAGACCGGTGCCCGCGACCTCCCCGACGAGCGGCGCCCCGGGGACCTCGGTGCCGTCCGCACCGGCGGCGAAGGAGGCGTAGCAGGTGTAGATCACTTTGCCGCCCTGCAGGCCGCGGACGTGCCGGGTGGCGTATCCCCGCCCGTCGCGCAGGATCTCGACCTCGTAGCGGACGTCGCCGCCGATCTCCGCCGGGCGCAGGAAGTAGCTGTGGGCGGAGTGCACGGTCTTGCCCTCGACGGTCGCGCACGCCGCGGCGACCGCCTGCGCCACCAGGTCGCCGCCGTAGGCCTTGGGCCAGGGGACGTACTGGGTGGTGGCGGTGAAGGCGCGGTGCCCCGCGGGGGCGTCGTCGGTCTCCGTGAGGCGGACCGCGTCGAGGAAACGCGCGGAATCGGCCACGTTGCTGTCGAACTCGTTGACGGTGGTCATGCGCGGCGGTACCCCTCGAGCGTGGCGTCGTCGACGTCGTCCAGGTTCACGACGATGTTCTCGGGCGTGCGACAGGTGAGCCAGACGAGGTCGTCGGTGATCGACATGTTGGCCTCGACGTGCGGCATGTACGGCGGCACGAAGACCCAGTCCCCCTCGGTCATGTCGGTGTACCGGGTGTAGCCCTCGCCGTAGTAGATGCGGCCGTGGCCCGAGAGGACGTAGCCGCCGGTCTCGGCCTCACCGTGGTGGTGCGGCAGCGACCGGTAGCCGGGCTTGTTGCGCACCTGGCCGTACCAGATCTTCGTGGCGGGCGTGTGCTGGATGCTGACGCCGGAGACGCGGATGCAGTCTCCGGACTGCGCGGTGTCGGTGCTCTCCGCGCCGTGGCGGGTGACGACGGGGACGTCGCCGGTCGGTAGCAGTGCGGGGTCGACGATCTGTTCGCTCATGGGCTTCGCCTTTCTGGTGGTGAACGCGGTTGCGGTCAGGCTCGGATACGGATGGTGTTGCGCAGGAGTCCGATCCCCGAGATCTCGGTCTCGAGCACCTGCCCGTCGGAGAGGAAGCGCTGCGGATCACGGCCCGCGCCCACGCCGGCGGGGGTACCGGTGAGCACGAGGTCGCCGGGGCGCAATCGGGTGAACAGCGAGGCGTGGTGCAGCAGTTCGGCCGGCGGGAAGAGCAGGTCGTCGAGCGGGGCGTGCTGCACGGTCTCCCCGTCGACGCGGCAGGTCACGACGTGCTCGGCGGGGTCGAAGGCGTCGGTGGTGACGACGACGGGCCCGACGGGCGTGGTCGCGTCCCAGGCCTTCCCGGAGAGCCACTGGGTGGTGGCCCACTGCCGGTCGCGCAGCGAGACGTCGTTGCTCACGGTGTAGCCGGCGATCGCGGCCGCGCACTCGGCGACGGAAGCGCGGCGCAGATCGGCGCCCACGACGACGGCGAGTTCCGCCTCCCAGTCCAGCTTCGCGGTGTCGCCGGCGGCGAGGGCGACGTCGGCCTCGGGACCGACGAGGGTATCCGCCCACTTCGCGAAGAAGGTGGGTACCTCGGGGACGCCGCGGCCCATCTCCTCGATGTGGGCGCGGTAGTTGAGCCCGCAGCACAGCACCTTGCCGGGGGCGCGGATCGGCGCGAGCGGGCGGGCCGCGGGCGGGAGCGGCTCTCCCTCCTCCGCGGCGCGGCCCGCAGCGGCACGCCAGTCGTCCTGCCGCAGAAGCTCGTCGACGCTCGCCGCGCCCGCGCATCGCGGACCGGATCCGGTGTCGACGGTGGCGATCGTCCGATCGCCGAGCTGATGGGTTGCGAGCCGCACGGGAGAAGCCTCCGAACTCGTATATAGCGCTTCTGACGTCCGTCAGATAGGCTGAATGTAGCACGGATCACACCCCTGGGCCAGCCCCTTCTTCGTCACCGATCCGCCTCTGCACGAAAGGAACCCCATGTCCGCCAAGGTCACCGTCAATCCCCCGCAGCTCGCCGTCCCCCGCGGCTTCGCGCACGGCACGCGCGTCGGGAACACCCTCCATCTGGGCGGCCAGACCGCCATGGACGCCGAGGGCGCGATCGTGCCCGGCGGCATCGTCGAGCAGTTCCGCCGCGCCTTCTCCAACGTGCTGGCGACGGTGGCCGAAGCGGGCGGGACGCCCGACGACCTGGTCTCGGTCACCATCTACCTCACCGACGTGCAGGACTACCAGCGCAACGGGAAGGAGATCGGCCGCGTGTGGCGCGAGCTCGCGGGCGACCACTACCCCGCGATGGCCGGCATCGGGATCAGTGAGCTGTGGCAGCCCGAGGCGCTCATCGAGATCGCGGGCATCGCCGAGATCGGATCGGGCGCACGGGGGTAACCTCGCGGGGAGCCGGCGCCCGCGCCGCGCGGCACCGAGGAGGGGCGATGACGGAAGCAGTTCGACCGCAGCCGTTGGTCCGCGACCTCATCGTGTCGCTCTTCGGGCTCTACGGCCGCGGCGCGGAGCCGCTCCCCATCTCCCAGATCATCGCTCTGATCGGCACCGCCGGGCCCGACGAGCAGTCCGTGCGCTCCAGCGTCTCCCGGATGAAGTCGCGCGGCCTGCTCGACGTGGCGACGCCCGGCCACTACCGCCTCGCAGGGCGCCGCGCCGCGGCCTTCGAGGCGGGCGACAGCCGGATCTTCGGCGATCATCCCTACGATCCCGCGGCGCCGTGGTCCCTCGCCGTCTTCTCGGTGCCCGAGTCGCAGCGCGCGCGCCGCGTGCTGCTGAAGAAGACACTGGGCGAGATGGGCTTCGGCGTCGTGGGGGCCAGCGTGTACATCGCCCCGTCGGGGATCGGCGCGGAGGCCCGCGCACGCCTGGGCCAGCTCGATCTGGACGGCTACGTGGCGTGGTTCGACCTGCACCCCCCGGCCTCCGATCGGCTCCGCGCCGAGGCCGGCGAGTGGTGGGACCTCGACGCCCTCGCCGACGAGTACCGCGCCTTCCTCACCGAGTTCGCCCCGGTGCGGGCGCGGTGGGACGCGGAGCCGGGGCCGGACGCCGAGGCCTTCGCCGACCACCTCCGCCTCGTCACCGCCTGGCGCGACCTGCCGTACCGGGATCCCGGCCTGCCCGCGGACGCGCTCCCCACGGACTGGCCGGGGGCGAACGCCCGGGAGCTCTTCCTGCACCTCCGCGGCGTGCTGGCGGGGCCCGCGGCGCGGTTCGCGGGCCACGCCGACCTGGAACGGCACGCCTGATCCACCCCTGGAGGTCCGGTGGCGAACCGATCACACCGGATTCGCGGCTCCCGCTCGATTGTTTAGGATTGCTAGCAGCCCACCGCCGATCACGAAGGCATCACCCTGACCCAGTCATACTCGCGCGTGCCCGTCGCGGTGCTGTGCGCCGCGGGGATCGTGGTGGCGCTCATGCAGACGATCATCGTGCCGCTGATCCCGCAGCTCCCCGACCTGCTGAGCACGACGCCCTCGAACGCGTCGTGGACGCTGACGATCACCCTGCTCGTGGGCGCCGTCGGCACCCCGATCGCCGGGCGTCTCGGCGACATGTTCGGCAAGCGCCGCGTCCTCCTCGGCAACATGGGCGCCGTCGCCGTGGGCTCGGCCGTGTGCGCCGTCTCCACGGCGCTCGTCCCCTTCCTGGTGGGCCGCGGCCTCCAGGGGCTCGGCATCGGCGCGATCGCGGTCGGCATCAGCATCCTGCGCGACATCGTGCCCGCGCGGCGGTTGGGCTCCGCCGTCGGCGCGATGAGCGCGTCGCTGGGCGTCGGAGGCGCACTGGGGCTTCCGTTCGCGGCGTCGATCGCCCGCCACATCAGCTGGCACGCCCTCTTCTGGATCTGTGCCGTCGCCGCGGTGGTCTGCGCCGTGGCGATCCTGCGGTTCGTTCCCGAGGGCCCGTCGGACGCGGGCGGACGGTTCGACGTCATCGGCACCCTCGGCCTCACCGCCGTCCTCACGTTCGTGCTGCTCCCGCTGTCCAAGGCCTCCGCATGGGGCTGGACGAGCCCGCTGACGCTGGGCATGTTCGCCGCGTTCGCGGTCTCGGCCGCCGCCTGGTGGCGGTACGAGCGGCGCGTCCCCAACGCGCTGATCGACGTCGACACCCTGGTCAGCCGGCCGATCCTGCTCACCAACATCGCGTCCGTCGCCACCGGCTTCGCCTTCTACGCCATGCAGATGATGCCGATCCAGCTGCTGATGGCGCCGGAGCAGGCGCCGGCGGGCCTCGGGCTGGACATGGTGCCGGCGAGCCTGGTGCTCATGCCGACGGGCCTGGTGATGTTCGCCTTCTCCTACGTCAGCTCCTGGATCACCGACCGGCACGGCGCGCGCCTGTCGCTCGCCATCGGCGCCGTCGTGATCGCCTGCGGCTACCTCGTGCTGCTGGCCGCGCTGGCCGGCCCGTGGCGGATCGACTGGCTGTGGATCCTCGCCGCGAGCGCACTGGTGGGCGCGGGCCTCGGCATCGCGTACTCCGCGATGCCGGCCCTCATCATGTCCGTGGTGCCGGTCTCGCAGACCGGCGAGGCGAACGGGGTCAACGCCCTCATGCGGTCCGTGGGCACGTCGATGGCGACGGCCGTCGTCGGCATGGTGCTGACGGGTGCGACCGTGGTGACGGCCACCCCGGCGGGGGCCGTCCGCACGCCGTCCGCCGGCGCCTACGAGGCGACCATCGTGATCAGCCTCGCGGTGTGCGCACTCGCGGTCCTCTGCTCGCTCGCCATTCCCCGGCGTCGGGCGACGGCCTGAACGCGCCGGGCTGTTAGGTTGACGTGGTGCCGATCACGCCGTCCGCTCTGCCGCGCGCGCTGACGCGCCGCGTCGGCGGCCTGCTCCGGGGCCTCGCGACCCCGGATCCCATTACGCCCATCGGACCGCCGAACTGGTCGGGACTCGACGCCCGGGAGCACACGGGTCCCCCCGCAGCGCCCGGCACCCCGATCGACCGCGTCCCCCTGGCCGCGGAGCTCGGCCTCGCCGACGCCGCCGAGGCGTACCGGTTCCTGTACGGGACGACCAATCAGCACGGGCCGGCGGTGAGCACCGCCGCCGTGTTCCTGCCCGCGGGCGATGCCCCCGACGGCGGCTGGCCCGTCGTCGCGTGGGCGCACGGCACCGTCGGGCTGTGCGACGACGCGACCCCGTCGGCCCAGCCCCAGTCCGAGCGGCAGGTCTTCTACCTCGGACACTGGCTGCGCAACGGCTACGCCGTGGTCGCCACCGACTACGCCGGCATGGGCACCCCGGGCCTGATGAGCTACCTGAACGGGAAGGTGGAGGCGCACAACCTCATCGACTCGGTACAGGCCGCGCGGCGGCTGGGGCTTCCGCTGGCCCGACGGTGGGCCCTCGTCGGGCAGTCCCAGGGCGCGGGCGCGGCGATGAACGGCGCCCGCTACGCCGCCGAGTTCGGCGCGGGCTACGACCTCGACCTGCGCGGGACGGTCGCGACCGGCACCCCCGCGAACATCGAGCGCGTCGCGCAGTTCCTCCGGCCGTCGTTCCCGCCGATCGCACTGCCGCCGCTGACCACCGTCTACGCCGCCTACATCCTGGCCGGGATGCGTGACGCCCGCCCCGACCTCGGGATCGACGGGCTGCTCACCGCCGAGGGCCGGCGCGTCGTGGACCTGGCCGAGCGCCTGAGCCTGTACGACACCCGCGAGGCCGTGCGCGGCGCGCGGATCAATACCTGGGTCTCCGCGCCGCTGCGCACCATCCCCGGCGTGTACGACGCCCTGCACGAGCACATGGGCACCCCGACGCAGGGCTACGACCGGCCGATCCTCCTCGGGCACGGCCTCGCCGACATCGACGTGCCCGTCGCCTCCGGGCTCTCGCTCGCCGCGGCGCTCGCGCTGCACCGCCAGCCGGTCACGCTCAAGCTGTATCCCACCGACCACTTCGGCACCGTGTACGCGGCCGCCGACGACGCCGCCGCGTTCCTCGCGCGGGTCATGCATTAAGGAGAGAGAGACCATGAAGGACTTCCACGGCAAGGTCGCCGTCGTCACCGGCGTCGCGTCGGGCATGGGCCGCGAACTCGCCCTCGAACTGGCGCGCCAGGGCGCGCGGCTCTCGCTGTGCGACTACGACCCCGCAGGCCTCGAGAAGACCGTGGAGGACGCCCGCGCGCTGGGCGCCGAGGTGCACACCAAGGTCGTCAACGTCGGCGAGCGCGAGCAGATCCTCGCCTACGCCGACGAGGTCGCCGAGCACTACGGCGTGGTCAACCTGGTCTTCAACAACGCCGGCATCGCGCACCACGCCAGCGTCGAGAAGACCTCGTTCAAGGACTACGACCGCCTGATGGACGTGGACTTCTGGGGCGTGGTCAACAGCTCCAAGGCCTTCCTGCCGCACCTCATCGCCTCCGGCGACGGGCACATCGCCAACACCAGCTCGATCTTCGGCCTGTTCGGCGTCGGCGGCCAGAGCGCGTACAACGCCGCCAAGTTCGCGGTGCGCGGGTTCACCGAGGCGCTCCGGATCGAGATGCTCGCGAGCGGCCACAACGTGGGCGTGAGCTGCGTGCACCCGGGCGGCATCAAGACCGACATCTGCAACAACGCGACGGTGGCCGAAGGCCAGGACCAGGCGTCCTTCGCGGACTTCTTCAACAAGCACCTCGCTCGCACGGAGGCGGATTCCGCCGCGCGCACGATCCTGCGGGGCGTGCAGAAGAACCACGGCCGCATTCTCATCGGCCCCGACGCCGTGGCACTGGACCTGCTCGTCCGGGTCACCGGCTCGGGCTATCAGCGGCTCATGTCCTTCGTCGACGGGCAGTCGAAGCGGTTCCTCTGAGTCATCGGCGACGCGCGGCGAGGATCTCCCCGGCGGCGCGACGACCGGAGCGGATCGCGCCGTCCATGTAGCCGTTCCACCGGCTCGCGGTCTCCGCGCCCGCCCAGTGGATCCGCCCGACCGGCTCGGCGAGCGCGTGCCCGTACTGGGTCCAGACGCCGCAGCCGAGCCGGCCGCCGTAACAGCCGCGGCTGAACTCCTCGGCGCACCAGTCCATCTCGACGTAGTCGAAGGGCGTCGCCGCCTCGGGACCGAAGTACTTCACCAGGGCGCCGAGGACCAGGTCGCGCCGCGCCGCCGGGGTCAGGCGTTCCGCCGCGCGCGCGTGCGCCCCCTCGAGGAAGCCGACGAGCACGCCGCAACTCGCGTCGTGCGGTGAGTTGTCGAGGACCACGTTGAAGGCGTCGTCGAGGCTGATGACGAAGCCGCTGAGCCCGTCCTCGCGCCAGAAGGGCCGGTCGTAACCGACCTGCACCTTGATCACCGAGCCGGCGGGAATCTGTTGGGTGAGGCCGTCGCGGGCCGACGGCAGGGCCGGCAGGTAGCGGAGGCGGCCGGCGAGGGTCGGCGGGATCGCGACGATCACCTCGTCGGCCGTGAGCACGCCGCCGGGCGTGCCGTCGGCGTTCTCGTAGGCCACGGTGACGCCGGAATCGTCCTGGGTGACGGTGCGGACCACGGCGCCGAGCCGCACCGACTCCCCCAACTGCTGCGCCATCCGCTCCGAGATCAGGTGGGTGCCGCCGACGACGCGTGAGTCCTGTGCGCCCTTGCGGGTGCTCAGCAGCATCGCCAGGCTGGTTCCCGAGCGGATGTAGGCGAGGAAGTGCAGGAACGACAGCTCGGCGGTCTCCGCGGAGAAGACCGCCGGCACGATGATCCGGAAGAAGCTGCGGGCCATGGCGTTCTCGGTCTGTGCGGTCACCCAGGTGTCGACGTTGTGCCGGTCCAGATCGGCGGCACCGTCGGCCTCCCAGGGCGCGCCGGGGTCGACACCGGCGGCGAGGGTCTCGATCGTCTCCCACAGGCGCCCGACCTCCGCCAGGGACTGCTCGTCGAGCCCGAAGGTCTCATCGGCGTACCGGATGGCCCGCCCGTCGACGTAGGTGATCGCGTCGCCGTCGTCGTAGGAGGGGAAGATCTCCAGACCGAGCTCGGCCACGAGGGCGAGGGCGGCGGTCTGATCGGGCCCGATCCACTGGCCTCCCAGTTCGACCGGCACCCCGTTGCTCAAGCGCCCGCCCCGGTTGCGACCGGCGACGCGATCGCGGGCCTCGAGCACCCGCACCGTGCATCCCTGCGCCGCTAGCTCCCGCGCGGCCGAGAGCCCCGCCAACCCCGCACCCACCACGATCACGTCCACGTCCGTCATGTTTCGCCCCTTCATCTCAGTCAGTTGTATGACTTGGTTTGGGTACTGTAAGCCGCGCCACACCCCCGTGTCGAGAGCCCGGCCCGAATCCGGTGTGCTTTGCTGGACACCCACCCAACGTCAGCCGGAGGCCGGATGCCCTACGTCGAGTCCGCGGTGCGGGGTCCGCAGATCGTCGCGGCCGCCCGCGCGGTCCTGATCCGCGACGGGGTCGCCAAGACGAGCGTGCGCGCGGTCGCCACAGAGGCCGGCATTCCCCTGGGCACCCTGCAGCACGTCTTCCCGACGAAGCAGCTGCTGCTCCAGGCGGTGATCGAGCGCGTCGTCGACGACATCGCCGACGTGCTCCGGCGCACCGCCGAGACCGACGACGGGCTCGCGCACGCCATCCGCAACGGCATGCGGAACTTCTGGACGGCCCTCGTCGCGGACGAGCGCGAATTGCAGGTGCTGCAGTACGAGCTGGTGACCCATGCCCTGCGCACGCCGGGACTCGAGGACCTGGCACGGATGCAGTACTCGCGCTACACCGAGACCGTGCGGGCGTGGTGCGCCGAGGCCGCCGACCGTGCCCACGAGACCAGCGCCGTCCCGCTCGACCGGCTCGCCCGCGTCATCCTCGCCGCCGTGGACGGCCTCATCCTGCAACACGTCGCCGACCCCGACCCGTCGCGGTCGGCCGCCGACCTCGACACCGTCATCGACATGGTCGTCGCGCTGGCCGCACCCGTCCCGGAATGACCGAACGGGCACCGCCGACCGAGGTCGGCGATGCCCGTTCCAGCGTTTCGGTCAGTCGTCCAGCGACGCCAGGTCGGCGTTGAAGGTGGCGCTGGGGCGCATCACCTTCGCCATCTTCTCCGGGTCCGGGTAGTAGTAGCCACCGATGTCGGCCGGCTCGCCCTGGACCGCGCGCAGCTCCTCCACGATCGTGGCCTCGTGCTCGCTGAGCGCCTTCGCCAGCGGCGCGAACTTCGCGGCCAGCTCGGGGTTCTCGGTCTGTGCGGCGAGCTCCTGCGCCCAGTACAGGGCCAGGTAGAACTGGCTGCCGCGGTTGTCCAGCTCGCCCGTGCTGCGCGACGGCGCCTTGTTGTTCTCGAGCAGCTTGCCGGTGGCGGCGTCCAGCGTGGTCGCCAGCACCTTCGCGGCGGCGTTCTCGTTCTTGATGCCCATGTCCTCGAAGCTCACCGCGAGCGCGAGGAACTCGCCGAGCGAATCCCAGCGGAGGTGGTTCTCCTCGGTGAGCTGCTTGACGTGCTTCGGCGCCGAGCCGCCGGCGCCGGTCTCGTACATGCCGCCACCGGCCATGAGCGGCACGATCGACAGCATCTTCGCCGAGGTGCCGAGCTCGAGGATCGGGAAGAGGTCGGTGAGGTAGTCGCGCAGGATGTTGCCCGTCGCGGCGATGGTGTCCAGGCCGCGCATCGCCCGCTCCAGGGTGTAGCGCATGGCGCGCACCTGGGACATGATCTGGATGTCGAGGCCCTCGGTGTCGTAGTTCTTCAGCTCGGCCTTGACCGCCTTGATGAGCTCGTTCTCGTGCGGACGGTACGGGTCCAGCCAGAACAGCACGGGCGTGCCGGAATTGCGGGCGCGGTTGACGGCCAGCTTGATCCAGTCGCGGATCGGGGCGTCCTTGACGGTGCACATGCGCCAGATGTCGCCCTCCTCCACCTCCTGGGAGAGGATGACCTCGTCGGTGGCGTTGTCGACGATGTTGGCGGTGCCGGCGGCCGGGACCTCGAAGGTCTTGTCGTGGCTGCCGTACTCCTCGGCCTTCTGCGCCATCAGGCCGACGTTCGGGACGGTGCCCATGGTGCGGGGGTCGAAGGCGCCGTTCGTCTTACAGAAGTTGATGATCTCCTGGTAGATGCGCGCGAAGGTGGACTCCGGCATCACGGCCTTGGTGTCCTTGGTGCGGCCGTCGGCGCCGTACATCTTGCCGCCGGCGCGGATCATCGCGGGCATCGAGGCGTCGACGATGACGTCGGACGGCGAGTGGAAGTTGGAGATGCCGCGCGCCGAATCGACCATGGCCAGCTCCGGGCGGTGCTCGTGGCAGGCGTGCAGATCCTTGACGATCTCCTCGTGCTTGCTGGCGGGCAGCGTGGCGATCTTGTCGTACAGATCGCCGAGGCCGTTGTTGACGTTCACCCCCAGCTCGTCGAAGAGCTCCTGATGCTTGGCGAAGGCGTCCTTGTAGAACACCTTCACGGCATGGCCGAAGACGATGGGGTGCGAGACCTTCATCATGGTGGCCTTGACGTGCAGCGAGAACATGACACCGGTCTCGTAGGCGTCCTGCATCTGCTCCTCGTAGAACTCGAGCAGCGCCTTCTTGCTCATGAACATGGAGTCCATCACGTCGCCGGCACCGAGCTTGACGCTCTCCTTGAGCACGTGGGTCCGGCCGTCGGCGGTGACGAGCTCCATCCGCAGGTCGCGCTCGCGGTCGAGCGTCGTCGACTTCTCACCGTGGTAGAAGTCGCCGTGCTTCATGTGCGCGACGTGGCTGCGCGAGGCCATCGACCACTCGCCCATGCTGTGCGGGTTCTTGCGGGCGTACTCCTTGACGGCGCGCGGCGCGCGACGGTCCGAGTTGCCCTGCCGCAGCACCGGGTTCACCGCGCTGCCGAGGATGGTGGAGTACCGCGTCGCGATGTCGCGCTCCTCGTCGGTCTTGGGCTCCGAGGGCAGATCGGGGATGTCGTAGCCCTTGCCCTGCAGCTCCGAGATCGCGGCCAGCAGCTGCGGCACCGAGGCGCTGATGTTCGGGAGCTTGATGATGTTCGCCGAGGGGTCGAGCGTCAGCTCGCCGAGCGCGGCCAGGTTGTCCGGCACCTTCTGCTCGTCGGTCAGGCGCTCGGGGAAGGTCGCCAGAATGCGCGCCGCGACCGAGATGTCGCTCGTCTGCACGTCGATGCCGGCGGGCCCGGCGAAGGCGCGGATGATCGGCAGGAACGACGCGGTGGCCAGCAGGGGGGCCTCGTCGGTCAGCGTGTAGATGATGGTCTGCTGCTGCGCACTCATGTGTGTTTGCTTCTCCCGAATGTCGTGGTCGGTCGACTCTGTACGAACTGCTCTGTCAGTCTCCATGTAACGGTTCCTCCATTATCCTCCCCCACGCCGACGACCCGCGACGGCAGTCCGGCAAACGCGGGCGGCCCGCCCCGATTACGCTGTCGCCATGGCCGGAGGACTCGCTGCCCTGCTCGACGACATCGCCGCGCTGGCGCGACTCGCCGCGGCGTCGGTCGACGACGTCGCGGCGGCCGCGGGCCGCGCGAGCGTCAAGGCGGCGGGCGTCGTCGTCGACGACACCGCGGTCACGCCGCGGTACGTGCAGGGCATCAAGCCCGAGCGCGAGCTGAGCATCGTCGCCCGCATCGCGAAGGGCTCGCTGCGCAACAAGCTGGTGTTCATCCTGCCCGCCATCCTGTTGCTGAGCTGGCTCGCGCCGTGGGCGCTGACGCCGATCCTCATGCTCGGCGGCACGTACCTCTGCTACGAGGGCGCCGAGAAGATCTGGGAGAAGGTCAGCGGCCACGCCGAGCCCGCCGAACCCTCCTCGTCCACCGGCGAGGTGGACGAGGACACCGTGGTCGCCGGCGCCATCCGCACCGACTTCATCCTCTCCGCGGAGATCATGGTGATCGCGATGAACGAGGTCGCGAGCGAGTCGATCTGGTCCCGGGCGCTGATCCTCGTCGTCGTGGCGATCGTCATCACCGCGCTGGTGTACGGCGTGGTCGCGGCGATCGTGAAGATGGACGACGTGGGCCTCGCGCTCGCGCAGCGGCCGTCGGAGTTCAGCCGCAAGGTGGGCACCGCGATGGTCAAGGCCATGCCGGTGGTGCTCAGCGTGCTCGCGAACGTCGGCATCGTCGCCATGTGCTGGGTCGGCGGCCACATCCTGCTGGTCGGCCTCGACGAGCTGGGCTGGCACTGGCCCTACTCCGTGGTGCACCACTTCGAGACCTGGGCCCACGACCTGATCCCCGCCATCGGCTCGGTGGTGGGCTGGCTGGCGAACACGCTCGGCTCGGCCCTCTTCGGCCTGGCGGTGGGCGCCGTGGTCGTCGTGATCGTGTCCCTCATCGCGAAGCTCCGCGGCGCCCCCGCCGCGCACTGACTCAGCGCACCGGCACGAAGACCTGCGTGCGCAGGTCCGCCTCGGGCACAATCGACGGATCGTTGAGGTAGACGTTGAAGTGGTGCGTCGACGGATCGTCCGGGGTCCGGGAGAGTTCGAGTCCATGCTCGGCCACGTAGGCGCCGATCAACTCGTGCGCCCGGCCGATGGCCTGCGGATACGGCCCCTCGACGGTGGCGACGACGGCCCGCAGCGGCCCCGTCGCCAGGACGCCGAGCGGCGCCGCTGCCGTGGTGCCGTCGGCCACCTCGACGAAGACGGACTCGTCCACGTCCGCCTCGCGGAACTCGTCGTCGTGCTCGATGCACCCGCCGGTGGCGCCGGCGGTGATGCCCTGCTGCTGGAGCGCGGGCAGGAAACGCTGCCACAGCAGGCCCTCCCCGGCGTAGTCGGGGACGGTGCCGCGCAGGTAGACGAGAGTCCGGGCGGGCAGGGTGGTCTCGGAAACGGTGTCGGTCATGGTGGGCTCCTGAAGGATCGAGTCGAGAAGGGACAGGCGCGCCACCGTCTGGTCCGCGGCCGCGACGAGCTCGAGGCGCTGCGCACGCAGGGCCTCCTCGTACGCCGGGGTTCCGCGGACCGCAAGCAGGGCGCCGATGGCGGACACGCCGAACCCCACGTCGCGCAGGCGTCGGATGGCGGCCGCCTCGGCGAGCTGCGCACCGTCGTACCTGCGGCGGCCGGTCGCGGCGTCGACGTCCGCAGGCACCAGGACGCCGTGGGCGTCGTAGTGGCGCAGCATCCGCACGCTGATCCGGCTGAGCGAGGAGAACCTGCCGATGGGCATGAGGTCCGGGATGTCGGTCACCGGCATCACTGTGCCTCCTGACACGGTGTGAGGGTCAAGCCCCGGCGCGGGGCTCCCGCTCGAGTCGCCCGGCGCGCGCGGCGCCCTCGGCGAGGAGGAACTGCGCCCCGGTGTAGGTCGCCATGACGGCACCCTCCAGCCACGCGGGCGGGTCGGCGAGCACGAACTTGCGCAGGCCGAGGAGCGAGTCGCTGAGTAGGAACAGGCCGGCGCCGGCGAGGGTGGCGCGCCGGGCGTCGGCGGGGATCTGCGGGCCCAGCACCGTCGCCGCGGCGGCGGTGCCGCTCAGCACGGCGGAGTAGCCGGCGAGCACCGGGGCCAGCGCCGGAGCGACGCGGTACGCGGCGAGCAGGGTGCGCGGGGCGCCCACGGCCCAGGCGACGCCGACGGCGGCCGGCCGCGCGAGCGAGGCGTCCGGGTCGCGCTGTGCCAGGAGCCCGCTGATGTAGCAGGCGTGGCCCGTGGCGAAGGCGCTGGCCCCCAAAGCGAAGTGCTGCGGCTCGTCGCCGAGCAGCGCCACGTCGCCCACCCAGCCCGCGGCCTGTCCAGCGAGGGTGCTGCGCCGCAGCGGCGAGCGCCGCGCCCGCGGGTCGGTCGCGAACGACGCCGCGAGGGTCGGCAGCAGCAGCGGCTTGGTGCAGCGCCGAGCGTGATGATGGGCGGGCTTCGGCGAGGCCGAGAGCGCGGTGTCGACGGCGGCGAGGGCGGCGTAGGCGAGCTTGAGCGAGGTGCTGGCGCGGGTCACCGCGCCAATCTATCCGTAGGCTCGTCCCGTGAGCAGCGACACCGCGCCGGCGGCCCCCACCCCCGAGGAGGGCCGCATCCGCGTCCCTCGCGACCTGGACGCGATCACCGATGTCGGCGCCGAGGACGGCTCCGGCGCGGATCCCCGCGCGACGGAGCGGATCTGGCTCGCGGCGCGCTCCTGGTACGCCGCCGGCATGCAGCCCGCGATCCAGGTGTGCGTGCGGCACCGCGGCCGCGTCGTCCTCAACCGCGCCATCGGTCACGCCCGCGGCAACGGCCCCGATCTCCCGTCCAACCGGGACGAGGCCGTCGAGCCCGTGCCGGTCACCGTCGACACGCCGTTCTGCACCTACTCCACGGCGAAGGGCGTGGCGGTCACGGTGCTGCACCGGCTGATCGAGCGTGGCGACCTCGCGCTCGAGGCCCGCGTCTGCGACTACATGCCCGAGTTCGTCTCCGACGGCAAGGACCGGATCACGGTGCGGCACGTACTGACCCACAGCGCGGGCATTCCGATCAACACCGGGCCGCGCCCGGACCTGAAGCGGTCCGAGGACAGCGAGTACACCCGGGCGATGCTCGCCGGGATCAAGCCCGTCTACTCCCCCGGCCGGCTGCACTTCTACCACGCGCTGACCTGGGGGCCGCTGGTCCGCGAGCTGGTACTGGCCGCCACGGGGCGGTCCATCCGCGAGATCGCCGCCGCGGAGATCCTGGAGCCGTTGGCCTTCCGGTGGACGAACTTCGGCGTCGCCCCGTCGGACGTGCCCGCCGTCGGCCTGAGCTACGCGACGGGCAGGCCCGCGCCGCCGGCGATCGAGGCCGCCTTCCGGAAGGTGGTGGGCGGCACCATGCAGCAGATCGTGCCGATGTCGAACTCGCCGCAGTTCCTCACCGGGATCGTGCCCTCGTCCAACCTGGTGTCGAACGCGCAGGAGCTGTCCCGGTTCGCCGAGATCCTCCGCCGCGGCGGCGAACTCGACGGGGTGCGCGTGCTCCGCCCGGACACCCTCGCGGCGGCCACCCGGCAGGCGCGGCGCCTGCGCCCCGACTTCGCCACCGGCGGCGCGCCGCTCCGGTGGGGCACGGGCTACATGCTGGGGTCCGAGCGGTTCGGCCCGTTCGGGCGGCACGCACCCGCCGCCTTCGGGCACACGGGCCTCACCGAGATCGCGATGTGGGCCGATCCGGAGCGCGACCTCGCGGCCGCCGTGGTGTCGAGCGGCAAGCCGGGCGGCCACCCCGAGGCGAAGCGCTACCCCGCCCTCCTGGACGCGATCGGCGCGGCCTTCGCCCGGCGGCGCGACTGATCGCCGGCGCGCCGTGTCGCGCCCGTCAATAGGGCATCCCTACCGTACCGATAGGGCGTTTCACCTCGACTTTCACGTATTTCTAGAATAATTCCAGAAACGCTGGAAACCGGCGCGCCGCGGACGTAGAGTGAGTGACGCGCGGCCCGCCAGCCCGGCCGCCTCACTTCAACAGCCGTACACACATCCGTACCCGAGAGGAACGCCGTGTCCGAGGATCAGACCACCTCCCCCCAGGAACAGACGAGCGGAAGCGGCGGCTGCCCCGTCGCCCACGGGTCGCTGCGCCCGCCGGTGGCCGGCGGCGGCAACCGTGACTGGTGGCCCGACGAGGTCAACCTGAAGGTGCTCGCGAACAACCCCGCCGAGGGTGACCCCCTCGGTGCCGACTTCGACTACGCGGCCGAGGTCGCGACGCTCGACGTCGACGCCGTCCGCGCCGACCTGGTCGCGCTCATGCGCGAGTCGCAGGACTGGTGGCCGGCCGACTTCGGCCACTACGGCCCCCTCTTCATCCGCATGTCGTGGCACTCCGCCGGCACGTACCGCACCACGGACGGTCGCGGCGGCGGCGGCGCAGGCCTGCAGCGCTTCGCGCCGCTCAACAGCTGGCCCGACAACGTCAGCCTCGACAAGGCGCGCCGCCTGCTCTGGCCCGTGAAGCAGAAGTACGGCCGCAAGCTCTCCTGGGCGGACCTCATCCTGTTCGCGGGCAACGTCGCCCTCGAGGACATGGGCTTCACCACCGAGGGCTTCGCCTTCGGCCGCGCCGACGTCGCCGAGCCGGAGGACGTGTACTGGGGCCCCGAGCACACGTGGCTCGGTTCGGACGGCCGGTTCTCCGGCAAGCGCGACCTGGACCAGCCGCTCGGCGCCACCCACATGGGCCTGATCTACGTCAACCCCGAGGGGCCCGAGGGCGTGCCGGACTACATCGCGGCCGCGGACGACATCCGTGAGACCTTCGGCCGGATGGCGATGAACGACGAGGAGACCGCGGCGCTCATCGTCGGCGGCCACACCTTCGGCAAGACGCACGGCGCGGGCCCTGTCGAGAACGGCCCCGAGCCCGAGGCCTCCCCCATCGAACAGCAGGGCCTGGGCTGGAAGGGCGGCAACGGCACCGGCGTCGGCAAGGACGCCGTGACCAGCGGACTCGAGGTCATCTGGACGCACACGCCGACCAAGTGGGACAACAGCTTCCTGGAGATCCTCTACAGCAACGAGTGGGAGCTCTTCCAGAGCCCCGCCGGCGCGAACCAGTGGCGCCCGAAGGACGGCGGCTGGGCGAACTCGGTGCCGGAGGCCTTCGGCACCGGCAAGACCCACCCGTCGATGCTGACCACCGACCTGTCGCTGCGCTTCGACCCGATCTACGGCGAGATCACCAAGCGCTGGCTCGACAACCCGCAGCAGCTCGCCGACGCCTTCGCCAAGGCCTGGTTCAAGCTGCTCCACCGCGACATGGGCCCGACCGCCCGCTACGTCGGCCCGCTGGTCCCCAAGACCGAGCACCTGTGGCAGGACCCCATCCCCGCGGCCGAGGGCGCGCCGATCGACGCGGCCGACGCGGACGTCATCACCGAGCGCATCCTGGCGACCGGCCTGACCACCGCCCAGCTGGTCAAGACCGCGTGGGCGGCCTTCTCCTCGTTCCGGCGCACCGACAAGCGCGGCGGCGCCAACGGCGGCCGCCTGCGCCTGCAGCCGCAGGCCGGTTGGGAGGTCAACGAGCCGGACGAGCTCGCGCAGGTCATCCGGACGCTCGAGGGCGTGGTCGAGGCCTTCAACGCCGAGTCGGGCAAGAAGGTCTCCTTCGCCGACGTCGTCGTCCTCGCGGGTAACGCCGGCGTGGCGCAGGCGGCCAAGGCCGCGGGCGTCGACGTCACGATCCCGTTCACGCCCGGCCGCGCCGACGCGACCCAGGCGGACACGGACGTCGAGTCGTTCGCCGTGCTGGAGCCGCGCTTCGACGCCTTCCGCAACTACGTCGCGAAGGGCGCGCCGATGCCGGCGGAGTACCTCCTCGTCGAGAAGGCGAACCTGCTCGGCCTCACCGCGCCGGAGATGACCGTGCTGCTCGGCGGACTCCGCGTACTGGGCAACAACTACGGCGGCTCCGAGGCCGGTGTCTTCACCGACCGCCCGGGCACGCTGAGCAACGACTGGTTCGTGAACCTGCTCGACATGAACACGAAGTGGGCCCCGGCGTCCGACGACGACGCCACCTACGTGGGCACCGATCGCGCCACGGGCGAGAAGAAGTGGACGGCCACCCGCGCCGACCTCGTCTTCGGTTCGAACTCGATCCTCCGCGGCATCGCCGAGGTCTACGGCGCCGCCGACGCCGGCGAGAAGTTCGTGAGCGACTTCGTCGCCGCATGGACCAAGCTCGCCAACGCAGACCGGTTCGATGTGAAGGCCTGATCCTCTTCCTCCGGCCGGCAGCCGCGCCCCGTACACCGTTCCCGGTGTGCGGGGCGCGGTCGTGTCGGCACCGGAATTCCAGTTAGTGAGAATTAACCCTAAGTGCGATACGCGCCGGTCGCGGGCGTACGCTCACTCCATGCCGTACTTCGATCGGGTCTCCGCGACCGCGTTCCGTCCCACCGAGCACGTCTCCGGCGGCTGGAACACCGCCGAACAGCACATCGCTCCGCCCATGGGGCTCCTCGCGCACGCAGTGGAACAGGACCGGAACACCCGCCGCGACGACGACCTGCGGATCGCGCGCCTGTCCTACGACATCCTCGGCACCCTGCCCATGGACGTCGTCGAGGTAGACGTGCGGGTGGTGCGCCCGGGCCGCACCATCGAGCTCGTCGAGGCCACCCTGAGCCACGGCGGCCGCGCCGGTCTCGTCCTGCGCGCCTGGCTGCTCGATCGGCGCGACACGCGCGAGGTCGCCGGGACGGAACTCGACCCGATCCCGCCTGCGGAGCAGCTGCCGGAGTACGAGCCGAGCACCGTCTGGCCGGGCGGCTTCATCGCCTCCGCCCGGACCCGGCGCGCCGAGGTGCGCCCGGGCCGCGCGACGTACTGGGTGGAGTCCGACGTGGAGCTGCTCGACGAGCCGACGGGGCCGATCGCCCGGGCGGCGCGCCTTTTTGATATCGCGAACGGAATGACACCCCGGTTCACTCCGGAGGACGTGGCGTATCCGAACCTCGACCTCACCGCGCACCTGTTCCGCGACCCGGTCGGCAGTGCCATCGGCTTCGACACGCGGGTGTCCACCGGACCCGATGGCGCAGGTCTGACCCATTCGGTCATTCACGACATCGCGGGCCCGGTCGGAACGGTGGATCAGATACAAACGGTGCGTCTGCGCTGAAATCCGGGCAGGAGTGTGGTTACATTTCGAGCGTTCAATTCACCCTGCCGAAGGGAGCTCTTATGAATACTCGGATCACTCGGACGATCGGTGCAGTAGCCGCCGCCGCCGCGCTGACCGTTGCCCTCGCCGCGTGCGACAGCGCCAAGGACACGGCGAACGACGCGAAGGACGCCGCGACGTCGGCGGCCGGCAGCGCGGCCTCCGCGGTCACCGGCGCGAACGGTTCCGGTGCGGGCGAGTCCGGTGCGGGCGAGTCCGGCGCGAACGGTGCAGGCGGGTCCGGCGCGGGTTCCGAGTCGAAGGCCGCTGTGCCGTCGACGAAGATCGCGACGCCCGGCGGCACGGAGGTCACCCTGACCGACGGCCCGATCATCGGCGAGTACGCGAAGTACGGCTACGAGAAGGGGCACCTCGGTGCGCCGCTCGGCCCCGTCTCGGCGCTGCCCGACGGTAAGGGCAAGTACCTCACGCTCAAGGGCGGCACGATCTACTGGTCGCAGGCCTCGGGCGCGCACGTCGTGCACGGCGTGATCGGCGACAAGTGGGGCGACGCGGGCCACGAGGCCGGCAAGCTGGGCTACCCGACCAGCGACGAGACCGCCGAGAACGGCGCGATCAAGCAGACCTTCCAGAACGGGACGATCACGTTCCGCGACGGGGTCGCGACGGTCTCCTAGTCCCCCGACTCGTCCCCGACGACGGTCACGGCGCCGTCCCGATGTACACCGTTCGTGCGGCGAGCACGAAGACATCGGGGCGGCGTCGCACGTTGTGCGGGTCCTCCGGGTCGGTGAGCCTGCGCAGCACCGCCGCGTCGTCGGGATCGAGGCGGTCGGCCATCCGCAGGTAGCGGCCGAGATGGTGGGCCACGCCCGCCCGGGACGCGTCGTCGAGCGGCGCCGGGCGGTCCACCAGGAAGGTCCGGGCGTGCACGTCGCGCAGCCCCGCCGCCCGCAGCACCGCGGGCCAGTCCTCCGGCACGTCGACGGTGCCGTCGAGCGCGGCCCGCATCTCCCCGAAGCCGACGGCCTGCAGCGCGTCGAGCCGCTCGGCGAGCCCGGGGCGGCCGATGCCGATGTCGCGCGGGAGGAAACGCGACGGCAGGCCGCCCTCGGCCACCGCCAACACCCCGCCCGGGCGGAGACGGCCCACGAGCGCACCGACCGCCGCGGCCTGGTCGCCCAGGTGGTGCATGGTCTGCGCGGTCCAGATCAGATCCGCCGCCGGCAGCGCCGGGAAGCCGTCGGGCAGCTCCGCGTGCAGGGTCTCGATCGGACGCCCGGCCCGCGCCGCGCGGTCCCGGGCCCGGTCCAGCAGCTGCGGGGATCCGTCCACCGCGATCACCCGCGCGGACGGGAACCGTCCGGCCAGAGCGGCGGCGAAGACACCCGGCCCGGAGCCGACGTCGAGGATCGTTCCGGGCGCTGCCAGTCGCCCTCCGATGACATCGGCGGCCTGCTCGACGTACGGCAGCAGGGTCTCGCCCTCGGCCTCGATCTCCGCGGCGAGCGCGGCCCAATCCGGATGGCTGTGCGCGTGCGGCTGTGCGTGTGCGTGCTCGGTCATGGATCCACCGTGCATCGAGATTCGTCGAGACGGCAAGTTTCAGTGCCATTCCAGCAAAATCCGGGCGTGGTGCTCACGCCCGCCGCACACGCACTCCCGGCGGCACGACCGCCCGCGCGGACGGGACTCGATCGGCGCCGACCCCATGGAGTACGACGGTCGCCGGCGTTCGCAGACGCAGCTCCGCCTCCTCCGCGGTGAATCCCGCGGCGTCGAGCGCGGCCCGCAGTCGCCCGGGCGACACCCAACCGCCGGGCACAGCGACCCGATCCGGATCCACGGGCCTCGCCGGGATCGGCGGGAGCGGCGCGTTCGGCCGGGCCAACGCCGCCGGCACGAGCGCGGCGATGGCCTCCACGTGCGCGGCGGCCTGCTCGGCGTCGTAGAGGTCGGGGTGGAAGACCCCGTCGACGATCACCTCGCCGTTCCGATCCGGGTACACCGAGAGCAGGCAGTCCGGGACCGGCCCCCAGGCGGTGACGTCGAGCGACCACCCCGGCAGTCCGAGGTCCGGCAGCACGTTGATGACGGGCCCGAACACGCGCCTCGTGCGCCACGCGGCGGGGATCGTGGTGAGGAGCTGCTCGGGCCGCTCGCCGGTGGCGATCCGCTCCGCCGCGGCGTCCAGCCAGCGGCGCAGGTCCCCGGCCAGGGAAACGGGCGTGGCGTCGTCCGGCACCGCTAGCCGGGTCGGGACGACGGCCACCCAGGCGGTCGGGGTGGCCCGCTCGAGCGCGGTCCTCCGCAGGGCGGCGGTCACCCCCACCTGCGCGACATCGGTGCCCAGGTGTCGGGCCACGTACGCCGCGACGGTGCCGACGGCCTCCTCGGGCCACGACCGACGGGCCAGGAAGTCCGATGCCGGCACGGTCGTGCGGTACTGCAACGGATGATCGACGGGCGGCGCCGTGCGATCGGTGAACGCGATCTCGTGGCCCGGCTCGCCGAGCCCCTCCGTCGCGACGGCCCAGAACGCGGGGTCCGGCGCCCGCAGAGGGGCGGCCGCAGCCGCGAGAGCCGCGAGATCACCGCGCCGGGCGAACGGGAGCGTCGCCCCTGCGTCCTCGGCGGCGAGCCGGTCCGCGAGCCGGCGGAAGAGACGGATGCACGAGTAGCCGTCGAGCAGCGCATGGTGCGCGAGCAGACGCACACCGTGTTCGCTCCCGCGGCGCACGACCGTCGCGCGGACCAACGGGCCGCCGTCCAACGCCAGCGCGCCGCGCGCACGCCATCGCCGGAGCTCGTCCTCGTCGCCGAACGCGCGGACCGTGACCGGGGCCCGGTCGGCGGCGACCAGCCGAACCGACCCGTCGGGCGCGAGGACCGCACCGACCCCGGCGGTCTCGGTCTCGGCGAGTGTCTCCGCCATGGCGCGTGCGAGCGCGTCGCTCTCGCCCTGGAACGTGGTCCACAGGACCGCGTCGATCACGAGCGCCCGACCGCCGGGATGGTGCGCGGCCGACTGGAGCAGCGCGGTCTGCGACGGGAGGGGCTGCACGACGCTCACAGTACGCGGGCTGCGACAGGACTGCACTGGTTGTCACAGCCCGGCGGAGATGTCCTATATTCAAGCGACGGATGACCCCGACGGCCCCGAGGAGCGCATGACCACGAACGGTGCACCGGCCGGTAGCGGCCGCCGCATGCGCCGCCACTCGTGGGCGCTCGCGTTCCTCGACTTCATCGTCGTCTACGCGTTCCTCGCGGCGACGAACCACAGCACCCCGTCCCACATCGGCCATGCGATCCAGGGATTCGTGGGCGCCGCGTTCACGGTGAGCGTCTTCTACCTGTTCGGCCTGTACCGCACGCGGATCACGCTGAGCGCCCTCGATTCTGCGCCGCAGCTGGCGATCGCGGGGTGGATGATCGCACCGCTCGGGGTCATCACCGTGTGGCAGGACGACCACTCCCAGCTGATCGACGCGGTGGCCTGCTGGATCGTGCTGTTCGCGGTCCGCGTGCTGTACTACGGCGCGGTCCGGCGGCACCGTGCCCGGCATCCGGAGCGCGGCGGGCGCACGCTGGTCATCGGCGGCGGCAAGGTCGCGGGCGAGCTGGTCCACTCGATGTTCGAGTTCCCGGAGTACGGGTTGCGCCCCGTCCTGGTGATGGACGACGACCCCCTCGACGCCACCCTCTTCCCCGTCGAGGTGATCCCGCGCCGCAACGACCTCGCCCGGCTGATCCGCGAGCGCGACATCGACACCGTGATCGTCGCCTTCTCCCGCGATCGCGACGCCACGCTGGTCGAGCCCCTGCGCGACTGCGACACCCTGGACTGCGAGATCTACGTGGTCCCGCGCCTGTACGAGTTCGTGCACCAGGACCGCGACATGGACCGCATCCACACCACCCCCCTCGTGCTGGTGCGCCGCCTCGCGCTCCGCTCGAGCCACTGGCGCGTCAAGCGCGTCACCTCGTTCGTGACCTCCCTGCTGGGGCTCGTCCTGCTGTCACCGCTCCTGCTGCTGGTGGCCGTGGCGATCAAGCTCCAGGAGCCGCGCGCGCCGATCCTGTTCCGGCAGACCCGCGTGGGCCAGGACGGGCGGCTGTTCTCCCTGTACAAGTTCCGGACCATGCGACCGGTGCCCGACGAGGAGTCGGACCGCGACTGGACGGACGACCGGCTGCGGATCACCCGACTCGGCGGGTTCCTGCGCCGGCACTCCATCGACGAACTGCCGCAATTGTGGAACGTGGTGCGCGGCGACATGTCGGTGGTGGGCCCGCGGCCGGAACGCCCGCACTTCGCGAACCGCTTCGGCGCGGAGATCCCCGCCTACCAGTCCCGGCACCGCGTGATGGTGGGCCTGACCGGATGGGCCGCGATCCACGGGCTCCGCGGCGACACGGACATCCGGGACCGCGCGTCCTACGACAACTACTACATCGAGAACTGGAGCCTGTGGCTCGACATGAAGATCCTGCTGATCTCGGTGGGCACGGTGCTCTTCGGCCGCGGCGGGCGCTAGGGGGCTACTGAGCGCCGCGCCCACCCGCGGCGAGCTCGGTGAGCTCGGCGAGCACCACCGCCGCGGCGGATCCGTCCGTGTGAGTGAGCGAGAGCTCGACACGGAGCCACCCCTGCTCGCGCGCGTGCGCCGCGAGCCCGCCGTGCAGCCGCACCTCCGGACCGCGCGGCGTACCGATCACCTCGACCTCGCGAGGCGGCGTCGCCACGCCCGGCCCGAGGCGCAGCGCCTTGACCACGGCCTCCTTCGCCGCCCACCGCGCGGCGAGCCGCCGGGCGTCCCCGGCGCAGTCGGCGAGCTCCCCGCGGGTGAACACCCGGGCGGTGAAGCGCGCCCCGAACTGCGCGATCGACTCCTCGATGCGCGCCACCTCCGCGATGTCGATCCCGACCCGGTTCATCGCGCCGCCTCCGCGACGATCGCGCGCATCCGTTCCTGGAAGGCGGGCACGGAGAAGCGCTCCGCGTGCGCGCGCAGCACCGCCGGGTCGAACCCGGCCGGGTCCAGGCCCCGCATCGCCGCGGCGAGGGCCTCGACGAACGCCTCGTCGGGAACGTCGGGCACGAGGACGCCGGAGACGCCGGGGACGACCGTGTCGAGCGCGCCGCCCGCGGCGCGCGCCAGGACGGGAGTGCCGGCCGCCATGGCCTCCACGGGGACGATGCCGAAGTCCTCCTCGCCCGGCATGACGGTGGCGACGGCCTCGCGCTGCAGGCGCACCATCTCCGCATCCGAGACGCGGCCGAGGAAGGCGGTCTCCGCGCCGGCGATGCGGCGCAGCGCGGCGCCGTGCCGACCGTCGCCGGCCACGACGAGCCGTACTCCGGCGCGCTGCGCGGCGCGGATCGCGAGGTCGACGCGGCGGTAGGGCACGAGCCGGCCCGCGACCAGGAAGTAGTCGCCGGGGACGGCACCGTCGGGCGTGAACCGCGCGACGTCGACCGGCGGCGCGACCACCCGCGCCGGGACGCCCCACCAGCGCTCGATGCGGTGCGCGACGGCGCTCGAGTTCGCGACGACGACGTCGAGGTGCGGGACGGCGGCGGTCTCGACCGCGCGCGTCTGCGCGGCGAGGGCCGTCAACGCGAACCGGCCCGCGGCGCCGAAGGCCTCGCCCGAGCGCAGTTCCGGCATCCAGGCCCACCGCGCGGGCGAGTGGACGTACGCGACGACCGCGGCATCGGGCCAGGCCGACGCCGCGGACACGGCCATCGCGTGATGGCTGATGACGACGGCGTCGGCCCCGGGGTCCGGACGGTGCCGGCGCCACGCAGCCGGCGCGAGCGGGATGAGCGGGGCGTGGGAGCGGCGGCCGAGCGCGCGGTGCACGGGATCGAGTCCGGTGACGGCGATCCGCTCACGCAGGTCCCCCGGTACGGCGCGGGGATCGGCGAACGCGACGTGCAGGCGGGTGTCGGGCCAGGCGTCGACGAGGGCCCGCGCGACGTTCTCGGAGCCGCCCTGCTCGGTCCACCGCTCGTGGACGACGGCGATGCGGGTCATCGGCGGCTCAGCCGGTGAGCCCGCGGACCGTCGCCGCGATCGAATCCAGCGTACTGAATGTGTTTTTGCTCAACACCGAGTCTGGGAACTCGATCGCGAATCTGTCTTCGACAGCCAGCATGACGTTCACGGCGGCGTGGGACGTGAGCCCGAGCGCAAACAGATCATCACCACCTGCAATTTCCGCGATCGGCCTGGTCAACCGGCCGTGCACCGCGACGATCGCGCGGATCACCTCGTCCATCGCACCTCCCACCTGCACTGCGCCCCGACACCGAGCCGACGGCGAATCCCTTTGCAGTCGCGACGCCCACACCACCGTCGCACACCCTAGCCTGGTAACGTGTTGCAGTGACAACGGTTCCAGCCATGGAGAAGAGACCGATGACGCAGGCAACGGCAACCCGTGCGATCGACTTTACTGACCTGCACGCGCGTCAGCAGGAGTTCCGCACGTCCCTCTTCGATGCCGGGCTCCTCATCCCGTCGGGGGTCGACGGCGTGTACGGCCAGAGCGCCGCGTTCGCGGACCTGACCACCGCGATCGACGCGCTCATCGGCGCGACGGTGCGCGAGGTGCACGGCGGCGCCGCCACGGTGCTGTCCTTCCCGCCGGTGATGCCGCGCGAGTACCTCGACCGCACCGACTACATCGCGTCCTTCCCCCAGCTCGCCGCGGCGGTGTCCACGTACACCGGCGGCGACGCCGAACACCGCCTGCTGCTCGCGGGCCGCAACGCGGGCCACGACTGGGGCGGCCATTTCCACGCGAGCGACGTCGCGCTGGTCCCGTCCGCGTGCCACTCGGTGTACCCGGTTCTCAGCGGGCAGCTCCCGCGCGACGGCGCCTGGGTCGACGTCTCCGGCCACTGCTTCCGACGCGAGCCCTCCGTGGATCCCGCTCGGATGCAGTCCTTCCGCATGCGCGAGATCGTCCGCGTCGGCACCGACCGCGCGGCGGTCGCGCACCGCGACACCTGGGTCGCCCGCGCCGCCGATCTGCTCGCCGATCTCGGCCTGGCCGTCCGGCGGACGCCCGCGACCGACCCGTTCTTCGGCCGTGCCGGCCGGCTGCTCGCCGCCGATCAGTCCGCGGAGAACCTCAAGACCGAGATCCTCGTGCCGATGTACGGCGAGGACGTCCCGGGGGTCGCCGTCGCGTCCAGCAACTACCACCGGGATCATTTCGGGGTGCACTTCGACATCACCACCGTGGACGGCGCGCCCGCGCACAGTGCCTGCCTCGGCTTCGGCATCGAGCGGATCGCCCTCGCACTGCTCGCCACCCACGGCCTCGACCGCGCGGCCTGGCCCGCATCCGTCTCCGCACAACTGTGACGGCTGTCCGCGTCCACCTGACCGGGACCACTTGGCCGGGTGCGACGCCCGGTGGCCTGCCGCGATACTTCGCGGACCTGTTCGCGGCCCTGCGGCGCCGCCCGGACGTCGATGCCAGCGCGTCCGCGTTCGGCGATCCCGAGCCCGGCGGCGGCAGCTGGGGAGCCGACACCGGCGGCACCGCGGCACGGGTACGGGCGTCGCGCCGCCGCGCCCCCGACGGCACCGCGGTCCTCGACCGGCACTTCGCACTGTTCGGGCCCGCACCCCGCGGCGCCGCCCTGGTCACCCACTTCCACGGGCCGTGGGCGCAGGAGAGCGCCACGGCCGGCGAGGGCCGGGTCGCGGTCGCGGTGAAAGCGCTCGTCGAGCGCGCCCGCTACCGCGGCAGCGACCGCTTCGTGGTGCTCTCGCAGGCATTCGCCGACGTCCTCGTGTCCCGGTACGGGGCGGACCGCGGCGCGATCGCCGTGATCCCGCCCGGCGTCGACCTCGAACGCTTCACCGCCGCCCCCGCCCCCGACGGTCCGCCGCGGGTGCTGTGCGTGCGCCGGCTGGAGCGCCGCATGGGCATCGACGTGCTGCTGCGGGCGTGGCCGGCGGTACTCGCCCGACATCCCGACGCCCGCCTCGATGTGGTGGGCGACGGCACGCAGCGCGCGCTTCTGCGCCAACGCGCGGCGGAACTGGGGATCACCGATACTGTGACGTTCGTGGGAACGATCGACGACGCCGACCTCGCGCGCAGGTACGCCGCCGCGACGCTGACGGCCGTTCCGTCGGTGGCCTGGGAGGGCTTCGGTCTCGTCGCCCTCGAGTCCCTCGCCTCCGGACGCGCCCCCGTGGTCACCGACGTCGGCGGGCTTCCCGACGCCGTCCGCGACCTCGCCCCCGACCTGGTCGTCCCCGCCGGGGATCTCGGCGCCCTCGCGGACCGCCTGGCCGCGGGACTCGACGGCGCCCGCCCCTCGGCGCACGACTGCCGCGCGCACGCCGCACGGTTCGGCTGGGACGTCGCGGCCGCGCGCCACGCCGCGCTCTACCGGGCGATCGCCGCGTGAGCGCCCGCCGCCCCGTCTTCCTCGGGCACACCGCAGCGCCCTCGGGTGCGGAACTGGCCTTCGCCCGCCTCGCCGGCGAACTGCGCCACCGCGGGGTACCGGCCACCGTCGTGCTCCTCGCCCCCGGCCCCCTGACCGACGTGCTCGAGGCCGCCGACGTGCCCGTCACCGTCGTCCCGGGGCGGCCGTCGACGGTGCGGCGCGACACCGGGCCGGTGGGGCTGCTCCGCGGAGCCGTCGGCCTGTACCGCGCCGGGCGGCGGCTCACGCCGCTGCTGCTCGACGCCGACGCGGACGTCGTGGTCGCCGAGTCGACCAAGGCACTCCTCGTGGGCGCCGTCGCGTCCCGCCGCACGGGCATCCCCCTGGTGTGGCAGGTGCATGATCGCGTCAGTGCGGAGTACTTCGGCCGCAAGCGCTTCGCACTCCGACTCCTCGGCCGGCTGGCCGCCTCGGGGTATCTCGCCAACTCGCGCGGCACCCTGCGCACGATCTCGACCGGCGGCAGCCCGACCGCGGTGTGCCACCCCGGCGTCGACCTGAGCGCGGTCCCCGTCCCCGAACCCCAGCGCGCCCCGAAGAACGTGAAGATCGCGATGATCGGCCGGATCACGCCGTGGAAGGGCCAGGACCTGCTGCTGCGGGCACTCGCCCAGATGGACGCCGAGCCCGCGGTGCGGTTCGTCGGCGGCACGCACTTCGACGGGGACGACGGGTACCTCGCCGAGCTCGAAGAACTCGCCGCGCGCCTGGGCATCGCGCACCGCGTGACCTTCACCGGGCACGTCGCGGACCCGATCGCCGAGGCGGCGGACGCCGACATCGTCGTGCACTACTCGCGGCTCACCGAGCCCTTCGGGCAGGTCGTCGCCGAGGCGATGGCCGCGGGCCGGGTCGTGGTGGCCGCCCGCGCCGGCGGCCCGACGGAGCTCATCGTCGACCGGGAGGACGGCGTCCTCGTGGCGCCCCGCCGGCCCGACCTCCTGGCCGTCGCGCTGGACGCGCTGATCGCCGACTGGGAACTGCGCGAGCAGCTCAGCGCCGCGGCGCGCGACCGGGGCCGCGATCTGGACCTCAAGACCTCCGCCGCGATCGCGGACTCCCTGCTGGCCCGGGTGGCGCGGGACGAGCGATGAGCCCGCTCCGCGGTACCGCGGGGGTGCTCCGCGACGTGGCCCTCGTCTCCGCGGGCCGCTACGGCCAGTACGCGATCACGCTCGTGACCATCCCGCTCTGCGCGCGACTCCTCGGCCCCGCCGGAATGGGACTGCTCGCGATCGCGATGTCGACCTGCTTCCTGGGCGCCCTCTGCACCGACCTCGGCATCACCGCGTTCGTCGCGGCCCACGCCGAGAAACCCGGACTGGCCCGGCTGCGGGGCGACTACGCGGGACTCCGCGTCGCGGCGCTCGCGGTGTTCACGGCGGCGTTCCTCCTGGCCGCGGCGCTGCCCGTGCCGCGCGCCGTGGAGCTGGGCGCGCTGGGCCTGGTCGTGGGCTCGGTGAGCGCGTGCGGCGACGACTGGGTACTGCTCGGCACCGGCAGGTTCGGCGCCGTCGTCGCGCAGCAGACCGCGGGCCGGGTCGTCTACCTCGCGCTCCTGGTCGGCGTGCTGCCGCAGGTGCGGACGCCCGAGGCGGCGATGGCCTGCCTGCTCGCCGGCAACCTCGTCGCGGTCGGCTGGTCCTGGGCGCGGACGCTCCGCGACTTCGGTCGGCCCCGCCGGCCCGGGCCGCCGACCGAGCTACTGCGCACGGGCGGACCCGTGTTCGCGGCACGGCTGCTCTCCTCGTCCTACGGGCCGGGCGTGGCGACGGTCTTCGCGCCGACGCTCCCCCCGCCCGCGCTGGGCCTGTTCAGCGCGAGCGACCGCCCGGTCCAGGCGGCCGGGGCCCTGCTCGACGCCGTGGGCGTGAGCCTGCTCCCCCGGTTGGCGCGCCGCGGGACGGGCGCGTTCTGGGCCACCGCGCGCCGCGGCACCGTGCTGGTCGCGGCGGGCGGCGCCGTGCTCGCCGCCGTCGCAACGGTGCTCGCGCCGTGCCTGGTGCCGCTCGTCTTCGGCGCGGAGTTCGACGGAGCCGTCCCGCTGCTGCAGGCGCAGGCGTGGGCCCTGCCCGGCCTCGCGGTGGCCTCCTTCGTCGCGACCGCCGTCCTGCCGGTCCTGGGCGACGCGCGGGGCGTGCTGCTGGCCGGCGCGGTGGGCGCCGCCGTCATCGCCGGCACCGTCGCCGCGGCGCTGCGCACGCACGACCCGAGGACGGTGGTGATCGGGATCGTGGTGGCGCAGACCGCCGCCGCGGGGTTCTCGGTCCTGCGGGCCCGGCGCCTGGAGGCCGCGGACACGGCTCCGACCGCGGCGGGCGGCGGTGCGGCATGAGGATCCTGTTCGCGGGCGACGACTGGTACGGCAGCAACGCGCGCTCACTCGCCGAGGGCTTCCGCCGCGCCGGCCACGAGGTGGTCGTCGTCGACACCACGCCGGTGACGCTCCCCCGCCGCGGCAGCGCGGCGTGGTGGTACGCCAAGCGCACCGGGCGGCGCGCGCCCGGCACCGTGGAGGCGGTGCACCGTCGGCTGGAGGCGCAGCCCGTCGCCGACCTGCTGTTCTGCTACACGTCGGTGCACCTGGACCAGGAGCGGCTGCTCGCGCTCCCCGCCGGCCGGCGGGTGCACTACAGCGCGGACGACGTCGCCAACCCCGTGAACACGACCCCCGAGTACCTCGCGGCGGAACCCCGGTGGGACGCCGTCGTCACCACGAAGGCGCACAACGTGCCCGAACTGCTGGCGCGGGGCGCGCGCCACGCGATCTTCGTGCGCAGCGCCTACGACCCGGCGTGGCACCGACCGGTGGTGCCCCGCTCCGCCCGGCGGTACGCGGCCGGGTTCATCGGCAACGCGCGCCCCGACCGGGCCGACCTGCTCACGGGCCTCGCCACCCGCCTCGGACCCGAGTTCTACCTCGCGGGCCCGGGATGGCGCCGCAGGCCCGCCGCCCTGCGCAGCCGGGCGACGGTGCGGGGCCCGCAGTACGGCACCGCGCTGTCGGCCGCGATCGCGGCGGTCGACGCGAACCTCGTGCTGCTCAACTCCGACAACCGCGACACGCACACGTGCCGCACCTTCGAGGTGCCCGCGGCGGGCGGACTGTTCGTCGGCCCGCGCACCGTCGAACACGCGGAGCTGCTCGCCGACGGCCGGGAGGCACTGCTCTACGACGACCCCGCCGAGATCGACGGCCTCGTCGCGCGCGTGCGCGCCGACCCGGCGGCCGCGGCGCGGATCGCCGCCGCCGGGCACGCCGCGATCACCCGGGGTGGGCACACCTACGCGGACCGGGCGAGGGAGATCCTCGATGTCCTCGACTGACCGGCCGGTGGAGCTGCGCACCTACTTCGGCCCCGCCGACGCGCCGCTGTACGGCGCGCTGCACCTGCCCGCATCGCGCCGGGTCCGCGGCGCGGTGCTGCTGGTACCGCCGCTCGCGAAGGAGCAGTACGACGCCCTGCGCGGGCTGCGGCGGCTCGCGGCGCTGCTCGCCGCGGACGGTGTCGCCGTGCTCCGCTTCGACTACCTCGGGACCGGCGACTCCGCGGGCGCCGCGGGCCTCCCCGGCGGCGCCGACGGATGGGTCGCCTCCGTGCGTCACGCGGACGCGTACCTGCGCGGTCTCGGCGTGGGATCACCGGCGGTGGTGGCGCTGCGGGTGGGCGCGGCGATCGCGGGCGCCGCGGGCCTGACCCCGCCCGCCGCGGTGCTGTGGGACCCCGTGGGCGGCAGGGCCTTCGCGCGCGCGCAAGCAGCGCTCGCGCGCATGACGATCGGCGCGGGGTCCGGCACGTGGATCGGCCTCGACGCGCATCCGAACGCGATCGCCGAGCTCTCGGCGCTCCCGGCCGACCGCCTGACGGCGCCGCGCCTCCTGCTCGTGGGGCGCCCCGGCGCCGCGCCCGCGGGTCCCGACGGTGCGGAGCGGATCACCGTCGACGGCATGCCGGACTTCGTCGAACCGGACGCGCACCTCGTGCGGATCCCCGACGCCGCCATCGCGGACATCGCCGCCTGGCTCGGGGCGGCGCTGCCCGGCGCGGAGCGCGTCACCGTCGATCCCGCCATCCGCACGAGTGCCCGGCTGCGCGGCGCCGAGGAACGGATCGAGGAGGTGGGCGGCGCCGCAGCGATCCGGACCGTCCCCGCCGGCGGGGCGGCGCCGCGCGGTTCGGTGCTGCTGTGCGCGACCGCCAACGACACCCGGCACGGCCCGAACCGCGCCTGGGTGGAGCTGGCCCGCGAGGTGGCCGCGGCGGGCTGCGCCGCGCTGCGCTTCGACCGCCGGGGCGCCGGCGAATCGGGGGACGTCGCCGCCGGCGAGGCCGTCGCGCTGTTCCCCCCGACCGGGGTGGACGACGCTGCCGCGGCGGCCCACGCGCTCGACGGCCCACTGCTCACCGCCGGCGTCTGCTCGGGCTCCTGGTACGCCGCCCACGCCGCGCGCGCGGCCGTCGCCGACGCCACGGTCCTGGTGAACGCTGTGCTGTACTCGTGGCGCCTCAAGCCCGGTATCACCGCCGCGCCGGCGGCCGCGGACCTGGGCGTGCCCCGGACGGATCCCGCCTTCGCGCGCAGCCCGCGCGGGCGGGTCAAGGAACTGCTCCGCCGGGGGCTGCCCTACCCCGCCTGGCGGCTGCTGGGCCGGCGCGGCGTCACCCAGGTCCCCGAGGTGCTGCTGCGGCCCGTCGTGGCGCGCGGCACCCACGCCGTCCTCGTGCTCGCACCGCCCGACGCCGGCTGGTTCGACGCCCAACGCGGCCCCGAGGGGCTGCGCCGCCTCGCCCGCCGACCCGGCGCGGGCACCGTCCGGACCCTGCGCCCCGCCGCCGGAGACCACCCGGCGTACCACCCCGATGTGCGGGCTGATGTTGCAACCGCGATACTGCAGTGGTGCGCAGAGCGGTGACGGGAGGGCGGGGCATGCGTCGCCTCGTCGCGGGCCTGGTGGCGCTCGCGCTCGTCGTCGCCGTCGGCATCGCGCTCGACCGCGCCTACCTCCAGCCGAAGATCGACCGGACCCTGCAGCCGGCGGACGCGATCGTGGTGCTCGGCGGCAACCCCTACGACCGGTTCGAATACGGCCTCCGGCTCGCCGAACAGGGCCTGTCCACGCAGGTCGTGCTGTCGAACTCGGTCGGCCCCGACGACACCCGGATGCAGGAGCTGTGTGCGCGGCCCATCACCGGCGTGCAGGTCACGTGCTTCCTCCCGCAGCCGTGGACCACGCGCGGCGAGGCGCAGGAGGTGCAGCGGCTCGCCGCCGCCCGCGGTTGGAACGACATCATCGTGGTCACCACCACCGCCCACCTGGAACGTGCCCGCTTCATCCTCGAGCGCTGCTACGACAAGTCGATGCAGATGACGGACTACCCCGAGCGGCGCGGCACCGCGGAGACGGTGTTCGGCTGGGGCTATCAGAGTGCCGGCTGGCTCAAGGCGCTGTACCAGACGGGCTGTTAGAGCGGGTCACGGTGTACGCGAGCGCACCGGCGACCAGCACGAGAATGCCGGCCGACACCGAACCCGTCGGCAGTGAGAGCGCGACGAGGACGCACCCGATCAGTCCGACGGCCGGAACGATCCGCGCACGGACCGCGGAGTCGAGCGTCCACGCGGACGCGTTCGCCACGGCGTAGTAGACCAGCACCGCGAACGACGAGAAGCCGATGGCGGCACCCAGGTCGGCCGTCGCGGCCACCACCGTGACGACCACGCCGACGGCGACCTCGGCGTGCACCGGGACCCGGCGCGCCTCGTGGACGGTGCCGAGGGCGCGCGGCAGGTGCCCGTCGCGGGCCATGGCGAGGGCGGTCCGGGACACCCCGAGGAGCAGCGCGAGCAATGAGCCGAGCGCCGCGACGCAGGCGGCGACGGTGACCAGGGCGACCGGGAGACCCACCGCCCGGGCGGCGTCGGCGAGCGGCGCGGCCGACGCCGCGAGCGCCTCCGTGCCGAGCACCGCGACCAGCACGACACCGACGATCGCGTACACCCCGAGCGCGATGGCGAGGGCGAGCAGGATCGCGCGCGGGAGCGTGCGGGCGGGGTCGCGCACCTCCTCGCCGAGGGTCGCGATGCGCGCGTATCCCGCGAACGCGAAGAACAGCAGGCCCGCGGCCTGCAACACGCCGAACGGGCCGGCGGCGGCACCGTCGAAGAGCCGGGACGGCTCCGCTGCGCCCGTCGCGAACGCGGCGACCACGAGCGCGGTGAGGACGGCGAGCACGAGGGCGACGACCACCCGGGCGACGCGGGTCGAGCGCTCCACCCCCGCGACGTTGAGCGCCGTCAGCGCGACGACGGCGCCCGCGGCGACGGCGTGTCCCTGGGCCGGCCAGGCGTAGTGGCCGACGGTGAGCGCCATGGCCGCGCAGGACGCGGTCTTCCCGACGACGAAGCTCCAGCCGGCGAGGTGTCCCCAGAAGGGGCCGAGGCGTTCCCGCCCGTAGACGTAGGTGCCGCCGGACTGCGGGTACCTCGCGGCGAGGCGGGCGGAGCTGCTGGCGTTGCAGTAGGCGATCAGCGCGGCGATCGCGAGGCCCGCGAACAGCGCGGAACCGGCGGCCGCGGCGGCCGGACCGAAGGCGACGAAGACGCCGGCACCGATCATGGCGGTCAGGCCGACGGTGACGGCGTCCGCCAGGCCGAGCGTGCGCCGCAGTTCGGGTCCGGTCACTGGTCCTCGGCGCGCGCCGCGAGCCGGTCGAGGGACGCCGCCAGACGGTCCGCGGTGGTCGCGCGGGCGCGCGGCAGACGCTGCTCGTCGTGCAGCCGCGTCCAGTCGTAGGTGTGGGTCACCCGGGTGCCGCCGTCCGCCAGGGGCGCCAGCTCCCAGCGCCACAGATGCCCCGGGGCGGGCTCCCCGACGGGCGCGGGCCGCCACGCGATGAGCCGGCCCTCGTCGAATTCGGTGATGTGGTTCTCGCGGACCTGGCCGTTGGTCAGGGTCATCGTGAAGACGTCCCCCACGGCGCGGACCCGCTGGCCCGGTGCGGCCTCCGTGAGGTTGTCGTTGCCGTCCCACTCGGGCTGGCGCGCGGGGTCGGCGATCAGGTCGAAGACGAGGTCCGCCGGGGCCGCGACATCGCGGGAGGCGGAGACGATGCGGGTGTCATCCGATGTGCTCACGCAGTCATCGAACCAGGTCCACCCGCTTCGCGCCCAGCGATGGAATCTACCTGCGGTTCAGGTCGACGCTGTTCTCGTACGTGACCGAGCCCTCGGGCGAGGTCACCCATCGCCCGGGGCAGGTCCCCTTGAGCGAGCTGATCACCAGCGGCACCACGCGCGGGTCCCACCCGAGCCACGCGTGATCGACCGACGCGGCCGCGGGCAGATAGCCCTGGACGCTCGCGCGGCACTGGCGGCCGTCGAGGTTCCCCGACAGCGGATCTCGGGTGCTCCGGATCGCGTAGTACTCGGTGGGGCCGGGGGTGTCGAGGCCGGCGTTGAGCCGGTTGATCAGCGCGGAGCCGTTGCACGACTGGTTCGCGGGGGCGGGGAGGACGCAGCCGGTCGGCGAGCCGTACTCCACGCCGCCGAGCACGACGGAGCGCTGCACGTCCCGGGACCCGCCGAGCACCTTCAGGTAGTAGCGGTCGACGAGCGCGTTGTTGCTGTGGGTGAGGATCGAGATGTCGCGGCGCGGGTTCGCCCGCTTCTCGGCGTCGACGATGCCCTTGAGGCGGTTCGCGTCCGCCCGGTGGTCGAGGCCCGTCAGCCACAGCGGCTCGACGTCGAAGCCGGCGGCCCGGATGTGGCTGTTGAGCGGCTCGTACATGGTGCCGGGCGCGATGAAGCCGCCGATGACGTACACGAGCGGCGCGGCCTCGGCGTGCGCGCCGGCGGGCACGATCGCGGTGGCACCGACGGCCGCTGCGAGCGCGATGAAGGACTTCTTCACGATCTGCATGATCGCAACATAGCAGTCGTGATTGCGATTGCAACACGAAGCGCGTGAGGCGGCTCATAGCACCCGTCGGGTGCGGGAACCGGGCCCGGCGGACGCAGCGATTATTCTCGAACGCATGAAAGCTGTCGTGTGCACCGAAGGTCGCCTGACCGTCGAAGACCTCCCCGCCCCGAGCCCGGCCCGCGGGCAGGTGCTCCTGAACGTGACCCGCACCGGGATCTGCGGCTCCGACCTGCACGCCCGTCACCACGCCGACCTCGTCGCGGACCTCGCCGCCAAGGCCGGATACCCCGACTGCATGCGCACCGACCAGCGCATCGTCATGGGCCACGAGTTCGTGGGCACCGTCGCCGAGTACGGGCCCGGCTGCCGCAAGCGCTGGCCCGAGGGCACGCGCGTGGTCGCCCTGCCGACCCTCATGGTCGGCAGCGAGCCGCAGCTCGTCGGCCTGTCGGAGCGGTCCCCCGGCTCGTACGCCGAGCAGGTGCTCGTCCAGGAGTCGATGACGATGCCCGTCCCCGGCAAGCTGTCCGACGAGGAGGCCGCCCTCACGGAGCCGATGGCCGTCGCGTGGCACGCGGTGCGCCGCGCCGAGGTCGGCCGCGGGCGGACGGCGATCGTGATCGGCTGCGGCCCCATCGGCCTCGCCGTCATCGCGATGCTCCGCGCCTCGGGCGTGAAGAAGATCATCGCGAGCGACTTCTCCCCCGGCCGCCGCGCCCTCGCGAAGGAGATGGGCGCCCACGTCGTCGTCGACCCGCGGGAGCAGCAGCCGTGGGACGCCTACAAGCAGCCCCGGACCGAGATCCGCAGGGCCAGCGACCTGTTCAAGCTGGGCGTGAGCACCATGGACAAGCTCACCCTGGTCCCCGGGCCCCTGCCGTGGTGGCACGTCTTCCGGCTCGCGGACAAGATCGGCGAGACCCCGTCCGGCCCCGTGGTCTTCGAGTGCGTGGGCGTGCCCGGCATGATCAACTCGATCATCGAGGCCGCGCCGCTGCGCACCCGCGTGATCGTCGTCGGTGTGTGCATGGAACCCGACCAGATCATGCCCGCCCTCGCCGGCAACAAGGAGATCGACCTGCGGTTCGTCTTCGGCTACGACCCGGGCGAGTTCCACGACACGCTGCACATGATGGCGGACGGCAAGGTCGACGTGAAGCCGCTGGTCACGGGCACCGTCGGGCTGGGCGGCGTGGAGTCCGCCTTCGACGCCCTCGGCGACCCCGAGGTGCACGCCAAGATCCTCATCGACCCGTCGAGCACGGCGACCGCGCCCTGACCGCCCCCGCCGGCCTGCGGATCGGCACGTTCAACGTCAACGGGATCCGGGCGTCGCGGCGCCGCGGCTTCGACGACTGGCTCGCGGGGCGCGGCCTGGACGTGCTGGCCCTGCAGGAGCTGCGCTGCCCGCCCGCCGAGGTGGGCGGGTTCCCGGGCTACCACGCCGCGATCGACTGCGGCTCCGTCCCGGGCCGCAACGGGGTCGCGATCCTGTCCCGGGAGGCACCGTCGGCCGTGCGGACCTGGGTGAGCCACCCGCCCCGCGCGCGTGGGCTCGCCGAGTACGCCCACGAGGGACGGTACGTCGAGGCGGACCTCCCCGGCCTGACGGTGGCCTGCCTGTACCTGCCCAAGGGCGGGCTCCCCGCGCACCTGCAACGGCCCGGGAACATGCGCGAGGCCCCCGACGGCGGCGCGAAGCACGCCCGGAAGATGCGCTTCCTGGACGCCTTCGCCCGCGAACTCGACCGCAACCGGCGCGCCGCGCTCGCCGCGGGCCGCGAATTCCTGCTGCTCGGCGACCTGAACCTGGCGCACCTGCCGCATGACGTCACCAACTGGCGCGCCGCGCAGCGGATGGAGGGCTTCCTCCCCGAGGAGCGCGCCTGGATCGACGCCCGGATCGGGCCGCGCCGCCTCGTCGACGTGGTGCGGACGCTGCACGGCGATCGGCCCGGCCCGCTCTCGTGGTGGAGCTGGGCGGGCGCCTCCTTCACCAAGGACGTGGGCTGGCGGATCGACCACCAGCTCGCCACCCCGCGGCTGGCGCGTTCGGCGGTCGCGGTGACCGTCGACAAGGAGCCCTCGCCCGACGCGCGGCTCTCCGATCACGCGCCGGTGATCGTCGACTACATCTTCAGCTGATTCATCTGCGCCATGGCCGGATCGCCCATCAGGCGCGTCGCGCGGCTGGCCGCCACCGCGACGCCGAGGACCGTCACCACTCCGCCGACGATGAACGCCGCGCCCTCGCCGGACGCGAGCACGTGCAGTTCCTCGCCGACCGTCACCGCCGACACCGGCAGGCTGACCTGCGCCGCGGACAGCACGGCCAGCGGCGCCGGCAGACCGGCGAAGCGCATCGCGCCGTGCGCGAGGAGCGAGCCCAGCCCGAGGGCCAGCCCCAGCACGATGAACTTCGGGTGTTCGATCAGGTGCCGCAGGTCCACGACCGCGCCCAGCCACACCGAGAACAGGGGCCCGAGGAAGCCCTCGCCGACGGCGAAGAGCTGCGAGGCCATCCGCCGCGGCTCCCCCACCGCGGAGACCGCCAGCCCGAGGGTGAAGCCCGCGATCATGATCGAGACGTGGGTCGTGGTCGCGATCGCGGCGAGGATGAACAGGCCGACGAGGCTGATCCGCAGCTGCAGCGCGAACTCGCGTTCCTCGGAGACCTCCTCGAGGTGCCGGCGCAGCCCGGTCTTCTCCGACCAGCGCAGGATCAGGTAGAGCACGAACGCCGCGGCGATCACGGCGAGGGCGCCCACCGCGGCGCGCAGCGCGGTCGGCGGGTTGATGGCCAACGGGAGCGCGACGATGCAGACCACGTCCGCGATCGCCACCTGCGCGGTCAGTCCGAGCAGGGAGGGGTCGGTCAGGCCGTTCATCTTGATGACGGATTGGACGATGGAGGTCGACGAGGACGCCATGAGCACCGCGTACAGCGCGGCGTGCCCGGTGTCGAAGACCTGGGACAGCACCCCGCCCAGGACGGCGGCGATCAGCCCGATCGCGATCGCCCGCAGCGCCCCGCCCCCCAGCGCCGAGCGCACCGCCGGATCCCGCACCGGGATGTGCGTGCCGACGAGGAACAGCACGATCGCGAACCCCACGTTGGCGAGGAACTGGAACGTCGGCTCGCTCGCGTCCAGCACCCGGAAACCGGTGGCGCCGAAGATCACACCGCCGAGGACCGGACCGAGAACGACGGGAATGTGCCACCGCCGCTTCGCCGAGAGCAGCGGGCCCAGCAACCCCAATGCCGTGATCAGGGCCAACGTCGAGAACGTCATGCGCAGACAGTAATCCGGCGACGCGGGCTTTGCGACCGAAAAGACCCCGCGCCCGGATCCGCAGGGCGCCGCGCCGGTACTACGGCTCGAGTCGTCCCCGCGCCGCGCGGAAGGCCCGGTGCTCGCGGGGCGTCGCGGACCGCGCGAGCAGCTCCCCGTCCTCGTCGTCGAGGACGCACACGATCTCCGTCGGGAAGGCGCCCTCCGCGACGAGCTCGGCCTTCGCGCGGCGCAGCGCGCCCAGGAGCGCGTACCCGTACCGCGCATGCGCCGCGTCCCACGCCGCCCCCTCGAGCCCGTCGACGGCGTCCACGAGCCGGTCCTGCCAGGCGTCGAGCGGTGGCCGCTCGGCCCAGGCGCGGTCGGAGCGCGGCCACGCGGGCGGGTCCCACAGCCGGCCGGGCGGCACGGACTCGGCGGTGCCCAGCACGGGGTGGGGCAGGTGGATGACCGAGCCCCGCTCGGCGTAGAAGGCGGTGAGGACGTACGCGTAGGGCAGCTCGCCGTCGGCCTGGTAGACCAGCGCCCGCGCGACGGTCCGCAGCTCCGCGCAGACCGCGTCCTCGAAGCCGAACCAGTCGAAGCCGATGTCGCCCACGGCGCCGGTGCCGGCGCCCGTCACCGCCTGACGACGTGCAGGTCGGCGAGCGTCGTGAGGCAGTCCGCGGCCATCGTCAGATCGGCCTCGGCGAGCATCGAGCGGAGCACGTGCTCGACGCCCGCCGCACCGCCGAGTGTCAGCCCGTAGACGTAGGGCCGGCCGATACCGGCCAGGGTCGCGCCGAGGCCCACGACGCGCAGGACGTCGACGCCGTCGCGCACGCCGCTGTCGAAGGTGACGGGCAGGCCGGCCTCGAGGACGCCCTCGAGGTGGCTCACCGCGGGCAGCCCGCCGTTGGCCTGCCGGCCGCCGTGATTGGAGCAGGCGATCGCGTCGACGCCCTCGGTGGCCGCCCGCCGCGCGTCCTCGGCGTGGCAGATGCCCTTGAGGATGATCGGCAGGTCGGTGGCCCGGCGGATCCGGGCGATGTCCTCCCAGGAGAAGGTGGGCTTGCTGAACAGCGACGACCAGACGATCCCCGCGTGCATCGGCGCCGGATTCTCCACCCCGCAGTGCTCGATGAACCGCGGATCGGCGAGGTAGTTGGCCAGGCACCGGCCCCGCAGGAACGGGATGTAGCCGTTCCCCAGGTCGCGCGGCCGCCAGCCGAGGCTGCCGGTGTCCAGGGTGATGGTGAGGGCATCGAAGCCAGCCTCGTCGGCGCGGCGCACCAGGTTGTCCGTCAGCTGGTCGTCCTTGGTCGGGTACAGCTGGAAGGCGGCGAAGGAGTCGCCGCGGGCGTCCGCGACCTCCTCGAGCGGCGCCTCCGACAGCGTCGAATACATCGCCGCCACGTTCATCGTCGCGGCGGCGCGGGCCACCTCGAGGTCGCCGTTCTCGTGGACGAGGCCGTTCACGCCGACGGGGCACAGGATCACCGGGGCGTCGAGCTCGGCGCCGAGGAACGTGGTCGACAGGTCGCGGACGCTGCGATCGCGCAGCATCCGCGGCACGAAGCCGTAGCGCCGCAACTCGGTGACGTTCGCGTCCTGCGTGGTCTCGTCGCCGGCACCGCCGCGCACGTAGTCGAAGAGCGCGTGGTCGAGCACCTGCTGCGCCCGCGCCTCGAGATCGCCGAAGGTGTACGGGAAGTGGCGGTGCTTCGCGACCAGCCCCTCCGCGTAGATCCCGTCCTGGAAGCTGCCGTAGTCCGCCATGGGTGGACGGTAGCAGTGGAGGTCAGGGCGCGGCGAGGAAGTCCAGGGCGTCGACGGTGGCCGCGGGCTCCTGCAGGTGATAGCCGTGCCGGACGCCCCGGTACACCCGCATCCGGGCGCCGTCGATGCCCGCGCGGAGGATCTCGGCATTCTCGGCCGGGCACATGCGGTCGTCGGCGCCGTGCAGCACCAGCGTGGGCGCCTCGATCCACGGCAGGGCGGCCGCGGCGTCGTGGTCGGTGCTCGCGGCGAAGTGGGCGCGCTGCGCCGGCAGGGACCGCGGCTGCGCGAGGATCGCCTCCGCCGCCTCGGGGTGCCCGGCGAGCCAATCGCGGGTGAAGAACAGCTCGAGCAGTGCCCGCCGGTCCGAGCGGACCAGGATGCGCAGGACCTCGCTGGGCCGGGCGACGCCGTGCGCGTCGCCGACCGTCGTGGCGCCGAGGATCAGCCGCCGCACCCGGCCGGGGTGGTCGGCGGCGAGCCACTGGGCGGCGCGGCCGCCCATGGAGAAGCCGTAGACGTCCACGACGTCGCCGATCGCCCCGTCCGCGCGCGCCGCATCGAGCACCGCGAGGGCGTCCGCGGCGCAGTCCCGGGTGCTCCAGCCGCGGGGGAACACGTCGTCGCTCGCCCCGATGCCGCGGTGGTCGAAGGTGATGACCGGCCCCGCGGCGCGGAAATCCTCCACGACGGGCGCCCACGACGATCCGGCGAGCGCCTGCCCGGCGAACAACAGCACCCCGGGGCCCGTCGCGCCGGCCGCCGCGGGGTGCACGGTGTAGGCGAGCGAGGCACCGTCGGGGAGAGGGGCGTGAGGCATGGCGGCAAGCCTAGGACGTCACACCGACAGGATGCAGCTCACACCACGAGGTGGGGCTTGGCTAGAATCTCGTCCCATGTCTGTTCACATCTTCTACGGTTCCTCGACCGGCACCGCCGAGGGCGCAGCGAACGCCATGTACACCGTGTTCGCCAAGGCCGGCTCCGTCGAGCTGCACGACATGATGGACGGCGAGATCGACGCGCTGGATCCCGCGGACTTCCACGTCTTCTCGTGCGCCACCTACGGCGAGGGCGAGCTGCCCGCCGGCACCACCGAGTTCTTCGAGGACCTGCTCGAGGCCGCCCCCGACCTCACGGGCCTGCGCTTCGCGGTCTTCGGCCTCGGCGACACCATCTACGTCGACACCTACAACGCCGGCGGCAAGACGATCGTCAAGCACCTCACGGGGCTGGGCGCCACCCAGGTCGGCGACCGCTTCGAGCACGACAACTCCGGCACCGACGACGTGGACGAGAAGGCCGTCGAGTGGGCCGAGGAGATCGTCGGCCAGATCTGACCTCCCCCGGGAGGGACGCGTACCCCTGACAGACGAACGCCGCCGCGGAGTGATCCGCGGCGGCGTTCTTTCGTCCGGGTGTGCGGCTACCGCGGCACCGTGAGGGTCGGCGGCGCGGTGTTCACGCCCGCGCAGGCCTCGCACACCGACGCGGGGATGACGCCGCGGCGCTGCAGCCACCCGAAGACGATGCAGCCGAGGCACACGCCCGCCGCCGACTCCAGCAGGGCCGCCACGACGAGCAGGCCGAGCACGATCTGGGCGGCCACGGGGTTACCGGTCAGGAACAGCACCAGCGCGACGGTCGAGAAGACGAGGCCGATGGTCTGCGCGAACCGCTTCGGCGGGCCGGGGACCAGCTTGGCCGGGCCGAGCCTCGGCGCGATGACGTGCACCGACAGCCGGCCGAAGGGCGAGTACCTGGGCCCACCCGCGACGCGCAGCGCGAAGCCGAGCGCCAGGGCGGCGTAGAGCCACCACTGCCCGGCGACGATCGTGACGACCGCGAGGACGACGACGAGCCCCGCGGTGGCGCGCGCCGCGTACTCGTTGACCGGGTTCGGGAAGGAGAAGAGACCACTCACGCGGCTGAGACTATCGCCGCGCGAGGCCGCCGCCCAGGGTTGCGCTCGCCGTGATTCTCACGCCTGCGGGTCCGCTCCGGCGGCGAGCCGCAGCAGCAGGGGCACGGCGTCGCGCAGGCGGGCCGCCTCCTCGGCGGTGAGTCGTGCGCCGCCGGTGTCCACGAGCCACGCGTCCTGCGCGGCGTCGCGGGCGTGCAGGACCTCCCGCCCGCGGTCCGTCAGGGCGACGGGACGCCGCCGGCCGTCGGACCCATCGGCGTCGCCCTGCAGGAAGCCGCGGCGCCGCAGGTCGGCGATCGCGACGGAGACGTTCGAGCGCTTCATCGCGAGCCGGTCCCCGATCGCCGTGGGGAAGGCCTCCGCACCGAGCGCCTCGACGGTGGCGAGCACGAACAGCTCGGAGCCGCGCAGCCCCGCGGCGGGCAGCTGCTGCAGTCGCTGCTCCAGCAGGCCCACCGCGAGGCGCAGCGCCTCGGCGTCGCCGGGTTTCACCGGCGCGCTACTCGGCCTCGACCGCGGCCGGCTCGACGGGCTCGACCGTCGTGGTCGCGGCGGCCGCCGCGGAGGCGTCGCCGTCGAGCAGCTTCGCCAGGTCGATGCCCTGCGCCCGGAGGGCGGCGACGATCGACGCGATCGACTGCGCCGAGAGGCCGAGCAGGCCCCCGGTGGCGTCGTTCTGGCCGCCGCCGATGATGTTGATGCTGTCGATCGCTGCGGTGGCTTCGGACTGCGACTTGACCGCGCCCTCGACGGTGGCGAGCACCTGGGGCACCAGGAGCAGCCGCGCCGCGTCCGCGCTGTACTGGTTGAACGCCTCGGCCTGCGCCTGCTTGCCCGCCGCGTCGGCGCGCAGCTCGGCCTCGAGGGCCTCCGCCGCCGACTTGCGGGCCGTTGCCTTGGACTCGCCCTCGAGCCGGATCGATTCGGCGTGCACCTCGGCCTGCGCGAGCTTGCCCGCCGCGTCGGCGCGCAGCTCGGCCTCGACGGCGGCCGCGGCCGACTTGCGGGCGTCCGCCGCCGACTCGCCGTCCAGGCGGGTCGAGTTCGCGCGCGCCTCGGCGGTGAGGATCGCGGACTGACGCTCACCCTCGGCGCGGGTGATCGCCGCCTGCCGCTGCGCCTCGGCGGGCGCGATCACGTCGGCCTCGAGCGCGGCCTCGGCCTGCGCGCGACGCTTGCGCTCGACCTCGGTGCGGGCCTCGATGCGGGCCGCCTCGGCCTCCTCCAGCGCGATGCCGACGTTCTTCTCCGCCTTGGCCTTGGCGAGCGGGCCGGCCTGGTCCGCCTCGGCGTTCTGCGCCTCGGTCTGGGCGCGGAGCTGGGCGATGCGCACGTCGCGGCCCTGCTGGGCCTCGGCGATGGCGGTCTCGGCCTCGGTCTGGGCGATCTCGCCGGCGCGGCGGGCGTCGGCGGAGCGGATGAGCGAGTCGCGCTCGGCCTCGGCCTTGCCGATGTCGGCGTCGCGCTTGACCTCGGCGATGCGCTTCTGGCCGAGCGATTCGAGGTACCCGTTGCGGTCCTCGATGCCGGCGATCTTGAGGATGTCGACCTCCATGCCGATGCGCGCGAGGTCGCCGCCGGCCTCCTCCACCACGCCGCGGGCGAGGGCCTCGCGGTTGCTGTTGAGGTGCTCGACGGTCATCGTCGCGGCGATGCCGCGGAGGCTGCCCGCCAGGATCTCGTTGATCTGGTTCTCGAGCTCCGCCATGTTGGCGGTGAGGAAGCGCTGGGCCGCGGTGCGGGTCATCTCGTCGGTGGTGCCGATGCGCACCAGGCCGACGGCCTGCAGCTCGACGGGCACGCCGTCGATGCTGCGGGCGTTGCTGAGCGCGATGCGCACCTCGAACGGGCGCAACGGCATGTAGTCCACGCGCTCGAGGCCCGGCACCTTGAACCGGGCGCCGCCGCGCACCACCTTCATCTCGCCGCGGCCGGTGAAGATGGCCACCTGGTCGGGCGGCGACTTGATGTAGTTGTGGAAGAAGAGCCACAGCGCGAGTAGGAGCACCACGACCGCGCCACCTACGGCGAGCAAGATAGCAAGCATTCGAGAGCCTTTCAGTTTCGATTGAAAGTGTTGGTGTGCAGGCTATTTAAGCTTGATTACCCATCTGGCGATGTGGTGCGTGCGCCCCGATCTCGCGTCCGTGGAGACGATCCGATACCCGCCCGTCTTGCACACGTATTGCACGCACGATGGCATCCTCGAATTCCCTCCATTCCCCCACTTCCGCCCTATAGGTCGGCCCGAACGGTGCGCCAACACCGCCGAGCCTCACACAGAACGGAAGTAGCCCGGTCTATGCGTAGCCACATTCTACCTTCACGCCAACGGATAGCGGTCCGACAGTTCGTCGGCTCGCTCGTCTTCATCGTCGTGCTGTATCTCGCCACACTCGGCGCACTCCACGTACTGCTCGCCCTGGGCCTTCACGCCTAACCCTTTCGACCGCCCCGACGGTCGCATGAGCCGGTTCGACTCCGGCTCGGGGCACGACGTGCACAACCGATCCGACCGTGCACCCGGCGTTACTGCGGAGTTCGCCGACAACCAACCCGCTGGCAGTAGCCCAGTCCGTCGCCTGCCACGACGGCCACGACCGCCGCGCTTGATCGCCGCTACGGACGTGCCAGTCTCAGACTTTCGCCAATCGGCGAAGGTCTAGTTGTGCTGGCCGGACGCGATAGGGGCTTGGCTTCGTGGAGATCGACGGGGACGGGGCATCGACACCGGCACCCTTGGGTGCACCGCTTGGTTGATCCCAGCTCGACCACCAACACCAACCGATAGGAGATCCACTATGGGGTACACAGACCTTCCGTTCGGCCTCGGCGGCATGCACGACGACGTTGAGGGCGTCCTGTTCACCGAGTGCGGCACGCATGAGATCGCCCGCGTGCAGTTCGACGGCCAGCCGCCGGTCCTGTATCTGGCGACCACAGAGGGACACGGGGACGAAGCAACAGCCGCCGGATTTGAGATCCGGTCACGCGCCGAGTTGGACCAGTACGTCGCGGCGCTGACCGCCCAGCGGGACTGGCTACCCGAATAGAAGACGCATACGACAATGGCCGCACCGATGAATCCCCGTTGGTGCGGCCATTGTCGTATCAAGGCAGCCGTCACGCTTGCGCGTAAAGCAGCTACGTATGCCGAGCAATTACCCGACCAATTCATAGTAGCCGTTCCAGCACAGGTGGGGAATTGCTTTGATTCGTGCTGATCTCGGCACCCCTATAACCCGTATACGCACTGGCAGACACCGGATGAGCGTCACGGGAACCGTAGGGGGCCAAGGGGTACCCCGCCAGGGGGTAGCGGCTTGCCCTCTGCTTCAAAGCGTGCGATCCTTCGGGCGTGAGCGCGAGGGAGAACGTGCACGCATTCCGTTTCAAGTCCACATTGAATGTGAGGCAGTGATGCAGCTCCGCGAATGGCAGCGTGAGGCCGTCGAGCAATTCCGTATTTCCCGTCGCTCGAGTTTTCTTGCTGTCGCTTGTCCGGGTGCGGGCAAAACGACGTTCGCCCTCACTGCGGCTCGCGAGTACCTCGACAGCGGCAAGGCGCGGCGCGTCATCGTGGTCGCTCCCACCGTCGCTGTGGCGTCTCAGTGGGCGGCTCACGGTCTGTTGAAGCTCGCGGCAGGGCTGCCAGCCGAGGGCATCGACACGGACGGGTGCGAGGGTCTGGTGCTCACGTACGCGGCACTGCTCGGCGCGACGGGCGAGCGGATCCGCGAGGCCATCGAGCGAGACACCCGGCGATCCGGCACTCTGGTGGTCCTTGACGAAGTGCATCACGCCGCCGAGGACTCCAAGTACGGCCTTGCGCTCACGCGCGCATTCTCGCGTGCACGCAAGAGGCTACTTCTCAGCGGAACACCATGGCGGAGCAAGCAATCCGAATGTATCCCGTTCGTCCGATGGACCAAGGACGGGGAGATGATTGCCGACTCCATGTACTCCTACGCCGATGCCTTGCGCGACAAGGTGTGCCGCCCTGTCGAGTTCGTCGCAGTCTCGACTACCGCGAACTGGCAGGACGCCAAGGGCGCGCAATCGGTCAAGGTGAGCATCGAGCGGCCTATCCCCCGGTCGGCTCGCGGGTCCGTTCTGCGGTCGACGTTGGACGATGGCGAGTGGTTGCGCGGAGTGCTGGCAGAGGCACACGCGCACCTGGTGATGCAGCGGCGCGAGATCCCCGATGCGGGCGGCTTGATCGTGTGCCGCGATGTTGAGCACGCCTATATGGTCCGTCGAGTCCTCGCGGAGACCACGGGTATCGAGGCACCTGTGGCAGTCGGCAGTGACGACGGGGCCGCTGTGATTGACCGGTTCCGCCGGTCGACCGATCCCTGGTTGGTTTCCGTAATGCTGGTGTCTGAGGGAACAGACCTGCCAAGGCTCCAAACGCTGGTGTTCGCGACCAATAAGGCGACCCCGTTGCTATTCCAACAGACCATGGGCCGCATTGTTCGTACTCGGCGCGGCGAGGACGTGCGGGCGCGCATGTTCATCCCGGCGTTGCCGCACCTGTGGGAGATCGCCCTCGATATCGACCAGCAAGCGCTCCAGGCCTTGAAGCCTCGCGTCAAGCGCACCCGGAAGGCTGTCACGGCACCAAAGCAGCGCACCAAGAGCATCCACGGGGCGAGCATCGGGTGCGAGATCGAGGACATTGCCACAGTCGGGCAGAACACTCGGATCGAGCGCGAGGCCATGAGCCGATCCCAGGAACAATTCGCCGCGATATTCGCCAGCGTCAAAGGCTGAGAATAGCGAGAAGCCCCACCAGAATGAACTGGTGGGGCTTTTCTGGCAGCATCGCGGCGGGTTAGGAGGACCGCCCGCACGGAATCCGGCTATCCCTAATCGGACTCGATGCGGCGCAATGCTGCCGTTTCTAGCAGGCAGGAAATACCGGATGCCTGCGGTGTGGGACCTGCTAGACGTATTCAGTTATACGTTAAATTCGATCTTGCCGATGCGCGCCGGGCGGCTGAAACCGGTCCCGACTCGGGCGATGACACGGAATGCTGTCATGTCCTTCGAGAAAAGCGCCGATGAATCCATTTCCACAGACACATCCTTGCGGATCGACAGGACCGAAGCCGAGGGATCAAGAATCCACGCGGTATTGGCAGCAACATGGTCCGAGACCACGACCGGAATGCCGAGGATGGTCCGGCGGTAGTCCGAGGTCGAGTCGTGGTTGAGCACGTACTCATTCGAGCCGGTGCTCGACTTGATCCGGTACAGCTCGCTCGCGAGGTCTGCGCCCATCACGATGGCCTGCGGTCGCCCGCCTGCTGCCTCAATGGCGATGACAGCCTCGACGAAGCTATCGATTCCGAAAGCTGTCGGCGTGAACGCAGTTACGCCCGCAACAGTGCCGAGGCCGGACGGAACTCCAGCGGGTGCGGTTGCCAGGCCGGAGAAGTACGCGGCGTCGATCTTGTTCGCTACAGCCGACACTAGGGCGTCGGAAAGAACCTGCTCGATGGGATATGCGGAGTCATCGAGAAGCTCGTTGGAGAGCGGCACCAGCTGCGCCAGCTTGTGGTGCTCGACGTTGACCTCAGTCACGGGAAGATCGGAAACGTTGATTTCCGCAGCTTCCGCAGTCCACGAAGCCGTAGAGGGCGACACGACGGGAAGTCGGACCTGACCAGCGCCAGGATGGAGAACAGTAGAGACCTGCGCGGCAATGCTCTCCTTAGCCAGTGGCAGCAGGAAAGCTTCGGAAAGCTCTTCGGGCTTAAGAAGCGCGGCGGTGGTGACAGTAGTATTTGCCATAAGAGTTGCCTAAAGGTGAGTGCGAATTGTTAGAGACGCGCTCAACCTGGAGGACTGCGCCACAGAGCCGTACGGCTTACCTGATTCCTTTACCCTATGCGCATTCCAGAATTGCGCCATGCCTTTACGATGGGCCGTTCTTCAAGGCGTGCTGCAACTTGCCGATCATGTTCGGGCGCGGGCTATCGAACTCGACTTCCAGCTTGGAACCCTGCCCGAAGTTGGGATAGACCGGCGGCAGCGTCACCTTGCGGAGTCCTCGCCGGGATCGCACCAGCTCCTCAGCGGCAGCGCGCACCTTGCCGGGATCGACCGCCCCGGCGGCGTCGAGCAACGACTCGACCTCGACCTTGCCGACCTCCAGGAGATCCTGTCCGTTCGCGAGTACGGACCCGGACAGCGCCACGACGTGAGCCGCCTGGAGGGCGTCCCGTCGAGCTTCCAGATGTGCCAGCTCGACCCCGTTGGCCTTGATCCGCAGCCGCCGCGCCTTCTCCCCGCCCGATGCTTGGTCGGCCTCGACGCGCAGACGCTCCCATTCCGGCGGCTCATTTGAATCCTGCGGCTCGATCTCGGCCTCGCCCACCCTGCGGGCTACAGCTTCCCGCCGAGCGCGTGTCAGCCAGCCCTCAGCCTGTTCCTGCCTGACCTCGACCGGCGGCAGCTTGACCTTCCCAGCTAGACCGGGACGCTCCGCGAGGAGATCGCGCACGGCCTGCTGTAGCGCATCGTGATCGACCGAGCCGTCATCGGAGACGAAGCCGACCGGATCATGCCCGCCGATCTCAAACAGATCCCCGGCTTGCGCCAGATACCGAGCGGCGTACGCGCCCACGAAGGCCGCAGCGGCACCGTCGAGATCCCCACGAACTTCTCCTACAGCGGCGTCGAGATCCCGCAGGCGGGTCCGTAGCTGGGCCTCACGCCGGTTTGCTGGCTGCTCCTCCTCGTCGGGCTGCTCCTGGTCCTCCTCGACGTCGATCTCCTCGCCCTCGTCGCTGGTCTCCAGCTCGACGTCCTGGTCCTGGTCCTCGATGACGATGGTGTCGGCGTCCTCGATGGTGACGTTCTCGCTCACGCCTTCTTCTCCTGTGGTGCAACGTGGTTCGGGAATCTCTGCTCTCGCATCGACCGGCCCATGATGTTCTTGACCATCGACGGCTTGCCGGGTGCGAGCGTGTAGCCGAGGTGCGCTAGTAGGGCATCTTCCAAGGGCGTCGTTGGTCGCCAGAACCGGCGCATCGTCAAGTCGGCGTGCTTGGTACCGATGTATTCGTTCTCATAGATCCCGTAGTAGGAGAACGCAATTGGCCCTCGGCGGTACGGTATGTGTTCGCCGAGCTGGTCGGCTAGGTCGCTGTAGTTGGTCAATTGGACCTCCTGGTCCGGTTAGATCCCGCGACTAATCGCAGGTAAGGTTTGGTTTGAGTCACTCGCCGGCCGTTGCCCCGGGCCGCTTCTAGAACGGGCAGTCGACCGGCATTCCCTTGGGCGTGAACTGCTCCGCACCGCCGAAGAGGTAGTCCTCCAGATGGTCGGCCCAGACGATCGGCCCCGTCAGCTCACCTGCGGCGTAGCGCTCGACCACTCCATCGAGGTAGCCGAGGAACCCGCCGAACTTCTTGTTCCAGTCGGCGCTGGTGAGCTTGCGCTCAACAGCAAGCTCGCGGAACTTCTCGCCTACTTCATCGGCGGACAATCCATTCGGGCACTTGGCCGCGTGGGCTTTGTTCGGCGTCCATCCCTCGGGGATCGGCCCGCGCTGGTCTGCGCCAGCGGAGCGCGCCGACGAGTGATCGGTAGTTTCATTGGTAGTTCTATTGGTAGATGGTGGGCCACTGGTGACCCCAGTACCAGGGTCATTCGTGACCCCAGTACCAGGGTCATTCGTGACCCCAGTGCTCTCAACTAGGGTCATTCGTGACCCCGGTCCATCACTAGGGTCACTGGTGACCCCAGTTGCACGAAGGGTCAAGACGTACTCCGATGCATCACCCTTTGAACTGCCGCGCTTGGTCTGCGTCAGGTACCCGAAGCCACGAAGCTGATCGAGCGCACGTTTGACGTTGGACAATGGGCGACCGATCTCCTCGGCGGCGTACTCACGGGAGAGGAACAGGGTCCCGTCCTCATTCTTGGCGCGGGTGAAGATGTAGGCAGCGAGAGCTTGAGCCGCCGTCGTGAGGCTCGGATCGCACGTCACCTCACGGAGCCATTTGAAGGTGGTGCCAGATCCCGACGTGGCAACCATCCGGGGCTGCGCACCGTACCGCTCCCTGTTGATCTCGACCACATAGCGCAAGGGCGATGAATGGGATATACTCAAGTTAGTTCTTCTCCGATCCCGCCCTAGCCTGGACAGCAATGGGGCGGGATCTTTAATTTGCGGATGAATAGATGTTCCATTCATCGTTTCGCGCGCGGCCACACAGCGCCATCGGTTCTGTTTTAGAAGCGCTAGGAGCGTCGAGACCAACGGATAGGCGACTCGCTGATAGAACAGCGGCAATGCTCGCGCGATAGGCAGTCCACGCCGCCCTACGGATCGAGTCGCACGCCAGTCTTCTGCTCGATGACGTAGTGCGAGTACCGGCGTACGCCCTTCGGGATCCCAACAACCTCGTAGTGTTCACCGTCAACAAAACGCTCGAACCATGGGTTTGGAATTGTCGCAACCCAAAGGTGCCCTTCACCCTTGATGCTGAGCGCCCCAGAGAACGATTTTGTCCATGAGTACCCCTCGGCACGCTCTTTGGGTGCGGACCGATAGACAACCTCGCCCGAGTTCCAGATAGGCAGATCTTCGACGGACAGCGAGTAGCGCAAGTTTCCGGCCTCGTCTTCGCTGACATCTTCATGGGCGCGAAACGGGACGGCAGATTCAAATAGCTGTTTCCACTGCGCGGGCGACATTACTTCGTCGGCAGTCGGGCGACCGGCGGCAGACCGGAAGAAGTCCAGTGCGCAGTATCCCCCAACCACTCCCCGACGGATCCGCTCGACCGTTTCAATCGTTGGTCCCGTGCGCGCCTCTTCGTTGATCGCGTCCTGTGCATCTAGCATGCTACTAGCGATGTGATTCCACACTGCTAGCGAGTGAGACACTGCTTTCCTCCAGCCCTTTTCTGAATCTCCCATTGAGCCCAGTTGCGCACACCTGTAGGAATACCGACAACTTCCGGTTCATTTGGATTTCCTTCGTCGTCCCAAATGAAGAACGGTTCCGGCACTCGCCCCACCCACAGCTCAGAGGCGATGCCCCTTTCCCGATGTTGTCCACGAATGAATAGCGCGTACGAAAGTGAGGGAGTCCATGATAGTCCTTCGGCTCTGTCCGCCGACGCCGCCCTAAATAGAGTCTGAGTGGAATCCCATGATCCGAGACTACTGAAGTAGTCCTGCTCCAGACCAGCATGCCTTGTCGTGATTCGAAAGGGGCCGATCATTCGAAAAGTTCGGATCCACTCCGAATGATCCATTATTTCGTTCGCAGTCGGATGGAGGTTTTCCACTGGGTCGCCACCGCACGCGAGTCCGCAGTACAGGTTGAAAACCGATTCTCGCTGTCGACGCACGGCGTCGTGACTCTTGTCAGAAAGAGCGTTGTTCAGGTTCGCAATGTGCCATACTGCGGACGCCCAGCCCGCCGCCTTCGGGTTCAAATTTAGGGCGGCTGAGGCGTGTCCGTAGTCAATGTTTCCACTATGAGAGGGTAGCTCCATGTTCGCTTGGGTCACTTCTCTTCTTCCAGGTCTACCACCGCCATTGTTAGCAAGTTTGACAGCTCTGCCCGCGTGGACAGCGACAGCCGCGAAAGCCGCCGCCGGGTGAGCTTGCGCAGCAAGTCGTCCAACAGTTCCTTCTCGGCTGCGAGATCCCGTGAGGCCGCAGCCGGATCAAGGGAGGTCTGCCAATTGACACCGGTCATTCGGAGACCTCCCGCTCTGGAATCGTGCACAGGAAAGCCACCGGCTTGCCCTTGTTGGGGCGCGACAGTTGGACCAGCCAGCCGTTCGACTTGAGCTTGTCGATGTGCCGGTTCACCGTGGATACGGACATTCCGAGGTCGGTAGCGATATCGGCGCGGTACATCTGAATGCGACCAGTTCCACCGCTCTTGTACCAAAGGTGGCGTGCGACTCGGACGGCCTGCCCTAGCTCGCGGATATGCAAGGTGACAGCGTTCTTGTACTTCATCACTGGTCCCGAAAGCGCACGATCGCAGTGGCAGCCGCAAGAACCGCAGACTGCAATACGCCATGAAAGTCGTTTTCGAGAGCGGTTCGGTCTACTGGCACCGTCGTCCCGCCACTCGGGTAACCGTGACGCATGTCCACTGTCACAGTAATGAGCGCCTGATTGTCGTTCACTGGTTGTTCCTATTCTTCGCCCACGATCGAAACTCGGTAGGCGACACGTATACGAGCGTGCCAACGGCACGCCCATTGAACTCGCCTGCATCGAATGCAGCTCGAGCTATCGGAAATGGAATGTTTGCGGTATGAGCGAGGCTATGAAGCTCGCGGAATTCGTCCATAACTCAATTGTGAGCTGCGGACGGAGTATTGCAATGCTATTCGAATGCGCCCTACTTGAGCCGACGATTCAACTCCGCAGACCAATCGGCCACGCGCTCGGCAACCTCGCGGATCTCGGCCTTGTCGTGCACGGTCTCGACCACGGCGCGCAGGTTCTCGGCGGGGCTCGGGTCGGCCTCGATGTCGTCCCAGACGGTGCCGCCGTTCGGGTGATCGGACATGGCGGGCCTCCTGGTGGTCGACGGCGTAACCGTTCATCGTAGGCCGGGACCGCAGGGGGCGCGAGCGAGTTACAGCGCGCGCCCGTCGCCGGACGTCAGCGGCAACCTACCGGCCTCGCGAAATTGGGGCGGGGGTCATGCCGCCGGTTAGCTCATGCCGCCGCTAGACGCTCGAAGCGCTCCACGTCGTGCTCCCAGAATCGGAGAGCGGTACCGACGCGAAAGCTCGGCAACTCCCCCTCGTTGGCTAGGTCGCGAACGTGTCGCGCGGTAACCTTCCAGCGCCGCGCAAGGTCCTGCGCCGTCATTGCCTCGCGCTCGCGAGCCTTGTTGCCGCCCATCAGTTTCCGTTCTGTCGATGCCTACTGTTCCCGTATTCCTGATCTAGTAGACCTCGAATCGCGGCGACTCCGGAACCGTCATCAAAAGTGGACGGACTGCCTATCTCGCACTGCGCCTGACCACGCAATCCCTGCCCCGTCGGCGTGTCGCCTATCCGTTGGTCGATCCCGAACTATGAGCCGAATCACATACACGATGGGGGCTAGATCACATCCCGCGAGCAGACAGAGCAGCCCGCACCCGCTCGTCACCATCGGGTAGGACGTGGATGTAGACCCGTTGAGTCGTCGCAATGCTCCCGTGACCAAGCAAGCGCGCAACTTCGGGCAGCGGTAGTCCGGCGTCGATCAACTCGCTCGCGTAGGCGTGCCGGTAGCTGTGCGGCGTCCACTTGTCGGAGACCTTGCCGAACTCGCGCCCCAGGTTGTTGCTCACGTACTGGAGACCTCGGGACGAGAGGAACAGCGGCTCGTCGGGACCGCGCCCGCTCCGCTCGATGTAGGACTTGAGGCGGGTCTGTAGGTCGGCGGAGATCGGGATCGTTCGGCGGGACGCGCGCGTCTTGAGGGGCTTGAAAGTGAAGCCGCCGCCGGATTGGTGGGTCACGTCAACTTGGCCGCGCTCGAGATCCACCGACCGGACCCTAAGGCCGCAGATCTCCCCGGCCCGCAGGCCCGTCCCACGGGCAACCCGCAGCAGCATCGTCAAGGTCTCGCCCTTGGCCGCAGCAATCAGCGCGTCGATCTCCGCAGCACTCGGAATCTCGTCGCGGGTCGGAGCGTCGTCGGCCCCGTCGTCCTCGTCCCATGGCACGCCGGTCCCGTGCACCGGATTGCCAGGCAGTCCGTCGAGCATGGCGGGTGCGCAGTAGCGATTGAAGACCGTGGACAGCATCGTCCGATTGGCTCGCGCGGTCGACGCCGACCACGGCTTACCGGTGAGAGTGATCGAGCCGTCTCGCACGTCTTCTAGCCATGCATCGACGTCGACCCGCCGGACCTTCGGCAGCTTCTTCCTACCTAGCGCTCCGAGGGACTTGGAGAGCTGGAGTCGGGTGTGCTTCGTGGATTCCGTCTTTGCAGTCTCGGCCCATGCCTCGACGGCCTGACGAACTGTGACCTTGGCGAGCTTGGTAGCAGAATCGGCCTTGCCCGCGCGGACCAGGGCTTCGTAGTCGCGAGCTGCCTTCAAGCTCTCGCAGTTCTTCGTGCGAGACTTCCCGTCCTCGCGCCACTGGGCGATGTAGTAGGTGCGCCCGTTGATGACGCGCTCCGTTGCCATGCCTCGATCCTACTGCGACCTTGCACACAGATTGCACACAAACGTGTGTCATCAGTGCCGCTGGTTCCCCGCGTTCCGCATCGTGAGCGCCTGCGACACGCCGTCTACCTGGATCTTTGACCGCTAACGCTCCGATGAGGTATGAATGCCACGGAAGTTGTGGAAGAAGATCCACAGCGCGAGCAGGATCACGATCACCGCGGCACCGGCCGCGAGCAGGATCGATACGGTCATTGATTCCCTCCCTCTGCCGGGCACGCGGCCCGGCCCTTGTGATCAGGCCTGAGTCTCGAGCGGTTGCACCACGAGGCGGTCGCCGTCGACGTCCACGATCAGCACCTGCTGCCCGTCCGGGGCGAAGGCCGCCGGATCCACCAGCACGGCGGTCGTGGTGGCGCGCACCGATTCCGAGTCGACGTAGCTCACCCGCCCCCAGCCGCCGACCGGGATCTCCATGCTGAGCTCGCCGATGGTGCCGACCGCGGCGCGCAGCCCCGCGACGGTGCCGGTCTGCGCCCGGCGCATCGCGCGGAGCACCAGCATGAGCAGCCCGTACGCGGCGATGCCGGAGGCGGCCGCTGCACCCACGACGACGGGCATGGAGAGCGTCGTCCCGGCCGCGAGCGGCCAGCCCACCACGCCGAAGACGCCGACGGCGGCGGCCAGCGCGGGCGCGCTGAGCCAGGGCAGTCCGGCGTCGGCGCTGCCGACCTCGACTCCCCCGATCTCGAAGTCCCCCAAGAGCAGTGACGCGATCAGGACCAGGATCCCCACGACGGCACAGACTGCGAAAGCGGTAACCACGGGCGCCTCCTCTGCGCTCGGATCTCCTATTTGCAGTATAGCAAACATTGCGTACGAGGCGTACACGGAAGCGCAGCTTCCCATCTTATTAGTTGTGTACATATAATCCTTGTATGTCTACAACTGTTTCGGGGCTCGGGCCGCGACGCCGCGCACTCGTCCTCGTGGCGTGCAGTCTGAGCCTGCTGATCTCGTCGATGGACGTGACCATCGTCAACGTCGCGCTCCCCGAGATCGGCCGGGAGATGGCGGCGTCGATCCCCCACCTGCAGTGGGTCGTCGACGTGTACACCCTCACTCTCGCGAGCCTGCTCGTCCTGTCCGGCGCGACGGCGGACCGGTTCGGGCGACGCCGGGTGTTCCGGATCGGGCTCACGGTCTTCGCCGCCGGGTCCCTGCTGTGCAGCATCGCGCCGACCGTCGACGTGCTGATCGCCGCGCGCGGCATTCAGGCCGTCGGCGGCTCGATGCTCACCCCCGTCGCGCTCTCGATCGTGACCGCCGTCTTCACCCGGCCGGCGGAGCGCGCCCGCGCGATCGGCCTGTGGGGCGCGGTGGTCGGAGTGTCGACGGCGGTCGGGCCGCTGGTCGGCGGCGTCCTCATCGACACCCTCGGCTGGCAGTCGGTGTTCTGGGTGAACCTGCCGATCTGCGCCGTCGCGCTCGCGCTCACCTACGCCGTCGTGCCGGAATCCAAGGCCGCCGTGCCCCGCGGCATCGACCCGCTGGGCCAGGTGCTGGCGATCGCGGTCATGTTCACCGCGGTCTTCGGCCTCATCGAGCGCGAGCCGCTGATCCTGGTGCTCACCGCCGGCGCGCTCGCGGGCTTCATCGCCCACGAGCGCCGGCACCCGTCGCCGTTCATCGACCTGCGCTTCTTCCGCAGCATCCCGTTCGCGGCCGCCACCCTGACCGCGGTCTCCGCGTTCGCCGGCTTCGGCGCCTTCCTGTTCACGATGTCGCTGTACCTGCAGGACACGCGGCACTTCTCGGCGGTGCACACCGGCCTGATGTTCCTGCCGATGGCGCTGTCGGTGCTCGTCGCCTCCCCCGTGTCCGGGCGGCTCGTGGCGCGGTTCGGGCCCCGCCCGTCGCTGCTCGGGGCGGGCCTGCTGATGACGGGCGCCGCGCTCGCGCTGACCACGGTCGACGCGGGCACGCCGCTCCCGGAGCTGGGGATCGTGTTCGCGGTCTTCGGGGTCGGCTTCGGACTGGTCAACGCCCCGATCACGAACTCGGCGGTGAGCGGGATGCCCCTGGACCGGGCCGGCGCCGCGGCCGCCGTCGCCAGCACCAGCCGGCAGCTCGGCGTCAGCCTGGGCGTGGCGCTCTCCGGCCTCATCGCCGGCGCCGGGCTGTGGTGGGCCGTCACCGGCTTCGCCATGGTGGTCGTGGCGCTCGCGATCCTGTCGACGGGCGCCCGCGCCGAACGCTCGCGTGCCCGCATCGCCCCGCTGCTCGCGTCGAAGGAGACGGCCGATGCCCGCTGAGACCCCGGACGAGGTGTGGAGCCGGCTCGTCCACGCCGTCATCGACAGCCGCTCGGACTGGCGCCGGGCCGTCGTCGAGCGCACGGGCCTGCCGTTCAGCCGCCTGCGCGTGCTCAAGCGGCTGGACCGCTACGGGCCGCTCACCCTCAAGGAACTGGCCGCGCTCGCCGACATGGACGCCCCCGCCGCTACCGTCGCCGTCAACGACCTGCAGGCGCGCGGGCACGTCGAGCGCACCGTCTCCCCCGCGGACCGGCGCGCGAAGGTCGTCACCATCACCCCCGCGGGGCGCGCGGTCGTCGGCGTCATGGCCTCGGTCGAGGACCCGGCGCCCGCCGCGATCCGCTCACTGCCCCCGGCGGAGCTCGCCCGGCTGGCCGAGCTCGNGCNCGNCCTGGCCGGGNAGCGCGACGACGGGCTCGTGCGCCACGTCGAGCGGCTCCTCGCCGCGCACCNCGGGCGGGGCGGGCGACGCC
>NZ_CBCSDV010000016.1:0-42384 GCF_965138335.1 Tsukamurella ocularis
CCCGCCCGGCTGGTACGCCCAGCAGGTCCAGCGGTCCGCCTTCCCCGACCGCTACGACGAGCGCATGCCGCAGGCACAGGCGCTCTACGACCGCCTCGTCGCGGCCGCACCCGATCCCGCCCGAGACGACGCGAACGGAGTCGCCGTGTCCCCCGCACCCGCCTACAGCGAACTGGACCGGATGGGCGACTCGCGCTCGTCGCGCAACGGCGCCGTGATCCGGAACTTCCTCCTGCACACCGAGGAGGGGAACAGCACCGCGGAGCGGCTCGCCGCATACTGCAACGACGCCGCGCACAGCGCCAGCTACCACTACACGGTGCGGGACGGCGTCGTCTGCGACGTCGTCGACACCGACTTCGCCTCGTGGAGCGTCCTCGCCGCGAATCCGTACACCATCAACCTGTGCTTCGCGGGCAGTCACGCCGGCTGGACCCGCGCGGACTGGCTCGAACGCCGCGGGGACATCACGATCGCGGCGTGGCTCGCGGTCGCGGACGCCCGCAAGTACGGCTTCGCCACGACCGTCATCGCGCCGCCGTACCGCGTCACCGACGGCATCAGCGACCACCGGTACGTGACCCGCGCCCTGGGCATCGGGTCGCACACCGACGTCGGCGACGGCTTCCCCTGGGACCTCTTCGCCGCCGACGTCGCCGCGTTCACCGGCGCCGGCGCGCCCGTGGGCGACGCGCAGGCCGACGGTGCCGCCGCTCCGGCCGCCGCGGGTCCGGCGCCCGAGCCCCCACCGATCGCCGCCGCGGCGCGGGCCGAGGCGGCGATCGCCGCGGCCGCCGCCCGGGACGCCGACTGGCTCGGCGCGCGGCAGGACCTCGTCGCGGTCGCCTGCCCGGACGGGCGCGGCTGGTTCGCCGCCTTCCAGGGCGGCGCCGTCTACTGGACCGCCCTCACGGGCGCGCACGCCGTCCCGGCCCGTCTGCTCGAGTCCTATACGACGTACCAGCGGGAGAACGGGCCGCTCGGATACCCGGTCGTCGACCACACCGAGCTGCCCGAAGGTCAGGTCGAAGCCTTCGAGCGGGGCGTGCTGTACCGGCGCCGGGACGCGGTGCAGGGCTTCTTCGTGACGGGCGTCATCGGCGCCCGGTGGGCCCGCGACGGCTACGAGAAGGGTCCCCTGGGATGGCCGATCTCGTCCGAGATGAAACTCGCCGACGGCGGGGTGCGGCAGGACTTCGAGCACGGGCGGCTGTTCTGGTCGCCCGATGGAACCACGGTGGTCGGCGCGGCCGCCGCCGCCGACCCGGGCGGCGCAGTCGGCGCCGCTCCGGCGGCCTGAACGGAAGAGGTGGAGATCATGGAGGAGAACAGGAGTCGGATCCTCCCGCGGAGGATCCCCGATTCGGTCCGGCGCGCGCTGTACGCGACCGCGGGTCCGCTCGTCACGCTGCTGGCCGCGGGCGGCCTCATCCCGGGGAACCGGGCCGCGGCCTGGACCTCGCTGGTGATCGCGGGCGTCACGCTGCTCATCGCGGTCGTCAACTGCGAGTCCCGCTGGCGCAACGCCGTCTACCTCACCACCGCCGCGCTCCAGGCGGTACTGCAGGGGTACGGCATCGGCACCGATGCGATGTGGGCGGCGATCAGCGGCATCGTGGTCTCGCTGCTGGGGATCGGCCTCGCCGCGGCGTTCACCCCGTCGGGCCTGACCGAGGAGAACCGCACCGCACCACCGCGCGCGGTGCCGGTGGGATAGCCGGGGAGGAAACGACGAAGGCCCGGATCGCAGGATCCGGGCCTTCCGTTGTACCCCCGATGGGATTCGAACCCACGCTACCGCCGTGAGAGGGCGGCGTCCTAGGCCGCTAGACGACGGGGGCTAGAACTGCTGCCGATGCGCACGAGACGCCTCGACGATGCCGATGAAGGTAGCACACCTGCACCGAACGTACCCCCGATGGGATTCGAACCCACGCTACCGCCGTGAGAGGGCGGCGTCCTAGGCCGCTAGACGACGGGGGCTAGGACTGCGCCCTCCGCACGCGGAGGGCGCTGTCACGCTGGCCTACCAGGACTCGAACCTAGAATGGCTGAACCAGAATCAGCTGTGTTGCCAATTACACCATAGGCCAATGACTCGTCTCGAGGTCGTTTCCGACCTCGTTTTGAGCCGCGATCCAGCTTACCCAGCCGCACTGGGAACGCCAAATCGCCAGGTCATCCCCTACTGCGGGGCGCCGCCGTCGGCCGGCACCAGCGCGCGGGCGGCCGCGAGGCGGCCCAGGGTCCGCTCGCGGCCGAGCAGCTCCAGCGACTCGAACAGCGGCGGGCTGATGGGCGAGCCCGTGACGCCCACGCGGATCGGGGCGTAGGCCTTGCGCGGCTTGAGCTCCAGCTCGTCGATGAGCCGGCCCTTCAGCGCCCCCTCGACGGCCTCGGTGGTCCAGTCCGTGAGCCCCTCGAGCGCGGCGATGCTCTCGTCGAGCACCTGGCCGGCGTCGGCCTTGATGTTCTTGGCGGCGGCCGCGGGATCGACGGCGAAGTCGGCCTCGTCCACGTACAGGAACTTCAGCAGGTCCCAGGCGTCCGAGAGCACCACGATGCGGGTCTGCACCAGCTCGGCCGCGGTCGCGAACTCGTCACCCAGGCGCGCACCGTCGACGAAGCCCCGCTCGACGAGGAAGGCGCGCAGGCGCCCCTCGAAGTCCGCGGGCGCGAGCAGGCGGATGTGCTCGGCGTTGATCGCATCGGCCTTCTTCTGGTCGAAGCGCGCCGGGTTGGAGTTGACCCGGTGCACGTCGAAAGCGGCGATCATCTCGTCGAGGCTGAAGACGTCGTTGTCCGGCGAGATGCCCCAGCCCAGCAGGGCGAGGTAGTTGAGCAGCCCCTCGGGGATGAAGCCGCGGTCGCGGTGGTGGAAGAGGTTCGACTCGGGGTCGCGCTTGGAGAGCTTCTTGTTCCCCTCCCCCATGACGAACGGGAGGTGCCCGAACTCGGGGGTGCGCTCGGCGACGCCGATCTGCTCCAGCGCCTCGTACAGCGCCAGCTGCCGCGGCGTGGAGCTGAGCAGGTCCTCGCCGCGCAGCACGTGCGTGATCTTCATCATCGCGTCGTCGACGGGGTTGACCAGGGTGTACAGCGGGTCGCCGTTCGCGCGGGTGAGGGCGAAGTCCGGGACGGTGCCCGCAGCGAAGGTGGTCTCGCCGCGCACCATGTCGTTCCAGGTGAAGTCGTGGTCGGGCATGCGCAGCCGCACGACGGGGCTCCGGCCCTCGGCGACGAAGGCCGCCTTCTGCTCGTCGGTGAGGTCACGGTCGAAGTTGTCATAACCGAGCTTCGGGTTGCGGCCGGCGGCGACGTGCCGCGCCTCCACCTCCTCCGGCGTCGAGAAGGCCTCGTAGGCGTGGCCGCCGTCGACGAGGCGCCGCACGACGTCCAGGTGCAGGTCCTTGCGCTCCGACTGGCGGTACGGACCGTAGGGCCCGCCGACCTCGGGCCCCTCGTCCCAGTCGAGTCCGAGCCAGCGCAGCGACTCGAGGATCGCGGCGTAGCTCTCCTCGCTGTCGCGGGCGGCGTCCGTGTCCTCGATGCGGAAGACGAAGGTGCCGCCGGTGTGTCGCGCGTGGGCGAAGTTGAACAGTGCGGTGCGCACCATGCCGACGTGCGGGGTACCGGTGGGCGACGGGCAGAAGCGCACGCGCACGGCCCCGGGCGCGGCGGCGTTCGACGGTGCGGCGGAAGACTCAGTCACGACGTCCAGGGTAGTCGCCGTGCGCGGCGCACCCGCTCACGAGTGCGCCGCGACCAGCGCGCGGATCTTCTCCAGCTGGAGCGCGGAGACCTCATCGGCGCGTTCGTCCTCGGCGAAGACGTTGGAGCAGATGATGGCTTCCTCGCGCGCGAGGAAGCCGGAGGCGCCGAGCTGTGCGAACAGCTGGTCCCAGTCCACGTCACCGTCGCCGATGGTGAGGTGCTGGTGCACGCGCACGGCGTTGCCCGGCGGGTTGGTGATGTACCGCAGGCCGTGCGACCGGTGGTGGTCGAAGGTGTCGGCCGCGTACACGGCGCCGAGCCGCTCCCCCAGCTCCGGGATCAGCGACGCGGCGCGGTCCCCGTAGTGGAAGGTGTGGCTGCCCACGTACACGAAGCCGACGGCGGGGGTGTCCAGCCCGCGGATGATCCGCCAGGCGGCCAGGCCGTCCTCGACGAAATCGTCGGGGTGCGGGTCGATGTTGAGCGTGACGCCCTCCCGTTCGAGGAGCGGGACGAGCTCCTCCATGCTCCGGTAGAAGCCGGCCTCGGACTCCTCTGCGCGCTCGGGCCGTCCGCTGAACTCGGTGTTGATCACCGGGACCTCGAGCTCGGCGGCGATCGCGATGATGCGCCGGAAGTTCCGCACGGCGCTCTCGCGCTGCGGCTCGTCGGGCCACGAGATGCGCTGCACGGGCAGCAGGGAGGTGATCCCGACGCCTGCGTCGGCGGCGCGCTTACGCACCCGCGCGAGCTGCGCCCGGTCCACCCGCGGGTGCGCGAAGAACGGGATGAAATCGGCGTGCGGGGTCAGCTGGATCCACTCGTATCCGGCCTTGGCGGCCACGTCGAAGAAGTCCTCGAAGTCGTGCGTCGAGTGGTACGGCGTGGGATCGAGAGCGATGCGAACCACGGTGCCCCCCCTAGCCGCGCTCGGCGTAGAACGCCGGCATCTCCGGGAGCTCGACGGGCACGGGGCCCGTCGTCTCCAGTGCCTTCACCCCGGCCGCGCAGCACACGGCCACCTTGTAGCCGTCGAACGCCGAGGGGCCGGCGATGGTGCCCGCCTTGGCGGCGTCGACCCAGGCCTGCACCTGTCGGTCGTAGGCCTCGCGGAACCGCGTGGTGAAGTCCGCGTGGTCGGCGACCGAGAACCGGCCCCGCTGCCACATCTGCAGCCCCGCGGGCTCGCCGATGCGGGCGACGCCCTGCTCGAAGACCGCCTCGGTCTCGACCTGGTAGCCGAAGTCGATGGAGACGTTCATCTCGACGTCGACGAGCACGCCGTTGTCGAGCTCCATCAGCACGAGGATCGGCTCGCGCAGGTGCTCGGGGCTCCGCGAGTTGCGGCGCGGGTACTTCACCTCGACCGAGGTGACGACACCACCGGCCAGCCACGGCACCACGTCGAACTCGTGCACCACGGAGTCGTTGATGAGCATGGTCTGCACGTAGCTCTCGGGCACCGACGCGTTGCGGTGGCGGGCGTGCAGCATGACGAGCTCGCCGGCGGGCTTCGCGGCCACCACCTTTCGCAGCTCCTCGTACTCGCGGTCGAAACGCCGCATGAAGCCGACCTGGATCAGCTGCCGGCCACCGGCCATCTCGGCCTCGACCACGCGCCAGGAGGATTCGGGGTCCTGGGTGAGCGGCTTCTCGCACAGCACGGGCAGCCCCGCGGCGAGGACCTTCAGCAACGCCTCCTCGTGGAACTGTCCGGGGGTGGCGACCAGGACGGCGTCGACGACACCCGACGCGAGCGCCGCGTCGAGGTCGGCGAAACCCGCCGCGCCGGGGGCGAGTTCGAGCGCGGCGGCCCGGCGGGCCCCATCGGGCTCGACGACGGCGGAGACGGTCGCCCCCGCGATGGTGGTGGCGATGCGCTGGACGTGATCGGCGCCCATCATCCCGGCGCCCACAACGGCGACGCGAAGGTCAGTGCTCATCTCAGGGCTTCTCTCTGTGTGGATCCTGCGTGGATGTCAGTGCGTGCGGGTGAGCGGGTGGCAGCCGAAGATGTGCTGCCGGGTGCGGGTCGCGATGCCCGCGGGGAGGTCGATGTCGCAGCCGGGCATGTCCTGCTCGACGATGGCGAACAGGTCCGGGTTGATCCGTAGCGCCGCCTCGATGACGGGGGCGAAGTCCGGGATGCCGTTCGGCGGCTCGACCATGATCGCGGACGCCGCGTCGGCGAACGGGGTGTCGTTCTTGAGCACCTCCCAGATCAGCGCCGGGTCGATCTGCTTGAGGTGCAGGTAGCCGATGCGCTCCGGATGACGCTGCATGAGCGCGACGTTGTCACCGCCGTAATAGGCGAAATGGCCGGTGTCCAGGCACAGGTTGAGGTACCGCGGGTCGGTCTCGGCGAGCAGGCGCTCGACCTCGCCGGTGGTGCCGACGTGGCTGTCGGCGTGGGAGTGGAACTGCTGCTTGATCCCGTACTCCTCGGCCAGGGCCTTGCCGAGGCGGTCGTGGCCGGCCGCGAGGGCCTTCCACTGCTCGTCGTCCAGCGTGCGCGCCTCGAGGGCCTCGCCGGTCAGGTCCGAGCGCCACAGGTCGGGGATCACGACGATGTGCTCGGCGCCCAGGGCGCCCACGAGGGTCGCGACGTCGCTCACCTGCTGCCAGGCGCGGTCCCACTGGTCGGCGCCCTTGTGGAAGCCGGTGAAGATGGTGCCACCGGACAGCTCGAGGTCGCGCTTGTCGAGCTCGTCGCGCAGGCGCTCGGGATCCGTCGGCAGGTACCCGTACGGTCCGAGTTCGATGTAGTGGTATCCGGCCTCGGCCACCTCGTCGAGGAAGCGCTCCCACGGTGTCTGCCGCGGGTGGTCGGGGAACCAGACGCCCCACGAATCGGGGGCGGTGCCGATGCGCAGGCCCTCGGTATGGGCGGCGGAGGAGGCGGTGGTGCCCAGGGTGTCGGTCATGGCGGTGGTCCTTACGTCGGATCTGGAAGTGGGTGGAGCGCAGCTCAGCCGAGGAGGGGCCGCTGCGCCTTCTGCTGGTCGAGGTACTCGGCGCGGGCGGTGGCGGTGCTGTCGATCGAGGAGACCTCGGCGACCGGGACGTCCCACCAGCCGTTGCCCTCGGGGGCGTACACGAAGGGGTCGTTGTGGATCTGGATCACGGTCGGCCCCGACGCCGCCTTGGCGGCGCGGACGGCCTCGGTGAGCTCCGCGACGGAACCGGGCCCTGGCGCGATGTCGATCACCCGGGCGCCGTAGCTGCGGGCGTTCGCCGCCAGATCGACGGGCAGGAAGCCGCCGCGCTCGAGATCCGGCGCGGGGACGCCGGTGGACTCGTCCGCCGTGCGGTACCGGGTGCCGAAGCGCTGCGAGCCGACGGTCTCCGAGAGGTGGCCGATCGAGGCGTAGCCCTGGTTCTCGACGATGACGACGATGAGCTTGATGCCCTCGGCGACGGCGGTCACCAACTCGCTGTTGAGCATGAGGTACGAGCCGTCGCCGACCATGACGACGACGTCCCGGTCGTCGCCGAGGGCGAGGAGACCACGCTTGGCCCCGAGGCCGCCGGCGATCTCGTATCCCATGCAGGAGAACGCGTATTCGACGTGGTACCCGAGCGGATCCCGCACGCGCCACAGCTTCTGCAGGTCACCCGGGAGGGAGCCGGCGGCCTGGATGATCACGTCGGCCGGATCCATCGCGGCGTGCACCGCGCCGATGACCTCCGGCTGGCCCGGCAGATCGGCGCCGGTGGGCGCGAGGGCGACGTCGACGACGGCATCCCAGTCGGCCTTGGCCGCAGCGGCCGCGGCGACGGACTCCGGGGGGACGCGGTAGTCGGCGAGCTCCGCGCGCAGCGCGGCGAGGCCCTCGCGGGCATCGGCGATGAGCGGCAACTGGGAGCCGTGCTTGTAGGCGTCGAAGGAGGCGACGTTGAGGTTCACGAAGCGCACCCCGGCGTCCTGGAAGGCCGTCCGGCTCGCGGTGGTGAAATCGCTGTACCGGGTGCCGATGCCGATGATCACGTCGGCCTGCGCCGCGATCGCGTTCGCGGCGGCGGTGCCGGTGGCGCCCACGCCGCCGAGGTTCAGCGGATGGTCCCAGGCCAGCACGCCGCCGCCCGCCTGCGTGGTCCCGACGGGGATCGACGTGGCCTCCGCGAACCGCCGCAGCTCGTCCTCGGCGCCCGCGTAGAGCACGCCGCCGCCCGCGACGATGAGGGGACGCCGCGCGTCGCGGATCGCGGCGGCGGCGCGGGCCAGGGGGCCGCGCTCGGGCAGGGGCCGGCGCAGGTGCCATTCCCGGTCGGCGAGGAACTCCTCGGGCACGTCCACGGCCTCGGCCTGGACGTCCTCGGGCAGCGCGATGGTCACGGCGCCGGTCTCCGCGGGGTCGGTCAGCACGCGCATCGCAGCGAGCGCGATGGAGAACAGCTGCTCGGGCCGCTGCACGCGGTCGAAGAACTTCGACAGGGGACGGAAGGCGTCGGAGACCTGCAGGCCGATGTCGTGCGGATGCTCGAGCTGCTGCAGCACCGGGTCCGCGACGCGGGTGGCGAACGTGTCGGAGACCAGGAGCAGCGCGGGCAGCCGGTTCGCGGTCGCGAGCGCCGCACCGGTGAGCATGTTCGCGGCGCCCGGGCCCACGGAGGCGGTGCACGCGTACGTGCCGCGCCGGCGGTGCATCCGGGCGTAGCCGACGGCCTGGTGCACCATCGCCTGCTCGTTGCGGGCCTGGTGGTAGGGCATGAGGCCGGGGTCGGTCGCGGCGGACTGCAGCAGCGCCTGCCCCACGCCGGCGACGTTCCCGTGGCCGAAGATGCCGAAGGTCGCGGGCACGGTGCGCTCCCGCACGGTACTCACCGTTCCGTCGGCGAGCACCGTCTCGTCCACGGTCCACTGGTGCGCCAGGAACTCGATGAGGGCCTGGCCCACGGTCATCCGCCGGGTGCTCATCGCTCGTCTCCTTCGGTCGGTGCGGCCGCGTAGGGCAGCCGCGGGTCGGGGGCCTGTGCGGGCCAGGTGTCCCGCAGCCATGCCTGGCGCGGGTCGTCGCTGATCAGCCAGACCCGTTCGGGGTCGGGCCCGGCCATGACGTTGAGGTAGTAGAGGTCGTACTCGGGTGCGGCCATCGCGGGGCCGTGGTAGCCGTAGGGCACGAGGGCGATGTCGCCGGTGCGGACGAGCGCGTTGGTGTCGATCTCCCCCGCCGCCGACGAATACGTGACGAAACTGCCGAAGGCGTCGGCGGTCTCGGGCACGGTCCCGGCGGGCAGGCCGCGGGCGGGGGCCGCCTCGAAGTAGTAGATCTCCTCGAGCCGGGACTCGTGGCCGGCGACGTGTTCGTCGTGCTTGTGGGCGGGGTGGCTGCTCCAGTTCCCGCCGGGCGTGATCACCTCGCACACGATGAGTGCGGCCGCGTCGAGCGCGCCGGGCGTGCCGAAGTTGTGCACCTGCCGGGTGTCCCGGCCGGCGCCGCGCACCTCGACGGGCACCTCCCCCGCGGCCACGTGCCGCGTGGGGCGGCGCTGCGAGGTCGGGGCCTCCGCGATCGCCACGCGCGCGGGACCGCGGAGGGTGAACCCGCCACCGGCGCCGACGTACAGGACGTCGGTCGGTCCGTCGAAGACGGAGGCCCGCCCGGGGAGGTCGACGACGGTGCCCCCGTCGAAGCCCGCCGCCGCGGCCGCGTCGAGCTCGACGACGACGCCGCCCGACAGCGGCACGACGATGCGCTCGATGTCACCGCCCGGCAGCGTCATCGGTTCCGCGCCGAGGTCCGCGACGCGGATCCCGGTGTGCGCCCATCCGGGGAGGGAACCATCGACCACGGATTCCCATCCGTCGCGCGCCAGGGCGCCGCGGGGATGGAACCACTCGTTGGGCGTCGTCGCCATCGCCGTCCTCTCTCGTTCACGTCCTCGCGGACGATGTTGCTGCCGGAATGAAGTTCGCGTCAGTCGTTCTGGGGGAATCCCAGGTCGACGCCGCCGTGGCTGGGATCGAGCCACCGGCTGGTGATCGCCTTGAGCTGGGTGAAGAACTTCACGCCCTCGGCGCCGTGCGCTTTGGTGTCGCCGAACATCGAGTCCTTCCAACCGCCGAAGCTGAAGGTGGCCACGGGGACCGGGATCGGCACGTTGATACCCACCATCCCGACGCGGATGTCCTTCTGGAACCGGCGCGCCGCGCCACCGTCGTTGGTGAAGATCGCGGTGCCGTTGCCGAACGCGCCGGCGTTGATGAGGTCCACCCCCTCCTCGTACGAGGCGACGCGGACGATCGCGAGCACGGGCCCGAAGATCTCCTCGGTGTACACGCGCGAGGTGGTGGGCACCCGGTCGATCAGGGTGGGGCCCAACCAGAAGCCGCTCGCGTCGCCGTCGGGGTTCACCTCCCGGCCGTCGACGACGACGTCCGCGCCGTCCTCGAGCGCGACGTCGATGTACGAGGCGACCTTGTCCCGGTGCGCTTCGGTGACCAGGGGCCCCATGTCGCAACCGCGGCGGCCGTCACCGATCCGAAGACCGGCCATGCGGGAGGTGATCTCCGCGATCAGGGCGTCCGCGACGGGCTCGACGGCGACGACGACCGAGATGGCCATGCAGCGCTCACCGGCCGAACCGAAGCCGGCGTTGATGGCGGCGTCCGCGGTGAGCGCGAGGTCGGCGTCGGGCAGCACCAGCATGTGATTCTTGGCGCCGCCGAGCGCCTGGACGCGCTTGCCGCGCGCGGTGGCGGTCTCGTAGACGTACCGGGCGATCGGCGTCGAGCCGACGAACGAGACGGCGGCGACGTCCGGGTGGGTCAGTAGGCCGTCGACGGCCTCCTTGTCACCGTTGAGCACGGTGAAGACGCCCTCGGGCAGGCCGGCCTCGCGCCACAGCTCCGCGATCCAGATCGCGGCCGACGGGTCCTTCTCGCTGGGCTTGAGCACGACGGCGTTGCCGGCGGCGATCGCGATCGGGAAGAACCACGCCGGCACCATGGCCGGGAAGTTGAACGGGCTGATCACCGCGACCACGCCGAGGGGCTGGCGGGTGGAGTAGACGTCGATCCCGGTGGAGACCTGCTCGCTGTACTCGCCCTTGAGGTGATCGGCCATCCCGCAGGCGAATTCGACGACCTCCTGGCCGCGGCTGATCTCGCCGAGCGCGTCGGAGAGCACCTTGCCGTGCTCGCTGGTGATGATCTCGGCGAGCTCGCCCTTGCGGGCGTTGAGCAGCTCGCGGAACGCGAACAGCACCGACTGGCGCCTCGCGAGGGAGAGGTCCCCCCAGCTCACCGAGGCCTGCTTGGCGGACGCCACGGCGGCGTCGATCTCGGCGCGGTCGGCAAGGGCGACGCGCTTGGTCACGACACCGAGCGCGGGGTCGTAGACGTCGGCCGTACGGCCGCTGGTGGACGGGTACTCGGCGCCGTCGATCCAGTGCGGGACGACGGTGAGGGTCTCGGTGGTGGTCATGGAGCGGGCTCCTTCGCGGAGTGGTGCGGGTGGTGGGTCAGGCGCCGTGCACGAGGCCGGCGGCGGTGTCGACGGCGGCGGTCACGTCGCCGTCGCGGGGGTAGAGCAGGGTGCGGCCGACGACGAGGCCGTGCACGCCGGGCAGAGCGAGGGCCTTGGCCCACGAGGCGTAGACGGCCGCGGGGTCGCCACCGGGATCGCCGCCCAGGAGCAGCGTGGGCAGCGTGGTCGCCGCCATCACGCGCTCCATGTCGTCGACCACCGGGAGCTTGAGCCAGCTGTACGCGGAGGTGTTGCCGAGCCCGGAGGCGATCGCGACCGAGTTGATGACGGCATCGGTGGAGAGGTCGTTGCCGATCCTCCCGTCGGTGCGCCGACTCATGAAGGGCTCCAGCATGATCGGTAGCTTCGCTGCCGCCGCGGCGTCGACCGCGCGGGCCGTGGCCTCGAGCGTGGCGACGGTGCCGGGGTCCTCGAGGTCGACGCGCACGAGCAGCTTGCCGAAGTCGAGGCCCGCGCGCCGCATCGCGGGCACGTCGTAGGCGGTGTACCGGTCGTCCATCTCGAACGCCGCCCCGCGCAGGCCGCCGCGGTTCATGGAGCCGACCACGATCTTGTCGTCCAGTAGACCCAGTAGGGCGAGGTCCTCGATGACATCGGGGGTGCCGAGCACACCGTCGACCCCGGGCCGGGAGAGCGCGAGCGCCATCCGCTGCAGCAGCTCGTACCGATCGGCCATCGCCATCGCGTCGGAGCCGACGCCCAGGGCGCCGCGGGCGGGGTGGTCCGCGGCCACGATGAGCAGCCTGCGGTCACCGCGCACGAGGGGGCGACGGAGCCGCGCACCCAGTACGTCGGCGATGGCGTCGGGGTTCTCGTGCCGAGCGGCGCGCAGGCGGTCGAAATCGGCTGCGCCGAGCGGACCGGGCGTGGTGACGGTGGGATCAGACATGGTCGGCGCCTCGTTCCTCGATGACGGTCTCCACCTCGGCGGTGGTGGGCATGGCGGTCGAGCATTCGCGCCGCGAGGCGACGATGGCGCCCGCGACGTTGGCGAACCGGAGCACGCGCTCGAGCGGCCAGCCGGCGAGCAGGCCGTGGCAGACGGCGCCGCCGAAGCCGTCGCCTGCGCCGAGGCCGTTGATCACCTCGACGAAGTGCGGGGCGACCTCGACGCGCTCGTCGCGGGTCTTCGCCAGGACGCCCTTCGGCCCCTGCTTGACCACCGCGAGTTCGACGCCGCGCTCGAGCAGGGCGTCGGCGGCGCGATCGGGCTCGGTCTCGCCGACGGCGACCTCGCACTCCTCGCGGTTGCCGATGGCGACGGTGACGTGCTCGAGGGCCTTGCCGACCTCCTGGCTCGCGACCTCGGCGGACTCCCAGAACATCGGCCGGTAGTCGAGGTCGAGCACGGTCAGCGGCGCGCGTCCGCGCGCGTTCCACGCGGTGTGGTGCGCGGAGCGGCTGGGCTCGCGCGACAGGCCGGTCACGGTGGCCCAGAAGATCTTCGCCGACCGGATCGCGTCGAGGTCGAGCGCGTCGTCGTCGAGCATGAGGTCGGGCGCGATCGGGTCGCGGTAGAAGTAGAGCGGGAAGTCGTCGGGCGGGAAGATCTCGCAGAAGGTGACGGGGGTGTTCAGGCCCCGGACCTCGCCGACGTAGCGGTCGTCGACGCCGAGGCGCAGCAGCTCCTGGTGGACGAAGCGTCCGAACGGATCCGCACCGGTCGCCGTGATGACCGCGGACCGTCGGCCGTGGCGGGCGGCGGCGACGGCCACGTTGGTCGCGCTGCCCCCGAGGTACTTGCCGAAGGTCTCGACCAGGTCGAGCCCGACACCGTCCTGCAGCGGGTAGATGTCGACCCCCACCCGCCCGATGGTGATCAGGTCGAACGGCGCACCGTGCGTACCGGCGTCAGTCATGTGGGAGGCCCTCCTTAGCCCTGGTCCCGAACGAGACGTGGATCACTCCCGCTCATTTGTCCTGTCAATCTAACAGAAGATACCGACAATCTTCAATAGGCTCCTAGCTGCGAGAACTCCGCTCTTGTTGCCGACTCGCCCGCTCCGCAGTTGGCCCGGTCGGACGAACATGACCGACATATGTGCGGACATAAGGCGTGTCGTCGGTCAAGGCGCGATTGTACGAACAAACGATGATCAACGTCAGCATTTCCAGCATCGGTGCACTAGACTGCATCGCATGTCGCCTGCCCCGGTCTCGGTCGAACTGGACCGTACGAGTCCCGTACCGCTGTACTACCAGCTGGCACAGGCCCTCGAACGGTCCATCCTGAACGGCGAACTCGTGCCCGGGGACCGGATCGAGAACGAGATCGACCTCGCGAAGCGGCTGACCCTGTCCCGCCCCACGGCGCGGCAGGCCATCCAGGCCCTCGTGGACAAGGGGCTGCTCGTGCGCAAGCGCGGCGTCGGCACGCAGGTGGTGCGCAACGAGGTGCACCGCGCGGTCGAGCTCACGAGCCTCTACGAGGACCTCATCGCCGCGGGCCAGACCCCGTCGACGGAGCTGCTCGACTATCGACTGGGCCGGCCCGACGAGGAGATCGCGGACGAACTGGGCATCGAGCACGACGCGCAGGTGGTCTCGATCCGCCGCCTGCGCAGCGCGGACGACGTGCCCCTGGCGATCCTCACCAACTACATCCCCGCCGAGCTCGCTCCGGCCCCGGACGAACTGCAGAGCAAGGGCCTGTACCAGTGCCTGCGCGGCCGCGGCATCACGATCGCCCAGGCGCAGCAGCGGATCGGCGCGCGGATCTCCGACGACGACGAATCCCGGCTGCTCGACGAGCCCGCGGGCGGCGCCGTGCTCACCATGCAGCGCGTGGCCTTCAACGAGTCCGGCACCGCCATCGAACTGGGCCGGCACGTGTACCGCGCCTCCCGCTACTTCTTCGACGTCTCGGTGTTCAGCCGCTAGCCGTCCACCGCCGCGAGATTGGGCGGCACGACGATCTGGATCGCGGTGGGCCGCGGCCGGTGCGGACCGTCGATCGCGCCGTGGAAGGCCATGATCGCGTGTGCGGCGCCGCGCATGTCCGCCCGCAGATCGTGATGCAGCACCGCCGAGATCCGGCCCGCCAGCAACAGCTCGCGATTCGATTCGGCCAGGTCGTGACCGATGAAGCCGCTGTAGGACCGCCCGGCGTCGTCGAAGGCGCCGATGATCCCGCGGTTCCCGCCTCCGGGCGAGTAGACCGCGGCGATGGCGGGCTCGCGAGCGAGCACCGCCGCCACCTCACGACGGCTCACCGCGTCGAGGCCGCCCGTGTCATCGATACCGACGATCCGCCGCACCGGATCGGTCCGGAGGATCTCAGTGCGGAAACCCGTCTCCCGCTCCTCCTCGCCCCGGAACAGCCGGCCACTGGTGACGACGAGCAGCGCCCCGGTGGACTCCCCCACCCACTGTGTGACGAGGTGCGCCGCCGTTGCGCCGGCTGCACGGTTGTCCATGCCCACGTACGCGATCCGCGTGCTCTGCGGGACGTCGGTGACCACCGTGACGACGGGGATCCGGCGCGCGGTGAGGCGCGCGATCGCCGCCGCGACCGCGGGCGTGTCCGGAGCCTTGAGGACGACGCCGTGGCTGCCGCGGCGCGCGATGCCGTCGAGCTCCCCGATCAGTTCCTCGTGCCCCCAGGACTCGCGCACGTGATAGCGGGCGCGGAAGATCGCGGGGCGCAGGGTGGGGAGCTCGGCCTCCAGCGCGGCGCGGGTGAGATCCGAGAAACGACGCGGCGTCTCCATGACGAGATCGAGCATGAACCGCCGCCCCGACAGCCGCAGCTGCGAGCGCTGCCGGTCGAGGTCCGCGATCGCCTGCCGGACCTGCGCCGCCGTCCCCTCGCGCACCCCGGCACGGCCGTGCAGTACGCGATCGACAGTGGCCTCGCTGACGCCCGCCTGCCGCGCGATCTCGCGGACCGGGTGGGTGTGCGCCACTGCAGACCTCCTCGCGCTGAGGGATTCTTGAGGGATTTCCGGACTATCCGGAACCCCGACAGCTTGCCACGATGAAACCGGGGCCGGGCACCGATTCCCCACTCCCGCTTCACATCGACGTCAGGACGACCGATATGTCAACAACCTCACCACCGCGGTCCGGCGCGCCGGCCGCATCAGCGAGGCCGACTGCCGCCTGGAGGAGTTCACGGCGCAACTCGAGACCGAGACCGACCTCGCCCTCTACCCCTACGCGGACCGGGCGGTGCGCGGGGTCCTCTGCTACGGCGCTGCGGCCATCGAGGCCGCGGGCGATCCGGACGCGCGCGACGAGCTGTCCGACGAACTGGCACGGGCGCTGCTCACGGGCCCCGGCATCGTCGTCTTCGACGGCGCCTTCGACGAACGGCACGGCCTGCACACGTCGACCGAGTTGTTCACCACGATGATCGCCGAGCAGCGTGCGATGGGTTCCGGCGGCGGCGATCACTTCGCCGCGCCGGGCGCCAACGACCGGATCTGGAACGCCCTGCAGAAGCACGCACTGCGCGCCCCGGCGTCCTTCGCCCGCTACTACGCCAACGACGTCCTCGCACTCGTCGCGACCGCGTGGCTGGGCCCGATGTATCAGGTCACCTCGGCGATCAACGTGGTCAACCCCGGCGGGACGGCGCAGTCCCCGCACCGCGACTACCACCTCGGCTTCATGGAGCCCGAGACCGCGAAGCTCTTCCGGCGGCACACGCACCTGCTGTCCCCCGCGCTCACGCTGCAGGGCGCCGTCGCGCAGGTCGATATGCCCGTCTCGTCGGGCCCCACGCTGTACCTGCCGTACTCGCAACGCTACGAGCCCGGCTACCTGGCCTTCAACCTCCCGGAGTTCCGGGAGTACTTCGAGGCGAACCACGTGCAGCTCCCGCTCCGCGCCGGCGACGCGGTGTTCTTCAACCCCGCGCTGTTCCACGCCGCGGGCTCGAACCGGTCGGCGGGCATCCGCCGGATGGCGAACCTGTTGCAGATCAGCTCGGCGTTCGGCCGTGCCATGGACGCCGTGGACCGGTCCGCGATCCTCCGGGCGGTGTACCCGCAACTGCAGACACTCGCCGCGGCCGGAGATTCCCGCGCCGTGGAGAACCTGGTCGCGGCCTCCGCCGAGGGATACGCGTTCCCGTCGAACCTGGACCGGGACCAGCCGCTCGGTGGCATGCACGGCGAGACGCAGGCGGAGCTGACCCGCCGGGCGCTCGACGCCGGCCTCTCGCCGGACGCCTTCGCGGCCGAGCTGGCCGCTCTCGACGAGCGGCACCGCCCGTGACCGCGCGGCCCGCCGATCTGGCGGACAAGGTGGTGCTCGTGTCGGGCGGCACCCGGGGTGTGGGTGCCGCGGTCGTCCGTGAGGCCGCCGCCGCGGGGGCCCGCGTCGCCTTCACCGGGAGGGACGCTGCCGCCGGAGACGCACTGCGCGCCGAACTCGCGGCGGACGGGGTGGAGGCGCTGTTCGTGCGCGCCGACGCCGCCGATCCGGCGCAGGCCACAGGGTCGGTGGACGCGGTCGTCGAGGGGTACGGCCGGATCGACTGCCTGTGCAACGCGGCCGGACTCACCTCGCGCGGCACGCTCACGGAGACCACGCCCGAGCTCTTCGACGAGCACATCGCGATCAATCTCCGGGCGCCCTTCTTCACCATGGCCGCCGCGGTCCGCGACATGCGGGCGCGGCACGCCCCCGGCACCGTCGTGAACATCATCTCGATGTCGGCGCACGGCGGGCAGCCCTACCTTGCCCCGTACGTCGCGGCCAAAGCCGGGCTGATCGGACTCACCAGGAACGCGGCCCACGCGCACCGCTTCGACCGGATCCGGATCAACGGTCTCAACATCGGCTGGACCGAGACGGAGGGCGAGGCCCTGGTGCAGAAGCGGTTCCACGACGCCCCCGATGACTGGGCCGAGCGCGCGGGCCGCGAGCTGCCCGCGGGCCGCCTCGCCTCCGCCGCGGACGCGGCCGCCGCGGTGGCCTTCCTGCTCTCGGATCGCAGCGGCGTGGTCACCGGCTCGGTGATCGACTGGGACCAGCAGGTCTGCGGCGCATACGACTGAAACTTGCACCTCAACAGTATTTGACCGAACATATGGACATGATGCGCTTCGATGTGCGCCTCCGTCGGCGCGAGGCCTCGAGCTTCAGCCGCCCGCTCGCGCTCCTCGTGGCGGGCGCGCTGTTCCTCGAGAACCTCGACGGGACTGTGCTGCAGACCGCCGCGCCGGCGGTCGCCCGCGACTTCGGGCTGACCCCCGCGGGGATCAGCCCCGCGATCGTCGGTTACCTCCTCGCGGTGGCCGTCGCGATCCCCGCCGCGGGGTGGATCGCGGAGCGGTACGGCACGCGGCGCGTCTTCTTCCTGTCGGTCGCCGGCTTCACCGCGGCTTCGGTGGCCTGCGCGCTGGCACCGGACCTGCTGTGGCTGTGCCTTTTCCGCATCGGGCAGGGAGCGGCCGGTGCCCTGATGATCCCCGTCGGCCGGATCGCGGTGCTGCGGTCGGTGCGCGCCACCGATCTGCTCGCGGCGATGGCCTACCTGACGTGGCCGTCCCTCGTCGCGCCGGTGATCGCGCCCTTGCTCGGAGGCGTCATCACCGACGCCCTGGGGTGGCGGTGGATCTTCGTGCTCAACGTGCCGATCGGCGTGGCGCTGGCGATCGGCGGCGCGTTCCTGATCCCGCAGAACGACGCGCCGATCCGGTCCCCGCTCGACCGCTGGGGCTACCTCGCTACCGCGGGCGCGGTCGTGTGTCTGACCGGCGGCGTCGAACTGCTGCACGGCGGGCGGGCGGCGACGGTCGCCGCGCTGCTCGTGGCCGCCGTCGTCCTCGCCGGGACCGCGGCCCGCGGCATGACCCGGCGCGCGCACCCGCTGTTCGACCCCGCGGTGATGCGCATCGCGACCTTCCGCGCCGGCAATGTGAGCGGATCGGTCTATCGGCTCGTGATCACCGGGGCGCCGTTCCTCTTCGTGCTCCTCTTCCAGGCCGGGTTCGGTTGGACCGCCGCCGCGGCGGGCGCGATGGTGACGGCGGTCTTCGTCGGCAACCTCGGGATCAAGCCGCTCACGACGCCGATCATCCGGATGCTGGGATTCCGGCGCACCCTGGTGTGGTCGATCGTCGCGGGCGCGGCCGCGCTGCTCACCTTCGCCGGGATCGGCGCCGCCACACCGACGCCGGTCATCGCCGCGCTCCTGGTGTTCTCCGGGGCCGTCCGGTCCATCGGCTTCAGCGCCTACAACACCGTCATGTTCGCCGACGTTCCCCACGACCTGCTTCCCACGGCGAACAGCCTGTCCGCCACGCTGCAGCAGGTGGGGACGGCCCTGGGCATCGCCGCGGCGGCCGCAGCCGTGCGCCTCGGTACGAGCCTGGCCGGGCCGGACGCCGTCGAACTCGGCTACCGGATCGCGTTCCTGCCCTTCGCCGCCGTGCTCCTCCTGCCCCTCGTCGGAGCACTTAGGCTCCCGGCGACGGCCGGCGAACACGCCACTGCCCGGCGGTGACGGACCCGGTCACGCCCGGAGGTCCACCACCGCTCCGGTACGCAGCGATTCCGCGGCGGCGTCCGCGAGCAGCAGGGCCGCCCGGCCGTCGTCGAACCCGGGCGATGCCGCGCCGCCGGTCTCGGTCATCGTGACGAAGGCGTCGAGCTCGGCGCGATAAGCCGGGGTGTAGCGGTCCAGGAAGAAATTCAGCACCGGTCCCGCAGCACCGGTGTACTCAGCTCCGGAGAAGCTCACGGAGGTCGCGTGCTGGTTGGCCGCGCTGAGCGCGCCCCGCGCGCCGAAGGCCTCCAGGCGCTGGTCGTAGCCGTACGCACAGCGCCGGGAGTTGGTGATCGTGGCCAACTGACCGCCCGCTCCGCGGAGGACGACCATGGCGCCGTCGACGTCGCCGGCCGCGCCGATCTCCGCGGACACCAGGTTCGATCCGAGCGCCGACACGGCCACCACGTCGCCGAGGAAGAACCTGGCCAGGTCGAGATCGTGAATCATCATGTCCCGGAACAGTCCGCCCGAGGAGGCGATGTAGTCCGCCGGCGGCGGCGCGGGGTCACGACTGACGATGGTGAGTTGCTCCAGCGGGCCGATCTCACCCGCGCCGACCCGGCGGCGGACCTCGGCGAACGAGGAGTCGAACCGCCGGTTGAAGCCGAGCATCACCCGGCGCGTGAGATCGCCGAGATCGGCGCGGCAGGCGTCGACCCGGGCGATGTCGAGGTCGATGGGCTTCTCGCACAGTACGGTCCGGCCCGACCGGACCGCGCGAGTGAGCAACTCGACGTGCGTCGGGGTCGGCGAGGCGACGACGACGGCGTCCACGTCGTCCGCCGCGAGGACCTCCTCGACATCGGTGGTCCAGGAAGCGCCGTAGCGCTCGCCGACCTCCTTCGCCGCCGCCGCGATCGGGTCGAAGACCCGGGTCAGCTCGGCACGGTGGCTCACTGCGACGGAATCGGCGTGCACCCGCCCGATCCGTCCGCAGCCCAGCACCGCGATGCGGGTCCTGCTCATCGCACCTCCTCCATGCTCTGCGCTGCGCGCAGCGTCTCGACGGCCGGCGCGACGGATTCGGCGGCCTCTCCGTGCGTGCGCTCGCGGAGGCTGTCGGTGAGCAGTCCGATCTGCACGTCAGCCTCCGATCCCGGACGCGGCCGGCGCCGAGAGCCCGAACAGGCCGCGACGCCGCACGAAGGAGTCGTCCGGCACCCCGATGTCGGCGAGGCCCGCCACGCCCGAGGCGAAGAGGGCACCGTCCAGCGGGAGGGGCACCGTCGCGCCCAGGGCGCCGGACGCGTACGCGGCGACCGTGATCTCGAGGATGTGGCGGGCCGCGGCGGGGTCGACGACGGGCGCGCCGCCACCGGCGATCGCGTCGGCGAAGTCGAGCACGGTGTCCCGCATCGACGCGGCGATGAGCGGCTCCAGTTCGGCGCCCGGCGGGAGGTCGACGGTGCGGGTCCCGGACTCCGTGGTGACGGTGAGGGATTCGAACGGGGCCCACGGCATCGTCCCGTCCGCCCGGTAGTGCGCGACGGCCCGGCCGCGGTCCCCCTCGACCGCGATGCCGCCCTGGCCCCTGCCCCAGGCGATGTTCACCAGCGCGACGCGGCGACCGGCTTCGAGGCGGCACAGTGCGAGTCCGTCGACGGCATCGCCGTCGGTCGCGCTGTCGACGAATGCGGAGACGCGTTCCGCGCGGGCGCCGAGGAGGGCCTCGGCGAGGTACACCCCGTGCAGCATGTCGACCAGCACGCCCCCTCCCGCCTGCGCGGGATCGTGCCGCCATGTGGGCCTGTAGCCCGCCGCGCCCGGCAGGTCCTTCACGCCCAGCATGTCGACGCGGGCGGTGCGGATCTCGCCCAGCTCGCCGGAGTCGATGATCGCCCTGAGTGCAATCACCTCCGGGAAGAACAGGTAATTGGCGACCACCGCGAGCACCGTTCCCGTCTCCTCGGCGGCGGCGCGCATGGCCTCGGCGTCCGCGGGAACGGCGGCGATCGGCTTCTCGCACAGCACATGTTTGCCGGCGCGGGCGGCGGCGACCGCGACGTCGCGGTGCAGGTGCTGCGGGGTGCACAGGTCGAGCGCGTCGACGTCGTCGCGGGCTAGCAGTTCGGCGACGTCCGCGTGCACCTGTTCGGGAGCGAGTCCCGCGGCGGCGCGGCCCAGTTCGAGCCGCTCCGGGGTCGGATCGGCGATACCGACGATGCGGAACCGGTCGTCGGCGGCGAGGTACGCGGGGATGTGGAAGCCCAGGGCGATGTTGCCGCAGCCCACGAGGGCCACGCGGATCGGCTCGGTCATGTTCCTCCGAATCGGGTCGGTCGGCCTACAGGCCGGGGAGTTCGACGGGCTCGCCGCGCCGCGAGGCGAGCGAGCGGGTGGCCGCCTCGGCGATGGCCTGCGCGCGCAGGCCGTCGACGAGGCCGGGGCCGAAGGGCGCACCGGTCTCCAGGGCGTCGACGAAGTGCTCGAGTTCGGCGGCGTAGGTGGGCAGCACGCGTTCCAGCCACCCGGGGTGCATGCCCGCCGTCCGCCCGGCACCGTCGACGTATCGGACGACCGACGACGTGCGGTGACGACCGGACTCGGCCATGCCGTGCGCGCCGAGCACCTCGATCCGCTCGTCGTAGCCGTATCCGGTGCGGCGAGCGCAGTCGATCTGGACGAGCGCGCCGGTCGTCAGCCGCAGGGTGATCGCCGCGGTGTCGACGTCGTCGTAGGCGGCGATCCGCGGGTCCGCCAGCGCGGATCCGGCGGCGTACACCTCGGTCGGTTCGGCGCCCGCGATCCAGCGGGCCAGGTCGAAGAAGTGGACGGCCTGGTCACGCATCTGGCCGCCGGACACCACGATGTACTCCAACGGGGGCACCGCCGGACCGCGGGAGGTGAGCTGCAGCAGCGCGACCTCGCCGATCTCGCCGGCGTCGACGAGCCCCTTGAGTTCCGCGTGGTCCCGGTCGAATCGGCGGTTGAAGCCGATCATCGCGCGACATCGGCGCTCGTGGGCGTAGCGGGCGGCGGCCACGGCGCGGTCGAGCGAGAGGTCGATCGGCTTCTCGCACAGGACCGCCGTGCCGGCGTCGGCGGCGCGCCGCAGGTGCGCGGCGTGGGTGTCGGTCGACGACGCGACGAGCACGGCGTCCACCCGGCGGCGGTCGAAGACCTCGACGGGATCAGTCGTGGCGCGTGCGCCGTACCGCCGCGCGACGGCGGCCGCGCGCTCGCCGTCCGCGTCGCACACGGCGACGAGGTCCACCTCGGGGTGGGCGGCGAGGTTCGCGGCATGCCGGCTGCCCATGAATCCCGCACCGATCAGCGCGATGCGTTGCACGGGTACTCCTTTCTGGTCGGGGTAGTCCTCGGGTCGGGTCGTCAGGCGTCGACGGTGACGGTGCTCCCCGCCGCGTCGGACGCGACGGCGGCCTCGACGACGCTCAGGGTGCGCACACCGTCGCCGGCGTCCGGGAGGTCCGCCAGATACGGGGCCGGGTCCTCGCCGATCGCCTCCGCGAGGAGGGCGTGCGCGAAGTCGCGGTAGAGGTTCGCGAAGGCGAGGGCGTACCCGTCCGGGTGTCCGGCCGTGAACCGCGCCGCGGCGAGCGCGGCGGGGCTCGCCCCGGGGCCGGCTTTGGTGAGCAGACGATCGGGCTCGCCGTCCGCGCGCCACCACAGGGTCTCCGAGGTGTCGTGGTCCCAGGCCAGGCTGCCGCGGTCACCGTAGACGGTGACCGCGAGACCATGGGTCGCACCGGCGGCCTGCGAGGTGCTCCAGCAGCGGCCGCGGGCGCCGCCGTCGAAGCGGAGGGTGAGGTGGGCGTTGTCGAAGGCGACGTGCTCGGGGTCGACCCGTGCGAGTTCTGCGCCGACCGCCGTGATGCGCCGACCGGTGACGAATTCCGCGAGGTGCAGCGCGTGGGTGCCGAGGTCGGCGATCAGCGCGGTGACCCCGCCTTCCGTCCCGTCCACGCGCCACGCGCCGGGCGGGGTGCTCGCCGCGTACATGCCGCTCGCGAACCTGCTCTCGACCAGGGTGATCCGCCCGAGGTCGCCCCGGGCCACCATCTCCCGCGCCTGCCGCACCATGGGATAGCCGCTGTAGCAGTGGGTGAGCATGAGCCGCCGACCCGACTCCGCGACCGCGGCCGCGACCCGGCGGGCGTCGGCGGCGGTATCGGTGAGGGGCTTCTCGGAGATCACGTGGAACCCGGCCGCGAGGAGATCGCAGGCGATCTCGGCGTGGCTCGACGGCCGGGTCGCGACGATCACCGCGTCGACACGGTCCGCCCGCGCGGCCTCCCCCGCGATGAGCGCGCGGTGGTCGGCGTAGGTGCGCTCCGCCGGCACGAGCCACGACCGCGCCGTAGCCGCGTTGGTCTCCGGGTTGCGGGAGAAGCTGCCCGCGACCAGGTCCCACAGCCCGTCCGCGCGGAGGGCGATGGCGTGCGTCTCGCCGATGTAGCTGCCGATCCCGCCGCCGACCATCGCGACGCGCAGCCGCCGGCCGAAGCGTTCGAGGAATGTCGCCGTCACGCACTCACCTGCGCAGTTCGTGGCTGAGGGTCTCGAGCTCGTCGCCGCCCGCCATCTGCGAGGTCAGCTCATCGAGGCTGATCTCGTCGTAGGTGCAGTCGAGCTTCTGCCGGCCGCGATTGAGCAGCACGAAATGATCGCCCACCATGTACGCGTGGTGCGGGTTGTGCGTGATGAAGACGACGCCGAAGCCCTGGTCCCGGGCCGCCGTGATGTACCGCAGCACCATGCCGGACTGCTTGACGCCGAGCGCAGCCGTCGGCTCGTCGAGGATCAGTACCCGCGCGCCGAAGTAGATCGCCCGGGCTATCGCCACGCACTGTCGCTGGCCGCCGGACAGCGAACTGATGGGGGCGTCCACATCGGGCAGGTCGATGCCCATCTTGAGCAGCTCCTCCTTCGTCGTGGCGCGCATGGTCTGCACGTCGAGGCTCTTGAGGAAGCCCGAGCGCAGTTCCTGCCCGAGGAAGAAGTTGCGCCACACCGGCATCAGGCCCACCACCGCGAGGTCCTGGTAGACCGTGGCGATGCCCTTGCCGAGGGCGTCCTTCGGCGAGTCCAGGGTGGTGGCCGCCCCGTCGACGAGGACCTCGCCCTCACTGGGCTTGTGCAGTCCCGCCATCGTCTTGATGAGCGTCGACTTGCCCGCCCCGTTGTCGCCGAGCACGCAGGTGACCTCGCCGGGGAACACCCGGAGGTTGATCCCCTTGAGCGCGATGATGTTGCCGTACTGCTTGCCGACGTCCTTGAACTCGATCAGCGCGACCTTGTCATCGCCGGTCTCGGGACTCTCGGTCCGAATGTCGTCCGTGGTCATCGGGTCACCTCTTCGCGGCGAAGTTGCGGAATGCGTTGTTGGCGATCACGGCGAACAGCAGCATGATGCCGAGGAAGAACTTGAACCAGTCGGGGTTCCAGCCGGCGTAGACGATGCACTGGTTGACCATGCCGAAGATGAACGCGCCGATCATCGCGCCCACCGCCGTACCGTAGCCGCCGGTGAGGAGGCAGCCGCCGATGACGGCGCCGATGATGTACAGGAACTCGTTGCCGACGCCCTGACCGGACTGCACGGTGTCGTAGGCGTACAGCAGGTGCTGCCCGACGAACCAGGCGCAGAAGGCCACGAACATGAACAGGCCGATCTTCACCTTGGTCACCGGGACGCCCACGGCCCGTGCCGAATCCTGGTTGCCGCCGACGGCGAAGATCCAGTTCCCGACGCGAGTGCGCATGAGGACGTAGGTGGCGACGACGGTGAACAGGATCCACCAGAGCACCGTCACCTTGAGGCCGACGCCGAAGACGTGGATCGTCGACGAGAAGACGGCCTGCGCAGAGGGGAAGCCCTCCATGTCCGCGATGGTCGGGGTGGCGACCTGGCCGGTGACCATCTTGGTGACCGCCAGGTTGATGCCGGTGAGCATGAGGAACGTGGCCAGCGTGATGAGGAAGCTGGGGATTCTGGTCCGCATCACCATGTAGCCGTTGAAGGCGCCGACCGCCAGCGACAGGCCCAGTGCGAGGAGGGATCCCACCCAGGTGTTCAGGTGGAGGTTGTAGGCGAGCATCGACGCCGCGAGCGACGAGAAGGTCACCGCCACACCGGTCGAGAGGTCGAACTCACCGCCGATCATGAGGACGGCCACCCCGCACGCCATGATGCCGATCGTCGAGCTGGCGTAGAGAACGGTGGCGAAGGCCTCCGGGCTCCGGAAGGGCGGGGCGACGATGAGGAAGAAGATCAGGATCGCGATCGCGCCGATCAGCGCGCCCACCTCGGGACGGAGGATCAGCCGCTGCAGGGGCTTCTGCTTCTTGACGCGCTCGTCGGTGACAGGCGTGTGCGTGCTGAGGTCGAGGGCCTCGTCGGTGGTCATCAGCGGGTACCGCCCTTGGCGAGCTCGGCGACCTTGTCCACGTTGGTCTTGTCGATGAACGCGGGACCGGTGAAGACGGCCTGCCCGCCGCCGATGGTGTTGCCGTTGATGATCTGCAGCCAGAGCGAGTCGATGGCGAGGTAGCCCTGCAGGTACGGCTGCTGGTCGACGGCCCACGCGACCTTGCCGTTCTGGATCGCTCCGACGAGCGCAGCGTTGGTGTCGAAGGTGACGATCCGCGGCTTGGCGCCGGCGCCCTCGACCGCCTTGGTGGCCGTGAGCGCGAAGGGCGCGCCCAATGCCACCACGGTGTCGATGCTCGGGTCCTGCTGCAGCTTGGCGTTGACCTTCGACTGCACGTCGGTCATGTCCTCACCGTTGACGTAGAGGTTCTCGACGGTGCCGCCCCCGAGTCCGGTCCGCACGCCGGCGCACCGCGATTCGAGCTGGACCTGGCCCTGCTGCTGAATGATGCAGATGGCCTTCTTCGCGCCCTCCTTGGCGAGGCGCTCGCCGACCGCGACGCCCGCGGTGGTCTCGTCCTGGCCGAAGTACTGCTGGATCCCCATCCGCGCGTAGTCGTTGTAGCCGGCGTTGAACGCGGACACCGGGATCCCGGCCTTCTGGGCGTTCTGCACCACGGCCTGGAACGCGTTGGGCGTGGAGAGCGTGAGCGCGATCCCGTCGACCTTGCTGTCGATCGCCGCCTGCACCAGGTTCGCCTGGTTGGGGGCCTGCGGGTCGTTGGAGTAGCGGAGAGTGACGTTGTCCTTCTTCGCGGCCATCTCCGCGCCCTTGCGGATGAGGTCCCAGAAGGTGTCGCCCGGCTGCTGGTGCGTGACCATGGCGATCGTCAGTCGCTCGGTGCCCGCCGAGCCGACCCCGGCGCCGCCGTCGCCGGTGTCGCGCGGCGCACCGCCCGTGCTCGAGCACCCCACCACCGTGATGAGCGCGGCCGTCCCGGCCGCCGTCGCGGCGAGCAGGGTACGGAGCCTCCGCGGCCGCTGCGTGGTCTTCTTCATTGCTGTGTCCCTTCGACCTCACCGAGTGAGACGACCCACTCGCTGAGCTGAATGTAGTACAGATCACAGCGCCTGCCTAGTGTTTGTTCAGACATACGCACATTGCCGCGATCTCGCGACTCAACCGGGTGGTGCGGTCGTGCCCCGCACGACCAGTCGCGGTGCGAGAACACGGCTCTCGCGGTCACGCGCCGCAGCGCCGCCCTCCAGCCCCATCCGGTCGCACAGGAGAGCACCCGCCTGGCTCCCCACGTCGAAACTGCGGTCGTCGACCGTCGTCAGCCCCACCAACCAGGTCGAGGCCAGCGAGGTGTCGTCGTAGCCGACGACGGACAGGTCGCGCGGGACGTCCAGCCCGCGTGCCCGGGCGGCCCCGAGCGCGCCGACGGCCATCACGTCGTTCGCGGCGAACACCGCGCTGATCCCGGGGTCCGCGGCCAACAGTTCGGTCGCGGCGCGGAAGCCGGCCTCGTCCGACGCCTCGCCGCGCCACGCGGCGTCGGTCACGGCCGCGCCCAGGCGGGCGGCCTCGGCGGCGAACGCCGCGCGGCGCACGTCGCCCGCCCCACCGCCGGCGCACACCTGGCCGAGAACGCGATGCCCGAGCTCCACGAGGTGCCGCGCGACGAGCCGCGCCCCTTCCGCATCGTCGTTGGCGACCGCGTCGAACCGCGCGTCCGCCACCGCGCGGGTGCCCGCGACCACGACCGGCGGCAGCGCCGCACCGTCGCGCGCGAGGAGCGATCGCGGAGGGTCCATCCCGAGCACGAGTCCGTCGACCCGCATCGCGAGCATGGACTCGACCGGATCCTCGGCCTGGTCCGCGGTCGCGACGTCGACGACCGCCAGGCGGTAGCCGGCCGGGCCCAGCGCGGCGTGCAGGCCGCGCACGAGGTCCACGAACCAGAGGTTCGTGTAGTCGTCGATCAGGACGCCGACGGTGCGCGTGCGCCGGGCGGCGAGGTTCGACGCCGCCCGGCTGGGGCGGTACCCGAGGTCGGCGATCGCCTCCTCGACGGCGCGGCGCGACGCCTCCCCGACGCGCGGCGACCCCTGCAGCACCAGCGAGACCAGGGACTTCGACACCCCGGCCCGCGTCGCGACGTCGTAGATCGTCGGCCGCTTCCCCGTCATGCCACCCCCTCTTGACAGGACATACGAACATTGCTCATGATTGTTGGAGCGCTCCAACTCACATCGACACTAGGTCGTGACGGAGCTCACAGCAACCCGAAGGAGGAACATGCACGGGAACAGCATCGGCGTCGCCGTGATCGGCGCCGGCATGGCCGGCAAGGCGCACGCCGCCGGCTACCGATCCGCCACCGCCGTCTACGGCCCCGGACTGCCGGACGTACGCCTGGTGTCGATCGCCGACGCGTACGAGCCATTGGCGCAGGACACGGCTCGCAGGTTCGGCTTCGAGCGGCACGACACCTCCTGGCAGGCGATCGCCGCCGCGGACGACATCGACGTGGTGAGCGTCGTCGTCGCCAACGCGCTGCATCGGGAGATCGTCGACGCGCTCCTGGCCGCGGGCAAGCACGTGCTGTGCGAGAAGCCCCTGTCGGACACCCTCGCCGACGCGCGCGCCATGGTGGCCGCCGGGGACGCGGCGGCCACCGCCGGAGTTCTGGGCCGCATCGGGCTGACCTACCTCCGCTCGCCGGGTATCGCCCTGCTCGGCGAGGTGGTGCGCAGCGGCCGCCTCGGTCGCCTCATCAATTTCGACGGCGCGTACTGGACCGACTACGCCTGCGACCCCGACGGCCCCATCAGCTGGCGGTTCAAGGGCCCGGCGGGCTCGGGCGCCCTCGCCGACATCGGCAGTCACCTCACCTACATCGCGGAGCTCTTCGGCGGCCCCGTCGCCACCGTCCGCGGCGCGACCCTGCACACGGCGCATCCGACGCGGCCGAGGCCGCTCGGCCGCGTCATCGGCCACGAGCACGGCGCGGTGAGCGAGGAGCGGGAGGTCGTCGAGAACGACGACACGGCAGGCTTCTTCGTCGATTTCGCGGCGGGCGGGATGGGCGCGCTGCAGGTCTCGCGCGTGGCCGCCGGGCACCCCAACACCCTGAAGTTCGAGGTCTTCTGCGAGCGCGGCTCGGCCGCCTTCGACTTCCGCAACCCCGGGCAGGTCCAGATCGTGTTCGCCGACGGCGACCACGCCCTCGGCGGCCCGCGGACGGTGACGCTCGGCCCCGACCACCCGTACTGGCGCGGCGGCCTCGCCATGGACGCGCCCGGTGTGGGGATCGGCCAGAACGACGGCTTCGTCTTCCAGGCGCGCGCCTTCCTCGAGGAGGTCGCAGGCCTGCCGTCCGCCGAATCGCTGCCGCGCAACGCGGACTTCGCCGACGGCCTGCACAACATGGAGCTCATCGACGCGGTCGCGCGGTCCGCCGCCGCCGGCGGTGCCCCCGTGGACGTGCCCGTACTCCTCCCCCAGTCCTGACACCTCCGACGGAGAACCTCATGAAACTCGGCCTGTACAACGCCGTCTACCACGACCGTCCGCTGCCCGAGGCGCTCCGCGCGATCGCCGACGTCGGCCTCACCGGCATCGAGCTCAACACCGGCGGCTTCCTCCCGCCCGTGCACGTGCCGAACATCGCCGACATCCTCGCCAGCGACACCGCCCGCGACGACTACCTCGGGATCTTCGAGGGAACCGGCGTCGCGATCGCGGGGCTGAACTGCAACGGCAATCCCCTGCACCCGAACCGTGCGATCGGCGGCCGGCACGCCGACGACATCCACCGGTCCATCCGCCTCGCCGCCCGGCTCGGCCAGGACCGTGTGGTCACGATGTCGGGTCTCCCCGGCGGCGACCCCGGTGCGGCGCACCCGAACTGGGTGGTGAACGCCTGGAACTCGGCCGCGCTCGACGTCCTGGACCACCAGTGGGAGATCGCCGCCGACTTCTGGCGCGAGACCGACCGGCTCGCCGCGGATCACGGCGTGAAGGTGGCCCTCGAACTGCACCCCCAGAACATCGTCTTCAACAGCGCGTCGGTGCACGAACTGGTGGACCGGACGGGCTCCACGCACCTCGGCGTGGAGCTCGACGCCTCGCACCTGTTCTGGCAGCAGATGGATCCCGTGGCGGTCGTTCGGCACCTCGGCGACCTCGTGGTGCACGCCGCTGCCAAGGACGTGCGCATCAACCCGCAGTACGCGGCACTGAACGGCGTGCTGGACAACTCCTTCCGCCGCCTGGGCCCCGACGAGGCCCGCACCAACCTCGGCGGCGACGAGTGGGCCAACGAGTGGCCGAAGCAGTCCGCGTGGGACTTCGTGGCGCTCGGCAAGGGGCACGACGTCGCGTACTGGACCGAATTCCTGCGCGCCCTGCACGAGGTGGACCCGGACATGCTCGTCAACATCGAGCACGAGGACACCGAACTGGGCCGCGAGGAGGGCGTCGCGGTCGCGGCCGAGGTCCTGCTCGCCGCGGACGTCGCGCTCACCGCGTCGCTCGCGGCGTGACGGACGACGGTGCCGACGGTCCGCGGACCGTCGGCACCGTGCGCTGCGGGGAGCTACCCCAGCGCGATCCAGCGCCCCTCGTCGACCGAGCGGGTCATGGCGTCCAGGGCACGGGCGCTGCGCACCGCGTCCTCCACGGTGGCGCCCTCCGGGACGCCGGTGACGATGGAACGCAGGAAGTGCTGGGCCTCGATCACCTTGAGATCGTCGTAGCCCATGGGATTCGCCGCACCGGGCTGGAACGCGGCGTAGTCGCCGCTGCCGGGTCCCACGTGCACCGTCGACACGGGCTGGTCCTGGAAGTCCGTACCGAGGGACGCCTCGAGCTCGCCCATGCGCCGGTAGTCCCAGCGCACCATGCCCGACGTGCCGTGGACCTCGAAGCCGTAGGAGTTCTGCTCCCCCACCGCGACCCGGCTCGCCTCGAGCACGCAGCGCGCCCCGGACGCCAGCCGCAACTGCGCCGACAGGTAGTCCTCGTTCTCGACGGGGCCGCGCACCCCGGAAGTGGCGAGTTGGTGCCCCGAGGTGGCGCCCGTTGGCTCGGATCGCTCGGGGATGAAGATTGCGGTGTCCGCCACCAGCGCGTCGATGTCGCCGAGCAGGTAGGTCACCAGATCGACGCCGTGGGAGCCGAGGTCACCGAGCACGCCGTTGCCGCCACGGTCCCGCTGGTAACGCCAGGTGAGGGCACCGTCGGGATGCGCGGCGTAGTCGCTGAACAGCCGGAATCGGGCGTGCGTGACGGTGCCGAGCCGGCCGTCGGCGATCATCGCCCGCGCCGCCCGCACCGCGGGCGCGTTGCGGTAGTTGAAACCGACGGCGGTACGCCGGTCGTTGCGCACGGCGGCCTCGGCGACCGCGGCGGCGTCCGCCTCGGTCAGCCCGACGGGCTTCTCGATCCACAGGTGCTTGCCCGCGTCGAGCACCGCGACGCCGATCTCACGGTGCAGGAAGTTCGGCACGGTCACCGAGACGGCGTCGACCGTCGGGTCGTTCAGGACGGCGCGCCAGTCGGTGTACGCCGCACCCGCCCCGAACCGGGCGGCGAAGGCCTCCGCGCGCCCAGGGACGTCGTCCGCCACCGCCGTCAGCACAGGCACCGCCGGACCGTCCGGGTAATGGTGCGGCACCCGGGCGTACGCCTGCGCGTGCACCCGCCCCATCCAGCCCATCCCGATCACGGCCACCCGCACCGGGGTCTGATCCTGCAGCGTCTCGTCGTGCATCGTGTGCCACCTCCATCGTTTACCGCCGAGCGAACACCGTCAGAATGCCACGCATTCCGCTATATGTCCTAACATTCTTTCAATCTTGGCGAACTACTTGTCAAACAGGCTCGCAGTCTGGTGTGATGTTCCTCACGCGGACAGCGGGAAGGACTTCGACAATGACACACGGAAGCACCAGCACGCCGGAGGGCGGAACAGCACTGCCGCCCCTGCGACCCGGCCCTCACCAGCGGCGGATGGACCTGGTCGCGGTCGTCGCGACCTTCGGCGGACTGCTCTTCGGGTACGACACCGGCGTGCTCAACGGCGCACTGGAGCCCATGAAGCACGACCTGGGGCTCACCACCACGACCGAAGGCCTGGTGGTGAGCACGCTGCTCATCGGCGCCGCGGTCGGCGCGCTGGTCTGCGGCCGACTGGCGGACGCCATCGGGCGGCGGAAGACGATGATCATCCTCGCGGTCGTCTTCTTCGTCGGCACCCTCGGGGCGGTCTTCGCGAACGATCTGGCGGTGATGCTGCCCGCCCGGTTCGTCCTCGGTCTCGCGGTCGGCGGAGCCTCGGTCGTCGTCCCCGTCTACCTGTCCGAGCTGGCGCCCACCGAACGTCGCGGCGCCCTCGGCGGCAGGAACGAGCTGGCGATCGTGGTCGGCCAGCTGCTCGCCTTCGTCATCAACGCGATCATCGCGCGCGTGTGGCCCCCGCTCACCGACGCCAACCCGGACGGCCACCCCGGGGTGTGGCGGATCATGCTCGCGGTGTGCGCCGTGCCCGCCGTCTTCCTGTTCCTCGGCATGCTACGGATGCCCGAATCGCCCCGGTGGTACATCTCCAAGGGGCGCGACGACGAAGCGCTCGCAGTGCTGATGCAGGTCCGCACCGAGGATCGGGCGCGCGCCGAGATGGCGGAGGTCGAGCACCTCGCCCGGGAGGAGGAGGCAGCGCAGACGGGCGGCTGGGCCGACCTGGCCATCCCGTGGGTCCGCCGCATCATGCTCGCCGCGGTGATCCTGGCGATCGCCCAGCAGCTCACCGGCATCAACTCGGTGATGTACTACGGCACCGAGATGCTCAAGACCGCGGGCTTCAGCGACAGCGCGGCCCCGATCGCCAACATCTTCATGGGCGTCTCAGCGGTGATCGGTAGCGCCGTCTGCCTGTTCGTCCTCATCGACCGGGTCCCCCGGCGCACGCTCATCATCACGGGCATGATCGGCGTGACCGTCTGCCACGGCCTCACCGTGCTGTCGGCGTTGATCCTGCCCGAGGGCAAGATCCAGGCCTACGCGGTCCTGATCTTCGTGGCCCTGTTCGTGCTGGCCATGCAGACGGCTCTCAACGTGCCGGTGTGGGTGTGCCTGTCGGAGCTCTTCCCGCTGCGGCTGCGCGGCTTCGGCATGGGCCTGTCGGTGCTCGTACTCTGGCTGACGAACGCGCTCGTCGGGCAGTTGTTCCCCACCCTGATCAAGGTCGGTGGCATCGTCGGTACGTACGGCACGTTCTTCGTGGTGTGCGCGCTGTTCGGTCTCCTGATCTACAAGACCCTGCCCAACACGAGCGGCCGTTCGCTGGAGGACCTGGAAGAGTCCTTCTCCCGCGGCGACTTCCGCTGACCGGATCGCTTACGACACGAGGAGAATCATGACCATCATCGTCGCGGTCCCCGGCACTACCGAAGGCCCCGTCGCGCTGCGCGCCGGCGTCGAGGAGGCGAAGTCCCTCGGCACCGATCTCGTTGCCGTCAACCTCGGCATCACCACGCTCGACGTCTCGGGCGTCGACGGCGAGGTGCCGATCACCGTCGTGGAGCGGACGGGACGCGGCGACCGCGACCCCGTCGACGCCGTGCTGGACGAGATCGACGAGCGCGGCGCGACCCGCCTCGTGATCGCGGTCCGCCGCCGGTCGTTGGTGAGCAAGGCCGTTCTCGGCAGCGTCAGTCAGCGTCTGATCCTGAATTCGCCGATCCCCGTGCTCGCCGTCAAGGCCGACTGAGCAGCTGCCGGTCGGTCACGTGCCGAGCCGCCGTCAGCGGTCCTCGGCGAGGCTGGTCAGCGTGCCGATGCCCTCGACGGTGACGGCGACGTGCTGGCCGGCGGTGATGGGACCGACGCCCTCCGGGGTGCCGGTGAGGATCACGTCGCCCGGCAGCAGGGTCATGACCGACGAGATCCACTCGACGATGTCGCCGATGGAGTGGATCATCAGCGACGTGCGCGAGTCCTGCTTGATCTGGCCGTCGAGCTCGGTGTAGATCCGCGCGTCGGACGGGTCGAACTCGGTCTCGATCCACGGGCCGAGCGGGCAGAAGGTGTCGTAGCCCTTGCCGCGGGTCCACTGACCGTCGTGGCGCTGCTGATCGCGCGCGGTGACGTCGTTCGCCACGGTGTAGCCGAGGATGACGTCCTTCGCGCGAGCCGCGGGGACGTCGCGACAGGGCTGGCCGATGACCACGGCCAGTTCGCCCTCGTAGTCCACCTGCTCGGAGCTGCGCGGCAGCTTGATCGGCGCCAGCGGGCCGATGATCGAGGTGTTGGGCTTGATGAAGATCACGGGGTCCTTGGGCGCCTCGCCACCCATCTCCGCAGCGTGGGCCGCGTAGTTCTTGCCGATGCAGACCACCTTGCTGGCGAGGATCGGGGCGAGCAGTCGCACGTCGTCGAGCGCCCAGCTGCGGCCGGTGAACTCCGGTGTGCCGAAGGGGTGCTCGGAGATCTCGCGGGCCCGGGCACCGTCCTCGGGGTCTCCCTCGATGGCCGCGAACGCGACCCCGTCACTGCTGGCGATTCGTGCAAGGCGCATGCCGCGAGCCTACCGTTCGACGCCGATACTTCGATCCACTAGGCTTCGTCTCAAATAGTAAGCATGATGTCTCACTAGTTGGGAGTAGCGATGGAGATGTCCGCCGCCCGCCGCTGGTGGATCCTGGTGGTCTCGATGACCGCCGCGATCACCACGACCGCCGCGGTGAACTGCACCGCCTTCCTCCTCCCCGAGCTCATCCAGGGCGGCCTGAGCCCGCAGCGCGCGGGACTCTTCGCCGCCGCCGCCCCCGCCGGGCTACTGCTCACCACGATCCTCTGGGGCGCGATGATCGACCGCTACGGCGAGCGGCGCGTCCTCCTGATCAGCATGTCGGGCTCCGCGATCGGGCTCGCCGGCACCGTGGCCGCGTTCGCCGCGAACGCGCCCCTCGCGGTGAGCGCCGCCGGCCTGTTCGTCTCCTCCGCCATGGCGGCGAGCGGCAACGGCGCGAGCGGCCGCATCGTGGTGGGCTGGTTCCCCGCGTCCAGCCGCGGGACGGCGATGGGGATCCGGCAGACCTCGCAGCCGCTGGGCATCGCGCTCCTCTCGCTCACGATGCCCCTCCTCGCGAGCCGCGCCGGACTGACCGCCGCGATGCTGGTGCCGCTCGCGGTGGCGGTCGTCTCCGTCGTGCTGGTGTGGTTGTTCATCGTCGATCCGCCGCGGCCCGGAACCGGCCCCGCGGCGGTGGAGGCCCGGACGAACCCGTACCGCGAGGATTCCTTCCTGGTCCGCATCCACGCCGTCTCGCTGCTGCTCGTGCTCCCGCAGGGCGCGATCTGGACGTGGGGCATCACGTGGCTGATCGTCGGGCTGCACTGGGCGCCCGCGACCGCCGGGCTGCTCGTCTCCGCGAGCCAGCTGCTCGGCGCGGGCGGCCGGATCCTGGCGGGCGTGTGGTCGGACCGGCTGGGATCGCGGACCGCGCCGATCAAGTGGATCGCGCTGGCGGCCGCCGCATCGATGGGTGGCCTCGGCGCGCTCGCCGCGGTCGGCTCCCCCGTCGCCGTCGTGGTGCTCCTGGTCGCCTCGGTGGTCACCGTCGCCGACAACGGGCTGGCGTTCACCGCGATCGCCGAGAAGGCGGGCCCGTACTACAGCGGTCGCGCGCTCGGGATCCAGAACACCGGGCAGTTCGTCGCCACGACGGCCGCCGGGCCGATCCTCGGTGCCCTGATCCACGCGACGAGCTTCGGCGCCGCCTTCGCCATCGTGGCCCTGGCCCCGCTGCTCGCCTACCCGCTGGTCCCCTCCGACGCGAAGCCCGCAGAACTGCCGGAGGAGGCACCGTCGGGCACCCGCACGTGACTTAACAGCGTTAGCCCAGCGCGACACGCCCAAAAGAGCAGGGCTCTACTGCTGTTAAGTCAGGAATGCCCGCCCCTGGCGAGCGCAGGGGCGGGCATTCTCGATGATCGTCGGTACTACGCGGCGAGAGCGGCGGCGATGCGGTCGCCGACCTCGGTGGTGCGGATCGGGGCGTCGCCGCGGGCGGCGAGGTCCGCGGTCACCGCGTCCTCGATGCGCTGCGCGCCCTCCGCGTTCCCGAGGTGCCGCAACAGCATCGCGGCCGACAGGATGGCCGCGGTGGGGTCCGCGACGCCCTGGCCGACGATGTCCGGGGCGCTGCCGTGCACGGGCTCGAACATCGACGGGTTGGTGCCCGTCGCGTCGATGTTGCCCGACGCGGCCAGGCCGATGCCGCCGGAGATCGCGCCGGCCTCGTCGGTGAGGATGTCGCCGAAGAGGTTGTCCGTGACGATGACGTCGAACCGGGACGGGTCCGTGACCAGGTAGATCGTGGCCGCGTCGATGTGGCTGTAATCCACGGCGACGTCGGGGAACTCGGTGGCCACCTCGTCGACGGTGCGCTGCCACAGCGAGCCGCCGAAGACGAGCACGTTGGTCTTGTGCACCAGCGTCAACTTCTTGCGGCGCGTGCGCGCCAGCTCGAACGCGAAGCGCACCACGCGCTCCGCGCCGAACCGGGTGTTGACCGAGGTCTCGTTGGCGACCTCCTGCGGGGTGCCGACGCGGATCGCGCCGCCGTTGCCCGTGTAGGCCCCCTCGGTGCCCTCGCGGACCACGACGAAGTCGATCTCGCCCGGGTTCTTCAGCGGCGACTCGACACCCGGGAAGAGCTTCGACGGGCGCAGGTTCACGTGGTGATCCAGCGCGAACCGCATCTTCAGCAGCAGGCCGCGCTCGAGCACGCCGGGCGGGACCTTGCGCGGGTCGCCGATGGCGCCGAGCAGGATCGCGTCGTGCTCACGCAGCGACGCCAGATCCTCGTCGGTGAGCAGCTCACCGTTGCGCTCGTAGCGGCGGGCACCCAGGTCGTAGTCGGTGGTCTCGATCTCGCCGACCACCGCGCGCAGCACCTTGAGCGCCTCCGCCGTCACCTCGGGACCGATGCCGTCCCCACCGATCACCGCGAGCTTCACGACAGGTCCACCTGAGCGATGGTGGTGGCGGCGACCGCGTCCGCGATCGCCTGCTGCACCTGCGCCGGGACGGCCTGGCTGACGCGGAGCAGCACCGTCGCGCCGGAGCCCTCGGCGTCCTGGCTGAGCGCCGCGGCCTGGATGTCGATGCCGGCGTCGCCGAGCAGCGTGCCGATCTTGCCCAGCGAGCCCGGCTGATCGCCGTAGGCGATGAACAGGTTCAGGCCCTCGGCGCGCAGGTCGAAGTTGCGGCCGTTGATGTTGGTGACCTTCTCGACGCGGCTCAGGCCCGACAGGGTGCCCGCGACGTTCTGCACGGTGCCGTCGCCGTACACGGCGCGCACGTCGACCAGGCTGCGGTGGTTGGGGCTCTCCGAGACCTTCTCGAGCTCGACGGTGACGCCGCGCTCCTCCGCCAGGGCGGGGGCGTTGACGAAGGTGACGGCGTCCTCGATGACGGCGGAGAACAGGCCGCGCAGTGCCGAGAGCTGCAGGATGTCGACGTTCTCGCTGGCCAACTCGCCGCGGACGGTGACGCCGATCTTCTCCGGCAGCTGTCCGGGCAGGCCGCCCAGCAGCACGCCCAGCTTGCGGGTGAGCTCGAGCCAGGGCGCGACCTCCTCGTCGACCGCGCCGCCCTTGACGTTGACGGCGTCCGGGACGAACTCGCCGGCCAGGGCCAGGCGGACGCTCTTGGCGACGTCGGTGCCGGCGCGGTCCTGGGCCTCCGAGGTGGAGGCGCCGAGGTGCGGGGTCACCACGACCTGCGGCAGCTCGAACAGCGGGCTGTCGGTGCAGGGCTCGGTCTCGAAGACGTCGAGGCCGGCGCCGAAGACATGGCCCGAGGTGATCGCGTCCGCGAGGGCCTGCTCATCGATGAGGCCACCGCGGGCGGCGTTGACGATGACGACACCCTTCTTGGTGCGGGCGAGCGCCTCGCGGCCGATCAGGCCCTTGGTCTCCGGGGTCTTCGGGAGGTGCACCGAGATGAAGTCGGCGCGCTCGAGCAGCTCGTCCAGGGTGAGCAGCTCGATGCCGAGCTGCGCGGCGCGGGCCGGGCTCACGTAGGGGTCGTAGGCCACGATCTTGGTCTCGAAGGCGGCGAGGCGCTGCGCGACGAGCTGACCGATGCGGCCCATGCCGACGACGCCGACGGTCTTGCCGAGGATCTCGACGCCGTTGAACGCGCTGCGCTTCCAGGTGTGCTCGCGCAGGGTCTTGTCCGCGGCGGGGATCTGGCGGGCGGTGGCGAGCATCAGCGCGACGGCGTGCTCGGCGGCGGTGTGGATGTTCGACGTGGGCGCGTTGACCACGAGGACGCCGCGCTCGGTGGCGGCGGGCACGTCGACGTTGTCCAGGCCGACGCCGGCGCGGGCGACGATCTTGAGCTTGGTGGCGGCGGCGAGCACCTCCGCGTCGACGGTGGTCGCGGAGCGCACGAGCAGCGCGTCGGCCTCGGGGACCGCGGCGAGCAGGGCGGGGCGGTCGGGGCCGTCGACCCACTTCACCTCGACGTCGTCACCGAGCGCCTCCACAGTCGACGGTGCCAGCTTGTCGGCGATCAATACCACGGGACGGGTCACTTGCGCTCCTCATTCACGGTGCCGGTTGCAGGGTCAGCTTAGTGACCTGCGTCGGCGGCCTTCCCCGCCGGGTTGCCGGGAGCCTGCGTGCCGAAGATCCGGCGCACCGCCAGCGCCACCTCCACGTCCAGCCGGTCGTCGCCGATCTCCCGGCCCCGGCGCGCCACCGCGCGGCGCACCCGGTACTTCACCGAGTTGGCGTGCAGCAGCTGCTGCTCGGCCGTCGCCTTGAAGCTGCCGCCGGTGCGCAGGAAGATCTCGAGGGTGCTCCGCAGCCGCTCGTCGGCGGCGGACCCACCGGTCAGGTCGCCGAGCACCCCGTCGGCCCACGCCCGAGCGGCGCCCACGTCGTGCGCGACGAGCGCGGCCAGGCCCACGCCCGGATCGGTCGCGACGAGCAGCCGCGCGTCCGTCGCGTCCGCGACGCGGCGCACCTCGCGCGCCGCCCGGTTCGTGGCGCGGAAGCCCTCGACGCCGCCCCGCGGCGGCCCGAAGACGACGCGGGGCGCATCCGGGTCGGCGGCCGCGAACGCCCGGGCGGCGACGATCGCCGCCTCGCCGTCGTCCACCGGCAGCCACGCCCACGCGGTGAGGCGGTCGACCGCCACGGTGAGCGGCGGCGCGGCGGCGCCCGCGGCGGCACCGAGCTCGCGGAGGAAGCGTTCGATCCGCTCGACCTCGTCGACGCCCTCGGAGTACCACACGACCATGCCGATGTGGTTGGCGCGCAGCGGGTACCGGATGCTCGCCGATGCGGCGGCCACGCTCGGCACCTCGCCCTCGAGCACCTCGAGGACGCGCACTGTTCGCGCACCGCTGCGGGCGTCCACCCACGCCGCCCGCTCGGCCTCGTACTCGTCGAGCACGCGCCGGGTGACGACGTCGTTGTAGTCGAAGGACCACCCCACCACCCAGCGCAGGGCCGCCTCGCGGAGTTCCTGTCCCGCTTCGGGGTCCGCATCGAGCGCCTCGCCGATGAGGTCGATCATCGTCTGCTGCCCCAGGTAGTAGGCGCGGACCAGCGAGGTCGCGGCCATCCCGCGCTGCGCCACGCGACGGGGGTACTCGAGCGCGGCGAGCGGGACCTCGATCCGCTGCACCGGCACGTCGAGGACGACCGCGTGGGTGACGTTCTCGACGTTGGCCTCGACGCTCGCGGCCAACGAGCCGAAGATCGCCTCGTCGGCGCGCAGGTCCGGAAGGTCGGCAGCGATCCGTTCCGTCATGGCGTCGGCCACCTGCTGCCGCGACGCGGCCCCCAGCACCCGGGCGATCAACTTCCGCGGCGCATCCGACTCCATCGTCAAATTCTAGCGCCGTCACAGGGATGGAGTCGCATGAATTCGTCCTCCGAGGACGAAATCCGCGTCACATGTCGTCGCCGGTGGACGATGTGACCCCGATCACGACCGCCCTACCGTGAAAGCACCCACCGGACAAGGAGCCACCGTGACCTACGAGTTCACCACCTTCGCCCACCTGCCCGCGATGCGCGCCGCCGCGGCGCCGCACGCGCCGGCTGTCGCCGACGACGCGATCGACCTCGACAACGCCGCCTTCGACGCCGCGGTGCGCAGCGCGGCCGCCGCGCTCCGCGGCGCCGGAATCGGCCGCGGCGATGTCGTCGCGGTGAAGCTGCCCAACACGGCTCTGCTCGTGGTCACCCTGTTCGCGGCGTGGCGCCTGGGCGCCGCCGCGACCCCGATCAACCCGTACCTGGCCGGGCCGGAGGTCGAGTACCAGGTGCAGGACGCGGGCGCCGCGGTCCTGGTCACCGACGCCGACGCACCCGCCGGAGCCACGGTCATCCCCGCCGACTCCCTGCTCGGGCACGCCCCGGACACCGCGGAGCCGGCCGCGGCACCGTCGGACCTGGCCCTGCTGATCTACACCTCCGGCACCACGGGGCGCCCGAAGGGCGTGATGCTCGACCACGCGAATCTGGTGGCGATGAGCGAGATGTCCACGGCCGCCTTCGCGTTCGACGAGAACGATCACAGCCTGCTGATCCTGCCGCTGTTCCACGTCAACGCGATCGTGGTCTCGACGCTCAATCCGCTGCGCGGCGGCGGCCGCCTGACGATCGCCGGCCGGTTCGACCCGCGCACCTTCTTCCAGGTGCTCGAGGAGACCGGCGCGACCTACTTCTCCGCGGTCCCCACGATCTACACGATGCTGGCGGGACTGCCGCCCGAGGTGCGGCCCGACCTGTCGAAGGTGCGCTTCGGCGTCTGCGGCGCCGCGCCCGCGAGCCGGGAACTGCTCGAGGGCTTCGAGGCCCGCTACGGGTTCCCCCTCATCGAGGGCTACGGCCTGTCCGAGTGCACCTGCGCCGCGACGTGCAATCCCCTCGACGGCGTCCGCAAAGTCGGCAGCGTGGGGGTGCCACTGCCCGGCCAGCGGATCCGGATCGCCGGGCCCGACGGTGCCGACGTCCCGGTCGGGGAGCCGGGCGAGGTGCTGCTCGCCGGACCGAACATCATGCGCGGCTACCTCGGCCGGCCCGACGAGACCGCGAAGACGATCGTCGACGGCTGGCTGCACACCGGCGACGTCGGCGTCCTCGACGAGGACGGCTACCTGCGCCTCGTCGACCGCGCGAAGGACATGATCATCCGCGGCGGGGAGAACATCTACCCCAAGGAGATCGAGACCACCGTCTACGGCGTCGACGGCGTGGCCGAGGCGGCCGTCATCGGCAGGCCCGACGCGAAGTACGGCGAGCTGCCGGTCCTCTACGTCTCCGCCGCGCCCGGCGTCCGGCTCGACGTCGACACCATCGCGGCGCACGCCCGCGCCCAGCTGGCGAAGTTCAAGCAGCCCGTGTCGATCACCGTGCTCGAGTCGCTGCCGAAGAACCCCGTCGGCAAGATCGACAAGCCTTCCCTGCGCCGGCTCGACGCCGCCTCCACCCAGCCCGCCTGATCCGCCTCCCCCGTAAGGACTCTCATCATGGGATTCATGAAACCCGACCTCCCCGAGGTCGACCCGGCCGAGTTCAACACCCGCCCACTGCAGGACCGGCTCCGCTTCGCCACTCAGCGCTGGGTGGATCACGGCTTCGGCACGCAGAAGGTCGCCTTCGTCATCTACGTCGTGAAGCTGGTGGTGCTGTACGCCTTCGGCGGCGTCCTCATCGCCACCGCGACGTCCGGTCTGCACTTCTGGGAGGTGTCGGCGTGGTGGAACCAGCCCATCGTCTACCAGAAGCTGGTGCTGTGGACCACCCTGCTCGAGGCCATCGGCGTGGCCGGCGCCTGGGGGCCGCTGACCTTCAAGATCAAGCCGATGACCGGCGGGATCCGGTTCTGGGCTCGCACGGGCACCATCCGGCTGCGCCCGTACACGTGGGTGCCCGGCACCGCCGGAACCCGCCGCACCGCACTCGACGTCGGCCTGTACTGGCTGCTGCTCGCCTCGCTGGTGGTGGGCATCGCACTCCCCGGTGTGATCGTGACCGACTCGTCGCCGTACGAGCTCGTCGCGCCGTGGCTGATGATCGCGCCCGTCGCCCTGCTCATCCTGATCGGCCTGCGGGACAAGACGATCTTCCTCGCCGCCCGCGGCGAGCAGTACATGCCGGCGCTGATCATGTTCGGGCTGCTGCCGCTGCTCTCCTTCGCGACGATGATCGTCGGGCTCAAGCTGCTCATCGTCGTGGTCTGGGTCGGCGCCGGCATGTCCAAGATCGGCAAGCACTTCATCAACGTCATCCCGGTGATGGTCTCCAACTCCCCCTGCATGCCCTTCAAGGGCCTGCGCCGCGCCCACTACCGGAACGCCCCGCACGACCTGCTGCCGTCGCGGCTCGCCCGGTTCATGGCCGAGGGCCTCGGCACCTTCGTCGAGATCGTCGCGCCGCTCATCCTGCTGTTCTCGATGAACCGCACCGTCACCGTGATCTGCGCCGTGTTCATGGTGTGCTACCACCTGTTCATCATCTCCACCTTCCCGCTGGCGGTCCCGCTGGAATGGAACCTGCTCTTCGCGTACACCGCGTTGTTCCTGTTCGTCGGGTTCCCCGCGCAGGACGGCTACTCGGTGCTCGACATGTCCCCGGCGTGGCTGATCCTCGTCGTACTGGCCGCGCTCCTCGTCTTCCCGGTGCTGGGCAACATCCGTCCCGACAAGGTCTCGTTCCTCCCCTCGCTGCGGCAGTACGCCGGTAACTGGGCGACGGGCATGTGGGCCTTCGCACCCGGCGCCGAGGAGAAGCTGAACCGCGTGCAGCGGCAGACCACCAACACGGTCGACCAGTTCGTGGCGACCGGCGTCGACCGCGCGTGGGCGGAGACGCTCATGAACATGGGCCTCGGCTGGCGCGCGATGCACAGCAACGGCCGCGGCCTGTTCTCGACGATGCTCAGCCACGTGCCCGACGTCGAGCAGCGGACGCTGCGCGAGGGCGAGCTCGTGTGCAACACCCTGATCGGCTTCAACTTCGGTGACGGCCACCTGCACGACGAGACGCTCGTCGCCGCGGTGCAGGAGCAGGCCGGGTTCGAACCGGGCGAGCTGATCGTCGTCTGGGCCGAGTCGCAGCCCATCACCCGATTCAGCCAGGACTTCAAGATCATCGACGCCGCGCTCGGCGTCGTGGCCCGCGGCCGGTGGAGCGTCACGGAGTGCGTGACGACCCAGCCCTGGCTGCCGGACGGGCCCGTCGCCTGCGAGATCACCTGGTCAGCGGACCACGGCCGCTTCCCGCTCGGCACCGGGCTAGGCTCGCGGGC
>NZ_CBCSDV010000016.1:42395-116697 GCF_965138335.1 Tsukamurella ocularis
CAGGGNGANCGCGGCGGCGGGCTGCGGTCCTTCGAGGCGATCGTGCCCGGCCTGGTGCACGACCACTGCGCGGCGATCCACCCGATGGCCGTGGGCTCGCCCTTCCTCGCGACCGTCGACCTCGCGCGGCACGGGCTGCGCTGGCGCGCGGCGGAACTCGAGTGCGTGCATCCGCTCGACGACGGCACGGCGGGGGTCCTGCACCGCGGCGTCGACGAGACCGCGACCGCGCTCGGGCGCGACGGCGCCGCTTGGCGGGCGCTGTTCGGCCGGCCGGTGCGGAACTTCGACAAGATCGGCCCGGCGATGCTGGGCTCGCTGCTGCGCGTACCGCGCCACCCGGTGGCGCTGGCGGGATTCGGCGCGCCCACGCTTCTCCCCGCTGCAGCGCTCGCCCGCACCTTCCGCACGCCGCAGGCGCGGGGCCTGTGGGGCGGGGTCGCGGCGCACGCCTTCCGGCCCCTGCACGAACCGATGAGCTCGGCGATCGGGAAGGGCATGCTGACCGCCGGTCACGCCTTCGGCTGGCAGGTCGCCGAGGGCGGCTCGGGGGCGATCGCCGCGGCGCTGCTCGCCGAGTTCGAGGACCTGGGCGGCCGCGTGGAGACGGGCGCGCGGGTGACCGCTGCGAACCTTCCCGCGTCCGACATCACGCTCTTCGACCTGGACCCGCGCCAGGTCGCGGCGGTCCTCGGCGACCGGCTGCCCGCCCGGGTACGGCGCGCCTTCGCACGGTTCCGGTACGGGCCCGGCGCGTTCAAGGTCGACTTCGCCGTCCAGGGCGGCGTGCCCTGGACCAACCCCGACGCCCGCCGCTCCAGCACCGTCCACCTCGGCGGCGAGTTCGCGGAGATCGCCGCCACGGAGAAGGCCATCGCCGCCGGACGGATGCCCGAACACCCCTTCGTCCTCGTCGGGCAGCAGTACCTCGCCGACCCCTCACGCAGCGTCGGCGACGTCCACCCCATCTGGTCCTACGCCCACGTCCCGAACGGCTACGCCGGCGACGCCACCGAGGCGATCATCGCGCAGATCGAACGCTTCGCCCCCGGCTTCCGCGACCGCATCGTCGGCACCGCCGTCTGCTCCACCACCGAGATGTCCCGCTACAACGCCAACTTCGTCGGCGGCGACATCAACACCGGCTCCAAGGACCCGCTCCAACTCGTCTTCGGCCCCCGGATCACCGCGGCGCCCTACGACCTCGGCGTCCCCGGCATGTACATCTGCTCCGCCGCCACCCCGCCCGGGCCCGCCGCCCACGGCATGTGCGGCTATCACGCCGCCACCCGCGCACTCGATCGGCTCGGCCGCTGAGCGCCGAGCACCCGAAGTCCCAACGATCGGGGCACCGTCGCCCCGGAACGGAGATCACATGACCGAGATCCTGCTGCTGGTGCGCTCCGCCGCGGCCTCGCCCGAGGTGGAGGACGAGTACAACTCCTGGTACGACGAGGTCCACGTGCCGCAGATCCTCGAGCGCGTGCCCGGGGTGACGTCCGCGCGGCGCTACCGTCTCGCCGAGGCCCAGCTCGCACCCGCGGACAAGCTGCCCGTCGCCTACCTGGCGGAGTACCGGATCGAGACCGACGATCCCGCGGGCTCCGCGGCGGCGCTCGGCGCGGCGCTCACGGACGGGACGCTCGACATGAGCCGCACCATCGCGCAGCCCGAGATCCTGTTCTACCGTCCGGTGTAGCGCTCCGCGGCGGCCGGCCTACTGCGCGGCGTAGGCCGGCTCGCTGCGGAACCGGGAAATGCGGCCGTCGATGCCGCAGATCCGCCACATGAGCCTGCTCAGCGGGTTCATCAGACCGCACTTCTCAGCCATCATCCGCACGTCGCCGAAGACGTCGCGCTTCATCTGCTGCGACTCGTCCGAGCGCCAGAAGATGTCCTTCTTCACCGACCGCGGGACGTCGAAGGTCTCCCAGAACTCCTTGGGCGGCATCATGATCATGGTCACCATGACGCGCATGGTGATCGGCAGCATGAGCGAGAGCACCAGACGCGGGAAGGCGCCGCGCGTGGGGATGCGGTGCTCGAGCAGCTGGTGCGCGAAACCGATGTGGCGGGCCTCCTCGGCCACGTGGATCTGCATGATCGAGCTCATGGCCGGGTGCTGCTCGGAGCCCGAGCGCAGGAACTGCTTCTGCAGGTGATCGATGGGCTCCTCGCCGCCGAGCACCATCATGTAGAAGTACAGCGGCGTCATGGTCGCGAAGAGGGGCACGATCGGCGAGATGCGGCGCAGGAACCAGCTGCCGCCGGGGACGTCCATGCCCACGCGGTTGACGAACTCCTGGAACATCAGCGTGTGCTGGCACTCCTCCTTCGCCTCGTGCGTGGCGTAGCGGAACTCCGGCGAGTTGTTCGGGAGGGCCGCCGTGTACTGCATGATGCCGCGGATGAGCATCGACTCGAACTGCAGGCCCACCTTGGCCACGTTCGCCTGGCGCCACATGCCGATCTCGATCTGCTTGGCCAGCGGCTGCGCCTGGTACCACGGGTGCCGGCCGATCGGATCGAAGCGGGAGTCGCACACCCAGCGCGGATCGTCGGGGACGATGGCCAACTCGGGCGCGTCCCAGTCGATGTCGAGGTACGGGTCGAAGTTCCGGCGCACCGACGCCTCGGAGAGGTCCGTCAGCGTCTGCTCGTACTCGGCCTGACCGGGGAACGGATCCCCCATGGTGCGGCTCATATGCGTGAGTGCCAGTCGCATCCGCTGCTCGCTTCCGTTGCTTGCTCGATGAGAGATTGATAGCCGATTTCCCTCACCCTATCACTATCAATCAGCGGTGCTGGTTTCTTCGGCGACCAGCTACACGTACGACAGGATCAGCACGCCGGCCGAGAAGGCCAGCATGCCGAGGCAGTTCACCCAGAACGTGGAACCGAGGAAGCCGGCGCGCAGGTGGGCGACGGCCGCGCACACGAAGTACGCGACGACGCCCGCGTTGGCGGCGACACCCACGCCGGGGTACGCCAGGCCGGCGAGCAGCCCCGCGACCGCGACCAGCTTGATCACGACGAGGGTCCACCACCAGTCGCGCGGGAACCGCACCCCGTCGAGGCAGTCGCGGATGAAGGCGGGCGGCCGGAGCGACATCACCGCGTCGCCCAGCAGGACGACGGCGAGCGCGACGGTGAGCCACGGCCAGTGCGGCACATCGATGAAACCGGTGGTCATTGCGGTACTCCTTGTCCGAGAATCTGTCCGATCGCCTCGACGAGGCGCTCCGCCGCCACCTCCCGCGTGAGCGCGCCGCCGGAGGTGGCGAACAGCAGGCCGATGTAGACGGCGTAGAGGGTGCGCGCGGCGGCGCCGGGGTCGCCGCATCCGGCGGCGGCGAAGACCTGTTCGAAGTCGGCCTGTAGCTCGTCACCGAGGTCGCCGAACGTCCGCGAGCGGTGCTCACCCCGCGCGAGGACCGCGGCGTACTCCCGGGAGAGGTCACCGTCGGCGTTGAAGTAGGTGACGAAGGGCCGGACGACCTCGACGAGCCGCACCGTCGCCTCCCCCGGCGTCAGCGCAGGCAGCGCCACCGCGGGCTCGCGGCCCGCGTGCACGGCCGCGATCCAGTCGTCGACGATGGCGATGAGCAGGGCGTCCTTGTCACCCACCCCCATCACCGTCCCGACGCTGACGCCGGCGTCGGCGGCGATGCCGCGCACCGTCGTGCCCGCGAATCCGTGCGCGCGGAACGAACGGTCCGCGGCGGCGAGCACCCGCGCGCGGGTGCCGGCCTTGGCCTCCGCCCGCGACTGAACGCGTTCATTGAACATGTTCAGTAGCGTAGCGGGGCTCCCCCGGACACGCAAGAGCCCCGCCGGACATGCTGCCCGGCGGGGCTCTCGAGGTGGTGCCGTGAGACCTAGGCGGTCTCGGTGATCGGACGATCGACCCAGCTCATCAGGTCGCGCAGCTTCTTGCCGGTGACCTCGATCGGGTGCTCGGCGTTCTCCTTGCGGAGGGCCTCGAGCTCCTTGTTGCCGCCCTCGACGTTCGCGACGAGACGCTTGACGAAGGTGCCGTCCTGGATGTCCGTGAGGATGTCCTGCATGCGCTTCTTGGTGTCGGCGTCGATGACGCGCGGGCCCGAGAGGTAGCCGCCGAACTCCGCGGTGTCGGACACCGAGTAGTTCATGCGAGCGATGCCGCCCTCGTACATGAGGTCCACGATGAGCTTGAGCTCGTGCAGGCACTCGAAGTAGGCCATCTCGGGGGCGTAGCCCGCCTCGACCAGCACCTCGAAGCCCACCTTGACGAGCTCCTCGGTGCCGCCGCAGAGCACGGCCTGCTCGCCGAAGAGATCCGTCTCGGTCTCCTCCTTGAAGGTGGTCTTGATGACGCCGGCGCGGGCGCCACCGATCGCGGCGGCGTAGCTCAGGGCGAGGGCCTGGCCGTTGCCGGTCGGATCCTGGTCCACGGCGATGAGCGCGGGCACGCCCTTGCCGTCGACGAACTGACGACGCACCAGGTGGCCGGGGCCCTTGGGGGCGACCATCGCGACGGTGACGTTGGCCGGGGCCTCGATCAGCTTGAAGTGGATGTTGAGGCCGTGACCGAAGAACAGCGCGTCGCCGTCCTTGAGGTTCGGCTCGATGTCGGCCTTGAAGATCTCGGCCTGCGCGGTGTCGGGCGCGAGCAGCATGATCACGTCGGCCCACGCGGCGACCTCGGCGGGCGTGCCCACGGTGAGGCCCTGCTCCTCGGCCTTGGCGCGCGACTTCGAGCCCTCCTTGAGGCCGATCCGCACGTCGACGCCGGAGTCGCGCAGGCTCAGCGAGTGCGCGTGCCCCTGCGAGCCGTAGCCGATGACGGCGACCTTCTTGCCCTGAATGATGGAGAGGTCGGCGTCCTCGTCGTAGAACAGTTCGATTGCCACTGTGGTTCGGTGTCCCTTCTTGGTTTTCTGCAGTAGTGAAGTTAGCGGGTCGCGGTGATCGACTTCGGACCGCGGCCCAGCGCGATGACGCCGGACTGCGCGATCTCGCGGATCCCGAAGGGATCCAGGACGGCCAGCAGCGCGTCGAGCTTGTCCGGCGTACCGGTGGCCTCGATGGTCACCGAGTCGGGCGAGACGTCCACGATCTTGGCACGGAACAGGTCGACGGTGTCGGTGACCTGGCCCCGCGAGGTGGCGTCCGCGCGCACCTTGATGAGCATGAGCTCGCGCGCCACGGAGGTCGTCGAATCCTGTTCGACGATCTTGAGCACGGAGACCAGCTTGTTCAGCTGCTTGGTGACCTGCTCGAGGGGCAGCTCGTCGACCGTGACCACGATCGTCATGCGGCTGACGCCCTTGAGCTCGGTGCCGCCCACCGCGAGGGATTCGATGTTGAAGCCGCGGCGGGAGAACAGGGACGAGACGCGGGCGAGCACGCCCGGACGGTCCTCGACCAGAACGCTCAGCGTGTGCGTGGTGCTCACTTCTGCTCCTCCCCGGGCAGCGTCGCAGCGTCGGGACGCTCCATCGCGGCGTGGATGACGGCCGGCTCGTCGGCCGCGTCGTCCTCGTCGAACAGCGGACGGATGTCCCGCGCCGCCATGATCTCGTCGTTGCTGGTGCCGGCGGCGACCATCGGCCACACCTGGGCGTCGGCGCCCACGATGAAGTCGATGACCACCGGGCGGTCGTTGATCTCGCGCGCCTGCGCGATGATCGCGTCGACGTCCTCGGCGCGCTCGCAGCGGAAGGACACGCAGCCCATGGCCTCGCCGAGCTTGACGAAGTCCGGGATCCGCATCGAGTGCGTGGACAGGTCGGTGCTGGAGTAGCGCTGGTCGTAGAACAGCGTCTGCCACTGGCGGACCATGCCGAGGTTGCCGTTGTTGATGACGGCGACCTTGATCGGCGCGCCCTCGATCGCGGCGGTGGCGAGCTCCTGATTGGTCATCTGGAAGCAGCCGTCACCGTCGATCGCCCAGACCTCCTTCTCGGGCGCGCCCATCTTGGCGCCGAGGGCCGCGGGGACCGCGTAGCCCATCGTGCCGAGACCGCCCGAGTTCAGCCAGGTGCGCGGCTTCTCGTACTTGACGAACTGCGCGGCCCACATCTGGTGCTGACCGACGCCCGCGCAGTAGACCGCGTCCGGGCCCGCGGCGACGCCGAGGCGCTCGATCACGTACTCCGGGCTCAGCGCACCGTCGGACGGGGTGTTGTAGGCCAGCGGGTAGGTCGCGCGGATGCCGTTCAGGTACTCCCACCAGGCGGTGAGGTCCGGGGCGGCGATGGTGGCGCGGTCCTCGGAGATCGCGGCGATGAGCTCGGCGATGACCTCCTTGCAGTCGCCCACGATCGGGACGTCCGCGAACCGGTTCTTGCCGATCTCCGCCGGGTCGATGTCGGCGTGGATGACCTTCGCGTCGGGCGCGAAGGAGTCCAGCTTGCCGGTCACGCGATCGTCGAACCGCGCGCCCAGGGTCACCAGCAGGTCGGAGCGCTGCAGCGCGGCGACGGCGCCGACGGTGCCGTGCATGCCGGGCATACCCATGTGCTGCTGGTGGCTGTCGGGGAAGACGCCCCGCGCCATCAGGGTGGTGACGACGGGGATGCCGGTCAGCTCGGCCAGCTTGAGGAGCTCGTCCGAGGCCTCGGCCTTGAGCACGCCGCCGCCGACGTAGAGCACGGGCGACGCGGCCGCGGCGATGAGGCGCGCGGCCTCCCGGATCTGCTTGCCGTGCGGCTTGGTCACGGGGCGGTAGCCCGGCAGGTCGATCTGCGGCGGCCACGAGAAGACGGTGTCCTCCTGCAGCACGTCCTTGGGGATGTCGACCAGCACCGCGCCCGGGCGGCCGCTCTGCGCCAGGTAGAAGGCCTCGGCGATGACCCGCGGGATCTCGGCCGCGTCGTAGACCAGGAAGTTGTGCTTGGTCACGGGCATCGTGATGCCCGAGATGTCGGCCTCCTGGAAGGCGTCGGTGCCGATCAGCGGGCGGCCGACCTGGCCGGTGATCGCGACGATCGGGACCGAGTCCATCTGCGCGTCGGCCAGCGGCGTGACGAGGTTGGTCGCGCCGGGGCCCGACGTCGCCATGCACACGCCGACCTTGCCGGTGGCCTGGGCGTAGCCGGTGGCGGCATGGCCGGCACCCTGCTCGTGACGCACCAGGACGTGGCGGACCTTCTTCGAATCGAGGAGCGGGTCGTAGACCGGAAGGATGCAACCACCGGGAATGCCGAAGACCGTGTCCACGCCGATCTCCTCGAGCGACCGGACCACCGACTGGGCGCCGGTGACGCGCTCGGGGGCCACGACGCGGGCGCCCTGGAGGGCGCTGTGCGCGACGTCGGCTGCGACGTGCTGCTTCGAGGCGGCGGAATGCGCGCCGGGGATCCCGGCGCCGGGCTTACGGGCCCCGGGCTTCTGCCCTGGATGGGGCCGAGCTGTAGGTGCGCTCACGATGTGACCTTCTCACCGCTCTTGCGGTGCTCTGCTCTATGGACGTATCGGCGGGCGGCGCTGCCCGAAGACTATCCGGGCAACAAAAAACCCCCGTCAGCGGTAGCTGAGCGAGGGTAGCGCGTCGATGCTGGTGCGAAACGGTGGTAACCGGTTCAGGCGTTGACGCGCCGACCGATTACGAGGAGCTGGTTGCTGTGTTTCACACCAGTGAAACTAGGCCCCGGTATGCAGTCGCGTCAAACCAGTGAGCACCCACGTCTCATAGAGTGGGATTCTGCTGCCGCGTGCGACAATGCGTGTTATGAGCGAGCGCACCGTGAAGCAACCGAGCACGACCGGCACGACCCGCACCGTGACCACCGACCACACCGCGGACACCGCCGTGCCGATCGCCACCGGTGACCGCGTCGTGTTCAAGCACCCCCGCATCGCGCTGCTCGGCGTCGCCCTCTTCGCCGTGTGCCTCGCCCCGATCGTCGGGCCGTGGACGGTGGGCCGCTCCATCGACGGCACCGCCGCCGGCACGGGCGCCGCGATTCTGGGCTGGCTGCTGCTGATCGTCCCGGTCCTGCTCGCGCTGTGGATCCTGCGCGTGCGCACCGTCATCGGACCCGACGGGGTGCGCTCGGTCCGGCTCCTCGCCGCCACCACGATCGGCTGGGACGAACTGGCAGGCATTAGGATCGGACGTAACGGTGCGGTGTACGCAGTCCGCACCGACGGTTCCGAGGTGCGACTACCCGCCGTCACCATCAGCCAGCTCCCCCGCGTCGCGGTCGCCTCGGGCGGCCGGATCCCCGACGTCACCGCGGAATAAATCCCGCCGGACGGGTCTTCTCCTGTTCATGGGGAGCCCGTCTCCTCCACCAGCCCGCACGATACGAAGATCCGAGGCGAGAAGCACATGCCACCGCTCCGCTCACGCACCACCACCGTCGGCCGCAACGCCGCAGGCGCCCGCTCGCTCTGGCGCGCCACCGGCCTCACGGACAGCGACTTCGGTAAGCCGATCGTGGCCATCGCGAACTCCTACACGCAGTTCGTGCCCGGCCACGTGCACCTCAAGGACATGGGCGAGATCGTGGCCGAGTCCGTGCGCGCCGCTGGCGGCGTGGCCCGTGAGTTCCACACCATCGCGGTGGACGACGGCATCGCCATGGGCCACGGCGGCATGCTGTACAGCCTGCCCAGCCGCGAGATCATCGCCGACTCCGTCGAGTACATGGCGAACGCCCACACCGCCGATGCGCTGGTGTGCATCTCGAACTGCGACAAGATCACGCCCGGCATGCTCAACGCCGCGATGCGCCTGAACATCCCCACCGTCTTCGTCTCGGGCGGCCCGATGGAGGCCGGCAAGGCCGTCATCGTGGACGGGATCGCCAAGGCGCCGACCGATCTCATCACCGCGATCTCCGCCTCGGCGAACGACGCGATCGACGACGCCGGGCTGAGCGAGGTCGAGCGCTCCGCGTGCCCCACCTGCGGCTCCTGTTCCGGCATGTTCACCGCCAACTCGATGAACTGCCTCACCGAGGCCCTGGGCCTCGCGCTGCCGGGCAACGGCTCGACGCTCGCCACGCACGCCGCGCGCCGCGCACTGTTCGAGCGGGCGGGCAGCGTCGTGGTCGAGGCCGCGAAGCGCTACTACCGCGACGGCGACGAGTCCGTGCTCCCCCGCAACATCGCCACCCCCGCCGCGTTCCGCAACGCCATGGCGCTCGACGTCGCCATGGGCGGATCCACCAACACCGTGTTGCACACCCTGGCCGCCGCGCAGGAGGGCGAGGTCGCCTTCGACCTCAGCACCATCGACGCGATCAGCCGCAAGGTGCCGTGCCTGTCCAAGGTGTCGCCGAACAGCGACTACCACATGGAGGACGTGCACCGGGCCGGCGGCATCCCCGCGATCCTGGGCGAGCTGCGCCGCGGCGGCCTGCTCGAGACCGACGTGCACACGGTGCACGAGCCGTCCTTCGACAAGTGGCTCGACGACTGGGACATCCGCTCCGGCAAGGCCACCGACGAGGCGCTCGAGCTCTTCCACGCGGCCCCCGGCGGCGTGCGCACCACGCAGCCCTTCTCCACCAAGAACCAGTGGGAGAGCCTCGACACCGACGCGGCCGGCGGCTGCATCCGCGACATCGAGCACGCCTACACGGTGGAGGGCGGGCTGTGCGTGCTGCGCGGCAACATCGCCGTCGACGGTGCGATCCTCAAGACCGCCGGCATCGACGAGGACCTGTTCACCTTCGAGGGCCCGGCCGTCGTGGTCGAGTCGCAGGAGGAGGCCGTCTCGAAGATCCTGGGCAAGGAGATCAAGCCGGGCGACGTCGTGGTCGTGCGGTACGAGGGCCCCAAGGGCGGCCCCGGCATGCAGGAGATGCTGCACCCCACGTCGTTCCTAAAGGGCCGGGGCCTGGGCAAGCTGTGCGCCCTGATCACCGACGGCCGTTTCTCGGGCGGCACGTCCGGCCTGTCGATCGGCCACATCTCCCCCGAGGCCGCGGCGGGCGGCGTCATCGGCCTGGTCGAGGACGGTGACCGGATCCGGATCGACGTGCACACCCGCGCGCTCGAGGTCCTGGTCGACGACGAGGAGCTCGCGCGCCGTCGCGCCAAGATGGAGGCCTCGGAACGCCCGTGGCAGCCCAAGGACCGCCAGCGCACCGTTACCACGGCGCTGCGCGCCTACGCCGCCCTGGCCACCTCCGCCGACAAGGGCGCGGTCCGCTACGTGCCGTGACCCGGTAGATCCCGCACACGAGTGATGCCCCGGTCCCCACAGACCGGGGCATCACTGGTTGCTCCCCTCCCGTCGCGGCGTACGACTACAGCCACCGCGGGGCGTGGGGTGCACCCGACGGGTCGTCCAGTCCGACGCCGCCGCGCCCCGTCGCCCACCGGGCGACCGCGGCGACCGGACCCGCCACCGTGCGGGCGGGCTCACCCCCGGTCACCGGCACGGGATCCCTGCCCGGGCTGGAGAGCACCAGCCCGGCTCCGTCGCCCCGCTGCCGCCACACGCCCACCACGTCGTCGATCAGTGTGGTGCAGACCTCGGCGGGGAAGTCGGCGAAGCGGGCGTCCGTCCCGAGGTCGACGCTGTGGATCCACACCTCGCGCGTGCGCATCCACACCGTCTCCGCGGCCGGCACGAGACGCCCCTGCGCGGTCTGCACGGTGGCCGACCACGCGGCCGGTGGCGCGTTCCGCCACTTCTCGTCGAGCCGGGCGACGGAGTGGTCGAACAGGTTCCGGAGCGCACCGGCGTTCACCGTGGCCCCCTCCGCGATCTCGCGCGCCCGTTGCTCGGCGGATTCGTACATCGGGGTCCGGGTCCCCGTCACGGCCCAGTCCATGAGCCGGCACAGGGCGATCGCGTTGTATCCGACATGCGCGAGCAGGTGCCGGCGACTCCACCCGGGCAGTGCGGAGGGCTCGTCGAGCTCCGCGTCGGTGAGGCCGCCGAGGTGCCGTGCGAAGTGGGCCGTGCCGCGTCGGGCGATCAGCAGCTGGTCGGCCAGCTCGCGCTCGCGGAACCCGGTCATCGCACGACCGTCGTGTTCCGCACCGAGCCGATCCCCTCGATGGTGACCTCCACCGTCTCGCCGTCCCGGATGTGCCGCGGCGGCTTGCGGGCGTGGCCGACCCCGCCGGTGGTGCCGGTGATGATCACGTCGCCGGGACGGAGGGTCACGATGTGGGAGATGTACTCCACCAGCGCCTCCGGCCCGAAGACGAGATCCGCGGTGTTCGCCTCCTGCATCAACTCCCCGTCGAGCGTGGCGGTGATCCGGGTGTCGGGTGTGTAGTCGGTGACGAGGACCGGTCCGAAGCCCGACGTCTTCTCGAAGTTCTTGCCCTGATCCCATTGCAGCGTGCGGTACTGGTAGTCGCGCATGGTGTAGTCGTTCATCACCGAGTACCCCGCGATGTACTCGGCCGCCTCCGCCTCCGCGACCTGGTAGGCCCGCCTGCCGATCACGAACGCGAGCTCCGCCTCCCAATCCAGCTCCCCCGCCGCGTAACCGGGGACGATCACGTCGTCGTACGGCCCCGTCAGCGCGTCGGCGAACTTCGCGAACAGCGTGGGGTGCTGCGGAAGGTCCCGGCCCATCTCGCGGATGTGGGTGGCGTAGTTCAGACCGACGCACACGATCTTGCCGGGCCTCGGCACGACCGGCGCGTAGTCCGCGCCGGCGAGGGGGATCCGGTCGCCGGACGCGGCGCGCGCCAGCGCCTCCCACTCGGGGTCGGCGAGCAGGTCGGACAGGTCGGCGAAACCGTTGATGACGGTGGCGGTATCGGTGTCGACGCGGACGGCGGCGGTGCCGCGGTCGAGGCGCAGGGTGGCCAGGCGCATGGTTCAGGCTCCTTCGGGGATGTAGGTGCGGCTGAGGTGCAACCGCTCGATGACCGGGGCGTCGGAGAACGCGAACAGGTCGAGCTGCGATTCCGCGTCGAAGGCCCAGCGGGTCCAGGACGGGACGGCGATCAGATCGCCCGTGGTCACTCGCGTCGCAGTGTCGCCGAGGTGCACGGTCCCGGTGCCCTCGAAGACCTGGTAGACGGTGCTTCCCGCGTCGTGCCGCGGCCGAGTGGACGCCCCCGGGCGCAGTCGGTGGAACTCGGCACGAATGGTGGGCATGACGTCGCCCCCGGTCGTCGGGTTCGAATAACGCACGGCGGCGTGTCCGGGGCCGCAGGTGGCGGCATGCCCCTCGTCCTCGAGTTCCAGCTGCGCTGCGAGAGCCCGATCGGTGTGTTCCCAGCGGTAGGCCGCGATCGGCGAGTTGGTCTTCGCGTCGAGTCCGATGAGCGGGCGCAGGCCGGGATGCGCCCACAGCCGCTCCGCGCGGGAGACGTCGGGGGTGGAGTCGTCGGTCACCGTATCGGACCCGAACTCGAAGAAGGCCGTGTCGGTGTACTGCACCAAGGGGATGTCGAGTCCGTCGATCCACGCCATCGGGTGGTCGGTCTCGTTGTGATGGCCGTGGAAGTGCCATCCCGGGGTCAGCAGGAAGTCGCCGCGGCGCATGGCGACCGGATCGCCGTTCACGACGGTCCACACCCCCTCGCCCTCCACGACGAACCGGAAGGCGTTCTGCGAGTGCCTGTGCTCCGGGGCCACCTCCTTCGGGCCGAGGTACTGGATCGCCGCCCAGAGGGTGGGCGTGACGTGCGGTGCCCCACCCAAGCCGGGGTTCGCCAGGGCGATCGCGCGACGTTCGCCGCCGCGCCCCACCGGAACCAGATCGCCCGAGCGCTCGGCGAGGGGATACAGCTCGGACCACCGCCACACGTACGGCACCGCCCGCGGCGCCGGCGACGCGGGCATGAGATCGGCCGTCTGGGTCCAGAGTGGATTGAGGTGGCGGGAGTCGAAGTCCCGGTACAGCTGCGCCAGGCCCGGATCGTCCGCGGGAATGGGAGAGGTCGAAGACATCTGCTGCTCCGTCGGGTGAGGGTGCGGGGTTTCGCGAGCAAACGTAGGACTCTCGCTGCGCGGACGGCCCAAAGATTCTGATGAGCAGAATCTGCGAGGTGCGGACTGCGTTGTGGATCACACTGATCGGGCCGCTCCGATACCGCTCCGACCGAAGGAATCACGATGCCCCTTCCCACTTCTCACCATCTGATCGACGGTGCGCTCGTCGGAGAACCCGACCGGCCGTCGCGGTCCCCGGCGGACGGGACCGAACTCGGCACGTACGCCGACGGTGGTGCGGCGGAGGCGGACGCGGCCATCGCGGCGGCCCGGCGCACCTTCGACGATTCCGACTGGCCGCTCGACCGTCGCCGGCGACATCGGGCATTGTCCCGGATCGCCGACGGCATCGAGGCGCGCACCGACGACCTCGCTCTGGCGCTCGCCCGGGAGAACGGGAAGGTACTGGGAGAGGCTCACTTCGAACTGTCACTCGCCGTACCCAAGCTCCGCTACTACGCCGCGCTCGCGCTGGCGGATCACGGACGAGCAGCAGAGGTCTCGCCCGGGGTGCACATCCGATCGGTCGCTGAGGCGGCGGGCGTCGCCGGGGTCATCGTGCCGTGGAACTCCCCGGTCGTGCTGGCGGTGCGGTCGTTCGCGCCCGCGCTTGCGACTGGGTGCACCGTCGCGATGAAGATGCCGGCACAGACCGCCATGGTCAACGGGCTGCTGCACGAGATCCTCGCCGCCACTCCCGACCTTCCCGACGGCGTGATCAACTCGGTCACCGAGTCGGGTTCCGAACTGGCCCAGCGGCTCGTCTCCTCACCGGACGTCGAGGTGGTCAGCTACACCGGCAGCTCCGCAGTGGGGCGCACGATCATGGCGAACGCCGCCCCGCACCTCAAGCGACTCTCGCTCGAACTCGGCGGCAAGTCCCCGATGATCGTCTTCGATGACGCCGACCTCGACGCCGTCGTTCCCACGCTGACCGCCGCGATCACCACCTTCGCCGGCCAGTTCTGCATGGCCGGCAGCAGGATCCTGGTGCAGGCGTCGATCCGGGATCGTCTCCGCGCACGTCTCATCGAGTCGCTCGGCGCCGTGCGCCCGGGCCCCGGCGATGCACCCGACAGCGCCATGGGTCCGATGATCGACGCCGCGAACGCGCGTCGGGTCGAGCGGATCCTCAGCGACGCCGAGCAGGACCCGGCAGTCGACGTGATCGTCCGCGGCGGGCAGCTCGGCGGGCCGGAGAGCGCATTCGTCGCGCCGGCCCTGCTCGCCCCGCACCACGCGGCGCATCCCGTCGTGCAGGAGGAGATCTTCGGCCCCGTAGCGACGTTCGAGTCGTTCGACACCGAGGACGACGCCGTCGACCTCGCCCACGCGACGCGGTACGGACTCGCCGCGTCGATCTGGTCCCGCGACGTCGACCGCCCGACCCGCGTGGCGCGACGCGTCCGCGCCGGCACGGTGTGGATCAACGGCTGGGCCGTCGTGGCCGATCAGTTCGAAGAAGGTGGGTTCGATCAAAGCGGCCTCGGCCGTCTCAACGGCACCGCGGCGCTCGCCGAGTTCCAGGAGGTGAAGACCTATGTCCAATCTGTCGACTCCTGAGCGCGGGGTGGCTGCGCCGTCCGCAGCGGCCCGGGCCTCGCTCCTGGTGACCATCATCTGTTGGGGCATGGTGGTGATCGAGGGCTACGACCTCATCTCCTTCGGCAGCGTCCTGCCGGTGCTTCTGCGAGATCCCGGTTCCGGCTTCACCCCGCAGAACGCCGGCCTCGTCGGCGCCACCGCCTTCATCGGCGCGACCGTCGGCGCGCTCTCCTCCGGCTGGCTGTCGGACCGCATCGGGCGGCGTCCGGTGGCCATCGGCTCGCTGGTGTGGTTCTCGGTGTTCACCTTCCTCTGCGGGTTCGCCGATGGGCCCGCAACACTCGGTCTCCTCCGCCTTCTCGCCGGTATCGGCATCGGCGCCATCGTGCCGTCGACGTCGGCGCTGACGCTCGAGTACGCGGTCCCCGAACACCGCACCCTGTCGTACACGCTCATGCTGTCCGGAGTGCCGATCGGCGGTGTCCTGGCCGCGGTCTCCGGCATGACGGTGATCCCGTCGCTCGGCTGGAACTGGGTCTTCTTCGTCGCCGTCGTTCCCGCTGTGCTGATCCTCCCGATCGTCCTGTGGAAACTGCCCGAGTCGATCACGTTTCTCGAGCACCGGGGACGCCTCGCCCGTGCCGACGTCCTGCGTGAGCGGTTCGGCCTGCCGCGGCCCGCATCCCCGCCCGCCGCCGACGACGGCTCCCCGACACCGGGGATCTTCAGCACCGACTACCGGCGGGCCTCGGCCCTGTTCGCCGTCGCCTCGTTCTTCGGGCTCCTCACCTGGTTCGGACTCGGGACCTGGATCCCCGGGATCATGCGACACATGGGGTACGACCTGGGCTCCGCACTGCGGTTCCTCCTCATCCTCAACATCGGCGCGATCATCGGTTCGATCTTCATCGCACTCGCCACCGATCGATGGGGATCGAAGAAGGTGGTCGTGGGCACCTACCTGTGCCTCGCGGTGGTGCTCACAGTGCTGCTGATCAAGCTTCCGCAGCCGCCGCTGCTGGTCGCGATGGCCCTCGCCGGGGTCGGCGGCCACGGCGGGCAGATCCTGATCAACCGGTACGTCGGCCGTTCGTACCCCGCCGCCACCCGCGCGCGAGCGCTGGGATGGTCGCTCGGCGCCGGCCGGATCGGCACGATCCTGGGCCCGATCGTGATCGGTCTCATCGTCGCCGACGGTCGCGCCTCGCTCGGGTTCCTCTTCTTCGCCGGATGCGCCGCGGCCGCCGCGGTGACCCTCCTCGCCGTTCCCCGCACCCCGGCGGCCTCCCGAGACGAGGAATGATGACCGCTCTGATCACCGTCGAGGACTACCGCACCGCCGCCCGGAAGCGGCTCCCCCGCATGATCTTCGACTTCATCGACGGCGGTGCCGAGGATGAGCGCACCCTGCGCGCCAATCGTCGTGCCTTCTCCGATCGCACGCTCGCCCCGCGGCTGCTCAGCGGTGCCGCTACGCGATCCCAGGCCACCACGGTGTTCGGCGAGACCCTCTCGCTCCCGGTCCTGCTCGCCCCGACCGGGCTGTCGCGCCTCGCGGGGCGGGACGGCGAACTCGCCGCGGCCCGCGGCGCCCGCGCCGCGGGCACACAGTCGGTACTCAGCTCGGCGGCGTCGGTACCGGTGGACGAGGTGGCCCGCGGATCGGGCGTACCGCCCTGGTTCCAGCTGTATCCGTGGCGCGATCGGATGCTCACGTCGGCGCTCATGGACCGAGCCCGGGCAGCGGGCTGCACCACCCTCGTCGTGACGCTCGACGTTCCGGTCACCGGAGCACGGGAACGCGACTACCGCAACGGGATGACGATCCCCGTACGCCCGACCCCGTCGTCCGCCCTCGACGTCCTGCGTCACCCGCGCTGGGCGGCCAGGGTGCTCACGGGCCCCCGCGTCACCATGGCGCACCTGGTGGGGCTGTCGGCGGAACGCGGATCGAGCGCGGCGTCACTCGCGCAGCTGAACCTCGACCTGCTCAACCCCGCGTACTCCTGGGACGACCTCCGGCGCACCCGCGACCACTGGACCGGTCCGCTGCTCGTGAAGGGAGTACTGGGCGCGGCCGACGCGCGGCTCGCCGTCGACTGCGGGGCGGACGGCGTGATCGTCTCGAACCACGGTGGCCGGCAGGCGGACGGCGTACCCGCGTCCCTCGACGTGCTCCCCGAGGTGGTCGCCGCGGTCGGCGACGTGGCGACGGTCCTCATGGACGGCGGTGTCCGCCGCGGCACCGACGTCCTCATGGCGTTGGCGATGGGTGCCGAGGCCGTTCTCATCGGCCGCCCGTGGATGTACGGTCTCGCCGTCGGCGGCGAGGAGGGCGTCACCCGGGTCCTCGACCTCCTTCGAGCGGAGATCGATCGGGCTCTTGCGCTGATCGGCGCGGCATCGACGACCGACGTGACCCGGGCGATGCTCGCGGACTCGGGGACGTCGCGGTGAACCGCACCGTGCGCGAGATCGTCCACCAGCTGCTCCAGGACCGCGGCATCACGCACGTCTTCGGCAACCCCGGATCGACCGAGATGCGCTTCTTCCGGGACTTCCCCGCCGACCTCCGATACGTCGTCGGCCTGCAGGAGGCCTCGGTGATCGCGATGGCGGACGGTCATGCCCGCGCGACGGGCGGCGTCGGACTCGCGATGGTCCACTCCGCGTCGGGATTGGGGCACGGCCTGGGCAGCCTGTTCACCGCGGCGCGGAACGGGACCCCGCTGGTGGTGCTCGCGGGCCAACAGACCCGCTCGCTGCTGCCCCACGCGCCGTATCTCCAGGCGCAGGACGCGGCGGCGTTTCCGCGGCCGCACGTCAAAGATGCGATCGAACCCGCGCGCGCGGCCGACGTCCCGGAGCTCCTCGCCCAGGCCATCGATCTCGCAGCGGCGCCTCCCGCGGGACCGGTGTTCGTGTCCGTCCCCGAGGACGACTGGGACGAACCCGGCGGTGAGGTCGCGCCGCGGCGCGCCGCACGCGGCCTGCTCCTCCCCGCCGATTCGGCGCTCGCCGAGCTCGTCGACGATCTCACCGGAGCCCATCACCCGGCGCTCGTTCTCGGCGGCGCCGTCGAAGCCGGCGGAGGGCGCGGCGCCGCGGTCGCGCTCGCGCGGTCGCTGGGTGCGGCGGTGTACGCCGCCCCGCTCACCGACCGGGCGGCGTTCCCGGAGGACGACCCGCATTTCGCCGGGTTCCTGCCCCCGTTCGCCGAGGGCGTGCGCGCGGCGCTGGACGGACACGACGTGGTTCTCGTCGCGGGAGCGCCCGTCTTCACGTTCCACGTGCCGTCGGACGGGCCCGTCATCCGCCCCGGGACCCGGCTGTGGCACGTGACCGACGACCCGGGCGACGCGTCCCGGGCGTTGGCGGGGACCTCCCTGCTCGCCCCACCGGCGAGCACGGTGGGCGTGCTGGCACGGCTGACCGCCGCGGCCGGGACCGTGCCGCTGCGCGCACCGTCGGGCCGCACCCGGGACGACGCCGCCGCCCCACCGGCCGCCGGGACGCTGAGCCCCGAGGCCGCGCTGGCCGCGATCGCCGCCGTGCTCCCCGACGATGCGCGGATCGTGGAGGAGGCGCCGACGCACCGCAACGCGATGCACGCGCACCTGCCGATCCGCAGTGGGCAGGACTTCCACGTCGCCGCCAGCGGCGGACTGGGGTGGGGCATGCCCGCCGCGGTCGGCATCGCCCTCGCCGACCCCGACCGCCCGGTGGTGTGCGTCATCGGCGACGGATCGAGCCTGTACTCGGTACAAGCCCTGTGGACTGCGGCGCAGCACGGCGCGGGCGTGCTCTTCGCGGTGCTGGACAACGGCGGGTACGCGGCGATGAAGGCGTTCGGAGGGCGCCTCGGGGTGCCGGACGCCCCCGGCCTCGACCTCCCGGGCGTCGATCCGACCGCACTCGCCCGGGGGTTCGGGGTCGGCGCCGCGACCGCCGGCACCCCCGACGAGGTCCGGTCCATCGCCGCGACGGCGATCGCCGGCCGGCGGCCGTTCCTGCTGCGGATTCCCGTGGGTCCCGCCGCCGGGGCCCTCTACTGAGATGGGGCCGCACGACGCCTCGAGGGGTAGCTTCGGTCTCGTGCAACGGTTCACGGTCGTCAAACGCCCCGAGTACGCGGTGCGGGCGGCGGACAACACCCTGCAGCTGTTGCTCCTGCTCCAGGCCGAACCCGACGGCGTCCGGGTCCAACAGGTGGCGGAGCACCTCGGTATGGCACCGTCGAGCGCGCACCGTCTCCTCTCCACCCTCGTCTACCGGGGGTTCGCGAGTCAGGACGCCGCACGCAGGTACGTCCCCGGGCCGATCCTCAACGGCCGCCGCGGGGTGGCGGGAGTAGCCGGTCTCCCCGCGCCGATCGCCGGGCCGCTCGCCGATCTCGCGCACACCACCGGGGAGACCGTCTCGCTCCTGCGCCGGGCTGGTGCCAGCGTCGAGTTCGTCGGCTCCATCGAGTCCCGCCAGCGGCTGCGGGTCGGGGAGCGCACCGGAACCGTCCTGCCGGCGCACCTGACGTCCGGTGGCAAGGCCCTCCTCGCGGCGTTCGGCGATGCCCCGGTACGCCGGATGTACACGGGGTCGGCCGCGCGCCGGACGGGCATCCAGCTCTCGGCGCCGGATCTCGAGTCGCTGATCGGCGAACTCGCGGAGGTCCGCGCGCACGGCTACGCCCTGAACTTCGGGCTCACGGAGGCCGGCATCTCGGCGATCGGGATGGCGGTGCCCGCCGAGGCCGGTCATCCTCCGACGTTCGCCGTCGCTGTCGGTGCCCCGTCGGTACGGGCCGACGTACTGACCGATCCCGCCACGAGGGCCGCGCTGCTGGACGCCTGCGCAGCGCTGAGTGCGCCGCTGCGCGAGGCCTCCGCGGCTCCCCCGAGCTGACGACCGGCTACTGCTTGACCAGCGGGTTCGCGCCGTTGAGCAGGATCCACACGGTGACCGCCCCGGCGACCGCGATGATCAGCCACACGACAGAACCGATGTGCGGACGCCGCGCCCAGCCCCGGTTGAAGTCCAGCGAGATCCTGCCCGGGCCGGTGAGGATGATCGCCACCGCCGCGAACAGGAGCAGCAGCTCGAACTCGACGCCCTTGTCCTGCGCGAAGAAGACGAAGCCGTTGCCCGCCGTCGTCAGCTTGAACAGCGTCGCCGAGAGCATCACGCCCACCGCGCCCGCGGCGGCGATCGGGGTGAGCAGGCCGAGGATCAGCATCGCGCCGCCGCCCAGCTCGACGACGCCGGTGGCGATGGAGATGACCTTGGTGAACCGCTCGAAGCCGAGCGACGGGTCGCTGCCGTTCTGCAGGTAGGCGGCGAACCCGTCGATGCCGGGGCCACCCCAGATGCCGAAGAGCTTCTGGATGCCGTGCGCCGCCAGGATGACGCCGACGGCCACGCGCAGCACGAGGAGCCCGAGGTCGGTGGTGCCGCGGCGGGCGGCCTTGCGCGCCTCCTCCAGCTCGGCGGGCACGTCGGCGACGGGCTTGCCGAACCGGCGGCCGGGCGGGGGTGCGATCGGCTCGGTGGCCGCGGACTCCAGCGGGATGCCCTCCGCCTCGGCGCGGGCCTGCGCGGCGCGCTCGCGGCCCCGTCGGCGGTTGTAGCGCTTGCCGAACTCGTCGCGTTCGTCGCTCGAGAGGTCGGCACGCTCGGTCTCGGCGTCCGGGCTCCCCGGGGTGCCGGACGTGGAGATCGCGGCCGTGGCCGCATTCGCCGCGGCGATCGCGGCGGCGAGGTCACTGGTGTCGGGCACGGAGGCCGTCGGCTCGTCGCCGCCCGCCGCCGACGANGCGGCCGCCGCGGAGGGCGTGCTCGCAGCAGCCGGNGAGGCGGCNGGCGTCGCCGGGGTCGTGTCCGCCGACGTGCCCGCGGGCTCGTCGCGGTAGCGCGGGAGCACCGGCCCGATGCCCGTGTCCGAATCGTCGTGGGGGTCCAGGATGAACCCGCCCGTGGGGTGCCGCTCGCCGAACCGGGGCAGCTCGCCCGTGGATCGGAAGTCGAAAGGGGACTCGCCCGCACCCTCGCTGGTCTCGTTCTCGGTTCCGTCCTTGTCACTCACGGAAACCACCCTAGAGTGCGAACGCGTCGCGGGCCGGGAGCGAACCGCGGCGGGGCCCGATCGGTAGGGTGGCGGCATGAGTGTGGGGACCCGGCGCGCGCGTTCCGGCGCGCGGCGCGCCGTCGTGGTCGCGACGGCCGCAGCGCTGCTGGCGGGGTGCGCCGACTTCTCCGGCAGCGAGGCCGCACCCTTCACCGGGCCGCCGACGGGCCAGGTCACGACGACGAAGCGGCCGACGACGCCGAGCCAGAAACCGAAGTTTCCCGGACCGTGCGTCGACATGGATCGGGCCGTTACGGCCACGTGCCTCGACACACCGACGACCATCATTCCAACGGACACGGCGGAGCACTCGATCGTGGCCCAGAGGAACGGCCTCATCACCTACACGACGACGGATCAGCCGAGCCGAGAAATGCTGCGCTTGGACGTGGACACGTCTGGCGACGGCGGCCTTTCGTCGATCGCTTTGTCGCCGACGTATGACGAGGACCGGCTGATCTTCGCGCTCATCTCGACGCCGACCGACAACCGCGTCGTCCGCGTCACTCAGGGCGATGCCCCGAAGGTAATTTTCACCGGCATCCCCAAGGGGCGGACCGGCAATATGGGTTCACTCCTGTGGACCCGTCAGGGGCTCGTAGTGGCGTCAGGTAATGCCGGGGACCCCGCGGCCGCCGCTGACCCGAACTCGCTCGCCGGAAAGGTGTTCCTGCTCGAAGGGCACGGACCGAACCAACCTGCCACGGCCCGCGTCCTCGCCAACAACGGCGGCGTCCGCTCCTCGCTCTGCCAACAGTGGGGCGAATCCAACGCCCCGTTGTACGTCGCCGACGACAACGGTCGCTCCGGCGACACACTCCGCGTGGTGTATCCGGCGCGCCCGGCGGAAACCGTCTGGACCTGGGCGGACCGCCCGGGAGCTCTCGGCTGCGGAGTCGCCGGCGATTGGGTCGGCGTCTCGCAGCGCGGAGCAGACAACGTCTACTGGATCAAACTCAAGCCAGGATCCGCGACTGCGGAGCAGGATCCGATCAGAATGAACGTCGAACAGGGGCGGACCTTCGGATCGTTCGGCCGGATAGGAGGAGGCTCCGACCCCAAGACCGTTCTCGCCGGGACCGTCAACAAGGCCGTGGGCACCCCCTCCCCCACCGACGACCGGGTCGTGCTCCTGACACCCCCGGACCCCGCCTCGAACGGCGAAGGTCCCGACTGACCCGACGACTGAGCCAACGGGCCCCGAGACGGGCCAGGACGTCGTGATCAGCGACGCCGGCGCGGCATGCGGAACCGGTCCGACATCACTCGCAGGCGGCGAGGACCAGCTCGCGGACGCGGGCGGCGTCCGCCTGGCCGCGGGTGGCCTTCATGACGTCGCCGACGATCTTGCCCGCGGCCTGCACCTTGCCGGCCTTGATCTTGTCCACGATGTCGGGGTTCGCGGCCAGCGCCTCGTCGACGGCCTTCTGCAGCGCACCGTCGTCGCGCACGACCTCGAGGCCACGGGCGGCGACGACCTCGTCGGGCTCGCCCTCGCCGTCGAGCACGCCCACAATGACCTGCTGCGCCAGCTTGCTCGTGAGCTTGCCCTCGTCGACCAGGGCGATGACGCGGGCGACCTGCGCGGGCGAGATGGCCAGCGCCTCCAGCTCGACGCCGCGGGTGTTGGCCTGCTGGGGCAGGAAGCTGCCCCACCACGAGCGCGCGGCGTCGGGGGTGGCACCGGCGTCGACGGTCGCGATGATCCGGTCGATGGCGCCGAGGTTGATCAGGTCGCGCATGACCTCGTCGGAGAGGCCCCAATCGGACTGGATCCGCGCGCGGCGCAACCACGGCAGCTCGGGGATCGTCGCGCGCAGCTCCTCGACGAGCTCCGCCGGCGGCGCGACGGGGCCGAGGTCCGGGTCCGGGAAGTACCGGTAGTCGTCGGCGGTCTCCTTGGGGCGGCCGGGCGTGGTGGTGCCGTCGCCCTCCTGGAAGTGCCGGGTCTCGAGGACCACCTCACCGCCACCGTCGAGAACGGCCGCCTGGCGCCGCATCTCGTACCGCACGGCGACCTCGACCGACCGCAGCGAGTTGACGTTCTTGGTCTCGGTGCGCGTGCCGAACTCGGCCCGTCCGACCGGCTTGAGCGAGACGTTCGCATCGCAGCGCATGGACCCCTGGTCCATGCGGACGTCGGAGACATCGAGGGAGGCGAGCAGGTCGCGCAGCGCGGTCACGTAGGCGCGGGCGATCTCCGGCGCCCGCTCCCCCGCACCCTCGATGGGGCGGGAGACGATCTCGACCAGCGGCACGCCCGCGCGGTTGAAGTCGAGCAGCGAGTGCGAGGCGCCGTGGATGCGGCCGGTGGCCGACCCGATGTGGGTCGACTTGCCCGTGTCCTCCTCCATGTGTGCGCGCTCGATCTCCACGCGCCAGGTGGTGCCGTCCTCGAGCGGGACGTCGAGGTGGCCGTCGTAGGCGATCGGGTCCTCGTACTGGCTGATCTGGTAGTTCTTCGGCTGGTCCGGGTAGAAGTAGTTCTTCCGCGCGAACACCGAGCTCGGCCGGATGGAGCAGTTCAGGGCGAGGCCGATCCGGATGGCCGAGCGCACCGCCTCGCGGTTGACGACGGGCAGCGCGCCCGGCATGCCGAGGCACGTGGGGCACACCTGGGTGTTCGGCGCGGCGCCGAACTCGGTGCGGCAGCCGCAGAACATCTTGGTGGCGGTGCCGAGCTCGACGTGGACCTCCATGCCCATGACGGGCTCGTAGCGGGCGACGACGTCCGCGTACTCGGGGAGATCGATATCGGCAAGCTCGGCACTCATGCCCCCAGCCTAATGGGCGCCGGTCAGCGCACCGAGACGGCCACCGCGTCGGCGGTCACAGTGATGGTGCCGGAGACGAAGCCCGAGTCGGATCCCGTGATCGGCCGGCCGTCGCGCCCGGTCGCGGTGAACGTCCACGGGCGGGTGTCGCGGAAGGAGACCTCCCCGTCGCGGACGGTATCGCCGAGGTCGATGTCCTGGACGTTCGGCGCGGTCCAGGTGTAGGTGCCGTTCTCGCCGGAGAAGTCCGACTGCGGGCAACCCGACGGATAGCGGTCCTTCGACGCTGCGCACGCGGAGTACTTCGCCGCGATCTGCTCACGCGCGGAGGTCTTCCCGGCATCGCTCAGCCCGAAGGCGATGCTGAACGTGCTGCCCACGCTGTAGCGCGACAGTCCGTCGACCGGGGCCTGCCCCTTGTTGTCGCCGACGCTGATCTTCTCCTGCTGCGGCACCAGGTTCTTGTTGACGGAGCCGAGGTCGAGCGCACCGGGGAAGACGTACACGACGCCCGACGCGGGCAACGGCTTACCGAGGATGGTGACGTTCTTCTTGTCCGAATCGTACGACGAGTACGGCTTGAGCTGGACCGCCGCGGTCTGCAGCTTCCACTCGTCGCCCACCTTCTCGAGGCTGAGGTTCTCGTCGTAGGACACCTCGCCGATCGTCACCGTCAGGTGCACGGAGCCCGTGTAACTGTTGGTCTCGCTGACGATCTTCAGGTCCTTGATCGGCGCCAGATCGCGCTGCTTGCGCAGCACCTCGTCGGTGAGCAGCTCGGTGGAGGCGGGGGCCTCCTTGCCGTAGCTCAGGGCCTTCTTGGCATCGCCGGACTGCAGGGCCGCGAAATAGGCCTTGACGGTGCCACCGGGTGAGCCCGTGTCACCCCCGCCGCCGACGCTCTTGACGATCGCGATCCCCGCGATGAGAACGATCACCAGGATCACGGCGCCGCCGCCGATCAGGGCCGGGATCAGCCAGGACGGGCGCGGCTTCTTCGGCGCGCCGGGGCCGGGCTGGAACGGGGGCACACCCGGTCCCTGCGGTCCGCCGGGGGCGCCGAAGCCCTGCGCCGCCGGGTACTGGGGATACGACGGTGCGCCGCCCTGCTGCGGATACGGTGCGCCGGCCGGGTTCCCGGGCTGCCACGTGGGGCGCATCTGGGTCTGCTGGTTCGGGTCGGACGGATCCTGGCCCGGGTTGAACCCCGGGTTCGAGGGAGGATTCGGATTCATACCGGGAATTGTGTACGACGCGTCTTAAGGATCGCTTCAGGGTGACCAATCCGAAGGGCCCGGCCGGGGCGTTCACCCCGCGGGCCGCAGGTCAGCAGCTCAGCCGAAGAATTCGGCGGCGTCGTCGTAGCGCTCGCGGGGGACGCGTTTGAGCTGCTTGACCGCCTCGGCGAGCGGGACGAGCCCGATCTGCGCGCCGCGCAGCGAGACCATCTGCCCGAACTCCCCCGCGTGCGCGGCGTCGGCGGCGTTGACGCCGAACCGGGTGGCGAGCACCCGGTCGGCAGGCGTCGGGGTCCCACCGCGCTGGACGTGGCCGAGGACCGTGGTGCGGACCTCCTTGTTGATCCGTTTCTCGATCTCCACGCCCAGCTGGTGGGCGACGCCGGTGAAGCGCTCGTGGCCGAACTCGTCGGTACCTCCGACGCGCAGCTCCATGGTGCCCTCCGCCGGTTTGGCGCCCTCGGCGACGACGACGATGAAGCTCGAGTGCCCGCGCTGGAAGCGGCGCTTGATCATGGCGCACACCTGCTCCACGTCGAACGGCACCTCCGGGATGAGCACCATGTGCGCGCCGGACGCCAGCCCGGAGTTCAGCGCGATCCAGCCCGCGTGCCGGCCCATCACCTCCACCAGCATCACCCGCTGATGCGACTCCGCGGTCGAGTGCAGCCGGTCGATGGCGTCGGTCGCGATGGTGAGCGCGGTGTCGAAGCCGAAGGTGACGTCGGTGCAGTCGATGTCGTTGTCGATGGTCTTCGGTACACCGACCACCGGCACGCCCTCGTCGGCGAGCCACGACGCCGCCGTCAGGGTGCCCTCGCCGCCGATGGGGATGAGCACGTCGATGCCGTTGTCGTCGAGGGTGGCCTTGATCCGGTCCAGGCCGGCGCGGAGCACGTCCGGGTGGGTGCGAGCGGTGCCGAGCATGGTGCCACCCTTGGTGAGGAGGCGGTCGTTGCGGTCGTCGTTGGACAGTTGCACGCGGCGGTCCTCGAGCAGGCCGCGCCAGCCGTCCTGGAACCCGACGACGGCGGATCCGTAGCGGGAGTCGCTGGTGCGGACCACCGCCCGGATCACCGCGTTCAGGCCCGGGCAGTCACCACCACCGGTCAGCACTCCGATGCGCAGGCTCATGCCCTCGATCTTGCCGCCTCTGCCGGGACCTGTCATGACAACCCACGAGGAGTTCACCCCGGGGTCACGACCCCCGTCTCGTAGGCGTAGACCACGGCCTGCGCCCGGTCCCGCAGGCCGAGCTTCTGCAGGACCTTGCTGACGTGCGTCTTCACAGTCTGATCGGAGACGAACAGGGCCGCGGCGATCTCCGCGTTGGACCGCCCGGCGGCGACGGCCTCGAGCACCTCGCGCTCGCGGGGCGTGAGCGTCGCCAGCTCGGGCGGCGCGGTCCGACGGTGCGCCCGGACGGCGGTGACCTCGGCGATCATCCGCCGCGTGACCGAGGGGGCGAGCAGGGACTGTCCCTCGTGCACCACCCGGACCGCGCGGACGAGTTCCTCGGCGGGGGCGTCCTTGAGCATGAAACCGGACGCTCCGACACGCAGCGCCTCGTACACGTAGTCGTCGATGTCGAAGGTGGTGAGCATGAGCACCCGCACGCCGTCGTGCCGGCGGAGGATCTCGGCGGCGGCCTGCAGCCCGTTCATCTCGGGCATGCGGACGTCCATGAGCACCACGTCGGGTTGCAGCCGGGCGACCTCGGCGACCGCGGCCTTCCCGTCGGGGGCGTCCCCGATCACGGAGATGTCCGGCTGCGCGCCGAGCAGGGCGCCGAAGCCCTGCCGGACCATGGCCTGATCGTCGGCGATGAACACGGTGATGGGCACGTCCCCAGCCTAGGCGGTGGCGCCGTCCGGGCGGGCCGGGAGCGCGGCGCGGACCGCGAAGCCCCCACCCGCCGTCGGCGTCGCCGACAGGGAGCCGCCGACGGTGCGCGCCCGCTCGGCCATGCCGGGGATGCCCTGCCCCAGACCGGGGCCGCCGAGGTCGGCGTCCGAGGTCCTGGGGCCGTTCTCGATGCTCAGGTTCAGCGTGCCCGTGTCCAGGGTGAGCGCGACGGTGATCGCGGCGCCCTGGGCGTGCCGGGTCGCGTTCGCGATGGACTCCTGCACGATGCGGTAGGCGACGAGCGCCGTGCTCTCCCCGATCGCCGACGGGTCCGGCAGCGGCAGGTAGTCGACGACGACCCCCGCCGCGCGGGCACCGTCGATGAGCTCGTCGACCCCGCCCAGGCCGGGCGCGGGCGCGAGCTCCGCCGAGGCGTCGTCGAGCCGGAGCACGCCGAGGAGCGCGCGGACCTCGTTGAGGGCCTCGCGGGCGGAGACGGCGATCCCGTCGAACTCGGCACGGGCGCGCTCGGAGACGTCGGGCACGCGGTACTGGGCGGTCTGGGCCTGCACCACGACGAGGGACATCCGGTGCGCCACGATGTCGTGCAGGTCGCGGGCGATGCGGGTGCGCTCCTCCAGGATGGCGCGGCGGCCGCGCTCGAGCTCGCTGACCTCGGTCTGCTCCTCGAGCCGGTTGCGGGACTGCAGCGCCAGGCGCAGCAGCAGGATGATGACCAGCGAGACCATGATCCCGGCGACCCAGCCACCGCCGGTGCCGTCCTGCGCGTTGATCCAGAACAGCACCGACGAGGCCGCGGCGATGGCGAGCGCGTCGAGCGGCGAGCACTTGAGGAAGGCGATCCAGCTGGTGATCAGCATCGCCATGATCAGCGAGACCTGCCAGTTCCACTGCCAGTCCTGCTTCGCGTCGAACCACAGCAGCGGGAAGACCGCAGCCGTCGCGGCGACGATGCCCCACGCGGCGCGCGGGTGCGCCCAGGCGATGGCGATGGGCAGGACGGACAGGCCGCTGAAGATCGGCAGCAGCGCCGCCGGCACCGCGAACTGCTCGTTCAGGGTGGGCCAGGCGACGGCCCACATGATGAGCGCGACCACCAGGAACAGCCAATTGATCTTCCGGGACAGGAAGATCCCGAGCGGGGTGGCGTGCAGCGCGCCGTCGGGGGCCTGGATGTGCAGCGCGCTCTGCCGGTCCAGGTAGCGGCCGGCACGCACCGTGGCGCGGCCGAACCGCTCGATCCTCTTCGTGGTCGTCCTCATGGAAGGCAACGCTAGGTGGACCGCGCGCCCGGCGTCCTCATACTTCCGAGTGATATCGAACCCCTCGCGCAGCCGATCCGGGCGTCGGTCCCGCGTTCCTAGCGTCGCTGTCATGAACCGCCGCATGCTCGCCGCCGCAGCCGTCCTCGCCGTCCCCCTCTCGTTCGGGATCTCCCTTCCGGCCGCCGCGGGAGACTCCGCCGAGCGCGAGGATTCCGCGGCCGCCACCGCCGTCCGCGCCATCACCGATCCCGCCCTCGACCCCGCGGCTCAGGTGCGCGCGGTGCCCCGCGGCCTCGGGTACGCGGCCGCTGCCGGGCCGGGCTACGCGGTGAACCCGCACGGCGACTGCTCCTCGGTGGTGCGGCTGCCCGCCGATTTCGACGCTCCCTGCAAGGCGCACGACCTGGGCTACGACCTGCTGCGCCACGCGGACGCCGCCGGGCGGCCGCTGGGCGGCTGGGCCCGTCACCGGATCGACGACGCCTTCGCCGACCGGCTGGCCACGGCGTGCGCCGCGCGCCCCGCGGCGCAGCAGCGGCACTGCGCCGAGGTCGCCGGGTTGACGGTGATGGCCGTGCGCGCCAACACGTGGCGCCAGCACGACGGCCCGCCGCGCGCCGAGTCCGTGCACGAGATCGTCACCAGCTGGCTCACGGTCGGAGGCCGGCTGTGATCGCGCGGCCGCGCCTGCGCCTGCGCAGCGGGGTGCTCACCGGGTACGCCGTGGGGGTGGCGTGCGCGCTGTTCCCGAACCAGTTGCCGCGCACCGTCGTCGTGCAGATCGTGGTGTGCCTGCTGTTCGGGGCTGTGGGGGCGGTGGCGGGATGGGCGGTCGTGCGCCGGCGGGAGCCGTCCGACGGTGGCGGCCACGTCGCCCTGTACGTCGCGGCGGCGGCGCTCGTGGGCTGGGTGCTGTGGCAGAACCACCTCCGCGCGGCGGCCGGCGCGGATCCGGTGGGGCCGCCGGCCTTCGCCGCGCTCGCCGGCGTCATCGCNGCGGCGCCGCTGGNGGCCGCCGCGCTGCGTCCCGTGCGCACCCGGACGGCTGCTGCGGCCCTGGCCGGGCTCGCGGTGATGGCCGGGATCGCCTGGCCCGCTACGGCGACATCGGCGGAGACCGCGTCGTACGCCGAGCGCTTCACCGGCATCGAATCGTCGGCGCGGGGCGTGCGGGCGTACGCCTCGCTCGGCGACGGGGACTCCCCCGCCGCGCGCGCGGCGGTGGCGGTGGACCGGCTCGTCGCCGCGGGCGGCCTCACCCGGCGGGCGGTCGTCGTCGCGGTACCGACCGGATCCGGCTGGGTCGACCCGCATTTCGTGCGCGGCGTTGAGGAGGCCCTGCACGGGGACAGCGCGATCGTGGCGGTGCAGTACACCGAGATGCCGAGCTGGCAGTCCTTCGTCCTGCACCGCGACGCCGCGGCCGCGAGCACGGCCGCACTGATCGACGAGCTGCACCGGCGGGCACCGTCGACCCCGGTGCGGGTGTACGGACAGAGCCTGGGGACGGTGGGCGTGCTCGCGGCGCAGCGGCGGGCGGCGGAGCTCCACGTCCCCGTCGCCGCCACCCTGCAGGTCGGCACGCCCGCCGGCGTGGCGATCGCGGGCCCCGCACAGCTCAACGCCTCTGATCCGGTGGGGATCTGGTCGTCGCGGCTGGTGGTGGCGCCGCCGTCGCGGGCGGCTTCCGGGTCCGGCCGCGCCACGCCGCGACCGCCCTGGGTGCCCGTGCTCTCGTTCGTGCAGGCGACCGTCGACCTGCTGGGCGCCACCGCACCGCCGCCCGGTCTGGGGCACCGCTACGACGAGCGACAGGGATCGGAGCTGGTCACCGACCTCGTCGCGCGGGAGGGCTTGCCCGCCTCGGCTTAACCGGATACATTTTGTCCAGGTTAAGGAGGCGGGTATGCAGATGGGCGAGGGCGTCGAGTGGGCGGCGCACGCATGCGTGCTGCTGCACTGGCTCGACGAGGGCGGCATCACCCCCGTCCCGGCCTCGCGGCTCGCCGAGTCCTACGACCTGCCCGCCGCCTACCTCGGCAAGCAGCTGCAGGCATTGGCACGCAACGGGATCACCGAATCCCTCCCCGGCCGTCGGGGCGGGATCCGGCTGGCGCGCCCGGCGTCCGAGATCACTCTGATGGACGTCGTCGCGGCCATCGAGGGCGGCACCGCCGCCTTCGCCTGCACCGAGATCCGGCAGCGCGGAATGAACGAGGGCAGGCCGCGCAGCGAGTTCTCGCAGCCGTGCGGTATCGCCCACGCCATGCGCGGCGCCGAGTTGGCATGGCGGCGCGAGCTCGCCGCGACGTCCATCGCCGACCTGTCGGACGCCACGCCGCGGCGGGTCGCCGATGCGGCCCGCCGCCACTTCCGCGGCGCCTGATCCCCCTTCGCAACCACCTCGAGACCCCCGACCCAAAACCTGGACATTTGTTATCCGCGTATCGAGAGGAATCCACCATGAGCCGCACCCCTGGTGCCACGTCGTCGCCCGAGACCTACAAGGCACTGGTCGCGCTGGACAGCCGCCTCGCGACGTCGCTCGGCACCATCCTGTACGACCTCGTCAAACTGCGCGCCTCGCAGCTGAACGGCTGCGCGTTCTGCGTCGACAAGCACGCGGCCGACCTGGAACGCCTCGGCGTGCCGGCGCGGACGATCTACGCCCTGCCCGCGTGGGAGGAGACGCCCTTCTTCGACGAGACGCAGCGCGTCGCGCTGGCCTTCGTCGAGCGCCTGACCGGCGGCATCGACGCGGTCGACGACGCCCTGTGGGACGAGGCCGGCCGCCTCCTCGGCGAGGAGCGCCGCACCGACCTGCTCGTCGCCGTCGGCACCATCAACACCTGGAACATGCTGGGCATCACCACCCACCTCCACCCCGCCCCATGACCCCACCCTGACCTCGGCCGCCACCCGGACTTAACAGCGTGAGCCCAGGACGCTTCCTGGGACTTCTCCTGCATCGGTTGCCGGCTACCCACCGGTAGCCGATACAGGGGAACCGCAACACGGGGCTCGTGCGTCCAATGAACATGGGGGGCGTTCGAACGCGAAGTACACCGGTCGGCAGAACTGATCGCCGCCGTGGGCCGGTACGCGGCGGAGAAGGACTACCGCTGCATCACCCCCGGATTCCGGGTTCCGCGCGGCACCGGCAGCGGCGCGGTGGGCGACCTCGCGACGGCGATGGTCCGCCGCTATCCGGGATCGGTGTTGTGCGGCTGGACGGCGGCGCGGCTGCACCTGCACACGATGGCGAAGTCTCGCGAGTCCGTCGAAGTGCTGGGGCCCAAGCAGATCCGCCGTCGTGGCGTCATCAGCCGCACCGCCGAGTTCGATGCCGACGACATCGTGATCCGCGACGGACTGCCGTGCACCTCGCCTCTGCGCACGACGATGGACCTCATCCGCTACACCGCCGGCGACGAGGGGATCGCCGCCGCGGACCAGTGCCTGCGCATCTTCGGCAGGCCGGGCACAGCGCACCGTCCGGCCTGGGTCGCGCGCCCGGCGATGGCGACGGCGCCGCAGATCGAGGCGGAACTCGCGCGGCGCGAGTGGTGGCGGGGCACTCGCATCCGGGCCGTGCTCGACGAGGCCGACGGCCGCGCCCAGTCACCGTGGGAGACCTTCTCACGACTGACGCTCCACCGCGCGGGCCTGACAACCATGGTCCCGCAGGTGCCGGTCCTCGACGGTGAGTACTTCCTCGACCTCGCGGACGAGGAGCACAAGGTCGCGGTCGAGTACGACGGCGCCTATCATCGCGACGCCGAGCAGCACGCCGCCGATGTCGAACGATGGAACGTGCTCGAGAAGGACATGGGCTGGAACCTCATCATCGTGACGTCGGGGCCGCTGAAGAACCGGCCCGATGTGCTTCTGCGCCGCGTCCGCCGGGCGCTCGTCGAGCACGACCACCCAGTGCCCGCCGGGTTGGTAGCACCCGATGCAGACGTTTCCGCAGGAAGCCGTCTGGGCTAACGCTGTTAAGTCCTGGGGCTCGACGGTGCCGNCGNGCNCCNGGCAGCTACGGCGGACCGTCAGGCGACGGGGCCGCGGGCGGCCTCGTAGGCGGCGCCCACGGTGTAGAGCCGGTCGTCGGCCTGCGCGGGGGCCAGGATCTGCAGGCCGACGGGCAGCCCGTCGTCCGTCGAGAGACCCGAGGGCACCGACATGCCGCAGTGGCCGGCGAGGTTCGTCGGCAGCGTGAACAGATCGAACAGGTACATCGCCAGCGGATCGCCGACCTTCTCCCCCAGCTTGAACGCCGTGGTGGGGGTCGTCGGCGAGACGATGACGTCGACCTGCTCGTAGGCCTTCGCGAAGTCCGCGGCGAGCAGCGTGCGGACCTTCTGCGCGCTGCCGTAGTAGGCGTCGTAGTACCCGGAGCTCAGCGCATAGGTGCCGATCATGATGCGCCGCTTGACCTCCGCTCCGAAGCCGGCCTCGCGCGTGAGCGCCATGACCTCCTCGGCGGAGTGCGTGCCGTCATCGCCGACGCGCAGGCCGTAGCGCATGGCGTCGAACCGGGCGAGGTTCGAGGAGACCTCCGACGGGAGGATCAGGTAGTAGGCGGCCAGCGAGTACTGCAGCGTGGGCAGCGAGACCTCGACGGTCTCGGCGCCCAGGTCGCGCAGCTGCTGCACGGCCTTCTCGAAGGACGCCTGGACGCCGGCCTCGGTGCCGTCGGCGCCGAACTCCTTGACCAGGCCGATCTTCACGCCCTTCAGGTCGCCCTGAGCGCCGGCGCGGGCCGCGGCGACAACGCCGGGGACGGGGGCGTCGAGCGAGGTCGAGTCGCGCGGGTCGTGCCCGGCGATCACCTCGTGCAGGAGCGCGGTGTCGAGGACGGTGCGCGCGCACGGCCCGCCCTGGTCCAGCGACGACGCACAGGCGACGAGGCCGTAGCGGCTGACGGCGCCGTACGTCGGACGCACGCCGACGGTGGCCGTCAGCGACGCGGGCTGGCGGATCGAGCCGCCGGTGTCGGTGCCGATGGCGAGCGGCGCCTCGTAAGAGGCGAGGGCCGCGGCGCTGCCGCCGCCCGAACCGCCCGGCGTGCGGTCGGCGGCCCAGGGGTTGCGCGTCACGCCGTACGCCGAGTTCTCCGTCGACGAGCCCATGGCGAACTCGTCCATGTTGGTCTTGCCGAGGATCGGGATCCCCGCGGCGCGCAGCTTCGTGGTGACGGTCGCGTCGTACGGCGCGGTCCAGCCCTCGAGGATCTTGGAGCCGCACGTGGTGGGCGCGTCCGTGGTGGTGAAGACGTCCTTGAGCGCCAGCGGCACGCCGGCGAGGGCGGACGCGGGCTGCTCGCCGCGGGCCCGGGCCTCGTCGACGGCGCGGGCGGCCGCGAGGGCCTCCTCCCCGGAGACGTGCAGGAAGGCTCCCAGGTCGCCGTCGACCTCGGCGATGCGGTCCAGGTGCGCCTGGGTCACCTCGACGGAGCTCAGCTCGCCGGCGGCGATCTTCGCGGCCAGGTCGGCCGCGGTCGCGCCGGTGATCTCGTTCGATGCCCTTAGATCGGTCACGGTCACTCCTCCCCCAGGATGCGCGGCACGGCGAAGCGATCGCCCTCGCGGGCGGGCGCGCCGGAGAGCGCCTGCTCCGGCGTGAGGCCCGGAACCGGCACGTCGGCGCGGTCGACGTTCACGTTGCCGACCGGCAGCGTCAGCGGCGCGACGTCCGCGTTCGCGCCGTCGGAGCCGATCTCGGTCACCACCTTGACGTGCTCGAGGATCGAATCGAGCTGCGTGGCGAAGACGTCGAGCTCTTCGTCGGTGACGGCGAGGCGCGACAGGCGCGCCAGATGGGCGACCTCGTCCCGGGAGATGGCAGACATGCCCTTGATCTTATGCGGCGTTCACCCGCGCGCCCCGACCACCCGGTAGCGGCCGCAGAGGAAGGCCTTGTTGCGCGCCCACTCGACCAGCTCGAAGTCGAAGGCGCGCGGGAACAGCGGCCGCCCGGAGCCGACGGTGGCGGGCGCGTAGCTGATCACCACCTCGTCGAGCATGCCCGCCTCGGCGAACTGCGCCGCCAGGTCTCCGCCGCCCACCACCCACACGCCCTTCTCCCCCGCCGCCGCCTCCAGCGTCGCGCGGAGCTCGGCCGGGGTGCCTGCCACGAAGCGCACCCCGGGGTGGATGGGGGCGAGGTCCCGGTGGGTGAAGACGAACACCGGGTAGTCGGCGTAGTACCACGGTTCGTCGCCGGCCTCGACCCGATCGACCACCCACTGGTAGGTGGTGTATCCCATCACGATCGCGCCCACCGTCGTCATGTACTCCTCGATGTTCATCGGCCCGCCGTCGTCGATCGGCTGGCTGAGCAGCCAGTCCAGGCTGTCGCTGGAGTCGGCGAGGAAGCCGTCGAGGGTGGACGCGGTGTAGTACGAGTAGGCGGTCATGGTTCTCCTCCGGTGATGCGGCGGTGCCAGATGATGGGATCGGGATCGAGTTCGGGGGTGTCGACGGCGACGCCGGCGTCGGCCAGCATCCAGCGCGCCAGCAGCCGGCGGTGCGCGGAGAAGGTCAGCTCGTGCACCACGATCTGCGAGAGCAGGAAGGATTCGGGCGGATCGCACAGGGCGTCGATCACGCGATCGCCCCACGCGCCGCGCCGGTCGATGTCGCGGATCACACCGAGCCACCGTGGTGAGACCCGTTCGTGGTGTGCGCGGAGAACGTCGGGAGACTGATCGGGATCGCGCTGGGGCTCCGGATCGCCCGCGATCGTCGCGAGCCACGGCTCGGTGCTGTGCACGAGGTGCCACATCACCTGCGCGAGGGACTCGTCCGGTCCGTCCCAGTGCCGCGGAATCGCCCCGGGGAGCCGCACCTTTCCGTACTCCGCGGGTGAGAGCTCGGCGACCGCCCCCAACAGCGCGTCGATGTCGGCCGCGTCGTGCTGCACCTGCAGCGCCAGCACGTCCCCCGTCGACTCCTCGTGCCCGTCCTCGACGTACAGCACCGTCGGCGAGTGGAAGTGCAGGCCGTTCGGCGACGGCAGCCAGTGCCCGACGGTGGCCGGAAGCTGCGAGGGGGAATGTCCGTAGGCGCGGGCGAACGCCCGGATGAAGCCCTCGACGGACTCGTACCCCGCCGCGAAGGCGGCGGCGGTCACCGTCGACCCGCGCTGCAGCTGCCAGGCGGCGCGTTCGAGCAGGACCCGGCGGCGCAGCGCCACGGGCGATTCGCCCGCTCCGGCGCGCACCTGCCGGGCGAAGTGGTGCATCGAGCTGTGCGCGCCGGCGGCCATGGCGTCGAGGCTGTCGTGCGGGTCGGCGAGCACGGCCTCGAGGAGTCGGCGCAGCGGATCGGCGGGTTCGGACATGGGTCCAGTATCGACCGCCCGGGCCGGCCGCCGCTTGACCGTTCTTGCTCAGGTGGCACGGACGGGGGGCCCGTCGTTCAGCGCTCATTCGCTCCAGCGCGATCCGTCCACGGCGCTATAGTCCGACGGTGGAATCGTCGTGGCCGCGCGTGGACGGACGCACCGCTGCCCTGATGCGGGAAGTCGCGGAGCGCCTTCTGCTCTCGACCGATGCGGCGGTGGAGGAACTGACGGCGGTCGCGCAGCAGTCGGCGGACTACCGAGCCCTGATCGAGGACCCGCAGTTGGCCGCCGCCGACCGGCAGATGAACCGGGCCAACATGCTGCACTGGCTGATGTCCAACGTCCAGTCCCCCGGCGCTCGGGTGCCCCCGAACCTCGCCCCGGAGATCCTCCAGTTCGCCCGTGACGTGGTCAGGCGCGGCCTCGACATGCATGATCTCGGATCGTGGCGGGGCGCGCAGCACGGCGCCTGGGAGGCGTGGGTCGACGAGTGCTTCGGGGTCACCGGCGATCACGACGAGCTGCGGGAGCTCATGAAGGTCTCCGAGCGGTCGATGTCGACGTTCATCGACGACTCGATGGCCGCCCTCGACGCCTACGTGGAGGAGGAACGCGCTGAACTCGCGCGCGGCGCCACCGCCGAACGCCACGCGACCGCGCAGCTCCTACTGGAGGGTGCGCCGATCGGTCGGGGACGCGCGGAGCGGCAATTGGGATACTCGTTGGCTGGTAGCCATGTGGCGGCGATCATCTGGAGCGAGTCCGCTGAGGCGGCCGCGGAGCTCGACGCCGCAGCGGAGTCCGTGATGCGCGCCTGCGGTGCGGCGCGACGCCTCACGCTGAACGCGAGTACGTCCACCCTGTGGGTCTGGATTCCGGCGGAGTCGGTACCCGCCGCGGACGCGGTGCGCACCGCGCTCGCCGACCGGCCCGGGGTCCGGGTGGCCTTGGGCCGGCCCGGCAGCGACATCGAGGGCTTCCGTCGGACCCACCTCGATGCCACTGCCGCGCAACGGGTTCTCGCGCGCGTCGGCTCCACCCGGCCGGTGGTCCGGTACGAGGACGTGGCGCTGGTCTCCGTGCTCTCCGCGGACATGACGCAGGCGGACAAGTTCGTGGCGGACACGCTCGGCGACTTCGCCGCCGCCGACGCGGTGCTCCGGGAGACCGTTCTCACCTACGTGCAGGAACGGTTCAACGCCTCGGCCGCGGCGGAGCGGCTGTACACGCACCGCAACACGGTCGAACGGCGACTCTCCCGGGCCGGCCAGCTGCTTCCCGTGCCGCTGGCCGACAACGCCACCTCCATCGTGGCCGCACTCATGCTGGTGCAGTTGCGCGACTGACGGTTCAGGAGAACTCGAAGTACCGGCGGGACTCCCACTCCGACAGTTCGACGTAGGGGTCACCCCCGGTGGTGTGGAACTGCATCCACTCCCATCGGCGCGACGCGGTCCAGAAGTCGACGAACTCGTCGCCGAGGTACTCGCGCAGGAGCGGGTCCGCGTCGAGCGCCGCGATCGCCTTCGTCATCGAGTCGGGTATCCGCTCGACGCCGCAGTCGTCGGGCAGGCACCACGCCATCTCGTCGACCTGCGGCGGCGCCTGCAGGTTCTTCTCGATCCCCGCCGCGATGCCGGCGAGCACGCCGGCGAGGGCGTAGTAGGGGTTGACGTCCGAGCCGGGAACCCGGTATTCGAGCCGCGAGTACTTCGGATGGCCCGCGATCGCGCGCAGCGCCGCGGTCTTGTTGTTCACGCCCCAGGTGATCGTGGTGGGCGGCCCGGAGACGTCGACGAGGCGACGGTACGAGGTGATCTGCGGCAGCGCGAGGAGGGTGTTGCCTGCCATCGTCGCCATGAGCCCGCCCACGGCGTTGAGCATGACGTCGGACGGGCCGTCCGGCGCGTAGAACGCGTTCACCCCGTCGCGCTGCAGCGAGACGTTCAGGTGCGCGCCCTGCCCGAACCCGGCGGTCGGCTTGGCCATGAAGGTGACCGATCGCCCCTTCTCGCAGGCGATCTCGCGCATGACCTGCTTCGTGCGCACCCACGAGTCCGCGACCGTGAGCGGGTCGGTGGGCGCGAGGTTCAGCTCCGTCTGGCCCGGTGCGGCCTCGTCCGTCCACGCCTCCCAGACGATGCCGAGCTCGTCGAGCCTGTCCGTCACGGCCTCCATGTAGTCGATCCAGTCGGAGGACCGCGCGAGGTTGTAGGTGGCGCCGGTCTCCCCGCCCAGCGGGGTCAGATCGCGGTAGCCGCGCGCCCTGGCCTCCTGGATCGACTCCTCGAACAGCGTGGTCTCGATCTCCACGGCGACGGTGGCGGTGTAGCCGAGCTCCGCGAGGCGGTCGATCTGCCGGCGCATGAGGTTGCGCGGGCAGATCGGATTGGGGCTGCCGTCCCGGAGCCAGAAGTCGCCGATCACGGACTGCACGCCGGGCTTCCACTCGACCAGCGTGTTCATGTCGGGCTGCAGCGAGATGTCGTAGAGGTTGCCCCGCCACTCGGGGTAGGGATCGCCGAAGACGATGTCGGTGCCCATGTCGATGGCGAACAGGACGTCGGCGAAGGCGAAGCCGGACGTGCGGCCGGAGTCGAACTTCGCGGGTGTGACGTTCTTGCCCATGAAACTGCCGTCGTGGTTGGTGGCCTCGACGCGGTACGCCTTGACCGGCGGGCCGGCGGGGGTGACGGCACGGGTGGGATCAGACATCGTAGCGGGCCTTCCAGGATGCGGCGGTCATGGTCGAGAGCTGGGCCATGGTCCCCTGGACGCGCAGGCCGCGTTCCAGGGCGGTGAGGAGGAAATCGGTGCCGGTGAAGACGCCGGCGAGCGCGTCGGCGGTGCCGACTATGCGGTAGGTCGAGGGGCCCGATCCGAAGCGGGCCTCCTCCCGGCCGTCCGGTCCGTCCGCGACGGCGACGAGGACGTCCGGAACGCCGGGGACGCCGCGAGTGATCTCCCAGAACCGGGCGGCGGCCTCGCGCCACTCGGCCGGCGGGACCTGCAGCGCCCGGAGCGTCGCGTCCGCGAGCTCGGGGTCACCGTCGGATCCCGTCCGCGCGAAGCGGTTGTGGAGATCGACGACGACGGTCGCGTCGGTCGGGGCGAACACGCCGCCCGTGACGGTCACGGCGCCGCCGGAGAAGGTGACGGTCGCGGCCTGCGGGGTGGTGTGCGACCGGACGGCGACGGTGCCGGAGGCGCGGCCGAGCACGTCGGGCGCGTGGCCCAGCCGGGCCGCGTCGCGGAGCGTGCGACCGATCAGCCGGACGATGGGCGTGGCGTCGTCGTCGATCGTGACCGGGACCTGTGTCGCGGCGCCGTGCGCGGGGAGTGTCGTGGTGTTCATGGGGATTCCTTGTTCAGCGAGTTTCACGGGACTGATGTCATTCGAAGGCGGCGTACACATCGGGCCGGCGCCGGCGGAGCACCACCGCCCAGATCAGGCCGATGACGAACGACCCGCCGATCACGCCGAGGAAGACGTTCGCCAGCGCCCGGGAGCCGACGAGCAGCTCGAAGTTGCTCACGACGAGCACGAGGATCGCTCCGAGCGCGACCATTGCGAGGGCCGGTGCGACGGTGCCGCGCCACGGGCTCGTGGTGCGCCGCCGGCGGAAGTGCACGACGACGGCGGCCGAGGTCAGGGTGAGCAGCGCGACCAGGCCGAGGGTGCCTGCGCCGCCGAACCAGGCGTAGACCTCGGTGACGGGATGCAGCCCGGCGACGGCGGTGAGCGCGACGAGCGTCCCGATCACCACGGAGGTCACCACCGACGCGGTGTGCGGCGACCGGTGCACCGGATGCACGGCACCGAGCCGGCGCGGGACCGCCTCCTGCCGCCCGAGGGCGAACAGGTAGCGCGAGACCACGTTGTGCGCGGTGAGGATGCACGCGAAGAAGCTCGTGACCAGCAGTACCTGCACCACGTCGTGGGCGACGTGCGAGACGTAGCGCGTCGCGAGGCCGGGCGCGAGCCCCTCGGGATCCGCGGCGGCGAGCGCGGGAGCGCGATCGACGCCCAGGCCGATGATCATGGCCCACGACGAGACCGCGTAGACGGCCGCGATGACGATCACCGCGATGTACGTGGCCCGCGGGATCGTGCGATCGGGGTCCTTGGCCTCCGACCGGAACACCGCCGTCGCCTCGAAACCGACGAACCCGAAGACGGCGAACATGATCCCGGTACCGACCGCTCCGCTCGTGAAAGCACTCCAGGACAAGGGTTCCGCCGAGAGTCCATCGGCGCCGCCCCGCACCAGGATCGCGAGGTCGATGACGGCGACGATGCCGATCTCGGCGACGAGCAGCACGCCCAGCACTCGAGCGCTGACCTCGACGTTGCGGTACCCGAGGACACCGATCAGCACCAGCCCGGCCGCGGAGAGCACCCACCACGGGATCACCACGCCGGTGACGTTCTCGACCACGGTGGCCGCGGCGGCGCCCAGGTACGCGGTGACCGCGATCATGAGCACCGAGTAGGTGACCAGCGCCAGCGCCGCAGCGCCCAGGCCGGCCGTGGTGCCGAGGCCGCGCTGGACGTAGGAGTAGAACGCGCCCGCGCTGCGGACCTCGGGCGTCATCGCGGAATAGCCGACGGTGAACAGGACGAGCACCGCGCCCACGACGAGGAAGTCGACGGGCGTTCCGATGCCGTTCCCGGTCCCGAGCATGAGCGGGATCAGCCCGGCGAACACCGTCAGGGGCGCTGCCACCGCCACGACCATGAAGACGATCTGCGGGACCCCGAGGGTCCGCTGCAGGCCGACGCCGACCGGCGGCGCCTCGATGGTCACCGTGCCACCGCCCGCTCGAGGTGCCCGACGACGAGGTCGGCGATCCGGAGCGCGAGCGCATCCGGCAGGTGGTGCCCCATCCCGGGAATGACGACGTGCCGAGCACCGAGGATCGCCGCCGCCGTGGCGTCGCCGCCGGACGGTGCGACGATGAGGTCCCGGTCGCCGTTGACGACCAGCGTCGGCGCCGTGATCCGTGCGATCTCCTCGGTCCGGTCGCCCGAGGCCTGGATGGCCTGGAGCTGCCGGGAGGTACCGGCGACGGCGTCGCCCGCGGTGCGCTCCCAGGTCGTGACGGCGTGCGCCGCCTCCTCGGCCTCGTCGATCGGGTACGCGGTGCCCGCGAGGTGCGCGGTCATCCGCAGGTGGGAGCGGACCGCGCCCACGCGGTCCTTCGGCGGTGGCGCCGAGATCAGGACCCAGGTCGACGGTGCCGGCTGACCGACCCCGGTATCGCCGGTGGTGGAGTACAGCGAGGTGAGGGTCGAGACGAGGTGCGGGTACCGGGCGGCGACGGTCTGGGCGATCATGCCGCCCATCGATCGCCCGACGAGGTGCACGGGGCCCAGTCCCAGGTGCTCGATCAGCTGCGCCGTATCGACCGCCATGTCGGCGAGCGTGTACGCGTCCTTGCGGGGCCGGGAGAGCAACTGCCGCAGCGTGCTCGGCGGCGGGGTCGTGGCGTAGGTCGACCGGCCGCAGTCCCGGTTGTCCATCCGGATCACCCGGTAGCCGGTGGCCGTGAGGGCCGAGACGAAGCGCTCGGACCACGTCGTCAGGTCCTCGGCGAGGCCGGCGACGAGCAGCACTGGCGCGCCGTCTGCGGGACCGTCCACCCGGTAGCAGACGCGCGTGCCGCCGGGCAGCACGGCGAACCGGTCCAGGTCCTCAGGCATCGACCCGCTCCTCCGCCGGTGCATCGGCGCCGCGCACGTCGTCGCGCGTGGAACCGAACTGCAGTGCGTCGTCGAGCAGGGGGCCGCGCAGGATCTTGGCGTCCTGCTGGTACGACATCGACATCTGGAACATGCCCGTGCCCTGCTTCGGGATGACGTCCTTGGCGCGCTGGGCGTAGCCCGAGCTGAGGTCCAGGATCGGCCGGCGCTCCATCGCGGGGTCGGCCTCGACGCGGACGCTGTCGTACCCGAATGCGTCCATGTGCTTGATGAGTTCGCAGAGGTAGCGGGCGACGATCTGGATCTTGAGCGTCCATGCCGAGGTGGTGTAACCGATCGCGATGGAGACGTTGGGGAGACCGGTGAGCAGGGTGCCACGGTAGGCGGTGGTGTCCTCCACGGCCACGGGCGCACCGTCGACGTCGAACTCGATCCCGCCGAGGAGCCGCATGTTCAGGCCGGTCGCGGTGACGATCAGGTCCGCGTCCAGGTGCTCGCCCGATTCGAGCACGATCCCCGTCTCGGTGAACCGCTCGATCCTGTCGGTCGTGACGGATGCGCTACCGCCGCTCAGGGCCTCGAAGAAGTCCCCGTCGGGGGACAGGCACAGGCGCTGATCCCACGGGTCGTACGGCGGGTTGAAGTGGGTGTCCACCGCGTAGCCCTCCGGCAGTAGGGACGTGTTCTGCTTGCGGACCAGCGCCCGCGCGATCCGCGGGAACGCGCGCATGAACTTCACCTGACCGCGTTCGGCCCAGATGCTGGCGAACCGGGTGAGGGCGTACCCCCGCTTCTCGCCGAACCACTTGGTGAAGAGCAGCGCCGTGGAATCGACCTTCGGCCAGGCGACCACGTACGTGGGGGTGCGCTGGAGCATGGTGACGTGGGCGGCGGCGCCCGCGTGGTTCAGCATCGACGGGATCATGGTCACGGCGGTGGCGCCGCTGCCGATCACCACGACGTTCTTGCCGGCGTAGTCGTAGCCCTCGGGCCAGTGCTGCGGATGCAGGATGTCGCCCTGGAAGTCCTCGCGGCCCTCGAAGTGCGGGGTGTAGCCCTCGTCGTAGCGGTAGTAGCCAGTGCCCGCGAAGATCCAGCTCGTCGTGACGCGCTTGTCGCCGTCCGGAGTGCTGAGGTCGAGTGTCCACCGGGCGTCGGCGGACGACCACGAGGCGTGCTGCACGGCGTGCTCGAACCGGATGAGCCGGCCCAGGTCGTACTCGTCGACGGTCTCCCGCAGGTAGTTCAGGATCTTCGGGGCCTCCGCGATGGCGTCGGGGTCGGTCCACGGCTTGAACTCGTAGCCGTAGGTGTGCAGGCCGTTGTCGGAGCGGATCCCGGGGTATTTGAACAGGTCCCACGTACCGCCGATGTTCTCGCGTCCTTCCAGCATCACGACCCGCTTGTCGGGGAAGGCCTCGGTGATGTACTTCGCGGCGCCGATACCGGCGATTCCGGCGCCGATGATGACGATGTCGAAATCCTCGGGCTGGTGGGTCTGTGCGTTCATCGGGGGGCCTTTCGGTGTCGCCGTGTGATGTGTACCCACACTGCCTCATAGTCGGTCATATGATCAACATCACGTTGCCCTGACTTTCGCCACCCGGCTGTGCACAGTGCACCACATCACACCTGCCCGCACCCTGAGACAGCACTCACAGCACTGGCGACCTCCGACGTGCACTGTTCAGGCGATTGACAGACGGGCAGCCGTCCCCCCATGATCATGATCACATGACCTAGACGTCCAACTCCGAGCGCGAGCAGAAGGATTGAAATGACCGGCGGATACAGCAGCACCCTCGTCGAGGACTCCCCCCGCAAACCCCTGATCGGCCTCACCGGCCGGCGATTCCGGATGGGCCTGATCGAAGGAGCCCACCCGGGTTACGGAGAGCGCCTCACCGACAGCTTCTTCACCGACTTCGCGAGCCGGATCACGCTCGCGGGCGGGGTACCGGTGATGCTGCCCTACGACGCCGCCCCCGACGACCTCTGCACATGGCTCTCCGGCGTCGTGATCACAGGCGGCCAGGACGTGCACCCGGGCTACTGGGGCGGTGACGAATCCGTCGTCAAGGACATCGCCCCCGAGTCCGACCCGAACGTCCACGACCCGCACCGCGACGAGTTCGAGACGGCGATGGTGCGCGCCGCACTGAGCGCCGGCCTCCCCCTCCTCGGCGTGTGCCGGGGCCTCCAGGTCCTCAACGTCGCGCTCGGTGGCACGCTCGTCCCGGACCTGCCGTCGGGCCCCGTTCGGCATCTGATGGAGACGGGACCGCTCTCGGACGGCGACCCGGAGCACGTGGTCGACTTCGAGCCGGGCTCACTGGCGCACAGCGTGTTCGGCGACCGGCTGCGGACCAACTCCTGGCACCACCAGGCCGTCGCCACCTGCGGGCGCGATCTGGTGGTCACGGGCAGGACATCCGACGGTGTCGTCGAATCGGTCGAGTCGCCGGGCTCCGATGTGCTCGGGGTGCAGTGGCATCCCGAGTGGATGGAGACCTCCGACGGTGCTCTCGAGTGGATCGTGCGGGCCGCCTCAGCCCACGTCCACCCACGAGACGAGGCCCGCGATCGGGTCGGCTGACGCAGTCGCCTCCGGCTGCGAGCGGGGTTCCGCCGCGGCCGGGGGCACCGCCTCCCCTCCCGGCAGGTTGGCGGCCAGCCAGGCGTCCAGCATGCCGAGGGTCAGGTCGATCTCCGGTTGTACGCCGGTGGAACGGCTGACCATCCAGTTGATCGCGAAACCGTCGGAGATCACCGTCACCACGTACGCCAGCCGATCGAGCGTGCCCGCATCGATGATCTGTCCGGCGGCCGCCGCGTCCGCGACGAGGATCGACCGCACGGTGTCGAGGGCCTCGTCGTAGACCCCGGTGGCCTTCGCGGCATCCTGACGCTGGGCCCAGCTGATCAATTCGAAGATCGCCGAGGCCGTCTCGGGATTGTCGACGTACCACTGCAGCAGCCCACGCATCAGCCCGCGCGCAGTCGTCGCCACGTCGCCGTGCACGTCGCTCTCCGTGAGGACGTCACGGTAGCGGCCGGCGATGTGCTCGTAGACGGCACCGAACAGCATCTCCTTCGAGGCGAAGCAGTAATGCAGCGTGGCGAGGGGCGCTCCGGCACGGTCGGCGATCCGTCGCGTCGTCGCGCCGTCCACACCGTTCTCGGCGATCACGAGCACGGCCGCATCGATCAGCTCCTGCCGACGTTCCACCGCAGAGATCCGGGCCACCTGGCACCTCCCGAGTTCGATCGTGACGCTCGATCAAGTCACCGCGAACGATACCAGCCCGTCCGGACTCATGGCGCGCCCGACCGCAGGTCAGGGTGTCACGAAATGAATGAGTCATTCGCCTTGATCGTTTGACCATGTTCGGTTACCGTGTATGACCAGGATCACATCGCCACCGAAGGGAACCCCATGGCCCAGCCCACCCTCGTCGACCTTCTCGCGCAGCGCGCCTCGGACGCCGGTGACCGCGAGTTCCTCCGGTTCGCCGAGCGCTCCTGGACGTTCGCCGAGGTCGACGCATGGACCTCTCGCCTCGCGCACCGGCTGATCGCGGTCGACGGCGTGCGTCCCGGCGATCGCGTCGCGATCATGCTGCCCAACACCGCCTCCTGGCCGATCTCCTGGCTCGCGATCCTCAAGGCCGGCGGCGTCGTGGTCCCCGTCAACTCGTCGTACCAGCTCGCCGACCTCGATTTCGTGCTGCGGGACTCCGGTGCCCGGCTGATCGTGACCGACGACGCGCACGCGCCCTTGGTCTACGAGGTGGCATCGGGCGGAACCGATCCCATCGACGTGCGCGTGATCGATGCGGGCACGACCGACGGCCTGGCACGGTTCCCCGGGACCGCCCCCGAGGTCGCCGTCGACGGCGAGACCCTCGCGAACCTCCAGTACACCTCCGGGACCACCGGGTTCCCCAAGGCCTGCATGCTGACTCACGACTACTGGGCCCGGCTGGGACGCATCTGCGCGGAGACGGCCGGCCTCGGCCCCGACGACGTGATCCTCACGTCGCAGCCGTACTCGTACATGGACCCGCAGTGGAACACCGTGCTGGCGTTGACCATCGGTGCACCGCTCGTCGTCCTCCCCCGCTTCTCCGCCTCCGGCTTCATGGCCGACGTGCGCCGCCACGGTGCCACGTTCTGTTACGTCCTCGGCTCCATGCCCACGCTGCTGTTCAAGCAGCGTCCGACCCACGAGGATCGCGACAACCGGCTCCGCCTGGTCCTGTGCTCCGCCATCCCCGCCGGCCTGCACGCGCAGCTCGAGGAGCGGTGGGGCGCACCGTGGCGCGAGATCTTCGGGATGACCGAATCCGGTGCCGATCTGGCCAGCCTGCCCGCGGACACCGCCGACGTGGGCACCGGCCGCCTGGGGCGTCCCGTCCCGGGGAAGACGGTGCGCGTCGTCGCACCCGACGGCACCGACGTGGCCGACGGCGAACCCGGCGAGCTGATCACCTCCGGTCGCCCGATGATGCTGGGCTACTGGAACCGCCCCGATGCCACCGCCGAGACGATCCGGGACGGCTGGCTGCACACCGGCGACGTCGCCGTCCGCGAGGCGGGCTCGTACCGCATCGTCGGCCGCATCAAGGACATGGTCCGGCGCGGCGGCGAGAACATCGCGAGCACCGAGGTCGAGCGGGTCCTGGAGGGCGACGCGGACGTGGTCGCCTCCGCCGTCGTCGCCGAGCCCGACGAGCTGTTCGGCGAGGAGGTCAAGGCTTACGTCCAGCTCGCGCCGGGGGTCGCCGCGGACCGCGCCACCGCCGAACGCCTCCTCGACGGCGCCCGCGCCCAGCTGGCGCGGTTCAAGGTGCCGCGGTACATCGAGTTCGTCGCGGACTTCCCCCGCACCCCGTCGGAGCGGATCGCCAAGCCCGCCCTCGTCAAGCGCGCCGCGGAGCACCCCGGCACCACCTACGACCTGCAGCCGGCGCGCGCTGCCGCACAGGGGAAGTGAGCGAGACCATGACCGACACCCACCTGGACGTCCGCATCGACGACGACGTCGCCGTCCTCACGCTGAACCGTCCCGAGAAGCTCAACGTGATGAACGTGCCCACGCGGGTGCGCCTGGCCCAGGAGATCCGGCGCTTCGGCACCGGCGACCTGGTCCGCGGGATCGTGCTCACGGGCACCGGCCGCGCCTTCTCCGCGGGCGAGGACCTGGCCGCCGTCCCGTCGACGTACCGCGAGATCCAGGAGGCCTTCGCCACCTTCCACGACATCACGCGAGCGATCCTCGAGACGAAGGTGCCCGTGATCGCTGCGGTCAACGGCATCGCCGTGGGCGGCGCGTCCGAGATCACGCTGTGCTGCGACGGGCGGATCGGGACCCCGGAAACGCAGTACTACCAGCCCGAGAACCACCGCGGCATCATCATCTCCAACGCCTCGAGCTTCCTCATGACCCGGCTCGTCCGGAACCACGCGATGCGGATCGTGTTGGGCTCGCAGCGGATCGACGCCGACGACGCGCTGCGCATCGGCCTGCTCGACGAGATCGTTCCCGCCGACTCGCTCACCGACCGCGCTGCCGCACTCGCCCGCTCGTGGAACTCCGACCCGCGGATCACAGGCCTCCACCTGCGCTTGCTGCGCCCGCGCCCCGAAGACATCGAGGCCGCGTTCGCCCGCGAGGACGATGCCGCCCAGGAGGCCTGGGACTCCGGCGCCTTCACCGACGGCGTCGAGGGCTTCTGGGCCGACCGCGCCGCAGCCACGAACTGAACGACACCCATCGACGAAGGACATCCACGATGATCACCACGCAAGCCGCCGTACTCACCGCGATCAACACCCCGCTCGTCCTCACGGACATCCAGGTCGACGACCCCGAGCCCCACGAGGTACGGCTCGCCGTCACCCATGTGGGCCTGTGCCACAGCGACCTGCACTACATGACCGGTACCGTCGGCGCGGATCTCCCCGTCGTCGTCGGCCACGAGGTGGCCGGCCTCGTCGAGTCCGTCGGCTCCGCGGTCACCGACTTCGCACCCGGCGACCGCGTCGTCGGAGCGCTCACCCCGTCGTGCGGGAAGTGCCGCAACTGCGCTGCCGGGCATTCGACGCAGTGCCAGCGGCAGGCGGAGGTCCGGGTGCGGCAGCGCCCCGCCTTCACCCTGCCCGACGGCACGGTCATCGACCGCCTCGGTAGCGTGGGCGCGTTCTCCCAGCACATCCTCATGCGCGAGAACACCCTCGTGAAGATGCCCGACGAGGTCGGCCTGCACGTCGGCTGCCTGCTCTCCTGCTGCATCATCACCGGCGTCGGCGCCGTCTTCCGCGGAGCGCAGATCCGCCCGGGCTCGACGGTGGCCGTGATCGGCTGCGGCGGCGTCGGTTCCGCGATCATCCAGGGTGCCCGCATGGCCGGCGCGTCGGCGATCGTCGCGGTCGATCTCGACGACGCGCGGCTCGAGGCCTCCCGCGTCTACGGCGCGACGCACGTCGTGAACGGCGCCTCCGACGTGCCGGCGGCGATCCGCGAGATCCTCGGCGACGGCGTGGACTACGCCTTCGAGGCGGTCGGCTCGGCGCGTACGGCGCAGACCGCCTTCGCCGCGCTCCGCGCGACCGGCACCGCCGTGCTCGTCGGGATCGCTCCGGACGGCACCGACCTGCAGGTCCCCGCGTCGGACTTCTTCTTCGGCGAGAAGAAGCTCGTCGGCTCCTACATGGGCTCCGGCCAGGCGCAGGAGGACATCGCCGAGTTCGCCCGTCTCTACCTGCAGGGCCGCCTGCTGCTCGACGAGATGGTCACGAAGGTCATCCCGTTCTCCGAGATCAACGAGGGCTTCGAGGCGATGAAGTCGGGCGACGTGACCCGCATCGTCGCCGACCTCACCGTCTGACCACCACCCGCTAGGAGACTCCGCCATGCCGAACCCGACACTGCCCCAACCGATCAACTACATCGCCGACGAATGGGTCGCGGCCGAGGTCGTCCCCGACGCCTGGAACCTCGACCCGAACACCCGGGAGCCGATCCACCGCACCGTGACCACGCGTCCCGAGGACGTCGAACGGGCCCTCGCGCACGCCGAGAGGTCCTACGGCTTCGACCGCTGGGAGGACGCCGCGACCGAGGAGCGCGCGCAGGTGATCGAGCGCGCCGCGGACATCCTGGAGACCCGGCTCGAGGACGTCGCCCGCACCGACGCACTCACCAGCGGCACCACCATAGCGAACACCCGCAAGGTGGCCGCGTTCCTCCCGCACCGGATCCGCGGAGCTGCAGCCGAACTCCGGTCGATTCCGCGCCGCTCCCCGCTCGACGCCGACGGGCGGGACGTCCGCCTGTACAAGGTTCCGCTGGGCCCCACCGCGATCCTCACGCCGTGGAACGGGCCGAGCTTCATCCCCGCCGCGAAAGCGGTCAGTGCGCTGGCCGCCGGCTGCCCCGTGATCCTCAAGCCCTCCGAACATGCACCGACCAGCGCCCAGATCGTGGTCGAGGCCTTCGTCGAGGCCGGGCTGCCCGCGGGAGCACTCCAGCTGGTGCACGGCCTGGGCGACGTGGGCGCCGCGCTCACCGGCGACCGCCGGATCAAGGCGATCTCCTTCACCGGCGGTCCCGGCGCGGGGCGCGCGATCGCCCACGCGGCCGCGGACAACTTCACCACGATCCAGCTCGAGCTGGGCGGCAACAACCCCGCTCTCGTCCTCGAGGACGCCGACGTCGACGTGGCCGCCGACGGTCTCATCGAGGGCATGACCAAGCTCAACGGCCAGTGGTGCGAGGGCCCGGGCAAGGTGTTGGCGCACCGCCGCCTCGTGGCTCCGCTGATCGACGCCCTCGTCGACCGGATCTCGGCCCTGACGATCGGACACTCGCTCGACGAGGCCGCCGACGTGGGCCCGATCTCGAACGCGCCGCACTACGCGACGCTGATGCAGCGGATCGAGGACCTACGCGGCAAGGGCGCCACGATCCACCAGCCCGGCGCCCTGCCCGACCTGGGCGGCTTCTTCCTCTCCCCCACTCTCGCCTCCGGTCTCGACGCCGCCGACGCGAACGCGGAGCTCTTCGGTCCCGTCATCAGCCTGCACGCCGTCGACACCGACGAGGAGGCCCTGCGGGCGGCGAACGCCGCACCGTCGGGCCTGGACGCCTACGTCTTCGGTACCGACCTGACCCGCGCCGTCGACATCGGCTCCCGCGTGATGTCCGGCGAGGTGCGGATCAACGGCGCGAAGGTCGCGGACCTCGCCGACGGCTCGGCGCAGAGCTTCTGGGGCACCGCCGGGATCGGCGGCCACGGCCCCGCCGAGTCCGTGCGCGTCTTCTGCGGCGACCGCGTGGTCGGCGTCGATTCGCCCGATCTGCCCATGTGACCGCGGCAGGAACCGGACGAATCCCCCACCCTCTTGACTGTGACCGGGCTCACGCATACCGTCATAGTCAGTCACTTGATCATGACGCCTGACCGTCAACGTCGCCGTCACTCGAAACCACCGCGGAAAGCATCATGAAGACCACCACCCCCAGCAACGACACCGCCACGAACGCCACCGTCGTGCACCGGCGCTACGTCGCCTTCTCGGACGCCCACTACGCGGGCAACCTCGTCGACGGCGCCTTCGCGCTGAAGTTGTTCGGCGATGTGGGCACGAACCTGTCCATCGAGACCGACGGCCACGAGGGACTGTTCGCCGGTTACTCGTCCGTGGAGTTCCTCGCTCCCATCCGCGGCGGCGACATCGTCGAAGCGCAGGCGACCCTGGTGAAGAAGGGGAACCGCAGCCGGACCATCGATTTCGAACTGCGGGTCGCGTGCCGCGCAGCCGACGACACCGGGCGCTCCCGGCTTCTCGACCAGCCCATCATCGCCGTCCGCGCCCGCGGCACCGGCGTGCTCCCCAAGGACGCGTAGCGGTCATCGCTCGGCAGCCAATACTCACTGATCCGAAGGAAAAATCATGAAGGAAATACTGTTCATGATCGCCGATCTCTGGGCGATCGTCGTCGGCTTCACCTACGGCATCAAGTTCATCCGCAGACATCACAACTACCTGCTCGGCCTCGAGTGGATCGTGGTCGCCACCTCGTGCACCAACTTCCTCATCTTCGCCGCCACCAAGTCCAGCCACGACAGTGTGCTGTACACCATCGCCTCCTTCTTCGACGCCTTCTCCCGCTCGGTCGGCATCACCCTGATCCTGGTCCTCGGCCTGCTTCAGGTCACTCACCGGTACAAGCCGACCCTCGCCGTCGAGATCGGCTCGTTCGCGCTCGCCGCGGTCGTCGGCTCCCTCCTGGTCGGCTACCAGGAATCGGCCTACGCGACCCCCATCGCGATCTTCTTCGTCGTCGTCAACGTGCTCACCAGCATCTTCCTCATCTACTTCGGCAAGCGCCTGTGGGACATCGGCGAGCACAAGCACGCCCTGTGGGTGTTCATCTCGACCTTCTGCAGCTTCCTCGTCGCCGCGATCTACGACTTCGTCCAGATTCCCGGTGACGACGCCGAGCACACGATCTTCTACACCTTCGCCCTGGCCTCCTGGGGCCTGCAGATGTTCGTCTTCTACCGGGCGTACGACGCGTTCGACGCCCACAACAAGCGGGTCGACGCGGCGAACGGACAGCACACGACGGGAGCCCACGCATGAGCACGACCGACGACACCGTCCACGACGCCGTGGTCATCGGCGCCGGCATGTCCGGCCTGATGGCGGCGACCACCCTCGCACCCGACGCCGACGTGATCGTCCTCGAATCCGCCGACCGCACCGGCGGCCGGGTCGAGACGGTGCGCCGCGGCGACTACTGGGTCAACGTGGGCACGCAGTTCACCGAAGGCAACGGCACCCTCATCGACGCCCTGCACCGGCACGGCATCGAGATGGGATCCCTCGCCGGCACGAGCCTCGGGCTGTATCTCAACGGGGGCATGGTCGACACCTCGAACCCGTTGGCGCTCATGGTCAAGACGAAGATGACGATGAAGGACCGGCTCGGCATGGCCCTGGTCGGCAGCCGGATCATCGCGGCCATGCCCTTCCTCGAGTCGCAGAGCGCGATCGCGCAGAAGGTGCGCGCGACGATGGAGACGCGCCTCGCGTCGTATCTGCTCAAGGGCGTGAACTCGAAGCTCGCCGACCAGATCGTCCGTTCGTGGTCGGCCCAGTGGATGGGCTGCGAGCCCGAGGAGACCGCCGCCACGCAGTTCGTCACCTCCGTGGGACTCGCGCTCGCCGACCCGGAGAAGATCCCCAACTTCGCGTTGCCGCACGGCGGGAACCAGGCCCTCACCGACGTCCTCGCCGAGGACCTCGGCGACCGCATCCGCCTGAACACCCGGGTCCAGCAGGTGCGGCGGGACGGCGACGGGGTGGTCGTCGACTACCTCGACGGTGATCGCCCCGCCCGGCTGCGCGCGCGCCGCGCGATCGTGAGCACCCCCGCCGACATCACCGAGCGCATCGTCGACGGGCTCCCGCAGCAACAGCTCAACGCCCTGAGCGACATCACGTACGGCCGCTACGTGATCGTGGGCTTCTTCACCGAGGAGGAGGGGCCGCAGCAGTGGGACCACTTCTTCGGCGTCTCCGCGCCGCAGCTGTCGTTCCAGGCGATGTTCAACCACGCGGCAGCACTGCGCCGCACCGGCCCTCGGACGCCCGGCGGTGCGCTCGCGTGCTTCGCCGGCGGAGCCCGGGCCGACGCGCTGTTCGACCTCCCGGACGAGGAGATCATCGCGCGGTTCTCCGAGGACCTGCTGTCCGTGTTCCCGGAACTGCGCGGCAAGCTCGGCGCGGACCCCGTCCTCCGGAGGCACCGCCGGGTGGTCCCGTTCTGGGCGCCGGGCCGGCGGTCCTCACTACCCGTGCTCCGGGACCCGCTGGGTCCGATCCACTTCGCCGGCGACTACCAGCTCGACCTTCCGTCGCTGGCCGACGCAGCGGCGTCCGGCGAGCGTGCCGGCCGGGCCGTGCTGGCCGAACTCGGATCTACCGCCGCTCCAGCCAGGGCTTGATCCGAGCGGTCACCCACGGCAGCACGAGGAAGACCATGAGCGGGGTGTTGATCAGCGTCGCGATCAGGGTGCGGCCCACGAGGCCCCAGCCGTGCGCGGGCAGGAACGTCAGGTGCGGCAGCACCAGGAAGTTGATCAGCAGCGACAAGGGGAAGAAGCCGAGCCAGATGGCGACGGCCTGCTTCCAGCGCGGCGGCACGGCCGTCACGGGCGACGCGACGGGGCCGGCACCGTCGGCCTGCGGGTCGAACCAGCCCTCGATCCCGGACAGGCGGTGCGTGGCGGTCTCGACGGCGAGGCCCTCGCACCGCTCCAGCCAGTGCTTGCGCACGCGGGAGCGCTGCCAGTCGTCCAGCTCCTCGTCGGAGGCGAAGCGATAGATCACGAAGTAGAGCTCGGGGTCGTCCGCGGAACGGACCCACCCGCCGCCCAGGAAGCCGCGGTAGGTACGGGCCAGCGCGATCCCCGCGTCGGTCCAGGCCAGGAATTCGTGTTCGCGGCCGGGGGCGATGCGTCGGGCGACGGAGGTCAGCGAGGCCTTGTGGGCCGCTCCTGCCTCCGACCGGGTCTCGGTGTGGGGCATGCGTACCAGTGTCGGGGCCGAGACCGCAGGACACCAACCGGGGCGATGTGATGTTCGCGACGTTCCGGTCGAGCCCCTGTCACGGGCCGTCACACCGCGCCCGGGCGGATCAGCGCGACGCGGGGCCGGGTGCCACAATCGGAGGGTGTCCTACCTCCTGCGCGTCCGCCTCACCGACCGCCCCGGCAGCCTGGGTTCCCTGGCCGTGGCCCTCGGCTCGGTGGGCGCCGACATCCTCTCGCTCGACGTCGTGGAGCGCGGCGAGGGCTTCGCGGTGGACGACATCGTCGTGGACCTGGGCCCGCAGTCGCTGCCGGACACCCTGATCACCGCGGCGGAGTCGCTGGACGGGATCACGGTCGACTCGATCCGCCCGTACGCCGACGTCCTGGACACCCACCGCGAGCTCGAGCTCATCGACCACGTGGCCGGCGCCGNCCACGACCAGCTCCAGATGCTGGCGGATCAGGTGCCGCGCGTCCTGCGGGTGGGCTGGTGCGCCGTGCTGAGCAACACCCCGGAGACGCCCTGGCCGGTCTTCGGATCGTCGGGCCTGCCGGAGACGCCGCCCGAGCACCTCGGCTTCCTGCCGCTCAGCGGCCCCGTCGCCCTCGACGCCGAGGCCGACTGGGTGCCGGAGGCGTGGCAGAACATGGACACCAAGCTGGCCGCCGCGCCGCTCGGCGCGATCGGCAAGGTCGTGCTCGTCGGCCGCCCCGGCGGCCCGGACTTCCGCCCGTCCGAGGTGGCCCGGCTGGGCTACCTCGCGGGCATCGTGGCGACGGTGCTGGTCCGCTGAGTCCCGTGGTGCCGGATTCGCCCGGGCGCGGTCTTGCGCATTTGTATAGACAGCGCTATACATAGGCGGGTGTGATCCGCCACACACCTCCGCCCGCCCGCTAAGGAGTCCCCCGTGAGCGATCTCGGCTCCACCCTGGTCCGCGGCCTGTCCGCGCGCCACATCCGATTCATCGCCCTCGGCTCCGCGATCGGCACGGGCCTGTTCTACGGCTCCGCCTCGGCCATCCAGTCCGCCGGTCCCGCGGTCCTCGTGGCGTACATCATCGGCGGCGCCGCGATCTACATCGTGTTGCGCGCCCTCGGCGAACTGGCCGTCCGCAACCCCGTCGCCGGCTCCTTCGGCGAGTTCGCCTCCGCGAACCTCGGCCCGCTCGCGGGTTTCATGACCGGGTGGACCTACATCTTCGAGATGATCGTCGTCGCGCTCGCCGACGTCACCGCGTTCGGCGTGTACATGGGCTTCTGGTTCCCCGACGTGCCGCGCTGGATCTGGGTACTGTCCATCATCTTCTTCATCGCGGCCGTGAACCTGGTGGGCGTCAAGACCTTCGGCGAGCTCGAGTTCTGGTTCACCCTCGTCAAGATCGTGGCGATCATCGCGATGATCGCCGGCGGCATCGCCGTGCTGATCTTCGGCTTCGGCCTCCACGACACCTCGCAGGGCGTGTCCAACCTGTGGTCGAACGGCGGCTTCTTCGCGACCGGCCTCGGCGGCTTCCTCGGCTGTTTCGCCATCGTCATCTTCGCGTTCGGCGGCAGCGAGATCATCGGCATCACGGCGGGCGAGGCGCAGGACCCCGAGAAGACCATCCCGCGCGCGGTCAACACGGTGCCGATCCGGATCCTGCTGTTCTACGTCCTCACCCTCGCGGTGATCATGGCGATCATCCCGTGGAACGAGATCACCACGGAGCGCAGCCCGTTCGTGCAGATCTTCGAGGCGCTCGGCGTCGGCCCCGCGGCGGCCGTGCTCAACGTCGTGGTGATCACCGCCGCCCTCTCCGCGATCAACAGCGACGTCTTCGGCGCGGGCCGCATGCTGTACGGCATGGCGCAGCGCGGCCAGGCACCGCAGGCGCTGACCAGGGTCTCCCGGAACGGCGTCCCGTACCTCACCGTGGTCATCATGGCCGGCGCCCTCCTCGTGGGCGTCGTCCTGAACTGGCTGATCCCCGAGAACGTCTTCGCCGTGATCGCCTCGATCGCGACCTTCGCCACCATCTTCGTGTGGCTGATGATCCTGGCCGCCCAGTACAGGGCGCGTCGCTCGATGACGCCCGAGCAGGAGGCCGGCCTGAAGTTCCCCGTGCCGCTGTGGCCCTACGGCCAGGTGATCACGATGGCCTTCCTCGTCTTCGTCACCGTCCTGCTCGCCTTCCACGCGGACACCCGCGTGGCCCTCTACGTCGGAGCCGTCTGGCTGATCGCCCTGGCCGTCGCGTTCCGCTTCCTCCCCCGCACCCCGAAGATCGAACTGGAGAAGATCTGATGACCACCGTCACCGTCGGCATCGGCCCCGTCAGCCCCGATGACGTCCTGCGGGTCGCCCGCGAGGGCGCCGCCGTGGAGCTGTCGCAGGAGTCGCTGGACGCGATGGCCGCCACCCGCGCCCACATCCGCGCCCTCGCCGACAGCCCCGATCCCGTGTACGGCGTCTCCACCGGCTTCGGCGCGCTCGCCACCCGGCACATCCCCACCGAGCTGCGCAAGCAGTTGCAGCGCAGCCTGATCCGCTCGCACGCCGCCGGTTCCGGGCCCGAAGTCGAGCGCGAGGTGATCCGCGGGCTCATGCTGCTCCGCCTCTCGACGCTGGCCACCGGCCGCACCGGCGTGCGCCCCGAGGTCGCGCGGGCCTACGCGGCGCTGCTCACCGCCGGGATCACCCCGGTCGTGCACGAGTACGGCAGCCTCGGCTGCTCCGGCGACCTCGCGCCGCTGGCGCACTGCGCCCTCGCCGTCATCGGCGAGGGCACGGTCCGCACGGCCGACGGTGCCCTCGTCCCCGCCGCGGAGGCCCTGGCCGCGGCCGGCATCACCCCCGTGGTGCTGGAGGAGAAGGAGGGCCTCGCCCTCATCAACGGCACCGACGGCATGCTCGGCATGCTCGTGATGGCGTGTCACGACCTGCGCGGCCTGCTCAAGCTCGCCGACATCACCGCGGCGATGAGCGTCGAGGGCCTCATGGGCACCAACCGCGTCTTCGCGGCCGATCTGCAGGCCCTGCGGCCGCAGCCCGGCCAGGCCGTGGCGGCCGCGAACATGACCCGCCTGCTCGACGGGTCGCCGATCGTCGCGAGCCACCGCGAGGACACGACCGTCGTGCAGGACGCCTACTCGCTGCGCTGCGCGCCGATCGTCACCGGCGCCGCCCGCGACACCGTCGCCCACGCGGAGACGGTCGCCGGCTACGAGCTGGCCAGCGCCGTGGACAACCCGGTCATCACGCTCGACGGCCGCGTCGAGTCGAACGGCAACTTCCACGGTGCGCCCGTCGCGTACGTGCTGGACTTCCTCGCCATCGTCGCCGCCGACGTCGCGTCCATGAGCGAGCGGCGCACGGACCGCTTCCTGGACAAGGCCCGCAACCACGGCCTGAACCCGTTCCTCGCGGACGACCCGGGCGTCGATTCCGGCCACATGATCGCGCAGTACACCCAGGCCGCGATCGTCTCCGAGCTCAAGCGGCTCGCGGCACCGTCCTCGGTGGACTCGATCCCCTCCTCCGCGATGCAGGAGGACCATGTGTCGATGGGCTGGTCCGGGGCGCGCAAGCTGCGCCGCGCCATCGACGGCCTCACCCGCGTCCTGGCGATCGAGGCGCTGACCGCGGCCCGCGCGATCGATCTCCGCGCGCCGCTGGAGCCCGCCGCCGCGACCGGCGCCGTCCGCGACCTCATCCGCAGCCGCGTCGAGGGCCCCGGCACCGACCGCTACCTCGCCCCCGAGATCGAGGCAGTCGTCGAACTGGCCGCGTCGGGCGCGCTCGTGGCCGCGGCGGAGGAGGTCGCGGGCGAGCTCGGGTGAGCCTGCGGGCGCTGAGGCGGCCGGGGGCGGCGCCGTGATGCGGTAGTCGCCCGCGGCGGCCATGCGCGCGGCGCGGGGGACGACCGCGATGCGACGACGACAGGTGCACCGGACCGATGAGTGAGGCCATGCGCGGCGCGCATGACCTCACTCGTCGAAACACCTTGTGAACAGCGGTTTTCGAGCCATGCGCGCCGCGCATGGCTGTTCGGATCGACGATCGGGCCTCGCCGCGTGAGTGCGTTCGCGCTCAGCGGCGGGTGACGATGCGGTGGATCAACCGGGCCGCGGTGCGGGCGGTGCGGTTGTCGACGTCGAGCGACGGGTTGAGCTCGGCCACGTCGAGCAGCCGCAGCTTGCCGCTCGCGGCGACGACGTCGCACACCCGCGAGATCACCTCGAGCGGCACGCCGAGGCCCGCGGGCGCGGAGACGCCGGGCGCGACCGCGGCGGGCAGCACGTCGAGGTCGATGGTGAGGTACAGCGCATCGATTCCGCCGAGGAAGTCGTGCACGAACCGCTCCACGGCGGGCACCGACAGCACGCCGCACTCGTCGTCGAGCAGATACCGCACGCCGAGGCGCTCGGCCTCGTCGAACAGCGCGCGGGTGTTGCCCGGCTGCGAGATCCCCACGACGGCGTAGTCCAGCCGCCGCCCGAGCGATGCCTCCCGCTCCGCCATCTGCCGGAACGGGGTGCCCGAACTGGGGCGCGGCGCTGACCGAAGGTCGAAGTGCGCGTCCAGGTTCAGGACGCCGAGGCGCGCGCCGTCGGCGACGACGCGCGAGTCCGCGATGCCCAGGTAGCTGCCGTAGGCGACCTCGTGGCCGCCGCCGAGCACGACGGGGAGGCCGCCGCCGTCGAGCACGGACGTGACCGCCGCGCCGAGCCGCGCCTGGCCCGCCTCGAGGTCGTCGTCGCCGGACACGACCACGTCGCCGAGGTCCGTGAGCCCGAGATCCGCCGCGAGGGCCAGGGTTCCGAGCGCGGCGCGCAACGCGGCCGGGCCCGCGGCGGCGCCCGGCCGGCCGAGGTTGCGGGCCACACCGGCGTCGCTCGCGAAGCCGATGAGCGACGTCGCGCCCGGGACCGGCCCGGAGGCCATCGCCGAATGCCAGCGCAGGTGCTCCGGGCCCGGGCCGTCGTCGCGGCCCGTCCAGGCCGACGGTGCCCGGTCCGTCATCGCTCCGCTCCGCCCGCGAACACGCGCGAGACCAGAGGCACGCCCGGCCGGTAGGCCAGGTGCAGGTGCGACGGGGCGTCGAGCACCGTCAGGTCCGCGCGCATACCGACGCGCAGGGCACCGACGTCGGTGCGCCGCAACGCGGCCGCGCCGCCCGCAGTCGCGGCCCACACGGCCTCGTCGGGGCTCATGTGCATCTCCCGCACCGCGAGCGCGATGCAGAACGGGATGCTGGTGGTGTAGCTCGTGCCCGGGTTGCAGTCCGCCGCCAGGGCGACGGTGACGCCGGCGTCGAGCAGCGCCCGCGCGTCGGGGTACTTGTTGCGGGTGCTGAAGTCCGCGCCCGGCAGGAGCGTGGCGACGGTGCTCCCCCCGGCGAGGGCCTCGACGTCGGCGTCCGTGGTGTAGGTGACGTGGTCCACCGAGGCGGCGCCCAGCTCCACCGCCAGGCGCACGCCCGCGCCGTAGGAGAGCTGATTGCCGTGCACACGCGGCACGAGCCCCGCCGCCATGCCGGCCGTGAGCACCGCGCGGGACTGCTCCTCGGTGAAGGCGCCCTCCTCGCAGAAGACGTCGATCCACTTCGCCCGCGGCGCGCACGCCGGGATCATCTCGTCGATCACCATGGCGACGTAATCGTCCTGCCGCCCCGCGTACTCCGGCGGCGCGACGTGGGCGGCGAGGAGGGTCACCTCGTCGGAGACGCCCGCGGCCACGTCCAGGCTGCGGGACTCGTCGCGCACCGTCTGGCCGTACCCGGTCTTGATCTCCAGCGTGGTCGTGCCCTGCGCCCGGGCCTCGGCCGCGAGCCGGGCGGCGTTGGCGGAGAGCGCGTCGTCGGAGGCGGCGCGGGTCGCGGCGATCGTGGTGCGGATGCCGCCGGCGCCGTACGCGGCGCCGGTCATCCGGGCGGCGAACTCCTCCGCCCGGTCACCGCCGAAGACGGTGTGCGAGTGGCTGTCCACGAATCCGGGGAGCACCGCGCGGCCCTCGACGTCGATGCGCGTGCCGGCGGCACCGTCGGGCACCCGGGCCGACGGCCCGACCCACTGGACGGCACCGTCGCCGATGACGACGGCGGCGTCACGGAGGAGCCCGAGCCGGCCCTCCCCCGCCTCCGGGTCGTTGGTGACGAGGGAGCCGATGCCGTCGATGAGAGTCCAGCCGGCCGACATCAGCCCTCCTGCATGGGGATGCGGACGCCGCGCTCGCGCGCGACCTCGTTCGCGTACTCGTAGCCGGCGTCGGCGTGGCGGATCACGCCCATCCCCGGGTCGTTGGTGAGCACGCGCTCCAGCTTCTGCGCGGCGAGGTCGGTGCCGTCGGCGATGCACACCTGGCCGGCGTGGATCGAGCGGCCCATGCCGACGCCGCCGCCGTGGTGGATGGACACCCACGAGGCGCCCGACGAGGTGTTGACCAGCGCGTTGAGCAGCGGCCAGTCGGCGACCGCGTCGGTGCCGTCGGCCATGGCCTCGGTCTCGCGGTACGGCGAAGCGACGGAGCCGGAATCGAGGTGGTCGCGGCCGATGGCCAGCGGACCGATCTCGCCGCTCGCGACCATCTCGTTGAACTTCAGGCCCGCGCGGTGGCGCTCGCCGTAGCCGAGCCAGCAGATGCGGGCGGGCAGGCCCTCGAAGTGGACCTTCTCCCCCGCCATGGTGATCCAGCGCGTGAGGTGCTCGTTCTCTGGGAAGAGCTCGACGATCGCCCTGTCGGTCTTGGCGATGTCCTCCGGGTCGCCGGAGAGCGCGGCCCAGCGGAACGGGCCGAGACCCTCCTCGAACAGCGGGCGGATGTACGCGGGCACGAACCCGGGGAACTCGAAGGCACGGTCGTAGCCGCCCTTGCGTGCCTCGTCGCGGATCGAGTTGCCGTAGTCGAAGACCTCGGCCCCGGCGTCCTGGAAGCCGACCATGGCCCGCACGTGCGCGGCCATCGACTTCTGCGCCTCCTCGGTGAAGTACGCGGCGTCCTTCTCCGCCATCTTCCGCCAGTCCTCGACGTCGATGCCGACGGGCAGGTAGGACAGCGGATCGTGCGCGGAGGTCTGGTCGGTGACGATGTCGATCGGGGCCTTGCGCTCGAGCAGCTCCGGGAAGACCTCGGCGGCGTTGCCCACCAGGCCGATCGAGAGCGGCTCGCGGGCGTCGCGCTTGGCGATCGCCAGCTCCAGCGCCTCGTCGAGCGAGGCGGCCTTGGTGTCCAGGTAGCCGTGGGCGATGCGCCGGTCGATCCGCGACTCGTCGACGTCGACGCAGATCGCGACACCGTCGTTCATGGTGACGGCCAGGGGCTGCGCGCCGCCCATGCCGCCCACGCCGGCGGTCAGGGTGATCGTGCCCGCGAGGGTGCCCCCGAAACGCTTGCGGGCGACCGCGCCGAAGGTCTCGTAGGTGCCCTGCAGGATGCCCTGGCTGCCGATGTAGATCCACGAGCCCGCCGTCATCTGGCCGTACATCATCAGGCCCTCGGCCTCGAGGTGCCGGAAGTGCTCCCAGTTCGCCCAGTCGCCCACCAGGTTCGAGTTGGCGAGCAGCACGCGGGGCGCCCACTCGTGGGTGCGGAAGACGCCCACCGGCTTGCCGGACTGGACGAGCAGGGTCTCGTCGTCGGCGAGGGTCTGCAGTGTGCGCACGATGGCGTCGAAGGCGGCCCAGCTGCGGGCGGCGCGGCCGGTGCCGCCGTAGACCACGAGATCATCCGGACGCTCCGCCACCTCGGGGTCGAGGTTGTTCATGAGCATGCGCATCGCGCCCTCCTGCTGCCAACCGCGGCAGGCGAGCTCGAGGCCGTGCGGGGCGCGCACCGGACGGGCGCCGGCGGAGAAGTCGTGGGTCATGGAGGCGAGTCCTCTCGAGGGGACGGAAATCTGTCGTGATCCATGACACATCGGGTCGACCGATCGCAGCCAGGCGCGCCGGCGCTTCGTCTCGTATCCGAGACGACATCTCCGACAGCCCGCCGGGTAGTGTGCTCACGAAGGAGGTGCGACGGTGACGATCGCGGACACGGAGGTCGCGTCGCTCTACCGTGCGCAGCGGCTGCCGGGCCCCGCGTACCGCCGCCTCAAAGAGCTCGTGGTCGAGCAGATCGCCAGCGGGCGCTGGACCGAGGGGCAGCAGCTGCCGGCGGAGACGCAACTGGCCACCTCGCTCGGCCTGTCCCGGATGACCGTCAACCGCGCGCTCCGCGAACTCACCGCCGAGGGCCTGGTGGTGCGCACCGCCGGGGTCGGCTCCTTCGTGGCCAAGCCGAAGGCCAGCTCCGCCCTCTTCGAAGTGCACTCCATCGCCGCCGAGGTGGCCGCGCGCGGTCACCGCCACCGCGCCGAGGTACGCACGCTGACAAGGGCATCCGCCGATGCGCGCGCTGCGGCGGACCTCGACGTCCCCGAGGGCGCGGCCGTGTTCCACTCGGTGCTCGTGCACTACGAGGACGACCGGGCGATCCAGCTCGAGGACCGGCTCGTCGTCGCCGCCGAGGCGCCCGACTACCTTGGCCAGGACTTCACCCGCCGCACCCCGCACGACTACCTCATGGAGATCGCACCGCTCATGCGCGGCGAGCACGTCGTCGAAGCGGTCACGCCGACCGCGGAGCAGCGGCGCCTGCTGCAGCTCGGCGAGCACGAGGCGGGCCTGATGATCCGGCGCCGCACGTGGTCGCGCGACCGGGTCGTCTCCGTCGCCCGGCTGCTGCACCCCGGCACGCGCTACCGGCTCGAGGGCGTCTTCGACGCGTAGGGACTACTCCGGGGCACGACCGGAGATCCGGGACGTGAGCCGGGCGGCACCGTCGCGCAGGATCTGCCCGACGGTGCCGGGCTCGGGCAGGGCCAGGTGCCGGCGCCACGTGGTCGACAGGGCCGCCACGGGATGCCCGCTGTGGTCGAAGACCGCGGCGCCGACCGACCGGAGCCCGGTCGTGACGTCCTCGACCTCGTCGGCCCAGCCGCGCTCCCGCGTCTCCACCAGGAGCCGGCGCAGCTCGGCGAGGGTGCGCGGGCCGCGGCCGGTGCGGCTCACCAGCGCCGAGGACCGCGTGTACAGGGCCGCCACCTGCGTGTCGGGCAGTGCGGCGAGGATCGCGCGCCCGTTGGCGGTGAGGTGCGCCGGAAGCCGCACGCCCACGTCGGTGATGAGGGAGACCTCGGCCGCAGGACCCGACGACGGGCGCTCCTTGAGCAGGTACAGGGTCTCGTTGCCGTGCAGCACCCCGAGGTGCACGGCCTGTCCCAGCTGGATCGCCAGCCGATGCAGGATCGGCTGCGCGAGCCGCTCCAGCGGGGCGTGCCGCAGGTACGCGGAACCGATCTCGAAGGCCGTGACGCCGAGGCCGTAGCCCTGCCGCTCGGGCAGGTGGACCACGAAACCGCGGTCCTGCAGGACGGTGAGGATGTGGTACACCGACGACCGCGGCAGGTCGAGCTCCCGCGCCAGCGCCGCCGCCGACACCGGCCCCGGCTTCCCGGCCAGGAGCAGCAGGATGTCGAGGGCGCGGCCCACGGCGGGCGAGGCGCTCATGCCCCGGCGCTCATTCCGCCGCCGGCTCGTCCGTCTCGCCGGCGTCCGTCGGCCGCACCGCGTCCGGCCCCTCCGCGAGGAGCTTCGCGAAGCCGTCCTCGTCGAGGATCGGCACGCCCAGTTGCTCCGCCTTGTCGGCCTTGGAACCGGGCGCGTCGCCGATCACGACGAAGGCCGTCTTCTTCGAGACGCTGCTCGCGGCCTTGCCGCCGCGGACCAGGATCGCCTCCTTGGCCTCGTCCCGCGAGTAGTTCTGCAGCGACCCGGTGACCACGATGGACATGCCCTCGAGAGTGCGCTGCACGGACTCGTCGCGCTCGTCCTCGAGGCGCACGCCGGCGGCGCGCCACTTCTCGACGATCTCGCGGTGCCAGTCGACGGTGAACCAGTCGACCACGGCCTCGGCGATGGTGCGGCCCACCCCGTCGACCTCCGCGAGGCGATCGATGTCGGCCTCGGCGATCGCGTCGAGACTGCCGAGCTCCTGCGCGAGCGCCCGCGCCGCCGACGGCCCGACGTGCCGGATGGACAGCCCGACGAGCACGCGCCACAGCGGCTTGTTCTTGGCCACTGCGAGATTGGTGAGCAGGCGCTGCGCGTTCGCCGAGAGGGTGCCGCCGTCGTTGGTGAACAGCGGGACCTGGAGCAGGTCCTCCTCGGTGAGGCCGAAGACGTCGCCCTCGTTGTGCAGCACGGGCGAGGCGGTGAGCGCCGACGCGGCCTCGTAGCCCAGTCCCTCGATGTCGAAGCAGGTCCGGCCCGCCAGGTAGAACAGCCGCTCGCGGAGCTGAGCGGGGCAGGCCTCCGTGTTGGGGCAGCGGATGTCCGCGTCGCCCTCCTTCGACGGGGCGAGCGTCGTCCCGCACTCGGGGCAGGTGACGGGCATGACGAAGGGTCGCTCGGTGCCGTCCCGCAGGTCCACGACCGGACCGAGCACCTCGGGGATGACGTCGCCCGCCTTGCGGATGGTGACGGTGTCACCGATGAGCACGCCCTTGCGCTCGACCTCGGAGGCGTTGTGCAACGTCGCGAACTCGACCGTGGAGCCGGCGACGGTGACCGGCGCCATGTACGCGTACGGCGTGACCCGGCCGGTGCGGCCCACGTTCACCCGGATGTCGAGCAGCTTCGTGGTGACCTCCTCGGGCGGGTACTTGTAGGCGATGGCCCAGCGCGGTGCGCGGGAGGTGGCGCCCAGGCGGCGCTGGAGGGAGATCTCGTCGACCTTGACCACCAGGCCGTCGATCTCGTGCTCCGGGTCGTGCCGGTGCTCGCCCCAGTAGAAGACGCGGTCCACCACCGCATCCGCCCCCGACACCTGCTTGGTGTGCGCCGAGACGGGCAGGCCCCACGCCGCGAGGGCGCGGTAGGCGTCGTGCAGCGAGGACGGCGACCACTGCCCCTGGATCCGGCCGAGGCCGTGGCAGATCATCCCGAGCCGCCGCCGCGAGGTGATCTGCGGGTTCTTCTGCCGCAGCGACCCCGCCGCGGAGTTGCGCGGATTGGCGAAGGGCGGCTTGCCCTCCGCGACCAGCCCGGCGTTGAGCTCCTCGAAGTCGGCGAGCCGGAAGAAGACCTCGCCGCGCACCTCGAGCACCTCGGGGATCGGGAACTCGTCCGACGGGGTGAGCACGTGCGGCACGTCCCGGAGGGTGCGGGCGTTGAGCGTCACGTCCTCGCCGGTACGGCCGTCGCCGCGGGTGGCGCCCCGCACCAGGGAGCCGTTCTCGTACACCAGGTTCAGGGCGACACCGTCGATCTTGAGCTCGGTGAGGAAGACGACCTCTCCCCCGACGTCCTTCTGCACCCGCGCGATCCAGTCGCGCAGCTCCCCCTCGTCGAAGACGTTGTCCAGCGACATCATCCGCTCGAGGTGATCGACCGCCGTGAACTCGGTGGAGAAGCCGCCGCCCACCAGCTTGGTGGGCGAATCCGCCACGGCGAGCTCGGGGAACGCCGTCTCCATCTCCTGCAGGCGGCGCAGCAGCGCGTCGAACTCGCCGTCGGAGAGCACGGGCGCGTCCTGCACGTAGTACCGGAACTGGTGCCCGCGCACCTCCTCCGCGAGTTCCTGCCACGCGCGGCGGTCGTCCTCGGTCAGCTCCTTCGCCATGCCCAGAAGATTAGTCCAGCACCCCGACAGGTCGCGGTAACGGACGCCGACCGCGGGCGCGATGACAGAGGTGAGGGGTATCCAGCCGGCGGTGCCGCGATCGAAACCGACGGAAGGACTCGTCATGCACCTCGCACGAACCACCCTGACCGGCGCCGCGTCGACGGCGCTCCTGGCGGGCGCGCTCGCCCCGGCGGCCGGCGCCGACGTGGGCCCGCTCTGCGCGGACAACCCCACGGGCGTGGTCGCCTACGCGAGCAACGCGGTCCGGCAACAGCCGCCCGCGCCGCCCGCGGTGATCCCCGGCGAGATGGTCGTCTCCGCCATCCCGACGCCGTGGAAGGACACGGACTGGAACGCGAGCCTGCGCTGGCGCAACGTCGACACCGGCGCGCAGGGCTCGGTGTCGAAGGCACCGCTCAGCACCGGCGTCGCCCTGTTCGACCGCGTGCCCACCCAGCGCGGCACCGTCGTCTTCACCGTGCGGACCAACCGGATCGGCATCGATCCGCCGGCGCTGGAGTGCCACGGGGTCGCGCGGATCTCCTAGGTCACGCCTCCGCGAGGGCGACGGCGTCGGCGACGCGCCGCAGGTGCTCCGCAGCGGAGGCCTCGTCGGAGTCGACCGCCGGGTACAGCACGTCCGTGACGCCGGCCTCGCCCCAGCGGGCCAGCCGGTCGCGGTCGGGGCGGCCGTCCAGGGCGACGATGCGGGGCGCGCCGTCGCGCCCGTGCTCCCGCCAGATCTCGGCGAGGCGGCGGGCGGCGTCGGTGATCCCGCGGTCCTGCGGGGTGGTGATCCAGCCGTCGGCGTTCTTCGCGATCCACGTGAAGTTCTTGTCGGTGCCCCCGGCCCCGACCAGGACCGGGACGTCCCCGGGCGGCTTGGGCCACGCCCAGCTCGGACCGAAGGAGACGAACTCGCCCCGGTACTGCGCCTCCTCGTCGCGCCACAGCGCCCGCATGGACTCGAGGTACTCGCGCAGCATGGTCCGGCGGCGGCCCGCGGGCACGCCGTGGTCGGCGAGTTCGTCGAGGTTCCAGCCGAAGCCGACGCCGAGCGCGACGCGCCCTCCGGAGAGGTGGTCGACGGTGGCGATCGTCTTGGCCAGGGTGATCGGGTCGGCCTGCACCGGCAGCGCGACGGCGGTCGCCAGCTCGATCCGCTCGGTCACCGCGGCGGCGGCCGCCAAGGTGGTCCACGGATCGAGGGTGCGCAGGTAGCGGTCGTCCGGGAGCTCCGCCGTGCCGGTCCCCGGGTGCGCCGCGTCGCGTCGGGTGGGGATGTGGCCGTGCTCGGGCACGAAGTACGAGGCGAAACCGGCGGCCTCGATCAGCGGCGCGAGCCGCTGCGGCGGCAGGCCCCGGTCGGAGGTGAACTGGACGATGCCGATGCTTGGTCGCTGATCACTCACCCCCGCAGTAGAACATGTTCCATCGACGGGCGCGGGCGATCCGCCCTAAGGTCTGCAGGCATGCCGCATCCGATCATGTTCTCCGACGACGATCCGGTGCTCGCCCGGGTCCGGCAGATCGCGCTGGCCTTCCCCGAGGCGACGGAGAAGGTCGCGCACGGCCGCCCGACGTTCCGCTGCGGCAAGATGTTCGCGATGTACGGCGGCGGCACCAAGAAGACCGCGACGCGCCCGCACGAGCAGCGCAACACCAGCGTGCTGTTCATCGCCGACCCCGCCGAGCGCACGGCTCTCGAGCAGGACGAGCGGTTCTACCTCCCCGCGTACATGGCGTCCGCGGGCTGGCTCGGGCTCGACCTGACGATCGGCACCGTCGACTGGGACGAGGTGCGCGAGCTGGTCGACGCGAGCTACCGGCAGATCGCGCCGAAGCGCGCGATCGCCGCGCTCGACCAGCACTGAGTCCGCGTCAGAGCTGCGGGCCCTGCTCGCGCAGGTCGTCGACGTCCTTCATCGCCTGCCGCAGCTGTCCGAGCCAGTCCTCCGTGTGCTCGCCGACCAGGCGCACGCACCACGCCAGCGCGTCGGCGCGCGAGCGCGCGACCCCGGCGTCGACGAGCGTGTCGAGCACCAGCCGCTCCGGCTGCCGCAGCCGGGTCATCACCGGCACCGCCTGGTGGGTGTAGAGGATCGTCTCGGTCCCCGTCGAGACGCCCCAGGAGACACGGCGCTGGTACCGCTCCTGCGCCTCGTCCGCGATCCGCATCCGCTGCTCGCGCGTCTCCTCGCGGAAGCGGGCGGCACGGCCCTCACGCTGCGCCGTCGACTCGTCGCCGTCGGACGGCAGGACGCCGACCACGACGATCTCCTCGCGGTCGACGGTGACCGTCGGCGGACCGTCGAACCAGCCCTCCGGCAACCTGCCCGCGAACCATTCGCCCGCGTCCTTCGCGTCCGGCACCGCTCCGCGCGGTCCTCGTCCTGCCATCATGGGAGACCTCCTCAATCGGTCCTGATTACATGATTACATGATTACTCAGGCCGTGAGAGGCTGTCGAGGGCTATCGCCGAGAGCGGAACGTGCCTACCGGCGGGTGAGGGTGATCGAGGGCAGCCGCAGCTCGTCGCCCTGCAGCGTGGCGGTCTCGCTGGACCCGCGCCGGTCGCGGAGCACCACCTGATCGCCGCTGACGGTGTAGGTGCCGCCGTAGGCGTTGACCTGACCGCGCAGGTCCTCCTCCCAGGTCCCGTCGGCGGCGAGGCGGACCACCCAGTCGCCGTTCGCGTAGGTGCCGGGGACGTGGGCGGGGATCGGGGCGGCGGAGGACGCGGCCGCGGACACCGGGGCGGTGCCGGTGGGCGACGCGTCCGCGCCCGAGTCGGAGTTCGAGGAGCAGCCCGTGAGCGCGGCCGCGGCGAGCAGCGCGACGACGAGCGAGGACGTGCGGCGGGATCCGGTCATAGCGGCACGATACCGTTGCGGCCGCATCAACGCCCCGGTTCGAGCCGCCCGCCCCGCACGACGTGGAAGTCGTAGGCGGACTCGGCGTGCAGGCCGTCATCGAGCCCGTCGGCCTCGTGCTGCGGATCCGCGCGGAGCCCGATGGTGGCCTTGAGCACCAGGCCGATGATCAGCGTCACGACCATCGCGTAGGCGAGAACCGCGATCACCGCGACCGCCTGCCGCCACAGCTGATCGACCCCGCCTCCGTACAGCAGGCCGTCGCGCCCGGCCGGGGCGGACGTGCTGCCGACCAGCCCGATCATGAGCATGCCCACGACGCCGCTGACGAGGTGCACGCCGACGACGTCGAGCGAGTCGTCGTAGCGCCAGCGGTACTTGAGCTCGATGGCGTAGGAGCTGATCGCGCCCGCGGCGGCCCCCACCGCGAGGGCGCCGATCGGCGTCACCGCCGAGCACGACGGGGTGATCGCCACCAGGCCCGCCACGACGCCCGACGCGGCGCCGAAGGACGTGGGCTTGCCGTGCCGCACCTTCTCGACCACCAGCCAGGACACCATCGACACCGCGCCCGCCCCGAGCGTGTTCACGACGATGAGCGCCGCGGACCCGTTCGCCGCGAGGGTCGACCCGGCGTTGAAGCCGAACCATCCGAACCACAGCAGGCCCGCGCCCAGCATGACGAAGGGCAGGTTGTGCGGCCGCATCGGATCGCGCGGCCAGCCCGCGCGGCGGCCGAGCAGGAGCGCCATGACCAGTGCCGAGGCGCCCGAGTTGATCTCCACCGCCGTGCCGCCGGCGAAGTCGATCGCCCGCAGGTGCTCGACGATCCACCCGCCGCGCTCGGCGGTGAGGCCCGGCACCGAGAACACCCAATGCGCGACCGGGAAGTAGACGAGCGTCGCCCACAGGCCGGCGAAGACCAGCCAGGAGACGAAGCGCATGCGGTCGGCCACGGCGCCCGCGATCAGGGCGACGGTGACCATGGCGAACCCCGCCTGGAAGGCGACGAACAGCAGCGCGGGCACCTGCCCGACGAGCGGCACCGCGCCCGCATCGGAGCCGTCGGCGCCGAAGGTCCCGATCAGCCCGCGCAGGCCCGCGAACGTGGTCGGGTCACCCACGACGCCGCCGCGGTCGGGCCCGAAGGTCATGGAGTAGCCGAAGGCCACCCAGAGCAGCCACACCACGGGGATCGCGGTGAGGCACATCATCATCATGTTGAGCACGCTCTTGCTGCGCACCATGCCGCCGTAGAACAGGGCGAGCCCCGGGGTCATCAACAACACGAGCGCGAACGCGGCGAGCAGCCAGGCGGTATCTGCACCATCGACTGCCCCGGTGGTCGGGAACATCGCCGAAGTGTAGCGGGCTACGCCGCGGAAGCCTCCGCCAAGGCCGCCCGAATCTCCTTGCAGGCGTCGAGAATCGGGCGAATCCCGGGCGAACCGGGCGAACCGCACACGGGGGTGACCGTCGCGCGCGCCAGATCGCGCCGCGGCAGGCCGATCTCGTCGTACAGCCGCAGCGCCGGCGCCGCGAGGTCCGCCGCCGACCGGCGGCGCGGTCCCGGCGCCGCGGGGGCGAGGCCCAATCCCACGACGGTGCGCGACTCGGCGAGCTCGCCGAAGCCCTCGTAATCGGGCACCGTCAGGCGCGTCGCGTCGAGGAGCGCACCGTCGGCGGGAACGCGCCGCACGACGTCCCAGTCGATGGGGCCGCACAGGTGAAGGAGGACCGGGGCGCCCACGTCGTGGACGGCCTCGACCACGGACGCCAGCAGTTCGGCGGCCTCCGGCGCCGGGACGGCACGGATCGGGTCCAACTTGGTCAGAGCAGGCACGGTGCCGTGGACGACCGACCACAGCGACGGCTCGTCGAGTTGGAGCACCACGTCGGCGCCGAGCCGGCGCCGCAGGTCGGCGACGTGCCGGGTGAGTCCCTCCGCGAGCGAGGCGGCGACGTCGCGCATCGCCCCGCGATCGCGGGCCACCCGGTGGCCGTTCGGCAGCTCCAATCCCGCGGCGAGCGTCAGCGGGCCCGCCACCTGGGTCTTCACCAGTCCGCCGCCCCGGCGGCGGGCGACCTCGTAGGCCTCCTCGAACGCGTCGAGGTCGCGCTCCAGGTGGTCGCCCGCGAGCCGCGCGACGCGGCCGCCGGGTACGCCGATCCGGTAGCCGGTGGTGGAGACGTCGAACCCGATGTCGACGAGCAGACCCGCGGCGCGGCCGATCATGTCGGCACCGATCCCCCGGCTCGGGAGCTCGGGTAGGAAGGGCACCTCCAACTCGCCCACGACGGTGGCGGCCGCCTCCCGCGGGTCCGTGCCGGGCACCGAGCCGATTCCCGTCACGGATCCGAGCAGGGGCGCCAGAACGTCAGACATGCGCCCCCGCGGACGCGGTCGAGCGGATCGTGCCCGAGCCCAGCACCAGGTCGCCGCGCTCGGCGTCCGGCGCGTACAGCACCGCGGCCTGCCCCGGCGCCACCCCGCGCAGCGGCGTCGCCAGATCCATGACCAGGCGGTCACCGTCGGCCCGGACGGTGACGGGGGCGAGGCCGCCGTGCGCGCGGACCTGCACCATCGCGTCGACGGGGCCCGCGGGCGCGGTCCCGGACGTCCAGACGGCACCGTCGGCGACGATGCGCGTGACGTCGAGACGTTCGCCGCGCCCGACGGTGACCTCGCCGGAGGCGGCGTCGATGGCGGTGACGTAGCGGGGCTCGCCGTCGCGGGCCGGGCCCGGCAGGCCGAGGCCCTTGCGCTGGCCGATGGTGAACTCGTGGACGCCGGCGTGCTCGCCGAGCCGCTCGCCGGTCTCGCCGTCGACGACGGCGCCGGGCCGCACGCCGATCCGGGCGCCGAGGAAGGCCTGCGTGTCGCCGGACGGGATGAAGCAGATGTCGTGGCTGTCGGGCTTGTCGGCGAGGGCGAGGCCGCGGCGGGCGGCCTCCTCGCGGATCAGCGGCTTCGGGGTGTCGCCGACCGGGAACAGTGCGCGGGAGAGCTGCTCCGCGGTCAGCACCGCGAGCACGTACGACTGGTCCTTATCCGCGTCGACGGCGCGGCGCAGCTCGCCGCCCTCGAGGCGCGCGTAGTGGCCGGTCGCGACCGCGTCGAAGCCCAGCGCGTAGGCCCGCTCGGCGAGGGCCGAGAACTTGATCTTCTCGTTGCAGCGCAGGCACGGGTTCGGGGTCTCCCCCGCGGCGTACGCGGCGACGAAGTCGTCGATCACGTCCTCGCGGAAGCGGTCCGCGAAGTCCCACACGTAGAACGGGATGCCCAGCACGTCGGCGGCGCGGCGGGCGTCGCCGGCGTCCTCCTTGGAGCAGCAGCCGCGCGAGCCCGTGCGCAGGGTGCCCGGGGCCTCCGACAGCGCGAGGTGCACGCCGACCACGTCGTGCCCGGCCTCGACGGCCCGCGCCGCGGCCACGGCGGAGTCCACGCCGCCGCTCATCGCGGCCAGGACGCGCATCAGCCCGCCGCCGTGAAGCTGAGCCCCGCGGCGCGGGCGCGGTCGACGACCTGGCCGAGCGCCTCGAGCACCGCGTCGACGTCGGCCTCCGTGGTCTCGGGGCCGAACGAGAAGCGCAGCGAGCCGCGCGCGACGCCGGGGTCGGCGCCCATGGCCTCGAGGACGTGGCTGACCCGGGCGACGCCGGCGCTGCAGGCGGACCCCGTGGCGCACTCGATGCCGCGGGCGTCGAGGAGCATGAGCAGGGAGTCGCCCTCGCAGCCGGCGAAGGAGACGTGGGCGATGCCCGGCAGGGCGGGGATGCCGTGCGCGGCACCGCCGTTGATCACGGCGCCCTCGAAGCTGCGGACGCCCGCGATGAGGCGGTCGCGCAGCGCGGCGCGGCGCGGCGACTCCTCGTCCATCCGGCCGATCGCCACCGTCAGCGCGGCGGCCATGCCGGCGGCGCCGGCGACGTTGGGCGTGCCGGACCGCAGGTCGCGCTCGTGGCCGCCGCCGTGCGCCAGCGGCACCAGGGCGACGCTGCGGCCGATGAGCATGGTGCCCACGCCCTGCGGCCCGCCGAACTTGTGCGCGGCGTTGGTGAGCACGGCGAGGCCGCTGGCGTCGAAGTCGATGGGCACGTGGCCGGTGGCCTGCGTGGCGTCGGAGTGCATCGGCACCCCGTCCCGCGCGCACTCGGCGGCCAACTCGGCGATCGGCTGCAGCGTGCCGACCTCGTTGTTGGCCCACATGACGCTGACCAGCGCAACGGTGCCGGCCGCCTCGTCGAGCGCGGCGCGCAGGTCGGCGGGGTCGACGAGGCCCCGATGGTCGACGGGCAGCAGGCGCACGACGGCGCCCTCGTGCTCGCCGAGCCATTCGATCGCGTCGAGCACGGCGTGATGCTCGATCGCGGAGGCGATCACGGTGACGGCGGCGGGGTTCTCGGCCCGGCGCGCCCAGTACAGGCCCTTGACGGCGAGGTTCACGGCCTCCGTGCCGCCGCCGGTGAAGACGACCTCGGAGGGCCGGGCGCCCAGCTCGCGGGCGATCGACTCGCGCGATTCCTCGAGGACGCGGCGGGCCCGACGGCCGGAACCGTGCTGCGAGGAGGCGTTGCCCGGCCGCGCCGAGGCCTGCGCCATCGCCGCCAGCGCCTCGGGCACCATCGGGGTGTCCGCGGCGTGGTCGAGGTAGACGGGGTTCTCGCGGTCGGGAGTCATCGCGTCCCAAGAATACGCGCGCAACCGTGATCGGCGGACCTACCCCTTTCCGGGTCAGGCCGCGAGCGGGAGCGGCGCGGTGGCGGCGAGGAACTCCGCGTCGGCGAAGACCGCTGCCTCCGCCCGCGCGGCGAGGGCGCCGCGGCCGGCGCCGACCCACTGACCGGCGTCGATCACCTCGGTCGCGTGCACGCGCACGGCGACGCCCCGCGCGGCGATCACCCGGGACAGCGTGCCGATCTCGGTGTCGGATCCCACGTACGCGGCGACGGTGCTCTGCCGCGCGCCGCGCGCCGGTCCGGGCAGGCGCATCGAGTACCGCAGCGAGACGGGCACCACGTCGGCGCGAGCGTCGATGGCGGCCTGGAAGAAGGCGGGCCGGAAGTCGCCGCGGTGGACCCCGCAGTAGGTGGTGCCCTCGGGGAAGAGCGCGACGGTGCGGCCCCGTCGGAGCAGGTCCGCGACCCGGTCCACGGTGGCCGGCAACTCGTGCAGGCGCTCGCGCCGCAGCGGGATCGCCCCGAAGGCGCGCATGAGCACGGCGACCGGGCGGACATCGAAGATGTCGGCCTTGGCCACGAACGCGGACGGCGCGATCGAGGCGATGGCGACGATGTCGAGCAGCGACTGGTGGTTCGCCACCACCAGGGAGCGCAGCGGCACGTTCCCCACGGGCTCCACGCGCGTCCCGAGCGAGAACAGCATCGCCCGGGCGCCGCCGCGGATGACGACGCGGCGGGCGGTGGCGCCGCACGGGTAGGCGAGCGCCAGGGCGAGGAGGCCCACGACCATCACCGCGATCAGGGCGGCCCACCGGACGGCCCGCAGCCAGGAAGCGGTCTCCTGCGGCTCGCCGGCCGAACAGGCCCCGTCGCACGGGGATACCTGCTGCCAGGGGTGCCGAGCCAGTTCCGCGACGGGGATCATGGTCAGAGGCTTCCCGCCGCCTGCTGCAGTCGTTCGAGGTAGCGCACGTTGAACCGGGTGCGGTCGATGATCATCGGGAAATCGGCGACGTCGAAGACGGGGTCGAAGCTCGGCGCGCCGAGGATCTCGGCGTTCATCCGGAGATACCCGGTGACCAGCGGCGGGAAGGTGCGGCGGGACGCGGGCTCGGCCGTGATCTCCTCGACCTCGTTCCGCGGGGTCACGACCCACTGCGCGCGGTGCTTGGCGTCGACCAGTTCGCGGACGGCGCGGACCGTCGCGCCGCGGCCGTAGCCGTCGTACTGCATCGGGACGCTGACGGCGCCCATCGCGTACCGGATGCCGCGCAGGTCGCTGTAGGCGAGCAGACCCGCCCACATGAGGCAGAGGACGCCGCCGGTGCGGTGGTCGGCGCGCACGCAGGCCCGCCCCATCTCCAGCGTCTCGGGGCGGATGTGGTCCAGCGCGCCGAGCTCGAACTCGGTGGCCAGGTACAGGCCGCCAGCGGCGATCGCGCCGGGCGGCGGGAGGATCCGGTAGCAGCCCACGATCGCGTCGCTGGGCTTGTGCCGGATCACGAGGTGGTCGCAGAATTCGTCGAACCGGTCGGCGTCGCGGCCGTCGGCGACCCCCGCCATCGAGGCCTCGAAGCCCGGCTCCGAGCCGAAGACCTCGTATCGCAACCTCTGCACCGTGTCGATGTCGTCCGTGCGGGTGGTGAGTACGACCTCGTACTCGGCCCCGTCGATCAGCGTCTCTGAGGCCGGGCTCCGGCCGATGACCAGTGTTGCCATGCGCTCACAGTGAGCGCGCGAGACGACCGGGCGGTGAACCGCGACCGCGCGGGTCGGTGAACCCTTGCCCAACGCGGGTGAATAGCGGGCTACACCCCGGTGCCGCGACTCTCGTCAGAGCGTGGGGCGCGGGATGTTCGGCGGCATCGACGCCACGTACTCGGCCGCCTCGGCGAACCGCAGGGAGTCGATGGCGCCGCCGAGCGGCAGCTCGGGTTCGACGGGCTCGATCGACCGCTCGGCGGCGAGCAGCTCGGCGACGGTGCCGTACTCGGCGACGGCGCGCAGCTGCGACCAGGTGGGCGGGAGCAGGAAGCAGTGCCCCGCGGACCAGTCGTCGAGCGCCTGCGCTGCGGTCCGCCAGCCGGCCTCCTCCACCTCGCTGGTGCGGTCGTCCGCGCGCTGGCCGTCGGGCAGGGCCGCGAGGAAGAAGCGGGTGTCGTAGCGGCGCTTCTCGTTCTTCGGCGTGATCCAGTGCGCGAGGGGCCGCAACAGGTCGGCGCGGAGCACGAGGTGCTCGTCGCGGAGGAACTGCGCGAGGGAGAGCTCCTTGGCCTCGAGGCGGGCACGCGCGGGCGCGAGCGCCGCCACATCGAGCGCTCCGCCGCCGGCCGCCGAGACGAGCAGGACGCCGCACTCCTCGAAGGTCTCCCGCACTGCGGCGCAGACCAGCTGGCGCGCGTCGCGCTCGGTGGCACCGAAACGCTCGGCCCACCACGGCGCCGCCGGACCCTCCCACGCGAGATCAGCCTCGCCGTCGCGGGGGTCGACGCCCCCGCCCGGGAAGACGGTCATCCCACCGGCGAAGGCCATCTGCTGCACGCGGCGCTGCAGGAAGACCTCGATCCCGTCGGCGCCGTCGCGGACCAGGACGACGGTGGCCGCGTCCTTGGGCTGGGGCGGCGCCGCGNNGNAGNNTCGTGAGGATCGCGTACTCCCACATCGAGACGCCGGCCTCGTGGAGGATCGGCTCCTCGAGCGCGAGCAGCCGCCGCCCCAGGGTGCCGATCGCTT
>NZ_CBCSDV010000017.1:0-34812 GCF_965138335.1 Tsukamurella ocularis
GTTGAGCGCCGACTCCCCCACTGTGCGCCGAATCCCCCGCCGGACGCCGGTTCTCCCCCACCGAGGGCCGGATCCCCCGCTGAACGCCGCGCCCGGAGCACAGCCGGCATGCCCAGAGGGAGCTCCGACGTGCGCCGACCTGCGCCGACCGTCAGTGCAGGAGACCCAGCACCACCGCGACGAGCACCAGCTTGAGCAGCCAGTCTCCGGCGTGGATCGCCGCGGTCTGCCACGGGACGCGCTCCCAGATGATCGAGCCGGTGAGCAGCACCACCGGGAACGCGACCCACAGCACGAGGGCGAGCGCGAGGGAGTCCGGAAGATCGAGGAGATCGGAACGCTCGGCGATCCAGGCGAAGCCCGCGGCGACCACCGCGGTGCGAACGAGCTCCGCGACGACCTTCGCCGGCCCCGGCGTCCCGCGATCGAGCGCGCGGTCACCGAGAGCGCGCTGCTCGACCGGGGAGAGCAACACGTAGTAGACCGAGCTCAGAACGAATGCCGCGAGAGCGGCGACTGCGATACCTGCGACGATCATGGCGTCCTCCTTTTAGTACCAAGGAGTACGCTACGCCCGTCGCCGAGTACTGTCCAGTACTATTTTGGCATGTACACCGCACCCGATGCGCCCCGACCGCGCGGCCGGCCCGGCGGCAGCAGCGGCGCCGACCTCCTCGCCATCGCCCGGAATCTGTTCCTCGACCGGGGCTTCGCCGGCACCACCATGGACGCCGTCGCCGCCGGCGCCCGGATCTCCAAACAGACCCTCTACCGGCAGTACCCGTCGAAGGACGACCTGTACGCGGCGGTCGTCCGGGACTGGGTGGACCGCGGCCGCGACGCCATGCGCCCGCACCTCGACGCACTCATGTCGACCGACGACGCCGGGCGCGGACTGCGCGCGCTCGCCGGCACGCTGCAGGCGGGGGTGCTGAGCACGCCCGTCCTGCGGATGCGCACCCTCGTGGCCGCAGAAGCGCAGCGCTTCCCCGCCGTGGCCGACGACTACGTGCGGCGCAGCTGGGACCGCAACCAAGCGCTGCTGGCCCACGCACTCGCCCACCTCGCAGGCCGCGGCCTGCTGCGCATCGACGATCCGGCGGCCGCCGCCGAGCAGTTCACCTGGCTCGCGCTGGCCGCGCCGCTGAACCGGCTCACGCTCACCGGCGGCCGGACCGGCGGCACGCAGGAGGAATCGGACGCCGTCGCCGACGAGGCGGTGACGACCTTCCTGGCCCGCTACGCCCCGCCCGGCTCCGCCGGCTGAACCGCGCTCGGGTCCGTCGGCACGTGTCGGACCGCGCCAATACACTGGTTCGGTGCCTGACGCCGCCCCCTCCTCCGTCCCAGCCCTCTCCGGACTGACCAGGGCGGTCGCCGCCGATCCCGACATCGCCGCCTTCGCGGAGGCCGCGGGCAGGCCCGACCTCACGGTCACCGCGGTCGACGGTGCGCGTCCCTTCCTCGTCGCGGCGCTCGCCGACCGCGCCCCCGTCCTCGTCGCCACCGCCACCGGGCGCGAGGCCGACGACCTGACCTCCGAGCTGCGGGAGATGCTGGGCGACGGTGCCGTGGCCCAGTTCCCCAGCTGGGAGACGCTGCCGCACGAGCGCCTCTCCCCCGGCGCCGACACCGTCGGGCGCCGACTGCAGGTGCTGCGCCGCCTGGCCCACCCGGAGGACGCGCAGTACGGCGAGCCCCTGCGGGCCGTCGTGGCGACGGTCCGCTCCCTGGTGCAGCCGATGGCGCCGGGGCTCGGCGACGCCCCGTCGATCACGCTGCGCGAGGGCGTCGAGCACGACTTCGATCAGCTCATCGAGACCCTCGTGGAGCTCGCCTACACGCGGGTCGACATGGTGGGCAAGCGCGGCGAGTTCGCCGTCCGCGGCGGCATCCTCGACGTCTTCCCCACGACGACGGATCTGCCGGTGCGCGTCGAGTTCTGGGGCGACGAGATCACCGACCTGCGCGCCTTCTCCGTGGCCGACCAGCGCTCGCAGCCGGAGGTCGAGGTCGGCACCGTGCACGTCTACCCGTGCCGCGAGCTGCTGCTCACCGCCGAGGTCCGCGAGCGTGCGGCGGCGCTCAAGGCCGAACACGAGTCGGACGCCGCCCTGGTGGAGATGCTGGAGAAGCTCTCCCAGGGCATCCCGGTGGAGGGCATGGAGGCCCTCATCCCCGCGCTCATCCCGGGCGAGTTGCAACTGCTGACCGACGTCCTGCCCGCGGGCGCGCACACGGTGCTCCTCGATCCCGAGAAGATCCGCACCCGCGCAGCGGATCTCGGACGCACCGGCCAGGAGTTCCTCGAGGCCTCGTGGACCGCGGCCGCGCTCGGCTCCGCCGCGCCGCTGGACCCGTCGGGGATGAACCTGGGCGCCAGCGCCTACCGCTCGCTCGACGAGGTGCACGCCTCGGTCTCGGGCGCCGGCCGCCCGTGGTGGACGGTCTCGCCGCTCGCGACGGGCCCGGACCAGGGACCGGACCACCTCACCGTCCGCGCCGAACACGCGCCCGCGCCACGGGGTTCCGAGGCCGAGGCGGAGAAGCTCTTCGCGACGCTGCGCGCCCACGCCGCGTCCGGCGGCACCGGCGTGATCGTGGTCGCGGGCCAGGGTACGCGCGCCCGCATCCTGGAGCGGCTGCGCGACGCGGAGGTCCCCGCCACCGAGTTGGACGCGGGCGCGGCCCCGCAGGCGGGCACCGTCGGCGTGCTGCGCGGCAGTCTGCAGACGGGCCTGACCGCGCCCGCAGAGAAGCTGGTGCTGCTCGCCGAGCCCGACCTCACGGGCAACCGGGTCGCGGGCGTCGGGGACGGCCGGCGCCTTCCCGCCAAGCGCCGCAACCAGGTCGACCCCCTCGCCCTGACCGCCGGCGACCTCGTGGTGCACGACGAGCACGGCATCGGCAAGTTCGTGGAGATGATCGAGCGGACCGTCGCGGGCGCCCGTCGCGAGTACCTGGTGATCGAGTACGCGCCGGGCAAGCGGGGCCAGCCGGGCGACAAGCTCTTCGTCCCGATGGAATCGCTGGACCAGCTCTCGCGGTACGTCGGCGGCGAGATGCCGGCGCTGTCGAAGATGGGCGGCAGCGACTGGCAGAACACCAAGCGCAAGGCGCGCAAGGCCGTCCGCGAGATCGCGGGCGAGCTGGTGCAGCTCTACGCGGCCCGCAACGCGGCACCGGGCCACGCCTTCGCGCCCGACTCCCCGTGGCAGCGCGAGATGGAGGACGCCTTCCCGTTCACCGAGACCGTCGACCAGATGACGGTGATCGGCGATGTGAAGGCCGACATGGAGAAGGCCGTCCCCATGGACCGCGTGGTGATCGGCGACGTGGGCTACGGCAAGACGGAGATCGCGGTGCGCGCCGCCTTCAAGGCCGTGCAGGACGGCAAGCAGGTGGCGGTCCTGGTACCCACGACCCTACTGGCGCAACAGCATCTGAAGACCTTCGAGGAACGGATGCAGGGCTTCCCGGTCACCGTCAAGGGCCTGTCCCGGTTCACCGACAAGCTGGAGACCCGGGCCGTGCTCGAGGGCCTCGCCGACGGCAGTGTCGACGTAGTGGTCGGCACCCACCGACTGCTGCAGACCGGCGTCCGGTGGAAGGACCTCGGACTGGTCGTGGTCGACGAGGAGCAGCGCTTCGGTGTCGAGCACAAGGAGCACATCAAGGCGCTGCGGACCAATGTGGACGTGCTGACCATGAGCGCGACCCCGATCCCCCGCACGCTGGAGATGAGCATGGCCGGCATCCGCGAGATGTCCACCATCCTCACGCCGCCCGAGGAGCGGCACCCGGTGCTCACCTACGTGGGCGCGTACGACGACAAGCAGGTGGCCGCGGCCATCCGCCGCGAGCTGCTGCGCGACGGCCAGGTCTTCTACGTGCACAACCGCGTCAGCTCGATCGACCGCGCCGCCAAGCACCTCCGCGACATGGTGCCGGAGGCGCGCGTGGTGGTGGCGCACGGGCAGATGGGCGAGGAGGCGCTGGAAAGCACCGTGCAGGGCTTCTGGAACCGCGAGTTCGACGTGCTGGTGTGCACCACCATCGTCGAGACCGGCCTGGACATCTCGAACGCGAACACCCTCATCGTGGAACGGGCCGAGAACCTGGGCCTGAGCCAGCTGCACCAGCTGCGGGGCCGCGTGGGCCGCTCGCGCGAGCGCGGCTACGCCTATTTCCTCTACCCGTCGGAGAAGCCGCTCACCGAGACCGCCTACGACCGGTTGGCGACCATCGCGCAGAACAACGACCTCGGCGCCGGCATGGCCGTCGCGATGAAGGACCTCGAGATCCGCGGCGCCGGCAACGTTCTCGGCGCCGAGCAGTCCGGCCACGTCGCCGGCGTCGGCTTCGACCTGTACGTGCGGCTCGTCGGCGAGGCGGTGGAGGCCTACCGCGCCGCCGCCGACGGCAAGCCGATCCCGGTGGCGGAGGAGCAGAAGGAGGTGCGCATCGACCTGCCGGTGGACGCGCACATCCCGCCCGATTACGTCACCAGCGATCGGCTGCGCCTGGAGGCGTACCGCAAACTGGCCGCGGCGCATGACGATACGGCCGTCGCCGAGGTGCTCACCGAGCTCACCGACCGGTACGGCCCGCCGCCCGTGGAGGTGGAGCGGCTCGCGGCGATCGCCCGGCTGCGCTCGCTCGCGCGGGACGCGGGGGTCACCGAGATCACCGTGACCGGCACGAACCTCCGGATCGCGCCCATGGAACTGCTGGATTCGCAGCAGATGCGGCTCAAGCGGCTCTACCCCGGCGGCTCGTACCGCGCCGCGACGCGCACCATCACGTTCCCGCTCCCCCGGGTCGGCGGGGGCGGCGTCGGCAGCGAGCGGGTGCGCGACATCGAGGTGCTGCAGGCCGTCGCCGACTTCCTCGCCGCGATGGCCGGCAAGGGCGCCGGCTACTGGCGGCTCGATCAGCCGCCCCGCGCCGCCGCGGCGGCGGAGGCCCCGTGACCGGGGCGCGCGGCACCGTCGTCCTGCTCGATCCCGCGTTGCCCACGCTGCTGCCCGTCGCGGCGCTCGGGCGGCTGTCCGGCCCCGTGTACTACACGGAGGAGCTGCCGGTGCGGCTCGCCTGGCACCTGCCCGACGGGCGGCCCGCGCTCGGCGCGGATCTGCCCGACGGGGCGACGCTGCTCACCTCCGATCGCGAGCACCCGGCCGCCGCCGCGCTGCGGGCGGGCGGCGCCGACGTGATCGCCGCGCCCCGGCCCGCCGGACTGGCCGTCCTCGACACCGTCGAGCTGATCGACCGGCTGCGGCGCGAGGGCCCGTGGGAATCGGAACAGACGCACGCCAGCCTGCTGCGGTACCTCGTGGAGGAGACCTACGAGGTGGCCGACGCGGTCGCCGCCCTCGACGATCCCACGGGCGGGGCGGCAGCTGCGGACGAGCTGCGCAGCGAACTCGGCGACCTGCTGCTGCAGGTGGTCTTCCACTCCCGGATCGCGGAGGAGGGCCCGCACCCCTTCGGCATCGACGACGTGGCCCGCACGCTCGCCGCCAAAGTGCGCCGGCGCACGCCGCACCTGGCCGACGGGGCCGAGGTCGACGTGGCGACCCAGGCGGAGAACTGGGAACGGCAGAAGCGGATCGAACGCGGCGACCGCGCCTCGGTGCTCGACTCGATCTCCCTCGGGCAGCCCGCGTTGGCGCTGGTGGCGAAGGTCTTCGAGCGGCTCCGCACCGTCGACTTCCCGGCCGAGCTCGTCCCGGAGGACGTGCGCACCGTCACCGTCGACCCGACGGAGCCGGATGCGGCCTACGAGCTGGACTACCGGCGGCGCGTCCTCGCGTTCATGGATCGGGTGCGCGAGGCCGAGGCGCTGATGGCCTCCGACGGGGTAGACTCCTGGGTCACCGCCTGGGGGGCCGGCCGCGCCGGGAACCCCGAGGCACGGCCCGGACGTTGAGATCGCGTCCCCCACTTTTCGGCGAGAGAGTCACGGCAAGGTCATGGTCAGTTCCCGCATGCGCGCGGCGTTCGTCGTCGGCGTCGCGTCGACGGTGCTCGCCGGCTGCGGCGCGATCGACCCGCGTCCGGACATCCCGCAGGGCATCCCGCCCGGCGCGGGCGCACCCGTGCCGTTGATCAACGTCAACGGCCCCGGCCGCACGTCGGATCTGCTCCGCGACTGGGCCACCCCCATCAGCGTGGCCACCGGGATCCCCGTGATCTCCCTGGAGGCCTACGGCAACGCGGCCGAGGCGCTGCGCCAACGCACGCCCGAGTGCGGTATCGCGTGGACCACCCTGGCGGGCATCGCCTTCATCGAGAGCAAGCACGGCACCTACCACGGCGCGACGATCGCTCCGAACGGGAAGGTCTCGCCGCCCATCCGCGGCGTGCCGCTCGACGGGACGAACGGCAACCAGGAGATCCTGGCGACGGGCACCGACCCGCACCGGCCGAACGCGAAGTACGACGCCGCGATGGGCCCGTTCCAGTTCATCCCGGAGACGTGGCAGCGGTTCGGCGTGGACGCCAACGGCGACGGCGCGGCCGACCCGGACAACATCGACGACGCCGCGATGACCGCGGCGCGCTACCTGTGCGTCTCGGGCAAGGACCTCACCACGGCGAAGGGCTGGGAGAAGGCCGTCATGGTCTACAACCAGTCCCGCAAGTACGTCCTCGACGTGCGTGACGCCGCGGCGGCGTATTCGGTGAACGTGCAGCCGTAACCGCTACTCGGCGCGAGCGGAATCGAGCTGCGCCCGCAGGTCGGCGCACTCGTCCTCCAGCGCCAGGATGCGCTCGACGCCCGGGAGGTTGACCCCGGTGGCGACGAGTTCCGTGATCCGACGGATGCGTCCGATGTCGTCCTCGCTGTATCGGCGGGTGCCGCCCGCCGTGCGCTGGGGCCGGATCAGATGCCTCCGCTGGTAGAGGCGGAGCGTCTGGAGACCGACCTGCGACAGCTCCGACGCCACCGAGATGCTGTACACGCCGAGATCGGAGCGCACGCGATGCGACTGCGTCATCGCACTCCTCCTTCGCCCGTTCGCTCCCGGGCACCGCACTGCTGCGTCGCACGCGAACGAAAACCTGATGCGTCCACTGTAGATCCCGCGGCCCGGCCGACGTGGGACCACCCGCCGTCCCCGCGGCGCGCCCAGGGGATCCGGGTCCGCGGGGACGGTCAGGTGTGCGGGACGTCGGCCAGCGGCGGCAGGTCGCCGACGGCGGCGTCGTAGGCGTCGATCAGCCAGGCCGCCGAGCGGTCGGCGATCAGCACGGCCGCGCCCTCGTCGAGGGCACCGTCGAAGAACCGGATCCGCCACGGGGCTCCGGCGTCCTCGTCGGCCAGGCCGACCACCGTCTCGGTGTTCGTCGCGAGCAGGTACCGCCCGAGCTCGAAGTCGACGCGTAACGCGTACTGGCCTCCAAGGTTCTCGACCCGAGCGCTCCGCTGCGTCGACACCTCCAGCGCGTGCAGCGCGTCGGTGTACCGCCCGGTGAACTCTGGCCTGCGGGGCACGGCGTCTCGATTCTGGTCGACCTACCGCGGCCGCGATCCGGCCGGGCGGCCCACGTTACGCGACGCGCGCCCGCTTCCTCTCCGCCACCGCGGCGGAGGCCTCGTCGCGGAGGGCGTGCAGGCGCTCGCCCGCCGCATCGACGAAGCCGGACGCGGCCTCCGCCGCATCGGCCAGAACCGGTCGGGCACGGTCCACGACGTCGTCCAGGACGGGGCGCGCGCGTTCCACCGCGTCGTCGACGGCCGGCTTCACCTTCTCGGCCGCGTCCGTGATCGCCGGCCTGGCCTTCTCGACGACTCCCGCGACCGCGGGCTTCGCCCTGCCGATCGCGGTCGCGCCGTACTCCTGGGCCGCGTGGGCCCGGTCCTGCCAGGTGTTCGCGTCGTCGTGGCCACCGGGGGCGATGGCCGCGACGGTGTCGGACACCCGCTCGGACGCGCGCTCCGCCGCGCGCCGTGCGCGCCAGGTGACGCCCGGCCTGCCCTCGGTATCGAAGCCCGCGATGAGCAGGCCGCCCAGCAGGGACAGGTTCTTCACGAAGTGCAGCTGTTGCTGACGCCGGGCCTCGGGGTCCGACTCCGCCCAGAACGGGTGGTCGACGACCGTCGCGGGCACGAGCGTGCCGGCGAGGGCCAGCGAGGCCGCCCGCGGCGCCCGCCCGGTGGCGAGCAGCAGGCCGCCGCCGAGCTGGACGCCCGCGTTGATGCGTACCCAACTCCGGGCGCTCGTCGGGATCGCCGGTGAATCGGGCAGGGCCTCAGTGGCTTTCTCCACCAGCGGGGCGACGGTGTCCGCCTTCTTCCCCGGGTCGCTCGTCAGGCCGGTGTAACCGGTGTAGACGAAGACCGAACCGAGCAGGGGTCGTGCGATCCGTCGAATCATGTCCAGCTCCCATCGTCATCGGGTCGCGGTCGGGTCAGTTGCCCGAGAGCTTGTCCTTCACCTCGTCGACGCCCTCCTTGACCTTGTCGGCGGCGCCGGCGATCTTGTCCTTGATCGAGGCCTCGGCCTGGTCGCCGCGACCCTCCTGCTTGAGCTGCGGATCGTCGAAGGCGGTGCCGACGGTCTCCTTGGCCCGGCCCTTGACGTCCTGCGCCTTGTTCTTGGCGTCATCGGTGAAGCTCATCGTGCTCTCCTTCGCGTCGGGGATTGCGTGTGCTGCTCGACGGCGATCAGCCGATCGGAACGCCCGTGAGGTGCACGACGAGCGGCGCCATCATCAGGCCCACCATCAGCACCAACAGGGTGACGATCACGACGCCACCGCGGGGGTGGAGAACCAGCGGCGGAGCCGCTTCGACGGAACGTCGCGGGACTCGCGCCGGGGTGGCTCGGGTGTCGTTCATCTCGCGCTCCCATCGGAAAATCTATGTCGTGTCGAGCAGATTTCACGTTATGAGCCGAACGTATTTCTGTCAACGGATCGACGAGAAAAGCCCCATCGACACCAGCAGAACCGCCCATCACCTGCACGTCCTCCGCGGTGTGCGTCTCGTCACATTCGCCACCCGGCGCTGCCCCAGCCGCTGCGGCGATCCCGACGGCGGCTGCAGCGTCGAGCCCCAGCGAAGTCGCATCCGGCTGACACCGGATCCCCAGGTTCACGGCGCACCGTCGAACCATGACCATCAGCCGAAAGACCCTCGCCGCAGCCGGATTCCTCGCGATCTCGGCCTTCGCCCTCACTCCCGCCATCGCCGCCGCCGACACCCCGTCGATGTACGACTCGTGCACCGCCACCCAGGAGGGGCAGCGCATCACCACGCCGAACGGCGACACCCTCGAATGCGTGGAGGTGGACACCGGCACCGGCTACGACTGGGAGGCGCCGAACTGAGACCCGATCGCCGCGCTCCCCTCCCCCGGCGCGCGCGATCCCGCCGAGGCGCGGGCCGCTGGACCCCGAGTCCGGCGGCCCGCGCCTGCCGACCGGAAGCCGCGCCGGATAGCGTGGGGCCATGCGCATCTGGTCGTTACACCCCCGCTACCTCGACCGGCAGGCGCTCATCGCCTGCTGGCGCGAGACGCTGCTCGCGCAGGCGGTGCTCGCCGGCCGGACCAAGGGGTACACGCGGCATCCTCAGCTGAAGGTTCCGCGCGACGCCCGAGCCGCTCGCCACGGTCGGTGCCTATCTCGCCGCCCTCGCCGACGAGGCGGACGCCAGGGGCTACAACTTCGACCGCACCCGCATCGACGAGCCCGGCGCGACCGTCGCCCCGATCGACGTGACCGACGGCCAAGTGGGCCTGGAGTGGGCGCACCTGGCGGCCAAGCTCGCAGCGCGGAGCCCCGAGGTGGCGGAGCAGTGGCGCGCCGTCGAACACCCCGATCCGCATCCGTCCTTCCACGTCGTGCCCGGCCCGGTCGCGAGCTGGGAACGCGCGAACCACTGAAGCCGCCGGCACGCTGCCCGACGAGGGCGCCGACCGGAACGCCGCGAAAGCCTGGCCGGCCCCGCGGAACTCTGCTACGATGAAATCGGTTGATTTTCTTAGTGGCTCGTTCGCGAAGATTTTCCGCGGCGGACACATCCCAAACTCCGTGAGTAGTTCCCGGTTGCTTTGTTTTCGCGTACCTCCGCACACCCAGGGCCGAAAAATTCGGTCCTGCATACCTTTTGATACTCAGGAGAGTAATCGCATGGCTCAGGGCATCGTGAAGTGGTTCAACGCCGACAAGGGCTTCGGGTTCATCACCCCGGACGCCGGCGGCAAGGACCTGTTCGTTCATTTCTCCGGCATCCTCGGCAACGGCGGCTTCCGCAGCCTCGATGAGAACGACCGCGTGTCGTTCGAGGAGGAGGCCGGCGACCGCGGCCCGCAGGCCGTCTCGGTGCAGGTCGTCTAAACACCTCGCCTCGACCGAAGGGGCCGAGGATCCACATTCGCGTGGATCCCCGGCCCCTTCGGCGTCTGTCCGGACGATCGAACATCGCCGCCCGGACCGGCCCAGATCTCGGAGCTGGATGAACGTCCGGGCCTGGGAACGATCTCAACGTTCTGCTCGTGGGCCTCGCCCTGCCCGGGTGACCGTGCCCTCGCGGCCGGCGAGGGCGGCCGGCAAGGTCGGCCGGCGCTGAGGAGTCGACGAACGCCGGTGCGCTCTCCCGCCAGGACTCGAACCTGTTCCTGAAAACGCGTTGACCTGGGAAAAGGACTCAAATCGCCAAGACGCCGCACCGAGTGAGGCGAGGGCCACGACCAGGCGAAACCGGCGCGACGGGTTGATATATCAACAACCCTCAACCTGTCAGGTCGCCCGGCCTGCTCCCCCGCGGGTGCTCAGCCCGGACGTCGCGGATGCGACGTAGCCGGCCTACGACCGCGGGCGCGTACGCCACGGCGGCCGGCTCGTCGAGCAGCCGGTTCAGCAGCTGGTAGTACCTCACCGGCGTCAGGTCGAACTCGGCGGCGATCGCGTTCTCCTTCGAGCCCCGCTGCCGCCACCAGCCCGCCTCGAAGTCGAGCATCGCGCGGTCGCGGTCGCTCAGCACGGCCCCTCCTCGACCCTCATGTTGATCCAGAGCCGCTCGTCGTCGGTCAGGGACCGGATGAGCGCGAGGAGCATCGGCACGTCCACCCAGAGCTCCTCAGCGGCCTCGGTGGCGTATCTGGTCCAGCGGAGCACCTCGACGAGGCGCTCGAGGTCGATCAGCCGCCGCGCCGCGATCGTCTCGACGGTGCGCTCCTCCTTCGCCGCGAGCACGACGTCGCGCGGGTACACCTGGCGCTCGTCGTGGACGAGCTCGTGCGCGAGCGCGGACCGGCGCTCGGCCTGCGTCATCGTCGGGTGCAGCTCGACGCGACCGTCCCGCCCGTGCCGGCCTCGCACCGCCGACGGCGCGTCGAAGCTGATCCGCAAGTGCCCGCGGGCGCGCGCCTCGCGCCACGGATGCCACGGCGGGTTCGTTCTGGTCATACCGGACGTTGTACACGCGTCGACCGACAAGAAAACGCTCTGACCAGGAACTACACCGTTGTTATTCGCAGAATCGGGCTTGGATAGCACAACGCCCCGGGCGCTCGAAGCGTCTCCGGGGCGGCACTCCCCATCAGGGGATTTGATCAACGTCTTGGCAGGACGACACCGACAATAACCGATGCCGCGCGGCTTAGCAGCGGCTCACGGGAAACTACAACGGTGTCGTTACGACACGCCCGACCCGCCAGCCTGTGGATGAATTCCTTCTACCTCACTTGACCTGCGGAGATGGACGCTCCATCCACAGATTAATCCACAGGACCGGGTGAAAAAACTCACAGGGACGCATCGGCGCGTCCCGCCACTTGCGGGGGGCCGCGATATAGTGAGCGATGTTCGATGCAGAGATGCGCCGAACCGGCCCCGCCAGCACCCAAGTGCAGCGGACCGACACGATCCGTCGATCAACGTCTTGGCAGGACGACCTGGTCGATGGTAGCCAGCGTGCCGCCGACTCTCCAAATCGAGAGCTGTCGGTGCGCGGTTGGAACGTGGGGCCGACCATCGACCAAGGAGCAAACCTTGACCGAGCTCGAGACGGGTCCCGATGGGCCCGAAGGTGAGATGTTCGTCTTCCGAACCGAAGACGGCCGCGTTGAAGTCCACTTCCGCCCCTTCAACGGAAGCCTCTGGATGACCCAGTCGGAGATCGCCATCCTCTACGACATCACCGTCGCGACGGTGAGTCGACATCTCAAGAAGGTGTACGAGAGCGGCGAGCTCACGCGCGCGGCAACTGTTACACATCGTGAAAAAGTTGGGCTTGAGCAGGGGCGACAGGTGGCCCGTCGCATCGAGCAGTACAACCTGGAGGCGATCCTCGCTGTTGGTTACCGCGTCCAGGGGCCGCGCGGTATCCAGTTCCGAAACTGGGCGACCCCCCTGCTCAAGGAGTTCCTCGTCAAGGGCTTCGTGATGAACGACGAGCGCCTCAAGGACCCCGCTGGCGCCGACTACTTCAACGAGCTGCTCAGTCGAATCCGGGAGATTCGGACCTCCGAGGCTCGGTTCTACAAGCAGATCCGCGACATCTTCGCCACCACGTCGATCGACTATGTCGCATCTGACCCTGGCGCGGCCGCCGTCTTCGCGCAGATCCAGAACTCACTGCACTTCGCGATCACCGGGAACACCGCGCCCGAGATCATCGCGATGCGTGCGGACCCTCAGGCCCCGAACATGGGCCTGACCAGTTACAAGGGCACGAAGGTGTGCAAGGACGACGTCAGGTGGGCGAAGAACTACTTGACCGAGGAGGAGCTCCAGCGGCTCAACCTGCTGACCTCGCAATTCCTCGAGTACGCCGAGGGCATGGCGATGCGGCGGCGTGAGATGCGGATGGCGGACTGGGTGCAGAAGACCAGCGACTTCATCCAGTTCAACGAGTACCCCGTCCTCGCCGGCAAGGGCAGCGTGAGTCGGAGCAGCGCAGAGGAACTTGCGTTCGAGCGTTACTCGATCTACAAGCAGATGCGGGACTCGGAGACTCGTGGCGCCGAGGTTGCCGTTGAGGTCGCGGACATCCGGCGGATCGAGCAGCAGATCCTCGCCGACCGGAAGCGGCTGAACCGCCCGCCGGCCTAGGCCGCCACCGCCCGCGCTGAGACCCCACGTCTCCGCGCGGGCCCTGCGGCCCGCGCAACGCTGAATCCGCTCACGCGCCGCCCTCCGGCCCCTCTCCATCCGGTCCTTCGGCATCGCGGTCCTGGGCCTCGTGTCGACGCTCAGCGTCGGTCAGGCCCGGCACGAAGCGAGCGACCAGCTCGTGCGCCTGTTGCGCGTCCGAAGCCCGGAATGCCTCCCAGGCGCCCGCCGGCGCGCCCGCTCCCTGCCACGCCTTCCACTGTTCCCAGTGCTCGTCGTAGACCGGTTCACCGTTCGGCCAGCGGTCCGGGCCATCCGGATGGGCGTTACCTGTCAAGTCCGGAGCCTGGCGGCCTTCGTCTGCACGCTGTTCGGCTTGCATATCCGAAACGCTAGATACAAGTTCGGAGGTAGACGTCGGCCGGTCCGGCGCTTTGGCCGATCGGTAGGACATCCAGTCGGCAGGCTCGCCGGCCTCGCGCCACGCCTGGAACCGATCGGCGTCGACCGCTTCGACAGGCCGGTGATCGGGCCAGGCCGCCGATGCGGCGAGTTCAACGGGGAGGTCGGGGCCGGCGTATCGGGCAGGGGTCGTGACGTCGACGGCGGCGCCGTGCACGATCGCGTTGCGCAGTTGCCGCAGGTCCGCCCCGGGTGTGCGAGTACTGCTCCGGGCCGCTGCGAGCGCCTCCGCGGGCGAGATGCCTGTCGCCGACGCGAGCCCGTCAACGATGATCTGCTGCACGCGCTCGATGGTCTCCGAGGCGACCACCAACACCCGGCGTTGTCCGGCGAACGTGTTGGAGACGACGGTCTGAGTCCAGTCCACTTCCGCTTCGATCTTCCGGATCGCCCGGAGGGTCCGGTCGATTCCGGCGAACCCGGTGAGGAGAGGTTCGGCGACCTCGAAGGGCAGGTGGGCCATGATGGCAGCCGGGCCCAGTGCGGTGATCAGGCTGGCGTACCGCCGGTAGGTCTCGACGATGTCGGTGTGGTCGAGCGCGACATTGTCGACGGTGCTGTCGCCGGCCTCGAGCCGGTATCCGCTGACGATGTCCTCGAAGTCCGCTGCGGTGCGCGTGTACACCTCGGCCTCGGACGCGACAGGCTCACGGTTGACGGTGGTCCGTCGCGGGGTCGAGAGGCTCCGCCCGATCTCAGCAGCGGTGGCGCGGGTGCGCTCACCGACGATCCGTGGCGCAGAGCCGCTGATAGTGGTCGGTTGCGGCGGGCGGGGCGGCAGTGGCGTGGGGGCAGCACCCGACGCCACGAACGCGGCGACCCCCTCGTCGATCGCTTCCCTGAAAGCGCGCATGACCTGCAGGGACGACTCGAAAATCGTGGCCTGGGCCGTGATGGTGTTGCCGACCGTGTTGGCGGTCTGCCCCCACGCCCGGGATCCGGTGGCGGACTGCTCGATCTTGTTCGTCTGCGCGGCGAGCACCGAGCCGTTGTCGAACGCGGACTGGTACCTGACGGCCACTGTGAACGGCAACTGCCCAACTTCGGCGGGGCCAAGGCTACGCACCAGGCGTGCGTGGCGCTCATACTCGGCGATGAGGTTGCCGATGGGGAGGACGACCCCTTGTCCGGCGACGGCTTTCGCGTTTTCGACAGCTGCTCGGTTAGCGGCGGTCGCTTCGGCTATGGTGCTCTCGATCAGTCGGGCGATGGTCTTCTCATCCGGGCCCATCGAGCCCTCGGCGCCGACGGGGGCGTCAAGGCTTTGAACGAAGTATGTCGCGCCCTCGGGGTCGTAGTGAAGGCTCCGCTCCGCCTCAGCGACCGCCAGTGCGGTCGGGCGCGGCGACTGGAACATCGTCGGCGACACCCACCCTGTGCGGGCGAGAGCGCGTCGAACCCAGGCGGGCGCCGCGAGGTAGCCAACGCCGCGCACGGACGCGGTGCCAACCTCCTTGAGCTGCTCGTCGAACCCTGGAATCAGGGTGTCCGCCCACAGGTCCGGCTGGCCCCGGTCAAGAGCGTCGGTGTGGACCGTCATGAGGAATCCGACCAGGACCTTGCCGTTACCGAGATTGAACTTCGCGAGCTGAGCTGGCGTGAACCCATAGAACTCGAGGAGTTGATCACGCTCCTCGTCATTGGCCGGAGGCGGGATCCGTCCTCGGTTCTTCTCGTGCGCGAGCGGCGGGTACGTGCCGCCCTGGGGCGTGACACCAGCCAGGGTAGCCAGCTCGGCCTGCGCGCGAACGACGGCGATGTTGCGAACCGCGGCGTACTCAATCTCGAGACGCGAAAGATCTGCGTTGAGCCGGGAGTAGTCCCGAACGATCGCCTCGGGCGGTCGACCGGTTGACGCGGCATCGGCCGCCCGGACGACGACTGCCGAATCAACTCGCGCGAGGTGTGCGAGCGCATCGATCGTCGCCTGCGACACGGTGCCGGCGTCACCACGGCGCAGTCGGTTGACAGTTGCGTGCGACAGCGTGAAGCCGTCGGCTTGAGCGATTTCGGCAAGGCGCCTCCCAGATGCCCCGTTGTGGCGCTCGGACGCGAGATCGATGATCTCGGCGAGCGTGGATGGTGTGTCCATAGGGAGAGCCTCAAGGGTTGGTAGTCGCTTGTTCCAGCGCGGCGCACCGGGTACGTGACAACTTACCGCTAGGGACTGCCAGGTCATTCGCCCAAAAGATCGCTTGTCATCTTGACAAGCAGTGGAACATGACACATGATCCACTTGTCAAAGCGACCATTGGAGGGCAAGATGACTGTCACGGCAATCCGACGCAGGAAGCCGCCTACTCGCAGAAGGGAGGTATGGATGCAGGTCAAGAGCGGCGACCAGATCCGGCGCCGGCGCCAGTCGATGCGGTACTCGCAGCGCGAACTCGCATACCTGGTGCGCCGATCGCAGAACACCATCCACCTGATCGAGACCGGCAAACTGCGGTCGATCAGCGAAGACCTCGCCATCGCGATCGCCGCCCGACTCGGCCGCGACTGGGACGAGCTGTTCGAGGCCCACGAAGCTGCGCCCGACGTGGAACATGCCTCATGATCCGTAGGTCAGATCGGGACAAGAAGTAGACCCCCTCCCGCTGCCACGGGTGGAGGCCCTGAACGAGAACTCGGGAAGGAGTTCGCGTGCACATTCAGCATAGCCATCCCCACGCGGATGGCACCTCGGAGGAGCCGGGCCCCAGCTGCCCGCCTGTCTCGCACACCGGCGAGCTCGTCGCGCTCGCGGCGATCGCGTTCGCGGTCGTCTACCTGTTCGCGCAGCTGCTCCGCGCGTACCCCGCCGTCGTCGGCGCCGCGGTCGTGCTCGGCGTGATCGGGTTCGGAGCCTGGGGCATGTCGGTGCATCGCGCCGGGTCCCGCGACCGAGACGGAGTGGGCCGGTGACGCCCCGCGGCACGCCGCGGCGCCTCGACGACGCCACCGTCGCCCGGCTCCGCGCCGAGCACGGGATCACCGTCGTGAAGGACCGGCCCCGCAGCGAGTACGGCCGGCCCCTCGGCCCGACCGAGATCACCGAGCAGCGGATCCGGGCGGCCCGCCGCGCGCTCACCCGCTGGGGCTTCGACCCGAACGCGCCGACCCTTCCCCGCGGAGTGGGCGTGCGACTGCGGCAGGCGATGAACCTCACTGTCCCCGAATACAACTACTTGCGCACGCAGATGGTGCGCGCTGGGAGTCACCGATGAAGAACCTGATCATCCCTGCCGTGCTGGCCGTGGCGCTTGCCTCGTGCGCGGCCCCCGCCGGCGCCACCCCGGGTGCCTACACCCGCGGCGGCAACGTCGCCGTCGTCCTCAATACCGAGGGCTGCGCTTCGATCACGTGGCCGAAGGGGTACGTGCACACCGAGTGCGGGCAGACCACCGTGATCCAGGGCCCCATCTACGCGGGCGACCGATTCGGCGCGTCCATCGTCTCCCCGACCGGCTGGGCGGTCTCGTGCCGCGTGTTCGACGTCTCCACGGGCGACCTCGTCTACAGCGCGTGGGCGCCGGGCGGAAGCACCGCGAACTGCATCCGGGTGGCGAACTGATGGCCCGCCGGTACCCGCGGCTGCGGGTCACCAAGACGTGGGTGGGCTGGGTCGTCGCCGTGATCGTGAGTCCTGACGCCGGCCCGATCCTGCAGTGCTGTCACGCGTCCCACGGTGCTGCGCTGAGGTGCGCGCACGGCACGATCGCGTTCGCACGCCTCTTCCCGCAGAGGTGGATGAGTCGATGATCGCGTTCGCCGATGAGGTCGACGGCCTGCACTTCGACATCCCCGAGGCTGAGTACCACGCGCATCCGGGCTCCCTGTCGAGCACGGGCGCGAAGCTGCTCGCCACGCGGACGCCCGCCGAGTTCCGGCACAACCAGCTCAACGGGCGCGCGCCGAAGAAGGTGTTCGACCTCGGCACGCTGGTGCACAAGATCGTGCTCGGCGCCGGCGCGACCATCGTCACCGTCGACGCCGCCGACTGGCGCACCAAGGCGGCCAAGGAGGAGCGCGACCAGGCGTACGCCGACGGCAAGACGCCGGTGCTCGAGAGGGACTGGCAGCGGGCCGAACGCATGGCCGATGCGCTGTCCCTGTCGAAGACCGCGACCGACCTGCTGAGCGTCGGCGCCCCTGAGGTGTCGATGCTCGGCACCGACCCCGAGACCGGCGTGCGCCTGCGCGGCCGCCTCGACTGGCTGCGCCCCGACGCGGTCGTCGACTTCAAGACCGCCGCCGACGCCTCCCCGCACGCGTTCGCTCGCGCGGCCGGCGACTTCGGCTACTACCAGCAGGACCCGTTCTACCGGGACCTGCTGCACCTGCTCGGCAGCCCCGTGGACGACTTCATCTTCATCGTCCAGTCGACGGAGCCGCCGCACCTCGTGTCGGTGAACCGCCTCACCCGCGACGACGTCATCGACGGCCGCACCGCGAACCGGCGCGCCATCACCACGTACGCGATCTGCACCGACACCGGCAACTGGCCCGGCTACGGCGACCAGATCAACACCATCAGCGTCCCCCCGTTCAAGAAGAAGTAGGAGCCCCCATGTCCACCGCACTCGCGACCACCAACCGCAGCAAGCTCGCGATCACCCCGCAGCAGCGGGAGTTCACGCCCGAGCAGCGCGAGCACCTCAAGCAGCTCGGCATCGACGACGCCCCCGACGCGGACCTCGCCGTGTTCTTCCACTACTGCGCGAACACGCAGCTCGACCCGTTCCTCAAGCAGATCTACATGATCGGGCGCCGCACGAAGGTCGGCGGCTACCGCGGCGAGCCCGAGCGCTGGGAGACCAAGTACACGATCCAGGTCGGCATCGACGGCTTCCGGATCCTCGGCAACCGCATCGCGAAGGCGCAGGGCCGCGGCTACCCCGTCCCCCGCCACGAATACTGCGGCTTCGACGGCGAGTGGCGCGACGTGTGGCTCGATCCGTCGCAGCCGCCGGCCGCCGCGAAGGGCATCGTCACCGTCGACGGCATCGAGTTCGCCGCCGTCGTCGCGTTCTCCGAGCGCGCGCAGACCCGGAACACGAGAGACGGCGGCACCGCGCTCACCGGCCAGTGGGTGACGCAGCCCGCGTGGATGCTCTCGAAGTGCGCCGAGGCCGCGGCCTGGCGCATGGCGTTCCCCGCCGACATGGGCGGGATCTTCGAGGACGCCGAGATGCCCGAGGTCGTCGACGGCGAGGTCGAGCCGCCCAAGCAGGCCAGCACGCCCGAGCAGGTCGCCAGCAACACCGCGGCGGCCGCGCTCACCGACGGCGAGATCGACGACGTGCTCAAGCAGATCGAGCAGTTCACCACCGTCGACCAGCTGAACGGCTACATCAAGGAGATCGCGCCGCGGCTGCCGCACCCGAACAGCAACCGCACCAAGCAGGTGAAGGCGGCCACCGCGGCACGCCGGGAGGCGCTCACCGACCCGCCCGCCGAGGAGGCGCCCGCGACGGCGCCCGCCGATGAGCCCGTCGACACCGAGGCGGTCGACCAGTGATCACCGCGCTCCGCTCGCACATGCCGATCGACATCGACATCAAGTACCAGCTCGACCCGTCCGACCTCGAGGGCGGCAGCGACCTGGCCCGCCAGCTCGCGGGCCGCGACCTTTTCACCCTGCCCTCGCGTGACGGCGCGAAGTTCCGGCCCGAGACCGCGTCGGTGCGGTTCTGGGACCAGGCCGGCGGCAGCTGGACGGTCGTCCTGACCGGGCCGATGGTGAAGAAGGACGGCAAGCTCGGCTCAGCAACCCGGCAGTGCGCGTTCGCCCACACCGACACCGCTCCCCCGCCCGCCTGGGTGGCCGAGCTCGTCAACGATGCGCGCGAGCGCGCGGCCCGGGCGATCAAGGCCGAGCTGTGATCACCGCGCTGATCGTCCTCATCGCCCTGGCCGTGGTTGTGCAGGTGCTCTGCGTGACCGCGGCCCGGGCGGCGGCGGAACGCGCCGAGCACGCGGCGCAGGCTGCGGCGCTGAACCGTCGGCACGCCGAGCGCGCCATGGAGGTCGCGGCCGAGCACGCCGTGACCGCGGGCCTCGAAGCGCGGAAGGCGCAGCGATGACCGCGCCGTACGTGTCCCCGATGCAGACCGGCCAGCTCGAGCGGCGCCTCTCGAAGACGTTTCAGCGCGCGCCGTACCTGTCCACGAAGACGTGGCGCCCCAAGTACGCCGGGTCGCGCCAGCGCGCCACGTGCGACGAGTGCTTCGCCGCGCAGCACGAGTCGGGCGGCGCGTACGGGTCCCGGCTCCACGTCCGGATGGTCCGCACCATGCCCGACGGCACGCAACTGCGGTTGTGCACCGCGCACGCCGAGCTGTGGAAGTCGTTCGACGAGAACACCAAGCCTGAGAAGCCACCGAGGAAGAAGGCCAGAAGATGATGCAGCAGATCCTCGCGTCCATCGGCGCCGGCACCGTCGTCGGCGTCCCGTCGTTCGTCCTCGCCTACCTGGCGACCCGCGTGATCGGCCGTCGCCGCGCACACCGGCACGCCCCCGTCCCTCAGTTCGCGCACGTCAAGGAGTGCCGGATTGACGTGGTGACCGACGACGGCATCAACCGCATCGACATCGACGTGCACTACGACGACCCCGCTGCCGCGTGCACCGCCGTCCGCGTGCTCGGCACCGAGATGCTGCCGACGTTCGCGCACGCCGTCGGCGCCTGCCGCCACGGAGACGAGCAGTCATGAACGAGAACGTCTACACCGCAGCGATCCCCGTCGCCGAGATGTTCGTCGACCGGTCGTACCAGCGCGAGCTCGACGAGCGCCGCGCGCACCGCATGGGCGCGACGTGGGACCCGCGGCTCGTCGGCGTCCTCGACGTCGCCGACCGCGGCGAAGACCAGTCGCCACGGTACGCCGTCGTCAACGGCCAGCACCGGTGGGCCGCGGCCTCACACGCCGGCGCCACCACGCACCTCGCCGCGAACGTCCACACCGGCCTGACCGTGGCCGACGAGGCCGCGCTGTTCCGCGACATCGACCTGTCCACCAAGAAGCTGTCGACCTGGGACCGATGGAAGGCCCGGCGCGCGGCCGGCGACGACACCGTGCTCGGCATCGACCGCATCGCCGAAGGCGTGGGTCTCAAGGTCGCGCCCGGCGGTGCGACCAACGCACTCGGCTGCCTCTCCGCGCTCGAGGCCGCGTACCGCCGCGACCCGCAGTTCCTCTCCGCGACGCTCGCGTCGATCACGGACCTGTGGCCGAGCGACCCCGCCGGGTTGAAAGCCGGCATCGTCCGCGGCCTGTTCGAGATCTTGCGGTCCGACGAGCTGGACGAGGAGCGGCTCGTCGACGCCCTCGTCGAGGTCACCCCCACGCAGCTGCACGCCCGGGCCGTCGAGTCCCGGAAGATCCACGACGGCCAGCAGTGGCAGTGCGTGGTGCGTGTGATCGTCGACGCCTACAACCAGGCCGGCCGCGGCAAGGTCGACCCGCAGATCGTTCTGGGGGCCGCATGAACACCACCCAGCTGCGCCCCCTCCCCGACTGGTTCGGCGACGTCGCCCACCAGGCCGCCCGGATCGCCCTGATCGAGGAGGACATGCCCGCCGACCTGCTCGACTCGCCCGAGATGCACGACGCGCTCGCCGGGGCGGCCCGCGCCGCCGCCGCGATCGTGCTCGACTACCTCGGCCACGACTACCGCACGCCCGTGCCGGACCCGTGGGCGAACGCGCCTCATCGCGCCGGCTTCCCCGTCGCCCGCGAGCACGAGAACGCTCTGCAGCGCGACGAACCGAACCCGAATTCGATGGCGCTGTGGGACGGCCGTTTCATCGCGCACATCGACGTGGAGGCGACCGAGCTCACGGGCCTCCGGTTTCGGATCCGGTGCGCCCACCGCCCGCGCGTCCAGGAGTTCGTGCGCGACCACGACGGCGACCTGTTCGCCCAGTGGCGTGGCGGCGCCTACCGCGTGACCGAGGTGATCGCGGCCCGCGGCTATCTCGACCTCGTGCTCCTGCCGTGCGTACCCGTCGTCGATCTCGGGCCCGGCCGCATGGCCGACCTCGACACACCCGGGCGCCGAGGCAAGGAGGCGTCGGTCTGATGGCTACCAACTACCCCACCGGCATGCGCCTGCGCCCCATCGTGGCGTGGCCCGGGACGCTCACCACCGACCGGATCCGCTCGCCGTTCTCCGCACCGTGGGCGGACACGCTCGACAAGTTGGACCGCGAGCTCTGGCACCTCGGCCCCATGGGCGGGAACGCCGACGCTGTGCTGCAGATCGCGATGCGCGAGCAGGACTTCCGCCTCGACGGGATGCCCCGCGCGAACAGCACGCCCGAGCACCCCGGGGTGATCCTCAACGTGGAGAGCACCAAGGGCGCGCTGTCGTTCCCGTGCGATCGGTTCACCCGCTGGCAGGACAACCTTCGCGCGATCGCGCTCGGTCTCGAGGGACTGCGCCGCCTCGATCGGTACGGCATCACCGCGGGCAGCCAGCAGTACACCGGCTGGCGGCAGCTCGACTCCGGGCCCGCACCGTCGAGCACCGCAGACGCCGAGGCCGTGCTCATGCAGTTCGGCGACGGCCTGCGTGAGGGCGATTCGTGGCGCGACGTCTACCGCCGCGCCGTCATGGCCACCCATCCCGACCGCGGCGGCCGGCGCGAGGACTTCGAACGGGTCCAGGCCGCCGCCGAACGCCTCGGGGTCGCGTCATGACCGGCCCGCACCGCTACGAGAGGAACCTGATGTCCCCCGCCGAGCTGATCCGCCTCAAGGCCGTCGACCGCGCGATCCACCTCGCCGAGGCCACCGGCGCCAAGCCCAGCGCGGCGGACCTGGTCGCCGACGCCGAGGTGATCCGCAGGTACATCACCGGCGCCGGCACGACGGTGACGACCGCGATCCGGATCGAGAACCCGGATGCCGCGGTGGCCGCCATCGAGGCGGCGCAGCGGCGCGCGCCGAAGCCGGGCGAGCACCTGCGGGGCATCCGATGAGCACCCTCGACGACGAACGGCTCATGTCCCCGCGCGAGCTCGCCGAGGCGAAGGTCTTCGGCAACCACTCCGAGGAGTGGATCCGCGCCCAGTGCCGCGACGGCGCCTTCAAGGACCACTGCCGGTGGGACGGCCGCCGCTACTGGATGGACATCCACGACGTGCGCGCCGCGAAGAACGCCATGCGCCGCAGCGTGCCCGTCGCGGTCACGCGCAGCGGCCTCACCCCGCGCTCCGCAGCGCGCCACCAGAACACGAGAGGCAGATCATGACCGAGACCAAGGACCTTGCGAGCGAGGCCCGGGCCGCTCTCGACGGCGTCACGCCGGGCCGCTGGGTCTGGCGCGGGAATACCGACCACCGAGGCGACGTCGAGCTCCGCGCGGTCGGCGGCCCGCACGGGCACCTGGACGTGATGCGCAGGTGCCAGGAGGACGACCCCGCAGAAACCGCTGCCGCCGAGTGGGATGCCGATCGTGAGCTCGGCGACTACATCGACCGCGACCGCTGGATCGAGATGCGGGAGGCCAATCCCGAGAAGTACATCTCGTTCGGCGCCGACGGTGCGCATTGGCACGTGACCCACGGCCGCGACCTCGTCGTCTACGAGGTCGCCCGCAACCAGAACCTGCCCGACGACACCCCGCGCGATCACCCGAAGGTGTACCGGGCCGACGTCGTCGACGTGCGGAACGCGAACGCCCGGTTCATCGCTGCGGCGCCCGACCTGGTCCGGCGCATGGCCGCGGCGCTTGAGGAGGCCGAGGCCTTGCTCGAGCGCGCCGTCGAGCTGAGCGCCCGCGACATGCTGTCGACCATCGGGCACGCCGCCGTGGCTCCGGCCCTGCAGCGCCTCACGGACGCGCTCGGTATCGCCCCGCTGCCGGACGCGGCCACGCTCGTCGGCTGGGACGACCTCGACGACGAAGCCCACGCAGCGCTGCTCGACTTCGCCCGCGCCCGCCTGGGCCTCGCGACACCGTCCGAGGAGGATTGATGCCCGAGACCCGCACCGTCGGCGCCACCGCCTGGCTGCGCTCCGTCCAGCGCTGGGACGACGGCACCGTCGCCAGCGTGGTCGTGCACCGCTGGACCGGCTACACCGCGGCCGACATCCGCCGGCACCGCATCGCCCGGTGCCGCGAGGCCCGCATGAACCACACGCTCGACGGCGACGCGCTCGTGATCACGCTGCACGACGGCCGCACCGAGACGCTCACCTTCCACGACACCGAGCCTCGGGCGGTGCCGGCATGAGCACCGATCCCGCCCTCGCTGCGATCCGCCGGCTCCCCGACCACCACGGCGGCGTCCACGTCACGCCCACCGAGGACCGCGGGAGGCTCGACGGCGCCCGCGAAGCACTGGCCCCGATCCGCGCACGGCACCACAAGGTGCCCGCCAACGCCCGCCGCGACAACGGAACCCGCGTCTGCGCGCACTGCCTCGACGACCGCGGCATCCCAGTTCTCTGGCCTTGCGCGGACGCCCTCGACGCCTACCCGCCGGAGGAGTTATGAGCACCGAGACCGATCGCGTCATCGCCAGCATCGACCGCGCGCTCACCAGCGACGAGATCACGGACATCGTCGACGAGCAGCTCGCGCGGTACGACCAGCGCACCGGCTACGACTACAGCATCGGCCAGCCCCGGTGCGCGCATTGCGGCAGCGACGAGCACCACCTCGCGATCACCGAGCGCATCGAGGAGATGCGCGACTGGGGCCTGTACGACGAGTCGTACCGGTATGACGAGGACACGTCGCGGATCGTCTGCCCCGGCTCGAACGTCCCCGGACCGGTCGGGTTTCGGCGGGCCCATGTCCGCGAGCAGCGCGCCGAGGAGCTTCGGGAGGCACGTCGCGACTTCGACCGGAGGCAGGCCGAGCGGCATGCCGCACTCGAAGCCGGGCTGCGCGCCCACGGCTACACGGCCATCGGTACCACGGCCGACGGGGGGAACGTCCTGATCCGGCCGGTCGGCGACGACCCCAGTTACGCCGAGGGCGGTCTCGTGTCCCGAAGTCACGGCGCAGACCTGACCATCTACGACGAGGCGCGGGAGCCCATCCTGGAACCGACTCCATGGGAGCGACTGCGCGACCTGATCTTCGGCTCGGTTCAGGCATTGGGCCAGATCACCGAGGTCACCGACGCCGTCACCAACGCCTGGTCTGAGATGCGCGGCGCAGCGGTCTCTGCGGGGCTCGCGGTTGATCCGGATCGGCTCACCGTCCGCCTGTTCACCAGTGCCGGCCAGCCGGTGCGCCTCGGCCGCAATGCGCGCGTCGTCAGCTACGAGCAGACCGTCACCGGCTTCACCGTCGAGATCGACGGCCGGTTCACCCGCTCGTTCGGAGTACCCCACCGGATCCTCCTCGAAGGACCAGGCGGCCCCCGCGAACGCATCGCCGGCATCGTCACCGAGCTCTCGTCGACGCCGGGCGGGCCGATCCGCATCGAGGCCGCATCCGAGCACCGCCGCCTACCCACCGTCTACACCGAACCGGAGAACTGACCATGGCCCAGCCGCTCCCCAGCATCCCCGCGATCTTCTCGATCGACATCTCGCTCAACGGCACCAACATCGCGACCATCGAGGCCCCCAGCAACCTGCCCGTCAACATCACCGGCGGCATCGACGTGGGTGACGTCCCGCAGATCAAGATGGAGCTCGACGAGGACCGTGTGCGCGACAGCCTCGCCGAGGTCCTGCGCGCCGCGGCCGACCAGATCGTCGGCGCATCGTGAGCGCCCCGAAGCTGCCAGCCGACCCGGAGCTGTTGGCTGCGCATCCGCCGAACCCCGCCCGCGACGCCCGGCCGGGCCGGCCGTTCAGGTCGGCCGACGGCTGCCTGTGGGTGCTGCTCGCGTGGAGCCCGGACGCCGAAGAGCCGTGGTTCCAGGTCGCCCCGGATGGCAAGTCGCGCTATGCACGCCGCGTCGAGGCTGAGGACGCGGGCCTGGTGCCGCTGGACCCACCTGGTGATCCGTTCCTGCGGAAGGCTTCCACCCTCACCAGACCGCACCTGACGATCGCCGACCTCAAGTTCGAGCCCGCCCCGCTGGACCTCGGCGACTCCGGGCAGCTGCGTCGATGCGCCGCCGACGCCCGCGCGATCTACAAGGCGGGTGTGTCGCCCGCGGCCCTTGCTGTGGAGCGTCACCTGCTCGATCGCGCCGAACGCCTGGACCGTGAGCGCGCCGAGGCCGAACAGGATGCGTCCGACCGCAAGCGGGCCGAGGAGGCGTGGACCGCCGCGAACAACTGGCCGAAGTGGGGTGACCTGGATGCCTCGGTGCAGGTCACGTTCACGTCGGGATACCGCGCTGGCCGTGCTGCCGTTGATGAGCAGCCGGAGGGCGACAAGAAGATCTTGATCCGTGAAGCGGACGCCCTCCTTGCGGCGATGAGTCCCGACACGTTTGGAGAACGGGCAGTGCGCCGCCTGCGGGATGCGCACGCGAAGGCCGTAGACGACAGCATTCGCCGAGCCATCGAGGGGAAACAGTGAGCACTCTCGACGTCCCGGACGTGCCGCCGCTCACCCCGGAGCAGGCCGTCATGATCCAGCGGGACATGCAGCTCTCGCGGCACCTCGAAGACCTCACGCTGTCCGACGATAACCGGCTCGCGCTGATCGACCAGAAGCTCACGCTCGAGCGGCAGCTGCAGGCCTCGCGCGACAGATCGTGGAACGCGTGGTGGCGCGACAGCGGCCGACAGGAGCAGATCGACCGGATGGTGGGCCGGTAGCACGTGGAGCCCATCGACCAACTCGCACGCGACGATCCACGCGACACACTGCAGGACCGCCGCGACTACACCTTCGACGACCCCGAGGCCGAGCTGACATTGCTCTCCCGGGGTCTGTCGTTGGCGGACCCCGATCCGACTCTGCTCGCCAGCGTTGCACCGTCCGACTTCGCCGACCCCGCCACCGGCACCCTGTGGGCCGCGGCGCGCGCCATCCTCGACGCCGGCCAGCTGTGCACCCGCTCCCGGATCCTCGAGCAGGTCGCGCACACCGGCACCGAGCTGCGCCAGCACGTGCTGACCGGCCGCCTCGAGCTCGCGGACATGCGCACCGCCACCGACCGGCAGGCGGGCGAGGCCGCGCGCACCGTTCGGCAGCTCGCCGAGCGCCGACGCCTGCGCGGCGCCCTGCAGTCGGCGATGTTCGCCCTCGAGGCGGGGCAGGACGCGGGCTCGACGTCGGAGCTGCTCAGCGAGCATCTGCGCCGCCTCGACGAGGCGGACACCCGCACCGGCGACGACGTGCTCACGTTCGGCGAGGCCGTCGCGGCATGGCGGGAGCGGCAGGCCCGCCCACTGTCGCAGCCGATCGCCACGCCGTTCCCGGACCTGAACGCGGTGATCGCCGACGGCCTGCAGGGTGGCCGCACCTACGTGATCGGCGCGCGGCCCGGCGCCGGCAAGTCGATCATGGGCGCCAACCTCGCCCAGTACGCGGCCGAGTGCGGCGTGCCCGCGCTGGTGTTCTCCGCGGAGATGCCGGTGCACGAGGTCGCGGCCCGCATGATCGCCGCGGGCGCGCAGGCCGACTACACGCAGCTGCAGCGACGGCGCCTGTCGAAGTGGCACAAGGACTCCGTCGACACCTACCTCGCCGAGCACGAGGCCACGCTGCCGCTGTTCGTGGTGGACAAGCACAACATCTCCACCGAGTACATCGCGACGGTGTGCCGGCGGATGAAGCGCCGCCACGGCGTGCGCGTCGTGTTCGTCGACTACCTGCAGCTGCTCCGCGAGACCGACAGCCGAGCCGCGCGCGAGCGGCAGGTGGCCTCGATGTCGCGTGCCCTCAAGGTGCTCGCCGTCGAGCTGGACCTCGCGATCATCATCGCCTGCCAGCTGAACCGCGGCTCCGCAGGCGAGAAGCGGGTGCCCTCGCTGATCGACCTGCGCGAGTCCGGCGCGATCGAGCAGGACGCCGACGTCGTGCTGCTGCTGCACCACGACCCGGACGACCCGAACAGCGGTGAGGTGCAGGTGATCGCTGCGAAGAACCGTACCGGGCCCGCGGGTGGTCACCTGCGGCTCGGATGGGCGCCGCACCAGGCGCGCATGGGACACATCGGAACGGAGGGCTCGAGATGAGCGACGCGGACAAGTTCGCGTGGATGAAGGCGCTGGGCCGCACCAAGGGGCTCAGCGCGGCGCAGTACGCGTGCGCGATCGCGGTGTGGAACAACAGCAACGGCGAGGGCGCGGGAGCGTTCGTCTCGGCGGCGTCCGTGGCCCGTGATGCCGGCCTCGCGGTGTCGACGACGGAGCGCGCGATGCGGTCGCTGAGGGACCTCGGAGTGGTCGTGCAGACCTCCCGTGGAGGCGGCCGCCGGCGGGCCTCGGCGTACTCGCTGGGCGTGTTGGCGGCCGCGGAAACACCCGCACCGACGCCCGGTGTAGACGAAGAAACACCCTCACTCACGCCTGGTAGCGAAGGCGATTCCCCCGCACCGACGCCCGGTGACGATTCAGGAACACCCGCACCGACGCCCGGTAGCTTTCTCGAAACCCCCGCGTCCACGCCCGGTAAGCAGTGCTCACCGGGCGTCAGTGCGGGACCATCAGATAGTAGTAGTTGCGTTGGTATACGCGAGGGCCGCTACGACGACCCGAACGACGGACGGTTCAGCAACGGCATCCCGTACCCGCCCGACCCGATGGAGACCCCGACGCCCGGCGGGCCCGTCGTTACCGACGCGATCCGGACGATGGTGCGCCAGGTCGTCGGCCGCCTCTCACGCAACGCGATCGACAGCCTCGCCCGCCACGTCGCCGCCGCCATCGCCCAGGACGTCCCCGAGGCCGCGATCCGCACCGCCCTCGCCCATTGGCGCGACCGCGACAAGGCGAAGCCGGGCCTGCTGCCGTACCTGATCGACGACGCCGCAAAGGCGCTCTCGGCCAGCACCGCCCGCGCCACCGCGATCGCGACCGACCCGGCCGTGGCCCGCGCCGCGCTCGCCGAACAGGCACGCGAGATCGTCGAGACCGCACGCCACGCGGGCGACATCAGCCGCCTCGAGCCGCTGTGGCTCGCCTCCGACGACCCCGAAGCGCTCGCCGGCCACGGCTTCGAGTTCAACCCCGACTGGGGCACCCCCGAAGACCAGCAGCGCCGCGAGTGGATCCTCGACCGCTTCGACCGCCTCGCCCGCCTCGTCCACGCCGACCTGCAGCGCCGCGCCGCCGCCTGACCACGAAAGGCCCCACCGTGCCAACGATCACGCTCACCACCACCATGACCCGCCCGCCCGAGTCGCCGAACAACCGCCTGCACTGGTCCGCCACCAACCGCATCCGGCGCGAGGTCCGCTGGGAGCTCATGGTCCGCGCCCGCGGCGCTGGCGCGCCCACCGGGCTCGACCACGTCACCGTCACCGTCCACCACCGCCCCGCCGACTCGCGCGGCATCTGGGACGACGACAACCGCCTCGCCGGGTGCAAGGCGATCTTCGATGCGCTCCACGGGCACAGCGGCCGCGACACTGGCCCCGCCTGGCCGATCGTCGCCGACGACTCCCCCGACCACATGACCCAACGCGCCGTCGGCCACCCGCCCGCCAAGAGCCAGCCCGCCGCGCTCTGGGTCGAGCTCACCTGGACCGCCACCGACGAGGAGGACATCCTGTGCTGACCGACCTGTACTTCGTCGTCCGGACGCTCCCCGATGGCAGCAAGCACCGCGTCTCCGACCTGCTGTCCCTCGAGGCCGCAGAGGCGAGCCGCGACCGACTCAACGGCGACTCCGAGAACCCGGAGTTCTCCGTCCACCCAGTTCAGAGAGGTTGACGCGGATGCCCGCAGCCACCGACCACATGAGCCTCAGCACGGCCGAACAGGCCAAGCTCAGGGCCGAGCTCGACGCCGTCATCGAGTGGATCGCCGAAGCCCTCGAAGAGACCGTCACCGGCCAGACCAGCCATCCAGCCGGCCCCCGCAGCCGCCGCGCCAAGAAGGGCAGCACCGAGGAGGACTCCTCGCTCCCGATGCACTGGCTCGCCTCCGAAGTCGAGTGGGTCCTCGCGAACACGCTCAACGCGTGGATCACGCACGTCACAACCAAGCGGTTCATGACCCACCCCGGGCGCCTCGGCGTCTCAGCGGCCGCACGGTGGCTCAACACCGCCCGGCACGTCACCGGGCTCGCGCTCACCCCGGAAGGCCCGCAGGCTCTCGACGAGCTCTGCTACGCCATCGCCCAGGCCCGCCGCGTCGTCGACCGCCACGAGCATCCCGGCTACGTCGGCGCATGCCCGGTCTGCAAGGGCGACCTGTACGCCCGCCGCGGCGCCGAGAAGATCACCTGCCGCGAGTGCGAGCGCGTCGTCACCACCCGGGCCGACAACGATCAGCGAATCGACGGCGAGCTCGACGGCCGTCTGTTCACCGCCCCCGAGCTCGTAGACGTCGTCGAGGCACGCCTCGGCATCAAGGTCACCACCAAGACGATCCGGAACCTCGCGCGCTACCGGATCACCACCCACGGCCAAGACCGACGCGGACACGCGCTCTACCGCTGCGGCGACGTGCTCGACGCCCTCGCGAGCCGCACCGGATGACAACCGAAATCCCATGACCTGCACTGAGCCCTGCCCGTGCTACGCTAGCCGCGTCGGCGGAGAGTTGGACCAACCGCCAACCCGAGCCCCACGCGCCAAGCGCCGGGGCTCTCGTCGTCTCAGGACCCGCAAGGGAGCACGCCCTTGAAGACCACGACGGCACGCGGACTCGGCTGGCAGCACCAACAGATCCGCCGACGCCTCATCGCGAACCACCGCGACGGCGCGAACTGCTGGTGGTGCAACGGACCGATGTACCGCGAGCCCGCCCGCAACTTCGACGGCGCCGCACTCGAAGCCGACCACAGCCTCGCCCGCTCCCACGGCGGACACCGCGCCGACCGGCTCCTCCACATGACCTGCAACCGGCAACGCCAAGACGGCAGCCGCGACCACCTCCGGCCCGCCCTCACCGGCCAGCCCATCGGCGACACCTCCCCCGCCGACGACGGCCTCGCGCCACGCCACCTCCCCTGGCCCTGGTAGCCGAACCACAAGCCCCCCTTTGAAATCTCGAAGGGGGGCTCCGAGCTGACTGCCCCGGTAGCCAGGGATTTTTTTACGCCGGGCGATCACGAAATCGGAAAATGTGCCCTGCCTGGGCGGATAGGTGCGGTTGATCGTGACGTTCGACGACGAATTCGGTGACGGTGGCGCCGCGTTGTGGGGCGAGCTGCACGACGAGCTGGACCCGGCGGACCTGACGGTGCTGATCCAGGAGGCGTGCCGCATCACGGACCGGCTCGACCGGCTGCACGCGGCGATCCAGGCGGACGGCATCGTCGAACTGATCGAGCGCGACGGTGACGTCATCGAGGTGAAGGTCGACAACGTGCTGTCGGAGGCCCGGCAGCAGGCCGGCGCGCTGCAGCGGCTACTCGCGGACATCGCGAAGCGCAGAGGCGACGGCGCCGAGGAGCCCGAGAGCGATGGCCTCGCCGATCTCTGACCTGTTCCCGACGCTCACCGGGCGGCAGGAGCCGCACCACCTCTCGGTGACGCCCGGCGACACGTCGATGGGCGACAAGGCGATCGAGTTGAAGCGCCGGGTCGGCGTCGAGTCGATGCCGTGGCAGCGCCTCTCGCAGCAGGTGATCATGTCGACCACGCCCGCGGGTCGGTGGACGCACCCGACGGTGTGCCTGATCTGCACCCGGCAGAACGGGAAGTCGGAGATCCTGATCGACCGGTGCCTGTACGGGCTGTTCAAGCTCGACGAGACGATCCTGTACACCGCGCAGCGGTGGAAGACGGCGCGAGATGCCTGGCGCCGCATGATGAAGCTGATCAAGCGGCGGCCGTGGCTCCGCAAGCACGTGGTGCGGCAGACCTGCTCGCAGGGCGAGGGCGTGATCGAGCTCGACACAGGCGCGCTGATCAGCTTCGGCACCCGCTCGGCCGACGCCGGTCGCGGCCTGACGGTGATCGACCTGATCATCTACGACGAGGCCTACAACTTGACCGACAGCGAGATCGCCGCGATGGCGTTCACGCAGATGGCGGCCGTCAACCCGCAGCGCATCTACGCGTCGAGCGCGGTGAACCAGGATCAGCACCCGAACGGCGCTGTCCTGGCCGCTGTTCGGCGCCGCGGCCTCGCGGGCGAGCCCCGGCTCGGATTCCTCGAGTGGATGGCGCCCGACGATCCGGGGTGCTGCGCCGCGTGCGCGGCCGTCGGTGACCTGGACCGCGAGGACATCGCGACCGCGATGTACGCCAACCCGTCGTTCGGGGTGATCCAGACAGAGGAGAAGCTCCTCGACATCAAGGCGGACCTCTCCACCGAGGCGGGGCGGAAGTCGTACGACGTCGAAGCCCTCGGCCGCGGCGACTGGCCGGACGACGAGCTCGACAAGAAGCCCGCGATCGACCCCGAGAAGTGGGGCAAGCGCCGCGACGACGCTCCCGCCCCGGTCGGCAGCCCCGTGATAGGGCTCGTGCTCGCGCCAGACCGCCGGCACTGGGCGATCGTGGCCGGCCAGCACACCGACGCGGGCCGGATCCACGTCGAGCTCGGCTCGTGGCGGCCGATGTCGCACGACGACGTGGTGCGGTACGTGTCCGCGGTGGTAACCGACTGGGACCCGGCGGCCGTGGTGCTCGACGCGAAGGGCCTGGCGAAGGTGATCGTGCCGAAGCTGCAGGCTGCCGGCATCGAACCGGAGCTGCTGAACACGCCGCAGGTCGCGGGCGCGTGCGGCGGGTTCCTCGACGACGTCGACGACGGCGTGATCTCGCACTCCGGGCAGCCGCTGCTGGATACCGCGGCGCGCGGGCTGACGCTCCGAGACCTGCCGCAGGGCGATTTCGTCTTCGAGGCCACCACGGAGTCGGCGCCGATCGTCGCGGCGATGCTCGCCCGCGAGGGAGTGCTCCGGTTCGCATCGAAACCGACTGCCGCTCCCGCCTCGCCCGCGTTCCATGTCCCGCAGGCCGCCGCGGAGGGCGATTCCGGCGTGGACCTGCTGACCGTTGCGTTCTGAAACATGCACTGAGAGAAGGGAGGTGAGCCGAAATGGCGAAGGCCGCTAAGAAGCCGAAGCCCGCGACGCCCGCGTTCCGCGAGAAGGGCATGGTGGTGCCGCCGTCGGCGAACGGCTTCTCGCAGTGGGAGGCCTTCGAGCAGGTCCCCGACCTGCAGTGGCCCGCGAGCGTGCGCACGTTCACGCGGATGGAGCGCGAGGACTCTCGTGTGAGCTCGCTGCTCTCCGCGATCAGCCTCCCGATCCGCCGCACGCCGTGGCGCATCGCCCAGGGCGGCGCCTCCGACGAGGTCACCGCCTTCGTGGCGCAGAATCTCGGCCTGCCGATCGACGGCGCGGGGGATGAGCCGCTGTCGACGCGCACCCGCGGCCGGTTCAGCTTCCCGCAGCACCTGATGTGGGCGCTGACCTGCAACCAGTACGGGCACGCAGTGTTCGAGCAGGTCTACCGTACCGACGAAGACGGCATGATCTGGCTGCACAAGCTCGCGCCGCGCCCGCAGCGCACTATCTCGCAGTGGAACGTCGCCGAATCCGGTGCGCTCCTGTCGATCCAGCAGTGGGCGCCGACGACCGGCGGGCCGGTGCTGCACGCCGGTGCCGCGTCGGGCACGCCCAGCGAGATCCCCGTCGACCGCCTCGTGGTCTACACCCGCGATATGGAGCCGGGGTTCTGGATCGGCCGGTCGCTGCTGCGCCCGTCGTTCAAGCACTGGCTGCTCAAGGACGAGCTCCTGCGGATCCAGGCGACGTCGATCCGCCGCAACGGCATGGGCGTCCCGGTGGCGACCGGCGCGCCGAACGCGAGCGACGAGGACCTCGAGAAGCTGAGGAAGATGGCGTCGGCGTACCGCGTCGGCGAGCAGGCCGGCGCCGCGCTGCCCTACGAGGCGAAGCTCGAGCTGCTCGGCGTGCAGGGCAACATGCCCGACACGGCACGGGCGATCGAGTACCACGACCAGATGATCGCGATCGCCGGTCTCGCGCACTTCCTGAACCTCGCCAGCGGCGGCTCGTACGCGCTCGCGTCGGTGCAGGCGGACGTGTTCGCGCAGTCGACGAACACGCACGCGGAGATGGTCCGGGACGTGTTCAATGCGCACGTCATCGAGGACCTCGTCGACGTGAACTGGGGGCCGGACGAGGCCGCGCCACGCCTGATCTTCGACGCGATCGGCTCGCAGCAGGACGCGACGGCCGCCGCGGTGGTCCAGCTCGTCCAGGCCGGCGTGCTGTCGCCGGATTCGGTGCTCGCGCAGTCGATGAAGCAGCGGATGGGCCTCCCGTCCGCGCCTGAGCTCGCGCCGCTCGGTGCCGAAGCGCCCATCGCGGCGGTGTCGGCGTCCCGCGCGCCCCGCAAGCCGCTCGCGCGCGCCGGATCCGCCGCTGTCGACGGGCAGGGCGCGCTGTGGTGACCGCGCGGCCCGCTCTGTCGAACGTCCCGGGCGTCGAACTCGCCCGCACCGGCCAGTGGTCCGCCTCGACGGGCGTCTCCACCATCACCCGCGACGACCTGACCGCGGCGGTGGCCGCGATGGACTGCCCCGCGGTGCGCGACCCGATCATCAAGCTCGGGCACACCGACCCGCGGTTCGACGGTGAGCCCGCGTTCGGCCGGATCACGAATCTGTCGGTCCGCAACGCCTGCTCGCTGGTCGGCGACCTGACCGGGATGCCCGGCTGGCTCGGCCCGATCCTCGCGTCGGCGTACCCGTCGCGGTCGATCGAGGGCGAGTGGAACCACCGCTGCGCCGTCGGCCACGTCCACTCGTTCGTCATCACCGGCCTCGCGCTGCTCGGCATCACTGATGCCCGCGATCGGGTCGCTCGCCCCGCTCAACGACATCGCCGCGATGTGGGCCGACGACTACCAGCCCGCCCTGCCCGCACAGATGAAGGGATCCGCCATGGGTAAGACCATCGCCGCGGCCGCGACCGTCGAGGACATCCGGCGCGCCTACTACGACCGCGAGCAGAACTACGACCTGTGGATCGAGGAGATCCAGCTCGCGCCGCTGCAGCTCATCGTCGTCAACGACGCCGACGGCACCCGCGCGCGCATCGCCGTGGCCGTCGACCCGGAGCAGGACGGCGACGCCGCGATCACGTTCGGCGAGCCGGTGCCCGTCGTCGTCCGCTACGACGACGTCGCCGCACCGGCGGCCAGCGAAGGCGGCCAGCAGGTCGCCGCATCCAAGCTTCGGTTCGCGTCGCGGACTGAATCCCGGCCCGCGCAGCGGGCC
>NZ_CBCSDV010000017.1:34823-110874 GCF_965138335.1 Tsukamurella ocularis
CCCACGACAGAAGGAGAAACCATGGCGACTCAGCGTATTGCTGCCGCCGAGGCTTCCGGCGACGCGACCAGCGGCGGGGGCCTGACCGACGACCAGAAGGCGAAGCTCCGCGAGGTGCTCGGCCTCACGGACGCCGCCGACGACGCAACCTTCGCGGCCGCCCTCGAGGCGCTCGTGAAGAAGGCGCAGGCCGACGCCGGCGAGGACGCCGCGGATGGCGGCGCCGACGAGGGCACCGAGGCCGCGCCCGCGGATGGCGGCGCCGACGAGGGCACCGAGGCCGCGCCCGCGGACCCCGCCCCGGCCGAAGGTGCGCCCGAGGAGGACCCGGCCAAGAAGAAGGTCGCCGCCTCCACCGGCACGCAGGCCCCGGAGACGGTGACCGTCGACGCCGAGCAGTGGAACCAGGTCCAGCAGTTCATGGCCTCGGCCCGCCAGCGCGAGGAGGCCGAGCAGGTCAAGCGCGCCGACGACATGGTCGACGCCGCGTTCCGCGCCGGGAAGATCGGCAAGCCGTCCGTGTCTGCGTACAAGGGCATGGCCCGCAGCGACTACGAGGGCACCAAGAAGGTCCTCGACACCCTCGCCGCCTCGTCGGCGTTCCCCGTCAGCGAGCTCGGCCACAGCGTCGACGTCGCCGACGCCCCCGAAGACGTCCGCGACAACGCGGTCTACAAGGCCTGGGAGGTCTGATCATGTCCGGCATCGCACAGTTCACGCAGGGCGGCCCCCGCACCTTCGTCCCGGCCAGCGGCGAGGTCATCCTCGGCGGCCAGCTCGTCGAGGCCCGCGGCAGCGGGCGCATCGGTGTCGCCGCCGCCGGGTCCGCGAAGGTCCTCGGCGTCGCGCTCACCGACGCCGTCGCCCCGGAGGGCTTCCCGCCCGCCAACACCACCGACACGCTCGGCCGCCCGGTCGTCTCGGCCGTCCCGATCCCGACGTCCGTCGCCGTCGCCTACGCCGGCACCGAGGTCAAGGTGAAGTACAGCGCCGCGGCGAACTTCGGCGACAAGCTCGTCGCGACCGCGACCGGCACCGTCGCCCCCGCGGCCGCCACCCCCGACGCCCGCACCATCGTCGGCGTCTGCACCGAAGAGTCCGGCGTCGCGGCCAACGCGACCGGCCTGATCCGGCTCGCCTGAGCCCTCACGAAAGGACAACACGCACATGGCTACCAGCATCGTGAGCGTCTCCGACGGGTCGCGCTTCACCGTCTCCGACCTCATCAAGCAGCCCCTCTTCGTTCCGACGAAGCTCAAGGAGCTGATGGAGAACCAGTTCATCAGCGAGGCGCTGTTCCGCAACGCGGGCGCCAACCCCGCGGGCGTCGTCGCCTACCGCGAAGGCGATCCGACGTTCCTCGACCGCGACGTCCAGGAGATCGCCGAGTTCGGCGAGATCCCCGTCGCGACGGGTGAGCTCGGTCTGCCCCGCACGGCGTTCGCCGTGAAGAAGGCGCTCGGCATCCGCGTCTCCAAGGAGATGATCGACGAGAACAACGTCGACGCGGTGAACAAGCAGATGACCGGTCTGCGCAACACGTTCATCCGCGCGAACGACCGCTCCGCGAAGGCGCTGCTGCAGTCCAACGCGGTGCCGACCATGCCTGTGTCGGCCGGGTGGGACACCACGAACGGCAAGCCGCGCACGGACATCGTCCGCGCCATCGAGAAGGTTTCGACCGCCGCGCCGGCCGAGGCCACCGCCGACGAGTACTACGGCTTCCAGCCCGACACCCTCGTCGTGCACCCGGGCCTGCTCGCCACGCTGATGGACAACGAGCAGATCCTCAAGGTGTTCAACGGCAACGTGGCGGGCGAGTCGATCGCCTACACCGGCGCGATCCCCGGCCAGCTCCTCGGCCTCAACGTGATCCAGTCCCGGACGTTCCCGATCGACAAGGCGCTCATCCTCGAGCGTGGCACCGTCGGCTTCTACAGCGACACCCGTCCGCTGCAGTTCACCTCGCTCTACCCGGAGGGCAACGGCCCGAACGGCGGCGCGCGGGAGACGTGGCGCTCGGACGCCTCGCACAAGCGCGCCCTCGGCCTCGACCAGCCGAAGGCCGCGATCTGGCTGACCGGGCTGGTGACCCCGTGACCCAGTACCGGCTGGCCGCCATCGAGTGGTGGCAGGAGGTCGATCACACCACCGTGTGTGACGCCTGCGGCGCGCGCGGCGAGCGGCAGGTTGAGACCATCCGGCACCGTCAGGGCGACGTGGTCGACGTCGACGGTGCCGACGAGGCCCGGCTGTTCGCCGCTGGCGCGCTCGCGCCGCTCGAGGACGAGCCGGCCGAGGACTCGGACGACGACGCCGGCCAGGCCGACGCCGACGCCTCGGGCTCCGACGGGGACGGCGATGCGGACACCCCGCCCGCCGACACCGACGCGGGCGACCAGCCCGCCGAGGACCCCGACACCGACGGCCCGGTCGGCACCGTCGAGTCCGGCCTGATCTCGGCCGAGGTCGAGAAGCCGAAGAAGGCCGCGCCCGTCGACGACTGGCGTGCCTACGCTGTCGCGCAGGGACTCGACGCCGAGGCCGTCGCCAAGATGAGCAAGGTCGACCTGATCGCCAAGGTCGGCGGCTGATGTCCGCGTTCGCCACCCCGGGCGAGCTCGCCGCCCAGTGGCGGACGCTCACCACCACGGAGAACGCCGCGGCCGGCTCCTACCTCGAGTCGGCCGCGGTGCTCATCCGCGACGCCTTCGAACTCGCCTACGGCACCCGCGACGTGCCCGCCGACCGGCTCCCGGCGGCGAAGACGGTGTCGCTCGACATCGCGAAGACCGCGCTCACGACCGGCACCTACGCGGGGCACCTCGTGTACGGGCGCACCGAAGGCCCGCGGGCGAAGTCCGGCACTCTCGCCGCCGCGGGCGGCAGCCTCACGCTGCTGCCGTGGCACCGCGAGCTGCTCGGCCTCCCGGTCAATCCTGAGCCGCGCTACAACTTCCCGGTCGGGGACTACTGATGCTCGGCACCGAGACCGTCGGGTTCGCCCGCTCGCTGGGGGAGGACGACGACGGGAACCCGATCCCGGGTGGCGACTGGACCGTCGAGAACTGCAACGTCCAGTCGGGCAGCGGATCCGAACAGATCGCCGTCGACCGCAACGCGGCGGCGCAGACCCTCACGATCTACCTGCCCGCCGGCGCGCCCGCCGTCGACCACCGCGTCACCCTCACAGTCCGCGGGCTGCCCGGGTGGCGGATCATCGGCGACCCCCTCGAACTCGTCTCCGACGAGGAAGACCCGGACCTCACCGGCTGGGTCCTCATCGTCACTCGCGGGAAGGGCTGACCATGACCGTCCGCGTCCAGGTCGACCCGATGCCCGCCATGCGCGACTGGCTCCGCACCAACATGCCCGCCGCCGGATGGGTCCGCGCGACCCTCCCCGTCGACTGGACACCGAAGAGCGGCGCTCCCGGCGTCATCCTCTCGGACGACGGCGGCCCCGCCGAGTACCCCGTCCGCACGATCCACACTGTGCGGATCACCGCCTGGGGCGCCGACAAGACGACGGTGCGCGAGCTCGCCGCCGAGGCAGCCGGACGGCTCGTCGCCGGCCGCCCGCCCGGCATCGCCCACACGTCGAAGAACGCGGGCGCCGTGCTCGACGCCCGCGACCAGGCGACGGGCGCCTACCTTGCGTCGGTGCTCATCACCACTCAGGCACGGATGAAGGACCTGTGATGGCTGACCCGAAGTTCAAGCTCGACAAGCGCGGCGGCGCCGAGGTGCTCAACCAAATCGCGGCCGAGCAGATCAACGCGCTCGCCCGCCAGATCGCCGCCCAGGCCGGCCCCGACGCCGAAGTGCAGGCGTACACGACGGACCGCGCCGCGGCGTCGGTGTCCGTGCCCGCCTACCAGCAGGCCGCCGACGGCGTGCTCACGCGCGCCGCAGCAGCGGCGGGCGTCGAGGTGCGGCTCAAGTAGCCGCACCCTTCCCTGTTGTCCCCTGACCCCCACCGCCGGTGGGGGTTTCGTTATCCCCTTGAAGGAGGGAAACCCCCATGGCCGAGAATCCCGACGCCACACTCATCCCCGACGAGGCGGAGGTGTGGATCTACCTCGCCACCGCCGGCACCGCCATCGACGAGAGCCTCATTCCCGACGGACCCGACGACGACCTCGAAGCCCTCGGCTGGGACCTGGTCGGGCTCATCGACGCCGCGAAGGGCATCCCCCTCACGCCGTCCGGCGAGCTCAAGGAGTACGACGCGTTCGGCCGCCCGCGGTTCCGCGTCAAGTTCAAGAAGGGCAAGCTGTCCACCGGGTTCACCGCGCTCGAGGTGACCAACCCCGTGGTGCGGAAGATCGTGCTTCCCGGCTCGGCGCCGAACAAGATCGGCGCGCCGAAGGACGTCCAGATCTTCGTGCTGTACCGGTACGTCGACGAGGCCACCACGCAGGGCCAGATCGTCTGGTGCTCCCTGACGAAGGCGCCGGTGCAGCTCAAGAGCCACAGCGGCATCATCGACGGCGAGCTCGCTTCCGCGGAGATCGAGATCGCGCACACGACCGACGCGGCCGGCGACATCTTCATCGTCATCGACGGCACCACCGACGACGTCGAGAAGACGTTCACCATCGCGGCCGGCGTCACCGAGTACACCGTCACCGCGGGATCGGACACCACGGCCGCGATCACCACGAAGACCGCGGCCGCGCTGCAGTCGGCGCTGCGCGCGGTCCCGTCGGTGCAGGCGCTCCCCGCCCCGGGCGTCACGGTCACCGGCACGACCGGCGGCCCGCTCGTCGCGAAGTTCACCGGCCCGATCAGCCCGGTGTCGGCGACCGGCACGGGCGGCACCGTCGGCGTCGCCTGACCCCGTGATCGTCGGTCCGCGCCGTAGGTTCCTCCCTCGGCGCGGCGCGGGCCGGCTTCACCACCTCCTGCCGAGGGAGACGATGCCGAGGGAGGCACAGCCATGTCCGAGAACGATTCCAAGATCCCCGCCCACGCCCCGCAGCCGCAGGACCACAAGAAGAAGAAGTCCGACGCGGCACGCGAGGCCGAGGCGAACGGCGGGTTCGTCGACATCGAGTACAAGGGCCTCGAGCTGCGGGTGCCCGTCCGCGGCAAGGTCCCGCTCAAGGCGCTGATGGCGTTCAAGCGCGGCGACGAGTTCGAGGGCACGCGGATCCTGTTCGGCGACGAGCAGTGGGAGGCCTTCCTCGAGACCGACCCGCTGGCCGAGGACTTCAACCAGATCGGCGCGCTGATCCAGGAGGCGGCGGGAAACTAGTCCGCCTCGCGCTCCTGCTCACCGAGCACGGCGACGAGATCGAGGCGGATCTCTTTCACTACTACCGCATTGACCTGCTCGGCCTGTACCGCGGCAAGCTGTCGCCCCGCCGACTCGATGTGCTGATCACGGACCTGTTGAAGCGCCCGGGCTCCTCGCTGGTCCGGGCGCTCAACGAGGGCCACCCCGGGTGGTCGCAGACCGATCACCTGCTCGCCGATCTCTGGGCGATCATCGTCCGCGCGAACAGCACCGCGGACAGCACCCCCGATCATCCCGTGCGCGCCCTCATGGAAGCGCGCGCTCGCGCCGCCCAGAAGGCCGCGCGCACCAGCGAACTCAAAGACCGCTTCCGGCGGCTCAAGACCAGGTACAGGAACAGGAGGGGGCCGAGTTGACCACCATCGGGTACGCCACGCTGCAGATCATCCCGTCCCTCGACGGCGTCTCGGCGGCGGTGCAGCGCAGCCTCGGCAGCGTCCTCCCCGGCATCGGGCGCGCCGCCGGTCGCAGCCTCGGCGAGGACCTCGCCGCCGGCGTCGACCAGGCCAAGACGAAGGTCGAGGCCGCGTCGGCGAAGATCGTCGCGGCGAACAAGAAGGTCGAGGACCAGGCGGGCAAGGTCCGTGTCGCAGAGCAGCAGCTACAGGCGCTCCGCGACCGCGGTGTCACCGACGCCGGGCGCCTCGCCGCCGCCGAGGAGAAGGTCGCATCGGCGCAGCGGAACCACACGGCCGCGCTCGGTCAGCAGGAGAACGCGACCCGCGACCTGCAGGTGGCGCGGCAGCGGCTCGCGACCGCCCGTGCAGAGTCGGCCAACGCCGCGCAGAACGAGGGCGAGCAGACCCGCCGGTTCGCGGGTGCCGTCGACACCGTCGGCCAGAAGGCCGGCGGCGCGATCGGCAACCTCAAGAACCTCGCGGTCGCCGCCGCCGGCATCGGCTCGGCCATGGAGATCGCCTCCGCGGCGATGGACATGCAGGGCGCCACCGCGAAGATGAACGCCTCCCTCGGCGCGACGGGGCCGCTGGCCGAGGAGTACGGCAAGACCGCCGCGTCGCTGTACGGCAAGGGGTTCGGCGCCTCGATGGAGGACGTCACCAAGGCCGTCGAGTCCGTCGCGACGACGTTCCCCACCCTCGGCGCCGAGGGTGAAGTCGCCATGGACAAGGCCGCTGGCCGCGCCCTGAACCTCGCGAAGGTCTTCGACATCGACGTCGCCGAGGCTTCGCAGACGGCGTCGCAGCTCATCACGAACGGGCTCGCGAAGGACAGCACGCAGGCGATGGACATGCTGACCGCCGCGTTGCAGCGCGTGCCCGCCGCGATGCGTGGCGAGCTCCCCGAGGTGCTCAACGAGTACGGCAAGCACTTCCAGACCTTCGGGCTGTCGGGTCAGGCCGCGATGGGCCTCATCGTCGACATGGCGCCGCAGGGGAAGATCGCGCTCGACAAGACCGGCGACGCGATCAAGGAGCTGTCGATCCGCGCGACCGATGGGTCGAAGTCGACGACGGCCGCGTTCGAGGCCATCAAGGTCGACGGCGACGCCATGGCGAAGGCCATCGCGTCCGGCGGCCCGCAGTCGCAGGCTGCGATGCAGGAGATCGCGAAGGGGCTTCTCTCGATCCAGGATCCGGCCGATCGCGCGCAGGCGGCGATCGCCCTGTTCGGCACTCCGCTCGAGGACCTCGGCGTCGACAAGGTCCCGCAGTTCCTCACCGCCCTGTCGGGGTCGTCGAAGTCGATGACCGACACGGCGGGCGCCGCCGACCAGCTCGGCGAGACGCTCAACGACACCGCGCAGTCGAAGCTGACCGCGCTGAGCCGCGGGATCCAGACCGGCCTGGTCGAAGGCCTCGGCTCCGCGATCGGGTTCATCCAGGAGAACAAGCAGCTCCTCGGCGATCTCGGCATCGCGGCGGGCGTCGCGGGCGGCGCGCTGCTCATCATGGCCGGCCCGGCGGTGCTCACCGCGATCAAGACGATGGTCACCTCGACCCGGGTGTGGACCGCGGGGCAGTGGCTCCTCAACGCCGCGCTGAGCGCGAACCCAATCGGCATCGTGGTGACCGCGATCGCCGCGCTCGTCGCCGGCATCGTCATCGCCTACCGCAACAGCGAGACCTTCCGCGACATCGTCGCCGGCGCGTGGAACTGGATCAAGGACGCCGCGTCGGCGGTCGTCTCGTGGTTCACCGACACCGCGTGGCCGTTCCTGCAGGGCGCCATCGACAACATCGGCGAGAAGTGGCAGTGGCTCGTCTCGGTCGCCCAGGCGGTGTGGGACGGGGTCCGGGACAAGTTCAACGGCATGGTCACCTTCGTCACCAGCCTCCCCGAGAAGATCAAGGCCGCCGCCACCGGAATGTGGGATGGGATCCGCGACGCCTTCAAGGGCGCGATCAACTGGATCATCCGGGCGTGGAACAGCATCGAGTTCAAGATCCCCGGGTTCAAGGTCGGCCCCGTCGGCTACGACGGATTCACCCTCGGCGTGCCCGACATCCCCGAGTTCGCCCAGGGCGGCTGGACTGGCCCAGGCGGCAAGTACGACATCGCCGGCATCGTCCACGCCGACGAGTTCGTGCTCTCGAAGCGCGCCCGCGCGGCGATCGAGGGCACCAACCCCGGCCTCCTCGACTTCATGAACGCGACCGGGCAGGTCCCCGGCTACGCAGACGGCGGCAAGGTCGAGAGCTACGGGCTCCCCGCCAACGCGAACAGCGGCGGCTACGGCGGCAAGGGCGTCGAGTTCCCCGAGTGGCTGCTCGCGCTCGGCCGGCAATTCAACGTCAAGCCCAGCACCTACGAGAACCACCAGACCGGTGAGGGATCCGGCGGCGCGGCATACGGGTACGCGCCGAACCCGCAGGGCCTCAACCGCGGCGTCGACTGGTCCGGCACGGTCGCCGACATGCAGCGGTTCGCCGACCACCTGATGACGATCGCGCCGTCGCAGACCGGCCTCGAGCAGGTCATCTGGTGGAACCCCGAGACCGGCCAGAAGGCCGGATGGGCCGGGCGTCGCAACGTCACCAGCGACTCGTACTACGACTACCCGCAGGGCTACCCCGACCACCGGGACCACGTGCACACGCGGTTCGCCTCCGCGGTCGGCGCCGACGCCGGCACCACGACGACAACCACGGACACGGGCGCAGGCGCCTCGCCGATCTCCGCGGCCGCCAGCACCACCAGCACCGCGGTCGCGGACTACACCGGCCTCACCGGCGACGCCCTCAAGACCAAGTACGACGAGGACACCGCAGCCGCCAAGGCCGAGTACGACACCGCGCTCGACGCGCTCAAGGCGAAGTACGGCATCGGCGGCGGCTCGTCCGCGCTGTCCGACCGAGCCCGCGACCTCGCCAAGCGCAAGCGCGACCTCGCGGCCCAGTACCGCAACGACAAGGACGCGGCGAAGGGCGACAAGGACAAGCTCAAGCAGCTCGCCGACGCCTACACCGCCGCGTCGAACGCGCTCAAGGACGAGGGCGACCAGCTCGCCGACGACAAGGACACCGCGTCGTCGAAGAAGACCGGCGACAAGGCCGCCTACGACGCCGCGAAGGACGAGCTCGACGCAAAGTTCAAGGCCGCCACCGACGCCCGCAAGAAGGCGTACGAGGCCGCGAAGGGCGACGGGAAGGGCACCGGCACGGGCACGGGATCCGGGTCGGGCAGCTACCCGACCACGATCTCCGGGTGGGCCGGATTCATCGGCGAGCACTTCGTCGGCGGCCAGATCAAGTCGCTGCTCTCCGTCTTCGGGATCCCCGACAACCCGAGCTGGATGCAGGGCCTCGGCCAGCTCGTCGGCGGGATCAAGGTCTCCGACAAGAACGGCAAGTCGCTGTTCGACGGGAGCAACCCGCTCGCCGCGCTGACCGGCGCGGCCGACGGCAAGACGACCACGCCCGCCACGGCGGCTTCCAGCACCGGCACCGACAGCAAGACGGTGATGCCGGGCGGCGCGCTGCCCCTCACCGGCCAGCAGGCCACCCCAGCGCAGCCCGCCACCGAGACCCTGACGAGCACCCTGTCGGCGCCGCCCGCGAAGTACAAGGGCGGCAGCCAGCCGATCTACGACGCGGTCTACAAGGAGTTCCGCGCCGCCGGATTCACCGACGCCATGTGGCCCGACTTCGTGAACATCGAGAACAACGAGGCCGCGTGGGACCCCGAGGCCCGCAACCCAAGCTCGGACGCCTACGGCTTCGCGCAGTTCCTCGGCAAGGGCAACGTCGACAAGTACCTCGGCGGCCAGAACCGCAACGTCCCCGTCGACGTCCAGGCGCGCGGGATGATGCAGTACCTCAAGGACCGGTACGAGAACCCCACCAAGGCATGGGAGTTCTGGCAGAAGAACGGCTGGTACGCCGAAGGCGGGCACACCGGCCCCGGCGGCAAGTACGACATCGCCGGCATCGTCCACGCCGACGAGTTCGTGCTCTCGAAGTGGGCGCGCGGCTCCATCGAGCGCAAGGCGCCCGGGCTCCTCGACCGCATGAACGCGACCGGGCAGGTCCCCGGGTACGCCGAGGGCGGCCGAGTCGGGTTCTCGCTGGACTGGACCGACATCGCCCGCCGCGGCATGGACGTCGCTATGGCGACGGTCCAGGGGCAGACCGGGAAGAAGCTCCCGGCCGGCGGGCAGGTCGTCTACAACATCGCGGCCCGGGACACCGAGGACGCATTCATCCGTGCACAGCGGCAAGAGAAAGAGCGTGCCGCAGCCAAGCTTTCGAGGTTCTGACATGCCAGTTGCAACGATCACCCTCGAGTCGCTCCTCCACGGCGAGGTCGTCGACACCGTCGTCGTCTCCTCATCGAACGACGACTTCCTCGAGGGCGACATCATCCTCGACACCGAACCCGACGGGATCTACGACGCCGCGTTCACCGCGCGCACCGTCACCGCCGCGTTCGCGCCCGGCGGCCGCATCATCGGCGACTCGATCCCGATCCGCGAGCTCACGCTCCCGTTCCACCTCACGCCCGCGTCCCGGCCGCGGTTCCAACGCCTGTGGGGCACACCGGGGAACTTCCGCAAGGTCCGGTACCACTACGACGGGCCGAGCGGCCGCCGGTCGCTCACGCTGCGCCTGTCGAAGCAGGTCGCCTACCAGACGGAGGACGGGTTCGACGCCGCCATCGACGACGCCTACCACGCGGTCGCGGTCGCGCTGGCCGTGAACCCAATGTTCGAGGGCGTCGAGGATGTCCAGGCGTGGACCAACCCCGACGACCGCTTCACCGTCAAGATCACCGCGACGGGCGGCACATTCACCCTCACGTTCGGCGGCAACACCACCGCGGGGATCACGTACAACGCCGCGCCGGCCGCCGTGCAGTCCGCCCTCGAGGCCCTGCCGAACGTCGGCGCAGGGAAGGTCACCGTCACCGGCACCGCGGGGAACTACCTCGTCGTGTTCGCCGTCGGCACCAACGGCGTGCTCACCGGCTCGGCGTCGAACCTCACCGGCCTCGGCAAGGAGGTCGACATCGACTACGCGCCGAACACCGGCTGGTTCGAGGTGTGGAACCCCACCGACCAGGACCTGTGGCCCGAGTGGGAGCTCGACCCGGCGAAGGAGTGGCAGTTCCCCGACTTCGCGTTCAACGGCGCCGAGCGTAAGTGGAACCGGCCCATCGGGTCCGACGCCGCGCGGATGATCGTGACCCCGGAGCTGACGCAGATGCTCAGCATCATGTCCGACCCGCTGATGGACACGTACGTGTCGGCGGACCTGTCCAACGCCGCCGGTCTGTTCAACGGCGTCGAGCCGGTCTACCCGGTGCCGCAGTACACCGGCACCGCCGACGACCCGATCCTGATGCCGGTGGTGTGCCGCGGCCCGGCCGGCGCGAAGGCGTCGCTGTCGATGCGGCGGTTCTGGTCGGCCGAGAGCGGACTCGAGGCCGCAGCATGACGACCGCGACGTACGCCGAGCCGTACACCGGCACCGACCACGCCGACTTCCGCGAGTGGGCGCGCGAGCTCCGCGACTACCGCATCGAGCGCGCCTACGACCGCCCCGTCATCGAGCTGTACGACGGCAACTGGGTCTTCCGCGGCCGCGTCTACGGCGAGCTCGGCGGCAGCTTCGGCCTGATCGTCAACGAGACCGGCACCATCCAACTGCGGCTGCCGATCGACCTCGACGACCGCCGCGGCACCTGGGCCGCGTTCTGGGCGCTCGACGAGGAAGCCCGCGGCACCAGCAACATCCACGTCATCATCGAGACGATGGGCGCCCGCATCGCCGGGCGCATGAAGCCCAAGGACGGCGTCACCCTCACCCGCAGCGACCAGGGCGACGAGGTCACGATCGACTTCCTCGAAGACACCGAGGAGTTCAAATACATTCACACCGCGGGGAATCCGTTCCTGCCGATCAGCCTGATCCAGCAGCCGAAGGCGTGGATGCTGCCGCTGCAGGCCGACCACGGGCTGCTGCTGACCCTCGCCGCGAACATGCCGCGACTGCAGCTCGCGAACATCAACGTCGACGGCATCATGAAGCTGCTCAACCCCGCGAACTGGACGATCGAGGGCGCGCTCGACGGTCTGCTCCACCTGTGGCACGAGTCGCAGATCGTTATCATGCCGCGCCATTTCGGGGACTCGGTTGCGCCGCTCGCGCTCATCGTCGGCAGCATCAACACCTCGTGGTTCGACGTGGCCGCGCCGATCCTCGAAGACGCCGAGCTGCAGATCGTCACCCGCCGCTGGAAGAACGGCGACCCTGAGCCGTGGCCCGGCGCCGGCACCAACTGGCGGCAGGGGCAGCTGTTCGTCGGCATCGAGGACAAGTCGGCGTTCCGCAAGGGCACCAGCATCGGCGGCAACCTCCTCACCGGCTTCACGCGCACCATCGCCGACGTCCTGTCGAACCACGTCGAGGACAGCTACGACCTGTTCACCGGCGAGACGATCGACGAGACCGGCTACCGGCTCCCCGGCAAGCTGTTCACCGCCGCCGAGCACCCCTATGTCGTGTACCGCGACGCCGACATCACCGGCATCCTCACGTCGTCGTTCTCCCGCGGTCCCGGCGGGCCGTGCCGCATCACCGTCGGCGGCCAGTCGATGCCCGGCGTCAACGAGCTCATCAGCGCGCTGGTGCAGTACGGCGGCGACGTCCTCGGCGACAACCTGTCCGCGGCGATCTCGGCCGGCGTCGGGTTCTCCGTGTCCGTCGGCTCCCTCGGCGGCGCGCTCGACTCGTTCCTGAACCCGATCTACAAGGACTCGATCCTCGCGCACATGAGTGTGCCGCTGCTGCTGCGCGCCCAGCGGCAGGGGTGGGGCCACTACCTCGAGACCACCAGCACGAACGTCACGCAGGCATTCACCGCCGCGTCCGTGATGGACCTGCGCGCGCGGCGCCGCGAGACCGACCCCGACACCGCGTTCACGCTGCAGGTCGCGAACGCGCTCCCGTGGCTGATCGGCGACAACGGGTTCGGGCACTGGTGGCTGGGCGACCGCGTCGGCGGCACTTCGAAGTACCTGATGCCGCGGGTGTTCGTGCGCCGCAACCGGAAGCTGTCCGGGTCGTGGGACGGCGGGAAGGGCATCGCCCTCGAGGCCGAGTTCGGTTCGACGCGGAACTCGAAGGACGCCATGGAGCGGATGACCGAGCTCGTCGCGAAGGCGATGAGCGGACTACAACAGATCGGACTCTGGTGATGACCGAACTGACCCCGGAATTGGTGGCCGACGAGCTCGTCGCCGGCCGGCGGGTGCTGTACGTGACGGACTCGCACGCTCGGGACCGTGCCGCGCTCGAAGCGATCCTCGCGGTGACGCCGACGCAGATCGTGACGAAGGTGTACCGCAGCTACGGACAGCACGAGATCAGGTGCTCGACGGGCGGGCGGGTCTGGTTCGTCGCCGCGACCACGTCGGCGGCCCGCGGATGCCAGGCGGACACCCTGGTGCTGGACACCTGGCGCGAGGACGTCCGCGCTTCCGTCCTGCCGGTGCTGTGCGGCGCCGCCGCGCCGCGCCTGTTCGCGCAGCGGCGCCCCCTCGTCGAGGAGGTGCTCGGTGCCTGACGACCTGACCCCCGAGGCCGCGAAGGCCATCGCTGACCAGGTGATCGACGAGACGGTCATCCCGAAGAAGGTCCCCGCCCTCGACGACATCGAAGGGCAGAAGACGGCGCTCGCCGGCGCGCTCGCCTCCGCGCTGCTCACCGCGACCGAGATGCCGATGCACATGCTGCAGCCCTACGTCGCCGATCTCGCTTCGCAGATGGTCGCGTTCGGCGTGCGCCAGACCGACCAGATCGACTCGACCGCGATCCACGCGCCGACGTGGATCACCGACGGCGTCCGGCAGGAGGCCGTGCAGCTCCCCGAGCAGCCGCAGCCCACCGAGGCCGAGCCCTACGTCGCGCGCACCGCGACCGCGCCGGCCCCGCCGAAGAAGATCAAGGCCGCCGCCCGGGCGGTGCCGCTGTGACCACACCCGGCGGCGTCACGAACCTGCCGACCGGCGCGCTCACGCTCGAGACAATGCAGGCCCGCCTGCAGGACATGTCCGGCGGCGCGATGCGCTCCCGCGCCGGCGAACGGTTCCCGTCGATCATGGGCGGCTCGTCGGGCGGCAACCCGCTGCTCGACTACACGCCGTTCGGGATCCTCGTTCGGATCTTCTCCGAGTTCAACAGCGCCGTCGCCAACGCGGACCCCGCGGACATCAACGGCCCCGAGGACCTCCCTGGGCTGCTGCTCAACTTCATCGAGAACCTGCCCGTCGTCGGCGAGTTCGTCGGGCTGCTCGAGGCGATCCTCGGCACCTACGACGGCGACGACGAGGTCCTCCTGCAGATCCAGGCGCTGTTCCGGTTCCTGCGGCCGGACGGCTTCATCGACGCCGGGAAGCTGTTCGGCGACCTCCCACAGGAGATGATCGACCGCCTCCGCGGATTCCTGCAGTTCATCCTCGACCCCTCGTGGCTGGCGAACCTCGTCCCCGGACAGATCGGCTCCGGCTGGTCCAACAACCTGCTCACCAACCCCGGATTCGACGGTTCAGTCTCCCTCGACTCCGACGACGGATGGGAGCACGACGCCACCGTCTTCCAAGGCGACTCGAAGGGATCGGCGCGGCTCACCGCCGACGGTGCGCGCCACTCCCTGTCGAACAAGGTAATCCAGGGCGCCGCGGGGCAGACGCTCCGCGTTGGCGGCTGGGTGAAGTGGTCGGGGGTGACCGCAGCGGCCGGCCGCGCCTTCGCGGTGGAGATCCGTCCGTTCGACGCCAACGGAGTCGAGGGCGCACCGATCGTCGTCGGGGCGATCAACTCCCCGACGGCCTCGGGCGGCTGGCAGGAGATCGTCGCCGATGTGTCCTGGCCGACGGGTGCCGCGTGGATCCGCACGCGCATCGTCGTCGAGGCGTCGGTGACCGCGGGCACCGTGTGGTGGTCGAGTCTGCAGACCCGCAAGGGCGGGTTCATGCCGCAGGATCGGATCAAGGACCTGCCCGACAATCTCGCGTCGCTGTTCGGCAACTTTTTCGGCCTCGGCAACGCGCTCAACGGATTCCTCCGCGGCAATGGCGCACCAACCACGGGCGGCGAGGGTGACAACCTCCTCGAATGGGTGCGGGAGGCGCTCGGGCAGTTCACGGGCCGCACCAACACGACGTCGACCACCGCCGACAAGGCGCAGGGCGTCGGCTCCAACGCGCTGACGAACACCGTGAGCATCCAGGCCCAGGTGCAGGACCTCGTGACGGTGCAGGATGCCGGTTGGACGGCGCGCCCGCTGTGGGCGTCGATGGACTACACCGCCGACGCGACGTTCCCGCTGTACCTGATGCAGCGCAACACGTCCCACTCGCACAGCTGGTCGGGGAGCCTGGGCGGTTCGACCGGCAGCGCGGGCGGCTCGGTGAGCATCAGCATCAGCGGCACGACCAGCACCGAGAGCGCGGGCGGCTCGTCGCACTCGCACTCGTTCAGCGGCAGCGACTCCGAGAACATCGCGCACACGCACTCCCTGTCGGGCGGGACGGTGTCGGGGTCGAACTCGGCGACCAGCGCCGAGTACGGGGCCTACACGTTCACCAGCTCGCAGGCCTACGTCGGGTTCATCCGCTGCGGCAGCGTGCAGGAGAAGCGCCTGTTCAGCTTCCGCGGCTACTACACCGCCGCCGTCGGCGACCTGCGCCTCGACATCTACCGCCTCGACAAGGCCACCGGCACCATGACGCTGCTGCACACCTCGAGCAACCTCGCCGGCGCCCTCACCACGTCGGCGCAGTGGATCCAGTACGTCATCCCCGCCGGCACCGCAGGGATCAACGTGCAGCCCGGCGACATCCTCGGCGTCCAGTTCCGAATCGGCAGCGGCACCATGGCGCTGCAGGGAATCGACAGCCTGCTCACCGACAACCCGCCCGGGTTCCTCCCGCGGCGCGTCGGGATGCTCCGCTCCGGCACGATCACCGCCCCGGCGACCATGGCCGAGAGCGTGTGGAGCGCGGGCGCCGGGTTCGTCCCGTACATCGAGTGCGGCATCGACACCGGTCAGGCATCGGCGCCGCTGTCGATCGCCGACAACTTCGACGGCTCCCTCTCGCGGCAGTGGCTGATGACCGGGGTCAACGAGATCGGCATCGCGTCGAACAACATCGGCATCGTGCAGTCCGGCACCGAGCTCACAACCGGCTGGGCGTGGGGCAAGTTCAACACGCAGCTGCGCACCGACCAATCCGAAGTGGGGATCACGGCCACCGCGACGACCGCCGAGGAACAGGTCGTGTGGTTCAAGGGCAACGGTCCGAACCAGCACGTCGGCCTGGCGGTCTCATCGAGCTACGCCACGCTGTACACGATGAGCGGCGGCACACGCACGAACCGGACGCAGATCCCGATCGGCACCGTCGACGCCGACTACCGCGTGCGGTACACCGCGAGCAGCAAGCTCTTCGTGGTCTACCGCAACAACGTGCAGATCGGCTCGTGGACCGACTCCGGGAACGTCGCCCCGACAGGGCTCGGCAACCGGTTCGGCGGTGTCGGCCTGCACGCCACCCGCGGGCAGTGGTTCGGTCTCGGGTCGACGAAGGCGAGCCCCATCGACAACTGGCTCCTGGCGGACGTATGACCGAGGCAGGCGAGATCCAGGTTCCCGGCGCTCCGGATCGCTACTACCGGGCGGGCGAGGTCGTGAGCCTTCCAGCGTCGGCCGGGAGCATGTACGCGGTCTACGAGGTCGGCGCGCAGATGTGCGTGTTCCGCGACGGCCAGTGGTGGTGCAGCCCCACCGAGCTCGTGGTCGAGGTGCTCGGACTGTGAGCCTCGGGTGGTCCGACGACGGCCCCGCTCTGGACCTCGGCCGCGCACTCGGATGGTCCGACGATGGCCCGACAGACCCAGATCCCGACCCCGTCCTCGGGTGGACGCCCGAGCTCTGGCAGACCGCGGCCTTCTCCGCCGACGGCACCCTCGTCGTCAGCGGGTACCCGCGCCTGTACGTGCCGGGGCCGCAGCTCGCGGCCGACGGCGTACTCACGGTCAGCGGGTACCCGCGGCTCTACGTCGCCGGGCCGCAGCTCGCCGCCGACGGGGTCCTCGCCGCGAAGGCGTGGGCCAAGCTGTACGCCAGCACCGCCGCCGACGGTGACGGTGTCCTCGCCGCCACCGCGACGATCCCCGCGCGCGGCCCGCTCGCGCAATCCGGCGCCGGCACGTTCACCGCGCCATGGTGGGCGCGCTACGCCGACGTGATCCTCCTATCCGGCGGTGCATCCGGGCAGACCGGCAACGGCGCCATCGGCACCGCGGGTAAGGGCGGCAACCCCGGCCAATGGGCCACCACGACGATCGACCTCGGCCAGTACCACGGCCCCTGGTCCATCACCCTCGCCGTCGGCCAAGGCGGCGCGCAGGCCGCGAACAGCGACAACGCGGCGCCGAACCCCGGCGGCAACACCACCGCCGCATGGACCGGCGCCGGATCGCTCACCGCGACCGGCGGATCCGGCACCGTCGCATCAGGCCAGAACGGCGGAACGCCGGGCACCCGCACCTACCAGGGCATCGACTACACCGGCGGCGCGGGCGGCACCGGCAACGCAGGCGCCGGCCAAGCCCCCGGCGGCGCAGGCGCAGGCGGCAACGGCGGCATCTTCGGATCCCGCACCCGCGGCGGCCCCGGCGCGCCAGGGCAGGCGTGGATCGTCTTCCGACAGAACTAGGAGCACCCCCATGGGAATCAAGATCGCCGGCACCCGGCAGGATCTCGCGAACACCTACAAGGCGAAGGGCAGCTACTTCGGCCTCGCCACCGGCAACCCGGGCGACGACGCCTCACCCGAGAACGAGGTCAGCGGCGCGGGCCCCGAGGGCGCGTACGCCCGCGTGCAGGCGACCACCTCATCGGGGACGACCGGCACCGTCCTCTACGGCAACGTATCCATCCACGCGCCGGCCACCGGCAGCACGTACACGGTCACCCACGCGATCATCTGCACCGCCGCCAGTGGCGCCACGATGTTCGACTGGGCGCTCCTCGCCGGTGGCGGCCAGCAGGTCGGCCCACTCGGCGGCGTCATCACCCTCACACAGGCCAGCTTCACCCAGACGTAGAACCGTTACCCCCTCCCGAGCCCCGCGAGCACCAGCCCGCGGGGCTCTCGTGTACCCGCAGGAGCCCCGATGCGCCGCACCGTCAACAGCTCAGCGTGCGAGCTGTTCGCCGTGGTCGCCGTCGCAGTCCTGCGCCCCACCGCGCGCGCTCGCGAATGGCGCACCGATCACCCCCACCAGCCCAGGAGGCACCATGACCCCGATCACCGTCGCGACGGTCCGCGGATGCGGCGAGCCGCTCACTAACCACCTGCTGCTCAACGTGATCCGAGCGCTCCCGAAGGACCGGTTCCGGCACGTCGAGATCGTGCACCCCGCCACCCTCGGCCCGGTCGGCGGGCCGATCAACTCCCCGTCGATGCGCGCCACCATCGAGGAGGGGATCCGGCTCCTCGACGACGCGTACGCCGCGGCCCCGGGCAAGTTCATCGTCCTCAGCTACTCACTCGGCGGGGTCATCGTCAGCGAGTGGCTCAACCGCCGCGACCCAGGCGGCCAAGGCGGCGGCCTTCCGAAGCTCGCGCTCGCCGGGTTTGTCGCGAACCCCGCCCGCGTCGAGGGCCGCAGCTACGGCCGCACCGCCGCCGGGCAGGGCATCTACGCGGCGACGCAGCGGCACCGCCTCGGCTGGGCCGAGATCGCCGCGCCCGGCGACATCATGACCGCCATGCCCGCCGACTCGCCGCTGCGCGCCGGCGCCGGCCTCATCCGCGCCATGAGCCTCGCCGACCCGATCGCGTGGGCCGCCGACGTAGCGCCGCAGCTCGCCGCCGCGCGCCTGGCGCTCCTCGGCCGCGAGCCGTGGCAGGCCATGAACCCGCGGTTCTGGACCCGCTGGAAGGACGCGATCGACGGCATGTACGCCTACGCGCGCCTCGGCAGCCACACCGACGCCTACTTCCGCCGCGACTGGCGGGATTGGCGCGGCCAGCCGATCAGCGGCATCGAGCTCCTCACCCGCGCGGTCAAGACCACGGCCGCCTGAAACCGAAAGGACACCACCATGCCTGATCCGACATGGCTGCCGAAGGTACTGCGCGACGCGGGCCTCCGGTGCGACGAGTTCCCGGGCGCCTACGACCGCGGTCACGGCGACTTCGGCGAGATCTGGGGCGTCGTCGCCCACCACACCGGCAGCTTCGGCGAGACCCCCAACGGCATCGCCAACCATCCGAGCCTCGGCCTCGCGTCGCAGCTCTACCTCTCCCGCGACGGCGTGTACACGTTCGTCGGCGCCGGGATCGCGTGGCACGCCGGCACCGGCTCCTGGCCGGGCCTGCCCGCCAACGACGCGAACCGTCTCACCATCGGCATCGAGGCCGCGAACGACGGCGGCGGCACTCCCGGCAAGCCGCACCACACCCCGTGGGCCGACCAGCAGTACAAGGCGTACGTGCGCGGCGTCGCGGCGATCCTCAACCGCCTCGGCCAGCCGGCGAGCCACGTGATCGGCCACAAGGAGTGGGCCGCCGTGCAAGGCAAGTGGGACCCGGGCGGCATCAACATGGAGATCTTCCGCCGCGACGTCACCGCGCAACAGGCTGACCTCAAGGGCGCCGTGCCGCCCGCGCCGGTGCGCAACGAGATCGACTTCTACGCCACCCAGGCCGGCCACGCGTGGATCGGGAAGCGCCTCACCATCGGCGAGGTCAACGTCGGCAAGGACGGCCGCGGCCGCGCCGCCGAGTTCGAGAACGCCATCGTCTACTGGTCCGCGAGCACGGGCACCCGCGCCGTGCCGCGCGCGGACCGGTCGATGCCCGCCGGCACCTCGGGGCTGCTCGAGGAGTACCAGCGCCGCGGCGGCACCGGCGGCGCGCTCGGCTTCCCGGTGCGCGAGTTCGCGCGCCTGACCGCGAAGGGCGCAGCGTCCGGCGCGGTGCAGGCCTTCGAGGGCGGCGTGCTCTACCGCCGCGACGGCGACCCCCGCGGCGCGGTGGTGCTCGGCGCGATCGGCGCCCGGTGGGGCGCGGACGGCTACGAGCAAGGCCCGCTCGGCTACCCGCTCGACGACGAACAGCCCACCTCGGACGGCGGCCGCGTGCAGCAGTTCGAGCGCGGCACCCTCACGTGGCACCCGTCCGGGGTCACGCGGCAACTCTCCAAGGAGGTATGACCATGTCCAACACCTACACCGACGGCACGACGGCGACCAGCCTGCGCGACGTCGTCACCGACGTCGCCGAGAAGGCCGTCAAGACCTTCGCGCAGACGCTGCTGCTGTTCCTCGTCGCCGGCACCTCGGTGCTCAACGTGCCGTGGTCGACCGCGGTGCAGGGCGCCGCGATCGCCACGATCGGCACCGTCGTCCTCGCCCTGGCGCAGACCGCCTGGGCGTCCGCGAACCCGTACGTCGAGACGCTCGCCCGCGCGGCGCGTACGTTCCTCGTCACCCTCGGCGGCGCGATCCCCGTGGTCGACGGCTCGCACGCGTTCGTGTTCACCGATGTCAACTGGGCGCAGGCCGCGGGCATCGCGGGCACGGCGGCCCTGATCTCGCTGCTCACTTCGGTGGTGTCGCTGCCGATCGGTCCGAACCGCGCGTCGCCGAGCCTGGTCCGGTGAACCCGGTGCTCGCGCGGTTCTGGCAGCTCATCGACAGCGAGACGGTGCGCCTGTACCAGGCGGTCATGTACACGTGCTACTTCACCGCCGGCGTCTACATGGCGTCGTTCGGCCGCGCGCCGTCGACGATCCAGCGCGCCATGGGCGAGCACGCCCACTACACGTGGATCGCGCTCATGATCGCCTGCCCGCTCGTCGTGCTCCTCGGGACCCGCGTCCCGAACAAGTGGTCCGGCCTGTGGCTGCAGCTCGGCGGCAACCTCGGCGTCGTCACCTGTCTCGCGACTTACGTGGCCGCGGTGCTGCAGTCCCCGTGGTGGGGCACTGGCGTGTTCGCCGTGTGGGGCTACGTCGGCCTCACCGTGTGCACCGCGGCGATCATCCTCCGCGACGGCCGCCGCATCCACCAGACCCGCGTGCTCGCGCGAGCTCTGCGCGCTCAGGGGGTGCGATGACCACCGACCTGATCGTCGGCCTCGGCGGCGGTGGTGTCCTCGGGTCGATCGTCGTCGCGTTGATCGGCGCGATCGCCGGCCGCGGGAAGTCGCGGGCCGAGGCGGCGAAGTTCCTCACGGACGCCGCGGCTGAGCTGACGACCACCGCGGCGTCGCTGACCGCCGGGGTCAACGCCCAGCTGATCGCGGTGCGGGCCGAGCTCCGCGGCCTGACGGAGGCGGTGGACCACCTCACCGAGCGCGTCGACGACGTCGTGCCGCTCATCGAGGCCGACCACCCGCAGACCGCGGCGGCGCTGCGGTCTGCGAACGCAGCGGTCAAGCGCGCGCTGTAACCGCCCATGGCGTCCGAGCTCGAGCATGGAACGGCCCCTCACCCATCCCCAGGGTGAGGGGCCGCTTTCGTCGTCTCGGGCAGCTACTCGCCGCGGCGCGCCCCGTCGATCCGTCGGGCACGGACCTGCAGCGCGACCTCGACGACCGCGATGCCGGCGGGCAGCAGGTACGCCCAGGCGGGTACGCCGGTGAGCGCGAACACGAGCACGAGCACGACGACGGTGGTGCTGACGGTGATCGTTCGGGACATGGTCGTTCCTCCTGGTGAGGGGTAGTCTCTACGGGGTGGGTCCCCCTTGGCCGGGTTTAGCGGCCGGGGCGGGGCTCCCGCTCTATTCGCCCTCGTCCTCCTCTTCATCTTCCTTCCTCTTCCGGATGGGGTAGTCGATCAGGTGCTCCCTGACCTTCATGCCCGTCTGGATGAGTACGGCGATGCCGGTGACGAGGGCTATCCAGGCCGGTGGGCTCATCGTGGTGTCCTTTCCTGGGCGGTATTTCCGCCCTCCCCTTTCGGGTAACACCAGTCTATACCCTCATGAGGGATTAGTGCAAGTCTTTCTCTGAGAAATCTTCGGGCAGATATTCGGCCACGGTATCGGGCAGCCATCCGTACCGGGTTGACTTGCCTTCGCCCGTCCCGACCTTGGCGTCGGGCGCGGGGAACGTGTCGTTGCGCACGCGGCCTTTCAGCCGCTCAAGCGGCTGGCCGCCCAGCTCGGCGATGTTCGCGAGGGTGAGGAACAGTCTGGTCATGTCCCGATCGTACCCCTGATGAGGGATTTTAGGAATCTCACGTTTCCCTCTTGCGTAATCCCTCATGAGGGATTACTGTCGAGTCATCACCGAGAACGGAGAAACAAATGACCATCACCGCCACCTGGACCCGCGCCCCGAAGCTCGGCGACCGCGTCCAGCTCATCGACCCCCGCCCCATCCCGCGCAAGCTGCGCGCCGCGATCGAGGCTGGCGAGACCGTCCTCGGCACCGTCGTCCACGTCCGCCGTCCCTCGGGGATCTCGGGCCACGGCGCACCGCCTGTCGGCATCCAGTGGGACACCTACGGCACCGAGATCAGCAACCACGACCAGAAGCGCCTCGCGCTCGTTGAGGGTGTGCCGACGCCCAAGCAGACCGAAGCCGCGGTGCGCGTGTTCAGCGACCCGGCGGCCACCGCGGAGCAGCGCGCGGAAGCCGCCCGCGTCGTCGAGGCCGCGGACCGCGCGGCGAGCATCAAGGCCGCGAAGGCGAACCGATGAGCGCGCCGACCAAGATCACCGGCCTCAACCGTCAGCAGACCGAGGCGATCAATCGCCTCGTCGACGACGAGTTGCTTCTCCCGTACCCCGGCCCGCTCGTCGTTACCGCAACCACCGCGACCTTCCCGTGGGAGCCGGGCCTGGCCGCCTCCCGGGTGCGTCACGCTCAGCTGTCCCTCGGGCGCATCGACGGAACGCGCGGCGGCCACTATCAGGCGCTGCACGCCGTGATCCGCAAGCTCAAGGCGCAGACGCAGGTCAACCTCCCAGTCTTCGACGCGCTCGTGCGCGGCAAGTAGCCCGTACCCGGCAAGCCGGCGCCCCCACGTCGTGGTGGGGGCGGGCGCGACGCCCCGCGCTCGCGGTGGCGCACCACCCCGCCACTCGGCGGGGCAATCACCCACACCCTCAAGAGGAGTACAGCCATGCCCACGATCAAGCAGCACGCCGCCATGATGGCCGCCGGCGCCGCCCTGGCCGCGATGGTCTTCGCGACCCCGGTGGCGAACGCCAACGCCGCGCCCGACGACTTCGGCCCCGCGGCGATCGAGTCGGCCGACAGCCCCCGCGACGTCGGCGCATCCATCGACGACGCGAGCGGCCCGCGCGACACTGTCACCGACGAGACGCCGAACGGCGCTGGTGTGCTCCCGCAGAGCGCGAACGGTCCGCGCCGGGTCGGCGCGCCGATCGACTCGGGGAACTCGCCCCGCCCCGTCGGGAAGTAGTCGCCTGACGACCTCCTGACCACGTAGCCCCGCGCCGCCCGGCTCGGGGCTACCGGTCTATCTCGAATTCCTGCTTGATCCAGGGCTCACCTTCACCGGTGACTAGGTGTCTCGCGAACCACTTGCGTCCATCGGCATCGACGAACCTAAGTTCGATCCGAGGCACCGCCGTTCCGGGCATGTTGTCGTACATCATGCGCTCGATCTTTGTGCGCTTCCTGAACTTCTCGATCTCCATGTCCTCAGGCGTACTCGCAAGGCTGTAGACGTGATGCGTCCCGCCCGCGTCCAACACCTGGGTGTGCGGCTGCTCCGGCGCTAAGACCGTGTCGCGAAGCGCACGGAACGAACTGTCAGCGAAGTTGAGCTTGTCGACACGTGCGTGCAGGCGGAAGATCGGCGAGTCACTAAAGTTCGTGATGGAAACTGTTCGGTTGCGCACTTCAACGTGGATCAATCGCGCTTGCCGCTTCGCTCGATCCCTCCGCTCGCTCTCCTCGAAGTCCTTATCTGCCTTACGGTCCTGACGATCACCGATCGAAATTACGAGCGCCAGACTTAGTGTCGCGGCAGTCAAGTTCGCACCGATCCACGTGGGAACGTTGCCCCAGTCGAAGCTCTCGGGCCCGACGATGTTGAGGACTACAACTATGAGCACCTCGCAGATCCCAGCGAGGACGACGAACGCCAGCCACTGCCGGAGGTGGCTCTCGCTAACGAATGCTACAGCCCTCCTTCGCTGGTCGCCCGCCCATCGGTAGGGGCGGACGATGACGGGCGACAGCTTTCTCACCCAGTGACCGCACTTACCTTCTCGCCTCGCCATCCCAATCCTCCTAGCGCACTATCGATCTTCATATCGCGGCCGCTCGACGTACGTCACGTGATCACACGCCAGGCAGACATAGGACCGGTACGGCGGATCGTGAAGGTTATCCCAGCCCACAAGCACTCGCCGCGGCCCAAACTTGCAACCGCACGACTCGCATCGCTCCGGGCCGATCTCGACGCTCGCCATGCCGGGAAGGTACGACGAGAGGCCGACAGGGAACCGATCGTCACGCTGGTGCGTCCAATAGGTATGAGCCTCGTTCGCTACGCCCTCATCCGATTCCGTGGCTGGTACGCCCTCGCGATGGCCGGCCGGGGCCGCGGCGCGCCGCCGGCCCCCGACCAGGACGCACGGATCATCGAAGCGATCCGCCGCGCCGGATCACATGCGAGCGAGTAGATCCGCCTTCTTCGCCGCGAACTCCTCATCCGTCAGGATCCCGGCGGCGTGCAGGTCGCTCAGCTTGCGAATCTGGTCCGCGAGGTCCGGCGCCGGCGCGGCCTGCTGAATCACCGTCGGCCCCGGCGCCGCGGCCGCGGTGGCCGCGTCGCGCACCCTGCGGAAAGCCGCGATGAAGGTCTCGCCGCGGCCGTGCGCGACCTGGGAGATCTGCGCCGACCGCCCGGAGATCGAGATGTCGATCGTCTCCCCCGACATCTTCTTGCCGAAGCCGAGCGACCCGATCGCCTTGAAGTCGAACTCCTCGACCTGCGCGCCCAGGAACCCCTTGTCGAAGAAGAACAGCCGCTGTGTCGTCAGGACCAACATCCCCTGCCGCTTGTCGTAGATGCCCTGCGCGAGCTCGACGACGCGCTCGTCGAGGTGGACATACTGGCTCAGCGCCGCGGCCTCGAGGCGACCGAAGAACCGGCCCATCTTCCCGAGCCGCTCGAGCGCGTCGCCGACGCCGAGGTCGTCGATGGGGAACTTCACGTTGTCGAGGACCTCGGCGAGCACCTCGTGGTGCTTGTCGCCGGCCATGTCGACGGACCACTCGACGACGGTGGTGTCCGGCGACTCCGGGCGTACGCCGGCGGTGATCTTCGAGGCCCACCGGTTCTTCCGGATGGAGCGCTTCACGTCCGCGACGATCGGGTTGCCCGGGTCGGTGACGGTCGCGTCGATCGCGCCGAAGGCGGCGGCGATGGCCGGGTGGACAGCTTCAAATGGACCCTGGATTCGAGTCGCTGAGTTCCTCACGATTCCCACGCGGGGATAGTACGGCGCCCCGTCGACCAGGCGCCTATATTCGGGCATTCCGCAGATGGGCGTCGCGACAAAGGACACCGGCGTCCGGGGGCCTACTCCCCCGGTTCCTCCGCGANCGCCNCCGCGATCGCNGCGGCCGCGCGCTGACCGGCCTCCCTGTCCAGGTGCCCGTAGATGTCCGATGTCGTCTTGATCGACTCGTGGCCGAGGTGCGCCTGCACGGTGGTGAGCGGCACGCCGGCCTTGATCATCAACGACGCGCACGTGTGCCGCAGATCGTGGATCCTCGGCCGCGGCACCATGCTCTTGACTGCTGGCGCCCAGTACGTGGACCGGAACACGTCGATGTTCACGCGCGTCCCCACCGTCGACTGAAAGAGCAGTTCGCCCGGCGCGCGCTCGAGCTCCGTTCCGATGGCCGCGAGAAGGTCTGCGGCGACGTTCACGGTGCGCACCGACTTCTTCGACTTGGGCGGCCCGAGCCGCATCCCATCGCCGCGGTTCTCCCCGTACTGCCGCTTCCACGCCTGGGTCACCCGAGCTGTCCCCGCCGCTACGTCGACGTCGGACACGTGGAGCGCCGTCGCCTCGCTCCACCGCATCCCGGTCCCGGCGAGCCACATCACCAGGCCTTCGTACGGACCGCAGGCCTCGGCGATGGTGCGCACCTGCTGCGCGGTCAGGAACACCGGCTGGATGGTGCGCGAGGAGTCTCCGACGCTGACGCCGTGACACGGATTCTTGTGCAGGTCACCGTCTTCGACAGCCCCGTTGAGTACACCGGCCACGAACGCGAGGTGGTTCTTGACCGTCTTCCCGGTCTTGCCTGCGGACTGCAGTCCCTTGACCCATCGCCGGACGTCAGCCTTGGTGACCTCGTCTAGTTGCAGCGCGCCGATGCCATCGCGAAGTGTTGCAACGTATCTGCGGTAGTTCCCCTTGGTCGCGGAGCTGGCGCTCGTCGACTCTTCGATGTGCTGGTCGAGGTACTGCGCGAGGGTGGGCGTCGCCGGCGCGTCGTCGTCTGCCTCCTCCTCGGCCTCATCGAAGGTCGCCGCGAGCGCCTTCTCGACGCCGATCATGCCCATGAGCTGGGCCAATTCCTCGGCGCGAGACAGGTCTGTAAGCGTGACGGAGCGCTGTTTGCCCTGGTCGCGGTAGAGCACCGAGTAGGTAGTCACACCCTTGCGAGAGGTGTGTGGTCGCACGCTCGCCATACACCGAGGGTAGTGCGAGAACCGTTGATACGTCCACCAGATCTGTTGAGACGTGTCGGTCGTAGCCCTCTGAACTGGTCTTTCACTGCTCTCCCGCCAGGACTCGAACCTGAAATGTCTGAACCAAAATCAGAAGTGTTGCCGATTACACCACGGGAGACCGGGTCCGGGGCGTGCCCGGAACCGTCGTGAAGCATTGTGCCACGGACGCTCGACCGCGGCGGTTCTCGTAGGATTGCGCCGACTCTCGACGCGAACGCACGATACGGACGACACCTCAGGAGCAGCGATGGCGAACGGAACAGCGGTGGTGATCCTCGCCGCGGGCGCGGGCACGCGGATGCGGTCGAAGGTCCCCAAGGTGCTGCACCCGATCGCGGGCCGCACCCTGCTGGGCCACGCGCTGCACGCCGCCGCGGGCACGAAGCCGGAGCACCTCGTGGTCGTGGTCGGCCACGACCGGGACCGGGTCGCCGAAGCCGCGCTCGCCACCGCGGGCGAGCTGGAGCACGAGATCCTGGTCGCGGTGCAGGAGCAGCAGCGCGGCACCGGCGACGCGGTGCAGGCCGGGCTCAGCGCCCTCCCGGCGGACTTCTCCGGCACCGTCATCGTGACGGCCGCCGACGTCCCTCTCCTCGACGCCGCGACGCTGCGGGAGCTCCTCGACACGCACACCGGCGGCGACGGGGCGGCGGTCACCGTGCTCACCACCGCGGTCGCCGATCCCACCGGCTACGGCCGCGTGCTGCGCACGCAGGACGGGCAGGTCACGCAGATCGTCGAGCAGAAGGACGCGACGCCCGAGCAGCTCGCCATCACGGAGATCAACTCCGGCGTGTACGCCTTCGACCACACGCAGCTGGTCGCCGCCCTCGCGCAGCTGCGGCCCGACAATTCGCAGGGCGAGCTGTACCTGACCGACGTGATCGGCATCGCCCGCACGGCCGGCCAGCTGGTGCGCGGCGACCACGTCGACGACGAGATGCTGGTCGCCGGCTGCAACGACCGGATCCAGCTCTCCCACCTGGGCCGGGAGCTGAACCGGCGGATCGTGGAGCGGCACCAGCTGAACGGCGTCACCGTCGTCGACCCCGCGAGCACCTACATCGACGTCGACGTCGAGATCGCGCCCGACGTGGTGATCCAGCCGGGCACGCACCTGCGCGGCGCGACGGTCGTCGCCGAGGACGCGGTCATCGGCCCCGACACCACCCTGATCGACACCGAGGTGGGCGCCGGCGCGACGGTGCTGCGCAGCGAGGTGCACCTGTCGGTGATCCGCGAGAACGCGACCGTCGGGCCGTTCAGCTACCTGCGGCCGAACACCGACCTCGGGCCGAAGGGCAAGATCGGCGCCTTCGCCGAGACCAAGAACGCGCAGATCGGAGCGGGCAGCAAGATCCCGCACCTGAGCTACATCGGCGACGCGACCATCGGCGAGGGCAGCAACATCGGCTGCGCGACCGTGACGGTGAATTACGACGGGGTGAACAAACACCGAACGGTGATCGGCGACCACGTGCGCATCGGCTCGGACACGATGCTCATCGCGCCGGTGGAGGTGGGCGACGGCGCGTACAGCGGAGCGGGTACCGTGATCAAGCGCGACGTGCCGCCGGGAGCCCTGGCGGTCTCCGCCGCGGATCAGCGGAACATCGAGGAATGGGTACTGCACCGGCGTCCGGGCACGAGCTCCGCCGAGGCGGCCCAGCAGGCTATCGCGAGGATTGACGAGCAGTGAACAACTGGATCGATAACCAGAAGAACCTGATGCTGTTCTCGGGCCGTGCCCACCCCGAGCTGGCGCAGCAGGTCGCCGACGAGCTCGGTGTGCAGGTCACCCCGCAGACGGCACGCGATTTCGCCAACGGCGAGATCTTCGTGCGGTTCGAGGAGTCCGTGCGCGGTAGCGACGCCTTCGTCCTGCAGAGCGCGCCCTACCCGGTCAATCAGTGGATCATGGAGACGCTGATCATGATCGACGCGCTCAAGCGCGGTTCCGCCAAGCGGATCACGGCCGTCCTGCCGTTCTACCCGTACGCCCGCCAGGACAAGAAGCACCGCGGCCGCGAGCCCATCTCCGCGCGCCTCGTGGCGGACCTGCTCAAGACCGCGGGCGCCGACCGGATCATCACGGTCGACCTGCACACCGACCAGATCCAGGGCTTCTTCGACGGCCCCGTCGACCACATGCACGCACAGCCGATCCTCGCCGGGTACGTCCGCGAGAAGTACGGCACCGACAACATGGTGGTCGTCTCCCCCGACGCCGGCCGCGTCAAGGTCGGCGAGAAGTGGGCCGACGCACTCGACGGCGCGCCGCTGGCGTTCGTGCACAAGACGCGCGACCCCAACGTCCCGAATCAGGTCAAGAGCAACCGCGTCGTCGGTGACGTCACCGGCCGCACCTGCGTCCTCATGGACGACATGATCGACACCGGCGGCACCATCGCCGGCGCCGTGGGCGTGCTCATGGAGGCCGGTGCGAAGGACGTGATCATCGCGACCACGCACGGCGTCTTCTCCGATCCCGCCACCGAGCGCCTCGCCAACTGCGGCGCCCGCGAGGTCATCGCCACCAACACCCTGCCGATCCCGCCGGAGAAGCACTTCGACAACCTCACCGTGCTCTCGCTCGCCCCGCTGCTGGCCCGCACCATCAACGAGGTCTTCGAGAACGGCTCGGTGACGAGCCTGTTCAACGGCAACGCGTAACGCGCCGTGGCGGGCGTCCGCGGCGACTTCCGGGCCGAGATCTGGCTCTCGGAGGTCTTCGCCGCCTGCCGCTTCGTCTCGCTCCCGAACCACCTGGCCGACGAGATCGCCGACACCGTCGACGGCTCCCGCCCCGGGTTCGGGAGCGTTCGCGTCTCCGCGACCATCGGCCTGACCACATGGGCCACGTCGATCTTCCCCGACGCGAAACGCGGCACCTACGTGCTCCCGCTGAAGAAGGCCGTTCGCACGGCCGAGGGCGTCGACGTCGGCGACACCGTCGACGTGCACCTGAGCGTCACGGACTAGATTGGCCGGTATGGACGCGACGATCTACCACAACCCGAAGTGCAGCAAGTCCCGCCAGGCGCTCGCCCGGCTGGAGGAGGCGGGCGCGACGGTGACGGTGGTCAAGTACCTCGACCAGGTCCCGTCGAAGGCCGAGCTGGCGAAGCTCATCGACGATGCCGGGCTCACGGTGCGACAGGCCGTGCGCACCCGCGAGGCCGAGTACAAGGACCTCGGCCTCGCCGACGCGACCGACGACGCGCTGCTCGACGCGATGGTCGCGCACCCCAGGCTCATCGAGCGGCCCTTCGTGGTGACGGACAAGGGCACCCGCATGGCCCGCCCCACCGAGGCCGTCGACGAGATCCTGTAGCGAAGGGCGATGCTCTTCCGGCAGCTCGAGTACTTCGTCGCCCTCGCGCGCGAGCAGCACTTCGCGCGCGCGGCCAGCGCGTGCTACGTCTCGCAGCCCGCGCTGTCCGAGGCGATCCGCAAGCTCGAGCACGAGCTCAAGGTGCCGCTCGTGCTGCGCGGCTCCTCCTTCGAGGGCCTGACCCCCGAGGGCGAGCGGCTCGTGCCCTGGGCGCGCCGCATCCTCGCCGACCGCGACGCCCTGGAGCACGAGGTCACGGCCCTGCGCACCGGTCTCACCGGGGAGCTGAGCCTCGGCGTGATCCCCGCGGCCGCCACCTCCGCCGCGCTGCTCACCGACCCGTTCTGCGCCGCCCATCCCCTGGTCCGCGTCCGGGTGTGGGCGGGCCTGCGCTCCGCCGACGTGGTCGAGCGCATCCGTCGGTTCGAGCTGGACGCGGGGATCGTCTACCCCGAGGGCGTCGACGTCGACGGGCTGTCGGTGACGCCGCTGTACACCGACCGGCTCGCGCTCATCGCGCGCGAGGACCTCCTTCCCGACGGTGACTCCCCGCTCGCGTGGGCGGACGCCGCGCAGCTGCCGATGTGCCTGCTGCACGAGGGCATGCACGGGCGGGATCTCGTCGACGCGGCGGCCCGGACGCACGGGGTGCGGCTCACGCCGCGCCTGGAGGCCGACTCGGTGGCGACGCTCCTGGCGATGGTGGGCGCGGGCCGGTGGGCGTCGATCGTGCCGCGGGCGTGGATCGCGACGTACCGCGCACCGTCGGGCACGCGGACCGTGGAACTCGAGGGCGCCGGCGAGCTCGCCACCCCGGTGGCCCTCGTGCGCGGCGGCGGCGAGCCCGAATCGGTGATCGCCCGGGCCCTCGCGGAGAGCGCGCAGCGCGCCGGCTGACCTCCTGCCTGCGGTGATCGGCGCCGCCTATCGAGCGAGCGGACACCCGTATTGGACGGCCCCGCCCGGACGCGCGAAGGTGGATGTCAGAGGGACGAAATCCATTCTCCCCCTCGCCCATTCAAGGAGTGATCATGGCGAAGATCCTGTGTGTCCTGTACCCCGACCCGGTGACGGGCTACCCGCCCGAGTACGCCCGCGACTCCATCCCCCTGATCGAGGCCTACCCCGGCGGCCACACCATCCCCTCCCCCGCCGCCATCGACTTCACGCCGGGTGAGCTGCTCGGCTGCGTCTCCGGCGAACTGGGCCTGCGGAAGTACCTCGAGGCGGCCGGCCACGAGCTGGTCGTGACCTCCGAGAAGGACGGACCCGAGTTCGAGCGGCACCTCGCCGAGGCCGAGGTCGTGATCTCGCAGCCGTTCTGGCCCGCGTACCTCTCGGCGGAGCGGATCGCGAAGGCCCCGAACCTCAAGCTCGCGCTCACCGCGGGCATCGGGTCGGACCACGTCGATCTGGACGCCGCGATCAAGGCGGGCATCACCGTCGCCGAGGTCACCTACAGCAACTCGATCAGCGTCGCCGAGCACGCCGTGATGCAGATCCTCACGCTGGTCCGCAACTTCGTGCCGTCGTACCAGTGGGTCGTCGACGGCGGCTGGAACATCGCCGACTGCGTCGAGCGCGCCTACGACCTCGAGGGCATGGACGTCGGCATCATCGCCGCCGGCCGGATCGGCCAGGCCGTCATGCGCCGCCTCGCCCCCTTCGGCGTGCGGCTGCACTACTTCGACACCCGTCGCCTGCCGCTGGAGCTCGAGCAGGAGCTGAACCTGACCTACCACGAGTCGGTCGAATCGCTGGTCCGCTCGGTGGACGTGGTGGACATCCACGCGCCGCTGCACCCGAAGACCTACCACATGTTCGACGCCGAGCTGCTCGCCACGATGCGCCGCGGCAGCTACATCGTCAACACCGCGCGCGCCGAGATCGTGGTCCGCGACGACATCGTCGCCGCACTCGAATCCGGGCAGCTCGCGGGGTACGCGGGCGACGTCTGGTTCCCGCAGCCGCCGGCCGTCGATCACCCGTGGCGCACCATGCCGCACCACGCGATGACCCCGCACGTCTCCGGCACCACCCTCTCCGCGCAGGCCCGGTACGCCGCGGGCACCCGGGAGATCCTCGAGGACTTCTTCGCGGGGTCGGCGATCCGGGACGAGTACCTCATCGTCGACGGCGGCGCGCTCGCCGGCGTGGGCGCGAGCTCGTACACGGCCGACGGTTCCGCCAGCCCGGGCGCGCACGTCTGATCCCCGACGGTGCGCGGTTCCCGGCCCGGGCGACGGCTCAGCCGCGCCGCTCGGCGGGGCTGCGCACCAGCAGGGCGACGGCGACGCCCACCACCACGCCGATCACGGTGTCGATGCCGCGGTAGAGCAGCATCCGCACCGGATCGGTGGGATCGGCCAGCTCGGTCATCAGCATGATCAGCGGGGTGAAGAAGCCGATCGCGACGGCGTAGTGCCGCGCCATGTACAGCTCCGTCGGGAACAGCAGCGCGATCGCCACGAGCGCCAGCGCGGTGGGCCCGGGGTCCAGCGCCAGGAGCGCCGCGGCCACCGCGAGCCCGACGAAGGTCCCGACGGTGCGGTGCGTCGCCCGGGTGATCACGAGCCCGGCCTCCGCGTCGGACGGCCGGCCCGCGTCGATCACCGCCAGCGGCACCGCGGCGGCCGCCATCGCCCAGTTGGCGTGATCGACGCCGATCAGCACGCCGGCCGCGCCCGCAAGACCCACGGCGAGCGCGTAGCGCAGCGCATGGACGCCCACGCCGGGCGCCGGGCGGCGCAGCACCATCGCGATGCCGTCCCACCAGGGCCGGCCGCGGAACGGATCGGGCCGGCCGACGGCGCCGATCACGATGGCGAAGACGACGGTGGCGGCACAGATCGCGAGCGCCTGCGCGGGCGGGGCCAGCCCCGCCGGCAGCGTCGCGGTCGCGCCCATCGCGAACAGGAAGAAGAACGGTCCGGCGGGGCGCAACCGCACCGCGTCGGACAGGACGGAGCAGACGGTGGCGAAGACCACGCCGACCACCACGAGCACCCAGGGCGGCGCCTGATGGTGCGCGAGCGTGATGCCGAGCGCCTCCCCCGCGAGGAGCAGGCCACCGGCCTGCACCTGGTGCACGATCCGCGGCCGGCCGTGCTCGCCGCGCCCGTACATGCCCGCGAAGGCGCCGAACTCGGCGTAGATCAGCAGCTCGGGGCGCCCCCAGGCGATGAGTGCCAGGCCCGGCACGAGGAGCGCGATCGCGACGCGGAGCGCGTGTCCGCCGTCGCGCAGATCGGGGCGGTAGCGCTCGGGGAGGCGCATCCCCACCGGACGCGGCACGCGGGGCTAGGCGTAGGCGGCGAACACCGCGGCGAGGATCGCGCACACGGCGGCGCCGCTGACCGCGCCGGCGGCGAGGAGCGCGTTGGTCGTGTAGGCGGCGTCCGAGGCCGGGCGGCGCGGCGCGGAGATCACGCACGCGGCGACGACGCCCGCGAGGGCCGCCACCGCCAGTACCACCACTGCGATCCAACTCATCTTCGCTCCCTCCGGTCCCGTGGAATCCGCCCATTACCGTCGAATCGATATCGCCGGTACGGTCACGGACCATCATCGCACGCGCGGGTTTTCGCGCCCCGCCGCATCGATCGTTCTTCCCCCGCCGCACCGTCCAGACCTGAGTTAGGGTGAAAACCGTGGTCCCGAATCAAGGTGTGATCTCGCCGTTGACCCACGCCGCGATGTTCGTCGTGGCGACCGTCGAGCGGGGCCGGGAGGATCGCGTCCACGAAGCACTCGACAACCTCTCCGGGCTCACCCGCTCGGTCGGGTTCCGATACCCCGAGAAGCAGCTCTCCCTCACCACCTCGTTCGGCTCCGACGTCTGGGACCGGCTGTTCTCCGGGCCCAAGCCGCGCGGCCTGCACCCGTTCGTCCAGCTCGACGGTCCGCGGCACACCGCGCCGTCGACCCCGGGCGACATCCTGTTCCACGTCAAGGCGAGCACCCTCGACATGTGCTTCGAGCTGTCCTGGCGGATCCTCGACGCGCTCGGCGACGCGGTGACGGTGGTCGACGAGGTGCACGGTTTCCGGTTCTTCGACAACCGCGACCTGCTCGGCTTCGTCGACGGCACCGAGAACCCCGACGGGCCGGCGGCCGTGACCGCCACCCGGGTGGGCGACGAGGATCCCGACTTCGCCGGCGGGAGCTACGTGCACGTGCAGAAGTACCTGCACGACATGGCGGCCTGGCGCGCGCTGTCGACCGCTGAGCAGGAGCGGGTGATCGGTCGCACCAAGCTCGAGGACATCGAGATGGCCGACGACGTGAAGCCGCCGGACTCGCACATCGCGCTCAACGTGATCGAGGACGAGAACGGCGAGCAGCTGCAGATCATGCGGCAGAACATGCCCTTCGGCGAGCTCGGCAAGGGCGAGTTCGGCACCTACTTCATCGGCTACTCCCGCGACCCCGGCGTCACCGAGCAGATGCTGCGCAACATGTTCCTCGGCGATCCGCCCGGAAACACCGACCGGATCCTCGACTTCTCCACCGCGCACACGGGCGGCCTGTTCTTCACCCCGTCGGGCGACTGGCTCGACGCGCCGCCCGATCTCCCCGCCGCCGACGGCGCACCGTCGACGGAACCGACCGGCACGACCACGCCCGCCCGCGCCGAGGGCTCGCTCGGCATCGGCGGCCTCAAGGAAGGTAAGTCATGAACAATCTGCACCGTCACCTCGCACCGGTCACCCCCGAGGCCTGGGAGGAGATCGAGACCGAGGCCTCCCGCACCTTCAAGCGCAACATCGCCGGCCGCCGCGTCGTCGACGTCACCGGCCCCGACGGCCCCGAGGCGGCCGCGGTCGGCACCGGCCGCCTCCTCCCCGTCGACGGCCCCGCCGAGGGCGTCCAGGCGCAGCTGCGCGAGAGCCGCCCACTGGTGCGGCTGCGCGTGCCCTTCACCGTCTCCCGCGACGCCGTCGACTCGGTGGAACGCGGTGCGCAGGACGCCGACTGGGATCCGGTGAAGGCCGCTGCCAAGCAGCTCGCCTACGCCGAGGACCGCGCCGTCTTCGAGGGCTACGCCGCCGCGTCGATCGCGGGCCTGCGCGCCTCCTCGTCGAACAAGGCCATCGCGCTGCCGAGCGACCCGATCGACGTGCCCGACGCCGTCGCGAGCGCGCTCGAGGACCTGCGGCTCGCGGGCGTCGACGGGCCGTACTCGGTGCTGCTCTCCGCCGACGTCTACACCTCGATCAGCGAGACCACCGACCACGGCTACCCGATCCGCGAGCAGCTGCGGCGGCTGGTGGACGGCGAGATCATCTGGGCGCCCGCGATCGACGGCGGTTTCGTGCTCACCACCCGCGGCGGCGACTACGAGCTGCGCCTGGGCACCGACGTGGAGATCGGCTACCTCAGCCACGACGCGACCACGGTGCAGCTCTATCTGCAGGAGACGTTCACCTTCCTGGCCTACACCGCCGAGGCGACCGTGCCGCTGACCTCCTAGGACCGCCGGTCCGAGGAGCGGAACACCCACCGAGAACCGAGGAAAGGCCTCCCCATGAGCGAGCTCGACGGCGTCTTCGACGACATCTTCCAGCGATTCTTCGGCGGCTCGGCGGGGAGGCCCGCGACGGCGCGGGTGGACCTCAACCGCCTGCTCAACGATCAGGCGAAGACGCTGCTCGCCGAGGCGCAGATCGCGGCGTCCGACTGGGACAACCCGGAGATCACCCCGGAGCACCTGCTGTACGCGGCGGCGATGACCGAGCCGACCCGCGACGTGCTCGTGCGGCTCAAACTCGATCCGGACCGGGTCGCCGCGTCGATGAAGGCCGCCGCGCAGGCCAGCGCGAACCCCGATGCGATGAACGGCGCCCCGTCGCTCAGCCCCGCCTCGCGGCGCGCGCTCCGCGTCGCGCAGCAGCACGCCGCCCAGAACGGGCAGTCCTACGTGGGGCCGGAGCACATTCTGCTCGGCATCGCCGACAATCCGGACACCGTTGCGGCACAGGCACTCGCGGGCGGCGGGATGTCCGCGCCGGCGCCGGGCGGCAAGCAGGGCAGGGCCGCGATGCCGGGGGCCACCGGCCCGGCCGCGCAGCAGGAGAGCACGACGCCGACACTCGACGAGTACGGCCGCGATCTCACCGCGGAGGCCCGCGCCGGCAAGGTCGATCCCGTCGTCGGCCGCGCCGAGGAGATCGAGCAGACCATCGAGATCCTCTCCCGGCGCCGCAAGAACAACCCGGTGCTGATCGGCGATCCCGGCGTGGGCAAGACCGCCATCGTCGAGGGGCTGGCGCAACGGATCGTCAACGACGACGTGCCGAAGACCCTCGCCGGGCGCCGCGTGATCGCGCTCGACGTGAGCTCGATGGTCGCGGGCAGTAAGTACCGCGGCGAGTTCGAGGAGCGGCTGACGAAGGTGCTCGACGAGGTGCGCGAGCACTCGGACGAGCTGGTGGTCTTCATCGACGAGCTCCACACGATCATCGGTGCGGGCGGCGGGGGCGAGGGCTCCATGGACGCCGGCAACATGCTCAAGCCGGCGTTGGCGCGGGGCGAGCTGCACGCCATCGGCGCCACCACCATCGACGAGTACCGCAAGTACATCGAGAAGGACGCCGCCCTCGAACGCCGCTTCCAGCCGGTCATGGTGAGCGAGCCGTCGGTGGACGACACGATCGAGATCCTGCGCGGCCTCATCGACGTCTACGAGGAGCACCACCAGGTGCGCTACGACGACGCGGCGCTGGTCGCGGCCGCGGAACTCTCCGACCGCTACATCACGGACCGGTTCATGCCGGACAAGGCGATCGACCTGGTCGACCAGGCCGGCGCCCGGGTCCGCCTGCGCACCAAGACCTCCGACCCGGACACCCGCTCGATCGAGGACGAGCTCTCGGCGCTGCGCCGCGAGAAGGACAGCGCCGTCGAGGGCGAGAACTACGAGGCCGCCAACGAGATCAAGGGGAAGATCGCGGACGCCGAGCAACGCCTCGCGGACGCGGGCGGCGGCGACGGCGAGCCCGAGGTGACGGTCACCGACATCGCCGAGGTGGTCTCCCGGCGCACCGGGATCCCCGTCGCGGACCTGACCTCCGAGGAGCGGGAGAAGCTGCTGCGTCTTGAGGACGACCTGCACGACCGCGTGGTCGGGCAGGACGAGGCGGTGCTCGCCGTCGCCGAGGCCGTGCGCCGCGCCCGCGCCGGGCTCAAGGACCCGAGCCGCCCCATCGGCTCCTTCTTGTTCCTCGGCCCGACGGGCGTCGGCAAGACCGAGCTCGCGAAGGCGCTGGCCGCCACCGTCTTCGGCGACGAGGATCGCCTGATCCGGTTCGACATGAGCGAGTTCCAGGAGAAGCACACCGTCTCGCGGCTCGTGGGCGCGCCTCCCGGGTACGTGGGCTACGAGGAGGCCGGGCAGCTCACCGACAAGGTTCGGCGGCAGCCCTATTCGGTGATCCTGTTCGACGAGGTCGAGAAGGCACACCCCGACGTCTTCAACGTGCTGCTGCAGCTCCTCGACGACGGGCGCGTGACCGACGCGCAGGGGCGCACCGTCGATTTCAAGAACACCATCGTGATCCTGACCAGCAACATCGGCGCCGACCTGATCCTCGCTGCGCCCGAGGACGATTGGGAGTCGGTGATACCGCAGGTCAAGGAGCGGCTCCACTCCCACTTCCGCCCCGAGTTCCTCAATCGCATCGACGACACGGTGATCTTCCACCGCCTCGACCGGACGCAACTGCGCAACATCGTCGAGATGATCCTCGACGGCACCCGGCGGCTGCTGCGCGCCCAGGACGTGGAGCTGGACGTGACGACGAAGGCCGAGGACTGGCTGGCCGACGAGGGATTCCAGCCCCAGTTCGGCGCCCGGCCGCTGCGTCGCACGGTGCAGAAGGAGCTCGACAACCGCCTGTCGTCGATGCTGCTGCGCGGGGACGTCCGTGAGGGCGACACGGTGCGAGTCGACGCCGACGACGACGGCCTGGTGCTGTCGGTCGTCGAGAAGCACGCCGACGGTTCCGTATCCGAGGGATCTCTGCCGGCGGATGACGCGCAGAAGTCGGAGCAGGAGAAGGACTGATCAGACCAGGGTGTCGCGGAAGAGCTGAATCACGTCGTCGAGGGCCCGGCGGGTGGGCTGGCCGGGCTCGTCGATGAGGTGCTCGGTGAGCACGGAGTGCGGCGGGATCATCGCGTCGGGGTTGGCGTCGGCGTCGTCGAGCTCGACGGCGATGAAGCCGTCGCCGAGCTGCTCGCGGAGGAAGTCGAAGCGCTCGCCGGGCACCATGCGATCGCCCTTGAACCGCAGGCCCATGACCTTGAGGCCCTGCTTCGCGCAGCGCACCTTGACGGTGTCGAGGTCCTGCGGGGAGATGTCGATGGTGCGGCCGGTGCCCGGGATGGGGCGGAAGGGCAGCGACGGCTGGCTGAGCACCGGCGCGAGCATCACGTCGTCGACGGCCATCCCCAGCGCGAAGCCGCCGGTGAAGCACATGCCCACCGCGCCGACGCCCTTGCCGCCGCAGCGCTCGTGCTCCTGTCGCGCGAGGGCGCGCAGCCAGGTGACCACCGGTGAGGTCTTGCCCGTGGCGAGGATGGTGAACTCCCGGCTCACGCACAGCGTGGCGGCGAGCTTGGCCATCGCCTTCCCCGATTCGAGGGCGCCGATGGCCTTCGGGTTCCCGGCGTCGAGGCCCGGGGTGCCGAACAGGTGCGGGAGCACCGCGGTGAAGCCGGCGTCGACCACCTTCCGGGCGAAGTCCAGCACCTTCGGCGTGATGCCGGGGATCTCGGCGATCACGATCACCGCCGGGCCGGAGCCCTTGCGGTAGACGTCGTGGGTCACGCCGGCGTCGGCGAACGACTCCTTCGTGAAGTCGGCGAGGTTGGCGGCGGCATCGGCTGTGGCGTTCACGGCACCCATCGTGCCCGACCGTCAGCGCAGGCGCTGCGCGATCGCCTCCAGCGCCGGCCACGGGTCGTCGCCGAGCGCCTGCACGGCGACGTGGTCGGCGCCCGCATCGAGGTGCGCGCGCACGCCCGCGGCGATCGCGTCGCCGTCCCCGTGCACGGCGAGCGCGTCGACGAGGCGGTCGCTGCCGGGCCGCTCGAGGTCGGCCTCGTCGAAGCCGAGGCGCCGCAGGTTGGCGACGTAGTTGCGCAGGCGCAGGTAGAAGTCGACGGTGCCCCGGCCGACCTCCCGCGCGCGGGCCTCGTCGACGCCGAGCACGACCTTCTGCTCGGGCGCGAGCAGCACCCCGTCGCCGAGGATCTCGCGGGCGCGGCGCGTGTGCTCCGGCGTGGTCAGATAGGGGTGGGCACCGGCGGTGCGATCGGCGGCGAGCCGCAACACCTTGGGGCCGAGCGCGGCGAGCACCGTCTGCTGCTTCGGCACGCCCTCCGCGGCGAGCACGTCGAGGTAGTCGACGAGGGCCTGGTACGGGGTGCGGTAGTCGGCGGTGGCCTCGCGGTGCCCGGCGCCGATGCCGAGCACGAACCGGCCGGGGAACAGGCCCTCGATCCGATGGAAGGCGGCCGCGGCCGATCGGGCGTCGTCCTGCCAGATGTTGAGGATGCCCGTCGCCACGACGAGGTTCTCCGTCGCCGCCAGCAACGGATCCACCACCGCCAGGTCGCCGCCGGGCGAACCGCCCAGCCACACGGTGCCGTAACCCAGTTCCTCGGCGCGTGCCGCGAAAGCACCGTCGGCCTGCGTGGCGGCGCGCCAGATCCCGATCCTGCCCAGAGTCGTCATGCCCGGTGCAACGCCGGGCGGTCGCCGCGGCTTCCCGGTTCAGATCACGGCGCGCGGAAGGGTGGGCCGGGCGGGCGCGTAGAAGACCCCCGCGGCGGCCCGCGCGGCGGCGCGGGCGACCGCGCGCACGTCCGCCTCGTCGCGCCAGGCGACGATGCGGCCACCGTCGACCTCGAACGTGCCCCGCACCGGGAACTGCACCCGCAGCGGGCCGTAGACGAGGGCGGTCACCCGCTCGGTGACGGCCGTCGCGCAGTCGGACTGCTCTGACATCAGCAGGACCGCCTGCATCGCGACGCGCGTGCGGGCGTGCCAGCGGAAGTGCCGGGCGATCGCGGCACGGCCGCGCAGGGGACGACCGCCCGTGCGCCGGTACACGACGTCCTTCGCCAGCAGCTGCTCGGCGATGTCGTAGTCGCCGCCGCCCAGGGCGTCGACGAAGCGCTCCGCGACGTCCTGCGGCGACCACAGCGGGGCGTTGTTCACGGTGTCGATGGTGCCCATGTGGCGTGGACGTCGCGCGAACTGGACATGACGTAACGGCGAAGGTTCGATTTCACTCCTGAGCGGGCCGTTCGCTAGACTGTGCGGCGACCTTCTCGGCGAGGGCGGCCCCGGCCGCCGTGATCGACGCGAACGGCACTTCTCCCGCGGATCCGCGAGGCGCAGTGCGGACCGCCTCGGCATCGTCGAGGCCGATTCACCGCACTTGAAGGAACATCATGTCTGAGCAGAACAAGCTCGCCGCCACCGTCCGCACCGAGTTCGGCAAGGGCGCCGCCCGCCGCGCCCGTCGCGACGGCCTCGTCCCCGTGGTCCTCTACGGCCACGGCACCGAGCCGCAGCACTTCACCGTCGTCGCGCGCGAGTTCGCCGCCATCCTGCGTAAGGACGGCACCAACGCCGTGCTGAACCTGGACATCGACGGCAAGGAGCAGCTCGCGCTGACCAAGCAGGTCGTCGTGCACCCGCTGCGCAACTACATCGAGCACACCGACCTCCTCGTCATCAAGAAGGGCGAGAAGGTCACGGTCTCCGTGTCCGTCATCGTCGAGGGCGAGCCCGCCGGCGGCACCCAGGTGGCGCAGGACCTCAACGAGGTCGAGATCGAGGCCGACGCGCTGAACATCCCCGAGAACATCGTCTTCAACGTCCACAACCTCGAGGCCGGCACCCAGATCTCCGCCGGGCAGCTCGAGCTCCCCGCCGGCGCCACCCTGGTCACCGACGCCGACGCGCTGGTCATCAACATCACCGAGATCGCCGCGGCGCAGACCGACGACGAGGCCGAGGCCGAGGCCGCCGACGAGGCTGCCGAGTAATTCGATGACCGACCGGCCACTCATCGTCGTGGGGCTGGGGAACCCCGGCGAGAAGTACGCCGGAACCCGGCACAACATCGGCTTCGACGTGGTCGACGAGCTCGCATCGCGCGCCCGCACCTCCTTCTCCCGGCACAAGAAGTCGGGGGCGGAGGTCGCGGGCGCGCGGCTCGTCGGCCGCCAGGTCCACCTGGCGAAGCCGCAGTCCTTCATGAACCTCTCCGGCGAGCCCGTGGGCGCGCTCGCCCGGTTCTACTCGGTGGAGCCCACCGACGTCATCGCCGTGCACGACGAACTGGACATCGACTTCGGTCTCGTCCGGCTCAAGCGCGGCGGCGGCGAGGGCGGCCATAACGGCCTCCGCTCCCTGACCCAGCACCTGGGCACCAAGGACTACCTGCGCGTGCGGGCCGGGATCGGCCGCCCGCCGGGCCGGCAGGACCCCGCCGACTACGTGCTCAAGCCCTTCGCCAAGGTGGAGAAGCCCGAGGTGCCGCTGCTGGTCGCCAACGCGGCCGACGCCGTCGAGCTCCTGATCCGCGACGGCCTCGAGGCCGCCCAGAACACGGTGCACGCCTGGTGATCACCTTCCGGCGGGTCACGCGCGAGGACTTTCCGCTCCTCGCGTCGTGGCTCGCCGAGCCGCACAACCGGCGGTGGTGGAACCACGAGACCTCCCCCGAGGCGATCGAGCGCGATTTCGGGCCGTCCGTCGACGGCGTCGAGCCCTCCCAGGACTGGCTCGCACTGGGCGCCGGGAGTGCAGCGAGCGGGCCCGATGAACTCGACGGTGCCGGGGCCCCGTTCGGGCTGATCCAGCGGCAGCGGTGGATCGACTACGCGGACGAGCCCGAGACCGCGGCGGTCGATGCGCTCGTCGGGCTCGGTCCCGCCGACTGGGGCATCGACTACCTGATCGGCTCCCCCGCCGCGACCGGCCGCGGCCTCGGCACCGCGATGATCGCGGCGATGTGCGAGGTGATCTTCACCGAGCTGAGCGGCGAACGCGTCGTGGTGGCGGTCGCGGCGGGTAACCGCCGGTCGTGGCGCGCGCTCGAGCGCGCGGGCTTCGCCCTCGTGGGCCACGTCGACATCCCGCCCGACAACCCCGTCGACCCGCCGGACCACGTGGTCCACGCGCTTTCGCGCCCCGTCTGACCGCGACACGATCTACCTGCGGATACGGGTACACTGGTTCCCCGTGAGTTCGATTGCCGACGAGGTCTCCCGCCGCCGCACCTTCGCCATCATCAGCCACCCCGACGCGGGTAAGTCGACGATGACGGAGGCCCTGGCGCTGCACGCCCGGGTGATCAACGAGGCGGGCGCGATCCACGGCAAGGCCGGCCGCAAGTCGACGGTCTCCGACTGGATGGAGATGGAGAAGGCGCGCGGCATCTCCGTCAGTTCGACCGCGCTCCAGTTCAACTACACGCCCTCCGACGCGTCTCCGGACGAGGAGCCGTCGGTGATCAACCTGGTCGACACCCCCGGCCACGCCGATTTCTCCGAGGACACCTACCGCGTGCTGACGGCCGTCGACGCGGCGGTGATGCTCATCGACGCCGCGAAGGGCCTGGAGCCGCAGACGCTCAAGCTCTTCCAGGTGTGCCGGCACCGCGGCATCCCCGTGATCACCGTGATCAACAAGTGGGACCGGCCCGGCCGCACGCCGCTGGAGCTGCTCGACGAGATCTCCGAGCGCATCGGGCTGACCCCCACCCCCCTGTTCTGGCCCGTCGGCATCGCGGGCGACTTCCGCGGCCTGCGGGACGTGCGCAAGGACGAGTACGTGCACTTCACCCGCACGGCCGGCGGCGCGAAGATCGCTCCCGAGGACCACCTTTCGACCGACGCGGCGCTCGAGCGCGAGGGCGACGTGTGGGCCGAAGCGGTCGAGGAGACCGAACTCATGACCGAGATGGGGCAGGGCCACGATCAGGAGATGTTCCTGGCGGGCCAGACCTCGCCCGTGATCTTCACCTCGGCGATCCTCAATTTCGGTGTGCGCCAGCTGCTGGAGGCCCTCGTCGAGCTGGCGCCGCCGCCGCACTCGCGGACCACGATCGACGAGTCCGAGCGCGAGGTGACCGATCCGTTCAGCGCCGTGGTCTTCAAGGTGCAGGCGGGCATGGACTCGGCGCACCGGGATCGCCTGGCGTTCATGCGGATCGTCTCCGGCGAGTTCGAGCGCGGCATGGTCGTCCAGCACGCGCAGACCGGCAAGCCCTTCGCCACCAAGTACGCGATGACGGTGGTCGGTCGCGACCGGGAGACCGTCGAGACCGCGTATCCCGGCGACGTCGTGGGCCTGGTCAACGCCAACGCACTCGCCCCCGGCGACACCCTGTACGACGGTGCGAAGGTCCAGTTCCCGCCGATCCCGTCCTTCGCGCCCGAGCATTTCGCCGTGGTCCGCGCGGACTCGGCGGGCAAGTACAAGCAGTTCCGCAAGGGCGTCGAGCAACTCGGTACCGAGGGCGTCGTGCAGTTGCTGCGCAACGACGTCCGCGGCGACGCCTCGCCCGTCATGGCCGCGGTGGGCCCCATGCAGTTCGAGGTCGTGGTCGCGCGCATGAAGACGGAGTTCAACGTCGACGTGCAGGTCGAGCACCTGGGCTACTCGGTCGCGCGCCGGACCGACGCGGCCAGTGCGGATGAGCTGAACCGGCAGCGCGGCGTCGAGGTCTTCGAGCGCAACGACGGTGCCCTCCTGGCACTGTTCTCGGACAAGTGGCGGCTGCAGTACATCGAGAAGGAGCACCCGTCGCTCACCCTCGAGCCGCTGGTGGCCGCGGCCGACTGACGCCGCGAGCCCCGCCGGCCGCGGCGAGACCCGCCGCGCACCGGGTGCGCACCTCGCCGATCAGACGGTCCGCCTCGGCGGCGTCGATCAGGCCGCGGGCCGCAAGGGCGAGCAGCCCGTTGATACCGGCCCAGCACTGGATCACCTCCGCTCGCGCCACGTCCGCGGGCTCCCCGACCGCGGTGATCACCACGTCCAGGGCCCGCGCGAGGTAGCCGCGCACCTCCGCCCGTGCCGCGCGGACCGTCTCGGACTCCTCGCCGTGCACGTCGGTGAGACCGAGCACGCGGAAGGCGATCGGCTCCCGGCGATGGAAGTCGAGATACTCGTCGAAGGCCAGACGCGCGGCCTCCTCCCCCGCGCTGCCCGCGACCGCGGCCGCCATCGCCGCGACGTGCTCGCTCCCGATCCGACAGGCCAGCACGGCGTAGAGATCCGCCTTCCCGCCGGGGAAGTTCGAGTAGATGCTGGTCAGCGCGATGCCCGCGTGCGCCGCCAGCTCGTCGACCGAGGTGCCGCGATAACCGGCCGGGCGCGCGAACAGCACGTGCGCCGCATCGAGGAGAGCCGCCCGGGTGCGACGCCGGCGCTTGTCGGAGGGTTCCGTCAGCAGCGATTCCATGGCACTATCCTAGTCGAACTTCGTTTTCACAGTCAGACTAGGAGAACAGCGATGACCATCTCGCCCGATCAGCTCGACGCCGGGGCCGCCGACGGCTCCGCGATCATGCAGCAGTTCATCCCCGCCTCGCCCTTCGTGGCACTGCTCGGCGTGCAATTGGAGGACATCTCGGACGGCACCGCCACACTCCTCGTCCCCTACCGGCCCGAACTCACCACGGTCGGCACGATGCTGCACGGCGGCCTCATCGCCGCCGCGGCGGACATCGGCGTCATGGTGGCGGCGTGGGCGGGCCGCCCGGTGCCCGACAAGCTGCGCGGGGTCACCGCCTCGCTGTCAGTGAACTTCATCGCCCCGCTCATCGAGGACGGCCTGCGGGTGCGGGCGCACCGCCTGTCCACCGGCCGGAGGACGAGCCACGTGCGGTGCGACATGTACTCGCAGGCCGGCGACACGCTGATCGCGAGCGCCACCGGTACGTATCAGGTGGGCTGACCGTCTGAAAACCGCATCGGATCGACCCACGATCCGAATCCTTCGCCGTGCCGCGATTCAAGGCCGGTTTCGGACGCGATCAGACGCGGGCGCGCTGCGGGACCTCGCGGGCGAGGAGCAGGGCGACGGCCCCCAGCAGGGTTCCGGTGATCCGGCGCTGCCACGCGGCCCACGCGGGGCGCCGCACGATCAGCGCCGCCACCGCGCCGGCGGCCACCACGATCGCGGCGTTGACCAGCATCGACACCGTGATCTGCACGCCGCCCAGCAGGAAGCCCTGCGCCGCGGTGTGCCCGCGAGCGGGATCGATGAACTGCGGGATCAGCGCGAGGTACATGATCGCCGCCTTGGGGTTGAGCAGGTTGGTGACGAGCCCCATGCGGAACAGCTTGGCGTTCGAATCGCGGGGCAGGTCTGCGGTTTCGAAGAGCCCGCGACCGCCGGGGCGCAGCGCCTGCCACGCGAGGTACCCGAGGTACAGCGCGCCCGCGGCCTTGAAGCCCATGAACAGCCACGGCACGGCGACGAAGACCACCGCCAGCCCGAGGTTGGCGAGGGTGAGGTAGACGACGAAGCCCACCCCCGTGCCGGCGAGCGAGATCAGTCCCGCCGTGCGGCCCTGACTGATGCTGCGCGAGACGAGATAGATCATGTTCGGCCCGGGCGTGAGCACCATCGCCAACGCCGTCACCACCATTCCCGCCACCGCGGTCCACGAAACGATCATGAGACCCATCGTCGCGAGCAACTGGTATTGCGGTACATAGCCAGTCGAGTGTGACTGGCCCCTGCTCGCCCATACAGGCATCGATCTGCGGCCAGTGAGCCCGCAGGCGACGAGGGTCCGGGCCTCGATCCGGGCGCTATGCGATCACGACCACCAGTGGCACATCCGACATGCAGCGATGTCCGATGTGTCACTGGCGGTCATGGTTTCACAGCCGCTCGTGCAACGTCCGGTCGAAGTGTCCCTCGGACAACACGCAGCACAGCTGCACCGGATCAGGAGCCGAGGATGGCCTCGATCTCGTGCTCCTCGACGTCGCTGATCGACGCCGGCGAGAACTTCGGGTCGCGGGTCTTGTCGATGAGGACGGCGCGGATGCCCTCGACGAAGTCGGGGCGGCGCACCAGGCGGGCGCCCACCACGGCCTCCTCCGCGAGGCACTGGGCGAGCGTGCGGTCGCGCGACCCCTGGATGAGGTCGAACGTGACGAAGACCGAGGTGGGGCAGGCCGTGGACAGCTGCTCGCGGGCCGTGTCCGCCCAGGCGCCGGAGGTCGTGGCGAGGCCTGCGAGGATCTCGGTCACCGAGTCGCGGCCGAAGACGTCGGCGATCTCGTCGAGCGGCAGCGTCGAGGCGGGTGCGGTGTCGCCGAACCGGGCGAGCACGGCGTCGAGGTCCTCGCCGGCCAGCAGGGCGTCCTTGACGTTCGGCATCGCCGACGACGGGACGAAGTGCGTCGCGAGCCCGACGGCGAGCGCATCGCCCGCGCCGATCCGGGCCGCGGTCATCCCCATCAGCTCACCGAAGCCGCGCGGGAGCCGGCCGAGGATGTGCGTGGCGCCCACATCGGGGAGGAAGCCGATCGCGACCTCGGGCATGGCGATGAGCGCCTTCTCCGAGACGACGCGATGCGAGCCGTGGATCGAGACGCCCACGCCGCCGCCCATGTTCACGCCGTCGATGAGGGCGATCACGGGCTTGGGGAACTCCGCGAGGCGGAGGTTCATGTCGTACTCGTCGCGGAAGAAGGGGGTGAAGTCCTCCCCCGCCACCACCTGGTCGCGGATGGCACGGATGTCGCCGCCGGCGCAGTACGCCTTGGGCGAGGCGGAGGTGAGGAGCACGCGCGTCACGGCGTCGTCCGTCTCCCAGGCCTGCAGCGCCGCGTCGATCGCGTGCACCATGTCCATGGTGAGCGCGTTGAGCGCCTTCGGACGGTTCAGCTCGATGTGGCCGGTGCCCCCGACCACGGTGGTGACGATCTCGGCGTCGCTCACAGCCCACTCCTCGCGATTAGTCGCATATCCAACTAAATCAGTATGGCAGGTGTCCGCGTAACCTGGACGCGCGATGGCGAATCTTCTCGGCGCGGATGCGCTGCACCTCGAGTACCCGACCAAGACGGTCTTCGATTCGGTCTCCCTCGGCGTCAACGAGGGCGACCGGATCGGCATCGTCGGCCGCAACGGCGACGGCAAGTCCAGCCTGCTCGGCATGCTGGCCGGCACCCGCGAGCCCGACTCCGGCCGCGTGACCCGACGGGGCGGGGTCCGCGTGGGCGTGCTCACCCAGACCGACCTGTTCGACGACGAGGAGACCGTCGGGCACGCGGTGGTGGGCGACACCGAGGAGCACGTCTGGGCGGGCGACCCGAAGGTCCGCGACATCCTCGCCGGCCTGCTCACCGACCTGCCCTGGGACGCCCGGCTCGGCGAGCTCTCCGGCGGGCAGCGCCGCCGCGTGCAGCTGGCGCAGCTCCTCGCGGGCGAGCACGACGTGCTGATCCTCGACGAGCCGACCAACCACCTGGACGTCGAGGCCATCGAGTGGCTCGCCGGCCACCTCAAGACCCGGTGGCCCGCGAACCAGGGCGGCCTGCTCATGGTGACCCACGACCGGTGGATCCTCGACGAGGTCTGCACCGCGACGTGGGAGGTGCACGACCGCATCGTCGAGCCCTTCGAGGGCGGCTACGCCGCGTACATCCTGCAGCGCGTGGAGCGCGACCGGCAGGCGGCGACGATCGAGCAGAAGCGGCAGAACCTCGCGCGCAAGGAGCTGGCCTGGCTGCGCCGCGGCGCCCCCGCCCGCACGAGCAAGCCCAAGTTCCGGATCGACGCGGCGAACGCCCTCATCTCCGACGTCCCGGAGATCCGCAACCGGACGGAGCTGCAGTCGCTCGCGGTCTCGCGGCTCGGCAAGGACGTCGTGGACATCCTCGACGTGGGCGTCGCGTACGGCGACAGGCAGGTGCTCAGCGACATCGAGTGGCGCGTCGCGCCCGGCGAACGCACCGGCATCCTCGGCGTCAACGGGGCGGGCAAGTCGACGCTGCTCGGGCTGATCGACGGTGCCGTCCAGCCCACGACGGGCACCGTCAAGCGCGGCAAGACCGTCAAGGTGCAGACGCTGACGCAGCGGCTCGACGAGCTCGAGCAGCACTGGGACGATCCCGTCCGGGTGGTGCTCGCGAACCTCGCCACGAGCTTCACCGTGGGCAGCGGGTCCAAGGCGCAGGAGCTCACCCCGTCGCAGCTGCTGGAGCGGCTGGGCTTCGCGAGCGCGCAGCTCTCGACGCCGGTCAAGGACCTCTCCGGCGGGCAGAAGCGGCGCTTGCAGCTGCTGCTCATCCTGCTGGACTCGCCGAACGTGCTCATCCTCGACGAGCCGACCAACGACCTGGACACCGACATGCTGGCCGCGATGGAGGACCTCCTCGACTCGTGGCCGGGCACGCTCATCGTGGTCTCGCACGACCGCTACTTCCTCGAGCGCGTCACCGATCAGCAGTACGGCATCCTCGAGCGGCGCCTGCGGCACCTGCCCGGCGGCGTCGACGAGTACCTCGCCCTGCGGCGGGCCCAGCACGGCGCTAGCTCCGGATCCGGTTCCTCCCGTGCGGATTCGGCGCCCGCCGACGCACCGGCCGAGTCCGGGCTGAGCGGCGCGGAACTGCGGGCGGCGCAGAAGGAGGTCACGGCCGTCGAGCGCCGGATGACCAAACTGACGGAGCAGGTCGAGAAGGCGAAACTGGCGCTGGCCGAGCACGATCAGGGCGACTACGCGGGCCTCGCGGAGGAGATGAAGAAGATCTCCGCACTGGAGGACGAGCTGGCCGAGCAGGAGCTGCGCTGGCTGGAGCTGTCCGAGGCGCTGGAGGGCTGACGGATCGGCGGGCAGCCGGCCCGCCCCGATCCATCCCCACCCCGCAGAAATCTCCGGTCGCGGCGCAAATCTGCGGGGCGAGCGGAGATAACTGCGGGGAGCGGTGGTTTCCGCTGGTAGCGCGTCAGGCCACGTTGGCCGCGTACTTCGCCGGGTCGGCGTCGAACTTCGGGGCGCACGAGGGGCAGCAGAAGAAGTACCGCTCACCGTCGTAGTCGCGGAACAGTCCACGCTCCTCCGCGGCGGACTTCACCACCGGATTTCCCACCATGACCGGGCAGGTGGTCTTCTCGTCCGACGGGGCCGGGACCGGTGCCGTCTCGACGGGCGAATCTCCGGCGGGCGACTGCGCCGCGACGCCGCGGAATCCGCGCAGGCGCAAGCTGTTCCCGACGACGAAGACGCTGGAGAAGGCCATCGCCGCGCCGGCGAGCATCGGGTTGAGCATGCCCAGGGCCGCCACCGGGATGGCCGCGACGTTGTAGGCGAACGCCCAGAACAGGTTCGTCTTGATCGTCCGGAGCGTGCTGCGCGACAGGCGGATCGCATCCACCGCGGCGCGCAGGTCCCCGCGGACCAGGGTGATGTCCGCGGCCTCGATCGCGACGTCGGTGCCCGTGCCCATCGCCAGGCCCAGGTCGGCGGCGGCGAGCGCGGGGGCGTCGTTGACCCCGTCGCCGACCATCGCGACCACGCGGCCCTCGGCCTGCAGGCGGGTCACCACGGCGACCTTGTCCTGCGGCATGACCTCGGCGATCACCTCGTCGATGCCGACCTGGGCGGCGATGTGCCGCGCGGCGGCCTCGTTGTCGCCGGTGAGCAGCACGGGGGTCAGGCCCAGTGCGCGCAGTTCCCGGATCGCCTCCGCGCTGGTCGGTTTCACGGTGTCGGCGACGACCAAGACGCCGCGCGCGGCCCCGTCCCAGCCGACCGCCACGACGGTGGCGCCCCGGGCCTCGGCGGCGGCCTTGGCCGCGACGAGCTCGTCGGACAGGCGCAGCGCCCAGTCGGCGAGCAGCGACTCGCGGCCGACGATCACGCCGTGGCCGTCGACGACGCCCTGCACGCCCTGCCCCTCGACGTTGGCGAATCCCTCGACGGGCGCGAGCGTTCCGACCTTCGCGGTCGCGCCCTTGGCGATCGCCTGCGCGATCGGGTGCTCGGAGGCGTCCTCCAGGGCTCCGGCGAAGCGCAGCACGTCGAGCGGGTCCACGCCCTGCTCGGTGATCACGTCGACCAGGGTCATCCGGCCGGTGGTCACCGTGCCGGTCTTGTCGAGCACGACGGTGTCCACGCGGCGGGTCGATTCGAGGACCTCGGGGCCCTTGATGAGGATGCCCAGCTGGGCGCCCCGGCCGGTGCCGACGAGCAGCGCCGTCGGCGTCGCCAGGCCCAGCGCGCACGGGCAGGCGATGACGAGCACCGCGACCGCGGCGGTGAAGGCCGCCGAGACCGGAAAGCCCGCGCCGAGCCAGCCACCCAGGGCGATCGCGGCGATCGCGATGACGATCGGCACGAAGACGCCGGAGATCCGGTCGGCGAGGCGCTGGACCTCGGCCTTGCCGGTCTGGGCCTCCTCCACGAGGCGCGCCATCTGCGCGAGCTGCGTGTCGGAGCCGACGCGGGTGGCCCGCACCACGAGGCGTCCCCCGGCGTTGACCGTGGCGCCGGTGACCGCATCGCCGGGGCCGACCTCGACGGGCACCGATTCGCCGGTGAGCATCGAGGCGTCGACCGCGGAGGTGCCGGAGACGACCACGCCGTCGGTGGCGATCTTCTCGCCGGGCCGCACGACGAACTCGTCGCCGGCGCGCAGCTCGTCGACGCCGATCTTCACCTCGGCCCCGTCGCGCAGGACGGAGACCTCCTTGGCGCCCAGCTCGAGCAGCGCGCGCAGCGCCGCCCCGGCCCGCCGCTTGGAACGCTTCTCGAAGTACCGCCCGGCGAGGATGAACATGGTGACACCCGCGGCCACCTCGAGGTAGATGTTGGCGGCACCGTCGGACGGCGCGAGCGTGAGGGAGAAGGGGTGCTTCATCCCCGGCTCCCCCGCCGTGCCGAGGAAGAGCGCGTACAGCGACCACAGGAACGCCGACAGCGTGCCCATGGAGATCAGGGTGTCCATCGTGGCCGTGCCGTGCTTGAGGTTCGCCCACGCCGCCTTGTGGAAGGGCCATGCGCCCCACAGGATCACGGGCGAGGCGAGGGCCAGGGAGGCCCACTGCCAGTAGGTGAACTGCAGCGCGGGGACCATCGCCATGGCGATGACCGGCACGCTGAGCACGACGGCGCCGATCAGCCGGGTGCGCAGCGACGCCAGTTCGACGTCGGCGGGAGTGCTCTCCTCGCCGCCCGGACCCGACGGTGCCGCCACCCCGGAGACCGTGGCGCTGTAGCCGGTGCCGACGACCTCGTCGATGATCCGCTGCGGGTCGACGCCCTCGGGCGCGACCACCTTCGCCTTCTCGGTGGCGTAGTTGACGGTGGCGCTCACGCCCTCGATCTTGTTGAGGCGCCGCTCGATCCGGTTCGCGCACGAGGCGCAGGTCATGCCACCGATGTCCAGTTCGATGTGCGCGCCGCCGGTGGTGCCGCCGGGTGTGCTCATGGTCGATTCCTCCTCGTCCGAGTGTGCGTCAGTGTCCGCCGTGGCCGTCGGCCGACGGTCCGGATGTGGTTGCAGGGGTGGGGTTCTGCGGCGCCGNCGACGCGGCCGCGTCGACGACGAAGCTCGCGGTGCGCACCACCCCGTCGACCTGGAAGTCCAGGTACAACAGGTATCTGCCCGCGGTGGGGGCCTGCGCCTGGAAGGCGATGGCCGGCCCGCCGGTGGCGCCCGGCTTCGGCTCGGCACCCTCGGGATGCACGTGCAGGAAGGCGAGATCGCCCTGCCGGAGCGCGACGAGGTGGCCGAATGCCCCGAGGTAGGGCTGCAGCGCCGTGACGGGGGCGTCGCCGCGGGTGACGCGCAGCGTGACCGGGCTCGAGGCGCCGGCGACGAGATCACCCTCGAGCGCGACGGTGAAGCCGTCGACCTGCGCGATGCGCGACGGCGCCGGATCGGCGGGGGCGTAGCCGCCCGCGACCTCGACGGTGCGCGTCAGCGTGACGGCGGAGCCCGTCGCGGGGGCGAAATCGGCGTAGAGGCGGTAGGTCCCGGCCTCGGCCCAGCTCCACGGCACCGACCAGGTGCCCGTGGCGCGGTCGAGGACGGGGTGGACATGCCGGAACTGCGTGCCGTCGGCGCGGACCACGATGAGGTGCAGGTCCTTCTCGTGCGTGGTCGTGTACGCGGTCACCGGGGCGCCGGCGGCGTCTTCGATGCGGAAGCTCAGGATGCCCGCCTCCCCCACCGCGCGCGGAGCGCTCACCGGCGCGAAGGTGAGCCCCTCGGCGCTGAGCGCGACGCCCTTGAGTGTCGCCGCGGCCGGGGCGGTCGCGGCCGGCGCGGCGTGCTCGCCGTGCCCCTGGTCGGCCTGGGCGTTCCACTCGGCGACGGCGGCGTCCGGCACCACGGCGCCGGCGATGCCGTACGCGCCGCCGAACGCCACCACGAGGCCGGCGCCGTAGACCGCCAGCTTGGCCGCCGGATTCATCGAACGCCGCGTCGTCTTCCGGCCGTCCATGGTTCCTCCTCGGATCGGGGGTACCCCCTGCGGGTATCTGACTCCGAATGTATACCCCTAGGGGGTATCGAGCAAGGCCGCGTCGGCCCCGATTCCGACAAGGGTGAGAAGGGTGCGCCTACGGCACGACGGTGGCGCCCGGCACCGGGCCGGAGGCCACGCGCACCGTCCGGCAGACCCCCGCGCCGGCGAGCTCGGTGCCCACGTCGACGGCGTCCTCGGCACTGGCACAGAGGAACGCGCAGGTGGGGCCGCTGCCGGAGACGATGCCGGCGAGCGCGCCCGCCTCCAGGCCCGCGCGCAGGGTGCGCCGCAGTCCGGGCTGCAGCGACAGCGCGGCGGCCTGCAGGTCGTTCGCGAGCAGCGGCGCCAGACGATGCGGATCGCCGGAGGCCACGGCGGCGAGCAGCTCGTCGGGGCTGCCGGCGCGCGGCGGATCGCCGGCCTCCCGCAGCCGGTCCAGCTCGTGGTACACCGCGGGGGTACTGAGCCCCTCGCGCGCGAGGGCGAGCGTCCAGTGGAACTCGCCGCGGGCCAGCGCGGGGATCAGCCGCTCGCCGCGGCCGGTGCCGAGCGCGGTGTGGCCGTGCAGCGAGAAGGGGACGTCGGAGCCGAGCGTCGCGGCCACCTCGTCGAGCTCGCCGCGGCCGATGTCGAGGCCCCACAGCGTGGCGGCGCCGAGCAGCGCGGCGGCCGCGTCCGCGGAGCCGCCCGCCATGCCGCCGGCCACCGGGATGCCCTTGGCGATGTCGATGCGCATGTTCGGGTCCCGCCCGTACCGCTCGGCCAGCGCGACCACGGCGCGGGCGGCCAGGTTCGTCGGGTCGGTGGGCACGTCGCGCACGCCCTCCCCGGTCACGTGCAGGGTCAGCGCGTCGGCCGGGGTGAGGGTCACGTCGTCGTGCAGCGAGAGCGCCTGGAAGACGGTGACCAGCTCGTGGAAGCCGTCGGGTCGCACGTCACCGACGCCCAGGTGGAGGTTCACCTTGGCGGGCGCCCGCACGGTCAGCGGGGTCGGAACCACGGAAAGCACGCGGTCCAGACTACGGGGCCGGTGCCGCGGGCCTGGCGGCGGCGAGGGCGGCGAACTGCTCGACCGACAACTTCTCCCCCCGCTCGCGCGGATCGATACCGGCCGCGAGCAGCAGTTCCTCGGCCGCCGCCGGCGATCCGGCCCAGGTCGCGAGCGCGGCGCGCAACGTCTTGCGACGCTGCGCGAAGGCCGCGTCGACGGCCGACCACAGGCGGGCGCGGTCCACGTCGACCCGGTCCTCGGGGCCGTGCAGGTCGATCCGGACCAGCCCCGACTCGACATTGGGCTCGGGCCAGAAGACCGCGCGCCCGACGGTGCCGGCCTTGCGCACCCGCCCGTAGTACGCCGCCTTGACCGACGGGACGCCGTACACGCGCGACCCCGGGGCCGCGGCGAGCCGGTCGGCCACCTCGAGCTGCACCATCACGAGCACGGTGCGCAGCGTCGGGACCTCGGCCAGCAGGTGCAGCAGCACCGGCACCGAGACGTTGTACGGGAGGTTCGCGACGAGCACCGTCGGCGATCCCGCGGCGGAGACCTGCGCGCCGGACACCTTGAGGGCGTCCTCGCCGATCACCGTGAGGTTCCCGGCGAGCTCGGGGGCACGCTCGGCAACCGTCGTCGGGAGCTGTTCCGCCAGAACGGGATCGATCTCGATCGCGGTGACCGAGGCGGCGGCGTCGAGCAGCGCGAGGGTGAGCGAGCCCAGGCCGGGGCCGACTTCGAGGGCGACGTCGTCGGGGCGGACGTCCGCGGCGGCGACGATCTTGCGGACCGTGTTCGGGTCGTGCACGAAGTTCTGCCCCAGCGTCTTCGTGGGGCGAACGGACAACTGCCCGGCCAACGCGCGGATCTCCGCGGGGCCGAGCAGTCGTGCCTGATTCTTGAATTCGGCGCCGGTCACAGCGGCTGAGTCTACTGGGACTACTCCGAGTTGCCGGACAGGCCGAGCTTCGAGGAGCACGCGGGCCACGCGCTCCAGCCCTGCGCCTTGAGCGTCTTGCGGGCGATCTCGATCTGCTCCTCGCGGGTGGCGAGGTCGGCGCGCGGGGCGTACTTGCCGCCGCCGTGGCGCAGCCAGGTGCCGTAGTCGAACTGGACGCCGCCGTAGAAGCCGTTGCCCGTGTTGATCGCCCAGTTGCCGGTGGACTCGCACTGCACGAGGCGGTCCCACACCGAACCCGGAGCCACGTAGGGCGCGCCCGGGGCCGTGCCCACGGCTGTGACGCCGGCGACACCCGGGTCGAGGACCTTGGAGCCCACCTTCTCGCGGGAGACGACCTTGCCGTCCACCACGTGCTCGCGGTACTGGACCTCCTGCTTACCCGGCTTGCCCGGGTCGGTGACCTGGGTCTTGCCGTTGGTCAGCTTCGGGTCGTCGACCTTCTTGGGCGGCGCCGTGTACGGCTCGGTGACCGTCACGGTGGAGGTCCGGTTCCGGTTGACCGAGATGGTCATGCCGGGGGTGACGGGGGTGTTGGCGCTCGGCTTGACGGAGTCCTGCTGGATCAGCGGCACGCCCATCTTGGCGAGGTACTCGCCGACGGTGCGGCCGGCCGCGGTGGCGGCGACCTTGCCGCCCGCGTCGATCACGGTGGCCGCGACGGGCGTGACGACCGAGACCGCGGCACCGTCGAGCGGGACCTGCGTGTCGAGCGGGACGGAGACGAAGTTCTTCGCGTCGCCGAGGCCGGCCGAGGCGAGGGCGGCGCCCATCGTCAGGTCGGTGGTCTTGACGGTGCGGACCTTGCCGTTGACGTTGACCGCGACGTCGCGGGCGTGCTGCACGGTGATCGGCTGGCCCGGCTGGACGGACTCGCCGAGGCCCGGGCTCACCCGGTCGGCGGCGTCGGCGTCGACACCGGCGGAGCCGAGGATCGACTTCACCGAGCGGCTCATCGTGGAGACCTCGTGGGTCTGCCCGTCGACCGTGACGGTGAAGTCCTGGTACAGCGCGGCGGCGGTGCCGCCGGTGGCCATGAGGGCGACCAGCATGGCGCCGGTGACGGCGCGGACGGGGGTGTTCTCGAGCTTGGCCGACAGTCCGTCGATGACGCCGGACTTGCCGTCGTCGTCCTTCGCCTGCGCGGCGGGCTCCGGCGCCTCGTCGGCGTCCTCGTCGAGGACGGCGGGCTCGGGGAGCTCCTGCGGGTGCTCCGCGTTGTACTTCTCCTCGGCCTCGAGCGCGAGGCTCTCGGCCTCCGCCACAGCGTCGTCGCCGTAGACCTCGGCCTCGAGATCGATGATCTCGCGGTCCGCCTCGGGGTCGAGGGGCGCGCCGTCGATGTCGCTAAACCGGGCGAAGACCTGGGTCACGTCGAATTCGGCGGTGCGCTCCCGCGTGGCACCGAAGGCGCCGCGGCGAGTGTGGGAGGTGGGCTGATCCACCGTGGTGGTGTTGTCGTCTGCGTCGAGCTCAGGCACTGGTGACTTCCCATGGGTGGACTGCAGGTGTGGCGCTCGGCGACGTTTCGGTCGCCGTTACATCACAGTACGGTAACGGAGAAGTGGGAGGCGTGCCAGCTTCTGTTCATTTCGCGCCCGCGAATGTGGCGCCGAACACACGGTCCGCCGTGGCCGTGGTGGCCGCAGCGAGCTCCTCCGGCGCGACTCCGCGCAGGTCAGCGAGGTAGCGGGCGGTGTAGGGGATGCAGTACGACTCGTTGGGCGCACCCCGGTACGGGTGGGGTGTGAGATACGGCGCGTCGGTCTCGACGAGCAGTTGACCGTCCGGGACGAGGCGCGCGGCCTCCTGCAGCTCCGTCGCGTTGGTGAAGGTGACGGTTCCCGAGAAGCTCAGCACGTAGCCCCGGTCGACGCACTCGCGCGCCATCGCCGCGTCGCCGGAGAAGCAGTGGAAGATCACGGTCTCGGGGGCGCCGAAGCGCTCCAGGTCGGCGAGGATGTCGGCGTCGGCCTCGCGGTTGTGGATCATCAGCGGCTTGCCGAGCCGCTTGGCCAGGTCGATGTGCCACTCGAAGGCCGCGTGCTGCTGGGCCGGCGTCGCGACGTCCTCGCGCTTGCCGAGCCAGTACCAGTCCAGGCCCGTCTCCCCGATCGCCACGCACCGCGGATCGGCGGCCAGGCGCTCGAGCTCCGCCGGCGCACCGTCGACCTCGAGCTGGTGCGCGTCCGTGGGGTGCAGGGCCACGGCGGCGAAGACGCGCTCGTCCCAGCGGCTGGCCTCGATGACGTAGCGCGCCTGGTCGAGGTCGCAGGCGACGGTGACGACGCGGTCGACGCCGACGGAGGCGGACCGGTCGACGAGTTCCCGCACGGCCTCGGCCGTGGTCGCGCGACAGCCGTCGAGGTGGGTGTGCGCGTCGACCAGGCCGGGCAGCGGCGCGGGCAGCGGAGGCGGCGGCTTCTTCTTCCCCATGCGGACCATTGTCCCGGTACCTCCGCGCGGCCCGCGCCGGGGACCGTACTTAATACTGCGTTAAGCAGCCGCGAAGGGGCACCTGGTGTCCTCGTGCGGTGTCCGACCGAGGAGAACGCATGAAGAAGCCCGTCCTGTCCGCCGCCGTCGTCGCCGGCGCCGCGCTGCTCGCGGCCTGCAACACCACCGGCGGAGACCCGGTGGCGAGCCCGTCGTCGGGCGCGGCCGCCGCGTCCTCGTCGGCAGCGCCCCGCACGTCCTCCGGCCCGACGGTGCCGGTCCCCGCCGGCCTGGACTACGGCGGGTTCCCGGCGCAGGCGCGCGCGATCACCACCTCCGAGAACCGGTCCTGGGTGGTCGAGGGCAATCGGATGGGCGACGAGGCGCTGATCCAGGCGAACGAGGTCGACCCGCGGCTCATCATCGGCGGAGTGGGTCTGCGCTCCTACCCCGTTCTCGTCGGCGACGGTCTCCGCACCCGCGTTCCCGATGCCACGGCCCGGGCCTTCCAGTCCAACAAGATGCGGGTGGGCATGACGACCACGCGCGGCGACGCGTTCGACAAGCCGACGATCGCCGTGCGGATCGGCCTCTACCGCTTCGAGACCCCCGACGCCGCGAAGCAGGCCGTCGCGGACATCCGCGCCTCCACCACGTCCGCACCGAAGGTCCGGATCGCCGTCGACGGTGCCCCCGACGTGCTCGCCTCCGAGTTCAAGCCCGGCACCGTCGACGCGTACGTCGCGCAGGGGCCCTTCGTCGTGAACGTCAGCGGCACCGGACCGACCACGGAGCAGGGCGCGCGGTTCGTGACCAAGGCCTACGAGCTGGAGCTGGCGAAGCTCAAGGGCTTCGCGCCGACCGCCGTCGCGCAGATCCGCACGCTCGACCTCGACAAGGACGGCATCCTGTCGCGGACGCTCCCGGGGTCCGGCTCGGACGATCCGACCCTCTTCGAGAACTGGTACACCTGGCCGGGCCAGCTGCACCGCCTCCAGGACATCTCGAAGACCGACACCTACCGCGCCGCCGGTATCGACCTGGTCGGCTCCGCGGGCAGCGTCGTCTACCGCACGCGCGACGCGGCGGCCGCGACGACCATGACGCGGACCGCCGCCGCCAAGAACCCCGCCGTGCCGGGCATCCCGCAGCTCCCGTCGGTCACGTGCATGACGGGCGGCGACCTCACCTTCTGCTGGGTCCCCGTCGGGCGGTACCTGGGTCAGGTCTACGACGCCAACGCGGCCGTCGCGCGCCAGAAGGCCGCCGCCCAGTTCGCCATCCTCGCGACCACCCCCTGACGACGACCGCGCCCCCGCCCGGAGGAGATCCGGACGGGGGCGCGGGTCGTGCGACGGCTAGTCGGACTCGGGCTCGACGTACCGCGGGAACACGCCCTGCGGCTTCGGCAGCGCGGTGCCCGCGGCGAGGCGGGTACCCACGGCGTCGAACGTGCGCCGGTCCTTGGGCTGCTCCAGCAGGGTGAGCAGTTCCTCCGCGGACTCCGGCATCACCGGCTGCAGCAGCAGCGCGACCTGCCGGACCACCTCGGCGGTCGTGTAGAGCACCGTCCCCATGCGCTCGGGGTCGCTCGCCTTGAGCTTCCACGGCTCCTGGGCCGAGAAGTAGCGGTTGGTCTCGGCGAGCACCTCCCAGATCGCCTCGAGGTACAGGTGCAGCGCCTGGTTGCCCACATGGCGTCGCGAGGTCTCCAGCAGACCGTCGGCCCGGGCGAGGAGGGCCTCGTCCTCGGGCGTGAACGGGCCGGGCGTGGGCACCGTGCCCGCGCAGTTCTTGTTGATCATCGACAGCGAGCGCTGCGCGAGGTTGCCGAGCTCGTTCGCGAGGTCGGCGTTGATCCGCCCGACGATCGCCTCGTGGCTGTAGCTGCCGTCCTGGCCGAAGCTCACCTCGCGGAGCAGGAAGAAGCGCAGCGCGTCGAGGCCGTACTCGGCGATGAGGGCGTGCGGGTCGACGACGTTGCCGACCGACTTGCTCATCTTCTCGCCCTTGTTGAACAGGAAGCCGTGGGCGAAGACCCGCTCGGGCAGTTCGATCCCGGCGCTCATCAGGAACGCGGGCCAGTAGACGGCGTGGAACCGGATGATGTCCTTGCCGATGATCTGCAGCGTCGGCGGCCAGAACGTCGTGAACTGCTCGGACTCCGTGTCGGGGTAGCCGGCGCCGGTGAGGTAGTTGGTCAGCGCGTCGACCCAGACGTACATGACGTGGTCGGGGTCGCCGGGCACGGGGACGCCCCAGTCGAAGGTGTCGCGGCTGATCGAGAGGTCCTTGAGGCCGCCCTTGATGAAGCTGACGATCTCGTTGCGACGGGTGGCCGGCTCGAGGTAGCCGCCCTCACGATCGAGTAGCGCGAGCAGCCGGTCCTGGTAGGCGGACAGCTTGAAGAAGTACGACGCCTCTTCGGTCCACTCGACCTCGGTGCCGGTGTCGGTCGAGACCCGCGTGCCGTCCTCGGTGACGGTGGTCTCGTCCTCGGCGTAGTAGGCCTCGTCGCGCACGGAGTACCAGCCCGAGTACTTGCCCAGGTAGATGTCGCCCGCGTCGACCATCTTCTGCCAGATCGCCTTCGACGCCTCGTAGTGGTCGGCGTCGGTGGTGCGGATGAACCGGTCGAACGTCGAGCCGACGGCGCGCTGCAGGGCCTCGAAGGCGGCGGCGTTGCGATCGGCGAGGGCCTTGGTCTCGACGCCCTCCTTGGCGGCCGTCTGCTGCATCTTCAGGCCGTGCTCGTCCGTGCCGGTGAGGAAGAAGACCTCGCGGCCGTCGAGTCGCTGGAAGCGCGCGATCACGTCGGTGGCGATGTACTCGTAGGCGTGCCCGATGTGGGGCACGCCGTTCGGGTAGGCGATCGCCGTGGTGATGTAGAAAGCCTTGTCTGCAGCCATGGTGCGCCCAGCTTATCGGTGCGGCGCGCCCGCGGATCGTCCTGCTTCCGCCGGACGGGACCGCCGCCCCGCCGGCCCGGAGAGGAACGCTCCCGGCGACGGTGCCGATCTCCCACCTCCGGGGGATTCCGTCCGACACTGCGGAGGGGCACCATCCGGAGGGAACCTCAAGCGCACGCAACGGAATCGGACATGACACTCAGCTTCCTCTACGGACTCCTCTTCCTCGCCACCTGGCGGATCCTCCGACTCGCTCCCCCGGCGGAGCGGCCGCGCCCGCGGTGGCCGACGGCCCTCATCGCCGTCGCCGTGGCGGGGTCGGCGGCCCAACTCCTGCACCCCGACCTCGAACACGCCTGGCAGCGCTCCGCCTCCGCGATCGACGGCGGCGAGCTGTGGCGGATCGGCACGTCGTTCGTGATCCAGAGCGGCGGCGCCTGGGGCATGGGCTTCAACCTCATCACCCTGGTCGTGACCGCGTTGCTCGCGGCCCGCGCCTTCGGCGGCCCCGCACGCGGTGCGGGCGGTGCGGGCGGTGCACGCGATACACGTGGCGCGCTGCCCGCGGCGCTCGGGCCGGTGGTCTGGATCGCGGGCGGCGTGCTCGGCAACCTGCTGGCGCTCGCCTTCGGCTTCCCCGACGGTGCGGGCAGCTCGCTGGCGACGATGACGCTCGCGGTCACCGCGGCGGTCGCGGCGGCGCCGCTGTCCACGCGATCCGGACGCGTCGCGATCGGGGTGCTGGCCGCGGCAGCGCTCGTGCTCCTCGCGCTGCACGACGAGCACGCGATCGCCGCGGTGCTCGGCGCGATCCTGGGCGTGGGCCTGCGCTGGGGCGGCGCGCCGGACCGGATCGTCGCGGGCGCCGCCTGCTGGGCGGGGGCGGCGGCCTTCTTCGTCGGCCAGGGGATCGCGATGGCCGGCGTGACCAACGGCTACAGCCCGGTGCGGCACATGGTGAGCGACCTCGGGATGGTCGGCTGCGCCCCCGCCGATGTGGGCGGTTATCACACGGAGGTGTGCTCGCCCTGGCACCTCGCGATGAACCTCGGCTTCGTCGCCACCGGCGCCGCGCTGCTCGCGGGCACCTTCCTGCTGCGGCCGCTGCTGCCGCCCGGCCGGCTCGCCGCGGCCGGCGCGGTGCTCCTCGGCCTGGGCGGGCTGGGCAAGATCGGCGCCGGGCTCACGCCGGGTGACCTGTACCCCGCGGCGCACATGGCGGTCGCCCTGCTCAGCGGTCCCGCCCCCACCGTCGGGGTCCTGCTGCTCGGCCTTTCGCTGCGGGCGACGCATCCGACGGCGGCGCGCGCCGCGGTGCGGTGCGGCACCGTAGGGATCGGGGGCTTCGCGGCGACGTCGGTGGCGATGACCTCCGGCTGGGCCGGGCTCGCGGAGCGCGTCGCGATGTACCCGGTGATCGCGTGGGTGATCGGCGCCGGGGTCGCGCTGCTCGTCAGCCGGCGAGGACGGACGCCGGCACTGCGTCCAGCGCGATGACGGCGCCGGACTCGTCGAGGCGGAAACGGGCGATGTCGCGCCCGTAGCGGACGTAGACCACGTCGTAGTCCACGCCGATGACCTCGGTGTCGACGGTCGGCAGCGCGGCGGCGGTACCCGCGTACTCGCCCTCCGCGTAGAACCGGACCTGGCTGCGCTCGCCGTGGGCGACGTGCACCCACCCCAATCGCCCGCCGAGGGCCGTGCCGCCGTCGATCACCGGGTTCATCACTCCTCCTCCGTGGTTCGGGTGGCGGGCGGATCGGGTGAGTGGGAGAGATCCGCCGGCCGACACCCACTCTTCCGGCCGGACGGGGGCCCGCACATCCGGTGAAACCCCCATTCCTCCCCGAGATCGGCGCACGGGGCCGTGACAGGATGGCGCGGTGCAACCGGTCGACATGCTGCGGGCGCTCCGCGAACGCGGCCACCGGCCCGCGGCGCTGCTCGGCTCATGGGGCGGGTACCGGGCCGTGATCGCGCCGGCCCCGCGCCTGACACCCGGGACAGCACCCGACGGTGCGCCGTGGCTCGGCGTCGTCGGCTATCCGGACACCGCCGCCGAGCCGCGCCTGGTCCCGGAGACGATCGGCGGGGACCCCGGCCCGCTGCTGCTCCTCGCCGACGACGGCCGGTGGACGTGCACCGACCCGACGTTCCCGGTCCCCGACGCCGCGCCCGCCCCGAGACCGTGGGCCGCGACGTGGGCCGCGCCCGACCGGGACGATCACCGCGCCGCCGTCCTCGCCTGCCAGGAGGCGATCCGCGCGGGCGACGTCTACCAGGTGAACGTGTGCACCCGCTTCGACGGCGCCCTCACCGGCGACCCGCTGGACCTGTTCGCCGACATCGCCGCCGCCACCCGCCCGGCGAAGGCCGCCTACCTCGAGGGCGACTGGGGCGCGGTCGCGTCGTTCTCCCCGGAGACCTTCCTCACCGAGCGCGGCGGCGTGCTCACCTCCCGGCCCATCAAGGGCACGCTGCCGCTCACCCGGGCCCCGCAGGACCTGCGCGCGAGCGTCAAGGACGTGGCGGAGAACGTGATGATCGTGGACCTGGTGCGCAACGACCTCAGCCGCGTCGCCGCGACGGGCACCGTCCGGACCCCGGAGCTCCTGCGCGTCGAGCCCGCGCCCGGCGTTTGGCACCTGGTCTCGACGGTGACCGCGCGGCAACGGCCCGGCACGGCCCGTACGGAGTTGCTCGACGCGACCTTCCCGCCCGCATCGGTCACCGGCACCCCGAAGCTCTCCGCCCGCACCCGCATCACCGCGTGGGAGCGGCACACGCGCGGCACCTACTGCGGCGCGATCGGCATCGACCACCCGCTGACGGGCCTGGACCTGAGCGTCGCGATCCGCACCGTCGAGGCGCGCGACGGTGCCCTCCGTCTCGGCGTGGGCGGCGGCATCACCATCGACTCCGTGCCCGACGCGGAGTGGCGCGAGTGCCTCGACAAGGCCGCGTCGATCGTCGGGTACCGCCCGGCGCCGGGAGCGGAGCGAGCGGGCCACTCCGATCAGACATCTCACCCGCGCGGGTGACGACGGCGGGCGCCGCGGGCCGCGAGACTGGCCGCATGATCGACCTCCGCTCGCCCGCCCTGCGCCGCTTCCTCCTGCTGCTGGCGGTGGCCTTCGCCGCCGGCGTGGGGTTCGGCGGCTACCTCTTCACCCGGCGCGACCCGGAGGTCGCGGGCTTCGTCCCGTGGACCGCGGCGTGGCCGCAGCACGCGGTGGTGGCCGTGGTCGGGGTGGCGCTCGTGCTCGGGATCCGGGCCCGACGGTGGCGTCCCCGCACGCCCGCCCTCACCCCGGCGCGGCTGGCGCTCGCGGCGCCGCTACTGGGGCTGCTGGTCTTCGCCGCGTTCCGGGCGGGCGTGCAGGTGCTGGCCGGGCTGGACCCGAACTTCACCGTCAACGCCTGGGGCGGCCCGACGTACCTCGGCGCGATGGCCTGCCACTACCTCGACCTCGCGGTCGGCGGCATCGTCGTGGTCGGGTTGCTGCGCCTGATCCTGACCCGCCCGGCGACGGTGCCCGGGACCGGTGGGATTCAGCGGGCGGCGAGCGCCGCCTCGTAGAGCTCGCGCTTGGAGGCACCGGTCTCGGTCGCGACGGCGGCGCAGGCGTCCTTGAGCCGCTCCCCCGCCTCGACGCGGCGCAGCACCGCGGCGACGTGATCCTCCGGGTTCGCCGAGACCGCGGCGGCACCCTCGAGCACGACGGTGATCTCGCCGCGCACCCCGTCGGCGGCCCACGCGGCGAGCTCGCCCAGCGTGCCCCGCCGGACCTCCTCGTAGGTCTTGGTGAGTTCGCGACACACCGCGGCGCGACGCTCGGTTCCGAGGACCTCCGCGGCGTCGGCGAGGGTCTCGGCGAGGCGGTGCGGCGACTCGAAGAAGACCGCCGCGCGACGTTCCGTCACCAGCTCGGCGAGCCACGACCGGCGGGCACCGGACTTGCGCGGGGCGAAACCGTCGAACAGGAACCGCTCGACGGGCAGCCCGGACAGGGCCAGGGCGGTGGTGACGGCCGACGGCCCCGGCAGGCAGGTGACCCGGTGCCCCGCCTCGACGACGGCTGCGACCAGGCGGTACCCGGGGTCCGACACCGACGGCATGCCGGCATCGGTGACGAGGAGGACCGTCTCGCCGGCGTCGAGCGCGGCGAGCAGCTGCGGGATGCGGCCGGCCTCGTTGTGGTCGTAGAAACTGAGGATCCGGCCCCGCGGTTCGACCTCGAGGGAGGCGGCCAGCGAGCGGGCCCGACGCGTGTCCTCGGCGGCGATCACGCCGGCGGATCCGAGCGCCGCGATGAGCCGCGCGGTGGCGTCACCCGGGTTGCCCATCGGCACCCCGGCGACGATCAGTGCCCCGCGCGCGTCCTCTGCTCCCACAGCACACACCCTACGATGGGTCGCGTGACAGCTGTGGCGATGCCCGAGGGGCGTAGCGAGGACCGCGAGATGGTGAGCCCCGGCCCGCGGCTCCCGCCCGCGGTGTTCGGAGCCACCGACCGCGCCTTCGGCTGGACCGTGACGCTGGTGCTGACCGCCGTCGCGGCGGCCACCCGGTTCTTCAACCTGGGCTACCCGAGCAACACCGGCTTCATCGGCAGCACCCCCGTGCAGACCCCGGTCTTCGACGAGAAGCACTACGCCCCGCAGGGCTGGCAGGTGCTCTCGGGCGGGCAGTGGATCGAGGACAACCCCGGGTTCGGGCTGATCGTGCACCCGCCGGTGGGCAAGTGGATGATCGCGATCGGCGAGTGGCTGTTCGGTTACGGCCCGCTGGGCTGGCGGTTCATGTCAGCGGTGTGCGGCACGCTGCTCGTGTTCATGGTGATCCGCGCGGCCCGGCGGCTCGCCCGATCGACGCTGATCGGCGGCCTGGCGGGCCTGTTCCTCATCTGCGACGGCCTGACGATGGTCTCCTCGCGCGTCGCGCTGCTCGACATCTTCCTCGTCTTCTTCGGCTTCGCGGCGTTCGCGATGATCCTCGTCGACCGCGACCAGATGCGGGAGCGGCTGCACCGCGCAGCGATCGAGGGGCGGATCACGGATTCGCTGTACGGACCGCGGCTGGGCTTCCGCTGGTGGCGCTTCTCCGCCGCGATCATGGTGGGCCTCGCGTGCGGCGTGAAGTGGTCGGGCATCTACTTCCTCATCGGCGTCCTGGCGCTCTCGCTGGCCTTCGACGTGGCGAACCGCCGGCAGTACGGCGTGATCCGGCCGTGGCGCGGCGTACTGCTGCGCGACCTGATCCCGTCGGGCATGTCGCTCGGGGTGGTGCCGATCCTGGTGTACCTCGGCAGCTTCTGGCCCTGGTTCTCCTCGGAGACCTCCGTCTACCGGTATGCGGTGGGGAACCAGATCGGCGACAGCGGCCCCTTCGCCTGGGTGCCCGCGGCGCTGCGGTCCCTGTTCTTCTACGAGGCCACGATCCTCGACTTCCACGACGGGCTGACCAACTCCGCCGGCAACCACCACCCGTGGGAGTCGAAGCCGTGGACGTGGCCGATGGGCCTGCGGCCGATGCTCTACCACTACACCGCGGACCAGTCGGGCGGCATGTGCGGCGACGGCCCGTGCGTGCGCGCGGTGATGGCGGTGGGCACGCCCGCGCTCACGTGGATCGCGGTGCCCGTGGTGCTGTGGGCGCTGTGGAAGATGTTCGTCAAGCGCGACTGGGCCTACGCCGCGCCCGTGACCATGTACTTCGCGACCTACCTGCCGTGGTTCCTCAACCTGGACCGACAGATGTACTACTTCTACGCGCTCACGCTGATGCCCTTCCTGTGCATCATGATCGCGCTGATCTGCCGCGAGGTGCTGGGCCTGGACGGCCTCGCGCGCTACTTCGGCTTCGAGCGGCTGCAACTGGGCCGCTGGCTGGTGGTGCTCTACGCGGCGATCGTGGTGCTGAACTTCACCTGGCTCTGGCCGATCCTGACCGCCACGCCCATCCCGATGTGGTGGTGGCGCCTGGAGCTCTGGCTGCCCAGCTGGCAGTAGGCCGCACTTCCCGGGTTCGACGGTGCCACGGTCACCGCGGCGCGAGCCGACGCAGGGCGGGCGGCGCGGTGAGAGGCAGCGTGTCGGACGAACGAGCTCTCGGATTCTGTCCGGTTCGGACACCGTGTCCGAACCGGACGGAATCCGAGAGTCGTCGGCTCGTTCACCATGCCTACCGGCGAGCACGGCAATGGGCATGCCCGACAGCGACGCGAGGCCGGCCGGGCGGGTGGCGTGCGGTCAGACCGTCGCCGGGACCCGGGTCTCCCGGGCCAGCATCCAGGCGATGGCGGCGAGGACGCACAGGGCAGCGGTGACGGCGAAGGCCCAGGTGAATCCGAGGTACTGCGCGATCGCGCCCGCGAGCAGCGGCCCGGAGATGGTGCCCGCGTCCTGCGCCATCTGATACGCGGAGAGCGCACCGCCGCTGCGGCCCCTGCCCTGCAGCACGTCGGCGAGGGAGGCCTGCATCGTCGGCGCGACGAGGCCGGTCCCGATGCCCGCGACGACGGTGACGAGGAAGGCCACGAGCACCGAGTCGGTGAAGCCCAGCGCCACGGTGCCGACGGCGATGACGAGCATCCCCACGACGATGAACGGCCGCCGGCCGTAGCGGTCGGAGGCGCGGCCCGCGGGGAACATCGCGAGCACGTCGCCGGCGGCGTAGGCCGCCAGCGCGTACCCGGCGATCGCGGCCGGCTGGTCGAGGACGGCGGCGAAGAACAGCGGCAGCAGCGACACCCGCATCGAGTAGACCCAGCCGAAGACGACCGACGTGAAGAGCGCGGCCCGGTAGGCGGAATCGGCGAGCGCCTCGCGGACCGTCGTGCCCGGTTCGGAGGAGGCCTCCTCCCGGCCCGCGAGGGTGCTGCCGCGCAGCGCGATGCCCACGACGAGCGTGGCGACGACGAGCGCGATGGCGTAGACGACGAACGGCACCCGCAGGCCGAAGCCGACGAGGGCGCCGCCCAGCAGGGGGCCGCAGATGCCGCCGAGCACGAAGCTCGACGAGTAGACGCCGCTCACTCGGCCGCGGATCTCGGCGGGCGCGATGCGGATCATCAGGCCCATCGCGGACACCGTGAACATCACCGAGCCCACACCGCCCAGCCCGCGGAAGAGCATGAGCTGCCAGTAGGTCTGCGCGAAGGCCACCGCGAGCGTCGACGCCGCGACGATGAGGAGCCCCGTCATGTAGATCCACCGCTCGCCGAACGCCTTCACCAAGGGGCCGGTCGCCGGGGCGAAGGCGAGCCGCATGATCGCGAAGGCGCTGACGACCGCGGAGGCGGCGCCGATGCCCACGTCGAAGGTGCGGGCGAAAGCGGGCAGAGCGGGCGCGACGACGCCGTAGCCGAGGGCGATCACGAAGCTGGCCGCCACGAGGACCCAGACATCCGGCGGTACCCGCTGCGGCGCGGGCGCGGAAGCTGCTGAGTTCACCGAACCATCATCCGCTAAGAACGCGTCAAGACCCGCATCGGGGGCGTTAAGGGGGCGTGAGAACGCGCGACGACGGTGGTCCAGTGGAGCCCATGAACATCTCCAACGCGCTGGCGCTCGCCGCGACGATCCTCACCCTGGCGTACCTGCTGTACGCCCTGCTGCGCCCGGAGCGCTTCTGATGAGCGGCACCGCATCCGGCCTGCTCACGATCGGCACCCTGGTCGCGGCGCTCGCGATCGCGTACCGCCCGCTCGGCGACTACCTGGCGCACGTCGTCACCACGCCGAAGCACTGGCGCGTCGAGCGCGTCGTCTACCGCCTCGTGGGCGCGGACCCCGAGGCCGAACAGGGCTACCGCGTCTACGCCGTGGCCGCGCTCGCGTTCAGCGCCGTCAGCATCGTCGCCCTCACGCTCCTGCTCCTCCTCCAGGGCCGGCTGCCCGGCGTCGAGCCGAAGCAGTGGCGGCTCGACGAGGCGCTCAACACCGCGATCTCCTTCGTCACCAACACCAACTGGCAGTGGTACTCCGGCGAATCGGCGATGAACCTCATCGCGCAGGCGATCGGCCTGGCGGTGCAGAACTTCGTCTCCGCGGCCGTCGGCATCGCGGTGGCGGTCGCGCTGGTCCGCGGCTTCGTCCGCTCGCGCACCGACCGGCTCGGCAACTTCTGGGTGGACCTCACCCGCATCACCCTGCGCGTCCTGCTGCCGATCGCCGCGATCGGTGCCGTGATCCTCATGGCGCAGGGCGTGGTGCAGACGCTGTGGCAGCGGCACGAGATCGTCGGCCTCGACGGGCAGAAGCAGGTGCTCACCGGCGGCCTCGTCGCGAGCCAGGAGGTGATCAAGCTCCTCGGCACCAACGGCGGCGGCTACTTCAACGCCAACTCGGCGCACGCCTTCGAGAACCCGACGGCCGCGACCAACCTGTTCCAGATCTTCCTCATCCTGCTCATCCCCGTCGCGCTGCCCCGCATGCTGGGCAACCTCGTCGGGAACCACCGGCAGGGCTACGCGATCCTCGGCTCGATGGCGATCATCTTCACCGTCTCGACCGCGATCTCGATCGCCGCGCAGCTCGGCAACCAGGGCACGGCCGGCCGGGCGGCGGGCGCCGCGCTCGAGGGCCAGGAGGTGCGCTTCGGTCAGTGGAGCACCGGCCTGTTCGCCACCGCGACCACCAGCACCTCGACGGGAGCGGTCGACGCCGCGCACGACAGCCTCACGCCCGGCGCCGGCGGGGCCGCACTGGTGAACATGCTGCTCGGCGAGATCAGCCCCGGCGGCGTGGGATCCGGCCTCTACGGCATGCTCGTCATCGCCGTGCTCACCGTCTTCCTGTGCGGCCTCATGGTGGGCCGCACCCCCGAGTTCCTGGGCAAGAAGATCGGCCGCCGGGAGATCACCCTCGCCGCGCTGTACATCCTGGTGATGCCCGCGCTGGTGCTGGTCGGGACCGCCGCCACGGTGGTCCAGGAGCAGGGCGTCGCCGCGATGACCAACGACGGTGCGCACGGCCTGTCCGAGGTGCTCTACGCCTACGCCTCGGCGAGCAACAACAACGGCAGCGCCTTCGCCGGCCTCGCCGTCGACACCCCGTGGTTCAACTACACGCTGGGCGCGGCGATGCTGCTCGGCCGGTTCGCGCCGATGGTCGCGATCCTCGCCCTGGCCGGCACGCTCGCGCAGCAGCACCCCGTGCCCGCCACCGCGGGCACCATCCCCACCCACCGCCCGCTGTTCGTGGGCCTCACCGTGGGCGTCGTGGTCCTGGTGGCCGGATTGACCTTCGTCCCCGCCCTCGCGCTCGCACCGATCTCGGAGGTCACCCAGTGACGAACACGCTGACCGACACCCCCACTCCGTCGGACCCGAAGGCCGTCACCCCGGCACCGAAGCGGCGCTCCGCCTTCTCGCTCGCCGAGCTCCGCTCGGCGCTCCCCCGCGCGGCCGCGAAGCTGGACCCGCGCACGCAGATCCGGCAGCCCGTCGTCTTCGTGGTGTGGATCGCCTCGGTGTACACCACCGCGCTGGCGATCGTGCACCCGTCGGTGTTCGCGTGGTCCGTGGCCGTCTTCCTCTGGGCGACGGTGCTCTTCGCGAACCTCGCGGAGGCCGTCGCCGAGGGCCGCGGCCGCGCGCAGGCCGAGTCGTTGCGCAAGGCGAAGACGGAGACCGTCGCGCGCCGCAGGACCGCGAGCGGCGAGGAGCAGGTCCCCGGCTCGCAGCTGCACGTGGGCGACCTCGTGATCGTCGAGGCCGGCGAGGTCATCCCCGGCGACGGCGACGTCGTCGAGGGCATGGCGACCGTCGACGAGTCGGCGATCACCGGCGAGTCCGCGCCCGTCGTGCGCGAGTCCGGCGGCGACCGCTGCGCCGTCACCGGCGGCACCCGCGTGCTCAGCGACCGCATCGTCGTCGAGATCAAGACGGAGCCCGGCAAGAGCTTCATCGACCGGATGATCGGGCTCGTCGAGGGCGCGAACCGGCAGAAGACGCCGAACGAGATCGCCCTGAACATCCTGCTCACCGTGCTCACGATCATCTTCCTGCTGGCCGTCGCGACCCTGCAGCCGATGGCGATCTACTCGGGCGGCGCGATCGACGTCGTGGTCCTGGTGGCACTGCTGGTGTGCCTGATCCCGACGACGATCGGCGCGCTGCTCTCCGCGATCGGCATCGCGGGCATGGATCGCCTGGTGCAGCGCAACGTGATCGCCAAGTCCGGCCGCGCCGTCGAGGCCGCGGGCGACGTCTCGACGCTGCTGCTCGACAAGACCGGCACCATCACCTACGGCAACCGCCGCGCCACCTCCTTCCACCCCGTGGCGGGGGTCGACGAGCACACCCTGGCCGGGCACGCACTGTTCGCCTCGCTCGCCGACGAGACGCCCGAGGGGCGGTCCATCGTGGACCTGGCCACGACGCACGGTCATGAGGTCCCGACGGTGCGCCTGGGCACCGTCGTGCCGTTCACGGCGCAGACCCGGATGTCGGGCGTCGACCTGCCCGACGGCACCCGCATCCGCAAGGGCGCCTCGGCGGCCGTGCTGGCCTGGGTCGCCGCGGAGCACCGCGTCGACGGGGCCGCCGAGTCCCTCGGCGAGGCGATCGGCACCGTCGACGTGCGGCTGGCGGTCGACGAGATCTCCGGCTCCGGCGGTACCCCGCTGGTCGTGGCGTACGCCGAGCCCGGCGCGGCCCCGACGCTGCAGGGCGTCGTGCACCTCAAGGACGTGGTCAAGGCCGGCATGCGGGAGCGCTTCGCGCAGCTGCGCGCGATGGGCATCCGCACGGTCATGATCACGGGCGACAACCCGTTGACCGCCAAGGCCATCGCCGAGGAGGCCGGCGTCGACGACTACCTCGCGGAGGCGACGCCCGAGGACAAGCTGGCGCTCATCAGGCAGCAGCAGGAGGGCGGCCGGCTCGTCGCGATGACGGGCGACGGCACCAACGACGCGCCCGCGCTCGCACAGGCCGACGTCGGCGTCGCGATGAACACGGGCACCTCCGCCGCGAAGGAGGCCGGGAACATGATCGACCTGGACTCCGACCCGACGAAGCTCATCGACATCGTGGAGATCGGCAAGCAGCTGCTCATCACCCGCGGAGCGCTGACCACCTTCTCCATCGCCAACGACATCGCGAAGTACTTCGCGATCATCCCCGCGATGTTCGTGCCCCTGGCCCCCGGCCTCGACGTGCTCAACGTGATGCGGCTGCACAGCCCGCAGTCGGCGATCCTCTCGGCGGTGATCTTCAACGCGCTCATCATCGTCGCGCTGATCCCCCTCGCCATGCGCGGCGTGAAGTACACCGCCAAGTCGGCCGACAAGCTGCTCGCGCGCAACCTCACCATCTACGGCCTGGGCGGCATCGTCGTCCCCTTCCTCGGCATCAAGCTGATCGACCTCGTCGTGCAGCTCGTCCCCGGCCTCTCCTGAAAGGCACCGTCCCATGCTCAGTTCCACACCGCGCCAGCTGCTCGCCGGCCTGCGCATGCTGCTCGTCATGACCGTCGTGCTCGGTGTCGTTTTCCCCCTGGTGATCTGGGGCGTCGGGCAGGTCGGGTTCAGCACGAAGGCGAACGGCTCGCAGATCGAGCGGAACGGCGCCGTCGTCGGGTCCGAGCTGCTCGCGCAGAAGTTCGACGGTGCGCAGTGGTTCCATCCGCGCCCGTCCGCGGGCGAGTACGACACCCTGGCCTCCGGCGGCACGAACCTCGGCCCGAACAGCGAGAAGCTGGTGGCGCTCATCGCCGAACGCCGCGCGAAGGTCGCCGCGGAGGACGGGGTGGATCCCGCCGCGGTGCCGGCGGACGCCGTCACGGCGAGCTTCTCCGGCCTCGACCCGCACATCTCCCCCGCCTACGCGCGGCAGCAGGTGGCGCGCGTCGCCCGGGCCCGCGGCCTCGGCCCGGAGCGGGTGACCGCGCTGGTCGCCGCGCACACCGAGGGGCGTCAGCTCGGCTACCTCGGCGAGGAGCGGGTTAACGTGGTGAATCTGAACGCCGCGCTCACCGATCTCGCCACCGCAGCGAAGTAGCCCGGGCGGAGAAGGGAGGGGAGAGGATGCCGAAGGGGCAGTTGCGCGTCTACCTGGGCGCCGCACCCGGCGTGGGCAAGACCTACGCCATGCTCACCGAGGGTGCGCGCCGCGCCTCCCGCGGGACGTCCGTCGTGGTCGGCTACGTGGAGACCCACGGCCGACCGCAGACGGAGGCGCAGGTCCAGGGACTGCAGGTGATCCCCCGCCGGCGCGTCGAGTACCGCGGCGCGGTGCTGGAGGAGATGGACGTCGATGCGGTGATCGCCGCGCACCCGACGGTGGTCCTGGTCGACGAGCTCGCCCACACGAACGCCCCGGGTTCGGCGAACGAGAAGCGCTGGCAGGACATCGCCGAGCTGCTCGACGCCGGCATCACCGTGGTCACCACGGTCAACATCCAGCACCTGGAGTCCCTCGGTGACGTGGTCGAGTCGATCACGGGTGTGCGGCAGCGCGAGACGATCCCCGACACCGTGGTGCGGCGCGCGGAGCAGGTGCAGCTCGTCGACATGACGCCCGAGGCCCTGCGGCGCCGCATGGCGCACGGCAACATCTACCACCCGTCCAAGGTGGACGCCGCGCTCTCCCACTTCTTCCGCATCGGGAACCTCACGGCGCTACGGGAACTCGCGCTGCTATGGCTCGCGGACCGCGTCGACGAGCGGCTCGAGCAGTACCGCTCGGAGCAGGGCATCTCGGCCGCGTGGCCCACCCGCGACCGCACCGTCGTCGCGCTCACGGGCGGCCCCGAGGGCGGCACGCTGCTGCGCCGCGGTGCCCGGATCGCGGCGAAGGGCGCGGGCGGGGAACTGCGGGCGGTGTACGTCGCGCGCAGCGACGGCCTGTCCGGCGCCTCCCCCGCCTCGTTGGCGCAGCTGCGGCAGCTCACGGAATCGCTGGGCGGCACCTTCCAGATCGTCACCGGCGACGACGTGGCCGCCGCGATCCTGCAGTACGCCACCTCGGTGAACGCCTCGCGGATCATCCTCGGCAAGTCGCGGCACCGCGCGCTCACCTCCGTGGTGCGGTGGCCGGTCTCGGACGCGGTGATCGAGGGCTCCGGCGACATCGATGTGCAGGTGGTCACGCACGAGCGGGCCGCGGGCGCGGGCCGGCGCCGGCTGCTCCCCCGCATCGACGGCCCCGACCCGGTGCTGCTCGGCAAGCGGCGCACCGTCGCGGGCTGGGTGCTCGCGATCGGCGGGCCGGTGATCCTCACGGCGCTGCTCGCACAGACCCGGCAGTGGCACTCGATGCCCACCGAGCTGATGCTCTTCCTCATGCTCACGGTGGCCGTGGCCCTGGTCGGCGGGATCCGGCCCGCGGTGCCCTCCGCGATCCTCGGATCGGTGCTGCTCAACTACTACTTCGCTCCACCGCTCTACACGTTCACCGTGGCGTCGGGCGAGAACGTCTTCGCCGTCGCGATGTTCGTACTCACGGCGATCGCGGTGGCGTCGGTCGTCTCACTGGCCGCCCGCCAGACCGCGCGCGCCGCCCGGGCCCGCGCCGAGGCCGACGTGCTCAGCGGCCTCGCCGACACCCTGCTCGCGACGGAGAACGCCGACGACGAGATCCCCGCCCTGCTCGACGAGGCCATCGTGACCTTCGGGCTGCGGGGCGCCTCGCTGCTGCGGCGCGACGACGCCGACGCCCCCTGGCAGCTCGTCGCCGGGCGCCGCGAGTCGCCGCTGCGGCCCGAGGACGGCACGGACGCGGTGATGGTCGGCGACAACGTGACGCTGGTGGTCGACGGCGACAGCCTGAGCGCGTCCGAGCACGGGCTGCTGGTCGCCTTCGCGGCGCACGCGGCGGCCCGGTTGGACCGGGAGGCGCTCAGCGCCGAGGCGCAGCAGGCCCGGGCCCTCGCGGAGGGCAACCGCGCGCGGACCGCCCTGCTCAGCGCGGTCTCGCACGACCTGCGGACGCCGCTGGCCGGGATCAAGGCCGCGGTCTCGTCGCTGCGCAGCGACGACGTGGAGTGGTCCGACGAGGACGAGGCCGAGCTGCTCGCGACCATCGAGGAGAGCGCCGATCGGCTGGACTCCCTGGTGGGGAACCTCCTCGACATGTCGCGGCTGCAGTCCGATTCGCTGACCCTGCTCACCCGCGAGGTGGGGATCGAGGAAGTGCTGCCCGCGATCTGGACCGCGCTCCCCGACGCGGATCTGGCGTTCGACTTCGCGTGCGACGACACGGACGCCACGCCCACGGCTCTCGCCGACCCCGGCCTGCTGGAGCGGGTACTGGCGAATCTCGTGGAAAATGCGGTGCGGCACTCGCGGGGCGGGCCGGTCACCGTCGGCGTCTCCGGCGTGCACACCCCCGATGGGGACCGGCTGCAGGTGCACGTCCGCGACCACGGCCCGGGCGTGCCGCAGGAGCAGCGCGATGCGATGTTCAAGCCCTTCCAGCGGATGGGCGACGCCCCGGCCGGCAACGGCGTCGGGCTGGGGCTCGCGGTGGCCCGCGGGCTCACCGAGGCGATGGGCGGCACCCTCACCGCGGAGGACACCCCGGGCGGCGGCCTGACGATGATCGTGGACCTGCCCGCCGCGCAGCCGGTGTCGAGTGATGAGGTGATCTCGTGACGTTCGTTCTGGTGGTCGACGATGAGCCGGCGATCCTGCGCACCCTGCGGATCAACCTCAAGGCCCGCGGGTACGAGGTGGAGACGGCGTCCGACGGGCGGTCCGCCCTGCAGATCGCGCGCGAGCGGACGCCCGACGTGGTGGTCCTCGACCTGGGCCTGCCCGACATCGACGGCACCGCGGTGCTCGCGAAGCTGCGCGAGTTCTGCACCTCACCGGTGATCGTGCTCTCGGCGCGGCACGGCAGCGACGACAAGGTGGAGTCGCTGGACATCGGCGCCGACGACTACGTGACCAAGCCCTTCGCGATGGACGAGTTCCTCGCCCGCGTCCGGGCGCAGGTGCGCCGCACCGGCCTCGTCGACGCGCCCGCGCCCGCGAAGACCGACGCCTTCGAGGTGAACTTCGAGGCCCGGACGGTCACCCGCGACGGCACGACGGTGCGCCTCACCCCCACCGAGTGGAAGATCGTGGACGTGCTGGTCCGCAACGCCGACCGCCTCGTCTCGCAGCAGACCCTCCTGCACGAGGTGTGGGGCCCGTCGTACTCGCGTGAGACGAACTACCTGCGCGTGTACATGGCGCAGCTGCGCCGCAAGCTGGAGCCGGACCCCGCTCATCCGCGCTACTTCGTCACGGAGCCCGGGATGGGGTACCGCTTCATCCCGTAGCGCCCGAGCCGTCCACCGCGCGCCGTGCCCGGTTCGGGAGGCGGGCGTCCGTGCCGCCGGGCCGGACGGTGCTCCGGCCGCGCGACTCTCGGATTCTGTCCGGAACGGACACGACGGTACCGAGCGCGTCGAACGCGCGGGCGCGGGCCGCGGCGAGGTCGGCCGCCGCGGGCGGGGCGGCCCCGGCAGGTGCGGCTCCGCGCGCGGCGCGGTAGTGAGCGGCGCCGAGTTCGCCGACGAGCGGTTCGAGCTCCCGCGCCACCGCGCCGAAGGCGGCCGCCGCGGCGGCTCCCCCCGGCCGCGTCGAGCGCGAAGACGCGGGCGACGGTCCGGCCCAGGGAGTGCGCCCACGTCCCCTCCGCGAGCGCGAGCCACGCCGCGACCTCCCGGCGGTCCGCCCGGAGCGCGTCGATCCACGGGAGGTTCGCCGCCCATCCGCTCGCGAGGAGGTGGCCGCTGAGCACGATGTGCAGGTCGTGGAGGAGATCGCGGAGGGCGACGGGTTCCGGCGAGGCGTGGGCGAGGTCCCCGAGCGGATCGTCGATGCCGGCGTCGGTGAAGAACGCGGCGTCCGGCCACGTGTCGTCGGTCCGTCCGTCCTCGCAGTCGCACCCCGCCGGGCGGTCCCGCGGGTCGCGCGCCGGCACGCCGTCCTCGCAGCGACAGTCGTCGACGACCGCCGACGCGGCCTCCGCCGCGGGGCCGCTCGGCCACACCGGGCCCTCGGCGCCGATCGGGCGCGGCGCCAGCACGACGCGCACCGCGTCCGCGGGCTCCGGCAACCACCACGGCGTGCCGAACAGCAGCCGCGCCGTGCTGCCGTACTTGCGCCGCAGCGTCCGCTCCGACACGCGCTCCCCGCCCGGAAGACGCAGGCGGCGTGCGACTTCCGTCAGGGTCCCGCGGTCCAGTCCCTCGACCGCGACGAGCTCCAGCGCGACCCGGACCGCCGCGTCGTGCAGCGCCCGATCGCGGATCGGCATCGCTCGTTCCTGGAAGTTGTGCATGGCTCCCCCCGAAGTCCACGTGTCCCCGGTGTCGACGGTACGACGACGGTCCGCCGGGCGGGGTGGGGATGGCTAAATGCGCGGGAGCGGCACAGCNCGCCG
>NZ_CBCSDV010000018.1:0-109350 GCF_965138335.1 Tsukamurella ocularis
CACCGGGGCGCGGGTTCGGCGCCGGAGCGACGGGGGTGTCGAGGCCGCCGAGACCGGAGAGCACGTCGGAGGCGATCTCCCCGGTCTGCCACAGCGCGAGGATCGCGCCCTCGGTGGCGGGCCGGGCGGCGGGGTTCTGCAGCGCGAGCCCGTTGGCGAAGGTGAGGGTGTTGTAGCCGTCGTCGGCGGCGCGCAGCATCAGGTTCGAGGCGACGCCCGCGCCGACGATCCGATCGAGCCCCTGCCCGAAGAAGTAGAAGGTCCACAGGCCCCACAGGTCGGCGTTGTAGATCCGCTTGCTGCGCTCCGGGATCACGTTGCCGTTCTTCGCGATCGAGTCGACGATCCGGTAGAAGTCGAGCGCGTTCGCCGGGGTGCTGCGGGTGTGCGCGACGGTGTACGCGAGATCGACGGTGATGTGCGCGTTGTAGCCCGCCATCGCCACCCGGCCGGGCGGCAGCTCGCACCGCGCGGCCAGCCGGAAGTAGTTGCCCCACCACTGCGGCACGGCGCCGCCGGTCCACTGCGCGTGCACGGCCCGCAGGTAGCGGCTCACCAGGTCGATGGAGAGGGACTTGGTGTAGCGCGGATCGTCGAGCCCGGCCTCGTCGCGCTGCGTCGGGGTCACAGCGTCGCGGATCACGCCGTCCATCCCGACGCCGAACAAGCCGCGCCGGTCGCGGTGCGCGGCGAGGATGTCCGCGATACCGCGCTGCCGCGCCGTGAGGTCGTCGAGGCCGGCGAAGGTCGGCGCGGTGGGCAGGGCCCGCGGATCGGAGAGCGCGACGATGCGCTTGTTCTCCGCGGGCGTCAGCGCGGTGCCGCAGTAGGCCGACGGTGCCGCGCTCGCCGGGGCGGCGAACAGCGAGACGGTGACGAGGGCAGCGGCCATCGTGCCGGCGACCCGCGCCGACCGTCGGGGCATCATGCGTCCTAGACCTCCGCGAGCGGTACGCCGGGATCGGCGAGACGAGCGGCGTCGACCACCCGGCGGGACGTGATCAGCGCACGCACATCATCGCCCACGTCCCACACGTTCACGTTCATACCGGCCAGAACGCGTCCCTCCTTCAGCCAGAAGGCGACGAATTCGAGGGCGCCCACGTCGCCGCGGATCACCACGTCGTCGTACCCCGTCGAGAGGCCCAGGTACTCCATGCCCAGCTGGTACTGGTCGGTGAAGAAGTACGGGAGGCGGTCGTAGACCTCGGCTCCGCCGAGGATGTTCGCCGCGGCGACGCGCGGCTGGTTGAGGGCGTTGGCCCAGTGCTCGACGCGCACGCGCCGGCCCACCGTCGGGTTCTCGGCGGCGGCGACGTCGCCGACGGCGAAGACGTGCGGGTCGGAGGTGCGCAGCCCGGCGTCGACGGCGATGCCGCCCTCGGCGGTGTCCAGGCCCGCGTCCTTCGCGAACTCGATGTTCGGGATCGCGCCGATGCCCACGAGCACGGCGTCGGTCTCGATCGTGGTCCCGTCATCGAGGACCAGCCCCCGGCCACCGGGCTCGACGGCCCGCACGCCGGTGCCGGTGCGCAGGTCCACGCCGTGGCTGCGATGCAGGTCCGCGAAGACCTTGCCGAGTTCGGGGCCGAGCGCGCCGAGCAGCGGCTGCTCCGCGGGCTCGACGACGGTGACCTCCAGCCCGGCACCGCGGGCGGCGGCCGCGGCCTCGAGCCCGATCCAGCCGCCGCCGACGACGCCGAGCCGACCGCCCTTGTCGAAGACGGCGCGCAGGGCGTCGCTGTCGTCGAGGGTGCGCAGGTAGTGCACCCCGTCGGCCCCGGGCAACGGCCGCGCCCGGGATCCGGTGGCCAGCAGCAGGTCGTCGTACGGCAGCGACTCGCCCGTGTCGAGGCCGACGGTGCGCGCCTCCCGGTCGAGGGAGGTGGCGCGGACGCCGGTCCGCACGGTGACGTCGTGGTCGGCGTACCAGGCGGCGTCGAAGGTGAAGACGCTCTCGCGCTCGGCCTTGCCCTGGAGGTAGTCCTTGGACAGCGGGGGCCGCTCGTACGGTGGATGGGGTTCGGCGCCGATCAGCGTGATCGGGCCGTCGTGGCCCAGATCCCGTAGCGCCTCGGCCGCTTTCGCGGCTGCCAGTCCTGCCCCGACGATGACGATCGCACCCATGCCCTCGACCGTAGCCCCGTCCGCCGACGAGGGGAACCCCTCGAATCGCGGTATCGCGTGCACGATTCGTCCGGTTCGCTACGCTCGGTCCATGGAAGTACTACGCAACGTAATAGTTCTGGTGCACATCGTGGGCTTCGCCGTCACGTTCGGCGGCTGGGTCGCCTCCGCGGCGGCCGGCCGGTTCCGGTTCGAGCGGGTCATGGACTACGGGCTGCTGGTCTCACTCCTCACGGGCCTCGCGCTGGCGGCGCCGTGGCCCGCCGGGATCGAGCTGAACTACCCCAAGATCGGCATCAAGCTGGTGATCCTGCTCGTGCTCGGCGGCCTGCTCGGCATGGGCAGCGCACGACAGAAGCGCACCGGTGAGGCCGTCCCGCGCGGGATGTTCTACACCGCGGGCCTGCTGTCGCTGACCGCCGCGGGGCTCGCCGTCATCTGGTGACGCCGCGGATGTCGTGCACGTAGTCGCGGAGCTCGTCGAGCTTGCCTTTCGCGGCGACCAGTTGCGCGATGCGCTCGTCGAGCACGGCGCGACGCTCGCCGATGCGGACCAGCGCCGCATCCAACTCCTCGGGCGGAGCGTCGCCCTCGCCGCAGACGATTCCCACCAGGTCCGCCGTCTCCGTGGCGGACAGCCCGGCCTCGATGAGACAGCGCGCATCGGCGACGGTGCGCACGTCCTCCTCGGTGAACACCCGATAGCCGTTGGATTCCCGCCCCGGCGCGAGGATCCCCGTCGCCTCGTAGTGCCGGATCATCCGCGGCGTCGCGCCCGTGCGGGCGCACAGGTCGCGCATCCGCAGCCCGCGCTTGACCATGACACTGGTGTCAGAGTTCATGCTCTCCAGTATGACCAATCAGCAGCAGTTCCGCGCGGTCGTGGTGACCGCCCACCCCNNCGCCGNCTCCGCCACCGCCCGCACCGCCGCCGCCGTCGCCCGGGGCCTGCTCCGCGGCGGGTACGCCGAGGTCGAGCGCCACGACCTCCTCGCCGAAGGCTTCGACTCGACCTTCGGCGCGGCCGACCACGCGGCGTACCGCGACCGCACCGTCGTCCCCGCGGACGTCCGGGCCGAGCAGCGCCGCCTGGAGGAGTTCGACGCGATCGCGATCGTCTTCCCGGTGTACTGGTGGGGCCTGCCCGGCCCGCTCAAGGGCTGGGTCGACCGCGTCTTCACCCGCGACTGGGCGTACGACGACACGGACTCCGGCGCGGAGCTCGCGGCGCCGAAGCGCCTGTACTTCTTCCCGATCGGCGCCGTCGGCGAGTCGACCTATCGCAAGCACGGGTACCTCGACGGGATGCGCGCCCAGCTCGTCGACGGTCTGGCGAACTACATGGGTGCGGAGGATTCCGGGCTCTTCCTGCTGGGCGACGGGGAATCGGACGATCCCGAGCGGCACCGTGTTCGCGACGCAGCAGCGGAGGACGCGGCTGCGGCGGTCGCCGCGCGCATCGTCGACGGTGCCGCCGCCTGACCGTCGTCAATCAACAGTTGACAACGACGCCGCGTCAACTCATGCTTGACGCATGCCTCAGAGTGATCCCGTCAGCCTCGACGCCCTCATCCGCACCGTCCACGCGCTTCACCCGGACGGCGACGCGCTCGCCCATCTCGGCGATGCCGTCGCTGTCGCGGCGCACCTGGGCGAGACCGCCGACCACCTCGTCGGACACTTCGTCGACCAGGCGCGGCGCAGCGGCGCCACCTGGACCTCGATCGGCGAGTCCATGGGGATGACGAAACAGGCCGCGCAGCAGCGCTCGGCGCCGCCGAGCATCGACCCGTCGACGCTCATCGATGCGACCGGCTCGCCCTACTCGCGATTCACGCCGCGGGCGCGGAGCGTCGTGGTAGCGGCGCAGGACGAGGCGCGCGAGGCGGGAAGCCCGGTCATCGACACGGATCACATGCTGCTCGGGTTGTTCCGCGAGCCCGAGGGCATCGCGGCACGACTCCTGCTCGGCCGGGGGGTCACGGAGGAGGCCGTCACCGAAGCCGTCCTGCACCGGCAGATCTCGACGACGGACACCGACGAGCGCCCGGAGCGCATCCCGTTCTCGCCCGCGGCGAAGAAGGCCGTCGAGATGGTGCTGCGCGAGGCGCTCCGCCTGGGCCACAATTACGTCGGCACCGAGCACATCCTGCTCGGCATCCTGGCGGAGGGCACCGGCCCCGGCGCGGTGTTCCTGACCGAGCGCGGCCTGGATCACGCGGCGATCGAAGCCGCGGTGCGCGAGGTGCTTTCGGCGTACAGCCCGGAGTGAGGCGAGCCCGCCGCTAGTGTGAGCGCATGGCAGCCCTCGCCCGCGTCGCGCCCGTCCTGATCACCGCAGTCGTGGCAGCCGGCATCGCCGCGCCCGCCCTGGCGGCGACCTGCACTCCGGCGCGCCAGCTCGCTGCCGCCGACGCCTACATCGCGGCGCTCGGCGATCGCACGAAGGCCGGCGCAGTGCCCTTCGCCCCCAACGCCGTCCGGTTCGAGAACGGCCTGCAGACCGGCTTCTCCGGCGAGCAGCTGCGCGGCGATCTCGACCGGCACCTGCAGTGCTCGATCATGGACGCGCCCAGAGTCACCGCGCGCACCGTCGCGCCCGGCGGCGACCGCGACCTGCTCAACTACCGCTTCATCGTGCCCGTCCGCATCGCCGGGCAGCACATCGTGGACGCACCGACAGACGAGGACTTCCGGATCCCGCGCAGCACCTGCCTCATCACGCGCATCGACGCGCGGATCACGATCACGCCGCCGCGCTGACGGCTCAGCCGACCCGCTCGGCCAGGGTCGCCAGGCCCTCCCCGCCCAGCTCCTCCAGGGCGACGGTGCGCCCGCTCACGGCGAGGAGCAGCGCCAGCAGCGGGCCCGTCACCTCGGGGCCGTCGCCCAGCGTGACGTCCGCGTCGGTGGCGCGCAGCCGGAGACCCGCGACGTGCTCCTTCGCGCCGCCCATGCCCTTCCCCGTGCGTGCCTGCAGCTGCAGCGCACGCTCGACGGCCTCCGTCGGGTACTCGCCGACGGCGCCGAGGGGGCGCCGGATGTCCTCGCCGTGCACGACGACTTCGACGAGCCGCGTGTCGAGCGGGGCGGGCGGTCCCGACGTTCGGTCGGCGAGAGCACGGAAGCGCTCGAGCATCTGCGCCGCCGGGCCGAGCTCGCGATCGACCCCGTTCTGGTTGTCGCGGTCGAAGTCGAAGCGGGCCAGGATCATTCCTTTGATGAATCCGAGGCGGGTGGTGTCCGCGGTGGAGATCTGATGCGCGACGACATCGCGCACGCGCCACCCGGGGCACAGCGACGGCGTGTCCCAGCGGGCGTCGTCGACACCCTCCAGGAAGGCGATCAGGGCGCGGCGCTCCGCGTGGACCAGCGGCCAGACATCGGACATGGGACTCCTTCGTCCCACTCACCGTAGCGCGGAAGCGCCTCCGCTCACCGGCGAAGAGTGATCGTGCTCCCGGCCGATGCGGAGCCCCTGACCACCACCAGAGGCCCCGCCGCCCCCTCGGGCGGGCCGGCCTCGTCCTTGACGGAGCTCAGACCGGAACGCGCGACGCCCGACACGTCGGCGCGCATCGTCGGGGCCAGGTGTACCTCGACCGAGACCTGCGGATCGATCTCCACCCCGCCGTCGGGAGGTCGGCGCGACGGAAGTCGAGGATCGCCGTGCCCATCGAGCCGGCGATCCGCAGCCGCACGGGGATGCCGCCCGGATTCCACCGCTATCGACCGATCTCGCGGGCGCGGCGCTGCAAGTACGCACGCTCGGCCGGATCGATGGTGAGCGAGATCGCCTTGGCGTAGGCCGCGCCGGCATCGGGATCGCCGAGGCGGCCGAGGAGCGACGCGCGCAGGGCCCACGCGGGCTGCAGTCGTTCCACGCCGTCGAGGGCGTCGAGCGCAGCCAGTCCCGCACGCGCTCCGTCGGTCTCGGCGATGACGGCGACGCGGGCGACGGCCGCACCACGGGTGGGCGCGAGGCCGAGGAGCGCGTCGTAGAGGCGCCGCAGGTGCGCCCAGTCGGGTGGCTCGCCGGCGCCCCGGGCGCAGTGCACGGCCCCGATGGCGGCCTCCAGCTGGAACCGTCCGACGGTGCCGAGCGCGTGCGCAGCGCGCAGATGCCGGTGCCCGGCGGCGATGAGGTCGCGGTCCCAGCGCCGCGGATCCTGCAACGGGAGTGGGACGTAGCGACCGTCCTCGTCGACGCGGGCACGCAGTCGGGCACTGGAGAGGTACAGCAGTGCGGCGAGGCCGTGCGCCTCGGCGACCGACGGGGCCGCCTCGGCGACCGTCCCGGCGAGCCCGAGGAGCAGCGCGTGCCGCTCCCGCGGCGGCGTGGGCCATTCGATGGAGTAGGAGCCGTACACGGCCTCGAGGACGGGGCCGAGCCGGCCGGAGAGGTCCGCGGCGCCGGGGACCTCGAACGGGATCCGATCCTTCGCTATCCGCTTCTTCGCGCGGGTGAGGCGGGCGGCCATGGTCGCGGTCGGGACCAGCAGGGCCGCGCCGATCTGCGCGGCCGTGAAGCCCAGGACGGTGTTGAGCATGAGCGGCACGCTCGCGTCAGCGAGGTCCGGGTGCGCGCACACGAGGAGCAGTTCGAGCCGCCGGTCGCTGATCTCCCCGGGCGCCGGGACGTCGTGCGCCGCTTCGTCGAAGGGCACTGCGGTGCGTTCGGCGGCGGACTTCCACCGGTCGCGTTGCCGGTTCCGCGCGACGGTGAGCAGCCAGGCGTCCGGGTCGTCGGGCACCCCGTCGACCGGCCAGCGGGTGAGGGCGCGCTCGAAGGCGTCGGCGAGGGCGTCCTCGGCGGCGGCGAGGTCGTGGGTGCGGGCGGCGAGCAGCGCGAGGAGCCGGCCGTACGAGGTGCGGGCGGCGTGCTCCGCCCGCACCTCCGGGTCCGTATCCACGGGTCCGGACCCGTCAGTCCGTGCAGGCCGCGGCGTTCCAGACGCCCTCGTCGCAGGCAGCGGCGACCTTACGGACCTCGATCACCGCGTACTGCGTGGCCGGATGCTTCTCGGCCCAGGCGAGGGCGGCGTCGCGATCGGGCACGTCGAGGAGGAAGACGCCGGCCAGCGCCTCCCGGGTGTCGGCGAACGGGCCGTCCTCGATCCGGAGGGCACCGTCGCGGCGGGTGACGGTGACCGTCTGCGCCTGCGGTTCCAGGATCTCGGCGCCGATCAGCACGCCCGCGGCCTGCAGGGCGGCGGTGTAGTCGGCCATGGCCCGCTGCATCTCCAGCATGGCCTCCATCGGGACGTCGCCCTCGCCGGGCTCGGCGTTGTTGAGCAGCAGTGCGTAATGCATGATTCCTCCTGATGTCCACTGTGCCCCAGGGGCGGGGCACAGTGATGACGATCGAGGCGACGCGGAATCGACAGCTCTCGCGAGGAACTTTCCTAGCGCTCGGCGAGCAGGGCGAGGACGCGCTCGGCGACGGGGTGCGCGCTGGCCGGGTTCTGGCCGGTCACGACCGTGCCGTCGGTGACGGCGAACGGGGCCCAGGCCTCGTCGGCCTGCACGTAGGTGGCGCCGCGCTCGGCGATCCGCTCCTCCAGGTTGAACGGGACGATGGCGTCGAGCCCGGCCAGCACCTCCTCGTTCCAGGAGAAGCCCGCGATGCGACGGCCGGCGATGAGCGGCGCGCCGTCCGCCTTCGTGGCGCCGAGCAGCCCGGCGGTGCCGTGGCAGACCGCGGAGACGACCTTGCCGGCCCCGTCGAAATCGCGCAGCAGGGTCGCGAGGCGCTCGTCGGTCGGGAAGTCGAACATGACGCCGTGGCCGCCGGTGAGGTAGATCGCGTCGAAGTCGGCGGCGTCGACGTCCTGCAGCGAGGGCGTGTTCCGGAGGCGGTCCATGAAGGCGGGGTCGTCGTAGCGGGCGCGCGTGCCGCCCTGCGCGAGCACCTCGTGGCTCAGGGATTCGGGGTCGATGGGAACGAACCCGCCCGCGATGCTGGCGATGACGGTGGTGTGTCCGGCCACCTCGACGGCGTCCACGAAGTGGGTCAGCTCGCCGAGCCAGAGGCCGGTGCGGCGGCCGCTCACGGCGTAGGACGGGACGCTGGTGGCGACGATCAGGATGCGGCTCATGACGTTCTCCTCATGGTTGGTTTGCGCGACAACTGAACCGTACCACAAATAATATATATTGCAACTGATATGCAGAGCCTGCTAGGCTGAGCAGGTGGCGGAACACGAGGAGACCTGCGATTTCGGCTGGTCCGTGGGGGTGTTGAACAAGGCCTACGCGGAGGCGGTGGCGCCGATCCTGGAGCGGATCCCGCGCGGGGTGCGCGGCTACCAGACCCTGTACGCCGCCGCGACGTACGACCTGCCGACGCAGCTCGCGCTCGCGGACTACCTGCTCATCGACAAGTCGGTGATGCCCTACGTGGTCGACGATCTGGTGGACGCGGGCCTTGTCCGCCGCGAGCCCTCGCCCACCGACCGGCGGGCCCGCCGGGTCGTCCCCACCGACGCCGGGCTGGCGATGCTGCGCGAGGTGGGCACGGAGGTGAGCGCCGCCGAGGCCGAGCTGCTCGGGCCGCTCTCCCCCGGCGACGCCGAGACGCTGCGGCGCGCCGTAGCGATCGTGGCCCGGACGTCGCGCGACGGCTGCGCGGGTTAGCCCTCGGCGTCGGTATCGCGCGTCATTCCCGTGCGAGGTGCAGCAGCGGATAGGGGCGGCCCTCGCCGTCGGTCTCGCTGCGGCCCGTCACCGTGAAACCGCTGTGCGCGTAGAAGCCGACGGCCTGCTCGTTCTGCTCGTTCACGTCCACCGTGCGCACGCCGAGCTCGCGCACGGCATGGGCGAGCAGGGCGCGGCCGATGCCGCGGCCCCGGGCGTCGGCGTGGACGAACAGCATCGCCAGGTCCTCGCCGGCCGTGCCGGCGAACCCGGCGACGGCACCGTCGACCTCCGCGACGGTGAGCCGCACCTGCGGGAAGTAGTCGCTCGCGAGCGCACCCTCGATGGCGTCGCGGTCGTCGTCGGCGAGGAAGTCGTGGGTGGCGTCGACGGAGCTGCGCCAGACCCGTACGAGGGTCTCGTGGTCGTCGACGGTGCCGGCGCGGAGTGCGATCATTCCCGTGATTCTTCCGGACGTGTCCACCGGTTTTCGCCGGAGCAGCGGAGGTCGCGCTCCGGTCAGCCGCGCAGCGCGGCGAGAGCGCGGTCCGCGTGGACCTGCATGTTCACCTCGGAGGCGATGACGTCGGCGACGGTGCCGTCGGCGCGGATCGCGAAGGTGGTGCGCTTGGTGGGCATGCCGGCCAGCTTGAGCAGGCCGCCCCGGCCCACCCCGTAGGCCGCCGCGACGGTGCCGTCGACATCGGCGAGCAGCGGGTAGTCGAGCCCGTGCTTGGCGGTCCAGTCCTGCTGCTTGGCGACGGCGTCGCGGCTGATCCCGACGCGCTGCACGCCCGCCTCCGCGAACTCGGCGGCGAGATCGCGGAAGTGGCACGCCTCCTTGGTGCAGCCCGGCGTGAACGCCGCCGGGTAGAAGAACAGCGCGACGGGGCCGTCGGCGAGCAGGTCGCTCAGCTTCCGCGGCGTGCCGTCCTGATCGGGCAGTTCGAAGTCGGGCGCGGTATCACTGGGTTTCATGCTCCAAGGCTAGCCTGGCACCATGAGCTTCACCGGATTCCCCGAGGCCGCGCTGGACTTCTATGACGACCTCGAGGCCGACAACTCGAAGGTCTTCTGGGAGGCGCACAAGGAGGTCTACAAGACCGCCGTCGCCGCGCCGATGGCAGCGCTCACCGAGGAGCTGGCCGACGAGTTCGGCACCGCGAAGATCTTCCGGCCCTACCGCGACGTCCGCTTCTCCAAGGACAAGACGCCCTACAAGACCCACCAGGGCGCGTTCGTCGGCGTCGGGCCGGCGACGGGCTACTACCTCCAGATCGGCGCGCCCGGCGTGCGGGTCGGCGCCGGCTTCTACGACGCGAGCCCCACCCGGCTCGCCGCGTTCCGGAAGGCCATCGACAACGACCTGTACGGCCCGGCGCTGGAGCAGATCATCGCGAAGCTGCGGCGCACGGGCTGGGAGATCGGCGGCGAGACGCTCAAGACCGCCCCGCGCGGCTGGGACGCCGACCACCCGCGGATCGAACTGCTGCGGCACAAGTCGCTCACCGCGATGCGGGACTACGGTTTCGAGGAGATCATCCACAGCCCGAAGCTGGTGCCGCAGATCCGCAAGCATTGGCGCCAGACCTCCGCGCTGCTCGATTGGCTGGTCGAGCACGGTGACGCCTGACCCCACGCCCGCTCCCTACACTGGGAGCATGGCTGGGCGATCTCGACTGAAGTGGATGTGGTGGGCCTTCGCCTACATCGCGCTCGGCCTGGGCATCGTCGGCGTCATCGTCCCGCTCATGCCCACCACCGTGTTCATCCTGATCGCGGCCTACTGCGCGGCCCGCGGGTCCGACACGCTGCACCGCAAGCTGCTCGAGCACCGGGTCTTCGGCCCGATGATCCGGGACTGGCAGGCCACCGGCGCAGTGAGCCGCAAAGCCAAGTACATGGCGATCGGCAGCATGGCCGTGTGCGCCGCGATCCTGTTCCTGGTGACGCCGACGTGGTGGATCGCCGCGATCGGCACCGCGATCATGGCGATCGTGGGCACCTGGCTGTGGCTCCGCCCCGAGCCCGTCCCCGTGCCCGAAGCTGACGGCGCGGTCAGTCGTCCAGAGCGGTGACCGCGATCCCGTAGGGCAGGAAGCGCACCTTCCGGGTGACATCGGTGTTGTGCTGGTTCGATCGCAGCGCGTCGATCTCCGTCGCGTAGACCTGCTCGACGCGGGCGCCCCCGTCCTCGGCGGTGGCGATGATCGCCCACACCCCGTCGCCGGTCTCGCCCGCCGTCTCCGGCTCGCGCTTCGGGCGGCGCACGGCATCGTCGAACAGCCCGGAGAAGGCCTCCCGGCCCGCGGTACCGCCGACGAGCCTGCCGATCATGTCCCGTGCCTCGCGCGCGAGATCGTCGAACTCGCCCGGACCGAACCCGAACGGGTTGTCGTTACCTGCCATGACTGACTCCTCGAGCCGAAGGGACTACTGAATTCCAGTGTCCACGCCGAACGAGGGTTCGGCCACAATCCCGAAAGCACGTCGTTCCCGGGCATCGGGTACATTTCGGTCACCACATCACTGATCCAGGAGCAGACATGGCCTCGTCACGCCGCATCCTCGCCACCGCCGCCACCGTCGGCCTCGCCGCCGTGCTCGCGCCGGTCGGTGCCGCCTCCGCCGGGCCGGGGGACGTCTTCGGCAGCGGCATGACGCAGACCGTCCACTGCATGCCTGACGGTGTGAACGTCAAGGGCGACCGCAACACCCTGTCGATCGTCGCCCACTGCGATCTGCTCATGGTCACCGGCAACGACAACGTGATCACCGTGACCAGCCCCCTCAAGACCCTCGTGGTGACCGGCCGCGACAACGTGGTCAAGTGCGAGTGGACCACCGGCACCAAGGTCAGCGACCGCGGCTTCGGGAACACCGTCAAGTGCTGACGGGCCTCAGTCGAGGCAGAACTCGTTGCCCTCGACGTCGGCCATGGTGAGGCACGACTCGTTCTCGCCGTCGGCCTCCTGGAGGTAGAGGCGGGTCGCGCCGAGCTTCTCCAGCCGCGCCCCCTCCGCCTCCAGCGCCGCGAGGCGCTCGGCGCCCACCATCCCCGTGCCCACGCGGACGTCGAGGTGCACGCGGTTCTTGACCGTCTTGCCCTCGGGGACGCGCTGGAAGAACAGGCGGGGGCCGACGCCGTTCGGGTCGACGCAGGCGAACGCCGAGCCGTGCGCCTCCGCCGGCAGCGACGCCTCGAAGGCGTCCCAATCGGCGAAGCCCGGCGGAGGCGGCGGCACGACGTAGCCCAGCGCCTCGCACCAGAACAGCGCGACGCGCTTCGGGTCCGCACAATCGAAGGTGACCTGGATCTGCCTGACAGTCATGCAGCAACCGTAGTCACCACAGCGGTCGGTTCACGACCTGATTTCGCCGCACGTCCGGCCCGCGCGTCGTGCGGGCTCGGCGTCGTCCCCGTTCACCAGCCGCGGCCAAGGTCCACGACGGCGCGACCCGTGTACTCGCCGGCCCGGAGGGCATCGACGACGGCGCCGACACCGTCGATCCCGATGTCGTTCGCCACGAGGTCGAGATGCCGGGGGCGCAGGTCCGTCTCGATGCGCCGCCACAGGGCCCGACGGGGCGCGATCGGCATGAGCACCGAATCGATGCCGGCGAGGGTGACGCCGCGCAGGATGAACGGCATGACCGTCGTCTTCAGGCCCGCGCCGCCGGTCAGACCGCTGGCGGCGACGACGCCGCCGTAGTTGAGCGTGCTGATCACGTCGGCGAGGGCGGCGCCGCCCACGCAGTCGACCGCGGCGGCCCAGCGGCTCCGGCCGAGGGGCCGGGGCTTGGCGTCGGGGTCGAGCGGGAGCCGGCCGATCACCTCGGCGGCACCGAGCTCCCGCAGGCGATCCGCGGCCGCGGGCTTGCCCGACGAGGCCACGACCTCGTAGCCGAGGCCCGCCAGCAGGTCGATGGTCGTGGAGCCGACGCCGCCGGTCGCGCCCGTGACGACGACGGGGCCGTCCTCGGGGGTGATGCCCGCGTCGACGATCGCGGCGACACTCATCGCCGCGGTGAAACCCGCGGTGCCGATGGCGGCCGCCTCGCGGGGGCTCAGCGCGGTCAGCTTCACCGCCCATTCGGCGGGGACGACGGCCTGTTCGGCGTAGCCGCCGTCGCGGGCGGTGCCGATCTCGTAGCCGTGGGCGATGACGCGGTCGCCGGCGGCGAACTCGTCCGACGTGGATTCGAGGACGGTCCCGGCGACGTCGATGCCGGGGACGATCGGGTACTGGCGCACGACGCCGCCGCCGGGCGTGAGGGCCAGCGCGTCCTTGAAGTTCACGCCGGAGAACTCGACGGCGATCCTCACCTGCCCGGGCTCGAGCGGTGCCGGTTCGCGGGTCTCCACACGGGAGGTCACGGCCTCGTCGGCGAGTTCGGCGATCAGTGCCCGGAACTGGGTCATCGTTTCTCCTGACGATCGGGATGCGTTGCGGCGATGCTACGTGCGTCGCGGACCGGGCGCCGAAGCCCGGTCCAGATGCCGCTCCACCACCCTGCGAAGGCGTTCGGGCGGGTACCGATCGGGGTACAGCACGGCGTCGACGGCGAGCCCGTCCACCAGTGCCGCGAGCGCATCGGCGTCGAGATCGAGATCCTCCTCGGTACCGTCGGAAAGGCCTGCGGCACGGGAGCGTTCGACGATCACTCGGGTGACGGCGCGGACGGCGGCGTGCAACTCGTCGACGATCGGGTGCAGGTCCGGGCGGTACACCGCGGCGGCACTCAGGGCGATCCAGGCCGTCACCTCGCGCCGACGGAGACCGTCGAGAGGCAGCAGCTCACACAGCAGGTCGACGGTGGCGCGACGCCGCTCGTGCGGGTCGGACACCTCCCCGTCGAGGACGGGCCGCGCGATCGCCAGGACCCGCTCGCCGATCCGATCGGCCAGCCGGCGCATCGCGAATTCGACCATCGCCGCCTGCCCGGCGAAGTAGTGCCGCACTGAGCCGACGGCGAGGCCGGCCTCCGCCGCGACATTGGCCAGGGTCGCGTGGTCGGCACCGCCGCGCGCGATCAGCGCGATCGCGGCCGTCGCGATCTCGTCACGGCGCTGGTCGGGGTCGACGATCTTGGGCACCACATTTTATAGCACGTCTCTGCTACATTGATTTAGCACGTATCTGCTAAATAATCTCGGGAGGCGGACCATCATGACCGACGCGCTGATCGTGGCCGCGATCTTCCTCGTGCTCGTCCTCACGACCCAGATCGGCACACGCCGTCACACCACGTTCCTCGCCGTCATGCCCTTCGTGACCAGTGCGGTGATCGGCTACCTCGTGCTCGGTACCGGGGCGCACCGGTACGCCCCGGGCGACGGCGCGCTCGTCGCCGCCGGGATCACCGTCGGTGCCGTGTGCGGGCTCGCCCTGAACACCGCGATGGACGTGTGGCGCGATCAGCGCCGCCGCGGGCGCCTGGTGACGCGAGCGGGCGCCCGCTACCTCACGATCTGGTTGGTCGTCCTGCTCAGCCGCTGCGTCTTCATCGCGGCGCTGGAGCACTCCCCGGGGTTCGCCACCTGGTTCGGCACGTTTCTGGCGCGCCTGCACGGCAGCCCCGACGGCGTGGCGGCGTTCTTCCTGTGCGCTGCGCTCGCGATGAGCGTGACCCGCGAGCTCACCATCCTCGCGCGCGGGCACAGGATCCCGCGACCGGGCCGGATCGCGCCCGCGACCGTGGGACGCTGATCGCCCTACCGCAGCCCGTCGATCACCGCGGCGATCCGCCGCTCGCGGGTCTCGGCCCGCTTCGCCTCCGCGACGCCCCGCGCCGCCTCCTTGCGGCGGGTGTGACTCAGCGCGTCGAAAGCCTCCCGCCGGCCGGCGTCCTGCAGCGCGGCCGCGAGATCGTCCGGCAGGTCGACGGTGCGCTCGGCCTCGTCGAGCTCGATGAGCGCCTCGACGGTGTCGCCGATCTCGACCTGGAGGTCCTTGCGTGCGGCCTTGGACAGGCCGATCAGGTTGCTCCCGCCCATGCCCGCGAGCCGCAGCCGGGCGGTCCGATCGCCGATGGTGACGCGCACGGCGGCGCGCTTCCCTCCGCCGAGCTCCTCGACCTGGGCGTCGGTCAGCTCGATGGCCGTGGCCGGTCCGACGGGTTCCAGCGTGGTTCGTACGTGCAGTGCCATGCGTCCCATCGTCCCCGAACTCGTCGGGTTACGCGGGCCCGCCGCCGATCCCGACTTCGTTGCCGTCGGGGTCGAGGAAGATCGCCTTGCGGACACCGTTCTCGTACGTCTCCACCTCGTGTGGGTGCAGGCCGCGTTCCGATGCGGCCTGGAGGAAGGTCTCGAAGCCGTCGACGAACAGGGTGACCGCGCAGTGCCCCGCGTGCTGCGGGAGCAGCTCCGCGTAGACGTGCACGTGCTCCCCCAGCGTCCACACGTGCTCGACGTCGTTGGGCGCGAACGATTCCACGTCGCCGAAGAGCTTCTCGCCCCACGCGATCGCGCGCGGCAGGTCCGTCACGGCGAGCCGTGCGAAGAGGTCCATGATCACTCCTTGGGGCGTCGTTTCGACGGTGCGCGGCGCAGCAGGTCCGGGAGTTCGGCGACGGCCGCGGCGTCGGCGAGACTCTCGTCGATGTTGACGAGCGCCAGCAGCCGCAGCGGCGCTCCGACTCGTGCTGCGGCCTCGAACTTGTGATGGCCGTCGAGGAGGAAGTGGGTCACCGCCCAGTGCTCGTAGAAGTCGGTCGAGTCCCGAGCGATGACGGCCGGCGCGCGACGATCGAGTATCGACAACGCCACTGCCGTCGGGGTCGATCCCGCAGCGAACAGATCGGCGTAGTGCTGAACACGCTTCTCTTCGTTCCAGCTGGGCGGCACCATGGGGACGACGAACTCGAAGAGATGCTCGTCGGGCGCGACCTCGGTCTCGAACGTGCGGTAGTAGGGAGTCAACGGGTTCTGCGGCAACCCCCATAGCGGGTCGATACCCCACGTCCCGAGTTGCTCGTTCGTGAAGTAGTCACGGTCGTCGTACGGTGCGACGAGCTCCGGCGTGACCTCGACCAGGAGCGGGAGGTACTCGCCCGCGGGCAGCAGCCCGGCGAAAGTGGTGACGACCTCCTCGTCGATGACATCGAGGCCGCGCTCCAGTTTGTCGAACGGCTGCCTCTCGTCTGAGATGTCGTAACCGATGGTCTTGCGCTCGAATAGGAACGGACACGTGCCGCACCAGAAGGACAACACGAACGACGGAGTTCCCTCGATGAACAGGTGTCGGGACGAGGTCGGCTCATCGGGGTCGATCGGGCCGATCCGCAGCGTCGCCTCGTCGTGTGGGACGCCGAGGCGACGCTGGGGGGCTGTGGAGATCAGCATGCGCGGATCGTGGGCCGGGCCGTCAGTGATGCGCCGGGCCGGACGGGGCGGCACCATCGACCTTGGAGGGCAGGAGCAGTGCGGCCACGACGACCACGACACCCATGAGCGCGGCGGCGGCGAAGGCCCACTGCAGTCCGCCGACGAAGGCCTCGGGCTGGGAGGCGCCCGCCTCCGCGAGGTGCGTCGAGCGGTTGGACATGACGACGATGAGCGCCGCGGTGCCGATCGCGCCGGCCACCTGCTGGAGCGTGCCCAGTAGCGACGAGCCGTGCGAGTACAGGTGCTCGGGCAGGTCGCCGAGGCCGACGGTGAACACCGGGGTGAAGACGGCGGCCAGCGACACCATGAGCCCGATGTGCACGGCGACGAGGACCGGGTACGGCGTGGTCGCGCTGATGCGGCTCAGCGCCGCGAGGGCGACGACGATGCCGATCGCGCCGGGGATCACCAGGGGGCGCGCGCCGACGCGGTCGTAGAGCTTGCCGACCTGCGGGCCGAGCAGGCCCATCGCGAGGCCGCCGGGCATCACGAGCAGGCCGGTCTGCAGCTCGGAGAGGCCGCGGAGGTCCTGCAGGTACAGCGGCAGCAGGATCATCGAACCGAGGAAGGCCATGAAGCCCGCGGTCATGAGGAGCAGCGAGACCGTGAAGGTGCGGTGCCGCAGGGCGCGCAGGTCCAGCAGCGGCATCTCGCGCTGCTGCAGCCGCACCTGGTAGGCGGCGAACGCGGCGATCAGGAGAACGCCGGCAACGACGATGAGGATCGGGCCGGTGACATCTCCCGTGCCGATCTCGCTGAGCCCGTAGACCAGACTGCCGAAGCCGCCTGCCGCGAGCGCTACGCTGAGCCAGCTGACGGGCGTGTTCTCGGTCTCGCCCACGTTCTCCAGCTGTCGCATCCCGGCGACGCCGACGAGCACCGCGATGGGCAGCACGAAGACGAAGATCAGGCGCCACGATCCGAGGTGCAGGATCATCCCGGAGACCGCCGGGCCGAGCGCGGGCGCGCACGACATGGCCAGGGTGACCTGCCCCATCACGCGGCCGCGGTCGCTCTCGGGGACCACGGTCATCAGCGTGGTCATGAGCAGCGGCATCATCACCGCGGTGCCGCCCGCCTGGACGACGCGCGCCGCGAGCAGCACCTCGAACGTCGGGGCGATCGCCGCGAGGGCGGTGCCGGCGCTGAACGTCGCCATGGCCACCGCGTACGCCGTGCGGGTGCTGACGCGCTGCAGGAACCAGCCCGTCACCGGGATCACCGCGGCCATGGTGAGCATGAAGACCGTGGAGAGCCACTGGGCCGCGCGGGCGTCGACGTGGAAGTCGGCCATGAGCCGCGGGATCGCGTTGATCATGATCGTCTCGTTGAGGATCACCACGAAGGTGGCCGCGACCAGCAGCTTGATCACCAACGGCGTGCGCCCGGCCTGTGCAGTCGCTCCGGCCTGCGCGGTGAGCTCGGTCGAGTCGCCGGCGGGCTTCGTCAGGTCGGTAGGGGGATGGTCCATCTGTTCAGTGTGCGTGGCCATGGTGGCTTCCTCATAGTCGTTTTCGCCGCGACCTGTCGATCGCCTTCATGAATACGACGAACCACTGACAGGTTTTTCGACATCACCCGTCGACGACGTTCGTGAAACCGGCGTTTTCCGGGCACACGAGACGGGATATGGCCTCGTACGCCCGGATTCCCCTGTTTTCACAAGCGCGAGCGCCCTGGCCGCGGGTCGGTCCGCGGGTCTACCGTCGAGGTATGAGCCGAAGCGCCGGGACCGCCAGCACGATGCCGCTGCAGGGCGTCATGAACGCCGTGATGCGAACGCTGCTCAAGGCGCCCGGCGTCTCGCGGTTCCTCGGCGAGCGCCTGCTCACGCTGTACGTGGTCGGGCGGAAGTCGGGCAAGGTCTTCGAGGTCCCCGTCGCCTACACCAGGCACGACGGGAACCTCCTCGTCGGCTCCCCCTTCGCGTGGGGCAAGAACCTCCGCACCGGCGAACCGATCGACATCCAGCTCGCCGGGCGCCGCCGCACCGCCGACGTGCGCGTCGTCTCCGACGAGGCCGGGGTGGTCGAGCTGTACGGCGTGATCGCGGCCGATAACAAGAACTTCGCCTCGTTCAACAAGATCGGCCTGACTGCCGACGGCACCCCCGACCGCGACGACCTGCACCGGGCCTATGCAGGGGGTGCGAGAGTCTTCGTCCTCAGCCCGCGCTGACGGCCTCAGCGCCGGCGGTCGGCGGATCGGTACTCTCGGTCCGGTGTTCGCTGTCCTGCGCCGGCTGATCCGGTACATCGTGATCGCGGCCGTCCTCGTCATGGTCGCCTCGAGCGTCTGGGTGCAGTGGGAGAGCCGGTCCCGCATCGCGCCGGATGCCGCGCGGCAGTGGGTGATCGTGCTCGGCGATCGCGTGCACGACGGCGAGCCGTCGGTGTACCTGCGCGAGCGGCTCGACACCGCGCTCACCGTCCTGCGCGAGAATCGCGCCCAGCAGGTGCTCGTATCCGGCCACGCGGCGTCCACGAAGGGCGACGAGGTCGCCGCGATGCGGAAGTATCTGGTGGAGCGCGGTGTCGATCCTGCGCGGGTCACCGACGATCGCTTCGGCGTCACGACATATAACACCTGTGCCCGAGCCAAAGCGGTCTTCGGAATCGATCAGGCCGTGCTCGTGACGCAGGACTTCCACCTGCGCCGCGCCGTCGCGCTGTGCCACGCGCAGGGCATCGACGCCGTCGGGGCCGAGGCGGACTCCGATGCCGGCGTGTACCTAACGGTGCGGAACTGGGTCCGCGAGGTCACGCTGTCGCGCCCGAAGGCCGCGCTGGACGCACTCCGCGATGCCGGCCCCGTCACGCTGGATCGATGATCATCCCGTCAACGAGAACGCCACTACGCTCCTTACAGTGACTGCAGGTCGGGTAGTGACCACGTCTCGCCGGTGGCGGGACTGCTGGCCGGCGCTCGTCGGCCTGGCGGCCGCAGGCTTTCAGATCGTCACCGGCGTCGAGGTGGCCGCAATATCGATCACCGTCGCCGTCGCGGCGTCCTGCTACCTGGCCGCAGCCGCCCTGGAGCGGCCGTGGGTGGCCTGGGTGGGAATACCCGCAGGATCGACCGTCGTCGTCGCCGGCGCGGCCGCCGGACTCCCCTGGTGGAGTGGACTCGCGGCCTACGCCTTCGTCCTCCTTCTGATCGGCGTCGCGCTGCACAGCCCCGGACGCTCGCTCGCGGAGCAGGGCCTCGCGCTCCTCGTGTATGGCGGCCTCGCCGTCGTGGCGATCCTGGTCTCACCCCGGATAGGGCTGGCGCTCGCCGGATCGGCGTTGGCGTGCCACGCGCTCTGGGACTTGCGGCACCTGCGTCGCGGGGACGTCGTTCCACGGTCCCTCGCCGAGTTCTGCATCGTGCTCGACGTCCCGCTCGGCGCGGCGGCGATCATGCTCGCCGCCACCGGGGCCCCCTCGCCGACAGGGTGAACCGCCGGACCGGACGATCTACGGGACGCGGCGGCAGTCGATCGAGAAGTCGTGTTGCCACGTAGCGCCTCGATCGTAGGAGAGCTCCCCGGCCCCCTCGATGTGGTCGTCGTCGACGAATCGTGCGATCGAACGCTGCCAGAAGTCCTCGTCCCGACGGATCATCGACCATCCGGAATCGGTCAGGTCCAGATCGAAGACCCGCGTGACCCCGCGCACGTCGAAGTGGTGCAGCTTTCGCTCTTCGAGGAATGCGATGGCGTCCGGGAAGTCAGGATGGTCGTACGTCCAATCCTGTTGCAGGAACGCCCCGTCGAGAACCCAGCGATACACCTGCGTCCCCGTAACCGGCTCCGGCACCGCCGTGTGCCTCATCGTGATGGACCACGATCCGACGAGCCGCTCGAGGGTGCGCACGCCCCCATCATCCTCGCGTCCCGTGGCGAGGGCAACGGGTTCGGGCCCCAAGCGCCTGCAGCACCACGAGGTCGGCGAGATCGAAACGACCGACCTGTCCGTCGGTCTCAGCTCCGACAAGTCGTCAACTCTGCTCCATCCAATCCGGAGCTCCCACCAGGTCGGCGAATTCGGCCAGCAGTCGACCCACATGGAAACCGTCCGCCGACGAGTGGTGGATCTGCAGTGCCACCGGCATCGTCGTCCGCCCATCGTTCTCGGTGAACCTGCCGAGCGTGAACACGGGCGACAGGTGACTCCACCCGTTCTCCACATTGAGATTGACGCCCGAGAACGACGTCCACGGCATGCTCGAGATGTCGAAGAGGTTCAGCGGGGGCGGAAAGCCCTGTGGGAACAGCGACTCCGCCGAGCGGTACTCCCTCAACGCGCCAGCGACGGCGTCGTGGAACACCGGGTAGTCCGCGTTGTACGGCACCCACACGTTCGCGAACGTCTCTCGTTCCGGATTGAACACCGTGAACGACGGGTCCACGACGTCCCACACTGCGGGTTGACCGCCCTCCCCCAACGTCATCCGGAACTCCTCGTGCCGGTTGACCACGGTCGCCAACGCCCAGATCTGGGTCGGATAGGTCTTCCACCCCGAGCCCGCGAGCCTGCGCTGCAGCTCTGTCACGTCGACATCGACCGTGATCGACAGGTAGGTGGGGCGACGGTGCCGATAGTGCTCGAATGTCTCCCGTCGAGCCCAGGTTCTCATCCGGATCGGCCGAGGCGTGATCATATTGCCGACCCTAACAATCAAGGTCGCCTGCGGCAGCTCCCGGAATACCGCCGCGAAGTCCGCTGTTTCACTCCGTGAGAAACCCCAGACAGAAAGCGGTGGCAATTGCGACCCGTTCCCCGATTCAGCACCGATGTGAACGCCGGCGACTACAGCATCGGCGAACACCCTGAACTGGGCGACGTGCGGTGGCGGCGCGACTTCGATGCGGCGATGTCCGAGGCGAAGGAGCGGAACCTGCCCGTGCTGCTGCTGTTCCAGGAGATTCCCGGGTGCTCGACGTGCGTGAACTTCGGGCAGGACGTCCTGGCGCACCCGCTGATGGTCGAGATGATCGACGCGCACTTCGTGCCGCTCGCGATCTTCAACAACCGCGCGGGCGCGGACGCCGAGGTGCTGCGCCGATTCCACGAGCCCGCCTGGAACAACCCGGTGGTCTACTTCCTCTCCCCCGACGGCGACAGCCTGGTTCCCAAGCTGACCGATCGCTACGACCTGATCTCACTGCACGACAAGATCACCGGCGCGATCGCGACGTCGGGGACGACGGTTCCGGAGTGGTTCCGGCTGTTCCGCGGCGACCTGCTGATCGAGGCCGGGATCGCCGAGCGGCTGCGTTTCGAGACGCCCTGCTTCTGGTCCGGCGAGACCAGCCTGGCGCAGTTTCCCGGCGTCATCTCCACCGACGCCGGGTGGATCGAGGGCGAGGAGGTCGTCGAGGTCTACTACGACCCCGGCCGGATCGGCATCGACGAGCTCGATCGCCGCGCCCGCGACGAGATCTTCCGACGCACGGACAAGCGGCCGTTCCGGCTGGACACGCAGCCGCAGTTCTACCTCGCCAAGACCCAGTGGCGGGCCGTTCCGATGACCAGGGCGCAGCGTACTCGGATCAATCTCGAGGTGGCGTACGGGCGGGATCCGTCGCCGTACCTGAGCCCCCGCCAGCTCGAGGTGCTGGGTGACGCAGCCTCCGACGCCGACCGGGACCCCGTCGGCTATCGGCGGGACGAACGATTCCGGCTCCGCTAGCCCGATCTCAGCGCTCGTGCTGCGCGTGCTCGGCGACCCCGAGCACGTGCAGCAGGGCGTCCGGATCGATCTGGAAGTCCGCGAAGACGATTTCGCCCTCGGGGTTGATGAGCGTGAACCACGGGGTGCCGCCGGTCCGGTAATCCTCCATGAAGGTCGGCAGTTCCCGGCCGGCCGGCGGCGTGTCCTGGCCGAACGGAACGGCCAGGCCGTACTTCTCCTGGTCGATCCGCAGCTTGTCCGACGTGTTCTCATCGGCGCCCTCGAAGACGGTCTGGATCACGGCGATACCGACGTCCGAGCCCGCGAGCCGGTCGTACAGGTAACGCAGCGTAGGGAAGCCGTGCGAGTGACATCCCGGGCACCAGTGCTGGAAGCAGAAGACGATCTTGAACCCCGGCCCGAGATCGGCCAGTCGGACCGGTCGCTCGAGCGGTTGCCCGTCGGCACCGATCCACTCGTCGACGCGCAACTCCGGCGCGATCCGTCGCTCGCGATCGGTGCTCATGTCCGCCTCATCCCGTTCGGTTCAGCCCGCAACCAGACCGCAACTCTGCGAGTTGCGGTCGCACAAGCCTAGCCGCCCGGCTAGACGTTGAAGCGGAACTCGACCACGTCACCGTCGGACATGACGTAGTCCTTGCCCTCCATGCGGACCTTGCCCGCGGCCTTGGCGGCGGCCATGGTGCCGTTGGCGTCGAGGTCGGCGAAGGAGACGATCTCGGCCTTGATGAAGCCCTTCTCGAAGTCGGTGTGGATCACGCCGGCGGCCTTGGGGGCGGTGTCGCCCTTACGGATCGTCCAGGCGCGCGACTCCTTGGGGCCCGCGGTCAGGTAGGTCTGCAGGCCCAGGGTGTGGAAGCCGGCGCGGGCGAGCGAATCGAGGCCCGGCTCGTCCTGGCCGATCGACTCCAGCATCTCGGCCTGGTCCTCGGGGTCGAGCTCCAGCAGCTCGGACTCGATCTTGGCGTCGAGGAACACCGAGTCGGCGGGAGCGACCGCGGCGGCCAGTTCCGCCCGGCGCGCAGCGTCGGTGAGCACGCCCTCGTCGGCGTTGAAGACGTAGAGGAAGGGCTTCGCGGTCATGAGGTGCAGCTCGCGGATCGGCGTGGTGTCGAAGCCGGCGCCGAACAGGGTCTTGCCGTCGGTCAGGATCGCCTCCGCGGCCTTCACCGCCTCGAGCGTCTCGACCAGCTCCTTGTTCTTGCGCGCGTCCTTCTCGAGCCGGGGCAGCGCCTTCTCGATGGTCTGCAGGTCGGCGAGGATCAGCTCGGTGGCGACGGTCTCGATGTCGGCGAGCGGGTCGACCTTGCCGGCCACGTGCACGACGTCCTCGTCGGAGAAGACGCGCACCACCTGGCAGATCGCGTCGGCCTCGCGGATGTTGGAGAGGAACTGGTTGCCCATGCCCTCGCCCTCGGACGCGCCCTTGACGATGCCGGCGATGTCGACGAAGGACACCGTGGCGGGCAGGATGCGCTCCGAGCCGAAGATCTCGGCCAGGCGGTTCAGCCGCGGGTCCGGCAGGTTCACCACGCCGACGTTCGGCTCGATGGTGGCGAACGGGTAGTTCGCCGCCTCCACCTCGCTGTTGGTGAGGGCGTTGAACAGGGTGGACTTGCCGACGTTGGGCAGTCCGACGATTCCGAGGGTAAGGCTCACGGGTGCTCATTCTACGGGGTCGCACGTGTGCTTCCCGACGGTGCGGGACGTGCACTTCCCGACGGCGCGGGCCGCCCTCACCCGGTCCGGCCCGCACCGTCGGAAAGTTCCCGGGGTCAGCGGTAGAGGCTGCCCGCGATCTTGGGGTCGTCGACATTGGTCTTGTCGTACCAGTAGAAGCCGGTGTCGATGGTCTTGGGCAGCGACTCGCCCTTGATGGCCTTCACGGCCGCGGCGACGGTCTCCCGGCCGATGCCGACCGGGTTCTGGGTGATGGCGCCCGCCATCAGGCCCGAGCGGATCGCGTCGATCTGCGCGGCGCCGGAGTCGAAGCCGATGATCTTGATCCCCGGCTTGTTCGCGCGCTGCGCCGCGTTGACGATGCCGGTGGCGGCCCCCTCGTTGGTGCCGTACAGGCCCGCGAGATTCGGGTACGCCTGCATCATCGTGGCGGCCAGGTCGGCAGCCTTAGCCGGGTCGCCGCCGTACTGCACGTCGACGATGCGCACGCCGGGCGCGTTGGCCTTGATCCACTCCGTGAAACCGTCCCGCCGGTCCACGCCGGTCCGCGACGTCTGATCGTGCGCGATGACGCCGATCTCGCCCTTGCCGCCGATCAGATCGACCATGCGCTTCGCGGCCTCGGCGGCCGCCGCCTTGTTGTCGGTCGACGCGGTGGTCACGGGGATGTCGCTGTCGACGCCGGAGTCGAAGGCGATCACCGGGATGCCCTTGTCCTTCGCCTGCTGCAGGATCGGCGCGACGGCGGCCGAATCGAGGGCGGCGATCGCGATGGCCGACGGGTTGCGGTCGAGCGCGGTCTGCAGCAGCTGCACCTGCTTCTCGACCTGCGTCTCGTTGTCCGGCCCCTCGAAGGTGATCGTCTTGCCGAGTTCCTTGGCGGACTCCTCGGCACCCTTGTTCACCGCCTTCCAGAACTGATGCTGGTAGCCCTTGGAGATGAGGGCGATCTGTCCGTCACCCCCCGACGAGTCGCCGCTGGAGCACGCGGTCGCGGTGGTGACCATCGCGACGGCGGCGACGGTCACCGTCGCTGCGCGGATCAATCGCCGTACGGGTGTCGAAGCCTTTGTGAACACGGGATTCTCCTTGGATGAGGGGGACGAGCGGGCAGCGGCCGTTGCCGGCCGATCAGGGACGTTTGCGCACGATGTCGATGTAGACGGCCACGAGGATGACCACGCCGACCGCGATGGACTGCCATTCCTGCGGGATCGACATGATCCGCAGGCCATTGGTGAGCACGCTCATGATGAGGATGCCGATCACCGTGCCGGTGATGGTGCCGCGACCGCCCGCGAGGGACGTGCCGCCGATGACGACGGCCGCGATCGCTTCGAGCTCGAGGCCCTGACCGCCGGTGGGCTGCGCGGAGTTCAGGCGCGCGGCGGCGAGGACGCCCGCCAGACCGACGAAGACGCCGGAGAAGGTGTAGACGACGACCTTCCAGTTCTTGACGTTCACGCCGGAGAGCCTGGTCGCCTCCTCGTTGCTCCCGATGGCGTAGGCGTAGCGGCCCAGCTTGGTCTTCGCGAGCACGAGGCCGGCGATCACCGCCATGAGCGCGAGGAGCAGGACGCTCAAGGGGATGCGCGCTCCCGGGATCAGGGACTTGTTGGCCAGGGCGCTGAACCCCTCGACCGACGTGAACCGGATGGGCTCGGTCCCCGAGATCACCAGCGAGGCACCGATCGTCACCAACATCATCGCGAGGGTCGCGATGAACGGCGGTATCCCGAGATAGGCCACGACGAGCCCGTTGACGAGTCCCACGAACGCGCCGAAGAGGACGCCGCCGATCACGCCGACCCACAGGGGCAGGTTCCAGTGCACGAGGAAGACGCCGGTCATGATGCCGGACAGGATCATCGCGGTGCCGATCGAGAGGTCGATGCCTCCGGTGATGATCACGATGGTGGTGCCCAGAGCGAGCAGGCCGATGGTCACCGACGCCACCAGGATGCCCGTGAGGTTGCCGGCGGTCAGGAAGTTCGGGCTCGCGAACGAGAAGAACACCACGATCACGATCAGGCTGACGAACGCCAGGAACTGCTGCATCTGGCCACGGATCCAGGACGTCAGCGCGAACCCGCCGCTGCGGTCCTGGTCGGGCGTGGGCGGCGCGGTCGTCGCGGTCATCCCGTCACCGCCGTCTCGTGGAAGCGCGTGGCGTTCTCCATGATCGTCTCCTGTGTCGCTTCGGCGTTGTCGAGAACGGTGGCGAGGCGCCCCTCCCCCATCACGGCGATGCGGTGGGACAGGCGCAGCACTTCGGGCAAGTCACTGGAGATGACCATGATCGCCTTGCCGGACGCCGCCAGTCGTTCGAGGAGCCGGTAGATCTCGTCCTTGGCGCCGACGTCGATGCCGCGGGTGGGCTCGTCCACGATGAGGATGTCGCAATCACGGGCCAGCCACTTGCCGATGATGACCTTCTGTTGATTGCCGCCCGACAGGTTCCGCACGGCCTGCCGGATCGACGGCGTCTTGATCCGCAGCCGGGAGACCAGGTCGGTGGCGAGAGCACTCAGCTCGCCGTCGCGGATCACGCCGAACGACGAATGCGCGTCGAGGGACGACAGCGCGATGTTGTCGCGGACCGTCTGGTCGACGACGGCGCCGAACCGCTTGCGGTCCTCGGAGAGGTAGCCGATGCCGAGCGTCGCCGCGGTCGCCGGGGAGTCGATCGTGCGCGCGGCGCCGTGCACCTCGATCCGGCCCGCGGTGATCGGATCGGCCCCGATGATCGCGCGGGCCAGCTCGGTGCGTCCGGCGCCCATGAGACCGGCGAATCCCAGGATCTCCCCGCGGTGCAGCTCGAACGAGATGTCGTGCAGCGGATGCCTACTGCTGAGCCCGTCCACCTTGAGCACGACCTCGCCGGGGGTCTCCGGCACCGTCGGACGCTGTTCGTCGGCGACCTCGCGACCGACCATCATCTCGATGATCTCGCGCATCGGCGTCGTCGCGGTGGGGCGTTCGCCCACGCACGTGCCGTCGCGCAGGACCACGATCCGGTCGGAGACGCGCGGCAGCTCGTCCATGCGGTGGGAGATGTAGACGACGCCCGTCTCGTCCGTGACGAAGCGGTCGATCAACTCGAACAGGGTCTGCACCTCGGCGCCGTTGAGGGCCGCGGTCGGCTCGTCGAGGATCAGCAGGCGCGCGTCCTCCGAGAGTGCGCGGGCGATCTCCACCATCTGCTGCTTGCCGACGGTGAGGTCCCGCACGCGGGCGGTGGGATCGATGACCATGCCGAGACGTTCGAGCAGGGCCGTCGTGCTGCGGACGGCGCCGCGCCCGTCGACGACGCCGAACCGGGTGCGCTCGCGCCCCAGGGTGATGTTCTGGGCGACGGTGAGATCGGGGACGAGCCCCAGCTCCTGGTGGATGATGCTCACGCCGAGCGATTGCGCCTGCGCGGGCGAGGTGAGGTGCACGGGCGCACCGTCGATCTCGATGGTGCCCTCGTCCGGGGATTCGATGCCGCTGAGCAGCTTCATGAGGGTGGACTTGCCGGCGCCGTTCTCACCGACGAGCGCGACGCGCTCCCCCGGGCGCACCTCGAGGTCGACGCGGTCGAGCGCGACGACACCGGGGAAGCGCTTGGTGACACCGCTCATGCGGATCAGCGGGACGCGGTCGGCCGCCGGGGCGTCCGCGTCCTGCGATGTCACATCCACGCTGATCTCCCCATCCGGCGCCGTCGCGGCGGCGACCATCGTCCTGCGGTGAGGGTGGACAAAACGACCACCTGTGTGCTGAGTCACATTAGACATCGGATGTTTGCATGTCAATAGCTGCGGATCGTCGGTAAAACGCGCGGAAAACCCGGGCGGAGGGGCGCACACATCAGATGTTCGGGCGAGCATCGCCGTCGGATCCGTGGGGCGAACCGTCGTCCGCCTCGCGGGACCGGCGCTGCCGATTCCGCCGCGCTCGCGGCACCCGGGATGAAACGATGATCCGTGCGAACCACCACCGTGGCGTAGACATCCCAGGAGGCCTCGTGTCAGCTCCCACCGCTCCGTCGACCACGGAGACCGACGGCGACATCACTTACGTCCGAACGGACCCGGACCTGCCGCCCGTCGCGGTCATCGACCGCAGCCCGATCACCACCAAGCACAAGGTGATCTTCGGGGTGATCGCGCTCGTCGGCGCCGTCGCCTGGGCGATGATCGCCCTCGCCCGCGGGGAAACGGTGAACGCGGTGTGGTTCGTGCTCGCCGCGGTGTGCACCTACGTCGTCGGCTACCGCTTCTACGCCCGCCTCATCGAGCTCAAGGTGGTGCGGCCCCGCGACGATCACGCCACCCCGGCGGAGGTGCTGGAGAACGGCACCGACTACCTGCCGACGGACCGGCGCGTCCTGTTCGGCCACCACTTCGCCGCCATCGCGGGCGCCGGCCCGCTGGTCGGCCCCGTCCTCGCGGCGCAGATGGGGTACCTGCCCGGCACGATCTGGATCATCGTCGGCGCCCTCGTCGCGGGCTGCGTCCAGGACTACCTGGTGCTGTGGGTCGCCACGCGCCGCCGCGGCCGCTCGCTGGGCCAGATGATCCGCGACGAGCTGGGTCCGGTCGGCGGTGCCGCCGCGATCATCGGCATCGCGGCGATCATGACGATCCTCATCGCGGTGCTGGCGCTGGTCGTGGTGCAGGCGCTGGGACACAGCCCGTGGGGCGTCTTCTCCATCGCCGCGACCATCCCGATCGCCCTGTTCATGGGCGTCTACCTGCGTTTCCTCCGGCCCGGCCGGGTCTCCGAGGTCTCGCTGATCGGCTGCGTCCTCCTGCTCGCCGCCGTCATCGGCGGCCGCTACGTGGGCGAGAGCAGCTGGGGCAAGGACCTGTTCACCCTCACGCCGGTCCAGCTGAGCTGGGCGATCATCATCTACGGCTTCGCCGCCTCCGTGCTGCCCGTGTGGCTGCTGCTCGCGCCGCGCGACTACCTCTCGACCTTCATGAAGGTCGGCACCATCGTGCTGCTGGCCGTGGGCATCCTCATCGCGCGCCCGCTCATGGAGGCCCCCGCGGTCTCCGACTTCGCCACCCGCGGCGACGGCCCCGTCTTCGCCGGCTCGCTGTTCCCGTTCCTCTTCATCACCATCGCGTGCGGCGCCCTCTCCGGCTTCCACTCCCTGGTCAGTTCCGGCACCACGCCGAAGCTGCTGGAGAAGGAGGGTCAGATGCGGCTGATCGGCTACGGCGGCATGCTCACCGAGTCGTTCGTGGCGATCATGGCGCTCATCACCGCGTCGATCATCAACCAGCACTTCTACTTCGCCATGAACGCACCGATCGCGAAGACGGGCGGCACGGCCGAGACCGCGGCCACGTACGTCAACTCGCTGGGCCTCAGCGGCGATCCGGTCACCGGGCAGCAGCTGTCCCAGGCCGCGAAGGACGTCGGCGAGGAGTCGATCGTCTCCCGCACGGGCGGCGCCCCGACGCTCGCCTTCGGCATGTCCGAGGTGCTGCACCAGGTGTTCGGCGGATCGTCGATGAAGTCCTTCTGGTACCACTTCGCGATCATGTTCGAGGCGCTGTTCATCCTCACCACGGTCGACGCCGGCACCCGCGTCGCCCGGTTCCTCGTCTCGGACGCGCTGAGCAACCTCGGCGGGCCGTTCCAGCGGCTCAAGGACCCCAGCTGGCGCGTCGGCGCCTGGGTGGCCTCGCTCCTCGTGGTCGCGGCCTGGGGCAGCATCCTGCTCATGGGCGTCACCGACCCGCTCGGCGGCATCAACACCCTCTTCCCCCTCTTCGGCATCGCCAATCAGCTGCTCGCCGCAATGGCGCTCACCGTGGTGGTGGTGGTCGTGGTCAAGAAGGGCTACTACAAGTGGGTGTGGATCCCCGCGATACCGCTGGTCTGGGACCTCATCGTGACCATGACCGCGTCGTGGCAGAAGATCTTCAGCTCGGATCCGGCGGTGGGCTACTGGAAGCAGCACAGCAACTTCAAGGCGGCCGCCGAGGCCGGGAAGTCGTCCTTCGGCTCGGCGAAGACGCCCGAGGCGATCGACGCCGTGGTCCGCAACACCTTCATCCAGGGCACCCTGTCGATCGTCTTCGCGATCATGGTGCTCATCGTGGTGGTCATGGGCGCGTGGACGATCTACCGCACGGTGACCGGCAACGGCCGCCCGCTGACCGAGGAGGAACCGGTGCCCAGCACGCTGTTCGCGCCGAGCGGCCTCATCCCCACCCCCGCCGAGAGGAAGGTGCAGGAGCAATGGGACGCCCTGGGCGTGACCCGATCATCCGGGCACTGAAGGCGATCCGCTGGTACGTGGGCTCGGTGATGGGCGACAACCACTACCAGCGGTACGTCGAGCACCGTCGCGCGACGCATCCCGGCGAGCCCGTGATGACCGAGCGGGAGTATTGGAAGGCCCGGCACGACGGCGCGACGGTCCAGGCCCGCTGCTGCTGAGCGGGCTCGCACGGTACTGTCCGAAAGCCGCTAGCGCCGATACCCGAGCGGTGCCAGAGTCGAAGGCGTGACCACCAGCTCGCCCCACCTCGACTTCGACCGGTGCTATCGGGCCATCGCCGGCCGCGATCCCCGGTTCGACGGCCAGTTCTACACGGCCGTCGCCACCACGGGCATCTACTGCCGCCCGTCGTGCCCCGCCACCACGCCCAAGGCGGCGAACGTGAGCTTCCACCTCACCGCCGCCGCGGCTCAGGCCGCCGGGTACCGGGCGTGCCGGCGGTGCCTGCCGGACGCCGTACCCGGATCGCCCCGGTGGAATCTCGAGTCCGACCTCGCCGCGCGGGCAATGCGCCTCATCGCCGACGGCGAGGTGGACCGGTCCGGCGTGACCGGCCTCGCCGAACGGCTGGGATACAGCCCGCGCCAGCTCACTCGCGTGCTCACCGCCGAGCTGGGCGCGGGTCCGCTCGCCCTCGCGCGGGCGCACCGGGCCAGCACCGCGCGGATCCTCATCATGGGCACGGCGATGCCCTTCTCCGACATCGCCTTCGCCGCCGGCTTCAGCTCCATCCGCCAGTTCAACGACACGGTCCGCGAGGTCTTCGGGCGGACCCCGTCGGAGCTGCGGGCGCGACGCGGCCCGGCCCCGTCCGCCCCGTCCACCGGGGAGCTGAGCCTGCGGCTGGCGCTGCGCGGCCCCTACGCCACCGGCTGGGTGCGGTGGTTCCTCGCCGCGCACGCCGTGGCCGGCCTCGAGCACGCCGACGGCGACCGCTACGCCCGGGTCCTGAGCCTGCCGGGCGGGAACGGGATCGCCACCGTCGACCTGGGATCCGCGGCGGACGGGTACGTCCGTGCCACCCTCTCGCTCGCCGCGATGAGCGACCTGTCGACCGCGGTGACCCGGCTGCGGCACCTGCTCGACCTGGACGCCGATCCGGCCGCGGTGGACGAGGCGCTCGCCACCGATCCGCAGCTCGCCCCGCTGGTCGCGGCGACGCCCGGGATCCGCCTGTTCGGCACCGTCGACCCGGCGGAGCTGCTGCTGCGCACCATGATCGGGCAGCAGATCTCCATCGCGGCGGCGGCCACGCACCAGGCCCGGCTCGTCGCCGCGCTCGGTGCCGAGGTCGACGACCCGTCGGGCCGGCTCACGCGGGCCTTTCCCACGCCGGCCGCCGTCGCCGAGCGGGGCGGCGAGGTGCTCACCGGGCCGAAGAACCGGATCGCCGCGATCCTCGGCGTCGCGGCCGAGCTCGCCGAGGGGCGGCTCGTGCTGCACGGCGGCATGACCCGGGCGGAGGCCCGCGCGGAGCTGCTGCGCCTCAGGGGCGTCGGCCCGTGGACCGCCGACTACGTGGCGATGCGCCTACTCGCCGACCCCGATACGCTCCTCGCCTCCGACCTCGTGGTGGCGAAGGGCGCCGAGCGGCTCGGACTCGACATCACGACCGACCGCTGGAGCCCCTGGGGCAGTTACGTCTCGCTGCACCTGTGGAACCACGCCCTCACCACCGACCGGAGGATCGCCCCATGACCGCCCAGTACGCCACGCTCCCCACGCCCGCCGGCCCGTTCACCGCCGTCGTCGACACCGACGGCGCCGTGCTCGCCTCGGGCTGGACCGCGGACCCCGGCGATCTGATCCCCGTCATCCACAGCACACTGCGGCCGACCGCGGCCGAGGAGCGCGCCGAACTCGGCGCCGTCACCCGCGCCGTCGCGGACTTCCACGCGGGCGAGGTCACCGCGATCGACGGCATCGTCGTGCGGCAGCGGTCCGGCGCCTTCGTCGAGCACGCCTGGGACGTGCTGCGCACCGTCGAACCCGGAAAGCCCGTGACCTACACCGAGTACGCCGACCTGTCCGGCCGGCCCGCGGCGGTGCGCGCCGCCGCGATGGCGTGCGCCCGCAACGCGGCCGCGTTGTTCGTCCCCTGCCACCGCGTGCTGCGGCTGGACGGCTCGCTCGGCGGGTTCCGGTGGGGACTCGCCGTGAAGAAGTGGCTGTTGACCCACGAGGCACATACGATCGCGTCGTGAGCGATGAGATGACGAACCCGCCGCCGGGCAAGAAGACCCGCAGCGAGGTCTACGGCGAGGCCGGCAAGTGGCTCGCCACCTGGAGCTGGCGGACCGTCGCGGTCGCAGCGATGCTGTTCGTGGTCGCCTGGCTGATCGGCGAGTTCTGGTCGATCCTGCTGCCCGTCCTGCTGGCCATCCTGCTGTGCACCGTGCTGTGGCCGCCGGTCCGTTGGCTGCGGTCCAAGGGCCTGCCGCCCGCGATCGCGACGGCGCTCGTGCTGCTGCTGTCCCTGGGCGTGCTCGGCGGCATCATCGGCGCCATCGCGCCGTCGGTCGGCGGGCAGTCCAAGGAGATCGCCGACCGCGCCATCGAGGGTGTGGGCAAGGTGCAGAAGTGGGCGCAGGGTCCGCCGCTGAACCTGCAGGACGAGCAGATCAGCAAGTTCGTCACGTCGATCACCAAGAAGCTGCAGGAGAGTGCCGAGTCGATCGCGACGGGCGTCTTCACCGGCGTCAGCGCCGCGGGCTCGTTCGTGGTGGCGATCGTCATGGTCGCCATGCTCACGTTCTTCTTCCTCAAGGACGGCGACAAGTTCATGCCGTGGCTCAAGCGGCACTCCGGCACGCCGGTCTCGGACCACTTCGCCGAGCTGCTCAGCCGCATCTGGGCCACCCTGGGCGGCTTCATCCGCACCCAGGCGGTGGTCAGCTTCATCGACGCCCTGTTCATCGGCCTCGGCCTGGTGATCCTGCAGGTCCCGCTCGCGGGCGCGCTCGCGGTCATCACCTTCCTCGGCGGCTTCATCCCGATCGTCGGCGCCTTCGTGGCGGGCGCGCTCGCCGTGATCGTCGCGCTGGTCACGAACGGCCCCGGCACCGCCCTGGCGGTGCTCGTGGTGGTCATCGCGGTGCAGCAGCTCGAGGGCAATGTGCTCTCGCCGATCCTGCAGTCGCGTTCGATGCAGCTGCACCCCGCGATCGTGCTGCTCGCCATCGCCTTCGGCGGCACCCAGTTCGGCATCATCGGCGCCTTCCTCGCCGTGCCCGTGGCCGCCGCGATCGCGGTGCTGTTCCGGTACCTCGGCGAGCTGGTCGACGAGCAGACCGGCGAGACGCCGCCGCCAGAGGAGGAGCCGAAGCCGAGTTTCTGGGACAAGTTCCGGCGCAAGCCCGCGCCGACGCCGGCGGCGGAGCCCGCGAAGGACGCCCCGGCCGAGCCTGCCTGAAACTTGTCAGTGGGGGCGGCCATGCTGACGGCATGGACCTCTCGCATCTGATCGTCGCGCTGCTCGCGCTGCTGGTCGGCGGCGCCGTGGGGATCATCCTGGCCCGGTCGCTGCCCGCACCGCCGCACCGGTCCGACGGTGCCGCGCCCACCCCCGATGCGGTGGCCGGGCCGGTCAACGCACTGCTCACCCCGTTGCGCCAGACGCTGGATTCGCTGGGCCACGAGTTCGCCGTCGCCGAGCGCAGCCGGGTCGCCGCGTTCGCCGGGCTCCGGGAGCAGATCGGCACCGTCGCGCGCACGAGTGAGGCGCTGCGCGCCGAGACCGCCACCCTGCGCTCGGCGATGAAGTCCTCGACGGTGCGGGGGCGGTGGGGCGAGCTGCAGCTCGAGCGGGTCGTGGAGCTGGCCGGGCTGAGCCGGCACTGCGACTTCTCGACGCAGGTGGGCGGCGCGGTCGGGGACGCGCGGGTCCGTCCGGACGTCGTGGTGCACCTCGCGGGCGGGCGCGATCTGGCAGTCGACGCGAAGGTGCCGCTCGACGCGTACCTGCAGTTGCTGGAGGCGCCGCCCGCGGAACACGCCGCCCTGCTCTCGGACCACGCGCGCCGGTTCCGCTCCCACGTCGTGCAGCTGGCGGGCAAGCGGTACTGGGAGGCCGTCGGCTCGCCGGAGCTGGTGGTGATGTTCGTGCCGGCCGAGGCCTTCCTCGACGCCGCCCTGCAGGCCGACCCCGAGCTGCTCGAGTTCGCCCTCGACCGGAATGTGGTGCTCGCCACACCGACCACCCTGGTCGCGATGCTGCGGGCCGTCGCGCTGAGCTGGCGGCAGCACGCCCTCGGGGAGGACGCCGCCCGGATCCAGGCCCTCGGCCGCGAACTGAACGAGCGATTCGATGTGCTGAACAGCCACTTCTCCTCACTGGGTACGGCGTTGAGCCGGACCGTCGAGGCCTTCAACGCGACCGTGGGTTCGTACAACTCGCGGGTGGGCGTCACCGCCCGCCGTCTGTCCGATCTCGATTCCATGCCCGACGGTTCCCGCGAGGATCCGCTGGAGCTCGATCGCGCGCCGCGGGCCGTCCCCACGGCGGCAGATTCTCGGTTCTCACAGCGTTAACCGGTACGGTTCACCTGTGTCGAAGTTCCAACCGTCCCGCTCCCAGGTACCGGTCGACGAGCGCTCCGTGCTCGCGACGGTCCCCGGTCTGCCGTGGTGGGGCGCTGTCCTGACCATGCTGCTCTTCACCGCAGCGGGCGCCCTCGCCTCGGGCGAGTTCACGGGCGCGAACGCCGGGGTGCTCGCCATGTCGGTGGGCGCCGTGGTCGCCGTGCTCGCGGTGCGCAACCGCGCGCTGTTCACCGCGATGGTGCAGCCCCCGCTCATCATCGCCACCGCGATCCCGCTGTACCGCTGGTTCTCCCTGCCCAGCCCGCGCAAGACCAGCCAGATCCTGACCGACGTGCTCTTCCCGATGATCTCGCTGTTCCCGTGGATGTTCTGGACCACGGTGATCGTGCTCGTCATCGGCGGCGCACGCCTGCTGCAGTACCGCGCGCTCACCGCGAACGTCCGCAGCGCGCAGCGCAGCTCGTCGGGGGCGAAGGCATCCGCGACGAAGTCGCCCGCCAAGGCCGGCGCCACAAAGGCCGCTGCGAAGCCCGGAGCGACGCCCGCCGCTGCGTCGGCAGTCGCCACGGCCACTGCGGGCTCCACCGCCACCGCGACCGCCGCGACGAAGCCGGCCGAGTCGGCGGGGCAGCAGATCGGCGAGCGGATCCGCTCGGTGCTCGCGCGGCTGCGGCCGACGCCGGCCGCCGGCGCGGTCGGTGCAGCGGCCTTGGTCGGCGAGGGTGCCGGCCGGGCCGAGCGGCATCAGAGCCGCGCCACCCAGCACCGCTCCAGCCGCGCCGCGCGCGACCGCGCCGACCGCCTCGAGCCGGCGCGCCCCGCGACCGACGCCGGCCGGGGCCGCAGCTCGGCCGCGCGCCGCGAGGATCCCCGCAGGGATCTCCGCCGCGACGAGGCCCAGCGCGACGAGCAGCGCCGCAACTCCGCGGCGCGCCTCGCGCGCACCCGCGAGGAGATCGCCGCGCGCGACGCCGGCGCACCCGCCACCCAGGTCAATCGCGTGGTCCGCCCCGATTCCGGCAAGATCCCGCGGCCGCCCGTGCCGCGGCGCCCCGCCGACGACGACCGCCGCGCGATCCCGCGCGGCGCCCGGCCGCGTCCCGCCGTGGCGCAGGGCGACCGGCCCCGGCCGCCCATCCACGATTCGCGGGAGCTGCGGCACGACGAGGATCGGCGCCGGATCGGCGATCCGCAGCCGCGGTGGCGCACCCCGCGCGATCCCGAGGTCCGGCCCGGCGGCCCCGCGGCGCGGGCGGCGGCACCCGCCGACTCCCGCGACTACCGGCGCGAGGCGGGCGACATCGATCGCGCGCGCGGCGTCGACCCGTCGGCGCCCCGCCCCGAGCGGGAGCGGACCCGGATCCCGCGCGACGACTTCGCCTCGCTCCCGCGCATCTCGGGCAGCCGCGCCCCGCAGCCGGACCTGCCCAGCCTCACCGGCGACGAGCGGCCCGCGCGGCGGGGCGAGGCACCGTCGAACCCGGGCCGCTACGAGCACTACCGGCCCCCGCGCTACCGGCCGCAGAGCGAGGACACGGCAGTGGAGACCAACTTCCGCGACGACTTCGCGGAGCCCGCGGACGAGCCCCGGCAGATCCGCCGGCACCGCTACAAGGACTGAACTCCGCCACCAACGACGAAGGGCGCTCCTCCGGATCCGGAGGAGCGCCCTTCGTTCGTGCGGGGTGCGGTCAGGCCTTGGCGCGGGGCCGCAGCTCGCGCGGCAGGGCGAAGACCAGCGTCTCGTTCGCGGTGGTGACAGGCTTGACGTCGTGGAAGCCCTCGCCGTCCAGGTACTCGACGACGCCCTTGACCAGGATCTCCGGCACCGAGGCGCCGGAGGTGATGCCGACCGTCTCCACGCCGTCGAGCCACGTGGGATCGATCTCGCGGGCGAAGTCGATGAGATGCGCGGCGCGGGCACCGGCCTGCAGCGCCACCTCGACCAGCCGCACCGAGTTCGACGAGTTCCGCGAGCCCACGACGATCACCAGGTCGCACTCGGGAGCCATGGCCTTCACCGCGACCTGCCGGTTCTGGGTGGCGTAGCAGATGTCGTCGCTGGGCGGATCCTGCAGCTTGGGGAACTTCTCCCGCAGGCGGCGGACCGTCTCCATCGTCTCGTCGACCGAGAGCGTGGTCTGCGAGAGCCACACCAGCTTGTCCTCGTCGCGGACGGTGACGTTGTCGACCGCGTCGGGCCCGTCGACCAGCTGCACGTGCTGCGGAGCCTCGCCGGCGGTGCCCTCGACCTCCTCGTGGCCCTCGTGGCCGATGAGCAGGATGTCGAAATCATCGCGGGCGAAGCGCTTGGCCTCCTGGTGCACCTTGGTGACCAGCGGACACGTCGCGTCGATCGTGCGGAGGCTGCGCTGCGCCGCGCCCTCGTGGACCGCGGGCGAGACGCCGTGCGCGGAGAAGACCAGGAGCGAGCCCTCGGGCACCTCGTCGGTCTCGTCGACGAAGACCACACCCTTGTCCTGCAGCGTCTCCACGACGTGCCGGTTGTGCACGATCTCCTTGCGCACGTACACCGGGGCGCCGTGCTTCTCGAGGGCCTTCTCGACCGTTTCCACTGCACGGTCGACGCCCGCGCAGTAGCCACGCGGCTCGGCCAGCAGGACACGCTTGCCTGAACTCATGCCTCCAGGCTACGGCACCTGACGGTGTGCCGGTGGGCGCGATGAGGCACCCTGGACACATGAGCCGTTTACCGTTCGTGGTCCGGGTCGCCGTCGGGGCCGTCGCCCTCGCCGCCGAGAAGGGCCAGGAGATCGTCGGGGGCGCCGTGAGCGCCCCGCTCACCCTGGGCAGCAAGTCCGCGCAGGCCTTCATCCACGTCCAGCAGGACCTGGCCGACCTCGCCGTGCGCGGCGACCGCGCGCTCGAGACCGTCTTCCCCGCCAAGGAGGAGGAGCAGGCCGCGTGGGCGACGTTCGACGACGACGAGGACGTCGACGTCGACCTGCCCGCGCCCAGGCCCGCGTACGGCGAGGTGCGCCCCGCCACCGAGCCGGCGCGCTCCCCCGAGGCCGACCCGGCCGACGGTGCGCAGGCCGACGGCGCCCAGGCCGACGATGCGCGGGCCGACGGTGCCGCGCCGGCCTCGGGCGCCACCGCCGCGCCCGCGCAGGGCGAGGAGCGGACCGCCGAGCAGGCCCCGTCGGGCGCCGGGCGGTACGCCCTGTACAGCTCGCCCGCCCCGGCGTCGTCGGGTACGGCGACCGCGGCGGAGACGCCCGACGACCTGCCCGCCGCGGCGCGCCGCATCGACTACCCCGAGCTCACGCTGGCGCAACTGCGGGGCCGGCTGCCGGGCCTGACCACGCCCGAGGTGGAGTCGCTCGCCGATTACGAGCGCGATCACAGGGCCCGGCCGCCCTTCCTCACGATGCTCGAGAACCGCATCACGCGGTGACCGGACCGGCTTCGACCAGCGCGCCGGGCGGCGCGGGCGGCCCGTCGAGCGCCGAGCACCCCTGGCCGGTGCGCGTGGTCTCGATGAAGATCGCGCAGTGGATCGACCGCCTCGGCGAGGTGTGGGTCGAGGGGCAGATCACCCAGCTCAACCGCCGCGGCGGGGGCACCGCCTTCCTCACGCTGCGCGACCCGTCGGCGAACGTCTCGGTGCAGGTCACCTGCCTACCGGCCGTCCTCGACCGCTCCGAAGTGCCGCTCAACGAGGGCACCCAGGTGATCGTCCGCGGCAAGTTCACCTACTGGACCGGCCGCGGCAGCCTCTCGCTGCGGATCACCGAGATCCGCGCGGTCGGCGTGGGCGAGCTGCTCGCCCGCATCGAACGACTGCGGCAGCTCCTGCACGCCGAGGGCCTGTTCGACCCGCGGCTCAAGCGGCCGCTGCCCTTCCTGCCGCGGACCGTCGGGCTGGTGACCGCGCGGGCCAGCGCCGCCGAGCGCGACGTGCGGTCGATCGCAGAGGGCCGCTGGCCCGACGTGCGGATCCGCGCCGAGTACGCCACGGTGCAGGGCCCGACGGCCGTGCCGCAGCTCGTGGCCGCCCTGCGCGCGCTGGACGCCGACCCCGAGGTCGACGTGATCATCATGGCCCGCGGCGGCGGCAGCGTGGAGGACCTGCTGCCCTTCTCCGACGAGACGCTGTGCCGCGCAGTGCACGCCGCCCGCACGCCGATCGTCTCCGCGATCGGCCACGAGCCCGACAACCCGCTCTGCGACTTCGCCGCCGACGTGCGCGCCGCGACGCCGACGGACGCCGCCAAGCGCGTGGTGCCCGACGTGGTCGCCGAGCTGGAGCGGATCGCCGACCTGCGCGGGCGCGCCGCTGCTGCCCTGCGCGGCTGGGTCGAGCGCGAGGCCCACACGCTGGCGTCGCTGCGCTCGCGGCCGGTGTTCGCGCACCCGCTGCGCCTCGTCGACGACCGCGCCGCCGAGGTCGAGCGACTGCTGCGCGACGCCCGGCGGGACGTGCGGCGCACCGTCGAACGGGAGTCGGACCGGACGACGCACCTGGCCGCGCGCCTGACCGCGCTCGGCCCCGCCGCGACGATGGCCCGCGGCTACGCCGTGGTGCAGAAGGTGACGCCGGACGGCGAGAACCCCGTGGTCCGCGGCATCGACGAGCTCGCGCCCGGCTCGCAACTGCGGGTCCGGCTGCCCGACGGTGCCGCGGCCGCGGCCGTGATGGGCGTGACGAGGATCTCCGTACGAACCGAGGATGAACGATGACCGACGAGACACCGGTGGCCGAGCTGGGCTACGAGCAGGCCCGCGACGAGCTCGCCGTGGTGGTGAAGCTGCTGGAACAGGGCGGCATCGACCTGGACGAGTCGCTGAACCTGTGGGAGCGCGGCGAGGCGCTCGCCAAGCGCTGCGAGGAGCACCTCGCCGGGGCGCGGGAGCGGATCGAGAAGGCGATCGCCGCGGAGGAGTGACCTCTGCGGTCGGCGTTACCGGGGCGCGGGCGCGGCGGACCGCGGCAGCGGCTCCTGCGACTGCACCGCGGCCGCCAGTTCGGTGAAGCGCGGGACCGTGCCACCGCCGAAGACGACGATCACGGCACCGTCGACCTGGAGGACCCAGGCGCTGCGGTTCTTGTCGTTCGGCCCGTAGACCTGCCAGGTGCGTCCCTCGACGGGGACGGTGCCGGAGGGCTCGGCCTTCGCGCCGTAGACGGACTCGACCACCACGTCGAGTGGGGATCCCGACTGCGAGAGCTGCAGCGAGTTCTTCTCGGGCGTCACGTAGTTGACGGAGAAGACCTTGCCGCCGACCACGTCGTCGTCGCGGGTGGCGGTGGCCTTCCAGTCCGCGGGCACCCCGTCGACCACGCCCGCGCCGCCGGGCATCCGGACCGGGAACCCGAGCGTCTCCGCCGACACCTGGTACACGCCCTTCGGGTTGATCGCCTCGACGGTCTCGTCCTTCGGGTCGGCGCCGAAGCCGAGCTTGAAGTTGCCCGACGCGAACAGGACGATCAGGCACAGGGCGAGCAGCGGGACCATCGTGAGCACCATGTCACGGCGGTTCTGCAGGATCCGGGGTTTCTCAGCCACGCCGTCCAGTATCCCGGGCGCGACGTCCGGCGGTGGAGGCGGGCATGGTCCGGCCGCGCGGCTCGGGGGCCGTGGCCCGACCGGCCCCGTCGCCGACCGATAGGGCATGGAAGAATCGGGCGAGGCCCGCCGCGCCCACCCGCGCGCATCGAGATCCGGAGGAATCCATGTCCGATACCCACGCTGAGAAGAACCCGATCGCGCCGGACCGGAATCTGGCGATGGAGCTGGTCCGCGTGACCGAGGCCGGCGCGCTCGCCGCGGGCCGCTGGGTGGGGCGCGGCCAGAAGGAGTCGGGCGACGGTGCGGCCGTGGACGCGATGCGCCAGCTGGTCTCGACGGTCTCGATGAGCGGCGTGGTCGTGATCGGCGAGGGCGAGAAGGACGAGGCGCCCATGCTCTACAACGGCGAAGAGGTGGGCAACGGCTTCGGCCCGTCGACCGACGTCGCCGTGGACCCCGTCGACGGCACGACCCTGATGGCCAAGGGCATGCCCGGCTCGATCGCGGTGCTCGCGGTCGCCGAGCGCGGCGCGATGTACGACCCCTCGGCCGTGTTCTACATGAACAAGATCGCCGTGGGCCCCGAGGCCGCCGGCGTCATCGACATCCAGGCCCCCATCGCCGACAACATCGCCAAGGTCGCCAAGGCCAAGGGCATCAAGGTCACCGACGTCACGCTGACGGTGCTCGACCGTCCCCGGCACGAGCAGCTCATCGCCGACATCCGGGCGACCGGCGCGATCGTGCGCCTGATCTCCGACGGTGACGTGGCCGGTGCGATCGCCGCCGCCCGCCCCGAGGCCAAGACCGACATCCTGGTCGGCATCGGCGGCACGCCCGAGGGCATCATCGCCGCGGCCGCGCTGCGCTGCATGGGCGGCGAGATCCAGGGCACCCTGGCACCGTCGAACGACGAGGAGAAGCAGCGGCTCGCCGACCTGGGCATCGACCCGACCGAGGTCCTCGGCACCACCGACCTGGTGCGCGGCGAGCACGTCTACTTCGCCGCGACCGGCGTGACCGACGGCGACCTGCTGCGCGGTGTGAAGTACCGCGCCGACGGTGCCACCACGCAGTCGATCGTGATGCGCAGCAAGTCGGGCACCGTCCGCACCGTGGACGCGACGCACCGCCTGACCAAGCTGAAGACCTACGCGCAGATCTTCGACTGAGAGTGATCTTCTCCTCGGGCCCTGGGAAGTTTTCCGGGGCCCGAGTACGTTTCTGAGGTATGGCTAACAACGCTGACACCCCGGAGACCGAGTACCGCATCGAGCACGACACCATGGGCGAGGTCCGGGTGCCGGTGGACGCCCTGTGGCGGGCGCAGACCCAGCGCGCCGTCGAGAACTTCCCGATCAGCTTCCGCCCGCTCGAGCGCGCCCAGATCCGCGCCATGGGGCTGCTGAAGGCGGCCGCGGCGCAGGTGAACCAGGACCTCGGGCTGCTGGCGCCGGAGAAGGCGGCGGCGATCATCGCCGCCGCGCAGGAGATCGCCGACGGGCGGCACGACGACCAGTTCCCCATCGACGTCTTCCAGACCGGTTCGGGCACCAGTTCCAACATGAACGCCAACGAGGTGATCGCCTCCCTCGCCGCGCGTGCCGGTGTGCAAGTGCACCCCAACGACGACGTGAACATGTCGCAGTCGTCGAACGACACGTTCCCCACGGCGACGCACGTCGCGGCCACCGAGGCGGCCGTGACCACGCTGATCCCCGCGCTGGAGCACCTGCAGGCGGCCCTCGCCGGCAAATCCGCGGAGTGGCGCTCGGTGGTGAAGTCCGGCCGCACGCACCTCATGGACGCGGTGCCCGTGACGCTGGGCCAGGAGTTCGGCGGGTACGCGCGCCAGGTGGAGGCCGGCGTCGAGCGGGTCCGGGCGACGCTCCCCCGCGTCGGCGAGGTCCCCATCGGCGGCACCGCCGTGGGCACGGGTCTCAACGCGCCGGAGCGGTTCGGCTCGCTCGTCGTGGCCGAGCTGGTGCGGCTCACCGGGGTCGAGGACATCCGCCTGGCGAAGGACAACTTCGAGGCGCAGGCGGCGCGCGACGGACTGGTCGAGCTCTCGGGCGCGCTGCGCACGATCGCGATCTCGCTCACCAAGATCGCCAACGACGTGCGCTGGATGGGCTCCGGCCCACTCACCGGCCTCGGCGAGATCGCCCTGCCGGACCTGCAGCCCGGCAGCTCCATCATGCCCGGCAAGGTGAACCCGGTGCTGCCCGAGGCGGTGACGCAGGTGGCCGCGCAGGTGATCGGCAACGACGCCGCGGTGGCCTGGGGCGGCGGCAACGGCGCCTTCGAACTCAACGTCTACATCCCGATGATGGCGCGCAACGTGCTCGAGTCGATCATGTTGCTGTCCAACGTCTCGCGGCTGTTCGCGGACCGCTGCATCCGCGGCCTGCTGGCCCACGAGGACCGGCTGCAGACGCTGGCCGCATCGTCGCCGTCCATCGTGACGCCGCTCAACTCGCTGATCGGCTACGAGGAGGCCGCCGCCGTCGCGAAGCAGGCGCTGCGGGAGGGCAAGACCATCCGGCAGACGGTCATCGACCGCGGGCTGATCGGCGAGTCGCTGACCCTGGAGGAGCTGGATCGCCGGCTGGACGTGCTGGCCATGGCCAACGTCGACCGGGAACGGTGAGGCCTGCTCGCGCGGCCGCGCGCTCGCGTCACGCGGGCCGGCGGCCGGGCCGGGCGGGCCGGCGACCGGGCCGGGCGGCCGATCAGGTGAGGCTGGCGGCGCCGATGGCGCCGTAGGGCGCCGCGGCGGGCGCGCACTCACCGTCGGTCGCGAGGGCCGAGACCGTCACCGACCGGGCCCCGTCGAGCGGGATGGCGAGGTTCTGCGGCCGGCCGTCGCGCGAGAGGGTGGCGGCCAGCTCGGTCCGCCCGTCGACGATGACCGAGACGCGGACCCGCAGGTCCGCCGGTGTGTGGGGCTGGAGGCCCAGCACGCCGGTGAGCTTGGCGAACTCGCCGCCGAGCCGGTAGACGGCCGTCGAGGCGGTGCCCTCGCACCCGATCCACACGCCGGTCGCACTGCGGTAGGTGGCGCCCGCCAGCGTCGCGGTGAGGGGCTGGCCGGTATCGCCGACGGCGCTGGAGGCGGCCAGGCGCGCGTAGAGCGGCGTCCCCGTCGGCGTGGCGCTCACCGGCGTCGCCTCGACCACCGACGCCCGCTTCGCCTCGGCGCTGTGCCCACCGCTGCGGTCGTCGCTCGACGATGCCGCCGGTCCGCCGCAGCCGGCGACCGCCACCGCGCCCGCGACCGCGCAGATCGCCGAAGTGAAACTTGTTCTCCATCTCACAGGAGAAGGGTAGCCCCTGGCGGCCGTCGGCGGCCGCAGTCAGCGACGGTCGGCGAGGAAGTACGAGGCGCCCGCGGCCACCGCCGCGACGCCCAGCACCGACGGCCACGCCCCGATCTTCTTCGCCAGCGGGTGCGAGGCGCCGAATCCGCCGAGGTAGACCGCCCCGAGCGCGGCGGCCGTGCCCGGGCCCGCCTTCGCGTTCCAGCCCTGCGCAGCCGCGGCGCCCGCCGCGGCGAGCACGACGCCGCCGAGCGGCCGGATCCCCGTCTCGCGCGCCACGTAGTAGCCGCCCACGAGTCCCGCCGCAGCGATCGGCGCGGTGCCGATCCGGTCGATGATGTTCGTCATGCCCCGACCCTACCCACTACGTCGCGTAGTAGACCTGTGTCTCGCGTCGCACGGTGCGATTGCCAGCGGTTTCGGTGCACGAATCGCAGGTCGGCACCGCCGAATCCACTGGCAACCGAGGCCGACGGTTCTCGAGGTGATTCCTCGTGCCGACGGCGGTCGGCTCGCGGTAGGTTCTTCGCGGGGAGGTCAGCATGGCACTGGAACAGGGTGAGGTCTTCGCCGGCTACACGGTCGTGCGTCGGCTCGGAGCGGGCGGCATGGGCGAGGTCTATCTCGCGCAGCACCCGCGACTGCCCCGGCAGGACGCGATCAAGGTGTTGCCTCCGCATCTCGCTTCCGACGAGGCATTCCGGCTCAGGTTCCTCCGCGAAGCCGACCTCGCCGCGGGGCTGAATCACCCGAACATCGTCGGCGTACTCGACCGCGGCGACGACGACGGGCGGCTGTGGCTGTCGATGCCGTACATCGACGGGGTCGATGCGGCGGAACGCCTGCGTTCGAGTCCACATGGTCTGCCACTCGCCGACGTCGCGGCCATCATCAGCGATACGGCGTCCGCGCTGGACTACGCCCATCGCCGAGGCGTGCTCCACCGCGACGTGAAGCCCGCCAATGTACTTCTCGACGGGTCCCGAGCGCTCCTATCGGATTTCGGGATAGCCCGCGCCGCCGGCGACACGTCGGACCTCACGGCGACGGGGACGACCATCGGCTCCGTCGCCTATGCGGCACCGGAGCAACTCCGAGGCGAGCCGGTCGGCCCCGCGGCCGACATCTACTCCCTGGCCGCCACCACGTACGCGCTGCTCACGGGACTCCGGCCGTTCGACCGCAGTAGCCCCGCGGCCGTGGTCGCCGCCGCACTCGAGGCCCAGGTCCCGTCGGCGCTCTCGGCCCGTCCCGATCTGCCTCCGACCATCGACGCGGTCCTCGCACGGGGGATGGCGCGCGCCCCGCATGACCGCCCCGCGACGGCGGGACAGTTCGCCGCCGAACTGTCGGCATCGGCCGCCGGCTCGGGTGACCCCACGATGATCAGACCGGCCTCCCCGGATCGTCGGTACGACACCACCATGATCGCGCCCTCCCCCACGCCGCTGCCGACACCTCCGGCTCAGAGCGCCGCAGAATCGACGACGCCGGGTGGACCACGCCGACGTTGGGTTCTCCCGGCCGTCACCGCGGCGGCGGTACTCGTGGGCGCCTCTGTCGCCGGAACGGTCGTCCTCACCCGCCCCGATCGGTCCGGAACTCCCGCTGCAGCAACCGATTCCCCAACGGGCACTGCGGTGTCCCCGGCGGCAGGAGTCGCCACGACCGCCGCCGCACCACCGACGGTGACAGTCCAGCCGACTGCGACGGTGACCGCCTCGCCCGTGCGACCTTCGTCGGACCTCGGGCTCGCCAAGCCGGTGAGCACGCCCGCGTGCGACGGCCGGTACATCCTCGTGCTCGTCTCCATCGAGGAGTCGAACCCGTCGTTGCGCGCACTCATCGGCGAACGACTCACCGCTGAGCCCACCGCGCAGTACTTCTACAGCGGCACTCTCAATTGCAACTCGATCAATTCGGTCGACGTGAACGGCGAGCGGTTCTACACGCCGTACATCGACTACGGAACGAATGTGAGCGCGGCCTGTTACGCGGTGCAACACAGGAACCAGACCTACGTGCGCACCCTCCGCAACGGCGTCGCGATCAGCACGAATCCCTGCGGGTAACTTGGACACCATGAGTACGCCGCGCTGGTTCACGGACACCAAGGAAGGCCACAGCGAGTGGTACGTCGAGCGGTTCCGCACGATGGCGCGCGAGGGTGCGGACCTCGCCGGTGAGGCGCGACTCGTGGACGCGATGGTGGGGCGGAACTCCCGGATCCTCGACGCGGGCTGCGGGCCGGGCAGGCTCGGCGGCTACCTGCACTCGGTCGGCCACGACGTGACCGGTGTGGACGTCGACCCGGTCCTGATCGCGGCCGCGGAACAGGATCACCCCGGGCCGCGGTGGCTGGTGCAGGACCTCGCTCAGCTGGACCTCGACGGCACCTTCGACGCCATCGTGTGCGCGGGGAACGTGCTGGTCTTCGTGGCCGAGGGCACGGAGACGACGGTGCTGCGGAACTTCCGTCGGCACCTCAAGGACGACGGCTTCGCGATCGTCGGCTTCCACACCAACCGCGGCCTGAGCCCCGACCGGTTGGACGCCCACGCCGCCGAGGCCGGCCTGCGCACCGATCTGCGCCTGGCGACGTGGGACGTCAAGCCCTGGCACGACGGCGCCGACTTCGCCGTCACCGTTCTCCGCCCCGCCTGAGCCGGGACCAGCGGGCACCCCCTCAGCTGAGAGTGTCCAGATCGATCGTGACGTCGAACGGCGTCGAGGTCGAGAACACGCCCCCGACCCATTCGCCGGAGTAGGCACCGTCGACGAGCGTCAGTACCTCCATGCGCTTCTCATCGACGTCGAGGATCCAGTAGTGCTCGATCCCCGCGTCCGCGTACTCGCTGCGCTTCATCACGAGATCGACACGGCGCGTACCGGGCGACAGGATCTCGATGGCGACGAGAACGTCCTGAGCAGTGAGGATCTCCTCCTCGTCGCCGCGACAGATCACGAGGTCAGGGACACGCACGGTGACCGGAGTGCGCGCGTCGATGATCACGTCGGGTTCAGGCGTCACGCGCACGCCCGCGGGCCGTTGCTGCAGCAATCGGCTACCGAGTGCGAGCATCACGTTCTGGTGCCGCTGGCGCGGTCGCGGTGACACGATCAGGACCCCCTCCTGAACCTCGTACCGCTGCGACGCGTCCTCCCCCAAGGCACGCCAATCGTCGAGCGACATGAGATCGCGACGACGAGCTGCGGCAGTCATGTCGCGAGTGTAGGCCGCGCGGACCGCTCACCCAAGTGCGTTGTCCACAGGCAACAGTGGGAAGGGCTACCGCTCCTTCGAGCGCACCCGGATCCCGCTGAGCGGCAGGGCCACCTCACCCGACGGGTCGGTGAAGAAGTCGTTGCCCTTGTCGTCGACCACGATGAAGGCGGGGAAGTTCTCGACGTCGATCTTCCACACCGCCTCCATGCCGAGCTCGGGGTACTCGATGACCTCCTGCGACTTGATGCAGTCGAGGGCGAGGCGCGCGGCGGGGCCGCCGATGGAGCCCAGGTAGAAGCCGCCGTGCTCGTTGCAGGCCTGGGTGACCTGCTTGGACCGATTGCCCTTGGCCAACATGATCATCGAGCCGCCGGCCGCCTGGAACTGGTCGACGTAGCTGTCCATGCGGCCCGCCGTCGTGGGGCCGAAGGAGCCGGACGCCATGCCCTCCGGCGTCTTCGCCGGGCCGGCGTAGTAGACCGGGTGATCCTTGAGGTACTGCGGCATGGGCTGCCCCGAGTCCAGCAGCTCCTTGATCTTGGCGTGCGCGATGTCGCGGGCCACCACCAGCGGGCCGGTCAGCGACAGCCGGGTCTTGACCGGATACTTCGACAGCTCGGCGAGGACCTCGGGCATCGGCCGGTTCAGGTCGATCTCCACGACGGCGCCGCCCTCGATGTCCTCGGCGACACCGGCATCCGGCATGTACTGCGCGGGGTCGGTCTCCAACTGCTCCAGGAAGACACCGTCGGCCGTGATCTTGCCGAGCGCCTGGCGATCCGCGGAGCAGGAGACGGCGATCGCGACGGGCAGCGAGGCGCCGTGCCGCGGCAGGCGCACCACGCGCACGTCGTGGCAGAAGTACTTGCCGCCGAACTGCGCGCCGATGCCGAAGGACTGGGTCAGCTCGAAGACCTTCTCCTCCAGTTCCTTGTCCCGGAACCCGTGTGCCGCGATGGAACCGGTCTCGGGCAGCTCGTCGAGGTAGTGCGCCGAGGCGTACTTGGCAGTCTTGAGCGCGAACTCGGCCGACGTGCCGCCGATGACGATCGCGAGGTGGTACGGCGGGCAGGCCGCGGTGCCGAGCGAGCGGATCTTCTCGTCGAGGAACGTCAGGATGCGGTCCGGGTTGAGGATCGCCTTCGTCTCCTGGAACAGGAAGGACTTGTTGGCCGAGCCGCCGCCCTTGGCCATGAACAGGAACTTGTACTCCGGCCCCTTCGGCCCCTGCTCGGTGGCGTAGATCTCCACCTGCGCCGGCAGGTTGGTGCCGGTGTTCTTCTCCTCGTACATGGTGATCGGCGCGTTCTGCGAGTACCGCAGGTTGAGCTTGGTGTACGCGTCGTAGACGCCGCGGGAGACCCACTCGCCGTCGTCGACGCCCGTGAGCACGCCCTCGGACTTCTTGCCCATGACGATGGCGGTGCCGGTGTCCTGGCACATCGGCAGCACGCCGCCGGCGGAGATGTTGACGTTCTTGAGCAGGTCGAGCGCCACGAAGCGGTCGTTGCCCGACGCCTCGGGATCGTCGATGATCTTCCGCAGCTGCTGCAGGTGCGCGGGCCGCAGGTAGTGGCTGATGTCGTGCATCGCCTCCGCGGTCAGCTGCTGCAGCGCCTCGGGCGCGACCTTGAGGAACTTCTGCCCGTCGACCTCCAAGGTCTCGACGCCCTCGGCCGTCACGAGCCGGTACGGCGTCGAGTCGGGACCGATGGGCAGCAGGTCGGAATAGATGAATTCGGGGCTGTTCGAAGTCACGTATCGAGGGTATTCCTCCCGGTTCGGCCGGTCCGGGTTAGGTTGCCCTACCTGCGGGAACCATGCCCGACGGTGCGCCTCACGCCAGCGCCGCCGCGCCCAGCCCCGCCGCGGCGGCCGCGCACAGCCACGCGCGGCCCACATTCCAAGCGCCCCAGGTGCGCGCGTACTCCGCCCAGTCGACGGCGCCGGCCCCGAGCCGCTGGTTGAGCGGCACGTTCACCGCCATCGTCGAGACGCACGCGGCGACGGCACAGACCGCCGCCACCAGCGCGGCGACCCCGGCCGCACGCGCACCGTCGGCCACCAGCAGCCAGCCGGCGGAGACCACCGCCACCACGGGCGCCAGGAGGAACAGCGCGATGAACGGCGGCCGCTCCACCGCCGCGTTCATCCGGATCATCGCCTCGGCGCCGGCGGCGGCGCGCTGCCCGGTGATCACCGTGGCGTAGGCGAAGTAGAAGCCTGCCAGGATCGCGTTGAGCAGGGCGGCGGCGCCGAGGAGCGCGGGGATCGTCATGCCCCCAGCATTCCCGCCCGCGGCACCGTCAGACCCCCACTCCGTGACTTAGCAGCGTTAGCCCAGAAGAATCCGCAGGTGGATCTCCGGGCTAACGCTGTTAAGTCGGGAGCGGGGCGGCCGAATCCGTCAGCGGAAGCCGAAGAGCGGCGGGAGGGCGAGGGCGACGACCGCGGCCCACGCCGCGTAGGCGGGCAGCGTGCTCGTCTGCCAACGCTCGATCGCGGCGAAGTCCCTGCTCCCCCGGACGAATCCGAGCCCGCGCCACGCCGCGCCCGCGAGGATCACCAGCAGGATCAGATTCAGCCCCAGCACGGCGGCCTTGTTCGGCGACGTGCCGAACTCCGCGGTCCGGGTGATCATCGCGACGAGCACCACGAGGTCCACGGCGATCGCCGCGACCACGAGCGCCACCTGCAGCCGGTCGAAGACGTCGGGGCGGCGGCGCGGATCGCGGGCGGAGACCGCGTACAACAGCAGTCCGACGACGAGCACGAGCACCACCGTCATGAGCACCAGCAGGTCACGGTCGGCGCCGATCAGGCCGGGCCGGGAGGCGAAGGCGCCCAGCACCACGACGAGCATGACCAGCGTGATGGGAGTGAAGATCCTGGTCAGGACCGGCGCGATGTTCTCGATCACCTCCTGCTTGGCCTCCACCAGCCACGCGGCGACCAGCACGGCGCCGCCGACGCACACCGGCAGCGCCCACTCGGTGACCGGCGACTCCGCGTCCAGCCCGACGGCGCCGAGTGCGGCGATGGTCAGCCCCGTGATCGCGCCGCCGCCGAGGGCGATGAGCAGGAAGTAGATGACGAACTCGCCCGTGAATCGGACGAAGTCCATGCGCCGGGGCGCCGAGCGCCACGCGCCGCCCGTGTAGGCGACGCCGACGCCGAACCACAGCACCACCGGCGCCGCGACCACGGCCAGCACCTCGGTGGAGCCGCCCGACGCGAACGGGTACGCCGCGAGCACCCCCGCCATCACCGCGAACCCACCGAGCACCGCAGCCGCGGCCCGCACCGGCATCGCCCGCTTCCACGCGAAGTAGGCGACGAGGAACGGCGCGACCGCGAAGCCGACGAACCGCGGCGACGCGTCGCCCAGCAGGTGCAGCACCGCCAGCAGCGCCAGTCCCGCTCCGGCGCCCAACGCGAGCACCACGGGCAACTCACCGCGCCGCCCGGTCTCGTTCTGGCCGCCGCCGAGCACGAGCTGCTTCCACAGCCGATCGGAGTGTTCGCGGGCGAACTCGTGGGCCACCGCGTCGGCCGCGCCCATCCGCTTGACCGCCACGAGGAAGGACTCGTCGCCGTCGAGGCCGCGCGCCTCGAGATCGGCGATCGACTCGCGCAGGTGCGACTCCAGCTCGTCGACCTCCTCGGCGCGCATCCGACGCCGGCCCTCCAGGTAGCCGCGCCACTGCCGGATCTGCGTGTCGACCGGGCCGGTCATGCGAGTCCCGGCTGCGGTGCGCCGTCGGCCCACAGGCCGTCGAGGGCGGCGCTGACGACGCGCCACTGGTCCCGACGGTCGGCGAGCGCCTCCCGCCCCGCCGGCGTGATGGCGTAGTGCTTGCGCTTACGCCCCGTATCGGCGACCTCCCACCGCGATTCCACCTGCCCGAAGCGTTCGAGCCGGTGCAGGAGCGGATAGAGCATCCCGTCCGACCAGTCGAGACGCCCGCCCGAGAGCTCGCGGATGCGCGTGAGGATCGCGTACCCGTAGCTGTCGCCGCGGCTGAGGATGCTCAGCACCAGCGGGGTCGCCGACGCGGCGACCAGGTCCTTGTCGATGTGCATCCGGCCTCCATACCTAGAACCATTAGGTATAGATATACCTTGCGGTCCTAGGTATGGCAACGGGGTCCGTTTCGAAACCGACCTCCCGGGAGCGCACGGCGAAGCATGTCCATCGTGGTCGCGCAGGAGGCCGGTTTCGGAACCGGCTCACGCGCCGGGGGCGAACTCCTCCAGCATCTCGGTGACCAGCGCGGCGATGGGCGAGCGCTCGGACCGGGTGAGCGTGACGTGCGCGAACAGCGGGTGCCCCTTGAGCTTCTCGATCACGGCGGCGACACCGTCGTGGCGGCCGACGCGCAGGTTGTCGCGCTGCGCGACGTCGTGTGTGAGCACCACCCGCGAGCCTGAGCCGAGGCGCGAGAGGACCGTGAGCAGCACGTTGCGCTCCAGGGATTGCGCCTCGTCGACGATGACGAACGAGTCGTGCAGCGAGCGGCCGCGGATGTGCGTGAGCGGCAGCACTTCGAGCATCCCGCGCGACATCACCTCGTCCATCACCTCGGGCGAGGCGAGCCCGTCGAGGGTGTCGTAGACCGCCTGCGCCCACGGCCCCATCTTCTCGTTCTCGGAACCGGGCAGGTAGCCCAGGTCCTGGCCGCCCACGGCGTACAGCGGTCGGAAGACGACGACCTTGCGCTGCGTGCGCTTCTCCAGCACCGCCTCGAGGCCCGCGCACAGGGCCAGCGCCGACTTTCCGGTGCCGGCCTTGCCGCCGAGGGAGACGATGCCCACCGACTCGTCGAGAAGCAGATCCAGCGCGACGCGCTGCTCGGCGCTGCGGCCGTGCAGCCCGAACGCCTCGCGGTCGCCGCGCACCAGCTGCAGCTGCTTCTCCGCGGTCACCCGGCCCAGCGCGCTCGACGTGCCGCCCAGCAGCCGAACGCCGGTGTTGCACGGCAGCTCCCGCGCCGCGTCGTGATCGACGACGCCGCCCGCGAACAGCGCATCGATCACCTCGCGGGAGACCTCCAGCTCCTCCATGCCGGTCCAGCCGGACGTCACCACGTCCTGCGCCCGGTACTCGTCGGCGGGCAGGCCCACGGCGCCGGCCTTGACCCGCAGCGGGATGTCCTTCGAGACCAGCACCACGTCGCGGCCCTCAGCGCGCAGGTTCAGCGCGCACGCGAGGATGCGGGAGTCGTTGGTCTCCGTGCGGAAGCCGACCGGCAGCACCGTCGGATCGATGTGGTTGAGCTCCACCTGCACCGTGCCTCCGCCCGGCGTGGGAATCGGCTGGTCGAGGCGGCCGTGCTCGAGCCGCATGTCGTCGAGCATGCGCAGGGACTCGCGGGCGAACCAGCCGAGCTCGGCGTGGTGACGCTTGCCCTCGAGTTCGCTGATCACCACGAGCGGGAGCACGACGTCGTGCTCGGCGAAGCGGGTGATGGCCCAGGGATCGGACAGCAGGACGGAGGTGTCGAGCACGTACGTGCGGGGGGTCTCACGGAAAGACACGGTGACGCTCCTAGCCTGCGCGGCGCCCACGCAAGCGTGTAGCTGCGGCCGGCCGGTCCAAACGTCTCGGTGCGCGGTCTACGCCCCGACGACGAGGACCGGGGCCGGCCCTCTCGCGACGATGAGTCGAGTCACGGTTGGAACCTCCCGGGACGAACTGCTTCCCCGCAATCCGTCACCGCCAAACTAACGCCGAACGCGCCGCCCGGACGGGACCCGGGGCGGCGCGTTCGTTAACAGTTCGTGACGAGTTAGAGCGCGAGGCCCCACGTCGCGAGGAGCCCGTTGAGGATCTCGCGGTCCCGCTCGGGCGAGCTGATGCCGGCCTCGGTGACGACGCGGCGGGCCTCGTCGAGGCCGTCGGCGGTCTCGGCGCCGATCGGCGACGCGAGCCGCGCCTGGCCGAGCAGGGCCTCCTTGACATGGCCCTCGTTGACGTCGAGCGCGACGGTGAGCAGCTCGGTCCAGTACTGCTGCTGCACGCGGTCGTCGTTCGCGACCTTGCGAAGGGTGGTGACCAGGCCGGCCGGCGTGCCCTCGGCGTTCTCGGCGTAGTCGGCGAGGCGGTCGAAGTAGTCGGCGGAGAGCGCCTCGTGGACGATCACCATGGCGATCTGCTCGGCGATGTGGATCTCGTCCCGGGTGCCCTCGTACTGGCGGTAGCCGCGGGTCACGGCCTCCAGGCGCCACATCTCCAGCTGCTGGACGTCGCAGGTGCGGCTGACCACGACGTGGTCGCGCAGCGCGATGCCGTGGCGGTTCTCCTCGGCGGTCCAGTGGCCGACGAACTTGCCCCAGTCCGACTCGATGAGGTGGTGCTGCGCCAGCAGGCGGTGGAAGGACGGCAGGTGGTCCTTGGTCAGCAGGCCGAGGACCAGGCCGTTGCTGACCACGGCGTCGACCTTGACGTCGGCCGGAACGAAGTCCTCGCCGCCGAGGAAGGCGTAGTTGCGGCCGTCGTCCCACGGGATGTAGTCGTGCGGCTGCCAGGCGTCGCCGGCCTCGACGTAAGCCGCGCGGATGTCCGGCAGCGCCTTGTCGATGGCGAGCGTCAGGTCGTCCTCTGAAGTGCTGGAAGTCACCCGGACACTGTAAGGCAGCGCCCACCCGGCCTTCAAACCACGGTCACGACGACCCCTGGCGACCTCGACCACGCCGGGCGCGATCGCCGTCAGTCCGACGTCGCGGTCGGTCAGCGCGAGAGCAGGCCCCAGTCCTCGAGGCCCTCGTACAGCGGGACCTCGAGCGCCAGCGCGGAGACGCGGGCGCGCAGCGCGGCGGTGTCGGCGGCCTTGCCCTGCGCGAGGGCGGTGCCGATGATGTCGGCGACCTCGGTGAACTCCTTCTCGCCGAAGCCGCGGCTGGCCAGGGCGGCGGTGCCGATCCGCAGGCCCGAGGTGACCATCGGCGGGCGCGGGTCGAAGGGCACGGCGTTGCGGTTGACGGTGATGCCGACCTCGTGGAGGAGGTCCTCGGCCTGCTGGCCGTCGAGGTCGCTGTTGCGCAGGTCGACGAGCACGAGGTGCACGTCGGTGCCGCCGGTGAGCACGGTGACGCCGGCGTCGGCCACGTCCTTGCCGTTCAGGCGCTCGGCGAGGATCTTGGCACCGTCGAGCGTGCGCTGCTGCTTCTCACGGAACTCCTCCGTGCCCGCGACCTTGAGCGCGACGGCCTTGGCCGCGATCACGTGCATGAGCGGGCCGCCCTGCTGGCCGGGGAAGACCGCGGAGTTGAGCTTCTTGGCCCACTCCTGCTTCGCCAGGATGATGCCGGAGCGGGGGCCGCCGAGGGTCTTGTGCACGGTGCTCGACACCACGTCGGCGTGCGGGACGGGGCTCGGGTGCAGGCCCGCGGCGACGAGGCCCGCGAAGTGGGCCATATCGACCCAGAGGTGGGCGCCCACCTCGTCGGCGATGGAGCGGAAGGCGGCGAAGTCGAGCTGGCGCGGGTACGCGGACCAGCCGGCGACGATCACCTTGGGCTTGGTGTCGAGGGCGATCTTGCGCACCTCGTCCATGTCGACCTGGTGGTCCTCCTTGGAGACGCCGTAGAAGACGTTCTCGTAGAGCTTGCCCGAGAAGTTCAGGCGCATGCCGTGCGTGAGGTGGCCGCCGTGCGCCAGGTCGAGGCCCATGAGGGTCTCGCCCGGCTCCATGAGGGCCTGCAGCACGGCCGCGTTGGCCTGCGCGCCGGAATGCGGCTGGACGTTCGCGAAGTCGGCGCCGAAGAGCTCCTTGGCCCGGTTGCGGGCGAGGTCCTCCACCACGTCGACGTACTCGCAGCCGCCGTAGTAGCGGCGGCCGGGGTAACCCTCGGCGTACTTGTTGGTGAGCACGGACCCCTGCGCCTGCAGCACGGCGCGCGGCACGAAGTTCTCCGAGGCGATCATCTCCAGCGTGTCGCGCTGCCGCGCGAGCTCGCCGTTCATGGCGGCCGCGACCTCGGGATCGAGTTCGGCCAGGGACGCGGAGTTCACGCTGGAATCGCTCATGCGCTCATCCTAAGCCGCGAGCTCCCGCCGCAGCGCAGACGGGGTGAGGGGCTCGTCGAGCAGCCTTCCGAAGCGGTCCAGCCGCGCGGGCCCGCGATCGGCGCGATCGAGCCACGTGCCGAGCAGCGCGTAGCCCTCGACGTAGGTGGAGATGTAGGCCCGCCACAGCGGCGAGCCGACGAACCGCAGCGACTGCCGTGCGCTGCGCTCGGCCATGAGGCCCCAGCGCTGCAGGTAGGCGGCCACCTCGTCCTCGCTCGCGTGCCGGTCGTGCAGGAGCAGCGCGGCGTCCTGCCGTACGTGCAGCAGGCCCGACGAGGCCGCCGCGATCCGCTCGGCGAGCTCACCGTCGAAGGACAGGCCGAGATCGGCGTAGATCTCCTGCGCCCAGCGGCCCCAGCCCGGGCCGATCGCGGCACCGAGCGCGTGGTCGGCCAGCCCCTCCGCCATCAGGCACTGCGGGGTGTTGACCAGGAAGATGGTCTGTTCCGGCTGGTTCTCCCCCGCCACGAGCAGCTGCTCCTTGCGGCAGTGCTCGGTGTGGTGGCCTGGGTAGGCCTCGTGCGCGATGAGGTGCGGCAGCCCCGAGAGGTACTGCGGCAGGTCGCCGTTCACCGCGACGCGCGAGGTGTAGTCGCCGAGGTAGTAGTTGAAGCCGGACCAGGGCTTGTCGTGCTCGATCTCGAACCGCACGGTCTCCGCGTCGGGCAGGGGGTACCGCGCGCGCACGACGTCGCGCAGGGCCCCGGCGAGCGCGTCGACGACCTCGGGGACCCGCTCGGCGGGCACCAGGAAACGGTCGCGCTGGGCCTGCATGCGGGGCTGCAGCGGGCCCGCTCCGGGCAGCAGCTCGTCGAGCTCGGCGTGCGCCGCCTCGTAGTCGGCGGTCTCGCCCATGGCGATGTCCACGTCGAAGTAGGCCTTCACCTCGTCGACGAAGCCGATCGGCGCACCGTCGAACTTCCGGGCGGAGCACTCGAGCGCCGCGACGTGCCCGGCCAGGAACTCCCGCCGCTGCGGCGTCAGCGCGGCGTCGGCCTCGACGTCCCGCAGCAGGGCCCGCGCGTCGGCGGCGAGCCGGGCCGGTTCGGGCGCGTCCTCCGCCTCCACCGCCCGACGGTGCGCCGGGTCGCCGAAGTAGGCATCCACGAATCCGGGTTCGATGCGGTCGAACCGCAGGCCGAGCCGCAGGTAACGGTCGGTGACGCTCAGCTCCTCCATGCGTGCCAGACTAGAGGGCATGTCTGACGCGGGGTGCCTCGTCCGGTGAGCGAACCGAGCCCGTACATCGAGCTCGACCGCGCTCAGTGGCGCGAGCTCCGGCAGTCGACGCCGCTGTCGCTGACCGAGGCGGATCTGTCCGACCTCCGGGGCCTCGGCGAGCAGATCGACCTGGCCGAGGTCGCCGAGGTCTACCTCCCGGTCTCCCGCCTCATCCACCTGCAGGTGGCCGCCCGGCAGCGGCTCTACGCCGCGACCGCCACGTTCCTCGGCGAGCAGCGGCACAACGCGCAGGTCCCCTTCGTGATCGGCGTCGCGGGCTCGGTGGCGGTCGGCAAGTCGACCACGGCCCGCGTCCTGCAGGCGCTGCTCGCCCGGTGGGACTCGCATCCCCGGGTCGACCTGGTGACCACCGACGGCTTCCTGCATCCGACCGCGGAACTGGAGCGGCGGGGCATCATGCACCGCAAGGGCTTCCCCGAGTCGTACGACCGCCGGTCGCTGCTGCGCTTCGTCACCACGGTGAAGTCGGGCGCCGAGGACGCGACCGCGCCGATGTACTCGCACCAGCTCTACGACATCGTGCCCGGCGAGTTCATCCACGTCCGCCGGCCCGACATCCTCATCGTCGAGGGGCTCAACGTGCTGCAGACCGGGCCGCGCCTCATGGTCTCCGACCTCTTCGACTTCTCCGTCTACGTGGACGCGCGGATCGAGGACATCGAGCGCTGGTACGTCGACCGGTTCCTCTCGATGCGGACCACGTCCTTCGCCGATCCTGCTTCGCACTTCCACCACTACGCCGGGCTCTCCGACGTCGAGGCGCGCGACCGCGCCGAGGGCATCTGGGCGGGCATCAACCGCCCCAACCTGGTGCAGAACATCCTGCCCACCCGCCCGCGCGCGACGCTGGTGCTGCGCAAGGACTCCGATCACTCCATCAACCGGGTGCGCCTGCGCAAGCTCTGACGGACCGGGCCCGGCCGCGCACCGTCGGGCCTAGGATCGGATGCCATGACCCGGCCCGGAGCAACGCTGCCCGAACTCCTCCTGCAGGCGGGCGCGCACACGGACGTCGACGATGCCGACGCCCACGTCTACCGGGCCGCGCTGCGCGTTCTCAGCCGGGAGGGCACCCGCCGCACGACGGTGGAGAAGATCGCCGCCGACGCGGGGATGAGCCGGATGACGCTGTTCCGCAGGCTCGGCTCCAAGGACGACATCCTGGCGGCCGCACTGGCGTGGAGCCTGGGCCGGTTGTTCACGCAGACGGCCGAGGTGGTCGCGACGACGCCCGACATCCCCACGCGGATCCAGGAGGTCTTCGTGCTGTGCTGTCGTGCGGGCCGCGGGCTGCTGCCGTCCGATCCGCGGGAGCGGGCGGAGTTGTTCGCCGACGAGCGCCTCGACACGGTGCGGCACGGCATCGGATTCATCCGCGGCATGATCGTGCGGGAGCAGGAGGCGGGGACGATGCCGGGCGATGCGGCCGACGTCCGCGCCGACGCTCTCGTCCGGCTCACCACGGCGTGCTTCGTCGTCTCCCCCGCCCCGTTCGATCTCGAGGACGACGACGCCGCGCGCGCCTACGCGCGCACCGCGCTCGTCCCCCTGGTGCAGTGATACCGGTGCAGTGAGCCCGGTCGCCCGGCTCAGCCGAACGGGCACCGCGCGGCGGGCGCCTGCGCGAGCTGGGCGGGCGTGCGCTCGCGCCGGAAGGCCGTGAAATCGGGCAGGTCGCGACGCTGCATGGCGCGCAGCGCGCGGGCCCGGCCGCGGGCGTGGTACGCGAGCGGCGTGTAGCCCACGCGCTCCGGGATCACCTTGTACGCCTGCCGGATCGCGGCGGTCGCCGCGCGGTAGCCCATCTCCTCGCGCCGGTTCCAGCCCACGCCCAGGATCTCGCGCACCTCGGGCCGCAGCACCCCGACGGTGAGCAGGTAGACGGCCCGGTTGACCGTCATCCCCGCGGGCCTGAGCAGCGGCTCGACGGCGCGCAGGAAGGGGCCCGCCTCGGGCGGCAGCGGCGGATTGCCGTGCGCGAAGTCCTCGAGGAAGCGCACCGCACCCGGGTGCGCGATCAGCTTCGGCAGCATGCCGTCGACGTACCGCTCGAACGCGGCGGGCTCCCACGGGATCCGCCCGTCGGGCACCTGGACGATATCGGCGATCTTCTTCGACTCCACAAACAGCTCGTCGACCTCCGCCGCGGTGAGGCGTCGCCCCAGCGAGCGCGGCAGCGAGTCGAGCCCGGTCAGAACACCGGTGCCGATCACCCAGGCGTAGGCCTCGGGGTCCAGGGCACTGATGTGCCTGCCCTCCGCGTTGCGCATCTGGAGCGGCTGGTGCTGGGCGCGCAGCCGATAGCCCTCCTCGATCGCCGCGTCCTCGCCGAAGTACCAGCGCTGCACGGAGTCCATCGACCGGATCGCCCGCCCCACCGGGTCGGTGTACGCCACGCTGAACTCCCCGACGATGTCGCCGATCACGGGATGCATCAGCTGCATCACGAACGCGGCGCCGTTGATGGGCAGGAACGCCCATTGCCCGGCCGCGGTGGCGCCGAGCCCCAGCGGGTCGATGAACCGCGATGCGGGCCCGTAGCGTTCCGGCGCCGCCGTCGATGCGCGCTCTGCGAGTTCCGTCATTCGAACCTCCCTGTTACGACTATTGATGAAATCGTATCAGGCTGTGGTGCGCGTCACCAGGGTTCAGTGATAGGAATGTCGCCGGCGCCGCTCACTCGGCCACTCGCTCTGCCGGTCGGCGCAGGTCAGACGAGGGGCAGATGCGAGCTACGCGCCGAAACGACGGTGCCGCGCGGCGTAATCGCGCAGCGCGCGCAGGAAGTCGACCCGGCGGAACTCGGGCCAATAGGCCTCCGTGAACCAGATCTCGCTGTACGCGCTCTGCCACAGCAGGAAGCCGGAGAGCCGCTGCTCCCCCGACGTGCGGATCACGAGGTCGGGGTCGGGCTGCCCCTTGGTGTACAGGTGCTGGTCGATCCCCTCGACGGTGACCGCGTCCACCAGCTCCTGCCCCGACATCCCGTCGGCGAGCTCACTGCGCAGCAGGGACTGCACGGCGTCGACGATCTCCTTGCGGCCCCCGTACCCGACCGCCACGTTGACGTGCGTGCCCGTGCGGCCCGTGGTGCCCTCGGCGGCGGCGGTGAGCCGGCGCGCGGCGTCCGGCGGGAGCAGGTCCATCGCGCCGACGATCTTCACCGACCAGTTCTTGTCCGGCCCGGAGATCTCCTCCACCACGTCGGTGATGATCTCCAGCAGCGCCGCGAGCTCGTCGGGATCGCGCTGCAGGTTCTCCGTGGACAGCAGGTAGATCGTCGCGAGCTCGATCCCCGCCTCGTCGCACCACTCGAGCATCTCGGCGATCTTCTTCGCGCCCATGCGATAGCCGTGACTGACGTCGCTGAACCCGGCGGCCCGGGCCCAGCGTCGATTGCCGTCGCAGAGCACCGCCACGTGCCGCGGACGCTGCGCGCCGTCGCGGTACGCGTTGGTGAGCTCGCCCACCAGCCTGCGCTCGTAGAGCGCGTAGGCCGGCGAGAAGAGCTTGCGGGCCGGCCCGGTGGGCAGCGACACGGGCAGTTTGGGGGCACTCACCACGGTGGCAACACTACGCCGCGCGAGCTGTGCCCCCGCTGAGGTTCAGCCGTGCGCTGCGTAGATCGCGGCGGCGAGCTCCGCTCGCAGGGCCTGGAACTCGGGCGTACCGGTCACCGACGGGTCGCGCACCGTGTCCGGTCCGTCCCCCGGCAGCTCCACCTTCCGGTCGATCACCACGCGTCCGGGGCGGGCGCTCATCACCAGCACGCGCGTGCTCAGGAAGACGGCCTCCTCCACGGAGTGCGTGATGAAGACGATGGTCTTGCCGGCCTCCCGCCAGAGCTTGAGCAGGTCCACCTGCAGCCGCTCGCGGGTCAGGGCGTCGAGCGCGCCGTAGGGCTCGTCCATGAGCACGATCGCGGGATCGTTGACGAGCACGCGGGCGATCTGCGCGCGCTGCTGCATGCCGCCCGACAGCTCGTAGGGCCGCTTGTCGCCGAAGTCGCCGAGACCCACGAGGTCGAGCAGCTTCTGCGCCTGCTCCCGTCGCTCGGCCTTGCCCACCCCGCTCACCTTGGGCCCGAACTCGACGTTGCCGCGCACCGTCAGCCACGGGTACAGGGTGGGGGCCTGGAAGACCACGCCCCGGTCGGCCGACGGTGCCGTCACCCGCGCGCCGCCCACCTCGACGACGCCCTCCGTGGGTTCCTCGAAGCCGGCGATGAGCCGCAGCAGCGTCGTCTTGCCGCAGCCCGACGGCCCGACGATGGAGACGAACTCGCCCGGCTCGATCGTCAGGTCCGTCGGCTGCAGCGCGACGGTCTGCCCGCTCGCGGTGTCGTAGGTCTTGCCGAGCCCCGTCAGCTCGACGCGTTCCGTGCCGGTCACTTCGTACCCCCCTGTGCGGCCGCGGCGTAGACGCCCTCGGTGTAGTGCTGCGCCGGGGCCACGCCCTGCACCTGCCCCTGCTGGAGCAGGAACTCGGCGGTCCGGCGGATGTCGGCGCCGAGTTGGCCGCCGAGGTGATCGGGGCCGGCCTGGGTCTTCGCGTCGAAGTACGCGTAGCCCTTGACCTGTGTGAGTACCTGTTCGACGGGGACGCCGAGCTGGCCGGCGATGTGCTCGGCGGCCTTGGTCGGATCGGTGTTCAGCAGGTTCGCGGCCCAGCCCTGCGCGGCGGTCCAGACCTTGAGGAAGGCGGGGTTGTCGCGCACGAAGTCGCTGCGCGCGCCCTCGAGGTCGTAGGTGGGCGCGCCCTGCTCGGCGACCTGCGCGCTGTCGGTCAGCACGGTCCCCTTGAGCTGGCTCAGGGTGGGCTCCCAGATGTAGGTGGCGTCGATCTGTCCGCCGTTCCACGCACCGCGGATGGCGTCGGGCGCCAGGTTGATGACCTGCGCATCGGTGACGCCGGCCTTCTCCAGAGCGGTCAGGAGGCTGTAGTGGGCGGTGGACGCGAAGGGCACCGCGATCCGCTTGCCCTTGAGGTCGGCGACGCCTCTGATGCCGTCGCCGCGCGCGACCAGCGACTCCGCGGCCCCGATCCGGTCCTGGATCCAGATGACCTTCATGTCGATGTTCAGCGGCGCGCTGAGCGCCTTCGCGGCGGGCGCGCTGCCGAGCAGGCCCACGTCGAGGCTGTTGGCGCCGAAGGCCTGGATCACGTCGCCGCCGGAGGCGAACTTGCTCCACACGACGTTGACGTTGGGCAGGCAGGTCCGGAGCAGGCCGGTGTCCTTGACCACGAGGTCGCCGTTCGGGATCTCCTGCCAGCCGATCCGGACGGTGCCGCGCACCGTCGGGTCCGGGTCGACGGGGCACGCCGTGGTCCCGCCGATGGAGCGGGACTGCTCCGCGCGGCCGGATTCGACGATGCAGCCGGTCAGGGTCAGGCCGACGGTGCCGACGACGAGCGCCGTGCGCGCGAGGCGCTGGAGGCGGTTCATGCCTTCCCCTTCCACGGGACGGCCAGCAGGCCGATCCACTTGATGAGCGAGTCCAGCAGGAGCGCGGTGACGCCGATGACGATGATGCAGGCGATGGTCAGCGGGGTGTTGAGCTGCTGGCCGGCGAGGTACGCGAGGCCGCCGACGCCGGGGATGCCGTTGTTGAGCTCCGCCGCGACGACGGTGGTCCAGGCGAAGCCGACGGCGATGCGGATGCCGTTGATCACCTCGGGCAGGGTGGCCGGGACGATGACGCCGCGGATGGTCTGCAGCCGGTTGGCACCGAGCGCGCGGGCCGCGTTGATCTGGTCCTGGCTCACCCCCTGCACGCCGTTGACGGTGGAGATCGCGATGGCCGGGAAGGCGGCGAGGAACAGGAGCCAGATCTTCGACGTGTCGCCGATGCCGAACCACACGATGAGCAGGCCGATGTAGCCCAGCGGCGGCAGCGCGCGCAGGAAGTTCAGGTAGGGCTCGATGATCGTGTTGATCGTCGCCGAGGTGCCCATGGCGAAGCCGAGGAGCGGGCCGATGATGATCGCGGCGCCGACGCCCGCGAAGATCCGCTGCAGGCTGGCGACCAGGTGCTCCCAGAGGAAGTAGTTCTGCTCGCCGAGCACCTCCCGCGGCACGCCCGGCGCCACCTGGTGCCAGGTGCTCGCGCGCACCGCGGCGTCCCAGACGGCCTTCGGCGTGGGCAGGAAGGTCTCGTCGATCAGCCGCAGCCCGCTCACCAGCCACCAGACGGCGACGAAGGCGAGCAGCGCGATGATGCGGACGAGCCACGACCTGACCGCCTGCGGCAGCGGTTCGATGACGGCGTTCTTCACCCTCAGTAGCGGGGGCTCTCCGGCCATGAATTCCTCTCCGGCGCCCTAATGGGCACACGAACAGGAAACTCTGTCAGGCCGCGTCCCGCAGCGTAAGCGTTCCGATCGCGGTGATCGTTACGTGCGGCGGTGCACGTTGCGCGCGGCCACCTGATCCCTCGGCATGATCTGGATCGAGTCGATGTTCACGTGCGGCGGGCGGGTGACGGTCCAGGTCACGGCGTCGGCGATGTCATCGGCGGTGAGGTTGTCGACGCCCTCGTAGATCTTGTCGGCGGCGGCCCGGTCACCCCCGAGGCGCACCACGGAGAACTCGGTCTCCACCAGGCCGGGATCGATCTCGATGACGCGGATTGGCTCGCCCTTGAGCTCGAGACGCAGGACGCGCGTCACCGCTCGGGCCCCGAACTTGGCGGCGTTGTAGCCCGCGCCGGTCTCGTAGGCCTCGAGCGCGGCGACGGACCCGATCGTGACGACGCTCGCGGCCGGCGAGTTCCGCAGCTTCGGGAGCAGCGCCTGGGTCACGCGCAGGATCGACAGCACGTTGATGTCGTACATGCGCGACCAGTCGGCCTCGTCCGCCGTCTCGATGCGGTCCACGCCGAGCGCGCCGCCGGCGTTGTTCACCAGCACGTCGACCTTGTCGATGGCGTCGGTGAAGGCCTTCACCGAGTCCACGTCGGAGACGTCGAGCGGCAGCGCGGTGACGATCCGCTCGGGGTGCTGGGCCTCGAGGTCGGCCTTGAGGTCCTCCAGCCGGTCGACGCGGCGGGCCCCGATCACCACGTCGAATCCCGCGCGCACCAGGTGCCGCGCCGTGGCGGCCCCGATCCCGCTGCTCGCTCCGGTGACGACGGCGACTTCAGCCATGACTGCTCCTGTTCGGGGACGTGGGAGGAAGGACCCTCACCGTATCGTCGCCGCCGGGCAGCCGTCGGGCTGAGGGCGGGCCGAGGGCGAACGATCCGACCGATTCCCGCCAGCCCCAGCGCCTCGGCCGAGATGGGATCGATGGATGCGCACGATCCCGTTGCAGTTCGCCGGCCTGGCCGTGGCCTGGGGCTCGAGCTTCCTGTTCATCAAGGAAGGCCTCGCCGGGCTGTCTCCCGCCCAGGTCACCGCCGCCCGCATGACGATCGGCGCGCTCACGCTCGCGGTGGTCGCGATCGTCGTGCGCGCACCGCTCATCCGGCGACCGCGGGTCGTCGCGCACATCGCAGTCGTGGCGATCACGCTGTGCGTCGTCCCCTTCACCCTCTTCGCCTGGGCGGAACAGCGGATCGACTCCGGCCTCGCGAGCATCCTCAACGCCACGACCCCGCTGATGACGGTTCTGGTGACCTGCGTCGCCCTGCGTTCGGAGCGGCCGACTCGCAACCAGGCACTGGGGCTCGTCGTGGGCTTCGCCGGGGTACTGGTGGTGCTGGCGCCGTGGGCGTCGGGCGGGTCCGGCACCGTGGCCGGGCAGCTGGCCTGTCTCGCAGCCACCGCGAGCTACGGGGTCGCGTTCGTGTACCTGCGCCGGTTCGTGACCCCGCTCGCGCTCCGCGCACCGTCGGTCGCGCTGTATCAGGTGGGCATCGGCGCGGCGACCATCGACGCCTGGGTGCTCGTCACCGACCCGCCCCTCGCTGCGGGCGGGCCGCGGGTGATGCTGGCGATGCTGGGACTCGGCGCCTTCGGGACGGGGCTGGCGTACCTGTGGAACACGAACATCGTCGCGGCCTGGGGAGCGGCCGCGGCGGCGTCCGTGACCTACCTGACGCCCGTCGTGGGTGTCGCCCTCGGCGTCGCGGTGCTCGGTGAGCGGCCCGCGTGGAACCAGCCGCTGGGCGGGCTGGTCGTGCTCACGGGAATCGTCCTCAGCCGCCGGGCCGCGGATCCAGCCGCACGTCCACGCGGTGATGTTCCAGGTCGTGCAGGGCGTAGACGGCGAACGACTCGATCGTGAACGCGGAGCCGTTGGAGCGCAGGCCCGTCTGCGCCCAGTCGCCCGCCCCCACGCCGCGATAGGCCGCGGCGAAGGCTGCGGCCTCGCGGGCCAGCTCGGCGGCGACGGTCCCCGGGTCCTGCTCGTCGTAGGCGTCCTCGACGGCCGTGACGTCCTGGTCCCAGTTCGCGAAGGCCGCGCCGTCCTGCGCCAGCATCAGCTCGAGGCGCTCGCGCATGATGCGGTGCACGTCGCGGACGTGGCAGCCGTACTCGAGCACCGACCAGGTCCGCTCATCGAGCCTGATGCTCGCATCGGTCCTCGCCAGCGCCGCGTCCCAGCCGGCGGCCGACCGCGCGATGCGATCGGCGACGTCCTCGCGGCGGACCGTCGACGGGTCGAATCCGCAGGCCGGGCAGGCCCGCTCGATGACCCACGTCCAGTCCTTGGTGTCCGGTGTGATCGCCACGCCCACGAATCTACTGCGGCTCACGATGTCGGGTTCTGCGGAGGTACAGGTGCGCCTGCGCACGCGTACCGCAGAAGAACGCGACATCGTGAACCGATCCACTCAGCGCAGCGCGGCCGCCAGGTCGTGCAGCACCGAGTCGGTGGTGCCGAAGTCCATGCACTTGTCGGTGACGGACTGGCCGTAGACCAGCGGGCCGGGGCCGGGCTGCTGCGCGCCCGCGACGAGGAAGGACTCGAGCATGACCCCGGAGATCCCCTTCTCGCCCGCCGCGAGGCGGCCGGCGATCTCCCGCGCGACCTCGGCCTGCCGGACGTGGTCCTTGCCCGAGTTGGCGTGCGAGCAGTCCACCATCACCGAGGGTGCCAGCCCGGCCTTCTCGAGCGCACCCACGGACTCGGAGACCGTGGCGGCGTCGAAGTTCGGCCCGCCGCGGCCGCCGCGCAGGATGATGTGGCAGTTGTCGTTGCCGACGGTCTCCACCACGGCGGCCGCGCCGTCGTCGTCGGTGCCGAAGAAGACGTGACGCGAGCCCGCGGAGACGGCGCCGTCGATCGCGACCTGCAGGTTCCCGTCGGTGGCGTTCTTGAAGCCGATCGGCATCGACAGCCCCGAGGCGAGCTGGCGGTGCACCTGCGACTCGGTGGTGCGGGCGCCGATCGCGCCCCAGGCGACGGTGTCGGCGATGTACTGCGGGCTCGTCGGCTCGAGGAACTCGCAGCCCACGGGCAGACCGATCTCCAGGATGTCGAGGAGCAGCTGGCGCGCGGTGCGCAGGCCGCGGGGCACGTCGTAGCTCTCGTCCATGCCGGGGTCGTTGATGAGGCCCTTCCACCCGACGGTGGTGCGCGGCTTCTCGAAGTACACGCGCATCACGACGAGGAGCTCGTCGGCCAGCTCGTCGGCGATCGGCTTGAGCCGCCGGGCGTAGTCGAGCGCGGCCTCGGGGTCGTGCACGGAGCAGGGCCCCACCACGACGAGGAGTCGCTGGTCACGGCCCGCGATGACGTCGGCGACCGCGGCGCGGTCGGCCTCGACCTGGGCGGCCAGACGGGGTGCGAGCGGCAGCTCGTCGCGCAGCTGCGCGGGCGAGGGGATCGCGTGGAACGCCCGCACGCGCCGGTTCGAGGTGGACGCCGGGGTGTCGAGTTCGATGGTCATCTCTATCTCTTCCTGGTAGGCGACACCAGGCGGGAGTCCCGGTGCCATAGAAAAAGGCAGCGAGTGATCTCGCTGCCTTGGGCTCCGGGTTCGTACGGTCGGGATTATCCGCGCACGCGCGCATCACCGACGGCTCCACCCGGAGCCTCGATAAAGCGCCAATACGCGTTCATACCCACGAGCTGAACATAGCACAGCTACCGCGCGATCTCTGTGGCGAGCGTCTCACCGTCGGTGACCGGCAGGGAGCAGACGGTGCCGTGGCAGACGTACGCCGCCGCCCGGCCGTCGACGGGGCCGCGCTCCTCCAGCAGCGGATGCGAATCCTCGGCGCCGGCAATGACGACCGCGCCGCCGGGCGCGAGGCGGCGCGCCTCGGCCACCAGGGCATCGACGCCCGCACCGTCGGCGACGGCGATCTGCAGCGCCGCCGCGGCCTGCTCGGCGATGGCGAGGTGGTGACCGGCGCCGCGCGGGACGCGCCGGATCAGCTCTCCCGAGCGGGCCCGCGTCGCCGCGGCGAGCGTGGCGTAGCGCTCCCCCAGCAGGGCCTCGGCGTAGGTGAGCGCCTCCGCGATGAGGCTCGCGCCGGCGGGGGTGGCGCCGTCCGCGGGGTCGCGGGGACGAGTCAGGAGCGTTTCTCCGTCCGACGGTGCGTCGTACCAGCTCCCGTCCGCCGCGGGGTCGGCGAAGCGTTCGATCGCGGCGTCGAGGATCGCGGCCGCCGGTGCGGCCCAATCATTCTCGGGCGCATCTGAGCCATGGGTGCGCTGCACCAGCGCGAGCAGCCCGGTGACGAGCGCGGCGTAGTCCTCCAGCATGCCGTCGGCCTCGCCGACCGCGCCGCCGAGCGAGCTGCGGCGCAGTCGCGCACCGTCCCAATGGGTTCCGAGGACGTACCGCGCGACCGCCTCGGCCTCGCCCACGCGGCCCGCCTCGGCGAGCGCGGTGATCGCGAGGCCGTTCCAGACGGTGACCACCTTGTCGTCGCGGCCGGGCTGCGGGCGCAGGACCCGTGCGTCGTAGAGCCGGCGGCGCACATCGGCGAGCCGCACCGGGTCGGGCTCGCCGTGCAGCTGCAGCACGGAGGCGCCGTGCTCGAAGGTGCCACCCGGCGTGACTGCGAAAACCTCGGCTGCCCAAGCGCCGTCGGCCTCGCCGAGAACCTCGACGAGCTGCGCCGGCGTCCACACGTAGGTGGCTCCCTCGACGCCGTGCCCGTCGACGACGGTATCCGCGTCGAGCGAGGAGGCGAGCCCGCCGCCGTCGACGCCGAGGTCGCGGATCAGGAAGTCGACGGTCTCGTCGGCCACGCGGAGCGCGAGCGGCGAGCCCGTGCGCCGGCCCAGGTGCGCGTAGAAGCGGAGCAGGAGCGCGTTGTCGTAGAGCATCTTCTCGAAGTGCGGCACCACCCAGTCGGCGTCCACGGCGTAGCGCGCGAAGCCGCCGGCGAGCTGGTCGTAGATGCCGCCGCGGGCCATCGCCTCGGCGCAGCGCACCGCCACGCCGTACGACGCGGGGTCGCCCGTGCGCTCGTGATGCCGCAGCAGGGCCTCGACGGTGGCCGACGGCGGGAACTTCGGCGCGCGGCCGAAACCGCCCGACGGGTCCTCGTCGGCGCAGATCGCGCGCACCGCCCCGGCCAGCTCCTCCGCGGAGGGGGCGGCACCGTCGGGCAGGCCGGCCGAGGCCTGCCGCAGGTGCGCGGCCACCTGCCCCGAGACCCGTCCCACCTCGTCGCGGCGGTCGCGCCAGGTGTCGGTGATGGCCTCGAGGAGCTGCGGGAAGCTCGCCTGCCCGCCGCGCGGCTCGGGCGGGTAGTAGGTGCCGCAGTAGAAGGGCTCGCCGGCGGGGGTGAGGAAGCACGTCATGGGCCAGCCGCCCTGCCCGGTCATGGCGACGGTGGCGTTCATGTAGATCGCGTCGAGGTCGGGGCGCTCCTCGCGGTCGACCTTGATGCACACGAAGCCCGCGTTCATCTGCGCCGCGATGGCCTCGTTCTCGAAGGACTCGTGCGCCATGACGTGGCACCAGTGGCACGCGGCGTAGCCGATGGACAGCAGGATCGGCACGTCGCGCTCGACGGCTTCCGCCAGCGCGGCCTCGGTCCACTCCTGCCAGTGCACCGGGTTGTCGGCGTGCTGGCGCAGGTACGGGCTGGTGGCGGCGCCGAGTCGGTTCATGTCCCCATCCTGCCTCAGACCACCGGCCCCGGCCGCGCGCTCGACGCTCCCGACCGGCGCCGACTACCGTCCGGAGGCATGAAGTGCACGACGTCGATCGAGATCGCGCTGCCGCTCGACCGCGTCGCTCAGCTGCTCTCCGACCCCTCGCACCTACCGATGTGGCTGCGGGGCATGGTGGTCCACGAGCCGCTGAGCGGGGCGCACGGGGAGGTCGGCACCGTCTCCCGCGTGGTGCTCGAGTCGGGGAAGCAGACGATGGAGCTCACGGAGACCGTCACGCGTCGCGAGCCGGCGGACCTGAGCACGATCCGGGCCGGCACCGTCGTGCGGTTCGAGCGGGAGATCGAGGGTGCGGGCATGTGGAACGCCGCGCGCGAGCGGCTGTCCGAGGCCGGGCCCGGCCGGACGCGGTGGGACAGCGAGAACGAGTACCGCTTCCGCAATCCGCTGCTGCGGCTGATGGCGCTCGTGCTGCCCGGCGTCTTCCGGAAGCAGCAGCTGCAGCACATGGAGGACTTCAAGGCCTTCGCCGAGCAGGGCAGGGACGTCCGCGACGGGGCCTGATCGTCAGGTGATCCGGTACCGGTCCGCGACACCCTCCGCCCGAGCGCGCAGCGCCGCGCGCAGTTCCTCGGGCGCGAGAGCCTCGGCGGCGGTGTCCAATTGCCACACCGCCCAGACGGCGTGGCGCAGGTCCTCGAAGCAGACGTCGAGGCGGACCCGCCCGTCGGGCTCGACCACTTCGGCGCGCACTGCGCGCGCGTGGTTCACCAGCTCATCGCGCCGCGCCGCCTCGACGCGGACGAGAACCGGAATGTGGTTCTCGGAGAGGAACTGCGCGCTCCGCTCGGCCCAGATCCGGTCCAGGTCGACCTGCGGCGGGCGCACGGCGGCGTCCGCGAGCGCCTCGGCCGCGAGCATCCGCGACATCCGGTACGTGCGGTCCTCCCCCGCCTTCGCCGCGAGCAGGTAGGTGCGGTCGCGCACCGTGACCAGGCCGATCGGGTCGACGGTGTGCCACCGCGGCTCCTTCTCCGGCGCGGCGTACTGGAAGCGGAGCACGCGCCCCGCGAGCACGGCGCGACGCACCGCGCCCATCACGGACGCGTCGACGTCCTCGGCCACGGACCGCCGGGAGAGCAGGTCGGTCTCGGGCTCCACCAGGAACCGCGCGGCGGCCCGGTCGAGGTCGGAACGGCTCTCCTCGGGCAGGGCGTCGACGACTTTGCGCATCGCGGAGGCGAGGGCGGCGTTGAGGCCGAAGGCCCTTCGCCCGGTGCCCGATCCTGCGGTGAGCAGCGCCAGCGCCTCGTCGTGGTTGAGGCCGGTCAGCTCGGTGCGGAAGCCCGGGAGCAGGGAGTAGCCGCCGCGTCGCCCGCGATCGGCGTAGACGGGGACCCCGGCGGTGGACAGCGCGTCGATGTCGCGCTGCACCGTCCGCGGCGAGACCTCCAGTTCCGCCGCCAGCTCGTCGGCCGTCATCCGCCCGCGCCGGCGCAGGAGCAGCACCAGTGAGACGAGTCGATCGGCACGCACGCCTGACATTCTCGCTGAAAATCACGACACAGGGTGACGTGATTCGTTGCGAACCTGGTCGTGCGGGCGTCGACGGGTGGTCACGGGACCACCGCGCTCCCGCCACACCGATCGGAGACGACGATGGAACGCACCGCGGTCAACCCCGTGACCTGGTCCCAGGAGCTCGGATTCAACCAGGGTGAACTGGTCAGCGGGCACACCCGGACCCTGTACATCGCGGGACAGACCGCGGTGAGCCCCGACGGCCGGCCGGAGCACGACGGCGACGTCGCGGCGCAACTCGCGCTCGCGGTCGACAACCTCGAGGCCGTGCTCCGCGCGGCCGGGATGTCGCTCGCGAACCTCGTCCGCCTGAACGTCTACACCACGGACGTCGACGAGCTGTTCCCGCACTACGGCGTCCTCGCGGCGCGGCTCGGCGCCGCGGGCGTCGCCCCCAGCACCACGATGCTCGGGGTGACCCGGCTCGCGATCCCCGGGCAGATGGTCGAACTGGAGGGCACCGCCGTCGCCTAGCCCGACGGTGCCGCCCGTGCCGGTCCACGGGGGTGCGGGCGGCACCGGCTGCTACGCCACCAGCTTGTAGACCGTCGCACTCCCGACCTTGGTGGCGGTGAAGTTCTCCTCCACCCAGCTCTGGATCTCGGACTTCCCGCCGCCGGGGCGGAAGCCGCCGGAGGAGACGTAGTACGCGACCTTCCCGTCTTTCACCCACTGCTGGAACTGCGCGAGCGTGGGCGCGGGGTCGGAGCCGCTGAACCCGCCGATCGCGATCACGGGCCGGCCGGAGTTCAGCTGCAGCGAGCCCTGGCTCTGCGCGCCGTTCACCGCCGCGGCCCACCGCGTCGTGGTGGTCTTGAGCAGCGCGACCAGCTCGGCGTTCGAGGCCTCACCACCGGGCCGGCCGCCTCCGTCGCGCGCACCGTCGGGCAGTTCGACGCCTGCCGGCAGCTCCATCGTCGCCCCGCCGCCCGACGGTGCCTTCCCCTCGCGTCCGCCGCCCGGACCGCCGAACATGTCGCCGGACTTCGCGGTCTTCACCGCCGTCGGCACGCCGCCGCTGTGCGCGGTGCCGGCGGTCGAGACGGAGAACGCCGCCGTCGCGACGCCGCCGGCGAGCAGCGCGAGCACCAACGCGGCGGCCACGGCCCGCCCCGCGCCCCGACGGGTGACGAGCAGCGCGACGATCGCCGCCGCCGTCAGCACGCCCACGACGATCCCCAGCACCGGCCACGCGTATCCCGCCCGCCAGGCGCGGACGATGCCCCACCCGCCGGCGGCGAGCACGAGACCGACCAGCGCGAGCGTGCCGGGCACCGTCGACCTGCGGCTCCATGCCACGGCCGCACCGCCGCCCACGAGCACCGCGATCGCCGGCGCGAGCGCCACGGTGTAGTACGGGTGCACCGTGCCGCTCATGTACGAGAAGACCACCCCGGTCACCACGAGCCACGTGCCGAAGACGGTCAGCCCCAGCGCGAGGTCCCGCTCCAGTCGGCGCCGCGCCACGAGCACCAGCCCGATCACGAGCACCAGCAGCGCGGCGGGCAACAGCCACGAGATCTCGTTGCCGAACTCGTTGCTGAACAGGCGCGCGAGGCTCGGGGTGCCGCCGAACGAGGTGCCCGTGGCGCCGTTGCCGCCGGGCCCGCCACCGCCGAAACCGCCGGAACCGGAGCCGCCGCTGTTCCCGACGATCCGCGCCACCCCGTTGTAGCCGAGCACGAGGTCCATGAACGTGCCGTCCTTCGAGCCGCCGATGTACGGGCGCGACGACGCGGGCCACAACACCGTCAGGAGCACGTACCAGCCGGCCGAGACCACCACGGCGACGACGCCCAGCGCGAGATCACGGCACCGTCGAAGCCAGGACGTCCGCGCGAACAGCAGGTAGGCGAGGCCGAACCCCGGCAGCACCAGCAGACCCTGCAGCATCTTGGTCAGGAACGCGAAGCCGAGCAGCGCGCCGCACGCCACGAGCCACCGCCACGACGCCGCCTGGCAGGCCCGCACGGTGCAGTAGCCGGCCGCGGTCATGAGCAGCACCAGCAGGGCGTCGGGATTGTTGAACCGGAAGATCAGCACGGCCGCCGGGGTCAGCGCGCACGCGGCGCCGGCCAGCAGGGCGCCACCGGTCGCGATCCGATCCTCCAGCGTGCCCAGGAGTCGGCGCGTGGTGAGGTACACCAGCCCGACGGTGCCGACGCCCATCAGCGCCTGCGGCACCAGGACGGACCAGGAGGAGACCCCGAAGACACGGACGAACAGACCGGTCACCCACAACGCGGCGGGCGGCTTGTCGACGGTGATCACGTTGCCCGGGTCGAGCGAGCCGAACAGCCACGCCTTCCAGCTCAGCCCTCCGGCTTGCGCGGCGGCGGCGTAGAAGTCGTTGCCGTACCCGTTGATCGACAGGTTCCAGCAGTAGAGGAGCGCCGTGGCGGCGAGCAGGGCGGTCACGGCGCAGCGCCGCGGAGTCAGGTACGTCACGCAGGCCACTGTCGTGGCCGGAACTGCGCGGACCCGGCCGTGAGCCTGGGAGGTCGCTGTGAGGCGCTACCGGGATTCGGGGCCCCCGGCACCGTCGGGTCCGCCCGACGGTCCGCCGTCGCCCTTCGTCAGCGAGGCCCCGTCCGCCTCGATCCCGGCGTGGTCGGTGCCGCCGGCCTCGTCGCCCTCGCCGGGCGCCTCGTCGTCGAAGGACTCGGGGAGGTTCTTGACGTGCTTGTTCATCGAGCGGATGAGCAGGAAGGTCACGGCCAGGAGCGCGACGATCACGGCGAGGCCCAGCGGGCCCGACTTGCCGAACTCGGGGCCCTTGGGCTTCTGCGGGTCCTGCGCGAGGATCGCGACGTCGGTGGCCAGCTGCAGTAGCGGTCCCATCACTTCTCGATCCCGCTGAACAGGTCCTTCTCGGGCATCCTGCTGCTCACCGTGGTCTTCGCCAACTCGTACTCCTCGGTCGGCCACAGGCGCTGCTGCCACTCCATCGGCACCGCGAAGAACGGCCCGTTGGGGTCGATCTGGGTGGCGTGCGCGCGCAGCGCGTCGTCGCGCACGGGGAAGTACTCGCCACACTCGACCTGCGTGGTCACGCGGGCCATCATGTCGTTCTTCTCGTCCTTCCACCGGGCCAACCACTCGGTGTAGGGATTCTCGAGGCCGTGCTTCTCGAACTCGTCGGCGAAGGCCTGGAACTTGCCGCGCAGGAAGCCGTGGCTGTAGTAGACCTTGGAGATCTGCCACGGCTCGCCGGCGTCGGGGAACTGCTCCGGGTCGGCCGCCGCCTCGTAGGCCGCCAGCGAGACGGTGTGGGTCATGATGTGATCCGGGTGCGGGTAGCCGCCGTTCTCGTCGTACGTGATCATCACGTGCGGGCGGAACTCGCGGATCAGGCGCACCAGCGTCTCCGTCGGCACCTCCACCGGCTCCAGCGCGAAACAGCCCTCGGGGAGCGGGGGCAGGGGGTCCCCCTCGGGCAGGCCCGAGTCGACGAAGCCCAGCCAGCGGTGATCGACGCCGAGGATGGCCGCAGCCTTGGCCATCTCCTCGCGGCGCACCTCGGGCAAGCGGTCCTGGATACCCGCGACGTCCATCGCGGGGTTGAGGATGTCGCCCCGTTCGCCGCCCGTGAACGTCGCGACCAGCACGTCGTTCCCCTCGGCCGCGTACCGCGCCATGGTGGCGGCGCCCTTGCTCGACTCGTCGTCCGGGTGCGCGTGAACGGCGAGGAGGCGGTATCCGGTCATGACCCCCAGTGTTCCACGATCGGCCGACGGCGCGCCGCGCCGGGTGTGCTTCGATGGACGCATGTCGACCGCCCCCGTCCGCCCCTCCGATCGCTATCCCGACGAGCGCGATCCCGCCCGCGCGCGTCGCATCGGCATCATCGGGCTGGTCGTGGTCGTGATCCTCGGCGTCGGACTCGCCTGGGCGGGCTATCAGAAGTTCTCGCGGCAGCCGGTCACCGGCGAGACCGCGGGGTACCGGGTGCTGTCCGATTCCGCCGTGGACGTGCAGGTCACCGTGACTCGCACGGACCCGCAGCAGGCGGTCAGCTGCATCGTCTACGCCAAGAACAAGGCGGGCGACGAGATCGGCCGGCGCGAGTTCTACGTCGCCCCGTCGCCGGACCCCGTCGTCGTGGTCACGAGCGAGGTGCGCACCACCGAACCGCCCGCCGTGGGCGACGTCTTCGGTTGCGGGACGAACGTGCCCGCGTATCTTGACCGTGCGTGAGCACTGACAACTCCCCCGCCCCGAAGTCTGGGCAGCCGGCCCGCAACCGCGCGCCGGCGTTCGCCACCGTTTCCAGTCACTACTTCCCCGCCCTCGTCGGCCTGTTCGTCGGCGTCATGATCATCAGCAACATCACGGGCACGAAGGCCGTGCTGTTCGCCCCATCGCTGCACGTCGAGATCCTCGGCCTGCAGATCGACGGCATCGCCACCGACGGCGCCTTCTACCTCTTCCCCCTCGCCTACGTCCTCGGCGACGTGATCTCCGAGGTCTACGGCTTCCGCGCCATGCGCCGGGTGATCCTGACCGGCTTCGCGATCCTCGCGCTCGCGGCGCTGTGCTTCTGGGTCACCACGCTGCTGCCGCCCGCGCCGGGCTGGCCCAACGACGAGGCCTTCAAGACCGTCGCCGGCGTTGTTCCGCGGTTCCTCATCGCCGGCCTCGCGGGCTATCTCGTGGGCGAGTTCATGAATTCGTGGGTCCTGGTGCGGATGAAGGCGTGGACCGGTGAAAAACACCTGTGGTCGCGCCTCCTCGGTTCGACGGTGGTGGGTGAATTCTTCGACACCCTGGTCTTCTGCTCGATCGCCGCGCCCGCGCTCGGTTTCACCTCCCCGGGCCAGTTCCTCAACTATCTGATCCTCGGATTCGTGTGGAAGACGCTGGTCGAGATCGTCATCATGCCGCTGAGCTACGCGCTGTGCGGCTTCCTCAAGCGCCGCGAGCCCACCTACCAGCAGGCACTCCTGGCCGCCTGAACCGGATGCCCGCTTCTGTTTCCCATGCTAGAATCAGCGGATACACGGTTCCGGATGGAGCCGTGTATTGCTGCATTTACGGGCCCCGGGCGCCGTTCCGGGGCCGGTCGGCTGTGGGGTGGTGACATCCCGCAGCGGGCCTGCCGACTACGACGAAGGACGAAGAAATGACGGACACTCAGGTGACGTGGTTGACCCCCGAGTCCCACGAGCGCCTCAAGAACGAGTTGGACGCGTTGATCGCCAACCGCCCCGTCATCGCCGCCGAGATCAATGAGCGCCGCGAAGAGGGCGATCTCAAGGAGAACGGCGGCTACCACGCCGCGCGCGACGAGCAGGGCCAGCAGGAGGCGCGTATCCGCCAGCTGCAGGAGCTCCTCAACAACGCGAAGGTCGGCGAGGCCCCCACCCAGTCGGGTGTCGCGCTCCCCGGCTCGGTCGTGAAGGTCTACTACGACGGCGACGAGAAGGACACCGAGACCTTCCTCATCGCCACGCGCGAAGAGGGCGGCGGCGACGGCGAGCTGGAGATCTACTCCCCCAACTCGCCGCTCGGCGCCGCGCTGATCGACGCGAAGGTCGGCGAGACCCGCGAGTACACCATCCCGAGCGGCGCGGTCGTCAAGGTCACGCTCGTGAGCGCGGAGCCGTACCACTCCTAGGCTCCCTCGCACCGTCGATAGCGGGCCCGCTCCCCGAAGGGGACGGGCCCGCTTTCGCGTTCCGTGGGGGCGCTATCCGGCGCGGCTGCTCAGCAGGTGGCCGACGGTGACGAAGGCGTAGCCCTGGTCGCCGAGCTGGGTCATCATGCGGTCCAGCGCCGTCGCCGAGGAGACGAAGGTGTCGTGCAGCATCACGATCTGCCCCGGCTTCACCTTGAGCAGGACCTGGGTCAGACCGTCGGGATCACCCTGGTAGTTGTAGTCCATCGAATCCAGGTCCCACAGGATCTGGGTCAGGCCCAGTCGCTTGCCCGCGTCCACGACCGCCGGCGACGTGTGCCCGCCCATCGGCCGGAACAGCGTGGGCGCGCTGCCCACGGAGCTGCGGATCGCGTCGTTGGTCTGCTGCAGTTGCGAGGTCATGTCGGCCTCCGACAGCGTCGTGAGGTCCGGCTGGGTCCACGTGCCGTTGGCGACCTCGTTCCCGGTGCCGGCGATCGCCGTCATGATGTCGGGGTTGAGGTTCACCTGCGCTCCGGTCACGAAGAACGTGCCCTTGGCGCCGTGATCGTCGAGGATCTGCAGGAACTGCCTGGTCGCGGGCCCGGGCCCGCCGGAGAAGGTGAGCGCGACGCACTTGCTCTGCGCGCAGTCGACGCTGCCGTCGGCGCGGAGGACCGGCTTGGTCACGGGCTTGGCCGCCGCCTGCGGGGCGGGCGCGGGGCTCGACGTGCCGCCGCCCTGGCCCGACGGTGCGCCCTCGCCCCGGTTCGCGGTGTCACCCCCCGCGGCCGTGGTGGGCGCCGGCGGGACCGCGGCGGCGGTGGGTCCGCCGACGGTGGGCTGCGGCTTCGCGGGCCCGCTCGGCGGCGGCACCACGACGGTCATCGTGGCCGGCGCCTGCGGCGACGGAGGCACGGTGGTCTGCCCGGGCGGCAGCGCCCCGGGGTTGACCCCGGCGCCCGGCTTCGCGGAGGCGCCCGACGGTGCCGACGGCAACGGGTCGAACGTGAGGCTCGACCCGAGGCGGCTCGGATCGCCGCCGGTCACGCCGCATCCGACCGCGACGGCAGCCGCGATCACGAGGACGCTCCCCGCGACCGCGTAGTTGCGGACCTTCCGGCTCTGCTTCGGCCTCAAGAACTCACTCCAGCCACTTGTGTCACGTTCTACAACAAGAGCCACTTTAGTCCCACGAACCCTGAAGGGGAAGTCGAAGGTTCAGATGGTGACCGAGTCGTTACTCCGGGCGTAAGGAACGGCCAAGGAGCGAACAAGGGCGGCGGCGGAGCATCGTGCCGTGCATCCGAACCACTTCGCGCCGTGGCACCGGCGTCACCCGGCCGCGTTCGTCGTCCTGATGGTCACCGCGATCGTGCTGGTCATCGTCACGCTGGGTGCCGGGCTGCTCCTCGGACTCGGGGTGCTGTTCGTGCACGCGCTGTCCGATCCGGTCCCCGTCGACGCCCACGACGAGCGCACGGTGCGGGCGCGGTTCAGCATCTACGCCGACGACGTCGACGCGTCGCGCGACACCTCGAGCATGTGGTGCGCCCGGCTGGCGACCGGCGACCCGAGCGGCCGATGGTTCCCTCGCGGCCCCCGGTCCACGGGCGACGTCACCATCGACGGCGACGTCGCCACGATGGCCCTCACCTACTCGCCGCAGGGCGCACCGAGCGACCCCGACGACGATCCCGTCCTGGCGAGGACGCTGGTGCGGTTCCGTTACGAGTCCGGCGTGTGGCGCTACTGCGGCGTCAGTTGAACGCGTTCTCCAGATCGGCGATGAGGTCGCCGATGTCCTCGATGCCGACGGACAGGCGCACCAGGTCCTCGGGGACCTCGAGCTGCGAGCCGGCGGTGGAGGCGTGGGTCATCGCGGCGGGGTGCTCGATGAGCGACTCGATGCCGCCCAGCGACTCCGCGAGGGTGAAGATCTCGGTCCGCGCGCAGAAGCGCTGCGCGGCTTCACGACCGCCGGCTAGACGCACGGAGATCATGCCGCCGAAGCGCTTCATCTGCTTGGCCGCCACCGCGTGGTTCGGGTGGCTCTCCAAGCCCGGGTACAGCACCGTCGACACCTCGGGGCGCGCGGAGAGGAACTCGACGATCTTCTCCGCGTTGTCGCAGTGCCGGTCCATGCGCACGCCGAGCGTCTTGATGCCGCGCAGCGCGAGGTAGACGTCGAAGGGGCCGGGCACCGCGCCCGCACCGTTCTGCAGGAAGGCGAAATCGGTGTCGAGCTGCTCGTCGTTGGTCACCAGCGCGCCGCCGACGGTGTCGCTGTGCCCACCGAGGTACTTGGTCACCGAGTGCAGCACCACGTCGGCGCCGAGCGCGAGCGGCGTCTGCAGGTACGGGCTGGCGAAGGTGTTGTCCACCACCAGCTTCGCGCCGCCGGCGTGCGCCACCTCTGCCAGGGCCTCGATGTCGCCGATGTTGAGCAGCGGATTGGTGGGCGTCTCGATCCACACCAGCTTGGTGTTCGGACGGATCGCCGCGCGCACCGCGTCGACGTCGGTGACCGGCGCCGGCGTGTGCTCGATCCCCCACTGCGAGAACACCTTGTCGATGAGGCGGAAGGTGCCGCCGTAGGCGTCGTCGGGGATGATCAGGTGATCGCCGGGGCGCAGGGTGGCGCGCAGCAGGCAGTCGGTGGCGGCCATGCCGGACGCGAAGCCGCGGCCGAAGGTGCCCTCCTCGATGGCGGCGAGGTTGGCCTCGTACGCGCGGCGGGTCGGGTTGCCGGTGCGGGCGTACTCGAAGCCGCCGCGCATGCCGCCGACGCCGTCCTGGGCGAAGGTGGAGCTGGCGTAGATCGGCACGTTCACGGCGCCGGTCAGCGGGTCGGGCTCGTAGCCGGCGTGGATCGCGCGGGTCGAGAAGCCCTGCGCCGCATGCTTGTCGATCGCGCTCTTCTGCTCGCTCATGGTGCGGCCCTTTCTACTTGCCGTGGGAGAGGAAGTTCAGCACGTCGTGCCGGGTGATCACGCCGACGGGCTTGCCGTCGTCGATCACCATGAGGGCGTCGGACTCGCGCAGCGCGGTGTTGGCGGCCGAGATCGGCTGGCCCGCACCGATCAGCGGGAACGCCGGGCCCATGTGCTTGCTCACCGGGTCGGCGAGGTTCGCGCGGCCCTCGAAGACCGCGGAGAGCAGCTCGCGCTCGGTGACGGCACCGGCGACCTCACCCGCCATGATCGGGGGCTCGGCGCCCACGACCGGCATCTGCGAGACGTTGTACTCGGCGAGGATCTCGATGGCGTCGCGGATGGTCTCCGACGGGTGCGTGTGCACCAGGTCGGGCAGCTCGCCCTTCTTGCCCCGCAGGATGTCACCGACGAGGGCCTCCTGCTCCGTGGGGTCGAGCGGCGCGCGCAGGAAGCCGTAGCTCGACATCCACTTGTCGTTGAAGATCTTCGACAGGTAGCCGCGGCCACCGTCGGGCAGCAGCACGACGACGACGGCGTCGGGGTCGCGCTCGGCGACGCGCAGCGCAGCGACGACGGCCATGCCGCAGGAGCCGCCGACGAGCAGGCCCTCCTCGCGGGCCAGGCGGCGGGTCATCTCGAAGGAGTCCGCGTCGGAGACGGCGATGATCTCGTCGGGGATGTCCGGGTCGTAGGCGGTGGGCCAGAAGTCCTCGCCCACGCCCTCGACGAGGTACGGGCGGCCGGTGCCGCCGGAGTAGACGGAGCCCTCGGGATCGGCGCCGACGACCTTGACCTTCCCGCCCGAGACCTCCTTGAGGTAGCGGCCGGTGCCGGTGATGGTGCCGCCGGTGCCCACGCCCGCCACGAAGTGGGTGATCTTCCCCTCGGTGTCGCGCCAGATCTCGGGACCGGTGGTCTCGTAGTGCGAGGCCGGTCCGTTGGGGTTGGAGTACTGGTTCGGCTTCCACGCGCCAGGGATCTCGCGCGTGAGGCGGTCGGAGACGTTGTAGTACGAGTCCGGGTGCTCCGGCGCGACGGCGGTCGGGCACACGACGACCTCGGCGCCGTAGGCCTTGAGCACGTTGCGCTTGTCCTCGCTGACCTTGTCCGGGCAGACGAACACGCACTTGTAGCCGCGCTGCTGCGCGACGATCGCCAGGCCCACGCCGGTGTTGCCCGACGTCGGCTCGACGATGGTGCCGCCGGGCTTGAGCTCGCCCGACTGCTCCGCGGCGTCGATCATCTTCACCGCGATCCGGTCCTTACTGGACCCGCCGGGGTTGAGGTACTCGATCTTGGCCGCGACCAGGCCCGATCCGGGCTTCACCACCGAGTTCAACCGAACCAGAGGGGTGTCGCCGATCAACTCACTGACGTGTCCTGCGATACGCATGCCTCCATGGTCCCATTCACGCTCCGCGGGGCGTGCGCCCGGTGCCCGCCTCGGTGGGTAGATTGGCGTCATGGGGTACTCCCGGAGCCGGCTCGCCCGTGACGCGCTGTACACCTCGGCAGCCGCCGTCAGCGGCGCCGGCGCCACCTGGGGCGCGTACGCCCTGCTGACCAAGCAGGCGCGCACCGCGCGCACCGTGATCCCCCACCGCACCGACAAGGCACCGTCGAAGGACGGGATCTACGCCCCCGGCACCCCCGTGGTCGAGCGGCCCGGGCCGCAGCACCCCGCCGACGTGAGCCTCATGGTCTTCGGGGACTCCACCGCCGCGGGCCTCGGGGTCGACGATGCCGAGCACACGCCCGGCGTGCTGCTCGCGCGCGGCGTCGTGGCGGAGACGGGCCGGACGGTGCGGCTCGCGGTGAAGGCGATCGTGGGCGCGACGTCGAAGGGACTCGCCGCGCAGATCGAGGCGGCGTTCATCGCGAAGCAGATCCCCGACGTGGCGGTGATCATCGTCGGCGGGAACGACGTCACCGCGCTCAATGCGATCGAGCCCTCGGCGCGGCGGCTCGGTGCGGCGGTCGCCCAGCTGCGCGGCGCGGGCGCCGAGGTCGTGGTGGGCACGTGCCCGGACATCGGCGTGGTGCAGGCCATCCCCCAGCCGCTGCGGTCGGTGATCCGCCGGTACGGCCTACAGCTCGCGGCGCGGCAGCGGGCGCACGTGCTCGCCGCGGGCGGGCACCCCGTGCCCTTCGCCGACACCCTGACGCCGGAGTTCCTCGAGGCGCCCGATCGGATGTTCTCGCCGGACAACTTCCACCCGTCGGCGGCGGGCTACGAGTTGGCGGCGCGGCTGCTGCTCCCCGAGGTGCTCGCCGCGCTCGGCGAGTGGCACGGCCCGCTGCCGTCGCCGCCGGAGGTCTCCGAGGCGGCGGACGCGAACCGGCTGACGGCGCGGCTGTCCCGCGCGCTGCATCGGTCCTGACACCCCGGGAACGCCGAACGCCCCGCAGCCGGGGCTGCGGGGCGTTCGGGGGGTAGAGACTAGTCGCTGCTGTAGAAGTAGCTCAGCAGGCGCAGGATCTCGACGTACAGCCAGACCAGCGTGACGGTCAGGCCCAGGGCCACGCCCCACGCCGCCTTCGACGGGGCGCCGGCGCGGATCAGCTGGTCCGCCTGGTCGAAGTCCAGCAGGAAGCTGAACGCCGCGATCGCGATGCAGACCACCGAGAAGATGACCGCGATCGTCGGGTTGTCCTGGAAGTTCCGCAGCGGGCCGGGCCCCTCGCCGAACCAGCCGATGACGGCGCTGCCCAGCATCATCACGATGACGCCGATCATCGCCGCGAACAGCATGCGGGTGAAGCGCGGCGTCACGCGGATCGCGCCGGTCTTGTAGACGACGAGCATGCCGATGAACACGCCGACCGTGGCGAGCACCGCCTGGCCGATCAGGGCGCCGGCGCTGACCTTGCTGACCATGAAATTCGCGAAGACGAACGAGATCAAGCCGACGAACAGGCCCTCGAGCGCCGCGTACGACAGCACGATGGCCGGGTTGTCCTGCTTGCGGCCGAAGCTGGCGATCAGCACCAGGACGAAGCCGCCGATGCCGCCGATGAGTGCCAGCGGCATCGCGCCGACGATGCCGCCCGCGACCAGCGCGTACGCCGCGACGGCGAACGCGATCAGAACGCCGAGCGTGGCACCGGTCTTGGTGACGACATCGTCGATCGTCATCGTGCCGGCGCCCGTGCCCTGCTGGTACGGGGCCTGCGGCGGCTGCTGGTACTGCTGGAACTGCATGCCCTGGGCGGCGCCTGCGGCACCCATCCCCAGGTTCATGCCCTGCGGGTATCCCTGCTGCTGGCCGTAGCCCTGCTGCGGGTAGCCCTGCTGGTGACCGGCGGGCGCCTGCTGGCGGGTCTCCTTGGTCAGCCCGCGGAAGATCGGGTTGCTGCTTTCGCGCACCGTGGGGTCCTTTCCCTGGTCGTGCACCTGTACGAACTGTTCAACGCTCGAGACCGCGGCCGAAGTTCCCGGTTTCGGCGACGTTCTTTACGAACAGCTTAACCGGGCGCGTCCAGATGCGCAGGCGCCTACGCCGCGGGCCGGTCGAGCAGGTCGTAGAGGCGACGACGCAACTCGTCGCGCGGCACGACGGATTCGACGGCCGCGAGCGCATCGTCGTCGTCGCTGCGCAGCACCCCGAGCAGCATGTGCGCGCTCTCGATGCTCCGGTCCTTGCGGTGCGCCGCCTCCCGCACCGCGAGCTGCAGCATCTTCTTCGACGCGGGATCGAAGGGGATGTGCCCCGCGCGGAACTTCTTGCGGATGGGGCGCAGGATGTCGAAGCCGAAGCGCTTCTCGACCGCGTCCGCGACGGCGCCCACGTCGATGCCGATGCCGCGCAGCGCCTCGGCGTCCTTGTCGGTGAGCACTCGGCCGGCGGCGGAGGCACGGACCGCCTCGGGCGTGAGGCCGATGTCGGTCAGCTCGCGCTGCAGCGGACCGTCGACGGTGCCGAGCACGCCGAGCAGTAGGTGGGTGGGAGTGATCTTGTCGGCGCCGTTGTCGCGCGCCTCCTCCTGGGCGAGCACGACCGCGACGCGGGCGCTCTTGGTGAACCGTTCGAACACAGCAGTCCTCTTCCCGGCTTACTTGCCGTACTTCTTGTGCACCGCCTGGCGGCTGACCGCGAGGTGTTCCGCGATGTCCTGCCAGGACCAACCGAGATTCCGGGCGTTGGACACCTGGACCGCCTCGAGTTGGTCGGCCAGCTTCCGCAGTGCGACGACGGCGCGGAGCCCCTCCGCGGGGTCCTCCGATGCCGCCGATCCGACGAGGGTGGGTGGTGAGCTCACACCCGTCAATCTACGTTGACACCCTACGGCTGTCAACGCGCGTTGACACTTTCGACGGTGCGCCGCACGCTACGCTTCCCCTCGCGCCCCCATAGCCCAATTGGCAGAGGCAGCGGACTTAAAATCCGCCGAGTGTCGGTTCGAGTCCGACTGGGGGCACGCATCCGCGGTGGGTTCGACGCCCATCAGCGCAGCACGCGGTAGTGCACGAAATCGACGCCGCAGGCGAAGGTTCGGCCGCCCACCCGCTCCAGCGCGGTGGCCGTCCCCTGCTGCGGGAAGTACGGGGTGCCGCCACCCACGAGGACGGGATAGACACGCACCCGGTACTCGTCGAGGAGGCCCAGGCGCGCGGCCTCGGCGGCCAGGCCGGCACCGCCGACGCCGATGTTTCCCGCGCCCGGTTGGTCGCGCAGGCGCATGATCTCCTCCGAGAGATCACCGTCGGCGAGGCGGGTGTTGGCGCCCTGCACCTCGGTGAGCGTGGTGGAGAAGACGACCTTCGGCAGTTCCTTCCACAGCGCCGCGAAGACGCGCTCGTCGGCGTCCAGCGGCTGGGTCTCCGCGGCGGTGTCCCAGTAGAGCATGGTCTCGTAGAGCCGCCGGCCCATCAGGTGCACGTCGAGCCCGCGCACCTCCTCGGTGGCGAAGCGGAACACCTCCTCGTCGGGCTGCGACCAGTCGAAGGCCCCGTCCGGCCCCACGATGTACCCGTCCGCCGACGTGCTCAGGGAGTACGTGACACTGCGCATCGGTCCATGATGACCGAATCCGCCCCTCCCCGCGGCGGTCCCGGGAGAGACCCAGGTCAGTCCTGCACTCCCGCGGCCACCGGGAGCCCGCTGCGGTACGGCGGGGCGATGTCGTGCTCGTCGAAGGCGCGCAGGATCCGGCGGCGCAGTTCGCGCTCCACCGCCCACTGCCGGTTCGCCCGCACTCGCACGGTGAGGCGGATGCTCACGCGGTCGGCGGTGGCGCCGTCGACGCCGAGCATGTCGGGGGCGCCGAGGACGTCGTCGGACAGCGGCTCGTCCGCCACGGCCTCCAGGGCCGCCTCGAGGGCTACGCGGCACGCGAGGTCCACGTCGGCGGAGTACGAGATCGGCAACTGCAGGAAGGCCACCGCGTAGTCCTGGCTGAAGTTGGCGACGCGCATGATCTCGCCGTTGCGGACGTACCAGAGCGTGCCCTGCACGTCGCGCACCGTCGTGATCCGCATACCCACCGTCTCGACGGTGCCGACGACCTCTCCGAGGTCCACCACATCGCCCACGCCGTACTGGTCCTCGATGAGCATGAAGATGCCGGAGATGAAGTCCCGCACCAGGTTCTGCGCGCCGAAACCCAGCGCCACGCCCACCACGCCGGCGGAGGCGATGAGTGGCGCCACATTGACCCCGAGGATCGCCAGCGACTGGATCACCACCCAGATCAGCACCAGGAAGGAGACCGCGGACTTGAGCACCGAACCGATGGTCTCGGCCCGCTGCGCCCGCCGGGCCCGCGCCTCCCGGTCGCGCTGCGCCTTCGCGGGATCGTCGACGGTGCGCCGCCGCACGGTCGGCAGCCGGCCGCTACCCAGCCTGCCGCTGAGCCTGCCGAGGCCGAATCGTCGTGGGGCCGAGTCGCCGTCGCGACGGTTACCGCGGACGAGCCGGTCGATGCCGCGGTGCAACACGTACCGGACGACGACGGCGAGGACGACGTAGAGGCCGATCTCCAGGGGCGTGTGGATCAGCCACTGTCGTCCGTTCTCACTGAGCTGGAAGGCTAGATCGGACATGCCTCCGACGGTACGGACGACGGCCGCACACGCAAGTTCCCGAAACCGGGGATGCGCGGGGTACCGGTCAGCGAATCACGTCGTAGATCACCTTGAGCACTCCGTTGGGGTAGGCCTGGGACTCCCGCAGGCGCAGCGCAGTGGCATCGACGTCATCGCGGCCGAAGATGCTCTTGCCCGCGCCCAGTAGGTACGGGAAGACGAGCAGGTTGTACCGGTCGATGAGGCCGGCGTCGGCCAGGTTCCGCGCGAGTTCGCAGCTGCCGTGGATGAAGATCGAGCCGCCGTCGGTCTGCTTGAGAGCGGCGACGTCGTCCGTCGACCGGAGGATCGTGGTGCCGCCCCACCCGTCCACGAGGTCGCCCTCCCCGATCGTCGTGGAGGCCACGTACTTCGGCAGGTCGCGGTAGGCGGCGTGGTCGTCGGACTGCGGCCACACCGCACCGAAGGCCTCGTAGCTGCGCCGCCCGAACAGCAGCGCCGTGGTCTCCCCCAGCTCCTCGCCCTTGAGCGAGAAGGCCTCCGGGAGGAAGTCGTGCCGTGCCACCCAGCCGCCGCTGCGATGTCCCTCGACGGTCCCGCCGGGCGAGTCCGCGACCCCGTCGAGCGAGAGGAATCCCGTGTACACCAGTTCACGCGTCATGCGGCTCACAGTAGTGCGCGGGTCAGGTTCGTCACCGTCACTTGCCCAGCGGGCACCGTCGAGTAGCCTGGAGGCGTCGCAAAGGACATCCGGACGAGGCGCACCGTACCCGGCGAGCGAAAAGACGGTGCGAACCCGAGGAGGTTCGCACCATGGCATGGATCGTTCTGATCATCTCCGGCGTTCTCGAGGCCGTCTGGGCCACCGCGCTCGGCAAGTCCGAGGGCTTCTCCAAGCTCACCCCGTCGATCATCTTCGGCGTCGCCCTCGTCGCCAGCATGGCCGGCCTCGCCTACGCCATGCGCGACCTGCCCACCGGCACCGCGTACGCGGTCTGGGTCGGCATCGGCGCCACCCTCACGGTGGTCTACGCGATGGCCACGGGCACCGAGTCGGCGTCGCTGATCAAGATCATCTGCATCATCGCCATCGTCGGCGGGGTCGTCGGGCTCAAGCTGGCCCACTGACGGACGCGCGGGCGTGCTGCCGCACCCGGTCGGTGCCGCCGTACGTCGCCACCCGCAGTACCCATTCGACTGGGCCGTACCGGATCCGCTCCGTGTACCACCGCGCGGCCACGAGCTGGAGCGCGAAGACGGCCACGGCGAAGGCGAGCACGGCACCGTCGGACCACGTTCCGGCCTGCGCGAAACCGTAGCCCGTGAAGGCGACCGCCGCGATCAGCGACTGCGACAGGTACACCGTGGCGCTGATCCGGCCGGCCGGCGCGAAGACCTCGGACACCGCCGGCCGGGCGTGTGCGATCCGCAGGAAGGTGGCGGCGTACGCGGCGGCGAGCAGCGGCCCCGAGACGTAGCCGAGCACCTCGGTGTGCGGGACGTGCAGGAGCACGGGAATCACCGAGAGCGGCAGGCCCAGACCGAAACCGATCGCCTGCACCCGCGGCATGTGCGGGAGGTAGCGGGCCGGGTCCTCGAACAGACGCGCCTTCCCCGCCGCCAGGCCGATCAGGAACAGCGGCAAGATGTTCAGTAGTCCGAAGACCACCATCGGGACCAATCCTGAGAGCCAGTAGTCGAACCGGTACGCCGCGGCCCGGCCCCATCCCGCCCGGATCGCGTCGAGCGCTGCGGCGTGCCCCTGCTCCGCCGAGCCGGTGACGACCGGGCCACTGTGAGGCCCGTGAGGAGGAGCAGGCAGCCCGCGTACAACGCGGCCGCCAGTCGGACCGCGGAGCGTGGGCGCATCCGGCTCAGCGCCAGCAGGGCGATCCCGATGACGCCGTAGCCGAACAACACGTCCCCCGTGAACAGCAGCACCGCGTGCAGTGCACCGATCACCGCCAATGCCGCGAGGCGCCGGGCCGTGCGGGCCCGCGCGCTCGCGCCGTCGCGCTCCGCCGACCGGAACTGCAGGGTCAGCGAGTACCCGAACAGGAAGGAGAACAGCACGTAGAACTTGTGATGGAAGACCACGTCGACGAGGTCGCGAACGACTCCCGGCGCGAAGCCGTCGGGGTCGGCCATGAGCCCGACGTTGACGACGAAGATGCCGCCCAGGGCGAACCCGCGTAGCGCGTCGAGCGGCGCGATCCGGTTGCCCGTCGGGGTGATCGTCGACATGCCGTGACCATAGGGGCCGGCATGCGGGCGCCGCCTCCGTGAACACCCGGAGATCGCCCCCCACGTCGGCTCAGGCCGCGCGCGCCGCCAGCCGGCCGGCGGGATCCAGCACGGTGTCGACGGTGCCGTGCCGCGCCTCCGCGCGGCACACCGCGGTCGCCCACTGCTCGGGGTCGGCGAGATCCGCCACGAGCGCGTACACATCGCCCGAGAGCACGGAGACCACATCGCGGAAGTTGGTGCCCACCGCGGTCACCCGGTTGCCCGCCGCGGAGAGCTCACTGACCAGCCGCGCCGTCGCATCGGTGCCGTCCAGCACCACGATCACGCACTCGGTTGCCTTCGTCATCTTCGACTCCCTTTCGCCGTTCGAAGAAGACGTTAGGCTGCCGAACCGCTTGGTGCGCTGCCGAGAGGCTGTGAATTCGTCAACAGTGCGTTAATTCCCGGGGCCGGCGAGGCCCATGGCCACCCCGTCGAGGATGTCGTGCTCGGAAACGGTGAGCTCGGTCACGCCGACGGCGCCCAGCCGCTGGGCGAGCCGCATCGCGACGAGCGCGCCGCCGCCGATCACGTCGGCGCGGCCGGGATGCATCGGTCCGAGCGCCAGTCGCTCCGCGGAGGTCATCCCCACGAGCCGACGACACAGCGCGATCAGCTCGTCGAGCGGCACCCGCGAGCCGTGGATGAGCGCGGGGTCGTACTCGGTGAGTCCGTGCGCCAGCGCGGCGAGGGTGGTGAAGGTCCCGGCCACGCCGATCCAGGTGCGGACGCCGGCCAGCGGCACGACGGTGGTGGCCTCGTCGAGGGCGGCGTCGATGTGCGCGGTCGCGTCCGCGATCTCGGCGGCGGTCGGCGGGTCGGTGGGCAGCGCGCGTTCGGTGATCCGCACGCAGCCGATATCGGCCGAGTAGGCGTGGGCCACGGCGCCTCCCGAGCCCACGACGAGCTCCGTCGAACCGCCCCCGAGGTCGACCACGAGGGCCGGGTCGGCGGCGTCGAGGCCGGCGGTGGCCCCGCGATAGGAGAGCTCCGCCTCCTCGGTGCCCGCGATCACCTCGGCGCGAGCGCCGGGCGTGATCCGGCCGAGTGCTGCGGCGGTGAGGTCGAGGAAGGCATCCCGGTTGGAGACGTCCCGGGCGGCGGACGTGGCGACCATGCGGACCCGCGTCGCGCCGAGATCGAGTGCGGTCGAGACGTACTCGTCGAGCGCCGCGCGGACCCGATCGAGGGCCTCCGCGGCGAACTCGCCGGTGGCGTCCACGCCCTGGCCGAGCCGGACGATCCGCATCTCGCGGTGCAGCTCCACCAGGCCCGCAGCGGAGGCGCGAGCGACGTACAGGCGGATGCTGTTGGTCCCGCAATCGATCGCCGCGACGACGAGCGGGTTCACTCACCACCCCAGGGGAACTGCGGCTCCGGCCAGTCGGCCGGGATGGCGCTGCCGCGCAGTCCCGCCGCGGCGGCGAGGGCGACGGCCTCGTCCCCCAGCCGGACGACGCCGGGCCCCTCGGCGAGGGCGTACGCGATGAGCACGTGCAGGCACTTCACCCGGTCGGGCATGCCGCCGCCGGTGAAGTCGGTACCGAGGTCCTCCAGGGCGTTGCGGGACTCGAGGTAATGCCGGTGCGCCGCGCGGTAGTTCTCGGCGATCGTCTCGTCGGAGGCGAGCAGCGCCTCCATCTCCCGCATCACGCCCGCGCTCTCCTGGCGGCTCGCCTCGGCGGTCAGCCGTGGATCCGTCAGGTAGTAGAGCGTGGGGAAGGGCGTACCGTCGGGCAGCCGCGGCGCGGTCTTGACCACGGCGGGCTCCCCGTCGGGCGTGCGGTAGGCGATGGCGAGCACGCCGCGGGGCGCGCGGCCCAACTGCGCGGCGACCCGATCCAGATCCTCCTGGGCGACTGCGTCACTCATCAGTGCGGCACCGCGATCGTGCGCCAGACGTTGGTGTACCAGGGGTTCTGCTTCGCCTGCTCGGCCTCCACCTGCTCCGGCGTCGGCTTCGGGGCGCCCGGCACCTGCACGCGGTACGGCGTCTCGCCCGGCATCACGTACTGCAGCCGGATCCGGGCCTGCGCCTTGATGTACTCCGGATCGTCCTGCAGGCGCTTCTGCTCCTCGAGCCGGGCGATGTCGGCCAGCAGCTGCGCGTGCTCCGCCGCCACCTTCTCCTCGCGGGCCTGCTCGGACATGTAGGTCCGCACCGGCACCGCGAGGGTGAGGGCGAGGACGCACAGCACGAGGAACAGCACGAAGGTCCGCCCCGCGCTCCGTCCGTCCGCACGGGCCTCGCCGCCCGACGGGCTGCGCACGAGGCGGGACCTGCTGCTCACTTCGGCTGTGCTCCTTCGACTCTCGATGTACTACGCGGTCAGCTGGTGAACTCGAAGCGCGGGAAGGCGGTGTCGCCGGCGTACCGCGCGGCGTCGCCCAGCTCCTCCTCGATGCGCAGCAGTTGGTTGTACTTGGCGACGCGCTCGGAGCGGGCGGGCGCGCCCGTCTTGATCTGGCCCGAGCCCACCGCGACCGCGAGGTCGGCGATGGTGGTGTCCTCCGTCTCGCCCGAGCGGTGGCTCATCATCGACTTGTAGCCGTTGTTGTGCGCCAGGGCCACGGCGTCGAGGGTCTCGGTGAGGGTGCCGATCTGGTTGACCTTCACCAGCAGCGCGTTCGCCGCGCCCCGGGCGATGCCGTCCTCGAGCCGCTCCGGGTTGGTCACGAACAGATCGTCACCGACCAGCTGCACCTTGTCGCCGATGGCATCGGTCAGGTCGACCCAGCCCTCCCAGTCGTCCTCCGAGAGCGGATCCTCGATGGAGACCATCGGGAACTCGCCGATCAGGCCGCGGTAGAACTCGCTCATCTCGGCGGCGGTGAGGACCTTGCCCTCGAACTTGTAGCCCTCCGGGGTGTAGAACTCGGTCGCCGCCACGTCCAGCGCCAGCGCCACGTCGGAGCCGAGCTTGAGGCCCGTCTTACCGATCGCCTCCGAGATCAGCTCCAGCGCCTCCCGCGTGCCGGCCACCGACGGCGCGAAGCCGCCCTCGTCGCCCAGACCGGTGTTCAGGCCCTTGGCCTTGAGCACGGACTTGAGCGAGTGGTAGACCTCGGCGCCCCAGCGCAGCGACTCCTTGAAGGTCTCCGCCCCGATCGGCGCGACCATGAACTCCTGCACGTCGACACCGCTGTCCGCGTGCGCGCCGCCGTTGAGGATGTTCATCATCGGCACCGGCAGGATGTGGGCGTTCGGGCCGCCCAGGTAGCGGAACAGGGGCAGCGCGGCGGACTCCGCGGCGGCCTTCGCCGCGGCGAGCGACACCCCGAGCAGCGCGTTCGCGCCGAGGCGGCTCTTGTCGGGGGTGCCGTCCAGGTCCAGCAGCGTCTGATCGATGATCCGCTGCTCGTCGGCGGGGATGCCGATCACCTCGGGGGCGATCACCTCCAGGACGCCCTCGACGGCCTTGGTGACGCCCTTGCCGAGGTACCGGTCGCCGCCGTCGCGCAGCTCCACGGCCTCGTGCTCACCGGTGGACGCACCCGACGGCACCGCCGCACGGGCGAAGCTGCCGTCGGCCAGCACGATCTCGACCTCGACCGTGGGGTTGCCACGGGAGTCGAGGATCTCGCGGGCGCCTACCTGGATGATTTCGGACACGGTCTCTCCTTATGCACTGGCCGAGCTCGGGGGCAACTCAGCAGCCAGCCTAGTGCCCGGCACCCGCGACACGAAGCCCGGCGCGCACGAAGTCCCGATCACACTGATCGGATCCACTCATACCTGCGCACCCCGGCGCTACCCTGCGGTCATGCCCATCCCGGTGCTCGACCTCGCCCTCCTCGAGACCGATCCCGCGCAGTTCGACGGTGCCGTCCGCGCCGCCGCGCACGACGTCGGCTTCTTCTACCTGACGGGGCACGGCCTGCCGCAGCGGCGCAGCGACGAGGTCCTCGCCATCGCACGCGCGTTCTTCGCGCTGCCGCAGGCGGACAAGGACGCCATCGCGATGACGAACTCCCCGCACTTCCGCGGCTACACCCGGCTCGGCGGCGAGCTCACCCGGGGCGAGGTCGACTGGCGGGAGCAGATCGACCTGGGACGGGAGGACCCGGCACCGTCGGGCCCCGGGCCGGACTACCGGAACCTGCTCGGCCCGAACCAGTGGCCGGCGTCCCTCCCGGAGCTGCGCGCGGTCATGGAGCGGTGGGACGCGGACCTGTCGCGGATCTCGCTGTCGCTGCTGCGCGCGTGGGCGCGGTCGCTGGGCGCCGACCCGCACGTCTTCGACGAGGCCTTCGCCGAACAGCCGGCGACGCTGATCAAGATCGTCCGCTACCCCGCGGGCACGGCGTCCGAGCAGGGCGTGGGCGCACACAAGGACTCGGGCGTGCTGACGCTGCTGCTGGTGGACCCGGCGTCGCAGGGGCTGCAGGTGCTGCCGCCCGGCGCCACCGAGTGGGTGGACGTGCCGCCGCTGCCCGGCGCCTTCATCGTGAACATCGGCGAGATGCTGGAGGTCGGCACCGACGGCTACCTGCACGCCACCGAGCACCGGGTGCTCAATCGCACCGCGGGGGCCGACCGGATCTCGGTGCCGTACTTCTTCAACCCGTCGGTCACCGCGCACATGCCCCATCTGCCGCTCCCCGCGGAACTGCGCACGGGCGTCACCGTCGACCCGGACAACCCGATCTTCGACACCTACGGCGAGAACGCCTGGAAGAGCCGCCTGCGGGCGCACCCGGACGTCGCGGCGCGGCACTACCCGCAAACCGCTTCGTAACCCGACCGCCGTCCCTATCGTGGGGACCATGACCGGCGCAGCCCCGCTCGTCCTCGTCTACAGCTCCAACGCGCGGCACCGCGCGGAGATCACCGCCGCCCTGGGCACGCGCCCGGCTCCCGACAGACCCCCGATCACCGTCCTCGAGGCGGCGACGGGCCCGGCCGTCATCGCCCGACTCGACGAGGGCGGGGTCGCGCTCGTCGTGCTCGACGGCGAGGCCGCCCCCGCGGGCGGGATGGGGCTGGCCCGGCAGGTGCGCGACGAGATCGAACCGTGCCCGCCCCTGCTGGTCATCACGGCCCGCCGAGCCGACGGCTGGTTGGCACGGTGGTCCCAGGCCGACGACTGGGTGAGCCACCCGCTCGATCCGTTCGAGCTGGCGGGTGCCGCAGGGCGCCTGTTGGCGACCGCGACGCTCTGAGAATCAGACACGCTCGCCCCAAAAGCCCACCCCGATCAGACGTTGGACATATAGTTGTGATGTAGCTCACAACTTCACTCAGGGGAACCTAACCGGTTCTGCTGACTGGGATTTCGCATACACCGCGGAAGGAGCGTCGCCGTGAACCTGTACGTGCCCATCCTGGTACTCGGGGCGATCGCGGCCGCCTTCGCCGTCTTCTCCGTGGGCGTCGCCCGGTTCGTGGGGCCGCGCCGGATCAACCGCGCGAAGCTCGAGGCCTACGAGTGCGGCATCGACCCGTCGCCGACGCCCGCCTCGGGCGGCGGCCGATTCCCGGTGAAGTTCTACCTCACGGCCATGTTGTTCATCATCTTCGACATCGAGATCGTCTTCCTCTACCCGTGGGCGGTGCACTTCGACGTGCTCGGCACGTACGGCCTGCTCGCGATGGCGCTGTTCCTGGTGAACGTCACGGTCGCGTATGCGTACGAGTGGCGGCGAGGGGGCTTGAGTTGGGACTAGAGGACAAGGTGCCGGGCGGCTTCCTACTGTCGACGCTCGAGGGGGTGGCGGGGTACGCGCGGAAGGGCTCGCTGTGGCCGGCCACCTTCGGCCTGGCCTGCTGCGCCATCGAAATGATGGCCACCACCGGGCCCCGGTTCGACATCGCGCGATTCGGCATGGAGGCCTTCCGCGCCTCGCCCCGGCAGGCCGACCTGATGATCGTGGCCGGCCGCGTCAGCCAGAAGATGGCGCCGGTGCTGCGCCAGGTGTACGACCAGATGGCGGAGCCGAAATGGGTCCTGGCCATGGGTGTCTGCGCCAGCTCGGGCGGCATGTTCAACAACTACGCGGTGGTGCAGGGCGTCGACCACGTGGTGCCCGTGGACATCTACCTGCCCGGCTGCCCGCCCCGCCCGGAGATGCTGCTCAACGCCCTGCTCGCCCTGCACGAGAAGGTCGCGGAGACACCGATGGGCGTGAACCGCGAGGCCGCGCGGCGCGCCGCGGAGGAGGCCGCGCTCGCCGCGCGCCCCACGATCGAGTTCAAGGGCCTGTTGCGATGACCGACTCCCCCGAGCTGCCCGAGCCCGGTGACCCGGACGAGCCCGGCACCGTCGAACCCGCGGCGCCGCGGCCCGACGTCGTGCGCACCCGCACCGGCATGTTCAGCGGCGGCACGGGCGATACGTCGGGCTACGGGCGGATCAGCCGCCCCGTCGTCATGCCCGGGCCCGGCGAGGAGCCCCTGCCCGCCGGTTACGACGGGGTCGTCGCCGCCCTGCGGGACGCGCTCGACCGGTCGGATGGGGCTCCGTTCGCGGAGGCCGTCCGCGCAGTCGTCGTGTACCGCGGGGAGGTCACGCTGCGCGTGCCCCGCGAGCAGGTGGTCGCGGTGGCGCGGCTGCTGCGCGACGAGCCCGCCCTGCGGTTCGAGATGTGCCTCGGCACCTCCGGCGTGCACTTCCCCGAGGACGCGGGAGCGGAACTGCGCGCGGTCACGCACCTGCAGTCGATCACGCACGGCCGCCGCCTGCGCCTCGAAACCTCCTGCCCCGACACGGATCCGCACATCCCGTCGCTGTTCCCCGTCTACCCGACGACGGACTGGCACGAGCGGGAGACCTACGACTTCTTCGGCATCGTCTTCGACGGGCACCCCTCGCTGACCCGGATCGAGATGCCGGACGACTGGGACGGCCACCCGCAACGCAAGGACTACCCGCTGGGCGGCATCGGCGTCGAGTTCCACGGCGCCGAGATCTCCGCACCCGACACCCGGAGGTCGTACTCATGACCACCGACTACAGCGAGTTCACCGCCATGGGCTCCGACTGGGACGACATCGCCGCCGAGGCGATCGGCCAGGAGCGGATCGTGGTGAACATGGGCCCGCAGCATCCGTCCACGCACGGCGTGCTGCGCCTGATCCTGGAGCTCGACGGGGAGACGGTGACCGAGGCCCGGTGCGGGATCGGCTTCCTGCACACCGGTATCGAGAAGAACCTCGAGTTCCGCACCTGGACGCAGGGCACCACCTTCGTCACCCGGATGGACTACCTGGCACCGCTGTTCAACGAGACCGCCTACTGCCTGGCGGTCGAGAAGCTGCTCGGCATCACCGAGGAGATCCCCGAGCGCGCGACCGTGATCCGCGTGCTGCTGATGGAGCTCAACCGGATCACCAGCCACCTCGTCGCGCTGGCCACCGGCGGTATGGAACTGGGCGCGGTCTCTCCCATGCTGCGCGGCTTCGAGATCCGCGAGCAGATCCTCGACGTCTTCGAGACCATCACCGGACTGCGGATGAACCACGCCTACATCCGTCCCGGCGGCGTCGCGGCCGACCTGCCGGACGAGGCGATCCCGCAGATCCGCGAGCTGCTGCGGACGCTGCCGCCGCAGTTGGCGTCCATGTCGTCGATGCTCACCGAGAATCCGATCTGGATCGCCCGCACCAAGAACATCGGCTACCTGGACCTCACCGGCTGCATGGCGCTGGGCATCACGGGCCCGGTGCTGCGGTCCACGGGCCTGCCGCACGACCTGCGCCGCAGCGAACCCTACTGCGGCTACGAGGACTACGAGTTCGATGTGATCACAGACAGCGGGTGCGACTGCTACGGCCGCTACCTGATCCGGGTGCTGGAGATGACCCAGTCGCTGCGGATCGTCGAGCAGTGCCTCGACAGGCTGACGCCCGGGCCGGTGATGGTCGAGGACGCCCGGCTCGGCTGGCCGGCGGATCTGCAGGTCGGGCCCGACGGCCTGGGCAACTCGCGCGCGCACATCGCGGAGATCATGGGCGAGTCGATGGAATCCCTGATCCACCACTTCAAGCTGGTGACGGAGGGCTTCGCCGTTCCGGCGGGCCAGGTCGCGGTCTCGGTCGAGGCGCCGCGCGGCGAGCTGCTGGTACACGCCGTCAGCGACGGCGGCACCCGCCCGTACCGGGTGCACTTCCGCGACCCGTCGTTCACGAATCTGCAGGCGGTGGCGGCGATGTGCGAGGGCGGCATGGTCTCCGACGTGATCGCGGCCGTGGCCAGCATCGACCCGGTGATGGGAGGGGTGGACCGATGAGCGAGCCCGTCTTCCTCAAGTTCGGCGCGCGGCCGCAGGAGAAGGTGCAGCTGTACCGCCCCGGGGCACCCACCGAGTACCCCGCGGCCGTCGCCGAGCGCCTGGCGGCGGACGCGGCGGAGCTCATCGCCCGGTATCCCGAGAAGCGGTCGGCGCTGCTGCCGCTGCTGCACCTGGTGCAGTCCGAGGACGGCTACATCACCCCGGCGGGTATCGAGTTCTGCGCGGCCGCGCTGGATCTCACCGCCGCCGAGGTGGTCTCCGTCGCCACCTTCTACTCGATGTACCGGCGCGGGCCCACCGGCGAGTACCTCGTCGGCGTCTGCACCACCACGTTGTGCGCGGTCCTCGGCGGCGACGCGATCCTCTCCGCACTGTGCGAGCACCTCGGGATCGCCCCCGGCGGCACCACGCCCGACGGGAAGGTCACCGTCGAGCGGATCGAGTGCAACGCGGCGTGCGACTACGCCCCCGTCGTCATGGTCAACTGGGAGTTCTTCGACGACCAGACGGTGGCGAGCGCCCGGGACCTGGCCGACGCGCTCCGGGCCGGCCGGCCGCCGGCGCCGACGCGCGGCGCGCCGCTGGGCACCTTCCGCGAGACCGCCCGGCTGCTCGCCGGTTTCGACGACACCCGGCCCGGCGCGGTCTCCGCGTCCGGAGCGGGCGGCGCCCCCACGATGGCCGGGCTGCAGGCCGTCCGGGAGGCGGAATCATGACCGCGCACCTCACGCCCGTGCTCTCCGCCCACTGGGGCGACCCCGAACCCTGGACCCTCGCCTCGTACCGCGGGGCGGGCGGCTACGAGGGCCTCGAGCGCGCGCTGGCGATGACGCCCGACGAGGTGATCGCGCTGGTGAAGGACGCGGGCCTGCGCGGGCGCGGCGGCGCCGGCTTCCCGACGGGGCTCAAGTGGAGTTTCATCCCGCAGCTGCGCGACGGCGACGAGCCGAAGCCGGGCGCCGACAAGCCGCATTACCTCGTGGTGAACGCCGACGAGTCCGAGCCGGGAACGTGCAAGGACATGCCGCTCATGTTCGCGACGCCGCACACGCTGATCGAGGGCGTCATCATCGCCTCGTATGCGATCCGCGCACGGCGGGCCTTCATCTACGTCCGCGGCGAGGTGCTGGGCGTGCAGCGGCGGCTGCGCGCCGCCGTCGCCGAGGCGTACGCCGCGGGCTACCTGGGCAAGCCCCTGGGCCCCAGCGGATTCAGCCTGGAGCTCGTGGTGCACGGCGGCGCCGGCGCGTACATCTGCGGCGAGGAGACGGCGCTGCTGGACTCGCTGGAGGGCCGTCGCGGGCAGCCCCGGCTGCGGCCGCCGTTCCCCGCGGTCGCGGGCCTGTACGCCTCGCCGACGTGTGTGAACAACGTCGAGTCGATCGCCAGCGTGCCGGCGATCCTCGCGCGCGGGTCCGAGTGGTTCCGCACCATGGGCAGCGAGAAGTCGCCCGGGTTCACGCTGTACTCGGTCTCCGGGCACGTGATGCGGCCCGGGCAGTACGAAGCGGCGCTCGGCGTGACGTTGCGCGAGATGCTCGAGCTCGCCGGCGGCGTCCGGCCCGGGCACGAGCTGAAGTTCTGGACGCCCGGCGGCTCGTCGACCCCGCTGCTCACGGCGGAGCACCTCGACGTACCGCTCGACTACGAGGGCGTCGCCGGCGCCGGCTCGATGCTGGGCACCAAGGCCCTGCAGATCTTCGACGACACCGTCTGCGTGGTGCGGGCCGTGCTGCGCTGGCTCGAGTTCTACGCGCACGAGTCCTGCGGCAAGTGCACGCCGTGCCGCGAGGGCACCTACTGGCTCGTCCGGCTGCTGCGCCGGCTCGAGGAGGGCGAGGGCCGCGCGGGCGACCTGGACACGCTCGCGGAGGTGGCCGACGGGGTCCTCGGCAAGGCCTTCTGCGCGTTGGGCGACGGCGCCGCCAGTCCCATCCAGAGCTCGCTGCAGTACTTCCGCGAGGAGTACGAGCGGCACGTCGCCGAGGGCGGCTGCCCCTTCGATCCGGCGGCCTCGATGCGCGAGGCACCCGTCCCGGGAGGTGCCCTGTGAGCACGCCGGAGCCCGTGCGGGCCACCATCGACGGCATCGAGATCGAGGTGCCGCCCGGCACTCTCGTGATCCGCGCCGCCGAGGAGCTGGGCATCGCGATCCCGCGCTTCTGCGACCACCCGCTGCTGGCGCCGGCCGGCGCCTGTCGGCAGTGCCTGGTGGACGTGGAGGGACAGCGCAAGCCCCTCGCGTCCTGTACCACGACGGTGACCGACGGCATGGTGGTGCGCACGCAGGCCACCTCCGTCGCCGCGGCGGGCGCGCAGCGCAGCGTGATGGAGCTGCTGCTGGTGAACCACCCGCTGGACTGCCCGGTCTGCGACAAGGGCGGCGAGTGCCCGCTGCAGAACCAGGCGATGTCCGCCGGCCGCGCCACCTCGCGCTTCCCGTCCGCCGACAAGCGCACCTTCCCCAAGCCGATCCCGCTCTCGGCGGAGATCGTGCTCGACCGCGAGCGCTGCGTGCTGTGCGCCCGCTGCACCCGCTTCTCCGACGAGATCGCGGGCGACGACTTCATCGAGCTCATGGATCGCGGTGCGCTGCAGCAGGTGGGCGTCGCGGGCGATCAGCCCCTCGACTCCTACTTCTCGGGCAACACGGTGCAGATCTGCCCCGTCGGCGCGCTCACGAACACCTCGTACCGATTCCGCGCCCGGCCCTTCGACCTCACGTCCACCCCGTCGGCCTGCGAGCACTGCGCCAGCGGCTGCGGCCTGCGGGTGGACCATCGTCGCGGTGAGGTGCTGCGCCGCCTCGCCGGCGACGATCCCGAGGTCAACGAGGAGTGGAGTTGCGACAAGGGGCGCTGGGCCTTCACCTACGCCTCCGCGCCGGACCGGCTCAGCACTCCGCTGGTCCGCGGCGCCGACGGCGCGCTCGCCCCCGCCTCCTGGCCGGAGGCGATCGCCGCCGCCGCGCAGGGGCTGACCGGCCGGGCGGCAGGCGTGCTCGCCGGCGGGCGAGGCACCGTCGAGGACCTCTACGCGTACTCCGCGTTCGCGCGCATCGCACTGCGCACCAACGACATCGACTTCCGGATCCGTCCGCACAGCGCCGAGGAGGCGTCGTTCCTGGCCTCGGGCGCAGTGGGCGGGGTGACCTACGCCGATCTGGAGACGGCGCCGGTCGTGCTGCTCGCGGCCTTCGAGCCCGAGGAGGAGTCGCCCATCGTGCACCTGCGGCTGCGCAAGTCGGTGCGCGCCGGCGGCACCCGGGTGCTGTCGATCGCCCCGTTCGCCTCGCGCGGACTCGGTCGACTCGACGGCACCCTCCTCCCGTGCGCGCCCGGCGGCGAACCCGCCGCACTGGCGGATCCGGCTCTCGCGGAGCAGCTGTCCGTCCCGGGCGCGGTGATCCTCGTGGGCGAACGACTCGCCGAGACTCCCGAGGCGCTCGCCGCCGCGGCCGCACTGGCAGGCACCACGGGCGCCCGCCTCGCCTGGATCCCGCGCCGCGCGGGCGAGCCCGGCGCGGTGGCCGCGGGGGCGCTGGCCGGGATGCTGCCGGGCGGCCGCCTCACCGCCAATTACGCCCACCGCATGGAGATCGAGGCGCTGTGGGGCGTCACCCTGCCCGACGGCCCCGGCCGGGACACCGCCGGCATCCTCGCCGCCGCCGCATCGGGCGACCTGCCGGCCCTGGTCTGCGGCGCGGTCGACGTCGGTGACCTGCCCGACCCCGAGGCCGCGCGGCGCGCCCTCGACGCCGCCTTCGTCGTGAGCCTCGAGCAGCGCGGGTCCGAGGTCACCACGCGCGCCGACGTGGTGCTCCCCGTCGCCACGGTCGCCGAGCGCGCGGGCACCTTCCGCAATTGGGAGGGACGGATGCGCTCCTTCCCCGCGGCGCTCCCGTCGCCCGGCGCCCTCGCGGACGCGCGGGTGCTCGCCGTGCTCGCCCAGGCCATGCGCGCCGACCTCGGCTTCACCGACGTCGACGGCGCCGCCGCCGCCCTCCGCACGCTGGGCTCGGTCCGCCCGCCGCGCCGCCCCGTCACCGGGCGTCCCGGCACCGTCGGCGTTCCCGGCGACGGGGAGGCCATCCTGGCGACGTGGCGGCAGCTGCTCGACCTGGGCCGCGGGCAGGACGGCGAGCCCGATCTCGCGGCGACGGCGCGCCGGCCGGTCGCCCGGATGTCGGCCGCCACGGCCACCGGGATCCTCGCCGCGGACGGCGCCGACGTCTCGATCTCCACCGCGCGCGGCACGATCACCCTGCCGCTCGCGGTGACCGACATGCCCGACGGCGTGGTGTGGGTGCCGCGGAACTCGCCCGGCAGCACCGTCGCCGCGACGCTGGGCGTCGGCTGGGGCGCAGTGGTCGGGATCGGGGTGGCGCGATGACGCTCGCCCTCGGCCCGCACGACCCCGTCGACCTGTCGGCGTTCGGCCGCGACCCGTGGTGGCTGATCCTGATCAAGGCCGTCGCGATCTTCGCCTTCCTGGTGCTGACGGTGCTCGCCGCGATCCTCATCGAGCGCAAGGTCATGGCCCGGATGCAGCACCGGTACGGGCCGAACCGCGTGGGCCCCTTCGGCATCCTGCAGTCCCTCGCGGACGGCATCAAGCTGGCGCTCAAGGAGGGCATCACGCCCGCCGGCGTCGACAAGCCCGTCTACCTCCTGGCCCCGATCATCGCCACCATCCCCGCGTTCATGGCCTTCGCGGTGATCCCCTTCGGGCCGCAGGTCTCCGTGTTCGGGACGTGGACGCCGTTGCAGCTCACCGACCTTCCGGTCGCCGTGCTGTACATCCTCGCGATCACGAGCATCGGCGTCTACGGCATCGTGCTGGCGGGCTGGTCCTCCGGCTCCACCTATCCGCTGCTCGGCGGCCTGCGCTCCACGGCGCAGGTGATCAGCTACGAGGTGGCGATGGGCCTGAGCTTCGCCGCCGTCTTCCTGTACGCGGGCACCATGGCCACGTCGGGCATCGTCGCCCGGCAGGAGGGCGCCTGGTACGTCTTCCTGCTGCTGCCGTCCTTCGTCGTCTACGTCGTGTCCATGGTCGGCGAGACCAACCGCGCGCCCTTCGACCTCCCCGAGGCCGAGGGCGAGCTGGTGGGCGGCTTCCACACCGAGTACAGCTCGCTGAAGTTCGCGATGTTCATGCTCGCGGAGTACGTCAACATGACCACGGTCTCGGCGCTGGCGACCACCCTGTTCCTCGGCGGCTGGCACGCGCCGTGGCCGCTGAACATGTGGGAGGGCGCGAATTCCGGCTGGTGGCCGGTGCTCTGGTTCGTGGGCAAGGTGTGGTGCTTCCTGTTCGCCTTCATCTGGCTGCGCACCACGCTGCCGCGCCTGCGCTACGACCAGTTCATGCGGTTCGGCTGGCAGCTGCTGATCCCCACCGCGCTGGCCTGGGTGCTGGTGGCCGGGGCGGTGCAGGCGTGGGCCCTCGCCGGGCATTCGACGACGGTGCTCGCCCCCGTCGTCTCGCTGCTCTTCACGCTCGCCGTGCTCGCCGTCCTGGTGGTGCGGCACCGTCGGCAGAAGGCGCCCGAGCCCGGGCCGGATCCGGAGACGTTCTCGCTGCCCTTCGACCCGATGGCCGGCGGCTTCCCGGTGCCGCCCATGCCGGGCCAGTACCTGTCCGAGCCCGCCCGACGCGCCCTGCCGAGCGAGGCCGAAGCGAAGGAGGCGACCCATGGCTGATCCCCTCGGCCTCGCCGGGTTCGGCGTGACCCTGCGGACCATGTTCACCAAGCCGGTCACCGAGAACTATCCCGAGGAGCGCTCGCCCACCGCGGGCCGCTACCACGGCCGGCACCAGCTGAACCGGTACGCCGACGGGCTGGAGAAGTGCATCGGCTGCGAGCTGTGCGCGTGGAGCTGCCCGGCGGACGCGATCTACGTGGAGGGCGCCGACAACACCGAGGAGGAGCGGTACTCCCCCGGCGAGCGGTACGGACGGACGTACCAGATCAACTACCTGCGCTGCATCGGCTGCGGCCTGTGCGTGGAGGCCTGCCCCACGCGCGCGCTGACGATGACGAACGACTACGAGATGGCCGACCGCGACCGCGGCGCGCTGATCTACGACAAGGACGACCTGCTGGCCCCGTTGCACGAGGGCGAGCAGCCCCCGCCGCACGCCATGCGCGAGGGCCTCACCGCCGCCGACTACTACCGGGGAGAGGTCGACTCGTGACAGGCGAGGAGTGGGCGTTCTGGATCGTCGCGGTGCCCGCGGTCGTCTTCGCCCTGGGCGTCGTGCTGGCCTCGAAGGCCGTGTACTCGGCGCTGTGCCTGGCCGCCACCATGATCCTGCTGGCGATCGCCTACATCGCGCAGGGTGCGACGTTCCTCGGCGTGGTTCAGATCGTGGTCTACACGGGCGCGGTGATGATGCTGTTCCTCTTCGTGGTGATGCTCGTGGGCGTGGATTCGTCCGACTCACTCGTGGAGACCCTCCGGGGGCACCGGATCGCCGCCGCCGTGGCGGGCCTCGGATTCGGGATGCTGCTCATCGGTCTGGTGGCCCGAGCGTCCCTGCCGGGGCCCGGCGCACCGTCGGGCGAGTACCCGCCGAACTCGGTGGAGGCCTTGGCGGACACCGTCTTCGTGCGCTACCTGTGGGCCTTCGAGCTCACCGCCGCGCTGCTCATCACCGCCACCCTGGGCGCGATGATCCTGGCGCACCGGGAGAAGCTCGCCACCGCGCTCAGCCAGCGCGAGCAGTCGATCCGGCGGTTCCGCGAGGGCCGCCGCGCCACGCCGCTGCCCAACCCCGGCGTCTACGCCCTGGGCAACGCCGTCGACCTGCCGGCGCGGCTGCCCGACGGGTCGCCCGCGCTCGACTCCGTGAACCACACGCTGACGCCCCGTGCGCCCGAGGAGCGCCGCGCACTGCCCGACCGCGCGCCCTCGCTCGACGACGAGGTCCCGCACGCACTCCGCGACGAGGAGGTGTCGCCGTGAACCCGCACCTGTACCTGTACCTCGCCGCGCTGCTGTTCGCGATCGGCTCCGCCGGGGTGCTGCTGCGCCGCAACGCCATCGTCGTGTTCATGTGCGTGGAGCTGATGCTCAACGCGGCGAACCTGGCGCTCGTCACCGCGGGCCGGATGCACGCCGTCCCGCACGGGCAGGTGCTCGCCTTCTTCACGATGGTCGTGGCCGCGGCCGAGGTGGTGGTGGGCCTGGCGATCATCATCGCGATCTTCCGGGTCCGCAGGTCCGTGTCCGTCGACGAGCCGCACCTGCTGAGGCGGTGACCGGTGACCGTACTCCTCGCGGCTCTGCCGCTGATCCCCCTCGCCGGAGCGGCGGCGCTGCTGCTCGGCGGGCGCCGCACGAACGCGTGGGGGCACCTGTTCGGGACCGCCGTCGCGGCGCTCTCCTTCGTGGTCGCGGTCGTCGCGTTCGGCATGCTCCTGGCCCGCGATCCCGCGGACCGGTCGGTGGGTACCGTGCTCTACCACTGGTTCTCGGGCGGCGCTCTCTCGGTGGATCTGGCCTTCCGCCTGGATCAGTTGTCGGTGTGCTTCGCGCTGCTGATCACCGGTGTGGGCACGCTGATCCACGTCTACTCGATCGGTTACATGGCGGCCGATCCGGGCCGGCGGCGGTTCTTCGGCTACCTCAACCTCTTCCTCGGCGCGATGCTGGTGCTGGTGCTGGCGGACGACCTGGTCGTGCTCTACCTCGGCTGGGAGGGCGTGGGCCTCGCCTCCTACCTGCTCATCGGCTTCTGGCAGCACAAGCCCTCCGCGGCGACGGCCGCGCGGAAGGCGTTCATCGTCAACCGCGTCGGCGACATGGGCCTCGCCCTGGCCGTGGCCGTGACCCTGACGACCTTCGGCACCACCACCTTCGGCGAGTTCCTGCCCCGCGCCGGTGAGGCCGGCGAGGGCGTGCTCACCTGGCTCGGGCTTCTCCTGCTGCTCGCCGCGTGCGCCAAGTCGGCACAGGTGCCGCTGCAGAGCTGGCTCGGCGACGCCATGGAGGGCCCCACCCCCGTCTCCGCCCTCATCCACGCGGCGACCATGGTCACCGCGGGCGTCTACCTCATCGTGCGCACGGGCCCCGTCTTCGAGGCCGCGCCCGTGGCACAGGGTTTCGTGCTCGCGGTCGGCGCGGTCACCCTGCTCTTCGGCGCCGTGATCGGCTGCGCGAAGGACGACATCAAGAAGGCGCTGGCCGCGTCGACGATGAGCCAGATCGGTTACATGGTGCTGGCCGCCGGCCTCGGTCCCGCCGGCTACGCCCTGGCGATCGCGCACCTGCTGGCCCACGGCTGCTTCAAGGCCGGGCTGTTCCTCGGCGCGGGCTCGGTGATGCACGGGATGGGCGACGAGACGGACATGCGGCGGTACGGCGGCCTCGCGAGGGTCATGCCGGTCACCGCGGTCACGTTCGGTCTCGGCTACCTCGCGATCATCGGCGTTCCGCCGCTGTCGGGGTTCTTCACCAAGGACGGGATCATCGAGACCGCGCTCGGGCGCGGTGGCTTCTGGGGCGTCGTGCTGGGCGGCGCCGCGATCCTCGGCGCGGGGATCACCGGCTTCTACATGACGAGGGTGATGGTGCTGACGTTCTTCGGCGCGCGCCGCTGGCGCGAGGGCACGCATCCGCACGAGTCGCCGCGGGTGATGACGGCCCCCATGATCGTGCTGGCGCTGGGCAGCGTCGGCGCGGGCGCGCTCCTGGTGGTCGGCGGCACGCTGTCCGACTTCCTCGCTCCCGCCGTCGGAGCCGCGCCCGAGGCGCACCACGCGATCCCCGCCTGGGCGGTCACGCTGCTCGTGCTCGGCGCCGTCGCGATCGGCGTGGCAGTGGCGGTCCGCCTGACGCGGACCGTGCCCGTGGCGGCACCGTCGGCGGTGAGCGCCCTGACCCGCGCGGCCCGTAAGGACCTGTACGGCGACGCCCTCAACGAGGCCGTCTTCATGCGGCCCGGGCAGGCCGCCACCGAGGCGCTGCTCGTCGCCGAGCGCAAGGGCATCGACGGCGCGATCGACGCGATTCCCGCGGGCGTGCACCTCGGTTCGCTCCTGCTGCGCCGCTCGCAGACCGGGTACGCGCGGAGCTACGCGCTGACCATGCTGGCCGGGACGGCGGTGCTCATCGGCGCCGCGGCGGTGTGGCTCTCATGAGCGGGCCGTGGCTGACGCTGCTGTGGGCGGCGCCCGCGGTCGGTGCCGTCGCCGCCGCGGCGGTGCCCCGCGCGGCGCGGTGGATCGGGCTGGCGGCCTCGCTGATCGCGCTGGTGATCGGCATCGGGCTCGCCGTCGCCTTCGACCCCGCGGGCGGCTATCAGTTCGTCGAATCGCACGCGTGGATACCGTCGTTCGGGGCGGGCTACCGCTTGGGGCTCGACGGCACCGGGCTCGTGCTGGTGCTGCTCACCGCCGCGCTGCTGCCCGTGCTGCTGCTCGCCGCGTGGCGCGAGACCTCCCCGCAGAGCGAGCGCGCCGGCACCTACGTCGCGCTCACGCTGGCGGTCGAGGCCATGGTGCTGGTCAGTTTCGTCGCCACCGACGTACTGCTGTTCTACCTGGTCTTCGAGGCCATGCTGATCCCGCTGTACTTCCTGCTCGCCGGGTTCGGCGGCACGGGCGGCGAATCCGGTGCCCGCGCTCATGCCGCGGTGAAGTTCCTGCTCTACAACCTGGCCGGCGGCCTCGTGATGCTCGCGGCGGTCGTCGGGCTGTACGCCGCGTCCGGCACCTTCGACCTGCGGGCCCTGCTCGACGGTGCGCGGCCCGGCCCCGGCATCGCGCAGGACCTGATGTTCCTCGGCTTCCTGTTCGCGTTCGCCGTGAAGGCGCCGCTGTGGCCGCTGCACACGTGGCTGCCCGGTGCGGCGGTGCAGACGAATCCGCCGACGGCGGTGCTGATGATGGCGATCGTCGACAAGGTGGGCACCTTCGCCATGCTGCGCTACTGCCTCACGCTGTTCCCCGACGCGGCGGCCCGGTTCGCACCGTGGGTCGCGGCGCTGGCGGTGATCGGGATCGTCTACGGCGCGATCCTCGCGATCGGCCAGTCCGACGTGATGTCGCTCATCGCGTACACGTCGATCAGCCACTTCGGCTTCATCATCCTCGGCGTCGTCGCGCGCACCGGCGATTCACAGGCGGGGTCGGTGCTGTACATGGTGAACCACGGCGTGGCGACCGCCGCGCTGTTCCTCACCGCCGGGGTCCTGGTGGCGCGCCGCGGGAGTCGCAGGATCGCCGACTTCGGCGGCGCCTGGTCGCGGGCGCCCAAACTGGGCGCGATCTTCCTCATCGCCGGCCTCGCGACCCTCTCGCTCCCCGGCCTCGGGCCGTTCGTGTCCGAGTTGCTCGTCGTGGTCGGCACCTACCCGCGGTGGGCGTTCGCCGCGATCGTCTCCGTGCTCGCGCTGGTGCTGTCGGCGATGTACGTGCTGTGGACCTACCAGCGGATGTTCACGGGGCCCGTCCCGGAGGCGGTGGAGCGCACCGTCGACGACGCGCGGCCGCGGGAGCTGCTCGTGCTGGCCCCGCTGATCGTCGCCCTGTCCCTGCTCGGCTTCTTCCCCGGGCCCGCGCTGGACGCGATCAATCCGTCGGTCTCGCCCACGGTCGCGGAGGTCGCCCGATGAACCCGCAACCGCTCGCTGCGCTCCCGGCGCCGTCGATCGAGTACTCGCAGATCGCGCCCGCGATCATCGTCTTCGCGGCGGCGATCGTCGGTGTGCTGGTGGAGTCCTTCGCGCCCGCGGCACTCCGCGCGAAGGTGCACGCGGTACTCGGCGGCGGCGCGGTGGTGGCGGCCCTGATCGCGGTGGCGGTGCTCGCGGACGCCGGGTCGCGCCCACGGACCGTGCTGGCCGGGTCGGTCGCCGACGACGGCCTCTCCCTCGCGCTGCAGGGCCTGCTCCTGATCTCCACGCTGCCGGCGCTCGCGCTGATGGTGGCGCGCTACGACTCGCTGACGCACACGGAGGCGGTGCCACTGACGCTGTTCGCGCTCGGCGGCATGCTGGCCTTCGTCTCGGCGCAGGACTGGCTGACGCTGTTCGTGGCGCTCGAGGTGTTCTCGCTGCCGCTGTACCTGCTGTGCGCGCTGGCGAAACGGCGCGGCCTGTTGCCGCTCGAGGCGGCGCTGAAGTACTTCCTGCTCGGCGCGTTCAGCTCCGCGATCCTGCTCTTCGGCGTCGCGCTGCGGTTCGCGGCGACGGGCTCCACGTCGATCACGGCGGCGCCGCAGGACGCGGTGCTCGGCACCATCGGTGCCGCGTTGATCGGGGTCGGCCTGCTGTTCAAGGTCGGCGCCGTGCCCTTCCACTCGTGGGTGCCCGACGTCTACCAGGGCGCGCCGACGCCGGTCACCGCGTTCATGGCCGCGGCCACGAAGATCGCGGCGTTCGGCGTGATCGTGCGGCTCACCCTCGTCGCCTTCCGCGACGTGCCCTGGCGCCCGGTCGTCGCCGCGGTCGCGGTGGTCACCGTCGTCGTGGGCTCCGTCATCGCGGTGACGCAGTCGGACGTCAAGCGCCTGCTCGCGTACTCGGCGATCGCGCATACGGGCTTCCTGCTCATCGGCGTCTTCGCGGGCACCGTCCGCGGCAGCGGCGCGGTCTCCTTCTACCTCGCGGTCTACGGGATCAGCACCGTCGGCGCCTTCGCCGTCGCCGCCGCGGTCCGCGAGACGCGGCCGGACGGAACGAGCGCCGAGGTGCCCGACCTGGACCGCTGGGCGGGGCTGGGCCGGACCCGGCCGCTGCTCGCCGGGGCCATGGCGCTGTTCCTCCTGTCCTTCGCCGGAATCCCGCTGACCGCCGGTTTCGTCGGCAAGTTCGCGGTCTTCGCGGCGGCTGCGCAGCGGGGCGGCGCGTGGCTGGTGGTGGTCGGTGTGCTCGCGAGCGCGCTGGCCGCGGTCTTCTACATCCGCGTGCTGATGACGATGTACTTCGCGCCGGCGCACGAGTTCGCGCCCGACGTGCCGCGGGTGGATCCGCTCACGGGCTTCGCGATCGCCCTCGGGGTCGTCACGGTGATCGCGCTGGGGATCTTCCCGCAGCCCGTGTTGGACCTGTTCGCCGATCTCACGGTCTTCGCCGCGAGGTAAGTAGACTCGTCACCCATGAGTGACAAGCCGCTTCCGTTCAGCAACGGCCTGCAGTTGAAGTCGATGGGCGCCGTGCTGCTGCTGGTGCTCGGCGTGCTGATCTGGCGGCTCACCGACGCGACCACGACGACGGCGCGCGTGCTGTACGTCGCGGCCATCGTCTTCGAGCTGCTGTTCTTCGTCGGCCTGGTCTTCGCGAGCCGATTCATCAAGAACCAGCACGACAAAGCCGAGGCCGCGTACCAGGCGCAGGTGGCCGCGCAGGCCGAGGCCGCGCGCAAGCCCTCCGACGCCCCGTCGGGCGACGACGGTGCCGCGTCCGGCCCGACGGACGCTCCGTGACCTCCTCCGCGAAGGCGAACCGCGGCGCCGGCGCGCCGCCGCGCAAGCGGATGACCGCCGCCGAGCGGCGCAACCAGCTGGTCGACACGGCCAGGTCGGTGTTCGCCGACCGCGGCTACGAGGCGGCCACCATCGAGGAGGTCGCCTCGAAGGCCGGTGTGTCCAAGCCCGTGGTCTACGAGCACTTCGGCGGCAAGGAGGGCCTCTACGCCGTGGTCGTCGACCGCGAGATGGAGATGGTCCTCGAGGTCTTCTCCCGCGCCATGCGTGAGGACCGGTCCAAGACCCGCATCGAGCAGATCGCCCTCGCGCTGCTCACCTACGTCGAGGAGCGGGCCGACGGCTTCCGCATCCTCACCCGCAACAGCTCCGCGGAACACTCGGGCGGCTACTCGACGCTGCTCAACGACCTCGTCGGCCAGGTCGAGAGCCACCTCGAGGGCGAGTTCCAGAACAAGAGCCTCGACCCCGAGCTCGCGCCGCTGTACGCGCAGGCCCTGGTCGGCATGGTCGCCATGACCGCGCAGTGGTGGCTCGAGGTGCGCAACCCGCCCAAGGAGGCCGTGGCCGCGCACATCGTCAACCTCTCCTGGTACGGCCTCATCGGCCTCAAGGAGAACCCCGTCGCGATCGAGCCGAGCCGATTGAGCGGGCCCGACGGCACCGTCGAACCCGCCCCCGGGGACTGACTACCGGGGTCCCGCCCCGATCGGCGCGCCGACCAGCGAGGCGAGGACCGTGCCGATGGCCTGCCCGAAGGTGCCGACCGCCGCGGGCTCGAGGCCGCTGCTGAAGACGGTGCGGATGTCGCAGCCCGACGATGCCGGGCCGGTCGAATCCATCCGCTGCTTGAGCCAGTCGAACGCACCGCCCGCGCCCGTCACCACGACGGTGCCGTGGGTGGTCATGAGCTGCTTGACCGGGTTCGGCGGAAACTCCTCGCGGCGATAGGTCACGGACGCGCCGCCCCGGCAGTACGAGTCCACGAGCTTGTCGGTCCCGGTGATCGGCGCGACCTCCTCGGTGATGCCGTTGTAGACGTACGCGGGCACCGTCGGGACGCGGCCGCTGACGCCGCGCTCGCGAATGGTCTTGGCGATGATGGGGATCCGCAGCACCTCGTCGACCGGCTTGGTGAGCATGCGGTTGTAGTCGAACCACAGGTTGGCGACCACGTTCTGGGGCATGCAGTGCCGACGGGTCTCGTTCACGCGCGCCCGGCCCTCGGGGGTGAGCACCTTGTCCAGCGCCGCGCGGAACTCCTCGGAGTCCTTGCCGAGCGCGGAGAGCGCCAGCGGGATGAGGCCCGCGAGCAGCGAGGTGTTCACCGACTTGAGCGACGCGGCCAGGTCCCGCTCGGGCGCGCCGAACGCGGCGCCGCGGATGTTGAGTTCCGGGGCGTAGGTGGGGTGCTCCTCGATGGTCCAGCTGCTGGCGATCGCACCGCCGGAGTAGCCCCACAGCGTGACGGGGGTCTTCGCGTTCAGCCCGAGGCGGGAGAAGTTCTCCACCGCCCGGATGCCGTCGAGCACGGCCCAGCCGGGCTGGCGCGGCGTGAGGAAGCGATCCTCGCCGCCGCCGTGGTCGGGCATCGCGACGGCCCAGCCCTCCTGCACACCGAGGCCGGCGAACAGCAGTTCCGCGCCGGGCATGCCGAAGGTGAGCGGTCCCTCCTTGGCGGCGAGGTCGACGGGGCCGCCCTTGGTCGTCGCGTACGACGACTGGCAGATCCGCAGCGTGGAGTCGGCGGCGGCCTGGTAGGAGAGCAGCTTGGTGGGCTTCGTGCCGCGCGGCACCATCACCGTGGTGACGCTGAGGTCGGGCTCACCGTTCATGCCGGTGGTGCGGTAGGCGAGCTGCCAGGCGTCGACGTTCATCGGCATCACCTGCAGCGACCGGATCGACGTGGTGCGGGTGCGCACGATCTCGCCGGGCTTCAGCGACGCGAGGTCGGCCGGCCGGTCGTAGAAGGCGTCGGCGGGCGGCGCGGGCTCGACGAGGGGCGGTAGCGCCCCGGCGCTCGGAGCGGCCACCATCCCGGTGGCGATCACGAGGACCGCGCCGATCAGCGCGGCGAGGGCCCGCGATCCCATCCGGAACGCTGATGTTTCATTCACCATAAGCAAGGAACCTAAAGTGACCTCCGTCACCTGTCAAGACCTCCGGCGAATCGGCCACCGCACCGTCGACCTCGCCCGCCTCACCGGACAGCCCTAGCGGGGCGGCCGCCTCCCCACGTCCATAGGTGTGGGGAATGCACGACGCGCCAGGGCGCTGTACGCCCCGCTAGGGAGACCGGTGACCGAAGGCTGCTCTCACGCCGGCGATGGGTGCGCCGGGCGGCGGAATGTCGTCGGGGATGCCTGGAGGTTCGGCCGTCACCCCAGCGGGCTGAGTCCGCGCCGTCGACGGATCGGCGACCGGCGGCGGCCGGAGCCTCTCCNGNCGTCCCCCGCGCCGCNCCGAATCCCCACNCTGGCGTTTCGT
>NZ_CBCSDV010000019.1:0-90560 GCF_965138335.1 Tsukamurella ocularis
CATCCCGGCCCCCGCCCCGGAGGACCGCGCCCGCACGCACCGGCCGCCGCGCAGGCGGCGCCGCGCACGCGCCCGGCGTCCGATCCGACCAAGTACGGCCGGGTCGACGACGACGGCACCGTCTACGTCGTGACCTCGGCCGGCGAGCGCGCCGTCGGGTCCTGGCAGGCAGGCGAGTCCGCGGAGGGCCTCGCCCACTACGGCCGCAAGTACGACGAACTCGCCACCGAGGTGGAGGTGCTCGAGGAGCGCCTCGCCGGCGGCACCGGCGATCCGAAGAAGGTCCGCGCCGCCGCCCAGCAGATCGCGGACACGCTGCCCACTGCGGCGGTCGTGGGCGATCTCGACGGTCTGGCCGCCCGCGTGGGCGCGCTGCTGACGGGCGCCGACACCGCGATCGTGACCGCGCAGGCCGATCGGGAGAAGAACCGCTCCGAGGGCATCGCCCGGAAGGAGGCGCTCGCCGCCGAGGCCGAGCAGATCGCCGCCGAGGCCACCCAGTGGAAGACCGCCGGCGACCGGATGCGGGCGCTGCTCGACGAGTGGAAGACGATCAAGGGCGTCGACCGCAAGACCGACGACGCCCTGTGGAAGCGCTACTCCAAGGCCCGCGACGCCTTCAACAAGCGGCGCGGCGCGCACTTCGCCGAACTCGATCGCGAGCGGGCCGGCGCGAAGGCGCGCAAGGAGGAGCTGATCGAGCAGGCGGAGAAGCTCAAGAACGACACCTCGTGGGGCGAGACCTCGGCGAAGTTCCGGGACCTGCTCGCGAAGTGGAAGGCGGCCGGGCGCGCGCCCCGCGACACCGACGACGCGCTGTGGGCCCGGTTCAAGGGGATCCAGGACGAGTTCTTCTCCGCCCGCAACGCCGCCGCCGGCGAGCGCGACGCCGAGTTCGCGGAGAACGGCAAGGCCAAGCAGGCCCTCCTCGACGAGTACACCCCGCGGATCGAGTCCGCGCAGAACCTCGCCGCGCAGAAGTCGGCGCTGCGCGAGCTGCAGGACAAGTGGGAGGCGATCGGCAAGGTCCCGCGCGAGCAGATGGGCTCGCTGGAGGCCGGGATCCGTGCCCTGGAGAAGAAGATCAAGGCCGCGGACGACACCCAGTGGCGCCGCACCGATCCCGAGGCCGCGGCCCGCGCCGCGCAGTTCCGGGACCGCGTCGCGCAGTTCGAGGAGCAGGCCGAGAAGGCGGAGAAGGCCGGCAAGACCAAGGACGCCGTGCGGCTGCGCGAGCAGGCGCAGCAGTGGCGCGAGTGGGCCGACGCGGCCGAGGGCGCGATCGAGGACCGCTGATCCCGCCGTCCGTGTCCGGGCTGTTCGTCGAGCGCATCCGCGTGGGCGCGTCGGGCGCCGGTCTTCCTCGCTGGGTGCGGGAGGTGCCCGCCCTGGTACCCCTGATCGACGGCGCGCCCGTTCCCCTGACGGCCCCGGTGACCTTCGTGGTCGGCGAGAACGGGTCCGGCAAGTCCACCCTCGTGGAGGCCGTCGCGGAGCAGTTCGGCCTCGACGCCCGGGGCGGGCGAGCGGCCGTCCTGGGCGGCAACCTCGACACCGAGAAGACACCGCTGGGCGCGGCACTGCTCCTCGACCTGACCCACCGCGGCCTGGCGATGCGCCGGGGGCCACGGACGAGCAGGCACGGCTTCTTCCTCCGGGCGGAGACCGTGCTGGAGATGAACGAGCGCTACGGCGGCAAGCGCGGCTACTGGGACGACGTCGACGTCCGCAGCCACGGCGAGGGCTTCTTCGACATCTTCGACACGATGCTCACCGAGCCCGGCTTCTACGTCTTCGACGAGCCCGAGTCGGCGCTGTCCTTCCACTCGTGCCTGCGGCTCGTCGCGCTCCTCGGGCAGCTGCGCGACAGCGGCTCGCAGATCATCTGCGCGACGCACTCCCCGATCCTCACCGCCCTTCCGGGCGCGCAGATCGTGGAGATGGCGCCGACCGGCCCGACGCCCACCGCCTGGCGGGATCTCGACCTGGTCCAGCACTGGCAGCGGTTCCTCGAGCACCCCGCGACCTACCTCGACGAACTGGTCACGGACACCGTCGAACCGGCTGCGGAACCCGAGCGCGCCGCACCCGAGGACGAACGGGAACTGCTCCGGCGGCTGCGCGCGCGGATCCGCGGCGACGAATGAGCGTCTAGGACTGGTCGGTCGGGCGCTGCGGGCGGGGCGGCTGGTGACCGATGCGGTTGGACCGGGCGAACTCGTCCCACTCCTGCGCCGCGTCGCGGCGCTCCTGCTCGGCGGCGAGCTGATACGGAGTGCGCGCCCAGATGGTCTTGATCCACACGACGGCGAGCACGATCATGGCGAACCACCCGAGGAAGAGGCCGATGCCCGCGCCCGTCGGCGGCTCGCCGTGCAGACCGGGGGTCTGCCGCGACCACACCGACAGCAGGCCGAAGACCACCGCGACGCCGCAGCCCGCGCCGGCCACCACCGACAGCGCCCATCGCCGCGTGAGCAGCGCGGCGCCGGAGGCGAAGACGCCGAACAGCACCTCCAGCCAGACGAAGATCTTCGAGACGACGACCAGCGAGCTGCCCTCGATGTGCGGGTCGCCGGTGATGATCTCGATGCCCGTCACCGAGCCGGTGTGCGGCAACGCGAGCGAACCGATCACCGCGACGACGGCGATCGCGGCCACCAGGATGCGCGGGCTGACCTGGAACTCACCGGCGAGCTTGCGCTCGACCGACTCGACCTGCGAGCGCAGGCTCTCCAGCTCTTCGGCGCTCCGGGGGTTCTCGCTGTCGGGGTTCATGGCCTCCATTGTCCACCCCCTGCGACCCCTTGTCTCCTACAGGTCGTCGTAGAGCCCGTCAGCAGGACGAACACCCCGTCGACGCGGCCTCGGCGGACGGGGCCGGACGGCCGACGGGCGGCAGCCCCAGCCCCACCCCGACGGGCGCCGTGACGGGGGTGATGGCGGCCTCGACGTTGTCGCCCGCGCGCGTGCGGCGGTGGCTGAGAACCCCGTCGTCCGCGACGAGGTGGTGCGGCGCGGCGCCGGTGATGACGACCTCGACCACGTCGCCCGGCCGGATGCCCTCGTCGCCGGCGAAGTGCACGAGTCGGCCGTCACGGGCGCGACCGGACATGCGCTTGGTCTCGGCGTCCTTGCGTCCCTCGCCGAGCGCGACGAGCAGCTCGACGCGGCGGCCCAGCTGCTTCTGGTTCTCCTCGAGCGTGATCCGCTCCTGCAGCGCGATGAGCCGGTCGTAGCGCTCCTGCACGACCTTCTTCGGCAGCTGGTCGGGCAGGTCGGCGGCCGGGGTGCCCGGCCGGATCGAGTACTGGAACGTGAAGGCCGAGCTGAACCGGGCCTTCTCCACCACGTCGAGGGTGGCCTGGAAGTCCTCCTCGGTCTCCCCCGGGAAACCGACGATGATGTCGGTGGTGATCGCGGCGTGCGGGATGCGTTCACGGACCTTGTCGAGGATGCCGAGGAACTTGGTGCTCCGGTAGCTGCGGCGCATCTCCTTGAGCACGCGGTCGGAGCCGGACTGCAGCGGCATGTGCAGCTGCGGGCAGATGTTCGGGGTCTCGGCCATCGCGTCGATGACGTCGTCGGTGAACTCCGCGGGGTGCGGGCTGGTGAAGCGGACGCGTTCGAGGCCCTCGATGCGGCCGCAGGCGCGCAGCAGGTCGGCGAAGGCGCCCCGGTCGCGCGGGAGCTCGGGATCGGCGAAGTTCACGCCGTAGGCGTTGACGTTCTGGCCGAGCAGCGTGACCTCGGAGACCCCCTGATCGACGAGGGCCTGCACCTCGGCCAGGATGTCGCCGGGCCGGCGGTCGACCTCCTTGCCGCGCAGGCTCGGCACGATGCAGAAGGTGCACGTGTTGTTGCAGCCGACCGAGATCGAGACCCAGCCCGCGTAGGCGCTCTCGCGGCGGGCCGGGAGCGTCGACGGGAAGGCGTCGAGCGCCTCCTTGATCTCGACCTCGGCCTTCTGGTTGTGGCGGGCGCGCTCGAGCAGGGTGGGCAGGGATCCGATGTTGTGGGTGCCGAAGACGACGTCGACCCACGGGGCCTTCTTCACGACGGTGCCGCGGTCCTTCTGCGCGAGGCACCCGCCGACGGCGATCTGCATGCCCGGCCGCTCCCGCTTGATCGGCGCGAGGTGGCTGAGGTTGCCGTACAGCTTGTTGTCGGCGTTCTCGCGGACCGCGCAGGTGTTGAAGACCACGAGGTCGGCCTGGTCGTCGCCGTCCGCGCGCACGTAGCCGGCGTCCTCGAGCAGGCCGGAGAGGCGCTCGGAATCGTGCACGTTCATCTGGCACCCGTAGGTGCGGACCTCGTACGTTCGGCTGGCGGGCGCTGCTTCGATCACCTCACCAGGATAATCGCCGGGGGCAAATCAACCCCGCTCGCAGATTTCCGGCACCAATCCGCCCGAGTTAACGCGAGCGAAACCTCACAACTCATAGGCTCGGGCAATGACCACTCCCGCGACCGAGCCCACAGGCTCCGCTCCGATGATCGAGATCGAATCGGTGGATAAGCACTTCGGCGACCTCCACGTGCTCAAGAACATCAACCTGACGGTCCCCCAGGGGCAGGTCGTCGTGATGCTCGGCCCCTCGGGCTCCGGCAAGTCGACCCTGTGCCGCACCATCAATCGGCTCGAACCGATCGACTCGGGCACGATCAAGATCGACGGTGCGTTGCTCCCCGAGGAAGGCCGCGGGCTCGCGGGCCTGCGCGCCGAGGTCGGCATGGTCTTCCAGTCCTTCAACCTCTTCGCGCACAAGACCATCCTCGACAACGTCACCCTCGGCCCGCTCAAGGTGCGCAAGCAGTCCAAGGCCGACGCCGAGAAGCGCGCGCTCGAACTGCTCGACCGGGTCGGCATCGTCGCCCAGAAGGACAAGTACCCGGCGCAGCTCTCCGGCGGCCAGCAGCAGCGCGTGGCCATCGCCCGCGCGCTCGCGATGGGCCCGAAGGTCATGCTCTTCGACGAGCCGACCTCCGCCCTCGACCCCGAGATGGTCAACGAGGTGCTCGACGTGATGGTCGGCCTCGCCAAGGAGGGCATGACGATGGTCTGCGTGACCCACGAGATGGGCTTCGCGCGCAAGGCCGCCGACCGCATCCTGTTCCTGGCCGACGGCGAGATCGTCGAGGACACCGAGCCGGAGCCGTTCTTCACCGCACCGAAGTCGGACCGCGCCAAGGACTTCCTCGGCAAGATCCTGGGGCACTGATGACAACACCGCAGAGCACTCGAACCCGACGGTGGCGGGGCGCGGTCGCCGCCGTCGCCGCGGCCATCGTGACCGTGCCCCTCCTCGCCGCGTGCGGAACGGACACCCCGCGCAGCCTGCTGGCCTCGATCAAGAGCGGCGACGTGGTGCTGGGCACCAAGTACGACCAGCCCGGCCTCGCGAACCGCAACCCCGACAAGTCCCACTCGGGCTCCGACGTGGACGTCTCGGAGTTCGTGATCAAGCAGATCGCGAAGAACAACGGCTGGAACGAGCCGAAGATCACGTGGAAGGAGACCCCGTCTCCCCTGCGTGAGCGCATGATCGAGAACGGCGAGGTGGACATGATCGCCGCCACGTACTCGATCAGCGCGGCCCGCACCAAGAAGGTCACCTTCGCCGGCCCGTACCTGACCACCTATCAGGCCCTGCTCGTGAGCAAGAAGACCGCCAACCCCGTGAAGAGCCTCGAGGACCTCAACTCGGGCCGGAAGCTGTGCTCGGTCTCGGGTTCGACCTCCGCGATCAACGTCAAGGCCGCTCTGCCGAACGTCCAGCTGCAGCAGTACGACGGCTACGCCTCCTGCGTGGAGGGGGTGCGGCGCGGCGTGCTGGACGCGCTCACCACCGACGCGACGATCCTCGCCGGCTTCCAGGCCAAGTACCCGGGCGAATTCGACATCGTGCCGATGACCTACCCGAAGGACGTGACCCTGACCAGCAGCACGGGGACCAAGACGGAGAAGAAGAAGGGCGACCAGTTCTCCACCGAGCGCTACGGCATCGGCCTGCGCATGGGCGACGCCGAGGCGCTGAGCGAGGTGAACAAGGCGCTGCGGCAGATGATCCTCGGGGAGCAGGGCACCGCCACCTACGACGCGGAGGCCGTCCCCTCGGTCCCGGGCTGCGTGGTTCCGGCGCCCATCGTCTCCACCTTCACGGGCCTCGCCTACGCCAACACCGAGAACGAGCTGTTCAAGGCGCTGCGCGAGAACCTGGGCGAGTACGCGAACACGATGATCGAGCAGGGCCGCCCCGTCGAGGGCGGTAAGCCGAAGTCGGTCCTCGTCGCCGTCCCCGGCGACCAGACCTGGCTACTGCCCAAGGAGGTTCCGCTGAAGGCCACCGACGCCGCGCCCGCGCCCGACGGTAAGCCCGCGACGGCGCCGCAGTCCGACCCGCGGACCTGGTGCACGAAGGCAGGTGTCTGACATGTGGGAAGACCTCGGGCCACAACTGTGGCCGGCGTTCTGGGTGACGATCAAGCTCACCTTCTTCTCGGCGATCGGCGCCACCGTCTGGGGCACGATCCTCGCGGGCATGCGCGTCTCGCCCGTGCCGGCGATGCGGGTGTTCGGCACCTGGTACGTCAACATCGTCCGGAACACGCCGCTGACGCTGATCATCCTGTTCCTCTCGCTCGGCCTGTACCAGAACATGGGCCTGGCGCTGGCACCGAACAACGCGAACTTCACCACGAACAACAACTTCTGGCTGGCCGTCATCGGCTTCATCGTCTACACGGCCACGTTCGTCTGCGAGACCCTGCGCTCGGGCTTCAACACCGTGCCGCTGGGCCAGGCCGAGGCGGCGCGCTCGCTGGGCCTGTCGTTCATGCAGGTCTTCCAGCTCATCGTGTTGCCGCAGGCCGGCCGCGCGGTGATCGCGCCGATGGGCAGCGTGCTCATCGCGCTCACGAAGAACACCACGATCGCGTCGATCATCGGCGTCGGTGAGGCGGCCCTGCTGATGAAGGAGCAGCTCGAGCTGCACAGCGATCAGTTGATCGTGATCTTCGTGATCTTCGCGGCCTGCTTCATGGTGATCACTCTGTTCGAGGGAGCCGTCTTCGGCTACTTCGCCAAGCGACTGGCGGTGAAGCGATGAGCGCAAAGTCCACCTCGACCGTCCTCTACGACGCGCCGGGCCCCAAGGCCCGGGTGCGCAACAACATCATCGCGGTAGCCTTCATCGTGGTGCTGGTGGCCCTGTTCGCCTGGGTGATCACGGCCTTCGCCGCGAACGGCCAGTTCGACCAGGAGAAGCTCGAGCCCTTCGCGGACGCGAACTACTGGGGCACGTACATCCTCCCGGGCCTGTGGGGCACCTTCAAGGCCGCGCTCGCGTCGATCATCCTCGCGATGATCATGGGCGCGTTCCTCGGCATCGGCCGGCTCTCCGACCACCGGTCGGTGCGCTGGGCGACGGGCGCCATCGTGGAGTTCTTCCGCGCCATCCCCGTGCTGATCCTGATCTACTTCCTGTACATCGTCTTCGGCGTGTACAAGGTGTTCACCTCGGACTACATCGCCTTCTTCGCGGTGGTCTTCGGCCTCACCCTGTACAACGGGTCCGTGATCGCCGAGATCCTGCGGTCGGGCATCAACTCGCTGCCCAACGGCCAGTTCGAGGCGGCGAAGGCCCTCGGCCTGCGCAAGTCGCAGACCATGCGGCTGATCCTGCTCCCGCAGGCGGTCGCCGCCATGCTGCCCGCGCTGATCTCGCAGATGGTGATCGCCCTCAAGGACAGCGCGCTCGGATACCAGATCGGCTACATCGAGGTCGTGAAGTCCGGCATCCAGGCGGGCAACGAGTGGGGCAACGTGATCCCCTCGCTCATCGTGGTCGCCATCATCATGATCCTCATCAACTTCGGCCTCTCGGCGCTGGCGTCGAACATCGAGAAGAACCTCCGCGAGGGCCGCAAGAAGAAGCTGATCGTCGATCCACCGCATGCGCTTCCCGAGCCCGGGCTCATGTCCAAGGAGGTCCTGGAGACCACCCACCCGGACCCGAAGCACAGGGATCTGCGGCAGGACTACGGCGACTGATCTCCGTGCCCTCCCGATCCCGCGCGAGCGCGGCCCTGGCACTGGTGACGGTGCTCATGGCCGCGCTCTGCGCGTGTTCGGGGCCGTCACCGCGGAGCCTGCTGCGCTCCATCGACGACGGTGCCGTCCACCTCGGCGTGAAGGCCGACCAGCCGGGCCTCGGACTGCGCGGCGCCGACGGCGAGTACACGGGCTTCGACATCGACGTCGCGCGGTACGTGGTGCGGGCGGTGGCCGCCGCCCGCGGCAAGGCCGAGCCGAAGATCACCTGGCGGGAGAGCCCGACTCCGCAGCGCGAGCGGCTGCTCGACAACGGTGAGGTGGACGCGATCGTCGCCTCCTACTCGATCGACACCGCCCGCGCCGGCCAGGTGACCTTCGCGGGGCCGTACCTGACGACGCGCCAGGGCCTGCTCGTACGGCGGGACGAGGCGGCGGTCGGCACCGTCGCCGACCTGGGTCGGGACCGCACGCTCTGCGCGGTGACGGGCTCGACCTCCGCGCGGGCCGTCGCGGCGCTGCTCCCCGGCGTGCGGCTGATCGAGTACGACAGTTACTCCGCGTGCGCCGACGCGCTGGCGCGCCGCGGCGTGGACGCGGTGACCACCGACGAGGTCATCCTCGCCGGCTTCGCGGCCCAGCGCCCGGACGCGTTCCGCCTCGTCGACATGGTGCTGCCGAAGGACACCTGCGTCGACGGTCGGCTCCGCAGCGCCGGTGCACCCTTCTCCGTCGAACGGTACGGCGTCGGACTCGCCCACGGCGACGACGCCGCGCGCGACGCGGTCAACGCCGCGCTGCGGCAGATGCTCGCGTCCGGCGAATGGGAACGCGCCCTGCGGCGGGCCGTCGGCGAGGAGGAGGCCGGGCGGACCGTCGAGCGCGACGGCGGCGCGGACCGCCTGGTGGCCGGCATCGGCGACCTCGGCTTCCTCGCGGCGACCAGCGCGCCGTGCGCGGCCCGCTGACGGTCAGAGGTACGGGCGGGTGAGCAACTCGATGCCGTGACCCGCGGGATCGCGGACGTAGACGCCGCGGCCGCCGTGGTCGTGGTTGATGCGGCCCGGCTCCTTCCAGAACGGGTCGGCCGCGTGGTCGACCCCGCGTTCGGTGAGGAGCGCGTAGGCGCGGTCGAAGTGGTCGTCGTCGACGAGGAAGGCGTAGTGCTGCGGCTGGATGTCGATCGGCGGCGCCGCGATCTGCAACAGGACGCCGTCCTCGATCTCGAGGTTGGTGAACGGGCCCCACGACCGGGTGGGACGCGCCTCCAGGTAGTCGCGGTAGAACGCGGCGGACTCGTCGCTGTTCGTGGCGAAGACGATGGTGTGGTTGAAACGTGCGGGCATGGAATCTCCTTCGGGTTCGGAATCGGGGTGTGTGTCGCAGGATTCCGAACGGCGGAGAGCGCGCCGTCAACCGTTCGCCGGATCACCCGTCTGTGCGTGGCCCGAGGCCGTTCCGGCAGTCATAGCAAGAACCCTACCGCCTCCCCGCGCACCTGGAAAGACCTGGGCGCCAGGAGTACCGACGCAGCGAAGCCCCCGGAGTGTTCTCCGGGGGCTCCACTTCGCACGGGGATCCACTCCCCTTGGTCTTCCTCGGGTGCCCGCCCATTACCGGGCGGGCAACGCGGCGGTGCACGCTAGTCCTGCGCGGCGTCGGCCTTCTCGCGGATGGCGTCGAGCACGACGGACAACGCGAGCGACGGGTGGTAGCCGCGGCGCCCGAGCATCCCGACGAGCCGCTGGGTCAGCCTGTCCCGTTCGATGCGGTCATCGGGGACCTCGACGCGGGCGAGCTTGCGGTCCACCAGCTCGGCGGCGCGCTCCCGCTCGTCCTCCCGGCTGACGGTGTCCAACGCGGCGGACGCCTCCTCCTCGCCGACGCCCTTGGTGCGCAGTTCCTGCGCCAGCGCACGGCGGCCCCGGCCGGAGAACTGGTGGCGCGACTGGACCCAGCGCTGCGCGAACGCGGCGTCGTCGATGAGGCCGGCGGCGACGAACTTGTCGAGCATTCGCTCGGTGAGCTCCTCGTCGAACCCGCGGCGCGCCAGCTTGTTCCGCAGCTCTGCCCGCGAGTGGTCTCGCATCCCGAGGGCTCGGTAGATCAGGTCCCGAGCCAGCGCCTCGCGCTTGGCCGGGTCCTGTTCGACCTGCTGCCGATCCTCACCGCCCTCGCCGCCACCCTCGCGCGGGCGGCGGCCGCGGCGCCGTCCCCGGGAGACGACCTCGTCATCGGCATAGTCCATGGCGGCCTAGAAGTCGACGGGTGCGGGAGCGATCTCGTCGGCCTCGACGGTGACGTCGGCGCCCACGCCGAGCTTCTCCTTGATCCGCTTCTCGATCTCGTCGCGGACGTCCGGGTTCTCGAGCAGGAACTTGCGGGCGTTCTCCTTGCCCTGGCCCAGCTGGTCGCCGTCGTAGGTGTACCAGGAGCCCGACTTGCGGATGAAACCCTCGTTCACGCCCATGTCGATGATGGAGCCCTCACGGCTGATGCCCTGGCCGTAGATGATGTCGAACTCGGCCTGCTTGAACGGCGGCGAGACCTTGTTCTTGACGACCTTGACGCGGGTGCGGTTACCCACGGCGTCGGTGCCGTCCTTGAGCGTCTCGATGCGGCGCACGTCCAGGCGCACGGAGGCGTAGAACTTCAGCGCCTTACCGCCCGTGGTGGTCTCGGGCGAGCCGAACATGACGCCGATCTTCTCGCGCAGCTGGTTGATGAAGATGGCGGTGGTGCCCGAATTGTTCAGGGCGCCGGTCATCTTGCGGAGCGCCTGGCTCATGAGGCGGGCCTGCAGGCCGACGTGACTGTCGCCCATCTCGCCCTCGATCTCGGCCTTGGGGACCAGCGCGGCCACCGAGTCGATCACGATGATGTCGAGCGCGCCGGAGCGGATCAGCATGTCGGCGATCTCCAGCGCCTGCTCACCGGTGTCGGGCTGGGAGACGAGCAGGGCGTCCGTATCGACACCCAGCTTCGCGGCGTAGTCGGGGTCGAGCGCGTGCTCCGCATCGATGAAGGCCGCGATGCCGCCATTGGCCTGCGCCTCCGCGACCGCGTGCAGCGCGACGGTGGTCTTACCCGAGGACTCCGGGCCGTACACCTCGATGACGCGGCCGCGCGGGAGACCGCCGATGCCGAGCGCCACGTCCAGCGCGATGGAGCCGGTGGGGATCACCGCGATGGGCTGGCGCACCTCGTCCCCGAGGCGCATGACGGAGCCCTTGCCGTAGCTCTTGTCGATCTGGGCGAGCGCCAGCTCGAGGGCCTTATCGCGATCCGCGGGTGCAGGTGCCATGGGACTCTCCGTCCTTCGGGCCGGGGTGGGAAGTACCGCCGGCGCTGGGTTCTACTGTTGCTACGGACGCTAGAGGGACCCTCTGACAAGTTTTCGCATCCGCATCGGGCGCGCTCTCGTCGGCTCACTTTCACGTCGAACACCGTCGACTATAGGCGAACCTGCGTTCGATTCAAGCCGCCACGCCGATATCGGCGTCGTCGACCCGGGCCGCGGCCGAACGCCGTCGCCCCCACCGTTGCAACAGCACCGCCAGCACCACGTACACCACCATCGCCACGAGCGTGACGATCATCCACGGCCGCCAGCCGCCGAAGTCGGCGACCCTGGGCGCCAGCACCACCGAGCCCAGAACAAGGATTCGAGAGATGAAGTGATTGAGCCCGAACGCCGTGCCCTGCAGGTCCGGGTGCACCTCCTCGGCGGCGGCCGAGAAGCTCGCCATCCACGGGCCGTACACCGCACCGATCGAGGCACCCATGAGCAACTGCACCAGTACCAGAGCACCGAACGGCGCCGAGCCGGCCGTCATCAGGGCCACCCAGACCACCAGCGAGAGCACGCCGGTGACGCCACCGCCCACCATGAACGGAATCCGCTGCTGCGTCCTGTCGGAGATGCGGGCCGCCACAAGACTCGTCACCGTGTTGGCGAACCAGAAGGCCATCAGTACGGCTGACGCCTGCCGCACGGTGACACCGAAGGTCTCCTCGACCATGGTCTGCCCGTACGCGTTGAGCGTCCCCAGCAGGATGAACAGCACGCCGTTCGCGAGCACGTGCAGCCAGATCACGGGACTCGCGATCAGCGGCCGCACACCCAACCTCTCAAGCGGCGCCCGAGTCTCGGTCACCTCGTGCTCGGACCGGCGGATCTGGCGGCGCAGTTCGGGCGACAGGTCGTGCAGCGTGCAGGCGACGACGAGCGAACCGGCGATCGAGACGATCCCCATGATGATCAGTTGCGAGCGCCAGTTGTCGTCGAAGAAGCCGAGCGTGGCTGCGGCGACCCCGGCGGCCACGAGGTTCGCCACCACCGAACCCCACGACCAGAACGCGAAGGCCTGGGCCCGGCCGACACGCGGCGTGAAGTCGCGAACGAGGGGCTGCGTCCCCGAGACCGCGATCCCCTCGACCAGCGCGAGCACGATCCGCGCGACGGTGAAGGTCTGCACGTTCTGCGCCGACGCCATGAACAGCACCGCCACACCGGACAGGAACAGGAACGGCACCAACAGCCGCACTCGACCGATCCGGTCCGCAAGCCGGCCCCCGATGTAGCCGGCGAACGCACCGACCAGGAGCGACGCGGCCGTGATCAGTCCGTACGTGACCTTGGAGAAGCCGAGATCTTTGAGCATCAGGCTCAAGATCGGCGCCAGCTGCCCCTCGTACGCGGTCAGGAACAGCGCGAGGATCACGGCAGCCAACAGACCGCGGCGCCGGGCGCCCGTGGGGTAGGTCGTCAGTTCACGACGATGGGGTAGCACTTGAGCCTCCAGATGTCAGACAAAGAGTCCGTTCCTGGACTCTATGTCCAAAAATAGGCTCAGTGTGAGCCGGAACACAACCCCCTCGCGCCGAAGTCGGCGCCCACCTGCGCGTATGCGTCGCCTCACCCCTCGCCGGGCGCATTGACGGCGAACCCGGTCGCCCACCGCCGGCCGTAGCGCGACAGATCCGCGAGCATCCCGACGACCTGCTCGAGCGGAACCGCCCGGCCACCCTCGAGCCACCACCCCAACACCTCCAGCTGCTCGCCCACCCACGCGTACGCGAGCACGGTCAGGTCGATGCGCGGCACGACCCCCGCCTCGGCGACCCGTACACGGAAGACGTCCTCCGCGGCGTCGACGAGTGCACCCGCGAGTGCGCGACGAGCACGACCGTCCCCGTCGCCGCGGAGCACCATCCGGTAGCTCTCGACCTCGTCGGCGGCATGCTCGAACAGGGCGTGAACAGGGCGCCCCGTGAAACCCTCCCCGGCGGTGTCCTCGGGGCGCGTCCGTACTGCGAGCTCGGCGACGAGCGCGGAGACGACGTCGTCGTAGAGCGCGTCCTTGTCTCGGAAGTGCGTGTAGAAGGTCGCGCGTCCGACGTCGGCGCGTTCGGTGATCTCTTCGACGGTGACCTCACCGAAGCTCCGCTCGACAGCGAGTTCGACGAGGGCGTGACGGAGCGCGGAGCGGGTACGCCGGGTGCGGCGGTCTTCAGTGGCCATGTCTTTTTCTAGCAGTCTTGACGAGTGATGGACACCACGTCTATAACCGTTATTAGACAGCACGTCTATTTTTGGCGTTCAAGTCCACTTAATGGAGACGGCATGAACCTCGGCATCTACCTCACCCGCACAGCGGCGTATCACCCCGACCACGTCGCGCTCGTGTGCGCGGACCGCCGCTGGACGTACGCGGAACTCGACGCCGACAGCGACCGGCTCGCCAGCGCCCTGTACGGCGCGGGCCTCACCACAGGCTCCGCAGTGGCGACCGTCGCCGACAATTGCGGCGAACTCGTTGTCGCCGAGATGGCCATGTGCAAGGCAGGCTTCCTGCGCGTACCGATCAGCGCCCGCCTCGCACCGGCGGAGATCGAGCACGTGCTGGTCGATTCCGAGACCCGCCTCGTCTTCGCCGGCGCCCGGCACGCCGCGATCGTCTCCGAGATGGTCGCCCGCCGCGCGCTCGACTGCCGGGTGGTGGCGCTCGAGTCCGACGGTGCCGACGGTTACGCCGCGCTGCTCGCGCAGGGCGAGCCCGGCACCGTCGTCGCCGATCTGGATGCCGACCTTCCCGCGGTCCTGAATTTCACCTCCGGTTCCACTGGAACCCTCAAGGCCGCGGTGCAGACCGTGGGCAACCGTCTGGCGAACATGCGGAAGGTCGCCATGAACGCCGAGCTGCATGTCGAGAACGAGGTGTACCTCGCGCCCGGCCCCATCACTCACGCGAGCGGCATGGGCATTCTGTCCTGCTTCTTCCGCGGTGCGACTGTCGTCGTCCTCCCTCGATTCACCCCGTCCGACTACCTGGACGCGCTCGAGCGGGAGAAGGTGACCAACACCTTCCTCGTGCCGGCGATGCTCAATCTGGTGCTCGCCGATCCCTCGCTCGCCGACCGCGACCTGAGCGCATTGCGTTCGGTCACCCTCGGCGGAGCCCCGATCAGCCCCGCGCGGTTGCGCGACGCGGTCGGGGCATTCGGCCCCGTCGTCAACCAGGGCTACGGTCAGGGCGAGACGACGAGCGCGATCACTTTCCTCTCCTCCGCCGACGTGGTGCGCGGCCTCGAGAGCGACCCCGAGCTCCTGCTCTCGTGCGGCCGGCCCGTCTTCGACACCGAAGTCCGCGTGGTCGACGATGCCGGTGCCCCGGTCCCGGTGGGCGAGGTCGGCGAGGTCGTGGCCCGCGGCGACGACTGCGTGCGCGAGTACTTCCACGCGCCCGAGGCGACCGCCGAGACCTTCCGCGACGGTTGGGTGCACACCGGTGATCTGGGGCGGTTCCGCGAGGACGGCTTCCTGTTCCTGGTGGACCGCAAGAAGGACATGATCGTCTCCGGCGGCTACAACGTCTACTGCCTTGAGGTGGAGACGGCCCTGTACGCGCACCCCGCCGTCTTCGAGACCTGCGTGTACGGCGTCCCCGACGAGAAGTGGGGCGAGGCCGTCAAAGCCGCCGTCGTGCTCAAGCCCGGCTACGAGGTGACCGCCGACGAGCTCACCGAGGCGTGCGGGCGGCTGATCTCCCGGGTCAAGATCCCCCGCCGCATCGACTTCCACACCGAACTACCGAAGAACCGCAACGGCAAGATCGACCGCCGCGCACTCCGTGACCGCGACTGGGCCGGCGCCGGCCGGCGCGTCGGCTGACCACCTCTCGATCCGCGCATCGCACCGCCCACTTCTCCGAGACAAGGAGCCCCCGATGTTCTCCCTGACCCCGCGACACCCCGACGATCCCGAGCTCGACGCGCTGGTACTGCGCCTGCGCGACTACCTCGACGGCGAGCTGGCCGACTACGAGCGCGAGCACCTCATCGCCTACGGCACACCACTGAGTCGCGAACTCCTGGAGCCTGTCTGGCGGCGCAGCCGCGAGCTGGGCTTCTACGGCATCCACCTCCCGCCCGAGCTCGGCGGGCAGGGGCTGAGCTATACGCGGTTGGCTGCGCTCAAGGAGGAGATCGGCGCGTCGCCCCGTGTTCTCGCGACCTCCGTACTCGGCGACATGGGCGGTCCCCTGCGGGTGGGGGCATTGTTCGGGATCGCCACGCAGCAGCAGATCGACGAGTACTTGCTACCGGTGGTCCGCGCCGAGCGCGCGTGTTGCTTCTCCATCACGGAGGACGACGCCGGCTCCGACGTGCGCCGAATGTCCACCACCGCCACACCCACGGACGGCGGCTACCTGCTCACCGGGCACAAGGTCTTCAGCACGGCCGGGACCTTCGCCGACTTCGCGATCGTCGTGGCGCGCATGGCCGCCGACGACGAGCGCTACAGCGCCTTCCTCGTCGACCTCGACGGCCCCGGGGTGAAGATCGTCCCCGGCGCATTGCCGCTCACCGGGCAGAACGTGGAGTCCGACGTGATCCTGGAGGGCGCGTTCGTCCCCGCGGCCAACCTGCTGGGCGCGGAGGGAGAGGGCCTGCGGATCGCGCTCGGCCGGATCACCGCGAACCGTCTGCTCCACTGCCCCACCGCGATCGGCGCCGCTCGTCGCTCGATCCAGATCGCGCTGCAGTGGGCCGCGCAGCGGCCCGTCACGGGCGGGCTGCTGCTCGAGAAGCAGGCGATCCAGCACCGCCTGGCCGATATGGCGACGGAGCTGTACGCGGGCCGGTCGATGACCTACGCGGCACTCGCCGACCTCGACGCAGGCCGCCGGCCCCGTATCGAGTCCTTCATGTGCAAGCTCTTCGTCGCCGAGAGCGCGTACCGCATCGCCGACGAAGCGATGCAGATGCTCGGCAAGGCGGGCATGGTCCGCGGCACCGAGATCGAACAACTCTGGCACGGCCTGCGCATGTTCCGCGTACTGACCGGCGCCTCGGAGATCCAGCGCAACGGCATCATGCGCGACCTGGCAGGAGAACTGGCATGAGCATCACCGATATCCGTGATTACGCCGACCGGGTCTGGTCCGGCGAGATCGACAACGACATCGCAACCGGCCGCGGCGGCCACCCCGTGGTCGACATCGCCGACGGCGTCGGCTTCCTCCCCGGCTTCGGCAACGCGATCGCTTTCCGCACCGACGACGAGCTGGTGCTCTTCGATACTGGCAACGCCCGGGGCGCACAGCGCGGGCACGACCTGCTCCGCGCGTGGACCGACAAGCCGCTGACCACCGCGTTCTACTCGCACGGCCACACCGACCACGTGTGCGGCCTCGCCCCGTTCGAGGCCGAGCCCGGCTCCCGTATCGAGGTCATCGGGCAGGAGCGCGTGCGCGACCGGTTCGACCGGTACCGGCTCACCGCCGGCTACAACGAGATCATCAACCGCCGCCAGTTCCAGATCCCGGACCTGACGTGGCCGAGCGACCTCCGCTCCCCCGACCTCACCTTCCGCGACACGATGACGGTGCGCCGCGCGGGCGTGACCTTCGAGCTCTTCCACGCGGAGGGCGAGACCGACGACGCCGCAGTGGCGTACGTGCCGGAGCACAAGCTGCTCATGCCGGGCGACATGTTCGTCTGGCTCGTACCCAATTGCGGCAATCCCCAGAAGGCACAGCGCTTCCCGCGCGAGTGGGCGCAGGCGCTGCGGCGCATGGCGGGCCTCGGTGCGGAGATCATGCTGCCCTCGCACGGCGCCCCGATCTTCGGCGCCGATCGCATCGAGCAGGCGTGCCTGGAGACTGCGGACTGGCTCGACGCGATCGTGGGACAGACGCTCGACATGATGAACGCGGGCCTTCGGCTCGACGACATCGTGCCCGCCGTCACCCCGCCCGCGCGCCTCGCCGACCGCGTGTACCTGCGGGCCCGGTACGACGAGCCCGAGTTCATCGTGCGCAACTTGTGGCGCCGGTACGGAGGCTGGTTCGACGGCAATCCGGCGCGGCTCAAGCCCAGCACCGACGCGGAGCTCGCCCGGGCCGTCGTGCGGCTCGCCGGCGGTCTGCGCCCCGTGCTCGATGAGGTTGCGCGCGCCGCCGATGCCGGTGACCTGCGGCTGGCCTCCCACTTCGCGGAGATGGCCGTGCAGGCCGATCCGGAGTCCGGTGCGGCGCAGGAGACCCGTGCCCGGGTGTACGGGGAGCGAGCCCGTACGGAGGAGTCGCTCATGGCGCGCGGGGTGTTCGCCTGGGCCGCCGCGGAATCGCAGCGGGCCGCGTCGCTCGGGGAACCGCAGTGGCGGCCGGCGGTCGTATCGCTCGGCGCCGCGGAATGACGGCGACCGTGCGGCCCCCGGGACCGGTGGTGCCGCAGGGCGAGGAACCCGATCCGCGGTTCACCCTTGCCAACGAGCGCACGTTCCTCGCCTGGACCCGGACGTCGCTCGCGGTGATCGCCGCCGCGCTGGGGCTGGAGGCCCTGGCAGGTGATCTCGTGCCCGACCTCCAGCGTGGTCTGATCGTCCGCGGTTCGCTGATCCTGGCGATCATTCTCGCCGTGCAGGCCGGATACCGCTGGCGCAAAGTCGATCACGCCATGAGGCACGGGCGCCCCCTGCCCCGTCCCGGGGCGTCCTGGTGGGTGATCGGCTACCTCGTGATCGCCGCACTCGTCTTGCTGTTCAGCCTGCCCTGACGAAAAAGACGGTGACCGCCCCTCGAAACGAGGGACGGTCACCGTCGAACACGGGAGGACGTGGGCTACCAGCCCAGCGTCTCCAGCTGCTCCTGGACGGCGGCGCGGTACTTCTCCACGTTGCCGGTCTTGATCGACTCGTAGCCGCGAACCATGTCGGGCAGCTCGGCCAGGGCGACGACCTGCATGCGCTGCTCGTCGGCGACCCGGCCGCCCTCGGCGGCGGCGATCATGAGGCCCACCAGAGCGCGGTACTCCGCGATGAGAGTGCGCTCCATGCGACGCATCTCGGTCATGCCGAAGACGTCGAGCTTGGTGCCGCGCAGGCGCTTCATCTTCGCCAGCGTCTTCATGCCCGGGTTCACCCACTCGCCCAGGGCGAGCTTGTTCTTCAGGCCCATCTCGCGCAGCGTCGGCGGGTGCAGGCGGATCGCCTTCTTGGCGTCGGCACCGAACTCGTCGGCGACCTGCGCCGCGAACCCGGTGTCCTGCGAGAGCCGGGCCACCTCGTACTCGTCCTTGTAGGCCATCAGCTTGTGCAGGTTGTGCGCGACGGCCGCGGTGAGATCCTCCGAGCCCCAGCTCTTCTCGGCGCGGAAGACGCGGGCGACGTCGTCGACGTAGCGCTCGGCGTAGGCCTTGTCCTGGTACGCGACCAGCTCGTCCACGCGGATCCCCACCTGGCGCAGCAGCTCCTCGGAGCCACCGTCGAGGACGGCGACGAGGCCCTTGGCGAACGCGCTGACCGGGGCCGGCGCGGGCACGGGGTGCAGCGCGTCGATCGCGGCCTGCACGCCGGCCGGGTCCGAGACCGACTGGCGGCCGCGGCGGAAGGCCTGCAGGTTCTTCTCCACGGCGACGCCGTTGAGCTCGATGGCCCGCTCGATCGACGCGGAGCTGATGGGCAGGGCGCCGGTCTGGAAGGCGGCGCCGACCATGAACAGGTTGGCGTACTGCTCGTCGCCGAACAGCTGCAGCGTCAGGTCGCCCGGGTCGAGATAGACGGTGCGCAGCGACGCCCGGTCGATGGCCTCGTGGATGCTCCGCGAGTCGGGGTAGCCGACGGACGTGTCGATCACCATCTGGCCGGTGGGGACCTCCGTGGTCGAGACGATCGACGTGGTGCGCTCGGGCGAGGCGACCTTGAGGTTCGCCGGGTCGACGCCGACGAGGCTGTCGCAGGACAGGTACACGTCGCAGTCGCCCGAGGCGACCTTCGCGGCCTGGTCCACGTACGTGGCCGAGACCTTGATGTCCGAGACCACGGCGCCGCCCTTCTGGGCCATGCCGGTCATGTCGACGGTGCGCGCGGAATGACCGTCGAGCACCGTCGCGGTCGCGAGGATCTGCGAGACCGTGACCACGCCCGTGCCGCCGATGCCGGTGATCCGGATGGCCATGCCGTCGGCCTCACGACGGGCCTTCTTCGGCTGCGGGATCGACTCGGCGGTGATGTCGGGCACCGACTTGCGGACCTTGCCCTGCGCGCCCGGCGTGACCGTGACGAACGAGGGGCAGTCGCCCTTGAGGCACGAGAAGTCGAGGTTGCACGAGCTCTGGTCGATGCGGGTCTTGCGGCCGAACTCCGTCTCCACCGGATGCACGGAGAGGCAGTTGCTCTTCTGGCCGCAGTCGCCGCAGCCCTCGCAGATGCGCTCGTTGATCACCACGCGCTGGTTCGGCGTGGGGTACTTGTCGCGCTTGCGCTTGCGCCGCTTCTCGGCGGCGCAGTACTGGTCGTGCACGAGGACCGTGACGCCCGGTGTCTCCGCGAGTTCGCGCTGCACATCGAGCATGTCGGCGCGATCGCGCACCTCGATGCCCTTCGGCAGCCCGATCGAGGTCTGCTTCGGGTTGTCCGAGGTGACGATGATCTTGGTGACCCGCTCCGCCTGCAGCAGCGCGCAGATCTGCGGCAGGGACATCTGGCCGACCGGGTCCTGGCCGCCGGTCATGGCGACGGTGCCGTTGAACAGCAGCTTGTAGGTGATCCGCTCCCCCGAGGCCACGGACTGGCGCAACGCCAGCGAGCCCGAGTGCATGAAGGTGCCGTCGCCGATGTTCTGCACGAAGTGCTTCTCGGTGACGAACGGGGCCATGCCGACCCACTGCGCGCCCTCGCCGCCCATCTGGCTGACGCCGGTGACGTCGCCCACCTGCTGCGGGTCCATGAGCAGGACCATGGCGTGGCAGCCGATGCCGGCGCCGACCAGCGTGTCGTCGGCGACCTTGGTGGAGGTGTTGTGCGGGCAGCCCGAGCAGAAGTACGGGCTGCGCGCCGCGAGCGGCAGTTCGATCCGCGTGCGCACCTGGGCCTTACGGTCCAGCCAGTCCTTCGCCGCGGGCACCTGGTGCACGCGCGCGAGCCGCTGGGCGAGGCCGCGGGAGACGGAGTCGACGTCCAGCTCACCGAAGCGCGAGAACAGCGTGGAGCCGTCCTCGTTGGCCTTGCCGACGATGTTCGGCGCACCGGGGTGCCGGAACAGGATGTCGCGCATCATCGTCTCGAGGAAGTCGCGCTTCTCCTCGACCACGATCACCTCGTCGAGGCCGTCGATGAACTCGTGCAGGATCTGCCGCTCGAACGGGTAGACCATGCCCATCTTGAGGATCCGGATGCCGAGGCGGTTGAGCTCGTCGTCCTCGATGCCGATGAGCCGCAGGGACTCGCGCACGTCGAGGTAGGTCTTACCGGCGCAGACGATGCCGATCCGGTCGTCGCTCGAGCGCACCGTGATGCGGTTGAGCCGGTTGATCCGGGCGTACTCGGTGGCGCGGGGCATGCGCACGGTGAGCTGGTTCTGCTCGAGCTCCATCAGCTTCGCGCCGAGCAGCTGGCCCGACGGGACGTGCGGGCTGGTGCCGAGGTCGCCGTAGACGGGGAGGATGCGGTCGGGGTGCACGTCCGCGGTGGATGACCCGTCCGCGACGTGGGCGGAGATCTTCAGCGAGGTCCACAGGCCCGAGACGCGGGACATGATCGCGGCGTGCACGCCGAGGTCGAGGATGTCCTGCGAGTCGGCCGGGTAGAGGATCGGCATGTACAGATCGGCCAGGGCCATCTCGGAGGCGCACGGCACCGTCGAGCTCTTGGCGCCGGGGTCGTCGCCGACGAGAGCGACCGCGCCGCCGGTGGGATGGGTGCCGATCATATTGGCGTGCCGCAGCGCGTCCGTGGCGCGGTCGAGACCGGGCGCCTTGCCGTACCAGTAGCCCGTGACGCCGGCGAGGCCGCGGTCGAGGTGCCCGACCTGCGCCGCGATCTGCGAACCCATGACCGAGGTGGCGGCCAGCTCCTCGTTGAGGCCGGGGCGGTGCACGGTGTCGAAGTCCTTGAGGTACTTCGTGCGCTTGGCGATCTCCAGGTCGTAGCCCGCGAGCGGCGAGCCCTCGTAACCGGAGATGAACGAGCCCGTCGTGAGATTCTGGCGGCGATCGAGCCGGGCCCGGTCGCGCACCATGCGCACCAGGGCCTGGATGCCCGTGAGGTAGATCGTGCCCTCTTCGCGCGTGTACCGATCGTCCAGGGAGAAGGACTCGACCGAGGCGGACTGCCCGCCCCGGGGATCGGCATCGTGCCGACCCGCCTGCGTCGCGTCGGTGCCGCCGGGGAGCTTCTCGATCGGCGAATTGGCGTCAAGGGTCACTGAAACCACCGTGCTTTCTCTCAATACGCCCTGTTCCAGGGGTGGCGGAACCGGGCGCGGGCTGTGTCGGTGGTCACAGCATAGCTGCCGGGACGGCGTATTTCACACCCGTCTCGGACGACTCGCCGCGCGCCGACCGGACCCGTCGCGCCGGGCCGATACCCTGACTGATCGTGAACCTCCGAATCGCCCGGATCGCCGCCGTCGTCGCCGGCCTGATCGGCCTGGTGCTCGCGATCGCGACGCCCCTGCTGCCGATCCAGCAGACCGCCGTCACGATCGACTGGCCGCAGTCCGGATCGCTCGCACCGGTCACCGCGCCGCTCACGATGTACAAGCCGCTGGAGGTCGACGCGACGATCCCCTGCGCGGTCGCCGCGGCGGCACCGTCGGACAAGCAGACGGTGCTCGCGGCCACCACGCCCCCGGCCGCCGGGGACCGCGCGCGCACGGCCGGCCTGTACGTCACCGTCGACGGCGAGGCGCTCACGGTCCGCTCCCGCGGCGCGCTCGTGCACACCGTGCCCCGCGCGGATCTGGCCCGCTGCGGCGAGCTGCGGATCGCGGTCGACGCCGACCACGCCTTCGCGGCCGCGACGGGCATCTCGGGCCAGGGCGACGTGCGTCGCGATCTGCGGCCCCAGGTGGTCGGCGTGTTCTCCGACCTGCCCGCGGACCTGCAGGGCCCGACGCCGACGATGACGATCGACGTCGACTCCCGCTACACCTCCTCCCCGTCGGTGCTCAAGGGCGCCGCGATCCTCATCGGCACGGCCTGCGTGCTCGTCTCGCTGCTCGCGCTGGCCCTGCTCGACCGCGCCGACGGGCGCCGCCGGGGCCGGCTCGTCCCCCGCAGCTGGCGGCAGGTGCGCCTCGCCGATGCGGCCGTGATCGGCAGCCTGCTGGCCTGGCACATCGTCGGGGCGCCGACGTCGGACGACGGCTACATCCTGGGGATGATCAAGGCCGCACCGCACTCCGGGTACATGCCCGAGGTGTTCCGGTACTACGACGCGCCCTACGCACCCTTCGGCATGCCCTTCTACGTGGTCTCCTGGATGGCGGACCTCAGTGTGTCGAGCCCCTGGCTGCGACTGCCCGCGCTGCTCTCCGGGATCCTGGCCTGGTTCCTGCTCTCCCGCGAGGTGCTGCCCCGGTTGGGCCTGAGCAAGCGCCGGGCGCCGCGCGACCACTCGCGCGCGCTGTGGGCGATGGCGGCGGTCTTCACGCTGTTCTGGCTCACCTACAACCCCGGCCTGCGCCCGGAGCCGATCGTCGCGGTCGGCACCGTCGTGACCTGGTGCCTGGTCGAACGGTCCATCGCCACGCGCCGGCTCGCCCCCGCGGGCGTCGGCCTCGTCGTGGCCGGCCTCACCCTCTCCGCGGCCCCGACGGGCAGCTTCGCCTTCGTGGTCTTCCTCGTCGCGGCCGCGCCCCTGTGGCGGGCCGTGGTGGCGCACGTGCGGGCGAACGGGTACGCCGCGACGCTGCTCACCCTGAGCGCCGCGGGCGCGTCGGTGCTCTTCCTCGTCTTCGCCGATCACGGCCTCGTCGAGATGCTCCAGTCCACGAAGCTGCTCGGCGACGTCGGGCCGAGCGAGCCCTGGCACCGCGAGATCATCCGGTACGAGGCCCTGTTCCAGCAGAATCCCAACGGTTCCGTGGCCCGACGGTTCGCGATGCTCGCCCTGTTCCTGGGCTCCGCGATCGTGGCGACGCTGCTGCTGTGGCGGCGCCGCATCCCCGGCATCGCGACGGGGCCCGCGCGCCGCGTCGTGGCCGCCATCGGCGTCTCGCTACTGGTCATGGCCTTCAACCCCACCAAGTGGACGCACCACTTCGGCGCCTTCGCGACGCTGGGCGCGATGGTCGCCGCCATCGCGGTGGTCGCCGTCGGCCCGCGGACGATCCGGCGCCCCCAGTTCCGGCTCCTGGCCCTCGCGGCGGTCGCCGGCTGCGCGACGCTGGCCTTCGAGACCACGAACGGCTGGTTCTACCCGGGCAACTTCGGCATCCCCTGGGGCGGCGCCGATCCGTCCGTCGCCGGCGTGAAGATCGCGACCGTCTTCGGCGCGGCCACCGTCGTGCTGCTCGCCGCGTCGCTCGTGGTGCACGTGACCGGGTGGGCACCCCGGGTCCCGGGGCTCGGCGGTCCGGCGGGCGGGCGCCAGGAAAACGATCGGGGAAGGTTCCGCCTGCCGGGGTTCGCGACGCCCATCACCCTGGTCGCGACGCTCATCATCGCGATGATCGGCGCCACCAACGTCGCGTCGATCATGATCCAGCGGCCCGCCTACTCCTACGGCCAGCAGAACCTGCGCTCGCTCGCGGGCGACCCGTGCGGCATGGCCGACGAGGTCCTCGTCGAGCGCGACGCCACCGCGGGCGTGCTCGCCCCGATCGGCACCGCACCCGACCCGTTGGTCGGCGAGCTGAACGCGAACTTCACGCCGAACGGCATCGCCGGCAGCCTCAGCTCGAGCTCGCGCGGCGCCGCCGACCTGGTGCGCACCGGCGACGCCGACAACACCCCGTCGAACACGGGCGGCACCGGCGGCGGCACCCTCGCCGCGCCCGGCGTCAACGGCTCGACCGCGGCCCTGCCCTTCGGGCTCGACCCCGCGCGCGTGCCGATGGTCGGTAGCCGACAGACCGGTCCGCAGCATTCCGCGCGGGCGATCTCGAGCTGGTACGCGCTGCCCGCGGGCGGGATCGACCGGTTGCTGACGATCAGCGTCGCCGGCCGCTTCGGCCCCGGCGACCTGCAACTCGAGTTCGGCACCGGCCAGGGCACGATCACCCCGAACGGGGCGGTCACGCCCATCGACATCGGCCCGGCTCCGGCGTGGCGCAACCTCCGCGTCCCGGCGGAGACGGTGCCCGCGGGCGCGACCGCCGTGCGGGTGCGCGCGACGATCACGGCGCCGTCGGAGAGCACGTGGGTGGCGTACACGCCCCCGCGCGCGCCGAAGCTGGAGACGCTGCAGGAGCTGCTGGGCGACGACCCGACGCTGGTCGATTGGGGCGCCGGGATCGGCTTCCCGTGCCAGCGGCAGTGGCGGGAGAACGGCGGCGTGGCGGAGCAGCCGAAGTGGCGGATCCTGCCCGAGCGCGATCTGGCGGCCGCGGCGACCACCACATGGCAGGGCGGCGACGCCGGCGGGCCGCTGGGGTGGGCGCTGCTCCTCGCCACGGCGCAGACCGTCCCGACCTACCTGAACCACGACTGGGGCCGGGAGTGGGGTGCGCTCGAGCGGTACGTCCCCTACGTCGACGCGCCCGCGGCGCAGCTGGGCCGGACCGAGGTCACGCGGACCGGGCTGTGGTCGCCGGGCCCGACGCCGCAGGAGTGACTACCAGCGGGACCTCGGCACATCGAATTCCGCACAGAGCGCCCGCCACACGTCCCGCGGGTCGACGCCGGACTCGATGGCCTGATCACCGGTGACGCCGAAGTCGCCGAGCCGGTGATCGCGCATCAGGGTGTCGCCGCGGAGCGTGCCGAACTCGGCGTAGAGCAGTTCGCGGAAGTCGGTGAGGCGCACCGCACCAGGTTACCGATAGGCCTCGCACACCAGCACGGGGTCCGCGACGCGGTGGGCCCCGGCGGCGGCGGACCGGGCGGCGCGGGCGTACGACGGCTCGTCGAGCACGCGGCGCACGCCGGCGCGGATCGCGTCGGCGGTCGCGGGCCGGACGAGCACGCCGCTCCCCTGCCGCACGACGCGATTGGCGAGTTCCCACTGGTCGCCGCCGCCGGGGACGACGACGACCGGCTTTCCGGCGGTGAGCGCCTTGGTGAGCATGCCGTGTCCACCGCCGCAGACCACGGCGTCGGCCTGCGCGACGAGGTCGTCCTGCCGGCCGAAACCGCTGGCGACCCAGGGCTCGTCGAAGGCGGGCGGATTCAGACCGCTCACCGCGAGCCGCACGCCGGCGCCGCGCAGCCCGTCGACGGCCACTTCGGCGAGGTTCTGCTCCCCCGTCGCCGCGGTCGACGGCGCCACCATGACGAGCGGGCCGGCACCGTCGGGAACGGGGCACGGATCGTCGGTCGGCTCCAGGGTCAGTGGTCCGACGAGGTGCGTCCGCGAGGGCCAGTCGGGGCGCGGTACTTCGAGGGCGGGGATGGTGGCGACGAGCCGCCCAGCGGGCCCTCCGTCGCGCGGCGGGAGCCCGATGCCGGCGCGGGCGGTCTCGCGCTGGCGTCGGCCGTTCGCGATGTCGCGGGCGGTGAAGGCGCGGAGCACCGCGTCGCGCAGCAGTTCCCGCGGCGTCTCCGCGGGCGCGAGGCCGGATCCGATGGGCGGGAGGCCCTTCGACGGAAGGTAGAGGGGATGCGGGCTGAGCTCCAGCCAGGGCACGCCGAGCAGTTCCGCCGCCATCCCGCCGCCGGGGGTGAGGATGTCGGCGACGACGAGGTCGACGTGGAGGGCCTCGATGTCGGGCAGCACGCGGGTCGCGATGTAGGCGGCGCGGCCGTGGATCTTGGCTCCCGCATCGCCGTCGTCGTCGCCGGGCCGGGCGGCCAGTCCCGGCAGTTCGCGGGTGTCGACGGCGTAGCGGGCGCCGACGTCGCGCCACTGCCGGCCGGTGAAGACGACGGGCTCGTGACCCGCGCCGATCAGACGGAGCGCAAGGGCGAGGCCGGGCAGTGCATGCCCGGCCTCGGAACCCGCGACGATCGCAACGCGCACCCGCACTCCTTCGTGAGCCGTCGGCGCGCCCGCGGGGAGCGCGCGCGGGTCGGCCCCGCTAGAACGTGCTCGGGGTCTTCTTCCCCGAACCCAGCCACTTGACCACCGTGACGATACCGATCACGACGAGCGCGATGACGGCGAGCGGGAACAGGGACTTGATGATCGCCGAGGCCACCATCAGGGCGAGCCAGATGACGACGATGGCGCCGAGGATCTTCCAGAACATTGCGATGCACCTTTCGGGGAGTGTGGGGTGAGTCCTTCGCCTTCCATACTGCCCCCGCGGGAGCGTGGAAGTCACGCTCTGAGCTGCGGTTTCAGGGAGATTTGGGGGTTAACCCCGAGAGCGGATCACCAGGTACGGGGATCCGGCACGGGCGGCAGCGCCGCGATGCCGTACGCCCAGGCGCGCAGCCGCTCGGCGGTCTCCTGCAATCGCGGCGTCGCGGTGCTGAGCTCGTCGAACCGGGCGGGCGAGCCGAGCGATCGGCGGGCGGCGGCCACCGTCGTGGCGGCGGACCGGACCATCTCGCGATAGGCGGCGACACCCTCGTCGAGGCTGTCGAGCCCCTCCTCGAAGGTCTCGCGCAGGTACGCGGCGGACCCTCCGCCCCCGGCGACCACCCGCTCGAGATCGACGAGCTGTTCGGAGTAGGAGATGATCGCGTCCGCCGAGGTCTCGGCGTCGTCGTCGAGCTCGCTGAGGGCGTCCGGCGGGAGGGCCCCCGAGCGCGTGAGCACCGACATCAGCGCGAGGAACTCCTGCTCGGCGTCGGCGAGGGCGCGCACCGGTTCGTGCAGCGCGGAGGACCGGGCCGGGACGGCGCGGCGGGCGTAGGTGCGGGGCGGCGGCGGGGTGCGGCGCAGCCGCCGCAGTTTGCGCACGGCGTACCCGGCCGGGACGGCGACGAGGGCGGTCACGGCGGTGGCGGTGCCGCCGACGACGGGAGCCGCCGCGGCGAAGCCGCCCACCGCGACGACCGCGGACGTGGACGTGGTGGCGGCCCAGCTGTTGACGGTGTAGCGGGCCTGTCTGATCGACCGTTGGTGCGCGACCTTCGGGTCCCGGCGACGCGCTGCTTTGTCGCGCGCCTCATCGGCGGCGCGGGCGGCGGTCTCCATGGCGCTCGACGCGGCGCTGATCGCGGAGGCGGCCATCCGACCGGCAGAGGCCGCCACCGCCGAGAAGTCGGTGCGGTGACGGCCTCGCTGGTCGGTCATGGTTCCTCGTGTTCTCAGGGCTTCTGCAGGCCCGGATTCGGAGCCTGCTGCGGGGTCTGCGGCGCGGGTGCCGCCTGCGGAGCCGCGGGCGCGCCCGTGATCTGGCCACTGGCCTGCATCGACGCCCGGATCTGCTCGAGCCGCGAGTGGCCCGCCATCTGGACGGTGGCCTGCTGGACCTCGGCCATCCGGCCCTGCACGGAGTTCTGCGCGAGCTCGGTGGAGCCGAGGGCGTTGGCGTAGCGGCGCTCGATCTTCTCGCGCACCTCGTCGAGGTTCGGGGTGTTGCCCGGCGCGGAGAGCTGGCCCATCTGGTTGAGCGACGCCGAGACCTGCTCCTGCATCTTGGCCTGCTCCAGCTGGCTGAGCAGCTTGGTGCGCTCGGCCAACTTGGTCTGCAGCTGCAGGGCGTTCTGCTCGACGGCACGCTTGGCCTGGCCGGCGGCCTGCAGGGACTGGTCGTGCAGCCCCTTGAGGTCCTCGACGCTCTGCTCCGCGGTCACCAGCTGCGCGGCGAAGGCCTCGGCGGCGTTGGTGTACTCGGTGGACTTGGCGACGTCACCGGCGGCGGTCGCCTGGTCGGCGAGCTGCACGGCCTGGCGGGTGTTGGCCGAGAGCTTCTCGACCTCTGCCAGCTGGCGGTTCAGCTTCATCTCGAGCTGGCGCTGGTTGCCGATGACGGCCGCCGCCTGCTGCGAGAGCGCCTGGTGCTGGCGCTGCGCGTCCTCGATCGCCTGCTGGATCTGCACCTTCGGATCGGCGTTCTCGTCGATCTTCGAATTGAACAGCGCCATCAGGTAGCGCCACCCCTTGACGAACGGGTTAGCCATCGTCAGTTCTCCTCCGCCTCGATACGTCCATCGCCGGATCCGCGCCCGGCCGCCCGGCGACCGCCGGACTCGTGCTTACCAATCTATCGGGAAAGGACCCCGTTGCGCCGCCCTGGTCCGCGGGTTCGGGGAAATCCCCGAATCCGCGGATCACTCGTCTCAGGGTCAGGCCGCGGCGAGTGCCGGCGCGGGGATCACCACGGTGGGGATCGGGCGCATCGACACGCTGGCCTGGGCCACGACATCGGCGACATCGATGGCGAGCGCGCCACAGATCGCGGCCAGCAACTCGCTGGACGCCTCCTTCTGGCCGCGCTCGACCTCCGACAGGTAGCCGAGGCTGACCTGCGCGGCCGAGGACACGTCCCGCAGCGTGCGACTCTGGCGCACCCGGGTCTTCCGCAGGTTCTCGCCGATCGCCTCGCGAAGCAGTAGAGCCATGCTCACCTCCGTCTTGGTATCTGTCCAGTCAACGCGGGGCGGGCCCGGATGGTTCCCGATTCGCCGAAACCCGCGCGGCGAGCTCCCGCAGGGCCGCCCGAACCGCGCCGCGCCGGACGGTGGCACGGTCACCGTCGAGCCGCAGCGTGCTCACCGTCGTGCCCGACGGGCCGGATATCCCCATGTGGACGGTGCCGACGGGCACGCCGTCCTGTTCCGTGGGCCCGGCGACGCCGGTGAGTCCGACGCCCCAGTCCGCGCCGCAGCGCGTCCGCGCGCCCCGGGCGAGGGCCCGCGCGGTGTCCGGGTGGACGGGGCCGTTGCGCTCCAACTCGCCCGGCGGGACGCCGGCCAGGCTCGCTTTGAGGTCGGTGGCGTACACGATGAGCCCGCCGCGCAGCACGGCGCTGGCACCGGGGACGTCGGCGACGGTGGCGGCGAACAGGCCGGCGGTCAGCGATTCGGCGGACGCGACGGTCTCGCCGCGCTCGACGAGGGCGGCGACGAGGCGCGCGGCGTCATCGGCGGCCACGCCACCAGCTGAGCAGGTAGTCGACGCCGGTGGCGACGGTGACGACGACGGCCGCACCCATCATGATCTGGCTGGGCAGATCCATCCATGCGGGCAGAGGCATGAGGTACAGGCCGATCGCCAGCGTCTGCAGCAGGGTCTTGAGCTTGCCGCCGCGGCTCGCGGGGATCACGCCGTCGCGGATCACGGCGAACCGGAAGGCGGTGATGCCGAACTCGCGGGCCAGGATCACCAGCGTGACCCACCACGGCAGCTCCCCCAACACGGACAGGCCGACGAAGGCCGCACCGGTGAGCGCCTTATCGGCGATCGGGTCCATGAGCTTGCCGAAATCGGTGATCAGCCCGTACCTGCGGGCGATCTGGCCGTCGACCCGATCGGTGATCATGGCGACCGCGAAGATCGCGAAGGCGATCCAGCGCCACGTGGTCGACTGACCGCCGTCGACGAACAGCGCCGCGAGGAAGACCGGAACGAGTACGATCCGGAGCACCGTCAACCCGTTCGCGACGTTGACGTTCGAGACAGGTGTGCTCGCGGGCTGCACGCCGTCCGTTGCACTCACGCCGATCAGCCTATCGGTACGCGGAATCAGCGGCTCTGCGCGCTACAGTTTCGACCGTGAAGACCGACCACGACGATGTGCTGCGCCGCGCCCGGACCTCCGACGTCGCCGCGATCAAGCGCCTCATCGACGTCTACGCGGGGAAGATCCTGCTGGAGAAGAACTTGGTCACCCTGTACGAATCGGTACAGGAGTTCTGGGTGTACGAGGTGGACGGCGTGATCGTGGGATGCGGAGCCCTGCACGTGCTGTGGTCGGACCTCGGCGAGATCCGCACGCTCGCGGTCGATCCCGCGGTCAAGGGCCACGGGATCGGGCACAAGATGGTCGCCCGCCTGCTCGACGAGGCGCGCTCGCTGGAACTGCGCCGGGTGTTCGTCCTGACCTTCGAGACCGACTTCTTCGGCCGGCACGGCTTCGAGGAGATCGACGGGACGCCCGTGAGCGCCGAGGTCTACAACGAGTTGTGCCGCAGCTACGACGAGGGCGTCGCCGAGTTCCTCGACCTCTCATACGTCAAGCCCAACACCTTGGGCAACACCCGCATGCTGGTCACCCTCTAGGGACTTTCCGGAATTCACCTGATCGGACGGCGATTCACGCACCGTGAATCAGACCGAACCGGGGTGCTGTGAGTGTGGTGAATCACGCCCAACCATGATTGACTCCTCCGGTGAATGTGATCGGTGAGCTGCGGGCGGCCGGATGCGCCTTCGCCGAACGCGAGGCCGAGCTGCTGGCGGAGGCGGCGTCGGGCGCCGACCTGGAGGCCCTCGTCCGGCGACGATGCGCGGGCGAGCCCCTGGAGCACCTGCTCGGCTGGGTGGAGTTCCGCGGCCGCCGGTTGATCGTCGGCCCCGGCGTCTTCGTCCCCCGCCGCCGCACCGAGCTGCTGTCCGAACTGGCCGATGGCACCGGTGTCCTCGTCGAGCTCTGCTGCGGCGCCGGCCCGATCGCGGCGACCGCCGCGTCCGCCAAGACCTACGCCGCCGACATCGACCGCACCGCCGCCGAGTACGCCGCGCGGAACGCCCCGACGGCGACGGTCCTCGTCGGCGATCTGTTCGGCCCGCTCCCCACGGCGCTGCGGGGCACCGTCGACGTGATCGCCGCGAACGCCCCCTACGTGCCCACCGCGGCGATCCGGACCATGCCGACGGAGGCCCGCGACAACGAGCCGCACCGGGCGCTCGACGGCGGGCCGGACGGCCTGACCCTGCACCGCCGGATCGCGATCGACGCGCCGCGCTGGCTGCGCCCCGGCGGCCGGGTGCTCATCGAGACCGGACGCCAGCAGGCGACCTACACGGTGGCCGCGCTGCGCGCGGTCGGCCTCGACACGTACATCGAGATCGACGACGAGCGACAGGCCACCGTGGCCGTCGGCGTCACACCGTCCTGACGCGCGCGTCCCGGCACCTCGCCCTGGCGCCGTGTCCCGTCGCCGCGTCGAGAACACCGCGTCAGGAACACCGCGTCAGGACACCGCAGCCCGCCGGTCGCTGAGCACCGCGACCACCGACTCCACGACCGCCACGGGTTCGTTCACCACGTCGTGCCAGGTGAAGGAGAGGATCGTCATTCCGAGCCGGGCGAGGGCGTTCCGCTTGTCGTGGTCGGCCTGGAAGCGCACCGCGTCCTTGTGGAAGGCCCAGCCGTCGACCTCGACGACGAGCTTCTCCCGCGGCCACGCGAAGTCCGCGCGGTACCGCCCGATGACGAGCTGAGCGACCCATCCGGAGATCCCCTCGGCCGTCATGAGTGCGGCGAATCGGCGTTCCGCTACGGACTCCGTGTCCGCCTCGACCACCTCGACGATCCGCCGGGCCTCGGCCATCCCGCGCCGACCCGCGTTCCGATCGAGGGCCGCGCGGAGGCCCGATACCGTGACGCCGTCCGACTGCAGCGATCGGTCCAGCAGCGTGGTGGCGTCCCGGCGGAGCGGTGCGGAGTCGAAGAGGCTCAGCGGCAGCCTGGTCACCGGCACTCCCCGGACCACCTCGATATCGGCGGGCAGCAGGTCCCGGCGGTGCACGTCTAGCGGGGCGAGGTAGCGCGGTGCACGGTGGTGCGTACGGGGCACCGAGACCGTCGTCGGCAGCGGCGGCACGTCGATCACGCCGTGCCAGAACAGGGCCGTCTCCGCGTCGGCCGTCCCACCTGTGAGGGCGACGGCGCCGCGGATCCGGGCGGCATCGGTGAAATGGTGCGCCGACGAGAGGTAGACGCCGCGCCCCAGCCGCTCCCACTCGCCGCGGCGCAGCCGCCCGTCCACCTGGCGCGGCGACAACCCGCACGCCCTGGCCTGCGCGATTGTGATCACCCCGTCGTTGTCGGCCACGACGCGGCTGATATCCCTCGACTCCCCCATACCCCTTGGACGCATGGGAGACCGACGAGGTTCCGCCGATACGGCTGTGCACCGTTGACCACCTCTGAGGTGGTCAACGGTGCACGATGCGCGAGCTACTTCTCGCCGGAGTCCGAGGGCACGTCCGACGACGCCTGCTCCCGGGCACCGTCGCGCTTGGACTTGACCAGCGAGGCGATGGTGGTGATCGCCAGGACGCCCAGGATGACCGACAGGGACAGCCCGGTGGAGATCTCCGGCACCGCGACGTGCTCGCCGCCGTTGATGAAGGGCAGCGTGTTCTCGTGCAGCGCGTGCAGCACCAGCTTCACGCCGATGAAGCCGAGCACGATCGACAGGCCGTAGGACAGGTACACCAGGCGGTCGAGCAGGCCGCCGATGAGGAAGTACAGCTGGCGCAGGCCCATCAGCGCGAAGGCGTTCGCCATGAACACCAGGTAGGGCTCCTGGGTCAGGCCGTAGATCGCGGGGATCGAGTCGAGCGCGAAGAGCACGTCGGTGAAGCCGATGACCACCAGCGCGAGCAGCAGCGGGGTGGCGACCTTCTTGCCGTCGACCTTGGTGATCAGCTTGTCGCCGTCGTAGGTCTCGGTGGTGGGGACGATCTTCTTGAACAGCGCGGCGACGCGGCCCTCGCGCTCCTTCTCGTCCTCGACCGGCCCTTCGGGCGACGACGCCTCCTTGACCAGCTTGATCGCGGTGTAGAGCAGGAACGCGCCGAAGATGTAGAACACCCACGAGTACGCGGAGATCGCGGCCGCGCCGACGGCGATGAAGCCGGCGCGCATCACCAGCGCCATCACGATGCCGATGAGCAGCACCTTCTGCTGGTAGATCCGGGGCACCGCGAACTTCGCCATGATGATGACGAAGACGAAGAGGTTGTCGACCGACAGCGCCTTCTCGGTGACGAAGCCGGCGAAGAACTCGCCGCCGTACTGCGGCCCCGACACGGCCCACACGCCGATCCCGAACAGGATCGCGATGCCGATGTACACCGCCGACCAGAAGCCGGATTCCTTCAGCGAGGGCTCGTGCGGCGTGCGCACATGACTGAAGAAGTCGAAGACGAAGAGTCCGAGGACAACCAGGATCGAGACGATCCAGACGAGCGCAGAAACCTGCATTGCATACACCTCCGGTACAGATCCGGAGGTCTCTCCCGACCCGAACTGCGGGTCCGGCGCGCCCGGGTGGATATCGATCCACCGTGCTGACGTTCACGCCGCGAGCGGGATACTCCCCTCACACATGCACACAGGACTGTATCAGAAGTCCGGTTCGTCCGCTTCCTGAGCGACATCGCCGCCGCCGCGCAGCACCACCATCAGGCCGGGCAGCTCGTCGGGGGTGACCAGCACGTCGCGCGCCTTGGACCCCTCCGACGGCCCGACGATGTCGCGCGACTCCATGAGGTCCATCAGGCGGCCGGCCTTGGCGAAGCCGACGCGCAGCTTGCGCTGCAGCATCGACGTGGAGCCGAACTGCGAGGACACCACCAGCTCGACGGCCTGCAGGAAGACGTCCAGGTCGTCGCCGATGTCGGGGTCGACGTCCTTCTTCTCGACCTTGGTCTCGGTGACGCCGTTGGCGTACTCCGGCTCGGCCTGGTTGCGCACGAAGTCGACGACGGAGGTGATCTCCTCGTCGGTGATGAACGCGCCCTGCATACGGGTCGACTTGCCGCCCATCGGCAGGAACAACGCGTCGCCCATGCCGATCAGCTTCTCGGCGCCGGGCTGGTCGAGGATGACCCGCGAGTCCGTCAGCGAGCTCGTCGCGAACGCGAGGCGCGAGGGCACGTTGGTCTTGATCAGGCCGGTGACCACGTCGACCGACGGGCGCTGCGTCGCGAGCACCAGGTGGATGCCGGCGGCACGGGCCTTCTGGGTGATCCGGACGATCGCCTCCTCGACGTCGCGCGGGGCGGTCATCATGAGGTCGGCGAGCTCGTCGACGATGGCGACGATGTACGGGTACGGCCGGTAGACGCGCTCGCTGCCCAGCGGCGTGGTGATCTCGCCCGAGCGCACCTTCCGGTTGAAGTCGTCGATGTGGCGCACGCGCGAGGCCTGCATGTCCTTGTACCGCTGCTCCATCTCCTCCACGAGCCAGGCGAGCGCGGCGGCGGCCTTCTTCGGGTCGGTGATGATGGGCGTGATGAGGTGCGGGATGCCCTCGTAGGGCGTCAGCTCGACCATCTTCGGGTCGATGAGGATCATCCGCACCTCGTCGGGCGTGGCGCGGGCGAGCAGCGAGACGAGCATCGAGTTCACGAAGCTCGACTTGCCGGAGCCCGTCGAACCGGCGACCAGCAGGTGGGGCATCTTGGCGAGGTTGGCGTTGACCATCTCGCCCTCGATGTCCTTACCCAGGCCGATGACCAGCGGATGCGTGTCCTTGCGGGTGTTGTCCGCGGCCAGCACGTCGGCCAGGCGCACCATTTCGCGGTCGGTGTTCGGCACCTCGATGCCCACGGCGGACTTGCCGGGGATCGGCGCCAGGAGGCGGACGTTGTCCGTCGCCACCGCGTAGGAGATGTTGCGGTGCAGCTGGGTGACCTTCTCGACCTTGACGCCGGGCCCGAGCTCGAGCTCGTACCGCGTGACCGTCGGGCCGCGGGTGTAGCCGGTGACGGCCGCGTCGATCTTGAACTGCTCCATCACGCCGCTGATCGCGTCGATCATGGCATCGTTGGCGCTGGTCCCCGCCTTGGCCGGCTCGCCCTCGATGAGCAGGTCGGCGGGCGGCAGGAGGTAGTCCTCGCTGTCGATGGTCCGTGCGACGGTGAACTCGGTCGCCTTGGGCGCGGGGGGCGGCGTGTGGTCCTTGACCACGGCGGCGCGGCGCGGCTTGGGCGCCGGAGGCACCTCGACGGTCGGCTCGTCCGACGGTGCCGGCTCGGGCGTGATCGGCGCGGTCACCTGGTCCGACGGTGCCGGCTCGTCCTCCTCGACGGCCTTGCGGCGGCGACTGCTGCGCTTGGGCGGCTCGGGATCTGCCGGGTAGTTGTCGTACGGGTCGCCGTACGGGGTCAGCGCGCGGGTCGCGGTGTCGCCGCGGCCGGAGTCGAAGGCCGCGAAGGGCGAGTCGAGGTCCTCGTCGTCGAGAGGCTCCTCGTCGCCGTACTGCTCCTTCATGTCGACACCGAAGTAGTACTTGAGCCGGTCAATGATCTCGCGCACGGTCATCCCGCTCACCAGGAGCAGGCCGAACAGCGCGACCAGGACGAGCAGCGGCACCGAGATCCACGCGGTGAAGCCGTCGGTCAGCGGCCCGCCGACGACGTACCCGAGGTAGCCGCCGGCAGCGGCGCGGTCGTCGAAGCTCGACGGTCCGCCGGACGCGATGTGCAGCAGGCCCAGGAAGGGCAGCACGATGAGCGCGGCGCCGACGCGATGCCGCACGTGTGCAGCCGGGTTGTCGGGGCGGCGCATCATGATCACGCCGAGGGCGATGGCCAGCGGCGGGACGAGCACGGCGAACCAGCCCACCACGGCGCGGACGCCCGTCGAGAAGAAGGAGCCCACGGGCCCGCCGGCGTCGAAGTACACGGCTGCGCCGAGGATGATCGCGACGGCGAACAGGACGAGCGCGAGCCCGTCCCGCGAATGGGTCGGCTTGGGCGCGGCCGCCTCGCCGGTCGCGGGCTCGGCCCCCTCAGCCCGGCTACCCGTGCGGACGGCGCCGCCGACGCCCTTGGCCAGCAGCTTCCATCCGGCCCCGAGGCCGCGCGCCACTCCCCCACCGGCACCCGAGGCGGCCTTGGGAGCCGCGGCGCCCTGCTTACCGCGGGAGCGCGGGGCGGCCTGGCGGCTGCGCGTCGGGCTCGCGGCGCGGCTGGTGCGCGCGCCCCCGGAGCGGGAGTTCGCGGACCCGCGCGCGCGGGTGGTGGTCTTCGATGCCATGGGGGCAGTCTATCGACAACAACCCCATCCGTATCAAGTGCCACACTTGTAACAGCAGGACCGGCGGCGGGTCGTCAGAGCGAGCGCACCACCGACCCGAGGAGGTCGATGTCGCCGTCGGCGCCCTCGAACGTGACCAGCGCCTCGTCGCGGCCGAACGCCCACATCGCCACCTCGCCGATCGCGCCGATCACCGCCACTTCGGGCCCCCGCCCGGCGGTGGCCACGGTCCCCTCCTCGGTCGTGAGGCTGATGCGCAACGGAGCGCCCCGCATCGTCAGGCGCGCGATCCGCGCGACCACGTCGCGCAGGCCGCGTTCGACCCGCTTGTCCAGGAGTCGCGGCGTCCACCCGGGCGCGGCCCGCCGGATGTCCTCCGTGTGGATGAAGTACTCGCCGAGGTTCGCCTGCTCGTCCACCAGGCGCAGGGGCGAGAGCCGCGGCGGACCACCGGCGACGGTGTCGAGCAGTTCGTCGAACGAGCGGGCGGCGATGCCCGCCTGCACTCGCTCGGTGTACCCGGCGAGCGGCCGGACGAGGATGCCCGCCATCGCGTCGGGGCGCCCCTCCCGCAGGACGAGGTGCGCGAGTAGCTCACGGACGGTCCACTCGCCACACAGCGTGGGCGCGTCGGGTCCGGCGGCGCGCGCCGCGTCGACGAGGGCGGCGCGTTCACTCCGAGCAGGCTTCACACGAGCCACCCTAGTCCCGTTCGCCGGGATGCCGCAGGATGCGCCCGCGTCCCCTTACTTCGTACTGAAATCAAAAGGAAGTGTTCTATACTTCACCGCATGATTGCGAACTCAATGTCGACGTCCCGCCGCACGCGCTTCGCCTCGGCCGCCGCGCTCCTCGCCGTGGTGGCGGCGGGCTCGACTCTCGCCGCACCCGCGGCGTCCGCCGCCCCCGTGTCCCGGGCTCTCGTGCTCTCCCAGGCGCAGTTCCCCGCGGGCTCGGTCGACTACCGCACCGGCCGGCTGAACGGCGAGGCGGTCACCATCAAGAACACCGCGCCGCAGCCGTGCAAGGACGCCGCGAACCGACTGAACGGAGCGACCGCGAACGCGCAGTCCGTGGCCGCCTCGGCCCGGAACGGGTACTCGTTCATGACGACCGGAGTCATCTCGCCCGCCCAGGGGGCGCTGTGGCGCGGCATGGCGCAGGCGTGCTCGGGGCGGAACTCGGAGCTCGCGGTGCCCGGTGATCTCACGCGCTACAACCCCACCGTCATCACCTACGGCGAGGGCGAACGCGCCGGAGCGATCGAGGGCGCGGCCGACGTCAAGGGTTACACGGTCAACGTCTACGTCCGCGGCCTCAGCGAGACCCCCGCCAACACCGCCCGCTTCTGGCAGGTCCTCCGCGCGCAGATCCAGAAGGTCGAGGCGGCGCGCTGATGCGCGTCCGCACCGTGCTCGCCGGGTCGACCGCGGCCGTCCTCGCCGCCGTCGCCCTGCCCGGCGTCGCGCAGGCGGCCCCCGTCGTGCCGGCACGCGCCGTGCTCGCCGCCCACGAGTTCCCGATCGGGACCACCGGGTACGCGGTGGAGAACGAGACGATCCGAACGACGGACGACATCAACGGCCCGACGCACACGGAGTGCGACCGCCGGCTCGTCGCCGGCGCGAAGGCGATCGACGGCGCGCTCGCGTCCACCGCGAAGGTCGCCCGCGGGGCCGTGCGCGTGGAGTCGGCGGTGGTCGCCCGTTCGTTCACCGCTGAGGTCTCCGCTCTGACTGCCGCCTGCGACGCGGAGTCCTCGCCGCACAGCCGCACCGTCGTCCTGCCCGCTCCGGCGGACCTGGCCCGCTACCGCACCTTCCTCACGCAATACGCCGGAACCTCGTTCCAGGGCTGGGTGGACGTTCACGGCGCGACGGTGACCGTCGACGTCATGAGCAGCTCCGACAGCGGCGCGCGCGACCTGTTCTGGCAGGTCCTCCGCGCGCAGGTCGCGAAGGTCGAGCGGCAGCCGTGATCGGGCGACGGCTCGTCGTTGCCGGCGCGATCGCCCTTGCGGCGCCGGCCCTCGGTCCCGGCGTCGCCCAGGCGGCTCCGGTGAACACCACCCGGACGATTCTTGCCGCCCACGAATTCCCGCTCGGTTCGAACGGCTACAAGGTCGAGACCGAGACTTTGGAGCCGTTCGACGAGCCCGGCAACACGGGCACGCCGTGCTCGCGATTCATCCGAACCATGTTCGAGCGACTCGGTGGCGCACAGGTGACCAGCGCCCAGGTCATTCGGGGAACGACCCAGGTCGAGGTCGCCGTCGTGAACCGCCCCATGGCGGCATTGATGGCTGAGGGTTTCCCCACGTGCGAGGCCCAGGTCGATCCGAGGGCCCGTTCGACGGTTCTCGCCGCCCCCACCGACCTCGCTCGTCTGCGTCCGTTCGTGTTCAAGGACGCCGACGAGATGCAGGCATGGGTCGACCTACGGGGCATCTCCGTCAACGTCACGACGACCACCAAGAACCGCGGTCCCGCCGACGCCGAGACCTTCTGGCAGACACTGCGCGCCCAGGTCGCCAAGGTGGAGCGCCAGCCGTGAGGCGCGCGGCGACGGCGGCCGCTACGGGCCTCGTCGCCGCATGCGCTGCGCTCGGAGCTTGTTCCGCCGCACCCGGCGGAACCGCGAATCGAGCGGCCGACCTCGCGCTACCGGAATCCGAACTCCCCCACGGGGTACGGAACGTGATGCGCGCCCCCGACTACAGGTGGGGGCGTTCGACGGTTCTCGGCGGCGACGAGCCCTGTTTCACCGCAACGCGGAACCACGAACGCGCCCGCGACGGCCTCGGATTGTCGTCGACCAGCGCCGTGTTGGACGCTTTCGCCCTGCGCTTCGAGGTGACCGCGGCGACCATCTCCGCGACCAATGTCCTCAGCAGATTCGCCTGCGTCGCGGAGGGTGGCGAGACGGCCCGCACCGCCTGGCTGCCGGACGATCTGCTGCGCAGACCGGCCACCGTCATCGAGATACGAACGCGATCAGGGCAGCTCGCCGCGATGGAGGGGTACCTCGACGCCAAGGGCGTATCGCTGGCCGTCAGCGTGCAGAATTTCGGTCTCATGGCCGGCGCCGCCGACGCTGCGCCGACCGAGGTCGACCGCGACCAGTTCTGGAGACTCTTCCGCGCCCAGATCGACCGCGTCGATCAGGCGTACTGACGCCTGGTCCGGCACCGCGACCAACACCATTCGAAGCGTTCTGCGACCTCCCGTTGCGGAGACGTCGCAGAACGCTTCAGACGATGTTCGCTACTCCCCCACCACGATCACGGTGGGGACGATCATCGGCCGACGCCGGTAGGCCTTGTCGACCCAGCGGCCCACGGCCCGTCGAACGCCCTGCGCGATGCGGTGCGCCTCCTTGACGCCCTCGGCGGCCAGGTCGGCGATCACGTCCTCGACGATCTGCTCCGCCTCCTTGAGCGCGGTCGGGTCGTCGGAGAAGCCGCGGCCCGAGACCTCGGGCTTGCTGACGGCGTTGCCCTCCTCGTCGATGGCGACGGTGATGGCGATGAAGCCGCCCTCGCCCAGGACGAGGCGGTCCGACAGCGTCGACTCACCGACGTCGCCCACGGAGCTGCCGTCCACGTAGACATGGCCGACGGGCACCTGCCCGACGATCTTCGCGACGCCGCCCACCAGGTCGACCACGACGCCGTCCTCGGCGAGCATGATGCGGTCCTTGGGCACGCCGGTGGCCTCGGCCAGGGCGGCGTTGGCCCGCAGGTGCCGCCACTCGCCGTGCACGGGCATCGCGTTGCGCGGCCGCACCGCGTTGTACAGGTACAGCAGCTCGCCGGCGCTGGCGTGGCCGGACACGTGCACCTTGGCGCTCTGCTGCGTGATCACCTTGGCGCCCAGCTTGGACAGCCCGTTGACCACGGCGAAGACGGAGTTCTCGTTGCCCGGGATGAGCGAGCTGGCGAGCACCACGAGGTCGTTCGGCGAGATGGTGATGTTGCGGTGCTCACCGCGGGCCATGCGCGAGAGCGCGGCCAGCGGCTCGCCCTGCGAGCCGGTGGAGATGAGCACGACGCGGTCGTCGGGCAGCGAGGCCGCGGTGTCGAGGTCGACCTCCACGCCCTCGGGCAGGTGCATGTAGCCGAGCTCCTGGGCGAGCGCCATGTTCCGCACCATCGACCGGCCGACGAACGTGATCCGCCGGTTGTGGGCCATCGCGACCTCGGCGATCTGCTGGATGCGGTGCACGTGCGAGGCGAAGGACGCCACGATCACGCGGCCCTTGGCCCTTCCGATCACGTTGTCGAGCACGGGGCCGATCTCCCGCTCGGGGGTCACGAAGCCCGGGACCTCGGCGTTGGTCGAGTCCACGAGGAACAGGTCCACGCCCGCGTCGCCGAGCCGCGAGAAGCCGGCGAGGTCGGTGAGGCGGCCGTCGAGCGGCAGCTGGTCGAGCTTGATGTCACCGGTGTGCAGCGCCACCTGGCCGCCCGCGTGGATCGCCACGGCGATCGCGTCGGGGATGGAGTGGTTCACGGCGAAGTACTCGCACTCGAACGGGCCGTGGCTCGTCGACTCGCCCTCGCGGACCTCGATCAGCTTGGGCCGCAGCCGGTGCTCGTCGCACTTGGCCTTCACCAGCGCGAGCGTGAACTTGGCGCCGACGACGGGGATGTCGGGCCGCAGGCGCAGCAGGAAGGGCACCGCGCCGATGTGGTCCTCGTGGCCGTGCGTGAGCACGATCGCCTCGACGTCCTTGATGCGGTCCTCGATGTAGCGGAAGTCCGGGAGGATGAGGTCGACGCCGGGCTGCTGGTCCTCGGGGAAGAGCACGCCGCAGTCGACGACGAGCAGCTTGCCGTCGTACTCGAAGACGGTCATGTTGCGACCGATCTCCTTGATGCCGCCGAGCGCGACCACGCGCATGCCGCCCTTGGGCAGCTTGGGCGGCGCGCCCAGCCGCTCCACGGCGGCCGACGGTGCCTTCTGCCCACCACCGCGGCGCCCGCCGCCGCGACGATTCCCGCCGCCCTTCGACGCGGCCTTCTGCGGCTGCTTCGCCTCGGCCTTCGCGGGTGCGTCCGCCTTCGCGGGCGCCTGCGCCGCGGGCGCCTGCGCCGCGGGCGCCTGGGCCGCCGGGGCCTTGTCCTCGACGACGATCCGCGCCGCCGAGGTGGAGATCACCGGCTTGGGCTCGGCAGGCGGTCCCGCCTGCCGGGTGGCCTTTCGGCTCCGTCGGGCTCCGCCTGCTGCACCGTCGGTCATTGTTTAGAGCACCCCCGCTTGGGTCAGTAGCGCTGCGAGCCGGTCGCGCTGTTCACCGGTGGGCGGTACCTGCGGAAGCCGCGGTACGCCCATATCCAGCCCCTGCAGGGCCAGTGCCGCCTTCGAGAAGGTCACGCCGCCGAGGCCGGCCATGGCCTCGTAGACGGGCCCGAGGGAGGCGTTGATGTTCTGGGCGCGGGCGTTATCGCCCGCGAGGTGGGCGTCGCGCATCGCGCGCAGCTGCGGCGCGACGACGTGCCCGATGACGGAGACGAAACCGAGCGCGCCCACGGAGAGCCAGGGCAGGTTCAGCGGGTCGTCGCCGGACAGGAACTGCAGATCGGTCTCGGCGATGAGCCGGGCGCCGGCGCCGAGATCGCCCTTCGCGTCCTTCACACCGATGATGTTCTTGTGCTCGGAGAGCTTGCGCAGGGTGTCCGTCTCGATCGGGACCACCGAGCGCGGCGGAATGTCGTAGAGCAGGACGGGCAGGTCGGTGGCGTCGGCCACCGTCGTGAAGTGCGCCAGCAGCCCGGCCTGCGGGGGCCGCGAGTAGTACGGGGTCACCACGAGCAGGCCGTGCGCGCCGGCCTCGGCCGCATCCCGCGCGAAGACGGCGGACTCGTCGGTGTCGTAGGTGCCGACGCCCGCGGTGATCTTCACGCGGTCGCCGACGGCCTCGAGGATCGCCTTGAGGAACTGGATCTTCTCCCACGGCTGGGTGGTGGGCGACTCACCCGTGGTGCCCGCGACGATGAGCCCGTCGCAGCCCTGATCGGCGAGGTGCGACGCCAGCTTCTGCCCGGCCTCGAGGTCCAGCGTGCCGTCCGCCTTGAACGGGGTCACCATCGCCACGGAGATCGCGCCGAAGGGGGTGGTGGGCGTTGTCGTCGCCGGGGTCGCACTCATAAGCGCTAAGGCTACCCACCCGGCGGCGGAAAGCTGCTATTGGCTAGCGGTTGCGCCGATAGGTCAGGTGCCGGTAGCGCAGGCCCGACGAGGACTCGCGCCAGGGCGCGTCCGCCTCGAGCGTGAAGTCACCGGGGATCGACGGTGCGCGGGTGTCGCCGTCGATGTCGGCGTCCACCTCGGTGACGGCGAGCAGGTCCGCGTGGGGCAGTGCCGCAGCGTAGATCTCGCCGCCGCCGATCACCCACACGTCCCCGTCCGGGAGCGTGGGGGCGTGCTGGACCACGGCACCGTCGGCACGCCAGGACCGGTCCCTGGTGACGACGATGTTCGTGCGGCCCGGGAGCGGCCGGAACCGCGGCGGCAGGGAGTCCCAGGTGCGCCGGCCCATCAGGACGGTCGCGCCGGCGGTGGTCTCGCGGAAGAACTTCATGTCCTCGGGGATGTGCCAGGGGATCCCGCCGTCGGCGCCGATCACTCCCCCGCGGGCCTGCGCCCAGATCAGGCCGATCACTGCTCTGCCACCAGGGCGTGGATGAGCCCGATCACTAGACCGCCACCGGCGCCTTGATCGCGGGATGGTGCTCATAGCCGTGGACGGTGATGTCGCCGTACTCGTAGTCGAAGATGCTGGGCCGGTCGGCGAGCTCCAGGCGCGGGTACGGGTACGGATCGCGACTGAGCTGCTCGGTGACCTGCTCGACGTGGTTGTCGTAGATGTGGCAGTCCCCGCCGGTCCACACGAAATCGCCGGGCTCGAGGCCCACCTGCGCGGCCACCATGTGGGTGAGCAGCGCGTAGCTGGCGATGTTGAACGGGACGCCGAGGAACAGGTCGGCGCTGCGCTGGTAGAGCTGGCAGCTCAGCTTCCCGTCGGCCGCGTAGAACTGGAAGAACGCGTGGCAGGGCGGCAGCGCCATGTTCTCGATCTCGGCGACGTTCCACGCGGAGACGATGTTGCGCCGGCTGGCCGGGTTGGTGCGGAGCGTCTCGATGGCCTTGCTGATCTGGTCGATGTGCTCGCCGTTCGGGGTGGGCCAGCTGCGCCACTGCACGCCGTAGACGGGGCCGAGCTCGCCGTCGGGCGCCGCCCACTCGTCCCAGATGGTGACGCCGTTGTCCTGCAGCCACTTGACGTTGGAGTCGCCGCGGAGGAACCACAGCAGCTCGTACGCGATGGACTTCATGTGCACGCGCTTGGTGGTGATGAGCGGGAAGCCCTGCGACAGGTCGTAGCGCAGCTGGCGGCCGAAGACGCTGCGCGTCCCGGTGCCCGTGCGGTCCGGCCGGTGCGTGCCGTTCTCCATCACGTCGCGGAGCAGGTCTTCGTAGGGCGTCGCGATCACGCCCCCAGTCTAGAGGCGAGCCCCGACGAGCTCCGGTCGCGGCGGCACGAACGGCGCGCCGGTCAGCCCGCGAGCCGGGCGGCGCGGGCGAGGCGCTGCTGACCGATCTCCGCGAGGTTCTTCATCAGTTCGGCGTTGACCCACGCGACCTGGTGCCCGACGGTCAGGCCCGCGTCCTCGGGCCACGGGTACGCCGAGGGTTCGTCGAGGCGCTCCTCGGTGAGCGCGCCGAGCACCGTCAACCACTCGTCGCGCTGCGTCGTCAGCCACGCCACCGCCCCGTCGGGGCCCGGCCATCGCACGGATTCGCGTGCGCGGACCGGCCGACCGAGGAGGTGGTCCGCGGTGGTGCCCCACCACCAGCCGATGTGCCAGCTGATCCAGGCCATCGTCGGCACCGGTACCGGGTCGGGTTCGGTTTCGGCCCAGTCGGCGATCCACGCGCCGTCGTCGCCGCGGCGCATCGTCCAGGTCAGCGACGCCGGCTCCCACCGGAAGTCGTCGGGAGTCAGCTCGGCGAGGTGCACCTCGCCGAGCGCCCAGGTCAGGTCGAACTGCCAGCGCAGGAGGTCGAGCCGCGATTCAGCCACCACCCGACCCTATCGGCGTCGGGCGCGTGGCCGCCCGCCGTGCCGCCCGGCCGCCCTGTGAATCCACGGCGCGGTTCCCGCCGTACTGCTACATCAGCTGCGCGGCGACGGTGGCGCCGAGGTTCCAGCACTCCTCGAGCTGGGCCTTCGTCGGCTTCCCGGAGAGCACGACGTGCGGGGTCGCCTTCACCCAGCCGAGCCCGGCGGTGATCGAATCCACCGCCCGCTCGGCGCCCTCGCCGCCCTCGTTGGCGTGCAGGTACAGCCCGAACGGCCGATCGCGGGTCGAGTCGAGGCACGGGTAGTAGATGGTGTCGAAGGCGTGTTTGAGCGCGCCGGAGATGTAGCCCAGATTCGCCGGCGAACCGAGGACGTAGCCGTCCGCGGCGAGGACGTCCGACGCCGTCACCGCCAGCGCCGCACGTCGCACCACCTCGACGCCCTCGATCTCGGGATCGGTGGCCCCCGCGATCACCGCCTCGAACATCTCCTGGCAGTGCGGAGACGGGGTGTGGTGGATCACGAGGAGGACGGCCATCAGCGCGCCTTCTTCTCCATCGAGACGGCGCGCGTCATCCAGTCCCGCGCGCGCGAGCGATCGCCCGCGTAGTCGTAGGCGCGGGCCAACCGGTAGGCGTTCACCCACGACTCCGGCTCGGCCTCGTACTCGGCCTTCACCTGCGCGAACAGCTGATCGGCCGCGTCGCGCTGCACGCGACCGGAGGGCATCGTCGGCAGATCCGAGACGTCGAGGTCCCGGCCGAGCGCCTTCGCGGAGGCGGCGAGCCGCTGATGCGCGTAGCCGTTGCTGAGCACGGACCACAGGATCCACAGGCCCACGAGTCCGACCAGCACCATGCCGAAGGCGAGGCCCAGGTTCGCTCCCCCGCCGCGCCGCGCGATCATCCACGCCCAGACGCCGATGAGACCGATGTACATGAGCATCGCGACCGCGAGGAACCCGATGACCAGCAACTGGCCCAGGTTGCCGCGATCGCGCTGCGTCATCGCACTCACAGATCCATCAGCGGCTCGATGCCCACGGTGAGGCCGGGCCGCGAGGAGATGCCGCGCACGCCGAGCAGGACGCCGGGGATGAAGGAGCTGCGGTCGAGCGAATCGTGCCGGATGGTCAGGGTCTCGCCCTGGGTGCCCAGCAGCACCTCCTGGTGCGCGACGAGGCCCGCGACGCGGACGGAGTGCACGCGGACACCGTCGACGCGAGCGCCGCGGGCGCGGTCGAACTCGGCGGAGGTGGCGTCGGGCATCTTCCCCCGGCCGGCCTCCTCACGCGCCTCGGCGATGAGCTCGGCGGTGCGGGTGGCCGTGCCGGACGGTGCGTCCGCCTTGGAGGGGTGGTGCAGCTCGATGATCTCGACGGAATCGAAGTACTTCGCGGCCTGCGCCGCGAAGCGCATGGTGAGCACCGCGCCGATCGCGAAGTTCGGCGCGATGAGCACACCCACCTCGGGCTTCTCGGCGAGCCACTCGCGCACGGTGTCGAGGCGGTCGTCGGTGAAGCCGGTGGTGCCGATGACGGCGTGAATCCCGTTGTCGATGAGGAACTTCAGGTTGTCCATCACCACGTCGGGATGGGTGAAGTCGATGACCACCTGGGTGTTCGAGTCGAGCAGCCCGGTGAGCATGTCACCCGCGTCGACCGCAGCACTCAGCTCCAGGTCGTCGGCCGCCTCCACCGCATCGACCATCGCGCGGCCCACCTTGCCGCCGGATCCCAGGACACCCACGTTCAGCATGCGCCCGACGATACCCTTGGCACCGTGACCGCCCGACCAGACGTTCCCGACGAGTGGATCGACCGCCTCGCCGGCATCCTCGAGGCCTTCCCCGAATGCGTCGCCGACCGGGCGTGGGTGGGCACGCGCTGGCGCGTCCGCGGGGCGACGGTGGCCCACGTCTTCGGCGGCGAGGACCAGCAGTTCCGGCTCATCTTCCGGGCCGAGCCCGGAGAGGTCCCGGCGTTCGAGAACCTCGGCGACCCCTACTTCCGGGTCGACTGGGGCGAGAGCACCGTCGGGATCCTGGTCGACGAGCACACCGACTGGGACGAGGTCGCCGAACTCCTCACCGACTCCTACTGCGTGCAGGCTCCGGCGTCCCTCGCCGAACTCGTGGAGCGCCCACCGGCCGGCGCGTCCTAGGGTTGCGCCCATGGACGTGACCCTCCGGACCTTCGTGAGCGACGCGGACGCGTGCTTCGACGTCGTCCACCACGCCGCGACGGAGGCCGCCACGCGGGCGCTCGCGGCACCGTCGACCCTGATCTGGGTGGACGTGCTCGACCCGACCGAAGAGGAGTTCGCCCCGTTCGTGCAGACGATGGGCCTGGACAAGCTCGCCGTCGAGGACGCGCTCACCGTCCACGAGCGCCCGAAGTCCCTGCGCTACGGCGAGATCATGTTCGTGACGGCGTACACGCTGGCCGAGGACGGTGCCACGAGTCGCCTCTCGCTGTTCCTGTTCGAGCACGGCGTGCTGACGGTGCGGCTGGGCGACGGCTTTCCCGTCGACGACGTGGCGGAGACCATCTCCGACAACGCGGATCTGCTGCAGTACGGCCCGAAATCGCTCGAGATGATGCTGTTGGACGCCGTCGTCGACGGGTACACCGCGCGGGTGACGGTGGTCGACGAACGGCTCGACGACGTGGAATCGATCCTGTTCGACGGCCGTTCCAGCGACCGCGTCTCCCAGATGACGTTCGATCTGCACAAGCAGGTGGGCGAGCTGCGCCGCATCGTGCTGCCGATGCGCGACGTGGTGGGGTCGGTGCTGCGCCGCGTGTCCGCGGCACCCGACCTGCACGCGTTGCTGCCCTACGCCGAGGACGTCTACGACCACACGATGCGCGCCGCGGACTGGACCGAGGGCCTGCGCGACGCCGTGGAGTCGGTCCGCTCGACGAACCTCGCGCTGGTGGACAACCAGCTCAACACCGTGATGAAGAAGCTCACCAGCTGGGCCGCGATCATCGCCGTCCCCACCGCCATCACCGGGTACTTCGGCCAGAACGTGCCCTACCCGGGCTTCGGCCAGGAGTGGGGTTTCTGGATCAGCGTGGTGCTGATGCTCGCTCTGGCCGGCGGCCTGTACGCGGCCTTCAAGCGCCGCGGCTGGCTCTGACGCGACCCGGCCACCAGTTCGCGGTCCCCGCGATCCGCATGAACGCCGGGAGCAGCACCAGCCGCACCAGGGTCGCGTCGAGCAGCACTGCGATGGCCAGGCCGACACCGAGCATCCGCATGAACGACACCTCGGAGAAGCCGATCGCCGCGAAGACGACGGCCATGAGCAGCGCCGCGGCGGTGACCACCCGCGCGGTGCTCGCGATACCGCGGGCGACGGCCTCGTCGTTCGCGTCGCGGTCCCGCCCGGGCAGGCCCTGCCACTCCTCGCGGATCCGGGACAGCAGGAAGACCTCGTAGTCCATCGACAATCCGAAGGCGATGCAGAACATCAGCACCGGCATGTCCGCGATCAGGTGGCCGGTCACCGTCGTCCCGAGCCCACCGAGGTGCCCCTCCTGGAAGATCCACACCATCGCGCCGAAGGTAGCGGACAGCGAGAGCACGTTGAGCACCAACGCCTTCAGCGGCAGCAGCAGGCTCCCGGTGAGCAGGAACAGCAGCAGGAAGGTGGTCACGGCGATCGCCGCGAGGACCCGCGGCACCGCCCCGAGGATCGAGTCCACCGCGTCCCGGTCCGCCTGCGCCGCACCGGCGAACAGCGTCGGGGCGGGCGCCGGCACGGCACGCAGCGCGTCCAGCTGAGCGACGCCCGGCTCCGACCGGGGGTCGTACTCGCTCGTCACCGTCACCAGGCGCGCGAAACCCGCTCGGGCCGTGGCATCGCCGTCGGCCACGCGGACCCCGCGCAGCCACGTCCCGTCGGGGCCGGTGACGGGCCCGGTCCCCGTGGTCCGGGACAGCTCCCGGGCGTAGTCCTCCGTACCCGACGGTGCGCCCTCCGGCAGCAGGATCAGGACGTCGGCCGCGGGGTTCGGCCGGAAGCCGGTGCGCAGCTCGTCGCCCACCCGGTGCGACGACGCGGTGGCCGGCAGGGCGCGGTCGTCGGGATAGCCGAGCTTCGCGCCGAGGAAGGGCGCACCGAGCGCGAGCAGGATCAGGACGACGGCGATCCCGAGCGGGACCGCGCGGCGCTGGACCGCTCGCACCGCCCGGTACCAGCGGGATTCGTCGCCGTGGCGCGGCCCGCGGCCCACCCGGAGCCTGTCGATCCGGTCGCCCAGCAGGGTCAGGATCGCGGGCGTCACGATCAGCGTGGCGAGCGCCGTGAACGCGACGACGACCAGGCCGGCGTAGGCGAAGGAGCGCAGGAAGTACATCGGGAAGAGCACCATCGCGGCGAGGCTGAGCCCGACGGTGACGGCGGAGAACAGCACCGTTCGCCCGGCGGTCGCCATCGCGGTGACGAGGGCCTCGTCGCGCCCCCGCTCGGGCACCTCCTCGCGATACCTGCTGACCACGAGCAGGGTGTAGTCGATGGCCAGCGCCAGGCTCATGGCGGTGATGAGGTTGAGCGCGAACACCGAGACGTCGGTCGCCTCGGCCACGAGCCGCAGCAGTCCCGAGGTCGCGATGATCGCGGCGATCCCCACCACGACGGGCACCGCGGCCGCGATCAGGCCGCCGAAGGCCCACACCAGGACCAGGAACGTGAGGGGCAGGGCGATCAGCTCCGCCCGGATCAGATCATCGCCCGACTGCTCGTTGATCTGCAGGTAGGTCATCGCCTCGCCGCCGGCCTCGACCCGCACTCCGTCGGGCGGGCGCGGCAGGCCGTCGACGATCGCGCGAGCGTGGTCGGGCGCCTCCCCCGTGCCGCCGGCGAGGCTCGCGACGACGAGGCCGGTGCGACCGTCCGCCGAGGTCAGGCGCGCGGCGGCCGCGGGATCGGACCAACCGGACGTGGCGGACTGCACCGCGGGCGCGCGCCGGAGGCCGTCCGTCACCGCGCGGCCGTACTCCGCGGCGGCCGGCACCGAGTCGGCCGTCTCCGAACGCACGGTGAGGACGAGCGAGGAACCGCCGCGCCGGAAGTCGTCCTCCACGGTCCGCTGCGCGCGGGCGGATTCGGCGGCGGGGTCGGTGCTGCCGCCGCTGCGGAGCGCGCCGCCGACGCCCGCCCCGAGCCAGCCCAGCACGACGAGCAGGAGCAGCGACGCCGCGAGCACCGTGCGGGGCCGCGCGGCGACGGCGCGGGTGAGACGCGCGATCACAGCGCCGCGAGGAAGGAACGGACCTCGTCGAGGCAGCCGGCCCGGCGCATCCGCTCGTCCTCGAACAGCACGAGGAAGTCGGCCATCTCGAAATCGGGGTCGTACGAAGGCATGCCGCACACGATGCCGCCGTACCGCACGGCGATCCGGATCGTCGGCGGGACCAGATCCTCGTCGGCTCCGGCGGGCCGGGGCAACTCGCCGATCGGGATCCCGTCGACGGCGACGGGCCGGAGGGGGTCGGCGCGCACGGGACCGTCGGCGAGCGCGTCGTTGTCGGTGAGGAAGCCGAGGGCGGCCCGGACCAGCGCGGCGCGGGGGTGCACGCCGTCCTCCATCCGCACCGACATGCAGCCCATCGCGTACCGGAATCCGGCGCGCTCGTAGAACGCCAGCAGCGCGATCCGCAGCAGCATCGAGACGACGCCGCCGCGGTAGCCCGCGGCGATCGTGGCGCGGCCCCACTCCGCGACGTCGTCCGCCATCGCCGCGAACGCCGGGCTGAGGCGGAACATGCTGGTGGTGAACACCTCCCGCTCTCCGCTGGGTGCAGGCAGGATGATCCGGTAGCAGCCGACGATCTCATCGGTGGGGTCGTGCCGCACCAGGAGGTGCGCGCTGTAGTCGTCGAAGCGGTCGACGTCGATCGGCCGGCCGAGTCGCTCGCTGAGCACCGCCCCGGGCAGTGGCGCGCCCAGTTCGGTGGAGAACGCGTCGTACCGCAGGGCCTGCGCGCGTTCGATGTCGCGGGGGTCCTCCGCGACGAAGACCGTGTACGGGGTGCGCTCGGTCGCGGCGAAGAGGATGGTGCCCGCCGGTGTCCGCGTGGTCATGTCGACTCCTCGTGATCCAGCGCCCGGGCGATCTCGCCCGCGCGCACCGCGACGTTGGACAGCAGCGTGGTCCCGAGCCCGTGCCCGGGGAGGTCGGCACCCTGCACGTACAGCCCCGGCAGCTCGACACCGTCGATCACGGCGCGGTGCGAGCGGGCGACGTGCACGTCGGAACCGGGCGGCACCGCTCCATCCAGACCGGTGAGGCCGCCGGGCTCGAAACCCGTCGCGCACACCACCGCGTCGAACGTCGTCACCGTCCGCTCGCCCGTGGTGATCCGGCGCCGAGCCACCTCGACGGCACCGCCGTCGGTCACGGACGCGGAGACGATCTCGTTGGTGCGGTGCACCCGCAGCCGCCGCGGGCCGGTCACGGCCTCGCGGTACCAGCGGTCGTAGAGCTCCCGGGTCAGGGCGTGTTCGACGGCGGCGTAGTTCGTGTTGCCGTGGCGCTTCAACAGGGCGTCCCGGACCTCCGCCGACGCGACGTCGAACTCGTCGACGACGCCCGGGTCGAAGACCTGGTTGACGAAGGGGCTCTCGTCCACGTCCCCGAGGCCGAAGCCGTGGAAGACCATGTCCACTCGCGCGCCGGTGTCGTGCAGGTGCAGGGCCACCTCGGCGGCGGACTGGCCACCCCCGACGACCAGGAACCGCGCCCCGGAAAGGCCCTCGGGCAGCGTCTGTTCCAACTCCTCGAGCCGCGGGACGAGCTCGATGTTGTGGAAGACCCGATCGGTGCCGACCTCGTCGGCCCACGCGGGCAGCACCGGCCGCAGGCCCCGCGCCACCACGACGCTGCGCGCGCGGGTGATCCGCTCCGTCCCGTCGGGGCCGCGATGCGCGACGGCGAATCTGGCACCGTCGTCGCCGTCGGCCGGAGTCAGCCCCGTGACCTCGTGGCCGTACCGCACCTGCGCCGCGAAGGGCGCTGCCGCCCAGGCCAGATAGTCGGCGAACTCGGCTCGTTCGGGGGTCAGCACGGCGCGGTTGACGAAGTCGACGAGTCGGCCGCGGGCCCCGAGGTACGCGAGGAACGAGAAGGGGCTGGTCTGATTCCGCAGGGTCACCAGATCCTTGAGGAAGCTGATCTGCATCGAAGTACCCGGCAGCAGCATGCCCGGGTGCCAGGCGAAGCTCCGGCGGCGCTCGAGGAAGCACACGCTGCGGCGACCGTCCGGCACTTCGTCGAGGGCTATCGCGAGCGCCAGGTTCGCGGGCCCGAAACCGACCCCGAGCACGTCGACGACGCCCCCATCACCCATCGCATCCGTCGTCGGCCGCATCACACCCTTTCCTGCTGGTCGGGGCGGGTGTCGTCAACCGCCTGGACGGATCGTACTCCCGAAAAGATCCTGTACACCGTACTTGATTACAGGATTTCGACAGCTGTGCAATGCCATCGATCAGCGGTGCTCCGGCGTCGACTTCCGCGGCGGTTCCATGGGCAGACGAGGGTTGTGCAGATGCGCGACCAAACCGGTCCATCCGGTCTGGTGCGTGGCGCCGAGGCCTTCCCCCGTGTCACCGTCGAAGTACTCGTAGAACGTGGGATGCTGCGCCCACAGCGGATTGTCACTGCCCTCGATCCGCCCGGCGTCGGCGGGACGGCGCGCACCGCCACCGTCGGCGCGCGCCACCGGGCGGAACAACCCGACGAGGCCCTCGTCGATGACGTCGGCCGCCTCCTCGAGCGTGCACAGGTTGTCCGAACCGGTGGGGATGGCGATGGTGAAGTCGTCGCCGAAGTGCCTGCCGTAGGTGCGCAGCTTGTCGGCGAGCAGCACGTTCACCGGGAACCACACGGGCCCACGCCAGTTGGAGTTGCCGCCGAACATCCCGGTCGTCGATTCGCCGGGTTCGTACTGGATGGTGACGGTGTTGCCGTCCACGTCCTCGGTCACCTGCTGCTCCGCCTTGGAGAGCGAGCGGATGCCGTAGGGCGCCAGGAACTCCGCCGGGTCGAACATGCGCTCCAGCACCCGCCGCAACCGGTCGGGGCTGACCAGCGAGAGCAGCATCCGGCCGTCGCCGGCGCCGTCGGCCGCGGCGCTCGAGAGCACCGGTTCGACGAGCTCCGGCCGCCGCGAGCGCAGCCAGTTCAGCCGCGCCGTCACGTCGGGGCACTCCTGCGCCGCCCACGCGGGGACGTCGGTCGCGCCGAGCAACGGGAGCAGGCCCACCATGGACCGCACGCGCATCGGCAGCGCGCTGCCGTCGGGCCGGACGAGGACGTCGTAGAAGAAGCCGTCCTCGTCGTCCCACAGGGAGAGACTGTGCGATCCGAAGTTGTAGGTGGCCCTGGAGATCTGCAGGAAGTGCTCGAGGAACTTGGTCGCGCAGTCCTGCCACACCGGATCGTGCCGCGACAGCTCGATGGCGATCTTGAACATCTGCTGGCAGTAGAAGGCCATCCAACTGGTGGCATCGGACTGCTCGAGCCGGTACCCGGGCGGCAGCGGCGCGGAGCGGTTGAAGAAGCCGATGTTGTCCATGCCGAGGAAGCCGCCCTCGAAGACCCCCGCATCGTCGGAGCCCTTGCGGTTGACCCACCAGGAGAAGTTGAGCAGCAGCTTGGTGAAGACGCGGACCAGGAAGTCCTGGTCGCGCCAGCCGTCGATCCGATAGACGTGCCACGCCGCCCACGCGTGCACGGGCGGATTGACGTCGCCGAACTCCCACTCGTACGCGGGGAGTTGACCTTTCGGGTGCATGGCCCACTCGCGGCACATGAGGACGAGTTGTTCCTTGGCGAACTCGGGGTCGACGTGCGCCAGCGGGATGCAGTGGAAGGCCAGGTCCCACGCGGCGAACCAGGGGTACTCCCACTCGTCGGGCATGGAGATCACGTCGGCCAGCGAGAAGTGCTTCCACGTGGTGTTGCGGCGGCCGGGATCGGCTCGCTCGCGGGGCGACGGATCCACGGCCGGGTCGCCCTCCAGCCAGGACTCGACGTCGTAGCGGTAGAGCTGCTTGTTCCACAGCATCCCCGCGTACGCGCGACGCGCGACGGCGCGGTCCTCCCCCTGCACGTCCTCGTGGATCACGGTCCCGTAGAACTCGTCCGCCTCCTCGCGCCGGTCGGCGAGGACGGCGCCGAAGCCCGGGCCGAAGGTGTCCAGCGACGGCGCCGTCCGCGACAGCCGCAGCCGCACCGTCACGCTCTCCCCCGCCGGCACGGATCCGAAGCGGTACCAGAACGCGACCTTCGTGCCGCGCTCCTCCGGGTTGACCGCGGCCTCGTCGCCCTGCACGACGCGTTTGGTGATCGCGTCCTTCGGGTACGGCGAGGCGTTGGCGGCGGCGCCGAACAGCTCCACCGCATCGGTCTCGTTGTCGCAGAACAGCAGCCGAGGCGCACCCTCCGCCGCGAGGTGGTACTCCCCCAGCCACTGGTGCGTCACGCGTACGGCCTCGAGACCGCCGGCCTGCGGCGACTGCACGCGCGCGATCGCGCCGCGGCGCTCGTCGTGGCCCCACGCCCACGTGTTGCGCAGCCACAGCTGGGGAAGCAGGTCCAGCGGCGCCGGCGACGGACCGTGGTTGACCGCCTCGATCTCGACGCAGATGTCGTCCGGCGCGGCCTTGGCGTAGCGCACGTGCACGTCGAAGAAGCGGTTGTCGGCGAGCACCCCGGTGTCGGCGAGCTCGTACTCGCGCTGCGTCCGGTCGCGGGCCGCATTGGCGTCGCGGAGCAGCTGATACGGGTACTCGGCCTGCGGGTACCGGTACATCCAGTGCATCCAGCTGTGGGTGGGCGTGCCGTCGACCGGCCACCAGTACTCCTTGACGTCCTCGCCGTGGTTGCCCTGCGCGTTCGTCAGGCCGAACAGCCGCTCCTTGAGGATCGGGTCGTTGTGGTTCCACAGGCCGACGGCCAGGTTGAGGAAGCCGTAGCGGTCGCAGATGCCGCCGAGGCCGTCCTCGCCCCACCGGTAGGCACGGCGGTGCGCCTGCTCGAAGCCGAAGCTCGCCCAGGCGTCGCCGCTCCCGCTGTAGTCCTCGCGGACGGTGCCCCACTGGCGGCCGGCCAGGTAGGGACCCCACAGGCGCCAGGGCCCGTCGGGGCCCGGGCTCTCCGCGAGGCGGCGGTGTTCGGCCGTCGATTCCGTGTTCTGCACCGGAGAATCCTCCTACACCGCGCCCCGCCCCGCAGGAGGTGGACCGAGTCGAAGCCGAACGGGCTCGAACGGGCATTCCCGGAGACTCGGACGTCCACCTCACGAATTCGAGTTCCGCGCAGGTGCACGTGCTCCTGAGCACACGCGCGCCGGCGGAAGCCGACATCGTAAGCGATCAGCGCGCGGAGACCGCCTGCGCGTGCATCTCCCAGAACAGGATCTCGGCGGGCTCGGTGGCGGTCGCCGTGAGCGGTCCGGTGTGGACGGTGCGCAGCGCATCGCCCTCCGTGAGCCGGTCGTCGCCGACGGCGACGGCACCCGAGACGACGTACAGGTGCCCGTAGGGCGCGGGCGGCAGGACCACCGACTCCCCCGGTGCGAGTCGGGCGGCGTGCAGCGCCGCGGCGTCGTTGTTGATCGCGACGGCCGGGTCACGGCCCGCGATCCCGGAGGCGACCAGGACGAGGCCGCGCCCGTCGAGCGGCACGTCCGCGGTGCGATACTCGGGCTCGCCGCCGGGCTCGTTCGGCGGCAACCACATCTGGATGACCCGAGCGACGAGGCCGGTGGCGCGCGGGTTCTGCTCGCGGTGGTTCACCCCACTGCCCGCGCTCATCGCCTGCACCTGGCCGCCGCGGACCAGGCCCGTCTCGCCGGACGAGTCGTCGTGGTGCACCTCGCCGGCGATCACCCAGGTGATGATCTCGGCGTCGCGGTGGAAGTGCCGGTCGACGCCCGAGCCGGGGTCGATGAGGTCGTCGTTGTGCACCAGCAGCTGCCCGTGCGCGTTCTCACCCAGATCGAAGTTGCCGGTGAAGGGCATCGACTGCCGCGTGTAGATCCCCTCGCCGCGCCAGTGCGTGCGGTCGGCGGCCGGGACGATCCTGCTCTCACTCACCCCGACAGCCTAGGCCCGCGCCGCCGTCAGACTCCGGCGGGCAGCCCCGCCCCGGACGGCGAGACCAGGATCTTCACCGCGGTCTCGTTGTGATGCAGCAGCGTGTCGTAGCCGACGGTCACGAGCTCGTCCAGGCCGATCCGTCCCGTGATGAACGGCGCCAGGTCGACGGTGCCGCTCTCGACCAGGGCGATCGTCTCGGCGTGGTTGTTGACGTAGGCGATGGTGCCGCGCATGTCGATCTCCTTGAGCACCAGCTTCTGCATGTCGACGGTGCCGGGGTGCCCCCAGATCGAGACGACCACGAGCACGGCCTGCGGCCGCAGCGCGTCGAACAGGGTGTCCAGCGCGGGCTGCACGGAGGTGCACTCGAAGCCGACGTCCGCGCCGCGCCCTCCGGTGAGGCCGCGCACCGCGTCGACCACGTCGACCTGCGTCGGATCGAAGACGTGGTCGGCGACGCCGGTCTCGGCCGCCCGCTCGCGCCGCAGGGAGCTCGGCTCACTGATGGCGACGGTCAGTCCCTTCGCCTTGCACACCGCGGCGGTGAGCAGGCCGATCGGCCCGGCGCCGGTGATGAGCGCGAAGGCGCCCGCTCCGGCACCGGAGCGCTGCAGGGCGTGGTAGCCGACGGCGAGCGGCTCGATGAGCGCCGCCTGGTCCAGCGGCACCTCCTTCGAGATCCGGTGCACCCAACGGCGCTGCACCACGATCCGTTCCGACAGGCCTCCGCCCCGCCCGCCGAGTCCGATGAAGTTCATGTTCGGCGAGAGGTGGTAGTCGGTGCTCGCGGGCCCCGTATCCACGTCGTCGGCGATGATGTAGGGCTCGACCACGACGTGATCACCCACCTCGAGATCGTCGACATCCGCGCCGACCGCGGCCACGACGCCGGACATCTCGTGTCCGATGGTCAGGGGCGCGGCCTCTCCGCTCACCGGGTTCGGATGGCCGCACGGGGGCACGAAGATCGGCCCGTCGACGTACTCGTGCAGGTCGGTGCCGCAGATGCCGCACCACGCGACGTCGATGGCGACGGTGCCGGCCGTCGTCTCGGGCGCGGGGACGTCCTCGATCCGGACGTCGTTGCGGTCGTAGTAGCGCGCTGCTCGCATGGGATTCCTCCGGTCGGGACTGTGACCCGTCCCACACTCACCGTGGTCCCGCGCCCCCGTCGAACGTTGCAGCGGGTTGCATCGGGAGCGACTCAGAGGGGCGCGGAACCGCGGACGTGCTCGAAGACGAGGGAGGTATTGGTGCCCGCGACCTCCTCGCGGGCGCTGAGGTACTCGACGAGGTGGCGCAGGTCGTCGGTGTCCACGGCCGCGATGTGCAGGAGGTAGTCGTCGCCGCCGGCCAGGAAGTAGGCGTCGATCACCGGCGGCAGGTCGATCACCGACTCCACGAACTGCCGGATCCGGTGCCGGGCGGTCGAGCGCAGCGTCACCGCGATCATCGCCCGCAGCGGCCGGCCGACGGCCGCGGGATCGACGTCGGCGAAGAAGCCGCGGATCACCCCCGCGTCGGCGAGGCGCCGGACCCGCGTGTGCACGGTCGACGGCGCGAGGCCGACCTCCTCCGCGAGGGCGGCGTTCGACACCCGCCCGTCGCGCTGGAGCACCAGCAGTATCCGCCTGTCCGCATCGTCGAGCAGGGGGCGACGATCGTTCGACGATGGTGGGCGATACGCCGTTCTCACAGAATGTACATCGCTCATTTCAGCATTCTCCAGAATCTTCTTCCGTGCCCTTGATCGGTTCTCGATGTTTCTTCAGACTATGTGACACAAGCCACCCGCCGGACAGGAGCACACGATGCGCGTCGGAATCCCCACCGAGATCAAGAACAACGAGTACCGCGTGGCGATCACGCCCGGCGGTGTCGCCGAGCTCACCCGCCGCGGTCACGACGTCCTGATCGAGGACGGCGCGGGCGCCGGGTCGGCGATCGGCAACGAGGACTTCGCCGCGGCGGGCGCACGCATCGTGCCGACGGCGGACGACGTCTGGGGCGAGGCCGACCTGCTGCTCAAGGTCAAGGAGCCCATCGAGCCGGAGTACGCCCGGATGCGCGCCGATCAGACGATCTTCACCTACCTGCACCTGGCCGCCTCGCGCCCGTGCACGGACGCGCTGCTGTCCTCGAAGACCACGTCGATCGCGTACGAGACCGTCCAGCTCGCCGACGGCTCGCTCCCCCTGCTCGCCCCGATGTCCGAGGTGGCGGGCCGCCTGGCACCGCAGGTCGGCAGCTACCACCTGATGCGCTCGAAGGGCGGCCGCGGTGTTCTCATGGGCGGCGTCCCGGGCACGGCGCCCGCGAAGGTCACCGTGCTCGGCGGCGGTGTCTCCGGTATCAACGCCGCACAGATCGCCGCGGGCATGGGCGCGGACGTCACGGTCTTCGACCTGGACGTGCGGAAGATGCGCGCCGTCAACGCCCAGTTCGGCGGTCGGGTGCACACCAGCTACTCGACCTCGCTCGCGCTCGAGGAGGCCGTCGTCGAGTCGGACCTGGTGATCGGCGCCGTGCTGATCCCGGGCGCCGCCGCACCGAAGCTGGTCTCCACCGAGCTGGTGCACCGCATGCGCCCCGGAGCCGTGCTCGTCGACATCGCCATCGACCAGGGCGGCTGCTTCGCCGACTCGCACCCCACCACGCACGACGACCCGACCTTCACCGTCGGCGAGACCGTCTTCTACTGCGTCGCCAACATGCCGGGCGCCGTGCCGCGCACGTCCACGTTCGCGCTCACCGGCGCCACCCTGCCCTACGTGCTGCGGATCGCGGACAAGGGCTGGAGGGCCGCCTGCGCCGAGGACGCCGCCCTCGCCGCGGGCCTCTCCACGCACGACGGGGTGCTCCTCAACGCCGGCGTCGGCGCGGCCCTGAACATCGAGTCGAAGGCGCCCGAAGCCGTCCTGGCCTGAGCCACGAGCTCACCGGCGCCGGTTCACCATTCGCCGGCGTCGAGGTACTGCGCGAGGTTCGCCATGCGGCGCTGCACCGCGGCCACCTCGCGCACGCACTGCTCGAGCAGCCCGCGATCGAGGGAGGACATCCGCCGGATGGACAGGACGTCCCCCGGCGCGCGTCCGGCCGCCATCTGCTCCACCTGGTGCTCCATCCGGAGGCGCTCGAGGATCGAGAAGGCCTCGCGCAACACCTCCGCGGAATCGTCCGGCAGGACCGGCGAATCCGCACCCGCCGCCAGGCGGTTGCGGGTCTGCAGCTTGGTCGAACCGCGGCTCAGGGCGGCCCACCGGGCGATGTTCACCACCGGCACCAGCGCGTGCGCCTTGATGTCGAAGGTGCCGCCCCGCAGCGAGATCACATCGCGCACGGAACGCAGCCGCGCCTTCGCGGTCAGGGCCTCGCGCAGCATCAGGATGAAGGCACGGGGATGCTCCGAAAGATGTTGATAGACACCGGCTACGGGCTGCAGGGTCAGGTCGCCCCAGACGGGGCGGCCGTCCACCAGCAGCGAGGCCATCATCATCGCGTTGTTCGACAGCGGCGCGTCGATCCACTCCCCGGCCGCGTACAGCCACTCCGACTCGGTGCGGCAGAACCGGGTCTGCGCGGCGACCGCGCCGTTGGTGTCCGACGGGATGCCGCACTCCTCCAGCCGTTCGTGGACGGCGGCGGCCAGCGCGAGGGCGGCGGACCGTCGGACCTCGATCTCCTCCGCCGAGGCACCCGGAAGGTCCTTGAGGATGATCGCGCTGTCGACGTCCGAGCTGGGCACCACCTCGCGGCGCGAGACGCTGCCGAGCGAGAGCCAGGTGAAGTCGCCCTCCTGCAGCGCGGGGTGCACCGGCAGCTCCAGTTCGATGCAGCGCCGGACCATGGCCTCGATCGCCACCGCGGCGACACCGGAGATGTGCCGGACCGGCGCCTGCTGGCCCCACAGGACGGGGAAGATCTCGCGGATCGTGGCGCCGATCTCCGGCAACTCCGCGGCCTCGGCACGCTCGATACGGCGCTGCAGCGCGAAGGTCGACGTGGTGGGGACCGTGAGGAAGTCGACGTCCTGCACGACGCCCCGCACGGCGGCGTGCGCGTCGAGCACCGCCATGTAGTGCAGCTTCCGGTCGAGCATCTCGATGAGCACGTCGGACGAGAGCGCGGACTCCGGGACGGCGGCCAGCGGCGCCGTCATCACGGCGGTCACGGGATCGGTGACCGGACGGCCCACGGAGATCACGCGGGCGCGCAGGTCGTGGTCGGTGACGATGCCCAGCGGCTCGCGGGCCGCGTTCTCGACCACGATGTACCCCGACTTGGCTGCGGTCATCGCCGTGGCCGCCTCCTGCACGGTGACGGTCGGCGGGCAGACGATGGGCGGGCGTCGCACGATCTCCCCCGCCGTGCGCTCGCGCACCTCCTCCGCGGAGACGGCCGTGGTGGGCTTCGCGAGCTCGGTGGCCAGGAAGGCCGCCCCGGCGGGCGTGGAGAACATGTCCCCCACCGCCCAGGCGGGCAGTCGCAGCAGCGTCACGTCGGACAGCGCGACGGCGCGCGGGCCGCCCTTCGCGCCCACGAGGATGACCACGTACCCGAACACGCCGCCGGGGCCGACGACCTCGTCGACGTCGCTGACTTCGGTCGGCGACGCCGACGGGAAGTTCCACACACCGACCCGCCCCGCGAGTACGACGAAGGCGTGATCGGGCGAAGCGGACAAACCGTCGAGGATCGTCGCGCCCTCGGGGAACTCGCTGACCGACGATTCGGCCGCGAGACGTGCGCGAACGTCGTCGGGCAGCCCGTCGAACGGCGCGTGTCCGGAGAGGAAGGCGAACAGCTCCCCGAGGTCCGAGAAGTCGGTCATGGACCTATGTTTACACGCCCGCACCGATCGACATCCCGAAGTCATCTCTCGGTAACGCGTCCGCGGAACCGTTGCGAGGTCTACATTCCCATCCAGCGCACAACCCCATGCGCACCGACACGTCGAGGAGAAAGACTCATCCATGACGCATTCCGTCGATAAGTTCGCGGCCGAGCAGGAGGGCTACAAGCAGACCCTCGGCCGCCGACACGTGCAGATGATCGCCATCGGCGGCGCCATCGGCACGGGCCTGTTCCTGGGCTCCGCCAGCCGCCTCAACAGCACGGGCCCGGCCCTACTGTTCAGTTACGCCTTCGTCGGCGTCATCGCCTTCTTCCTGATGCGCGCCCTCGGCGAGCTCGTGCTGTACCGCCAGAGCTCGGGCGCCTTCGTCTCCTACGCCCGCGAGTTCTTCGGCGAGGCCGCCGCCTACGCCGCGGGATGGCTGTACTGGATCTTCTGGGCGCTCACCGGCGTCGCCGAGCTCTCGGCGGTGGCGGTGTACGTCAGGAAGTGGTGGGAGCTGCCGAACTGGGTGTCGGTGATCATCGCGCTCGCGGTGGTGCTGGTGATCAACCTGCTCTCGGCGCGCGCCTTCGGCGAGTTCGAGTTCTGGGCGTCGGTGCTCAAGGTCGGTGCGATCGTCATCTTCCTGGTGGTCGGCCTGGTCATCGTGATCGGCCAGATCACAGTGGGCGAGGGGGACCTGGCCCACAAGGCGGGCATCTCGAACCTGTGGAGCAACCCCGGCGGGTTCTGGCCGCACAGCGACACGTTCGGGTGGATCGCGCCCATCGTCGTGATGTCGGGCGTCGTCTTCGCCTACGCCGCCATCGAGATGGTCGGCATCGCCGCCGGCGAGATGCAGAACCCGCAGCGCGAGGTGCCGAAGGCCGTCAACTCGGTGATCCTGCGGATCGCGGTCTTCTACTGCGGCTCGATCTTCCTGCTCGTGTGCATCCTGCCGACCAGCCAGTACGGCACCACGAACGCCGCGGGCGATCTCGAGTCGCCGTTCGTCACCGTCTTCGAGCGCATGGGCGTCAGCTGGATGGCGACCCTGATCAACGGCGTCCTCATCGTCGCGGCCATGAGCTCGCTCAACGCCGGCCTGTACACCACGGGCCGCATGCTGCGCAGCCTCGCCGCCAGCCGCGAGGCGCCGAAGATGTTCATGACCATGAGCAAGTCGGGCGTCCCCGCTACCGGCATCATCGTGACGTCGATCTTCTACGTCCTCGGCGCCGTGCTCAACGCGCTCGTCCCGGGCCACGCCTTCGACATCGCTCTGGAGGCCTCCGCCATCGCGGTCGTCGGTGTGTGGAGCCTGATCTTCCTGTGCCACATCCGCTACCGGAAGCTCTCCGACGCGGGCATCGTCACCAAGAGCCCGTTCCGCGCTCCGCTCGCGCCGATGATGAGCTACGTCGGCCTCGTCTTCCTGTTCCTCGTCCTCGTCGGCATGGCCTACTCGGGTTACAAGTCCGACGGTGGCTTCTGGGACAAGACGAACCTCATCGTCGTCATCCTCGGCATCCCCGCCTTCGTCGCCATCCTGGCGATCGGCTGGATCGCCGTGAAGCCGAAGGTGCTCGAGCACACCGGTGGCGACCTCTCGCCCACCTGGTCGCTCAAGGATTCCGCCAAGAAGTAGCGCACGCGCTCACTCGGACGCCCGCCGGTTCGCCGGCGGGCGTCCGTCGTCTCCGGGACCGGGACGGGACGTGCCTGCGACGGGACGCCGATCCGGCCGTGACGCGGCGCTCCTACCGTCGGCAGCGGCCGCCCGCACCGGGCGCGGCGGCGCTCACCGAGGGAGAGAACATGTCGATGCTCATCACCGCCGGCCGACGGCTGATCGTGGCCGCCGTCGGCGCGACCGCGCTGGGCCTTCCGCTCGCGGCAGCCGCCCACGCGGCACCCGTCACGCAGGCGCCGCCCGCCGCTCCCGCCACGTCGGCGGCACAGGGCGCGCCCGCCACGTCGGCGGCACAGGGCGCGCCCGGCGCGCCCGCACCGGTCTCCGTCGCCGGCGCCGCTCCCGGGCGGCCCGCGCCGCCGACACCCGGCACCTCGGTCCCCCGCGCACCGGGAGCACCCGCGCCCGCGGGGAGCCCGGCGCCTGCAGCACCGCCGCTCGCCTGAGCGGATCCGTGTCCGGGGGCTGCGCGATCCCACGTGCGTCGTTCACCCGCGATTCATCGTGTGCGATTACGTTGCCGCCATGACCACCCGCTCGCGCATCCTGTCCCGCACCGCCGCCCTCGCGGCCGCCGCCGCCGTCGCGCTGGGCGGCGGGGCGGTCGCCGCCCCCGTCCAGGCGGCACCGTCGGGCTCGTTCGACCTGCAGTCGCACCGCGGCGGGCGGGGCGAGCACACCGAGGAGTCGCTGTACGGCTTCGCGCGCTCGCTCGAACTCGGGGTGACGACGCTGGAACTGGACGTCGTCCTGACCAAGGACGAGGTTCCGCTGATCTGGCACGACCCGACGGTGCAGGCCGACAAGTGCGCCGACACCGCGCCCGCGAACCCCGGTGACAGGCAGTTCCCCTACGTGGGCAAGACCGTCCACGACCTCACCTACGCGCAGGTGCAGACGCTCACGTGCGCGAAGAAGCTGGCGGAGTTCCCGGCGGCGAAGGTCGTCGAGGGCAACCGGATCGCGACGCTGCCGCAGCTCTTCGACCTGGTCGCGCAGTACCGGGGCAACACCGTGCGGTTCAACATCGAGACCAAGATCGAGGCCGAGGATCGGTCGAAGTCGGCGGAGCCGGCCGCCTTCGTCGCGCAGATCCTCGGCGCCGCGCGTCGGGCGGGCGTGCTCGACCGGATCGCGGTCCAGAGCTTCGACTGGCGCTCCCTGCCGCTCGTGCGGGCGCAGGCGCCGACGGTGCCGCTGGTCGCCCTCTACGACGCGACGACGTGGAAGGAGGGCTCGGCCTGGCTCGGACCGGTCGACTACGAGCAGTCGGGCGGCGATGTGGTCCGCGCCGTGAAGGCGGCGGGCTTCGACGTGCTCTCCCCCGACTACGAGCTGTCCGATGAGAAGACGGTCGCCGCGGCGCGCGCGTCGGGCCTGAAGGTCGTCCCGTGGACCGTCAACGACGAGAAGGAGATGCGGGCGCAGCTCGCGCTCGGCGTGGACGGCATCATCACCGACTACCCCACCCGCCTGCGCGGTGTCCTCGCGGCGGAGGGGAAGCCGCTCCCCAGGGCGTTCGCGAAGTAGTCCTGGGCCGGACGAGGCGGNGGCCACCGGATTCCGGTGGCCGCCGCGTCGTGCTCGGGGTGCTACGCGACGTAGGTCGCGACGGCGGTGCCGACGATGCCGGTGATCGCGACGCTCACGCTGCCCTTACCGGGCGCGACGATGAAGGTGCCGTCGTACTCGGAGCGGGCGGTGCCGGTCCTCCCCGTGGTGGCGTTCTCCCAGACCAGGACCCGGTCGGAGAGGTCGATGCCCTTGATCGACTCGCACCGGTCCGCGGGCAGGGGCGACGGCGGGATGCCGATCACGCCGAGCTCGTGGTGGGCGATCACGCAGTTGGTGCGGATCACGAGGTTGCCCGCATCGTCGTAGTCGCCGACCCAGGTGGCCGTCGCGTTCGGCGCGGTGGTCCGGATGGACGTGCCGCCCGTGACCGTTCCGCGGAAGGTGACGGTGCCGGCGGCGTGGGCCACGGCGGGGGCGAGGGCGAGCACCGTCCCCGCGGTCAGAGCGGTGGCGATCGCGCGACGGGCGAACGTAGTCATGGGCATCCCCTGCATCCTTGAAGCGATTTTGACATCGCAAAGTGTACACAGGCCCGCATCCACGACCGAGAACCGGCACCGTTCGACGGACGGCGTCAGTCCCGCCGCGCCGGAACCGATTCCGCGAGGAAGGCGGACAGCTCGTCGGCGACGACGTCGGGGCGATCCATCATCGCCAGGACGTAGCAGTCCTCCAGCTCCACGAGCCGGCCGTGCGGCAGCAGGTCGGCGAGCCGCCGGCCGTGGTCGCGCGGCATGACCGTGCCGTCGGCGATCCAGAGCACCAGCGCGTCGCCGGTGAAGGCACGCAGCGCTTCGGTCCCCCGCGTGAGTTCAGCACGGTCGAACGGGGCACGCGCATGCTTGAGCAGGTCGCGCCGGATCAACGGATCGTCGATCGCGGGCCGGGTCCAGGCACGCATCCTCCCGTCTGGAATCTCGCGCGCCATGCGCCCGAAGAGGATCGGTAGGCGCCGCACCGCGCCGAGACGCAGGGCGCGTAGACCGAGGGACAACCCGGGAAGCCGGGCGGCGACCGTGGCCGCCTTCCCGGGAAGGCCCGGCGGGAAGTTGTCGAAGGCGGTGCTCGGCAGGATCACGAGCCGGCCGATCCGCTCGTCGCGTCCGAGGGCCGTCAGCAGCAGTCCCCCGCCCCAGTCGCTGTGCACGAGGGTGACGTCGCGCAGGTCGAGGGCCTCGAGGACGTCCGCGACGAGGTGGGCGATCCCCTCGTTCGTCAGGTCCGCGTCCGCGTTCAGCGGGACGGGATGCGCACCCAACGGCAGGTCGAGCAGCACGTAGCGGTGTCCGCCCGGCAGGAGCGGTAGCACGTCGTCCCACACCGTGTGGTCCATGAGCAGGCCGTGCAACAGCACGACCGGGAGACCGGAGCCGACCTCCTCGTAGTGGACCCGGCCGGCGGGAACCGCGACCTCCGGCATCGTCATCACCTCCATTGGAGCATTCACTCTAGAGCGGCTACTCTAGAATGTAGGACGTGATGATCGACCGGTCAATGCCCACTCGCGAGCGGCTCGTCGTCGCGATGGGAGAACTGCTGCGCCGCCAGGGGTACGGCGCCACCACCGTCAAGCAGCTCACCGTGGCTGCCGGCGCCACGATGGGCTCGCTCTACCACCACTTCCCGGGCGGAAAGCCCGAGGTGGCCGCGGCGGCGCTGCGGTCCTCCGGAGCCGCGTACATGGCCCTGCTGCCCGCCCTGCTCGACGGTGCGCCCGACCTCGAGGAGGCGGTTCCGGGCGCCTTCGCGCTGGCCGCCGAGCACATCGCCGAGGCGGGCTGGATCACGATGTGCCCGGTGGGCACCGTGGCGGGCGAGGTCGCCGACTCCGAGCCCGAGGTGGCGGCCGCGGCCGCGGAGGTCTTCGCGGACTGGATCGCCGGCGGCACCGCGTACTTCGCGCGGCGCGGCCTCGTCGACGACGCCGCGCGGGAGCTCACGCTGGCGGTGCTGAGCTCGCTCGAGGGCGCGTTCATCCTCGCCCGATCGCTGCGCAGCGCGGATCCGCTCCTGGCTGCGGGATCCGCACTGCGCGAGCACGTTCGGCACGCCGTGGCTTCACCCGATCACACGTAGCATCGCCAGGGACAGCACTACGACCGCGACTCATGCCCCGTCGTCGGGGGATCCGCTCGGACCATCAGGGCGTCCCCGCCCGTCGTTCCACCGATCTGGTCGGACGAAGTCGATGTTCGCGCGCAATGCCATCGCCACCCACAGGAGCGGAACGGCGATGACGGCGAACATCACACTGCCCGGAAACGGCCACGTCGCTACGACCGCCACGCCGGTCGCGGCGGCAAGCCACCAGTAAGCCCGTCGCGCGACGCGAAAGTAGGGGGACGACCGATCGAAGTAGCCGGTGCCGATGGCGAGGAACGTCAGCGCACTCGCGATGACGAACCCCACGCGCTGCAGCGCGGTCCACGAGTCCCATCCCCCTGCCGCGATGAAATCCGTCACCTCAGCCCAGCCAGTGCCGGACGGGCGACGGAACGCCGCGCTTCCCGCGGTGCGGGCCGAGAACGGCGCCGCCGAAGGGCTGCGAGAGCAGATCCCGCGCAACGCGGTTCACGTCGGCCGCCGAGACCTTGTCGATCCGCGCCAGCGTCCGGGTGACGGTGCGCTGGTTCTGGTAGTTGATCTCGCTGCGGCCGATGCGGTGCATGCGGGACTGTGCGTCCTCCAGCCCCAGCACGAGCCCGCCGCGGAGCGAGCCCTTGGCGCGGGCCAGCTCCTCGGCGGTGAGCCCGTCGTCGCGGACGTCCTCGAGAACCTTGCGCGCGACCGTCGCGACCTCGCCGAGACGCTCCGGGGAGCAGCCGGCGTACACGGAGAACAGCCCGGTGTCGGCGTACGTGTCCACGGCGGAGTACACCGTGTACGCCAGGCCGCGCTGCTCCCGGATCTCCTGGAACAGACGCGAACTCAGCCCCCCACCGATCGCGGTGTTGAGCACCGACAGCGCCCACCGGTCCGGATGGAACCGGCCGTACGCGCGGGTGCCCGCGACGAGGTGCGACTGCTCCCCGTCGCGATTGACGACCTCGAGCGTCGGCGCGCCGGGCCGACGCCGGACGCCCGTCCGGATCGGGACGGAGTCGGCGGCACCGTCGAGCCGACCCGCGAACGCCCTCCGCGCCAGCTTGACCACCTGCGCGTGCGTCACGTTCCCGGCGACCGAGAGCACCATCCGCTCGGGCGTGTACCGCCGGCGGTGGAACCCGCGCAGCCGCACCGCAGTCATCGCCGACACCGACTCCTCGGTGCCGAGCACCGGCCGCGCCAGGGGGTGATCGCCGAACAGGGCGGCGGTCGCCGCCTCGTTGACCAGGTCCTCGGGGTCGTCATCGCGCATCGCGAGCTCCTCGAGCACGACCTCGCGCTCCACCTCGACGTCCGCGGGGCGACACAGGCCGCCCAGGACCACGTCGGTCACCACGTCGACCGCGAGCTCGAGGTCGGTGTCGAGCACGTGCGCGTAGTAGCAGGTGTGCTCCTTCGACGTGAAGGCGTTGATCTCCCCGCCGACCGCATCCACCTCGGCGGCCAGGGAGGCCGCGTCGCGATGGGGCGTCGCCTTGAAGAGCAGGTGCTCCAGGAAGTGCGCGGAGCCGGCGGAGGCGGGGTGCTCGTCGCGGGAGCCGACCGCGACCCACAGGCCCACGGCGGCGGACCGGGATCCCGGCACCGTCTCCGTGACCACCCGCAGACCGCCCGGCAGGACGCTACGACGAACGGGGGCACCCGATCCGGATGCCCCCGTCCGCGCAGCCCGTGATGTCAGGCTGCTCAGTTCCTACTCCTCGCCCGCAGCGGCGCCGGCCTCGGCGGCCTGCTCCTCGACGACGGGGATCAGGCTGATCTTGCCGCGCTCGTCGATGTCGGCGATCTCGACCTGCAGCTTGCTGCCGACGTTGACCACGTCCTCGACCTTGTTCACGCGCTTGCCGTTGCCCAGCTTGCTGATGTGGACCAGGCCGTCACGCCCGGGGACCAGCGAGACGAACGCGCCGAACGCCGTGGTCTTGACCACGGTGCCCAGGAAGCGCTCGCCCACCTTCGGCAGCTGCGGGTTGGCGATGGCGTTGATCCGGTCGATCGCGGCCTGCGCCGACGGGCCGTCGGCCGCACCGACGAAGACGGTGCCGTCGTCCTCGATGGAGATGTTGGCGCCGGTCTCCTCGGTGATCGAGTTGATCGTCTTACCCTTGGGTCCGATGACCTCGCCGATCTTGTCGATCGGCACCTTGATCGTGGTGATCCGCGGGGCGTACGGGCTCATCTCGTCGGGTGCGGCGATCGCCTCGGCCATGACCTCGAGGATCGTGGTGCGGGCGTCCTTCGCCTGGCCCAGCGCGCCGGCCAGGACCTGAGACGGGATGCCGTCCAGCTTGGTGTCGAGCTGCAGGGCGGTGACGAAGTCGGACGTACCGGCGACCTTGAAGTCCATGTCGCCGAACGCGTCCTCGGCGCCGAGGATGTCGGTCAGGGCCACGTAGCGGGCCTGACCGTCGACCTCGTCGGAGACGAGCCCCATGGCGATGCCCGCGACGGGCGCCTTGAGCGGCACGCCGGCGTTGAGCAGCGACATCGTCGAGGCGCAGACCGAACCCATCGAGGTGGAGCCGTTGGAGCTGAGCGCCTCCGAGACCTGACGGATGGCGTAGGGGAACTCCTCCACCGAGGGCAGCACGGGCACGAGGGCTCGCTCGGCGAGCGCGCCGTGGCCGATCTCGCGGCGCTTCGGCGAGCCGACGCGGCCGGTCTCACCGGTCGAGTACGGCGGGAAGTTGTAGTGGTGCATGTAGCGCTTGCTGGTCTCGGGTCCCAGCGAGTCGATCTGCTGCGCCATCTTCACCATGTCCAGCGTGGTGACGCCCAGGATCTGGGTCTCGCCGCGCTCGAACAGGGCGCTGCCGTGGGCGCGCGGGATCACGGCGATCTCGGCGCTGAGCGAGCGGATGTCGGTGATGCCACGGCCGTCGATGCGGAAGTGGTCGGTGAGGATGCGCTGGCGCACGAGCTTCTTGGTCAGCGAGCGGAAGGCCGCGCCGATCTCGCCCTCGCGGCCCTCGAACTGCGGGCCCACGGCCTCGAGCACCTCGGCCTTGACGACGTCGGTGGCGTTGTCGCGCTCCTGCTTGCCGGCGATCGACAGGGCATCGTTGAGCTTCGCGGCGCCCGCGGCCTCGACGGCGGCGAAGACGTCGTCCTGGTACGCGGGGAACAGCGGGAACTCGCCGGTCGGCTTGGCGGCACCGGCGGCCAGCTGCTTCTGCGCCTCGCACAGCACGGCGATGAAGGGCTTGGCGGCCTCGAGGCCCTCGGCCACGACGGCCTCGGTGGGGGCGGTGGCGCCGCCCGCGATGAGCTCGATGACGTTCTCGGTGGCCTCGGCCTCGACCATCATGATCGCGACGTCGGCGTCCTTGCCCGAGCCCGAGACGATACGACCGGCGACGACCATGTCGAACACCGCGCCCTCGAGCTGCTCGACGGTCGGGAACGCGACCCACTGGCCCCCGATGAGCGCGACGCGCACGCCACCGACGGGGCCGGAGAAGGGCAGGCCGGCGATCTGGGTCGACGCCGAGGCGGCGTTGATCGCGACCACGTCGTACAGATCCTTGGGATCGAGCGACATGACGGTCACGACGACCTGGATCTCGTTGCGGAGGCCGTCGACGAACGACGGACGCAGCGGCCGATCGATGAGGCGGCAGGTGAGGATCGCGTCGGTCGACGGGCGGCCCTCGCGACGGAAGAACGAGCCGGGGATGCGGCCCGCGGCGTACATGCGCTCCTCGACGTCGACGGTCAGCGGGAAGAAGTCGAAGTGCTCCTTCGGGTGCTTGCTGTGCGACGTGGCCGAGAGCAGCATCGTCTCGTCGTCGAGGTACGCGGCCACCGAGCCGGCGGCCTGCTGCGCGAACCGGCCGGTCTCGAACCGGATGGTGCGCGTGCCGAAGGAACCGTTGTCGATGACGGCGACCGCTTCGGTGATGTCGTCGTCGAATTCGACCTGAGTGTTGTCCGACATGAAGTGGGAGAAAACCTTTCCTCGCGCGGTCCGTCCCCACCTGGCGGCGCGCATGCTGCGCGCGGCCGGAGTCGTTCGACATGGCGGCGGGGCGACGTGGGCGCGGTCATCGATCGAAGCCGCCGGACCCGCCCGTCGAACTCGACGACGCTTCCGGCAACCACTACCGAGGACCACCCCGCGGGGAATGACACCGTGACGGCGCACCGCAGACATCGGCGACCGGATCTACCGGCACCGACGTCGGACGGACCTGCGTCAAGGCTATCATCGGGAGTCTTTTCCACGTGAGTCGCACACGCCGTGCGCACAGCCCGAGGAGGATCTCCGTGTCGCACACCAGCCGGGAGCGCGTGCAGGAGGCGACGGCGACGTGGCTCGCGCACATGATCACCGCCGCGGGGATCGTCTCCCTGCTCGGCGTGGTCATCCGCAGCGACCGGGTCCTGCCCCTCGTGGCCGACCTCCTCGGCATCGTCGGCATCCCCTCGCACCCGAGCCTGCTGCTCGTCGCGGCCCTCACCGTGCTGCTCGGCGCACTCCGCCGCCGACTGCGGGCGGCGCACACCGTGGCCGTCATCATGATGTCGCTCCAGGTGCTGGTGAACATCGCGACGCTGGTGATCGTCGCCACCGATCAGCTCGATCCCGACGAGGTGCGCCACCTTCCGTCGTACATCGAGGCGTACGTGTCGGTGCGGTTCTCCCTTCCGGGTGCGGCCCTCACGGCGGCCATCAGCGCCGTCTGCCTCGCCTTCGTCATCGCCGCCCGCCCGCAGTACCCCGCGAAACTCGCGCGGGGCTCGCGGCGCGCCGCGGTCGGCGTGCTGGTCGGCGGCTTCGTGGGCGTGTACCTGGTGGTCGTCGCGCTGGCCTACACCTTCCCCGGCCGCGGGGCGAACCGGTTGGACGGCACGGTCGAGATCCTCGTGTGGTCGCTGCGGTCCACGTTCGGCGTCGCAGTGCCGCGGCGGATCGACGTGGCGCTCAACGGGCACTCGGGTCCGCTGTGGCTGTACTCGCTCGCGGGCGTGCTGTCGGCGTCGGTGCTGATCCTCGCGCTCATGGCCTTCTGGCGGGCCGGTCGCGGCGACGAGCTGATGACCGAGCCGGAGGAGCTCGAGGTGCGCCGGCTGCTCCTCGAGTACGGCGAGGACGACTCGCTCGGCTACTTCGCCACCCGGCGCGACAAGGCGGTGATCGCCTCCCCGGACCGGCGGGCGGTGGTGACCTGCCGCGCCGTCGGGCCCGTGTCGATGGCGAGTGCCGACCCGATCGGGCACCGCGACTCCTGGCCCGCGGCGGTCACCGCCTGGATCGAGGACTGCCGATCGCACAGCCTCTACCCCGCCGTCCTCGCGGCGAGCGCCGACGGCGCCGCCGTCTACGAGGACGCCGGCCTGCGCACGCTGACCATCGGCGACGAGGCGATCATCCACGTCGATGCCTTCACCCTCAAGGGCCGGGACATGCGTGCCGTCCGCCAGGCGGTCACCCGCGTCGCCGGCGCCGGCTACACGCTCCGCGTCCGGCGGCACGGCGACCTCTCCGCCGCGGATCTCGCCGAGGTGGCCGAGCTCGCCGAGCAGTGGCGCGGCGAGGAGACCGAGCGCGGGTTCTCGATGGCGCTCAACCGGATCGGCGACCCGGTGGACGGCCGCTGCGTGCTCGTCTCCGCGCACAGCGCCGACGGGGCGGTGCGGGGCCTGCTCAGCTTCGTGCCGTGGGGCACGCGGGGCCTCTCCCTGGACCTGATGCGGCGCGACCGCGACGCCGAGAACGGCCTCAACGAGTTCATGGTGGCCAAGCTGATCGAGCACTGCGGGGAGATCGGCATCCGCCGGATCTCGCTGAACTTCGCGGTCTTCCGGTCCGTCTTCTCCGAGGCGGACCGCGTCGGCGCCGGACCCATCACCCGGATGGTGGACTCGGTGCTCAGCTTCGCGTCGAAGTTCTACCAGCTCGAATCCCTGTACCGCTCCAACGACAAGTACCGGCCGGACTGGGTTCCCCGCATCCTCTGCTACGACCCGTCGCTCAGCGCCGTCCGCGCCGGCATCGCCGTCGGCACCGCGGAGGGCTTCCTGCCGCAGATCGGTCCGAAGTTCCTGGCGGGACCGTCGATCCCGGACGAGTTCCCGCGCGATGCGGAGTTCGTCGACCGGCTGCTCGCCGAGGAGGAACGCCTCCTGCGCCGCGAAGCGCCGCCCGTGCGGCTCTCCGAGCAACAGCGGGTCCGGCGCCGCAAGCTGCAGGCGCTCGAGGACGCCGGGATACCCGGCTATCCCCCGTCGGTGCCGCGGACGCACTCGCTCGGCGAGGTGCGGGAGCAGGCGCGCGCCCTCCCGCCCGACGGTGCCGCGGGCTCCGTCGTCTCGGTCACCGGGCGGGTGCGGGCGGTGCGCGACTACGGCGGCGTGACCTTCGTCGACCTCCACGAGGACGGCGACCACCTGCAGGTGGTCGCGGAGCACGATCGCACCCCGGACGACGTGCGGTCGTTGTGGCGCAGGTCGATCGACATGGGCGACCTGGTCTCGGTGACCGGCGAGGTGATCCGATCCCGCACGGGCGAGCCGTCGGTGCTCCTCACCGCGTGGGCGATGGCCGGCAAATGCCTCTCCCCCGTCCCCAAGACGCGGGCACGGCTCGGCGACGAGACCCGAGCCCGCAACCGACCGCTGGAGCTCATCACGGATGCGGGCGCGGTCGAGCTGCTGTACCGGCGGTCGCGCGCGGTCGCCGCGATGCGGGCCGTCTTCGTCGGCCGCGACTTCACCGAGGTGGAGACGCCGATGCTCCAATCGGTGCACGGCGGTGCCGCGGCCCGCCCGTTCACCACGCACATCAACGCCTACGACATGGGGCTGTACCTGCGGATCGCGCCGGAGCTCTACCTCAAGCGGCTGGCGGTCGGCGGGATGGGCCGGATCTTCGAGCTGAACCGCAACTTCCGCAACGAGGGTGCCGACGCGACGCACAACCCCGAGTTCACCGCGCTCGAGGCCTACGAGGCGTACGGCGACTACACGACGATGCGGACGCTGACGCGGGAAGTGATCCTGGCGGCAGCGGTCGCGGTGAACGGCCGACCGGTGGCCGTGCGGCCCGACGGTGCCGGGGGCACGCGCGAAGTGGACTTGACGGCCGAATGGCCCGTCGTCACGGTGCATTCCGCGGTCTCGAAGGCGTCGGGCGTCGAGCTGACCTCGGCGTCGACCCTCGAGGAGGTGGCTGCGGTCTGCGCGCGGCACCACGTGGCGGTGCCGCGCGGCGCGACGGCCGGCAAGCTCGTGATGGAGCTGTACGAGGCGTTGGTGGAGAAGCAGACCGAGTTCCCCACGTTCTACTGCGACTTCCCGATCGAGGTATCACCGCTGGCCCGCAGGCATCGCGACGACCCGCGCCTCACGGAGCAGTGGGACCTGGTCGGCTTCGGCGCCGAACTCGGCACCGCGTACACCGAGCTGACCGACCCGATCGACCAGCGAGAGCGACTCACGACGCAATCGATGGCCGCGGCCGCGGGCGATCCGGAGGCGATGGAACTGGACGAGTCGTTCCTCGATGCGCTCTCCTACGCGATGCCCCCGACGGGCGGCCTGGGCATCGGCGTGGACCGCATCGTCATGTTGCTCGCGGGCGTGAACATCCGTGCCACGCTGGCCTTCCCGTTCGTCAAGCCCCAGGACCGCTGAGTTCCTCGGGCGCCGGACCGCGAGCGCCGGCGTCGGCGCAGATCAGCGCAGCACGGTGCCGCCGCCGGGAGTCGACGGGAAACTGCGACTGCCCGGCCGGCGCGGAGAAGTGCACACTCATCGGGTCGGCGGTGCTCTGCGCGACGACGCGCGATTCGATCGTCATGGGAATCACCAGACCGCTGATGTTCCGGGCGCCAGGACTGGACGCCGGTGCACCGGTGGCGATACCGATACGGTCAGTGTGAATATCGCCCACGGCGGCGGCGCGTGACGCCGGCTCGCCCGACGGGCCGAGCGAGATCGTGAGACATTCGAACGATGAAGAGACGCGCAGTGGTGACGGGCGGCGGCACGGGCATCGGGCGGGCGATCGCGCACCGTCTGGCCTCCGACGGGAACGACGTGATCATCGTGGGCCGTCGGGAGGGCGTCCTGAGGGAGGCCGCCGCCGCGATCGCCGCCGACGTCGGCACCGATCGAGTACTCGCCGAGACCGCGGACCTGACCGACCCCGACTCGGTGGGCGCCCTCGCCGACCGGATCGGCGCGGGCGGCGCCGTCGACGTCCTGGTGAACAACGTGGGCGGCAACCCCGCCCGCGACGGCGCGCCCGACACCCTCGCGGCGGTCGCGGACTCGTACGCGACGACCTTCCGGCTCAACGTGATCACGGCCGTCCTCGCGACCGAGGCGCTCCGCCCGCACCTCGCCCGCCCCGGCGGCCGGATCGTCTCCATCAGCTCGATCGCGGGCCTTCGCGGCCCGGGGCCGTACGGGGCTGCGAAGGGCGCGCTGCACGCGTGGTCGGCGGGACTCGCCACCGAACTGGCACCGGACGGCGTGACGGCGAACGTGGTCGCGCCCGGCTTCGTCCCGGCGACGGAATTCTGGGCCGACCGCCTGACGTCCGAGCTGCACGACCATCGCGTCGCCCAGATCCCGGCGGGTCGCCCCGGCACGCCCGAGGAGGTCGCCGCCGCGGTGGCCTACCTCGCGGCGCCCGACGCCGGCTGGACCACCGGCCAGATCCTGCAGGTCAACGGCGGCACGCTCCTCGGCCGTGGCTGAAGCACACTCGATTCGCTCAGGATGTCGAGTTCTGCGCGGCCCGAGGTGCGGGAGAACACACGCGCCCCGCGAAACGTCGACATCGTGAGGCGCGTGCCCCGGAAACGCCGAACGGCCCACCCCGGAGATCCGGAGCGGGCCGTTCGGTGAAGGCTCTTAGCGACGCAGGCCGAGACGCTCGATGAGCGTGCGGTAGCGGTTGATGTCGACCGACGCGACGTACTTCAGGAGGCGACGACGACGGCCGACCAGCAGCAGCAGGCCGCGGCGGCTGTGGTGATCGTGCTTGTGCTCCTTGAGGTGCTCGGTCAGGTCCGTGATGCGCTTGGTCAGCATCGCGACCTGCGCCTCGGGCGAGCCCGTGTCGGTCTCGTGCAGGCCGTACTCGGCCAGGATGCTCTTCTTCTGCTCGGTGGTCAGCGCCATGCGAGGCTCCTTGTTCCAGTATCGCGTCGTCAGAATTCCGTGCCGCCACCGCGAACCGCAGCAGGCACGAGAGACCACATTACCAGGGGTCAGGGGATTCCCAGAATCGCGCGGGTCCGGTCCACGTCGCCACCCATCGCATGGAGCAGGGACTCGACGGAGTCGAACCGCTCCATGCCACGCACGCGGTCCACGAAGTCGACCGCCACGTGCTGACCGTAGAGATCGGCCGAGGTGTCCAGCACGAAGGCCTCGACGGTGCGCGTGCGTCCGGAGAACGTGGGGTTGCTGCCGACGGAGACCGCCGCCGGGTATCGCTCGCCCGGCGTCACCTGGCCGACCACGGGACCCACGCCGAGCACTGTGAACCAGGCGGCGTAGACGCCGTCGGCGGGGATCGCCGCGAACATCGGCGGCGCCACGTTCGCCGTCGGGAAGCCGAGCTCGCGGCCGCGGCCGTCGCCGCGCACGACGACGCCCTCGACCCGGTGCGGGCGCCCGAGCGCCTCCGCCGCGGCCTTGACGTCACCCGCATCGACGCAGGAACGGATGTAGGTCGACGAGTAGGTCACCGAGTGCTCGGTGAGGAGCGGCACCGCGTCGACGGAGAAGCCGAACTTGTTGCCGAGCTGCGCGAGCATCTCGACGTTGCCGAGGGCGCGGTACCCGAAGGTGAAGTTGTCCCCGACCACGACCGCGGCGGCGTGCAGCCGCTCGACCAACACGGAGTGCACGAAGTCCTCCGCGGGTTGCGCCATCACGGTGGCGGTGAAGGGCATCACGCAGAAGACGTCGATGCCGAGCTCCTCGGCCAGTTCGGCGCGCCGCGTCAGCGTGGTCAGCTGCGGCGGATGCGAGCCGGGCCGCACCACCTCGGCGGGATGCGGATCGAACGTCATGAGGACCGCGGGGAGGCCACGTTCGTGGGCCTCCGCGGTCGCTCGTGCGATCAATTGGGCGTGTCCACGGTGTACACCGTCGAACACGCCGATCGTCACCACACAGCGTCCCCAGTCCGCGGGAACGTCATCGAGCCCTCGCCAGCGAAGCACGCACTCACCCTATCGGACGGCCTATGGTGGGTGCGTGCCCAAGCCTCCCCTGCCCGATTCGCCGCGCCCCGTCGGCGACCTGTCCGCGGTCACGCAGGACTATCTCAAGCAGATCTGGACCGCCCAGGAGTGGTCCGATGTGAAGGTCACGACCAAGTCGCTCGCCGATGCGCTCGGCGTCTCCGCGTCCACCGCGTCCGAGGCCATCCGCAAGCTCGCAGACCAGGGGCTGGTCGACCACGAGAAGTACGGGGCGGTCACGCTCACGGACGACGGCCGCGCGGCGNCCACGGCGATGGTGCGCCGGCACCGGCTCCTCGAGACGTTCCTGGTCTCCGAGCTCGGCTACGGGTGGGACGAGGTGCACGACGAGGCGGAGGTCCTCGAGCACGCCGTGTCCGAGCGCTTCCTCGCGCGGCTCGACGAGCGCCTCGGCCACCCCCATCGCGACCCGCACGGCGACCCCATCCCCCAGCCCGACGGCACCGTCCCCACGCCCGACGCCTGCCTGCTCTCCGAGCTCGCGGCCGGGCAGTCGGGCACCGTCGCCCGGATCTCCGACTCCGACCCCGAGATGTTGCGGTACTTCCAGGAGGTCGGCATCGCGCCCGACGCGCGGATCGAGGTCGTGGAACTGCGCAAGTTCCTGGGGACGGTCGCCGTGACCGTCGACGGCGGTGCGCCGCTCGACCTGGGCGACGTGGCCGCGCAGGCCATCTGGGTCAGGAGCTGACCGGCCAGGNGGTCGCGGCCACGGCCGCGACCGCCTCCAGTTCCTCGACCGGCACGCCCTCGCGGGCCGCCTCCGCCAGACTGTTCAGGGTCCCGAAGACGAAGCGGGCCAGCGCGAGCGCGTCGACGGCGGCGGGCAGGTCCCCGGATTCGACGTCGCGACCGATGCGCTCGGCCAGGCGCACGACGTTCGCGGACCGCATCGCGGTCATGTAGCCCGTGATCGCGGCGTCCGCCGTACCGGCGTCGCCGCTCACCACCAGGCAACCGCGGGGCAGGCCGGCCCGCGTGTACCGCCGCGGCCCCTCCGCCAGCAGCCGCAGCACGACGTCGCGCGCCGTGGCCTCCTCCGCGAGCGCGGCGCCGATGAACCCGCCGTATGTGCGGTCGTACTCGCCGACGGCCTCTTCGAAGAGCCGCCGCTTGTCGCCGAACGCGCGGTACAGGCTGGGCGCCTCGATCCCCAGCGCCTCCGTGAGATCGCGGATCGAGGTCGCTTCGAAGCCCTTCTCCCAGAACAGCCGGGCCGCGGCATCGAGCGCCGCGTCCCGGTCGAAGGAGCGCGGTCTGCCGCGGTTCGTCGTCGCCATGACCTCATTGTATAGCGATCACTACGAATTGCTGTTACGTTCTTTCCGTATCAGTCACTACGGAATGGAGCGGAGCACGTGAGCGACGATCTGGCAGGCAAGTACGCACTGGTCACGGGAGCGAGTCGCGGGATCGGCCGCGCGATCGCGGACGACCTCGCCGACCGCGGGGCGACGGTGGCGGTCCACTACGGCGCGGACCGCGCGGCAGCGGAAGGGGTGGTGCGCGCGATCGAGGAGCGCGGCCGCCGGGCGTTCCCGATCCGCGCCGAACTCGCCGACGGGGATGCGCCGGCACAGCTGTGGGAGCACTACGACCGCGAGGCGCCGCGCGCCGACATCGTGGTCAACAACGCCGGGATCCTCGGCGGGCGGATCCCGTTCGCCGACGTCGAGCCGGACGTCTTCGACCAGGTGTTGGCGGTGAACACCCGCGCACCCTTCTTCGTCCTCCAGCACGCTCTCCCCCGCCTCGCGGACGGCGGTCGGGTGGTGAACATCTCCACGCGCTTCACGCACGGCTCGTACAACCCGGCCCTCCTGCCGTACGCGATGTCGAAGGCCGCGATCGATGCGCTGACCCACGCGCTCGCCAAGGAACTGGCACCGCGGGCCATCACGGTCAACGCCGTCGGCCCCGGCGGTACGGCGACCGACATGAACGCCGCGCGGCTCGCCACCCCGGAGGGTCGGGCCGCCATGGCCGCCGACTCCCCCCTCGGGCGGATCGGACAGCCCGCCGACATCGCGGGCGTAGTCGGCTTCCTCGTCTCGGACGCCGCCGGGTGGGTCACCGGTCAGTGGATCGACGCGAGCGGCGGGTCGCTGCTGTGATGCCGCCCGCGATCCTCGTCCTCGGGTTCGGGATCTTCGCGCAGGGCACGTCGGAACTCATGCTCGCCGGCCTGATCCCGGAGCTCTCCGCCGACCTGAACGTCTCCATCTCCCGGGCCGGGCTGCTCATCTCCGGCTTCGCGGTGGGGATGATGGTCGGTGCGCCAGTACTTGCGCTGGCCACCCTCGGGTGGCCGAAACGTCGTGCGCTCCTGGTCTTCACCGGCGTCTTCGCTCTGACCCATCTGCTCGCCGCGGCCACCGATTCCTTCGCGGTCCTGCTCGCGACCCGCTTCGTCGGAGCGTTCGTCTACGCGGGCTTCTGGTCGGTCGCCGCCACGACGGCGATGGCCCTCGTCCCGGTGGACCGGCGCGGGCGGGCGATGAGCGTCGTCGCCGGCGGGCTGACCCTGGCGACCGTGATCGGCCTCCCGCTGGGAACCCTGCTGGGCCAGCACGCGGGCTGGCGCGCGACCTTCGTCGCGGTGGCCGTCGCGACGGTCGTCGCGGGTCTCGCGATCGCGACGACGGTGCCCGCGCACATCCCGACCGCGTCGGCCTCGCGCCCCCGGGACGAGATCCGCGCCCTGCGCGCGGGCCGGTTGTGGCTGTCGTATGCGATCACCGCGGCCTCGATAGCCGCGCTGCTGATCTCCTTCGGCTACCTCGGCGCGATGCTCCTCGAGACCGCGCACGCCGCACCCGCGACGGTGCCGGTCGTGCTGGCGCTGTACGGGGTCGGCGCGGTCGCGGGAATCGCGATGGGCGGCCGCCTCGCGGACCGTCGGCCCGGATCGATCCTGGCCGGCGGCACCGTGGCACTCGCGCTCGCCTCGGTGGCGCTCGCCGCGTCGCTCGGACACCCGGTCTCCGCGGCGGTCGCGGCGGCGCTGCTCGGCGCGGCGGGATTCGTCACCAACCCGGCGCTGAACTCGCGGGTCTTCGCGCTCGCCCCGGGTGCGCCGACGCTCGCGCCGGCCTTCACCGTCGCGGCGTTCAACGCGGGGATCGCCGCCGGTCCGTGGCTCGGAGGAACGCTCCTCGACGTCGGGGCCTCCTATCGCGCACTGCCCCTCGCCGGCGCCGCCCTGGCGGTGGTCGCGGCCGCGCTCGCCGTGGCGGACGCAGCGGCCGCCCGGGCCGCGCGCCGCACCGCCACGGAGCGGCCGGCGGAGTGCCTCACAGGTGCTTGAGCGCCTCGCGCCGGGAGAGCCCACTGAGCTGCGCTTCGTGCGCCGCCACGTAGGCGCGGACCCAGTCCGGATCGGTCTTGCCGTGCTCGCGCAGCGCCCAGCCGATGGCCTTGCGCAGGAAGAACTCCGGCTCGTCGAGCGCCGGCTCGATCACCTCCGCCAGGAGCTCGGCGTCGAGCCGGTCCTTCCGGCCGAGCTGGGAGAGGATCGCGAGGCGACGCAGCCACAGGTCCTCGCCGCGGCTCCACGCGCGGACCACGGCCGCGGTGTCCGCCGGGTGCGCGTCGTGGAGCGCGGCGATGTGCCGGGCGGTCTCGTCGACGTGGTCCCACCAGGCTCCGGTCACGGCGATGTGCTCGTGCACCGGAAGCAGGGCGGGATCGCCCTTTCCGAGCCGGTGGCGCAGCATGTTCTGCGCGGCGTATCGCTCCTCGCGGTACTCGGCGTCGTCCCAGAGCGCGAGAACGGCGGCGCGCAACTCACCCACGTCGGCGGGCGGGTGGTCACGACGCACGGCGGCCGTGATGGTGCGCACCTGCGGCGAGGGCACCCCGAGGAAGGGCATCGCGGATTTCATGTACGCCTGCATCTTCGGCGCCCGCTCGGGGTCCGCGGCGGCCCTCAGCCCCGACCGGATCCCGTCGACCAGCTTCACCTCGTCATCACGCGCGCGATGCTACTCGCCGATCATCGCGGTCCGCCGGTGTTCGTGCCGCGCCAGCGCAGCGGCGCCTCCTCGTACTCCTCGGCGATGTGCGCCGCCATCCCGACGGTGCGCCCGTACTGGAACAGCACCTCCGTGGCACGCGCCGGGAGTCCCAGCGCGTGCGCGACCACGGCGCCCGCCATGTCGATGTTCACCGCCCGGTCCACCCGGTCGGTCAGAACCGAGACCGCCTGCAGGGCGGGTGCATCCGGCTGGTCGGCGCGGATCAGGCCCAGCACAACGGTGGCCCGCGGGTCCTCGCCCGTGTAGACGACGTGACCGAAGCCGTCGAGGTGCCCGCCCCAGGAGGCATCGGCGATCGCCGCGTCCACGTCGCCGTCCCCGAGCACCCGGCCGAGCATGGCGTACGCCGCAGCCGGAGCACCGCCGTGCAGCACCCCCGCCATGGCGCCGTACCCTGCGAGCAGCGCGTCGTAGAGACCTGCCCGCGCAGACGCCGCGACGCGCGCGGCGGTCGTGGACGCCGCCAGCCCATTGTCGATGAGGCAGGTCGCGAGCGCGTCGACCCACGGGTGCTCGAGGCGGACCTCGGGGACGAGAGCCCCGAGCACCGGCAACAGGCCGAGCGCACGTTCGGCCACGTGGGACCGGTCCGCCCGCAACGGATCCTGCGCCGCGAGCAGCGCGACGGCGAGCGGTATCCGCCGCTCCAGCGCCACCGACCGCGCCGCGTCGAGATCGACCGCGGGCGGATCCACGGCGATGTCCGTCTCCACCACGAAGCGCGCCGCCGCCGCGAAGTCCATCTCCGCGCAGACCTGCGCGATCGGACGCCCGCGCAGATGCAGAGCATCGCCGCGGAGCGCGGACACGCGGGTGGTCACCGCACGGAACCGCAGCAGACGGTCCGCCTCGCGGCGGCCGTCGTGTTTGGCCGCGGCGAGCGAATCGACCTCGGTGCGATCGAAGAGCGATTCCGCCTGCCCCGGCATGCGCCGCGAATGCAGGACGCCGCGGCTCACGTAGGAGTACAACGTGCCGCGCTTGACGCCCAGCCGCTCGGCCGCCTCCGAGGTCGTGATCCACCGGTCCACGACCTTGATTGAATCAACATTGCGGGTATTGATCAACATCGCCGACACTCGACCCATGACCACACCGCTCATCGCCCCGGCGGGGCTCAAGAACGTCATCGTCACCGACACCGCGATCGGCGATGTCCGCGGCGAGGAGGGCTACTTCCACTACCGCGGCCACGACGCGACCCGCCTCGCGACGGAGGTGTCCTTCGAGGACGCCTGGCACCTCGTCCTGTTCGGCGAGCTCCCCCGGCCCGACGAGGCCGCCGCCTTCCGCCGGCGCGTGGGCGACCTCCGCGCGCTCGACGGGCGCACCGTCGACCTGCTGCGGGCCACCGTCGGACCGGATACCGAGCCCATGCACGCACTCCGCGTCGCGCTCGCCGCGCTCGGTCTCGGCGACCGGCCGCTCATGGACCTCCCGGAGGACGCGCGGACCGAGGCCGCGGTGCGCTACGCCGCGGTGACGCCGTCGGTCCTCGCCGCGGCGCACCGCCTGGCCCGCGGCGAGGAGCCCGTCGAGGCCGACCCCGGCGCCGGCCACGCCGCGGACTACCTCCGGATGTCCACGGGGAACACCGACCCGGACGCCGCGGCCGCGCTGCAGACCTACCTCGTCGCGACCATCGACCACGGCTTCAACGCCTCGACCTTCGCCGGTCGCGTCATCGCCTCGACGGGGTCGGACATGTCCTCGTGCCTGCTGGGCGCGCTGGGCGCCTTCCTCGGGCCGCTGCACGGCGGGGCGCCGAGCCGGGCGCTGGCGGCGCTCGACGAGATCGGCGACCCCGCGCGCACCCGGGAGTGGGTGCGCGGGAAGATCGCCGGGGACGAGAAGATCATGGGCTTCGGGCACGCCGTGTACCGCACGCACGACCCGCGGTCGGAACTGCTCAAACGGATCGTGACCCGCTTCGACTCGCCGCTGGTGCGGCAGGCGCTCGCGGTCGAGGCGGAGATCGAGGCGGCGATCAATGAGCTCAAGCCGGGCCGCAGCCTGTACGCGAACGTCGAGTTCTACGCCGGCGTGCTCATGAGCGAGGTGGGCCTCCCGCCGTCGATGTTCACGCCGACCTTCGGTGCGGCCCGAGTGGTCGGCTGGACCGCGAACGTCCTCGAGCAGGTGCGACAGGGAAAGATCATCCGGCCGTCCGCTCGCTATACGGGCCCGTTCGGTGCACCGAGTGATCTCACGAGCATGTGAGGGTTCACAGAGTTCGCGATGTCGAGGACTTTTGCAATATCATCACGGGATGACGAGTACGAATGCCGGCCGCTACAAGATCGGCGACCACGTAGTGGAACTGCGCAACCTCCGCCTGGCCGACGGCGCGTCATGGCGCAGGACCAGGCTCGACCACGAGGAGTGGCTACGGTCGGCGTTCACCGAGCCCGGAGTGTCGTGGGAGTCGAAGCACACCACCGCCGCCTGGGCCGAGGAGTGGTGGAACGCCCGCGATGCGAAGGACATCCTGCTCTCGCGCATCCTGACCGTCGACGACGGCGACGGCCCGCGCGTCGTCGGACAGCAGTCGGTCACCGGACCCGATCCGCGCACCGGCCAGGCCGAGACACTCACTTGGGTCGCCGGCTTGCCCAACTCGAAGACGGTCACGCGGTGGATGTCGGCGGTCGACGTCCTCGATGCGTTCGAGCAGTTCCCGCAGATCTCCGCGATGCTGGCGGTGCAGCCGGTCGAGAACCGCGGCTCGCTCGCGCTGGCCAAATCGCTCGGCTTCACCTATCTGCAGACCTTGGGTTCGTTGCGCCCGTACGCGGGTGAACCCACGGACCACACCATCTACGTCTTGCACAACACCGCGGAGAATCGACGTTCTTTGCGCGAAGTCATCGAGTCGATCGCTCCGGAGCCGCTGCCCGCCAGCCGCGCACCACTCCCCCCTGCGCACGCGGCCGTCGACCTGGCGCGGATCGCCGTTCGGCGACTACGCGCACGTCGTACTACGGGAGCGGTCGCGCCCACGCGGGCGCTCCCCGCGCGGACGCGCTCCGACGACGGACTCGACATCGCTTTCGGCGCTGAGCGCGACGGTCGGTATCCCACGACCGTCGACGGAGAGTCGATCGGCGAGCTTCAGGTGACCGTCGACGGGGGTACCTCCACGACTACGATCATCGACTGGCTGCGCGCCGACGCGCCGCCCGCGGTCGCCTCAGCGACCATCGTCGCGGCCTGCCGCGCCATCGCGGAACACCAGGACACTCGACGCTTGACGGTGGCGCTGGCCGAGCGGCACGCTCTCGCCCACGAGCCCCTCACCGCCATCGGCTTCGTGTCCGAAGGACAGACCTTGCCGACGCTCGGAGACGAGGGCTCACCGCGGGAGTCGTGGACCCGCATCCGAGACGACGCGTAGCCGCTCAGGCGGACGGCCGCACCACGAAGACCGAGCTCGCGCGCTTGCCGCTCTCCTGCAGCAGCGCGAAGGCACGGCCGCCGGCGGTGACGGCGGCGTAGACGCCCGGCATGCCGATCGGGTCGAGCCATCGACCCAACGCGAGATCGACGGCCTGCTCGTCCGTGATCTCGCGGGTGGCGAAGCCCGTGGCGATCGCCTCGTCGATGCCGTACGACAGGCGCGGCGCCTCGAAGAGCTCGTCGAGGGTGATCGCGTGATCGAGCCCGTAGGGCCCGACCCGGGTGCGGCGCAGCGCGGTGAGGTGCCCGCCCACGCCGAGCGCGGCACCCAGGTCGCGGGCGAGCGCCCGCACGTAGGTGCCGGACGAGCACTCGACGGTCACGTCGACGTCGAGGTACTCGCCCTCGCGGCGGAAGGCGTGCGCCGCGAACTCGTCGACGGTGACCGGCCGGGCCGTGAGCTGTACGTCGGCGCCCTCGCGGACCAGCTGGTGGGCCCGCTTACCATCGACCTTGATGGCGCTCACGCTGCTCGGGACCTGCTCGATCTCGCCCGTCAGCGGGGCCATCGCGGCGCGCACCGCGTCGTCGGCCAGGCCCGCTGCGGAGGCGCCGCCCGTCACCTCTCCTTCGGCGTCGTCGGTCGACGTCGAGGCGCCGAGCCGGACGGTGGCCGAGTACTCCTTGGTGGTCAGGGCGAGGTGGCCGAGCAGCTTCGTCGCGCGTTCGATGCCGATCACCAGTACGCCCGTCGCCATCGGGTCGAGGGTGCCGGCGTGCCCGACCTTGCGCGTACCCATCGCCCGCCGGCAGCGCGCGACGACGTCGTGGCTGGTGAGGCCCGCGGGCTTGTCGACGATGACGAGCCCGGCGCCGTCGGGCTCGAGGAAGCCTCTGCTGGAGGTCATGTCACACCACCGCGATCGAGGTCACGATGAGGCCGTCGGTGATCCGCCACCGGCCGTCGAGGACGGCGAGCGGCGCGCCGCCGTCGGTGGCCCGCCCGTCGATGAGGATGCGGGAACGGAAGGTGCCGGCGGCGGCACCGTCGTCCGTGCGCTCGGTGAGGTCGAAGGTGATCTCCGCGTCCTCGAAGCCGAGCCAGCGCCCGGTGATCGGGTTCCACGCCTTGTACGTGGCCTCCTTCGCGCAGAACAGGAGGCGGTCCCAGTGCAGCCCGTCGTCGGGGCGCGCGGCGAGCACCTCCCGCTCGGACTCGACGGAGACCGTCGGCAGCACCTTGTCGGGCAGGGCGAGATGCGGCTCGGCGTCGATGCCGATGGTGCGCACGCCCATCCGGTAGCCCACGACCGCGCCGCGGTAGCCGTCGCAGTGGGTCAGGGCGCCCACGACGTTGCGCGGCCAGTCCACGCCGCCGCCCTCACCCTTGACGAGCACCGCATCGCCGATACCCAACTCGCCCAGCGCTTCTCGGGCGAGGTGACGCACCGTCGCGTACTCGGCCTGCCGCTTGGGTACGGCCTTGGCGATCTGTGCGGCCTCGCGCGGATGCAGGGGCGCGTCCACATCGGCGTGCGCCTCCCGGGCGACCACGCCCCGCGGCAGCATCGATTGCAGGATCACTTCTCCCCCTCCTTCGCGCGCGCCGCGCGACCGGACTCCCCGGAGCCGCCGGGCCCGGCGCCGGACTCCCGCGCCGCCCGACGCTCGGCGATCCGCTCCCGCGCGGCGACGCGGCGGTCGCTCAGGCGCTCCTGGGCCGCCGCGCGTTCGGCGGCGAACCTCTCCGGGTCGTCCCGGTACTTCGGATCCACCTCGAAGTGCACGCCGTAGTGGCCCAGCGACTCCTCGGTGTACTCCGGCGCGGGCAGGATCCGGCGCAGCAGCGGATCGGGCAGGCCCCGTTCCTGCCACTCCCGCGGGTACCCCACGGAGACCTCCTCGAACCGCACCCCGTCGTACCAGGTGGTGCGCGGGATGTGCAGGTGGCCGTACACGACGGCCTCGGCGTCGTAGCGCACGTGCCAGTCCCGCGTTTCGACGGTGCCGCACCACAGCGCGAAATCCGGGTAGAACAGCACCTCGGTGGGCTCGCGGCGCAGCGGCCAGTGGTTCACCAGTACCGTCCGGGTGCCCGCGGGCAGCGCGGCCAGCCTGCGGCGGGTGTACTCCAGCCGGGCCCGGCACCAGGCGTCGCGCGTGGCGTAGGGCTCGGGCGAGAGCAGGAACTCGTCGGTGGCCACCACGCTCTTCTCCTTCGCGCGGGCCAGGGCCTGCAGCACGGTGAGCCCCTCGTCGCGGAAGCTGTAGTCGTAGAGCAGGAACATCGGGACGATCGTCACGGGCCCGGCGGCGGCGTCCTCGAAGACCGGGAACGGGTCCTCCGGCGTGAGCACGCCGTGGTGCCGGCAGATCTCGACGAGGTGGTCGTACCGCGCCCCACCGAAGACCTGCATCGGGTCCTTCGAGGTGGTGTAGAGCTCGTGGTTGCCGGGGACCCAGATCAGCTTCTCGAACCGCGGAGCGAGGGCGCCGAGCACCTCGTCGAGCTGATCGGTGCGCTCGCAGAGGTCGCCCGCCAGGATCAGCCAGTCGTCGGACGACTCGGGCTGGACCCGCTCGACGATCCCCTCGTTGCCGCGGTGCCCGACGTGCAGGTCACTGATCGCCCAGAGCTTCGCCACCCCTCCACGCTACCGGGCGGCGTTCGGAGCGCAGGCACACCCCGACCTTCTGTAAAGGTAAGCCTAACCGAATGCTATCTTTCCGGCATGACGATCGCGCCAGGACCGAACCGCCGCCGCTTCTTCGCCGCCTCGCTGACGGTGGCCGCCGCCGTGACACTCGCCTCCTGCGGGTCCGGCGCCGACGCCGCGCCGACGGAGACGCGCACCGTCGCCCATGCCATGGGCGAGACGCAGGTGCCGACGAACCCCCAGCGCATCGTGGTCATCGACTCGCCGCACACGGACGCCCTCGTCGCGCTGGGCATCAAGCCGGTCGGCGCCGCCGTCGCCGCCGCGAACGACGGCTTCCCCGGGTACCTGCGCGACAAGCTCGACGGGACCGCGAACGTCGGCCTGATCTCCGGCCCCAGCCTCGAGGAGATCGCCACGCTGAAGCCCGACCTCATCATCGGCTCGAAAGTCCGGCACGAGAAGCTCTACCCGCAGCTCTCCGCCATCGCCCCCACCGTGTACTCGGTGGACACCGGCACCAACTGGAAGGAGCAGGCGAACATCACCGCGCTGGCGGTGAACCGCTCGCAGCAGATGACCGAGCAGCTCGCCGCACTCGACACCCGCGCCGCCGAAGTGGGCCGGAAGGTCGGCGCCCCCGGCAAGTCGGTCTCGATCGTGCGCTGGCGGGCGAACGGCACGTTCCGGATCTACGGCCCCGGCACGTTCTCGGGCAGCGTGATCACCGCGATGGGCTTCAGCATCCCGCCGAAGCCGTGGAGCGAGTACTCGATGATCGAGCCGTCGCTGGAGAACTTCACGGAGATCAACGGCGACTACGTCTTCCACACACCCGGCGCCAACTCGGCCGCCACCCGGCAGACCGTGACCGATCGGTGGGGCGCGCTGCCCGCCGTGGCCGCGGACCGCGCGTTCGCGGTCGACGACGAGACCTGGATGGTGGGGATCGGCGTCCTCGGCGCCGGCCGCATCATCGACGACGTGCAGCGCCACCTGCCGCCCGCCGCCTGATCGCGGCGCCGCGCGCAGAAGCCGGTCCGCGCGGACAGGCCTCCCCTCGGCCCGCGTCTCAGTAGTGTCGGACCCGATGAACGCCACGACCGACGCCCGACTCGCTCCCTACCCGCGAAAACCTCCCGTCCTGTGGACGGACTGGGCGATGGTGGCGCTCGCCTTCGTCTCCGTGGGACTGATCGTCTGGATCACCTTCTTCGACGTCTCGCCGACCACGCTCAACGCCGTCCTGATCGTGGACGCGGTCATCTGCGCGATCTTCGCCGCCGAGTTCCTGTGGCGCTGGCGTCAGGTGGGCTGGCACCACCGGTTCCTCCTGGTCAACTGGTACGAGATCCTGGGCATGATCCCCGCCGTCGTGGTGACCTCGCCCATCCCGCGCGCGTTCCGCATCATCCGGATCGCGGTGGCGCTGGCCCGCCTCGCCCGCGCGATCGACCGGATCTACGGCGACCGGATCACGGCGGCCGTCGTGAACCGGGCCACCGACACCGTCGTCGATGCGGTCAAGCGCCCCATCACCGTCGCCGTCCTCGACGAGGTCGCCGAGGTGCTCAAGTCCGGCCACTACACGAAGAACATCGCCGCCGCGCTCGAGGAGAACAAGCCCGAGATGAGCGGGATGATCCTCGAGACGATCAAGAACGACCCGCAGACGAAGCGGGTCAAGTACATCCCGTTCCACGACGAGATCATCCAGCTCATCGTGGACACCACCTTCCGGATGGTGCTGCAGGTGCTGGCCGACGAGCGGACCGATGAGCTGGTCGCCGACATGCTGCGCGAGAACATCGACCAGATCCGCGATTCCGTGAAGCGCAAGGAGGACGCGGAGACGCGGGCGAAGCCCGGAAACACCGCCGTCATCCGCCGCCCGACCCCGTAACCGGTCCGTTACGGCGCAGTCACCCCGGCCGAACGCCCCGCGAGCACGATTCTCCCCAACCCCGCACCGGGTGGTGCGGGCCGGAAGGGACAACCGTGACCGCACTGCAACCCGCGGAGGCCGAAGGCGCACCGTCGACCAAGCTCCGCGACGCCGCCGCGCGCGAGACGCTCGAGGACTACACACTCCGGTTCGCGCCGCGCAGCTACCGCAAGTGGGGCCCCGCCGTGGTCGCCACCTCGGCGCTCGGCGGCATCGCCTACCTCGCCGACTTCGCGATCGGCGCCAACATCGGCATCGCCGGTGGCACGGGCAACGCGCTCCTGGGTATCGGCTTCTTCGCGATCGTCATCATGGCGACGGGGCTGCCGCTGTCCTATTACGCGGCGCGGTACAACATCGACCTCGACCTCATCACCCGCGGCAGCGGCTTCGGTTACTACGGCTCGGTGCTGACCAACGTCATCTTCGCCTCTTTCACCTTCATCTTCTTCGCGCTCGAGGGCGCGATCATGGCGCAGGGCCTCAAGCTCGGCCTGGGCATCCCGCTGCCCGTCGGCTACTTCGTCAGTTCCGTCATGGTGATCCCGCTGGTCATCTACGGCATGAACACCCTCGCGAAGCTGCAGGTATGGACGACTCCCATCTGGCTCGTGATGATGGTGCTGCCGTTCGCCTACCTGCTCTTCAGTCATCCGGAGGCGATCGGCGACTTCTTCGCGTACTCGGGCACCGACATCGTGCGCGACGGTGCCGGGAACGTCGTCTCCGCCACGCCCGCCGGGCACGGCGTGAGCCTGGCCGGCACCATGCTGGCCGCCGGCGTCTGCCTCTCCTTGATCGCCCAGATCGCCGAGCAGATCGACTACCTGCGGTTCATGCCGCCCAAGACCGCGCAGAACCGGCGCGCCTGGTGGACCGCGATGCTCACCGCGGGGCCCGGCTGGGTCGTCTTCGGCGCCATCAAGCAGGTCGTGGGCCTCTTCCTCGCCGTTTACCTCATCGCGCAGACCGCGGACAACGCCGGCATCGCGAACGAGCCCGTGCACCAGTTCGTGGAGATCTACCAGGACTTCCTGCCCGGCTGGCTCGCCGTCACCCTGGCCGTGATCCTCGTGGTGATCAGCCAGATCAAGATCAACGTGACCAACGCCTACTCCGGCTCGCTGGCGTGGACCAACAGCTTCACCCGCGTGACCAAGACCTACCCAGGCCGCCTCGTCTTCGTGGTGCTCAACGTGGCGATCGCGCTGGTGTTGATGGAGGCCGACATGTTCAGCTTCCTCAACTCGATCCTCGGCTTCTACGCCAACCTGGGCATCGCCTGGATCGTGGCCGTCGCCAGCGACATCGCCATCAACAAGTACCTGCTGAAGATCTCGCCCAAGGACCCGGAGTTCCGGCGCGGCATGCTCTACGACCTCAACCCGGTCGGCGTCGTCACCCTGATCGTCGCCGGCGGCCTGTCGATCGCCGCGTTCTTCGGGCTCCTCGGTTCGGGCCTGCAGCCCTACTCGCCGCTCGTCGCGCTGGTGCTCGCACTGGTGCTGCCGCCCGTGCTGGCCGTCGCCACCCGCGGCAAGTACTACCTGCGGCGCGGCGACGACGGGATCGACCTCCCGATGTTCGACGAGGACGGCAACCCGTCGGGCGAGAAGCTCCTCTGCTGCGTGACCGGGATCGAGTTCGAGCGGCCCGACATGGTCGCCTCCGCCGTCCCCGGCCCGAGCGGAGAGAAGCAGTACATCAGCTCGCTGGCCCTCTCGACGGACAAGTCCGGCGAGCACGTCCTGCCCGCCGATCCGCCGGTGAGGTAGCTCCGTCAGGAAGCCTCGACCACTCCGCCCGACGGTGCCCCGACCTCCCCGGTCGGCGCACCGTCGTCGGTGTTCCGCAGGTGCATGAGGATCTCGGCGTGGCCCTGCAGGAAGGCCCGCTCGTCGAGCTTCTTGCGGCGCATCCACCCCGTGACCTCGGAGTTGCACTTGCTCGCATTGCACGAACGGCACGCGGGTACCACGTTCTGCTGGGTGTAGCGGCCGCCGCGCGAGATCGGTAGGACGCAGTCCTTCTGGAAGGGGCCGGCTCCTCCGCAGTAGGCGCACGCGCCCCACAGGCCGAGCAGTTCCTCCCACTGGACGGCGGTCAGGTCGTTATCGGCGGCGGCCACGCGCTTCGCGCGGCGGCGGGCGATCCTGGCCTTGCGGGTCCGCGCACGCGGCGGGGTCGACTTCGGGGGCACGGACACACGGTACTCACCGAAAACGATACCGATTCGGTAGTTCCCCCTCGGGAACCGGACGAAAGGAATACGGTCCACACATGCCTACCTATGAATTCCGGTGCAGCAGTTGCGGACCCTTCGACGCCGTGTTCAGCATGCGCGAGGTCCCCGCGACGACCGCGTGCCGGTGCGGCGCTCCGGCGCGTCGCGGCATCACGGCGCCCCGGCTGGGCAGCGGCGCGTCGGGCGCGATGCGCCTGCTCGACGCCACCAAGGCGACGGCGGACCGGCCCGCCGTCGTATCCGCGCCGCCCGGCCGGGCCGCCGGCGNNGNNNNCCGGCCCCGCGGCCGCGAGCACCCCCGCACCCTCGGCAC
>NZ_CBCSDV010000020.1:0-45695 GCF_965138335.1 Tsukamurella ocularis
GCGGGCACCGTCGTGCCCGGCGGCNNCACCGGCGGCGCGACGGTGCCGGTGGGCGTCGGCGGTATCGGCGGCGCAGCCGTCCCCGTCGGCACCGGCGCGGCGCGCGTCCCCACCGGTACCACCGGCCGCACCGGCGGCGCGGCCATCCCCGCGGGCATCGGCGGCGCGACGGTGCCGGTGGGCGTCGGAGGCCTGGCGCTTCCGATCGGCGTCGGCGGTACCGGCTTCCCGATCGCGACCGCGAACGGCATCGGCAGCACGGGCGGCGTCACGACGAACGGCGCCGGCGCGCGCGACATCGGCAGTGCGGCCGGGGTCGGCACCAACGGCGTCGGCACGGGCGCGGGCGCGCGCGGGGTGGGCAGCGCGGCGGGCGTCGGCACGAACGGCATCGGCGCGCAGGGCCTGACCGCCGCGGTCGGCATCCCCGGCATCGGCGTCCCCGGTACGAGCACCGGCGTGAAGCCGGTCCGCCCCGTCGTCCCCGCGACGGCGAACGTGCCGCAGCGCCCGGCCAACCCGGCCGGCACCATCCCCGACGGCGTGCTCGGCGCGCCGGTCGTCCCCGGGCACCTCGGTGTCCCCCTGTTCACTCCGCGCCCGTGCGACCCCACGAAGGTCACCACGTGCGCGTAGTACCGGTCACCGAACAACGAACCGGCTGAAGGGTGGGTCGGCGGCTACGCGCTGCCGACCCACTCGTCTGTTCCGTCCCCGAACAGCTGGTGCTTCCACACGGGGAGCGCTTCCTTGACCGCATCGACGATGCGCGCGCACGTCGCGAACGCGGCCGCGCGGTGGTCGGCGGAGACGGCGACGACGAGCGCCGCGTCGCCGATCGCCAGCGGGCCCACGCGGTGCGAGACCGCGACGGCCCGCACGCCGTCCGCGGCGTCCGCCTCGCGCTGCACGACCTCCGCGATGACGCGCTCCGCAGTGGGGTGCGCCGAGTACTCCAGCGCGGTGACGCCGCGGCCGCCGTCGTGATCGCGCACGGCCCCGATGAAGCCCACGACCGCGCCGGCCTCGGGCCGCGTCACCGCCGCCTCGTGCGCGGCCAGATCGATCGGCTCCTCGGTCACCCGGGCGAGGACGACCTCGGCCCCGGGCTTCTCAGCCATGGTCGCCGCCGCGGATCTGATCCAGCGCGTGGTGAAGGACCCCGTCGAGCACCGCGAGGCCGTCGCGGACCCCGCCGGACGAGCCCGGCAGGTTGACCACCAGCGACGTGCCGGCGACGCCTGCGAGGCCGCGGCTGAGCACCGTCGTCGGCACATCGGGCAGGCCCGCGGCACGAATGGCGTTGGCGAGGCCGGGGATCTCGAAGGTCAGGGCGCCGCGCGTCTCCTCCGGCGTGCGGTCGGACGGCGTGAGACCCGTGCCGCCGGTGGTGAGCACCACGGCGTCGCCGCGGCGGACGGCGGAGCGGATGGCGGCGCCCACCTCCTCGCCGTCGGGCACCACGACGGGCCCGAAGACCTCGAAGCCCCGCTCGCCGAGCCAGGCGGCGATGGCGGGGCCGGTGGTGTCCTCGCGCTCGCCGAGCGACGCGCGGGTGGAGGCGACCACGACGGTGGCGTGGTGATCGCGGGACGGACGGAGTGGTTCAGTCATCTGATCTCTCCCAGTGGCCGGTCTTGCCGCCGTCCTTGGTGAGCACGCGGACGTCCGTCATGACGGCGGCGGGGTCGAGTGCCTTGACCATGTCGTGCAGGGTCAGCCCCGCCACCGCGACGGCGGTGAGCGCCTCCATCTCGACGCCCGTCCGGCCCGTGCAGCGCACGGTGGCGGTGACGGTGATCTCCGCGCCCGACGGTTCCAGGTCGACGGTCACGCCGGAGATCGGCAGCGGGTGGCACAGCGGGATCAGGTCGGCCGTGCGCTTGACCGCCATGATGCCCGCGATACGGGCGGTGGCGAGCACGTCGCCCTTGGGGACGGCGCCGTCGGCGATGGCGGCGACGACCGCCTCCGTGGTGCGGAAGGTCCCGGCCGCGACCGCGGTACGGGCGGTGACGGCCTTGGCGGACACGTCGACCATGCGGGCGGCGCCCGCATCGTCGATGTGTGTCAGCTCTCCGGTCAGCGGTTGATCCGCGTCGACGGGTGCACGTACGGGATGTGCTGCTGCGGGAACTCCAGCTCGCCGAAGGGCGACAGCGCACCCACGACCGGGGCCGCCAGCTCGTTCACGGCGTGGTCGGCGTGGCCGTCCGCGCCCTGCGGCCAGCCGTTGTCGACGTAACCGGGCTTCTTCGCATTCGAGGTCTCAGACACGCCGCTATTCTGACATGCCCCGGTGTCTAGGCTGTATCGGTGAGCAGTAATACGTCGTCGACGGGGCCCGCGGCGTGGCTGCGGGGGCGCACCGACGCCGAGATCGCGGCGCTGCTCGACGCCCGCCGGGACGTGGCGACCCCCGTCCCCGCCGGTTTCTCCGTGCTGGCGAGCCGCCTGAACAGCCCGGCGTCGCTGGGCCGCGTCGCGGACCGGCTCACCCTGCTCGACCTGGCCGTTCTCGAGCTGCTGCTCGCCGAATCCCTCGACGCCGAGGCGCTCGCCCGCCGGCTCCGTGGCCGCGCGCTGAAGAAGCAGGTGCTCGCGTCGGCGGAGAAGCTCCGGGGCCTGGCGCTCGCCTGGGGCGACGACGCCCTGCACACCACCGCCGCCGTCCGCGAGGCGCTGCCGTGGCGCTCCACCCAGCTGACGACGCCGCCGGACCTGGCCGCGATCGACGCCGCGCTGGCCGCCGCCGGGTCCGATGAGCGCGCCCTGCTGGACCGCCTGGCGGAGGGCTCGCCGCTGGGTCGCACCGCCGCCGCGGGCCCCGGCACGTCCGCCGACCATCCGGTGCAGCGCATGCTCGCCTCCGGGCTGCTGGCGCGCGTCGACCATCAGACCGTCGAGCTGCCGTGGGAGGTGCGCGCGCGGCTGCGCGGCGAGCTCCCCCTCGGCACCTCCCTCAAGCCGCCCGTGCTCGACGGTCCGCCCGTCCCCGGTGCCGACGGGGCCGGCGCGGTGGCCGCGCTGGAGCTGCTGCGGCACGCCGACGACGTGCTCGACGTGCTGGGCGCCGTCCCGGCGCAGCGGGTGAAGGCGGGCGGCATCGGCATCCGTGAGCTGCGCCGCATCGCCAAGGCCGCGGGCCTCGCCGAGGACCGCGCCGCGCTGCTCCTGGAGCTCCTCGCCGCGGCCGCGCTCCTCGCCGAGGGCGAGCTCGACGGCGAGGAGGACTCGGTGTTCGCGCCGACCGTCGCGGTCGACGAGTGGCAGCGCTCCGCGCCCGCCGACCGCTGGGCGCTGCTCGCCCGCACCTGGCTGGAGCTGCGCCGGCAGCCCGCGCTCATCGGCACCCGCGGTGAGGAGGGCATCGTCGGGCCGCTGCACCGGGCGGCGCGCAGCACCGTCGCCCCGCAGGACCGCGCGGCCGTGCTCGACGCCCTCGCCCTCGCTCCGCCCGGCACCGCCCCGCCGCTCCCCGACGTGCACGCGGCCGCCCGGTTCGCGCACCCGTCCTGGTACCGCCGGCTCACGCTGGACGCGATCGCCGACATCGTGGAGCAGGCGCAGGTGGTGGGCCTGGTCGCGGGGGGCGCCCTGACCGCGGCCGGGCGCGCGGCCCGCACCACCGACCCCGCGCAGGCCATGGCCGCCGCGCTGCCGAAGCCGGTCGAGGAGTTCCTGCTCCAGGCGGACCTGACCCTGACCATCCCCGGCCCCACGACGCACGACTTCGCGGCGGCGGTCGCGCTGGTCGCCGATCTCGAGTCCGCGGGCGGCGCCGCGGTCTACCGCGTGACGGACGCCTCGGTGCGCCGCGCGCTCGACGCCGGCCGCACCTCGGCGGAGGTGCACGCCTTCTTCGTCGCGCACTCGGTCACCCCGGTGCCGCAGGGACTGACGTACCTGGTCGACGACGTCGCGCGGCGGCACGGCGCCCTGCGTGCGGGCGTCGCCGGTTCCTTCCTGCGCTCCGACGATCCGGCGCTCATCGCCGCGGTCCTGGCCTCCCCCGTCGCGGAGGCGCTCGCGCTGCGGGCCATCGCGCCGACGGTGCTCATCGCCCAGGTACCGCTGTCCGACCTGGTGGCGGGCCTGGGCGCCGCCGGCTTCACCGCCGCGGCGGAGGATTCCCGCGGCGTCGTCGTCGACCTGCGCCCCGCCGCGATCCGGCTCCCGCCGCCCCGCACCCGTCCCCCGGCCGCGCAGGCGACGCTCGAGCAGCTCGCCGAGGCGGTGGTGCAGATCCGGCGGCAGGACGCCCCGTCGGACGACGGTCCCCGCACGTCCGGCCCGGAGCTGATGGCGCTCCTGCAGTCCGCCGCGGGCGCGGGCCGGCCGGTGCGGCTGGGCTATGTGGACGCGAACGGCGTGTTCACGCGGCACGTCGTGGTGCCCGAGTCGGTGCGGCACGGGCAGCTCGCCGCGCTCGACGGGGACGCGACCCGCCGGTTCGCCCTGCACCGCGTGACCACCGCGGAGCCGGTGGAGTAGCTCAGACCAACTCGCCGCGCTTGCGGGTGAGGTAGGCGCGCTCGGCGGCGTTGGCGGTGGCCGCGAGGGCGGCGTCGTACTGCGCCCTGGCCTCGGCGGTGCGCCCGAGCTTGCGCAGCAGGTGCGCGCGGGTGGCGTGCCAGGGGTGGTAGCCGTCCAGCGGCAGCGGGTCGACGAGGGCGAGGGCCACCTCGGGGCCGTCGAGCTCGGCGACGGCGATCGCACGGTTGAGCGCGACGATCGGCGACGGGTCGATCGTGCGCAGCAGGTCGTAGAGCGCCACCACCTGCGCGTAGTCGACGGTGTCGGCGCTCGGGGCATCGGTGTGGACGGCGCCGATCGCGGCGAGGATCTGGTACCGCCCCGGCCGTCCCAGCGCGAGGCATTCGCGCACCAGGCCGTGCCCCTCGGCGAGGGCGGCGCGGTCCCAACCCGCGCGGTCCTGCTCGTCGAGCGGGACGAGCTGTCCACCGCGCACCCGCGCAGCGCGGCGGGCGTCCGTGAGCAGCATCAGGGCGAGCAGGCCGGTGACCTCGGGATCGTCGGGCAGCAGCCCACGGACCAGGCGCGTGAGCCGGATCGCCTCGGCGCTGAGCTCCGCCCGGATCGGCGCACCGTCGCCGCTGGCCAGGTACCCCTCGTTGAAGACGAGGAAGAGCACCATCAGCACCCCGTCGATGCGGTCGGGCAGGTCGACGGCGGCCGGCACGCGGTACGGGATGCGGGCCGCGGCGATCTTCTTCTTGGCGCGGGTGATGCGCTGCCCCATGGTGGTCTCGGGCACGAGGAAGGCGCGCGCGATCTCGGGCACCGTCAGGCCGCCGAGCAGGCGCAGGGTGAGGGCGACCCGGGCCTCGGGCGCGAGCGCCGGGTGGCAGCAGGTGAAGATCAGCCGCAGCCGGTCGTCCTCGACCGCGCCGGTCGGCTCGGGATCGGAGTCGTCGTGGATCATCTCGGCCGCCCGGTGTTTGGCGTCGCGCTGGTTCTCCCGCCGGATCCGGTCGATCGCGCGGTTGCCCGCGGTGGTGGTGAGCCAGGCGCCGGGGTTCGGCGGGATGCCGGATTCGGGCCACTTCTCCGCGGCGGCGAGGATCGCCTCGCCCGCCGCGTCCTCGGCGATCGTGATGTCGCCGAAGCGGCGGACGAGCGAGGCGATGACCCGGCCGTACTCCTCGCGGAAGACCCGATCGAGCGCGGCGGCTCCGTCGCGATTCGGCCCGCTCGCTCCGCTCCCGGCGCCTGCGTCGGTCACGCCAGCCCGTCGAAGGCGCGGACCTCGACGGTGCCGCCACACGCCTTGGACCCCTGGGCCGCGAGCCGCAGCGCGACGTCGAGGTCGGGCGCGTCGATCACCCAGAAGCCACCGATCAGCTCCTTCGACTCGAGGTACGGGCCGTCGGTGATGATCGGCTTGTCGCCGCGACCGTCGACGACGGTGGCGGTGGTCGCCTCGGCGAGGCCTCCCGCGAACACCCAGTAGCCGTCGGCCTTGAGCTGCTCGTTGAAGGCGTCGGTCCGCGCGAACGCCTCCTCCATCGCCTCCTTGGTGCCGTAGTCGCCGAACTCGCCCCGCTCGGCGGGGCCGTGCACGGAGAGCAGGTAGTGCGTCATGATCTCGTTCCTCTCGGTCGTCGGGCGGCGCCGGTGGCCGCCCTTCACCCTCACTACGAACGCAGGCGTACCGATACGACACCACCCCCGGAAATTCTCCGCAGCGCCGATGTCGAAATCCGTCGACCCCGTTCGTGGAAGGGGTAGGACGCGCCCACCCCGGGCACCGCCACCACCGCTGAGGAGCACGCCATGAGCACCATCGCCGCCACCACCGCCCCCGTCCGCACCGACCGCCTGCCCGTGTGGAAGCACGGCGTGGGCGCCGCCGTCGCTGCGTCGGTCGCCACCACCGCGATCGCCGCGGCCGCGTCCGGCGCGGGCGTCACGTTCGCGGGTCCCGACGGTTCCGCCATCCCCCTGCTCGGGTTCGCGCAGCTCACGCTGATCTTCTCGCTGATCGCCGTGGCGATCGCGGCGGTCTTCGCGCGACGCGCCCGGCATCCGCGCTCGACCTTCGTCCGCACCTGCGTCGCGCTCCTGGTCCTGTCCTTCGTGCCGGACCTGACCTTCGGATTCGACGGTGCCTCCGCCGGGGTCCTGATCCTCACGCACGTGGCCGCGGCCGCGATCGTCGTGCCGGTCCTCGCTCGCCGCCTGGCCATCAATTAATTGACTGATCGCTCAGTTATATATATCTTCAGGGCATGGCCCGCACCGTCGACCCCGCTCTCACCGCCCGCCGCCGCGCCGCGATCCTGGACGCGGCGGCCGCGGAGTTCTCCGCCGCCGGCTTCGAGCGCGCCCGCGCCGCGGACATCGCGACGCGGGCCGGGGTCAGCTCCGGCACCGTCTTCTACTACTTCACCGACAAGGCCGGCCTCTTCCGCGCCCTGTTCGACGCCGACGTCGAGCGCAACACCACCACCCGCGACCGGGCCCTCGCAGAACCCGACCCGCGCGCGGCGATCGCGATCGTGGTCGACGCACTGGCCGAGTCGGCCGTCGACCCCGTCGCGCCCGGTCTGGTCGCCGAGGTGATCCGCCGGGTTCCCGCCGATCCGGCGTTGGCCGAGATCGTCGCCACCGCGGACGGGCTGGTCCGAGGCGCTCTCACGGAGGTCATCGCGCGGGGCCAGGCCGACGGTGCCTTCGAACCCAGCCTCGATCCCGCCCACGCCGCCGCCTTCCTCGTCGCCCTGACCGACGGCGCCCACCTCGCGGACGGCGACGTCCGGCCCGACGTGCGCCGCGCCGCCCTCGCCTATCTGCGCCCGGAGGAGTCATGACCACCACCGCCGCCCCCACGACGACCGTCGGGATCTCGCGCGCGCTGCAGCTCGCGACCGTCTCCGCGACCACCGCCCTCGGCGCCGTCCTCGGCCTGATCGTGCGCGGCCTCGTCGCGTGGCTGGAGCGCACCGTGGACGGCTCACCCGGCCCCCTGCGCGTCGCCGCGCAGCTGCCGGTGGGCGTCGCCGCCGGAATACTCACGGTCGTCGGCCTCATCGGCGGCATCATCCTGGTCGCGGCGTGGCAGCACGAGGTCGCGGCGCTAACGGTCGCCGACGACCACGTCGAGCTCGCCGCGGGCGGGCACCGCCGCTGGATGGCGCGCGCCGAGATCGGCGAGGCCTTCCTCGGGCGAGGCGGGGAGCTGACGTTCCTGGACCGACGGGGCCGCCTCCTCGCGGCCGCCGGCACCGACGGGGTGCCGAAGGCCGGGATCGCCCGGGCGCTCACCGACGCGGGCTATCCGTGGCGCGGCGAGGCGGATCCGTACGAGGCCGAGTACACGCTGGTCGTGCAGGGCCGCGGCGACGCGGATCTCGAGGTCGAGGCGCTGCTGCGCGAGCGTGCGGTCGCCCGGGCCGAGAAGCGCGCACCCACCGCCCGCGACCTGCGGCTGCGCCTCGGCGAGGTCGGCGTCGTGGTCCGCGACCGCGGCGACGAGCAGGAGTTCCGCCCGGCGCGGCACACTGGATAGGTGACCGACGGACCCCTCATCGTCCAGTCCGACATGAGATAGGGTCGAAAACGCGTCTACCAGCCGTTTCTCCAGTGGAATGGGTCTAACCCTCCTCGTGGTTTGTGAGGAGACGCTCCGTGTTGCGGGATTTTTGCGGGCTCGGAAGCTGCCCGCGACGTGCAAAGATCATCGGACATGATGCCGTTTGCGGGCACTGTCACCGCCGCCTCCCTATTCGCTCCTCACCAGTTGCGTCCGAAGGGGAACATCCCCTGCGCCCCGTCACTACGATCCCTGCATGACGACCGAAAAGCCCGATTACCCCGACCTGACCACCGTCGTTGGCCTGCATGACGGCCCCGACTCGGAGCTGCAAATGCTCGCGGGATGGACACGTCCCCCAGGAAGGGTCGAGGTACCAGTCACCCTCTACCTTCCGTGGGGTATCGCGACGGGAGTCACGACCTTCGGCGCGGACTTCTTCCAAGCTGCCGCTGACGCTATCCGCCACGCGGCTTCCGCCGACCTCACCGCTGAGCAAGTGGAGGCACTCGCGAACAACCTGTACGGCGATGCGGGGGACGCGCAGATCGAACAGAACGATCACTTGAACACCTTGACGCCTGAGCAGTACGGGGCGGAAACCACTCACCAGGGGCACATGTTGCGGACCTTCGTCCACCTGCGGAACGCGACTACCGTCCTCGGCGGGTTCCGTCACACGCACGATTACCTGCGCATCCGCATCGCGGACGTGTCCGCGTGGTCCAACGGGCAGATCGAGTTCAACTAGAGCCCGCGACCCTGTGCGACGCGTACGCGATATCAGGTCTGATGGGCATTGAAACCCACATCTACCTGCGCGTGTCGCGTCCCCCAGGAGGTCTGCGATCAGGGCTTCTGCTTCACCTCCACCTCCACGGTGTTCGCTCCGTGGCGGATCGCGTCGGCGGAGTAGATCACTCCCCACCCCACCGCGAACCACCACGGCGCATCGGGGAGCGCGATACTGGTCAGCGCCGTCCCCGCGCCGTAGCAGCCCAGCACAGCGGCTCCGACAGTGATCCTCCGACCCCTGCGGTTCATCGCCGCGTCGGCGAGCACCGACGCAGCGATGTAGGTGAGCGTGGTCCCGACGATGTACAAGTAGTTCATTATCAGGCTCCTCCTGCTTGGTGAGCGGTGTGGTCACCGCCCGGGTGCCGTATCTCTACGGCATCGGACGCCGAGGCAGGGGTGTGCGGCGCGGTGAGCGAGGTCGTCGGTTTGCGCACAGGACGTGACCTCGCACACCCCGCTCGATAGCGTCCCCACGTATGACGCCGACCCCGCCGCCAAGCCCCGCACCTTCGCCGACACCCGTTCCTCCCGAGCTGACGGTGCACCTCGACAGCCCGACCTCATGGATTAGCACCTACGCGCCCTTGTTCACCGCGTGTGCTGCCCTCATCGCCGCCCTTGTCGCGCTTGGTGGCGTGTGGTGGAACAACAAGCACGCGGCGTCCCGTCAGAAAGCGGACATCGCCGCCGCCGAAAAACGAGCAGCGGGCGACCGCGACGCGGCAGCTACACGAGAACGTGAGCGGCACCGTAGAGAGGAGATGACGACCAAGGTAGGCGACCTCGTAGCCACAATCCTCGAAATCCCACGCCACATTCAGCACACCGCGCGGGCGGTCGCGAGAACGTACCAAGAGCCTGGGGGTGCTGGACCAACACCTGCGGAGTTGCGACAGGACATAGCCGAAAGGCGGAACACAATGCGCGATCTGGAGACTCGCGCCCAGTCCTTGAACTGCCAGATTCAGTTGCTCAGTCCGCCCTCTCGGCTGGAAAAGTCACTCACCACACTCGTTGAGGATGCGAGGGATGCAATCCTCGGGTGCTTGCGGCGGAACGGTCCCGATGGGCACATCGAACGGTCAGACGCCGCCGCGCGGAAGCTCACCTCAGATGCTCGCGCGGTCGTCGGTACCTATCGCGACGAAACTGAATGGGAGTAGAAGTCCCGTAAGTCATTTGCGCGGGACGTGACCAAGTCCGCCCGCTCGATGTCGGTGGTCGCGGCCATGATCGAGGCATGTCTCGCCCCACCCGCTGCCCCTGGACTACGCGCTGCCCTGACGGCGCAGTCCTGCTGGGTATCCCCAGCCGTACACCCTCATGCGCCTGACCAGCTCCACCGCGTGATCCGCGCCGCTGGCTGGGCGCTGCGGCTCGGCAGGATCGTATCGTCCACCGCGCCCGCGGAAATCGCAGCAGGGATTGCGTTGGCGTGAGTCGGATCGAGCGCGACCGAAGTCCCGTCTTTGAATACCGCCCTGACGGAAACCCTCCCGAGTCGGGCTGGTGGGTGAGTGTGGCCTGAACTACAAGATCAGTTCTGTGTCGTAATAGAGGAGCTGCAGGACGTAGTCCTGGATCAGCTCCATGGGAGTTGAACCGCCCCGGGTAGTCCGGAGACTCCGAAGTTGGAAGGTTGGAGTCATGGCAGGGAGCACATCGAATCGGTACCCTGCTGAGTTGAAGGCGCGGGCGGTGCGGATGGTCGCGGAGCGGCCGGAGGGTGAGACGGAGTACGCGGCGATGCAGCGGATCGCCGCGTTGTTGGGGGTGACCTCGGCGGAGTCGGTCCGCAAGTGGTTCCGCAAGGCGCAGGTCGACGCGGGCGTACGGACCGGGGTTGCGTCGTCGAAGTCGGAGGAGATCAAGAGGCTCAAACGCGAGAACGCCGAGCTCAAGCGGGCGAATGCGATCTTGAAGGCGGCGTCGGCTTTCTTCGCGGCCGAGTTCGACCGGCCACACGGCTGATCGTGGACTTCATCCGCTGTCATGTCGGTCGGCGTGAGGAGGGTGGTCTGCGGTGGGGTGTCGAACCGATCTGCACGGTGCTTACCGAGCATGGTGTGAAGATCGCCCCGTACACGTACTACGAGCACGTCGATCGCCCGGCCACCGGTTTGGAGTATCGGGAGGCGTTGTTGGCCAATTAGATCCGTGATGTACATGCGGTGAACTACAGCGTGTTCGGGGCGCGGAAGATGTGGATCGTGCTGAACCGGATGGGCATCTCGGTGGCCCGCTGCACGGTCGAGCGGATGATGCGCGAAGCCGGCCTTACCGGGGTGGTGCGGGGCAAGGTGAAACGCACCACCGTCGCCGACCGCGGCGCCGGCGGCCGGCACCCAGACCTGGTCCAACGCGGTTTCGCACCGACCCGACCGAATCAGCTGTGGGTCGCGGACATGACCTACGTGTCGACCTGGGCCGGCTGGGCCTACGTCGCGTTCGTCACCGACGCGTACGCCCGCCGGATCATCGGCTGGGCGGTCGGATCGACGATGACCACACGGACCTGGTGCTCGCCGCGTTCGACCATGCCGCCTGGTCGCGTCGCCGCGAAGGACACGACCCGGCCGGGGTCATTCACCACACCGACGCCGGCTCCCAATACACCTCCGTCCGGTTCGCCGAGGGACTCCTCGGCGCTGGCATCGCGGGTTCGATTGGCAGCGTGGGTGACTCGTACGACAATGCGCTCGCGGAGACGATCAACGGGCTCTACAAGACGGAGCTGATCAAACCCCGCGAACCATGGAAGACGGTGGAGCAGGTCGAGTACGGAACCGCCGAGTGGGTCGACTGGCTCAACCACCACCGGCCCTACGAATACTGCGGCGACATCCCGCCCGCGGAGCTGGAGGCCGCGTACTACGCTTCGAGGGCACCCCACCATCAGGTGCCGGTGACTGATTGAGTCAGTCTCCGGACACACCGGGGCGGTTCATTCAGCCCGAGCACTGCGAAGCGTTCAGGCGCGGCTGAGCCAGCCGACGAGGGCGTGGCGTACACGAAGTTTGCCTCCGTCGTACTTCCCTCGTTCCCGCGAAGTCGCGAGCACCTTGTTCCGCTGACGGTAACGCCGCTTCTTGTAGTTGGTGACGGTGGTAATTGTGTACGGCTCTAGCCAGCGACGGGTTATTCGCCACGAACCATCCTGCGAGATGGTGATGCGCGTCCAGTTCTGCGTGAAGGGCTCGCCTTCGATGTACACCCTCCATCTGCCGAAAGAGTTCGGGCGGCGACCATGGTCCGTCGCCGCTGCGACGAACTCAGCGACCGCATCCTCCACCTTTTGCCATTGCGCCAACTCCTTGGAGGCCCAGCGTGCGCGTTGGGCGTGCAACTGCTCCAACTCAACTCGACGGCGTTCGTGCGCCTCTTCCATCATTCCCACCGAGGGATAATGTCACAGTAGGTAGATCTCGTATGTCGTCCTGCGATCAACGCCCACCACTGTGGCACAGGCACCCCGCACCTGCGCAAGAGGCTGAACGCGTTATGTATGGGAAGTAGGTCGGGTCCCGTCGTGCACGAGTCATAGTCACGGGTTCTGTGGTGAGCTGTACGCGTGAGTGCGAAGGTCTGGAACTGGATCAAGGAGCATCGAGCGATTCTCGTGGTCATCTGTGTGATCACGGCGGCCTTCCTAACTGCGATTGTGATGGTGCCCCTCTGCCTGGGCTGGTCATCCTTCTATCACTGGTGGACTGCTCCGCGACTGACCGCGACGAGCGGCGTAGCGACGCTATCCATCGCCGCTTTCGCGACTCTGTGGTTCAACCACCGCGTCAGAGACGAAGCTCGAAAACGATCCCTCATCGCGATCAACCGCGACATCACGACAGGCGATGTTGCCAAGGCTCGTCAGGCATTCAGCCGCGCGGAGTGGCGATGGCGCGGAGAGCATGGGGATCGGAGTATCCAGAACCCTCCGTCCGCCCAGGACCGCGTACACGAGAGGAAGTACCCAACGCTCAGCGTGTACGACTCAGCGGTCTTCGACTCATACTGGGTACTGCTGGGGGCACTGGAACGCACGGCGGCGGAACTCGCAGTTGCCCCGCGCAGCAACACGTCAGTAAGTGACCTCGCACTCAAACGCAGCTTCATCCATATCCTGCGCTGGTTGCACCTGTACCTGTACGTGACCGATGGACCTGACTTCGAGGAACCAGGCGACAGTGCGATCACCAAGTGCGAAGGTGCGTTGATCGATGCGCGCGTTATCACCAAACCTGACCTCGCCCGAATCCGCGCGGATGTTGGTACGTGGATTCGCAAGGAACGCTGCGCCTGCCCCACGTGCCGATCCGAAGCAAAGGGGTCTACTTAGGAGGCATCACCCGACCAGGCTCGGCGTGGGTCCGCCCTCAGCCTGGGACACCTCGCGAGCAGCCCGCGTGATGCGACCGACCGTTGCTGCACTGACCTCTCCGACCTCCCTGCGATGACGCGGGTCGATGCACCACGGGCGTGACGAACGAGAACCTCGTGAGTCACGGTGACCGACGCGGTGGTGCGCCGCTGCGTCACGCGCGTCTCTGCCAGGGCGAGGAGCGGGTCACCCGATTCACCTGCCTCAGCGGGTGCCTCATCGAGCTGATTCACGTCGATGTCCTGGGGCACTGCCGCCTCTTCGCCCTACTCACGGACACATCAGTTCAGGTGACAGCGTGACTCGCGTGGGTCACGGGTGAGTCCTCGTCCGCGTCCACCATCACGGCCGGAACGGGAAGTGCAGCAGGGAGTGAGTCACCCGATTCGACCGATGCAGCAGGCGACTCACTCGACTCGGAGAGTGAGTCAGCCCGACTCACGCCCGCGTCATCGAGCACCAGGAGAGCGACCGTCGCGGCGCTCGCAGTCGCGGCTACCAGCAGCGGGAACAGGTACGGGATGAGCCAGGGCGCGCCCATCGCGGCGGTCAGGTCGCGCAAGGCGACGAAGCTGATTACGAACGCCAGCAGAGGGCGATCAACACCACCGCGCCGACCACGGACCTGTACGCCCACCCACGCCCCTGTTCGCGAGCGAGCACACCCGCGCCGTGCACCGTGACAGGGAGGGCGAAGGGCTGGACCGATGCCCAGGCGACCGTGAACCACAAGGGCGTGGTGCCGTTGTGCGTGAGGATCGCGTGCGCGCTGTTCCCCGCGAGGCTGACCAAGGTCGCGGTTCCGAGGAGCAGGCGGAGAAACATAACTGACTTCGTGGTCGCGCGGCCTCCTCGTCTGTGATCGTGTCCGGCGCGACGAGCGCCCGCGTGATCGCCTTGTTGTAGGCGAGGCGCGCTTCACGGCGGGCGTCCTGCGCCCGCGCCATCTCGACCAGGCTGTGCGCGTGGCCCTCGCCGCACTGCGCCAGGCCATCGACGGTCGCGGTTCTGGCGCGTGGACACCACTCCCCCGTGGGATCACGAGCGCCTGTCCCTGCTGCGCGAGCAGGAGTAGCCCCGTGGGCTACAGAGGTGTCCGTGGATCAGTAGAGGACCGTTGGTGCAAGAAGGTCCGCCAGGGCGACGGTACCTGGGCCGAAGTGCCGTCGGCCAAGCACGGGCTCGAATCCCGCTGACGTGCTCGGTACGTAACGGGCGACTCCAACAGGAGTGCCGTCCATCGAGAACGCCCACGGTCTGTTGAAAATGCTTCTCGATGCAGCGGTGGAGCATAAGCGGATCGCCCAGAATCCCGCAGCGGATGTCAAGCTCCCGAAATGGGATCATCCCGACCGTGGCTACCTCACTCACCTGCAACTTCGTGAGCTTGCCGCGCAGTGCGAGGATGATGAACTAGTGGTGCTAACGCTGGGATACACGGGGCTGCGCTGGTCGGAGATGGCGGCGTTGCGCGTCCAAGACATCGACTTCACACGACGACGGATCAATGTCTCGCGCGCCGTCGTGGAGGCGAGCAAGCTCGTGTGGAAGACGCCTAAGTCAACCGAGCGGCGTTCGGTCCCGTTCCCCTCTGCTCTCGCCGCCTCTCTCGCCGAGCAGGTGAAGGGCAGGACGCGAGGCGATCTTTTGTTCACGAACACACAGGGGAATGTGCTCCGCGTCGGGACGTGGCGGAACAGAGTGTTCCGCCCCGCTGTGGCGCGTTGTCAGAGTACCGACTCGATGTCCCCGATCGTCACCCCTCACGACCTGCGCCACACTGCGGCGTCCCTTGCGGTGTCCGAGGGCGCGAACGTGCTTGCTCTCAGGAGGATGCTCGGACACTCGAATCCGAGCATGACCTTGGACGTGTACAGCGACTTGTTCGACTCCGACCTCGATGAGGTCGCCGCGAACTTGGACGCCGCCATCGAAGCACTCGCCGAGAACTCCTGCGGGATCGCTGCGGGATCCGAGCCCGCCGACGAATCGTTCACATGGGACGCTGGGCATGCTACCAGCATAGATACGAATGGGAGCTAGACCATGACCGACGGACCCCTCATCGTCCAGTCCGACAAGACGCTCCTCCTCGAGGTCGACCACGAGTCGGCGGACGCCGCGCGCGCCGCGATCGCGCCCTTCGCCGAGCTTGAGCGCGCCCCCGAGCACGTGCACACCTATCGCGTGACCCCGCTGGCGCTGTGGAACGCGCGCGCCGCGGGCCACGACGCGGAGCAGGTGGTCGACGCACTGGTCAACTACTCGCGCTACCCGGTGCCGCAGCCGCTGCTGGTGGACGTGGTCGACACGATGAGCCGGTACGGCCGGCTACAGCTGGTCAAGCATCCCGCGCACGGCCTCACCCTGGTGAGCCTCGACCGGGCCGTGCTGGAGGAGGTGCTCCGGCACAAGAAGATCGCCCCGATGGTGGGCGCTCGCATCGACGACGACACCGTGGTCGTGCATCCGTCGGAGCGCGGCCACCTCAAGCAGTTGCTGCTCAAGGTGGGCTGGCCCGCGGAGGACCTCGCCGGCTACGTGGACGGCGAATCCCACCCGATCACGCTGGACACGGATTCGAACCCGTGGGAGCTGCGCGACTACCAGAAGATCGCGGCGGACTCGTTCTGGCTGGGCGGCTCCGGCGTCGTCGTGCTGCCCTGCGGCGCGGGCAAGACGATGGTGGGCGCGGCGGCGATGGCGCGGGCGCAGGCCACGACGCTGATCCTGGTGACGAACACCGTCGCGGGGCGGCAGTGGAAGCGCGAGCTGCTGGCGCGCACGTCGCTCACCGAGGAGGAGATCGGCGAGTACTCGGGCGAGAAGAAGGAGATCCGCCCGGTCACCATCGCCACCTATCAGGTGCTCACGCGGAAGTCGAAGGGCGAGTACAAGAACCTCGACCTGTTCGACTCCCGGGACTGGGGCCTGATGATCTACGACGAGGTGCACCTGCTGCCCGCGCCGGTCTTCCGGATGACGGCGGACCTGCAGTCCCGCAGGCGGCTGGGACTCACCGCGACGCTGGTGCGCGAGGACGGCCGGGAGGGCGACGTCTTCTCCCTGATCGGACCGAAGCGCTACGACGCGCCGTGGAAGGACATCGAGGCGCAGGGCTGGATCGCGCCCGCCGACTGCGTCGAGGTGCGCGTCACGCTCACCGAGAACCAGCGCATGCAGTACGCGACCGCCGAACCCGACGAGCGGTACCAGATGTGCTCCACCGCTCCCACGAAGATCGCCGTGGTGAAGTCGATCCTGGAGCGGCACAAGGGCGCCCCGACGCTCGTGATCGGCGCATACCTCGACCAGTTGGAGCAGCTGGGCCACGAGCTCGACGCCCCCGTCATCACCGGCGCGGTGAAGAACAAGGAGCGCGAAGCCCTGTTCGACCGGTTCCGCGCGGGCGAGATCTCCACGCTGGTGGTCAGCAAGGTCGCGAACTTCTCCATCGACCTCCCGGAAGCCTCCGTGGCCGTGCAGGTCTCGGGAACGTTCGGCTCGCGACAGGAGGAGGCCCAGCGCCTCGGCCGGCTCCTGCGCCCCAAGCACGACGGTGGCACGGCGCACTTCTACTCCGTCGTCTCGCGCGACACCCTCGACGCCGACTACGCCGCGCACCGCCAGCGCTTCCTCGCCGAGCAGGGCTACGCCTACCGCATCGTCGACGCCGACGACATCCTCGGCCCCGCCATAGGCGAGGCCGGCTGAATCACGCCGCCTGATCGGGCGCCGTGGATCGGTGCAGATGTCCGGTGGGAGTTCGGGTTTCGACGGTGTGCCGTCCGGTCGGGTCGTCAACGGTTGAGCTTCGCCAGCCGGGGGCTTCTTTGGCGTAGTTGCACGCCGCGCACAGCCCCTGCCCGTTGATGAAGCTGGTGGGTCCGCCGGTGGCGTGCGGGGCGATGTGGTCGGTATGCGCGATGGGTGCGTCGCAGTACGGGGTGCGGCAGTAGCGGTCGCGGGCGCGGATCAGGTCGGCCAACCCGTCGGGGAAGAGCCGTTGCCGGGAGTCCATCGCGACGACCGCTCCCGATTCCGACGCGATGTAGAGGCGTTTGACCCAGGCGACGCCGGCGGCGGTGGCTTTGCCGATGAGGTTGCGGGCGATCTCCGCCGGCATGGTGCCGCCGCCGTCGAGGTGTGCGGTGCCGGGGCGGTCGCCGAGGAGCACTGTCGCGGGGACGGTGAGGTTGACGGTGACAGGTTGGCCCTCGACGCTCTCGCGGCCGGTGAGGCGGGCGAAGGCGGTGTCGGCCATGATCTGCCCGCGGGTCCGCAGTTCCTGATCGTGCCCGGCCAGAGCGTCCGCGTGCGTGCGCAGTGCGGCGTAGGCGCCGACGGCCTGCGCCATCGGCAGCAGCAGCGATACCCGCGCCATCCCTTCGGGCAGTGGGCGAATGGTCACGGTGCGGTCCTTCTCGGCGGCGGCGTTGCGGTCGACGGTGGCCTGCGCGTCCAGCCGGTAGGCGACCTGCTCGACCTTCCCGGCGAGCTGTTTGAGGCCGAGCCCTGCCAGCGTGGAGGGGTCGGCGCAGAGCTCGACGTCGGCTTGCTGCCGCTGCGCGATGTCCAAGTGCGCCAGGCCGGCCAACAGGGTCGGGACCGCCTCCGGGGAGAGGTCACCGTCATGCAACCGGGCGCGGGTGTGCGGCATGTACTTCTCCAACTCCACCGCCCGCGCCACCAACCTGCCGGCGGTGTTCGGCGAGATGTGCAACGCCAGCGCGACCTCCGCCGCCACGCCCTGCCGCCACCGGTCCTGGGGCACCCCGGCCGCGACCCGCTCGCACACCCGCTGCCGAAGCAGGTCCGCCGCTAACGCGTACTGTTCGAGAGCGAGCCGGCACCGCCGGATCTCACTCGAACGCAACCGGTCCACCACATCCGCACCGGCGGCGCGAAGATCCGGCGGTTCCTCATCTATCGTCGTGTTTTCGTCCATACCCGAACGCTACGCCGACCCACCGACAAGTTTTCGAGACTGCAACACTACATCGAACGACTGGCCCGCGAATCCCTTCCCGACCCGATCGCCAGCACCGCGACGGCAGCCACGGCGGGCACCGCCGACCACAGCGCGACGGCGACGTATCCGCCCGGCGCGGGGAGGAGCGCACCGTCGGGCGTGGCACGCGCGAGGAGGAACCCCGCGAGCGCGCTGCCGATGGAAAATCCCACGGCCCGGGCGATCTGGTTGATCGCCATGACGCTGGCCGTCTCGGACTGGGGCGTCCCGTCGAGGACGAGGCGCGGCATCACCGCGGAGGCACCGCCGACGCCGAACCCGAGGACGGCCAACGCGAGCAGCACCACCTCGAAGCTGTTCCGGCCCACCGTGAACAGCCCCGCCGCCACGACGACCATGCCCGCCGACACCACGAACGCCCCGCGCGGACCGAGCCGCGCCGAGACCTGCGGCGCCACTCGGCCGGCGACGAAGCCCAGCACCGAGAACGGGATGAGCGCGGCGCCCGCCGCCGCGCCGGGCAGTGCGAAGCCGTACGTCGCACCGGCGGGAACCTGGACGTACCGCGTCAGATCGCTGAACAGCAGGTACATCCCGATGCCGGCGACCAGCATCGCGATGTTCGCCGCGCTCACCGACGGGCGGGCGACGAGCCGCAGGTCCACCAGCGGCGAGGCGACGCGCAGTTCGACGACCGCCCACGCGCCGAGCGCCGCAACGGCGCCGGCGAGCACAGCGAGGGCCGCGACCGGCTCGCCCCACAGCGCGGGCTCGGCGACCAGGAGCAGGACGCCGAGAGTGCCGGTGCCGAGCAGCAGCGCGCCGGGCACGTCGATCCGCGGGCGCGGCCCGGGGTCGTCGACGGGGACCGCCCGCCACGCGACCGCGAGGGCGACGAGGGTGATCCCGAGGCCGGCCGCGTAGGCGGCCCGTAGTCCGAGCACCTGGTCGACGAGGCCGATCAGCGGGTAGCCCACGCCGATGCCGACGGTCGACGCGACGGACAGCGAGGCGATGGTTCGCGTCGCCCGTTCCGGCAGCAGGGCGCTCCGCGCGACGCTGACCAGCAGCGGCACCAGCGCGATGCCCACACCCTGCAGCGCGCGCCCGACGAGCAGCGCGCCGAACGGCAGGGGCAGCACCGTCAGCACCCCGCCGACCGCGACCAGGACGAGGGTGCCGAGGATGGTGCGGCGGCGCAGCGGGCCCGCGCCGAGCCTGCCGAGCACCGGCCCGGCGATCGCGCCCGTGAACAGGGTGATCGTCAGGGTCCACTGTGCGGCGCCCAGCGCGACGTGCTCCGACCGCGCGACCGCGGTGATGAGTGGCGCGCCGACGCTCCCGATCACCGCCGCGCAGAGGGCGACGGTGACCAGCGCGCCGGACAGCCTGTTCACGGCGTCGCCGGCCCGTTCGTCGCGGTCGTGATGTGCTCGAACAGTCCGGGCCGGATGAGGGTGCGGACCCCGTCGGCCCAGGGCGCGTCGACCTCGCCGACGCCGAGCGCGGCACCCGCGTTGAGCAGCATGCCGAACGCGAGGAAGGTCTTGACGGTGACGGGGTCGAGTCCGGTGCCGTCCGCGGTGGTGTCCCACAGGCGCGCGAAACAGCCGCGGACGCGGTCCCGGACCTCGGGGTCGCCGCACGCGGCGAACCCCTGGAGCTGGAGCCGGAGTCCGGTGTCGTCGGCGAGGTTCTCGTAGTACTCGGCCCCCATCCGCGCGAGGGCCTCGAGCCCGACGGTGCCGTCGCCCGCCCGCGCCATGGCCTCGACGAGCCCCGCGAAGGCATCGGTGACGAGTTCGAGGAACAGCGCCTTCTTCGTGCCGAACATCCGGAAGACGTAGGCCTGCGAGATCCCGGCCTCCCGCGCGACCTCCTCGATCGACGCGCCGTGCAGGCCGTGTGCGCCGAACTCGCGCGCGGCGATCTCGAGTACCTGCGTCCTGCGTTCGGTTCCGCTCATCCGGGTGGCCACCCGGTTAGATTAGTAGTTAGTAACTACTAATCACAACCCCTCGGGACATCGCCCGTCGACGTCGGCCTCCCGATCCGCGCCGTCGACCGCGTCGAGCGGGCGGCAGGGGCACCAGCCTCCGCGGGTCACGGGCGGGCGCGCACGGCCGACCACGATGATGCCGTGCAGTGTCCCGTCAGCACCCCAGTGCAGGATGTCGTGCGTCCAGGGCTCGAGCAGGATCTGATGCCGCTCGTACATCTCGACGTGGGCACGCCGGAAGTCACCGAACCGCGTCACCAGCGCCGTCAGGTAGTCGTGGAATCGCATGGTCACCCGCCTCTTTCATTCGATCGCAGCTTCTCCCACGATCCTGGGGGACGACGCCCGAGAGGTCCAGCGAGTATTTCTACCGCCATCCGGTGGCTCCACTGAACGGTCTACCCTGGGGTCGTCCACCCGAGCGGGTAACCCCAGAACGGAGAAGACACACATGGTGTTCAGCAGATCGCTCGCGAGCGCGGCGGGCATCGTCGCGCTCCTCGCCGCCGTCACGGGATGCGCCGACGACGGGGCCGAGACCGCGCCCACCGCCCCGTCGAGCCTGACCGTCACGGAATCGACCGGACAGCAGCAGAATCCGCCGGCGCACACCGTCCAGCCCACGAAGACCGTCACCGTCCCACCGACGCGCACCGTCCCGACGACGACCCCGCGCCCCGCCAAGCCCACCGGTCCGGGCAGCGAGTACGACGTGACCTGCACCGGCGGGCCCGACGAGGGCACGATCTGCACCAACCCCAATCACGGTGCGGGCGACGACCCCCACGGCACCGGCACCGGCACCGCCGTCCCGACCACGTCGAAGCCCCGCTGAGCTACGCCGCGACGTCCTCCGCATCGGCATCGGGCCGCGTCCAGGCGAGGATCATGGCGGGTGTCGTGATCCCGATGAGGAGCGCGACGAGCGTGAAGATGCCGGAGGCGTAGTGCCACGCGTTGTTCCCGTCCGGCTGCGAGATCACGGCCGTGATCACCGTGTACGCGACGGCGATCAGGACCAGGTTGGTCGTCACCGTGAAGCCGATCGACCGGGCCTCGTTGCGCTGCTCGACCTCCCACTCGTCCAACGCCGCCGCGGGTGCGTCGCCCTGCCGACCCGAGACGATCTGGACCATGGTCCACGTCGGGAACAGCAGCAGGCAGGCGGGTAGCCAGAGCAGCGGCGCTCCGGGCACGTCGAAGTGACACAGCACCCCGACGACGAACATGAAGGCGTAGATCACCCCCAACGCGGACACCAGGATTCGTCGTCGCGACCGGGAGCGCCACGACGGCAGCAGCGCGGACCAGCGCTCCTCGTTCTCCCGGAACTTCCGGGCTCGGCGCTCCTGGTAACGGGTGATCATGCTCGTCGTCATCGTGCTCCGCCTTTCTCGTCACGTCCGTACAGCTCTGCCGACAGGGGCCCGAATTCGCTGCGGGAGAACACCACCTCGACCGGCAGGTCGAAGACCGCGCAGATGCGGAACGCGAGATCGAGACTGGGGTAGTGATCCCCGCGCTCGAGCGCGCCCACGGTCTGCGGATTGACGTCGATCGCCGCCGCCAGCTCCTTCCGGGTCATCCGGCGCTCGGCGCGCAGGACACCGATGCGATTGAAGATGGGGAGAGAACCCTCCCGTTTCACCGGACTCATGCAATCTATTGTTGGGAAAACCCAACGATTTGTCAATGGGCTACTACCCGAGCGCCGGCGTACAGAACAAGCGATAGAAGTAGTCGTGCAGCGCCGACATCCCCGGCGAGAACTCCCGGCCTCGTGCCCAGGCCAACCCGATCCGCATGTCCGGCACTGGGTCCCGCAGCAGGGTCGTGTCGATTCGCCGTCCCTCCAGGGACCACGGCCGGTAGACCATGTCGGACAGCACCGTCACCGCGTTGCCGTTGGCGACAACGCTACGGATCGCCTCGATCGACGAGGTCCGAATCAGGACGTCCATCGGGCGATCGCCCCAGTACGCCCGCGTCGTCACGTCGGCCTCGTCGACGGTGAGCAGCGCGTACGGGTATTGCTCAACATCCGCGAGGCGGACGCGGTCCCGCCCCGCGAGCGGATGCGTGGGCGCCATCCACAGCCGGCGCCGCGAATGTACGAAGGTCTCGTGCTCGAGGCGCTGGTCGTCGGCGACATTGGAAGTGAGCAGGAGCCCGAAGTCGAGATCGCCCGCGACGACCCCCTCCTCGATCTCCGCCCGGTCGACTTCACGCCAGTCCACCTTGAGCCCGGGATGCAGTACCGCGAGGCGCTGCACGTGCTGCGGAAGGAAGTACCCCATCACTGTGTACGAGACTCCTACCCTGACCGCCCCCTCGACCTGCGAGTCCGCGGCGGTGACCGACTCCGCCTCCGCCAGCAGATCGAGGATTTGACGAGCCTTGGGCAGGAGCGCCTCGCCGGCGGAGGTGAGGGCCACCCCGCGCGACGTCCGATGAAGCACTTCGGTGCGGAGTTGCTGTTCGATCTGCTGCATCGCGGTGGTCACCGACGACTGGGAGACGAACAGCTCACGCGCAGCTGCGCTGACCTGCCCGGTCTCCGCCACCGCGACGAAGTACCGCAACTGCCGTACGGACAAGCCCACGACCCATCTCCCGTCTATCGGATTCTCCGATATTCAAGCATCGCATATTTGTACTTCCCAATATCGCGATCTGCTCGTAGCGTCATGACGCAGATCACACGAAGGAGAGACGTGACCACCACGATCGATATCAATTGCGACATGAGCGAGGGCTTCGGTGCCTGGATGTTCGGCGACGACGTGGACGCGACGATGATGCCGCTCATCAGCTCGATCAACGTCGCCGCAGGCTTCCACGCGGGCGACCCGTCGACGATCGATCGCACGGTCCGCCGCGCCCGAGAGCACGGTGTCGGCATCGGCGTCCACCCCGGGTTCCGCGACCTCGTCGGATTCGGGCGGCGCCATATCGATGCCTCACCGCAGGAACTGGTCAACGACTGCGTGTACCAGCTGGGAGCCGTCCGCGAGTTCCTCTCACTGCACCGGACCACGCTGCAGCACTTCAAACTGCACGGCGCGCTCTACATGCACGCCGCCCGCGACGCCGCATTCGCTGAACCGCTCATCGATACCCTGCACCGGATCGACCCCACGCTCCCGATCCTGGTCATGGCCGGCTCGGTGATCGAGGCCGTCGCCCGCGACCGGGGCCAGCCCGTGATCCGCGAGTTCTACGCCGACCGTCACTACGGTCCAGACGGACAGATCGTGTTCACCCGCGACGTCGGCGCCCTGTCGCCGGCGGACGTCGCCGCCAAGGTGCTCCGCGCGTGCCGCGAGGGCACCGTCGTCGCCGTCGACGGAACCGTCGTCACCGTCCCCTTCGAGTCCATCTGCATCCACAGCGACACCCGCGGCGCCGTCGACCTCATGGCCAGCGCCCGCGCCGCGCTCGACGGTGCCGACATCACCGTCCGGTCGTTCGCGGCCCAGCCACTCGCCTCCTGACCCCGGCCACGAAAGAGAGTACCCACCATGAGCATCCACGACGTTCCCGCTCCCCTTCCCGGAACCTTCTACCCCCGGGAGTCGCCCAGCAGCCCGCCCTTCGTCTCCGTCGGCTCGACGGTGGCGGTGGGCGACCAGCTCGGGCTCATCGAGGTGATGAAGATGTTCAATCCGATCGCCGCCGAGGTCGCCGGGACCGTCGTCGAGATCCTGGTCGGTGCCGAGGATCCCGTCGACGTGGGCGATGTCCTGCTCCGGATCGAGGTGGCCGACTGATGCCGGAGATCAAGCGGCTCCTCGTCACCAACCGCGGCGAGATCGCCGTCCGGGTGATCCGGGCGGCGCAGGAGATGGGCATCGTCGCCATCGCCGCGTACAGCGACGCCGATGAATCCTCGCTGGCGGTACGCATCGCCGACGAGGCGGTGAACATCGGTGGCGCGCACGCGAAGAAGAGCTACCTGAACGCCGAGGCCCTCCTCGAGGCCGCGAAAAGCACCGGAGCGGACGGCGTGCACCCCGGCTACGGCTTCCTCTCCGAGAACGCAGAGTTCGCGCGGGCCGTCACGGACGCGGGGCTGGTGTGGATCGGGCCCGACGCCGGGACCATCGAGCGGATGGGGCACAAGGCGCAGGCCATCGCCACCGCCCGCGCCGCGGGTGTCCCCGTGGTGCCGGGCAGCGACGGGCTTCTGACCAGCGCTGACGACGCGGTCTCCGTCGCCCGGCGGATCGGCTACCCCGTGCTTCTCAAGGCGGCCGCCGGCGGCGGCGGACGAGGCATCCGCATCGCCGGAACAGATGAGGAGGTGGACGCTGCCTTCGCGGATGCCCGGCAGGAGGCCGAGGCCTCGTTCGGCGACGGCGGGATCTACCTCGAGAAGTTCATCGCCCGCGCGCGCCACATCGAGGTCCAGGTCCTCGGCGACGGTACCGACGCCGTCCACTTCTTCGAGCGGGATTGCTCCCTGCAGCGCCGCCGCCAGAAGGTCTGGGAGGAGGCGCCGGCCGCCATCCTCGACGAGGCCACCCGGGGCGCCCTGTGCGAGTCCGCCGTCGCCCTGACCCGGTCGGTGGGCTACGTCGGGGCCGGAACCATCGAGTACCTCTACGATTCCGACACCCGAGCGTTCTACTTCATCGAGATGAACACGCGGATCCAAGTGGAGCACCCGATCACCGAGGAGATCTGCGGCGTCGACCTGATCCGCGCCATGATCGAGGTGTGCCAGGGCGATCCGCTGCCCTACCGTCAGGACGACATCGCCCGACGGGGGCACTCCATCGAGGTGCGGATCAACGCCGAGGATCCCGCCCAGGGATTCCGGCCGGCCCCGGGCACCGTCGAGACCGTCTCCTGGGCGCAGGGTCCCGGGGTCCGCGTCGACTCGATGGCCTACTCCGGTTATCGGATCCCGCCGTTCTACGACTCGCTGATCGGCAAGCTGATCGTGTGGGCGGAGACACGGGAACAGGCGCTGGCCAGGCTGGAGCGCGCGCTGCGCGAGACCGAGATCGCCGCACCCGCCACGACGCTGCCCTTCTTCGAGGAGCTCCTCGCGGAGGACGACGTGCGGCGCAACGCGCTGCACACCACCTGGATCGAACAGCGGACGGAGAACCAGTGAGCACCCGGTACACCCTCGGCGGCGACGAGCACCTGTTCGTCGAACTGTCCGAATCGATGTCCCTGGACGCCTTCTTCCGGGGCATCCTCATCACCCAGGAGCTCGCCCACCGCGACCTCTCCGGCGTCACCGAGATCTGCCCGGCTAACGCGTCCTTCCAGGTGCGCTTCGACCCCGACGTGCTGCCGGTCGCCGATCTGCGCGCCGAACTGGAGTCGATCGAGGCCGGGCTCGGCGCCCGGGATGCGGTGCTGGACACCCGTATCGTCGAGATCCCGGTGCTGTACAACGACCCGTGGACGCACGAGACCCTGATGCGCTTCCGCGACCGGCACCAGGATCCGGATTCGACCGACATCGAGTACGCGGCGCGGATCAACGGCTACGACGACGTCGAGCGGTTCATCGAGGCCCACTCCGGCACCCCATGGTTCGTGTCCATGGTGGGCTTCGTGGCCGGCCTACCCTTCATGTATCAGATGGTGGAGCGGGAACGGCAGATCCAGGTACCCAAGTACCTCCGCCCTCGCACCGACACGCCCAAGGGCACGCTCGGCTACGGCGGAGCGTTCTCCTGCGTCTACTCGGTCCGTGGCGCCGGCGGCTACCAGATGTTCGGCGTCACACCCGTTCCCATCTACGACCCGGATCAGCGCGCTCCGCACCTGCGCGACTTCATGATCTTCTTCAAGCCCGGCGATGTCGTGAAGTTCCGGCCCATCGATCGCGCCGAGTACGACGCGATCCTCGCCGAGGTCGACGCCGGGCGGTACGCGCCGCCCACCATGCCGATCCGGTTCTCCCTCGCCGAGTTCACCGCCGACCCCACCGGCTACCCCGCAACGCTCCTGGAGGCCCTCCCGTGACGATCGAGGTCATCAAGCCCGGACTGCTCAGTTCCGTCCAGGACCAGGGCCGCAGCGGCTACTACCACCTGGGCATCCCGCCGTCGGGCGCGATGGACCAACAGTCCTTCCGCGCCGCGAACCTCCTGCTCGGCAACGAGGAGACGGCCGCCGTCCTCGAATGCGCCCTGATGGGGCCCGAACTCCGGTTCGGAGAGGACGCCCACATAGCGGTGACGGGCGCGGCCATGACGCCCAAGCTCGACGGTGTCGACCAGCCGCTCAACACAGTGGTGGCAGTACAGGCCGGGCAGACCCTGTCCTTCGGGTTCGCGACAGCCGGCGCCCGCGCCTACCTGGCGATCGCCGGCGGTATCGACGTCCCCGAACGCCTCGGCAGCCGGTCCACCTACGCGCTCGGCGCTCTCGGCGGCCTCGCCGGGCGCAAGCTCGAAGCGGGCGACGTGCTGGCGATAGGCACCGCCCGACCGGATTCGCAGGCGGGTCGTGAACTCCCGGCCGACATGCGAATGCCGCTCGCGAAGGAACACGTCCTCCGCATGGTTCCAGGACTCTACGACTACCGCGTGACGCCGGCGTCCATGGCGACCTTCCTCGCCGAGACGTGGGCGGTGGGTTCCGAGGCCGACCGCATCGGTTACCGACTCAAGGGCGGGACGCCCCTCGAGTTCGTCGACCGGGAGCCGCCCTTCGGCGCCGGTGACGACCCGTCCAACATCGTCGACGCCTGCTACCCGATCGGATCTATTCAGGTCCCGTCCGGGCAGGAGCCCATCGTTCTGCACCGGGATGCGGTGTCGGGCGGCGGCTACATGATGATCGGCACCGTGATCAGCGCGGACATGGACCTCATCGGACAGATGCCGCCGAACACGAAGGTGCGATTCGAAGCGGTGACCCTTGATGATGCGCTCGCCGCCCGGTCCGAGCGGGCACGGCGTCTCGACGCGATTCGCGCCCTCTAGGGGAAGAGGTCTCAGCCTACGGCGGCCTCCGCGATCGCGGCGTCCTGCTCGGGCGCGCCTCCCGAGACGCCCAGCCCGCCGAGCAACCGCCCGTCCGCATCGAAGACCGGCACGCCGCCACCCACGAGCAGCAGCCCGCCGGCGTGGATGTGATCGAAGTGCAGCGCCGGCTGCCCGATCTGGATGGGCGCGGCGAGCCCCGCCGTAGGAGCCTCGAACATCACCGACGTTCGGGCCTTGGCGACGGCGAGCTCGTTGGACGCGAGCCACGCCCCGTCGGTGCGGGCGAAGGCGACCAGGTTCGCGCCCTTGTCGAGCACCGCGAAGACGGCCTTGACGCCGGCCTCCCGGGCGGCGCGATCAGCTGCGGCGATCAGTTCCTGGGCGTGGGTGAGAGTGACGTCAGGCATTCTGGGTCCACTCCGTCTCCTGCCACTGCTTCGCGGCCTCAATGGTCGCCAGCGGCCGCATGGTGCGGTACAGGTGATCGTCGGCGGGGATGATCTCGACCATGGCGTCGATCATCTCCTGCGGATCCGCCTGGTCGGCGAGGCTGTCTCCGAAATCGGGCATCGGCACGACCGCGGAATCGGCGTCGTACCACTGGACGTAGCTCTCCGCGCCGGTGTCGTTGAAGCCGGTCCCGAAGACGCCGGGATTCACCGTTGCGACCTGGACGCCGTGCGGCGCCAGCTCAGCCTTCATCGAACCCGCGATCGCCTCGATGGCGTGCTTCGTGGCGCAGTAGGCGCCGACGAAGGGCACCACCAGGATCCCGCCCATCGAGGACGTCCACACGACCTTGCCCGACTTCCGCGCGACCATCTTGGGCACGATCCCCTGCACTAGAGCCAGGTGCCCGAAGACGTTGATCTCGAACGACTCCCGCACCCGCGCGAGCGGCACGTCGACCATCGAGCCGCCCTCCATCACCCCGGCGTTGAGCACCAGCACGTCGGGATCGAACGACGAGGCGTGCTTGATGTCGATCTCGTCGGTCAGGTTCAACTTGATGACCTCCAGCTGCACACCCGCCTCCGCCGCAGCGGCACGGAGGCTCCGTACCTGCGGCCAAGTCTCGGCAGCGGCGACCACCTCGTGCCCCTGCCGCGCCAGCTCGAGGGCTGAGCCGGCACCGAAACCCGAACTGGCCCCGGTGATCAGAATCTTCTTCGGCATCGTCTCTCCTTCGTTCTGCCCGCACGCCGCGGGCGCCACCACCGAGAGTGCAGCAGCGCCTCACGTTTGTCAATAACTAGTTAGTTACCTATGTGTGAAGACGCGGTATTCTCCTCCTGTGCCACCCGACGCCACGGAGACGAAGCGGCGGATCCTCGACGCCGCGCGCCAGGAGTTCGCCGAGTTCGGGCTGGCCGGAGCACGTATCGATCGCATCGCCGAGCAGGCATCGGCCAACAAGCGTTCGATCTACGTGCACTTCGGCCCGAAGGAGGACCTGTTCGACCTGATCGTCGTGGACGCCCTGCGCACGATGGCCGACGCGGTCCGATTCGACGCCGACGACCTCGCCGGCTACGCGGGCCGGTTGTACGACTACCTGCTCGCCGAGCCGTCCACGCTCCGGCTCTCGACGTGGGCGAACCTGGAACGGCCGTCGAGTACCGACGACGAGGGCACCACCTACCGCGAGAAGGTCGACGCGCTGCGGCCGCGGTACGGCGACGGTGCCGTCGACGCGCTCGTGCTCGTGCTGGGCCTGGTCACGGCGTGGCTCGCCGCCTCCCCCGCCCTGACTTCCCTCGGGCGGGCGGACGAGACCGCCGCGGGGCGAAGGGTGATCGTCGTCGCGNCGGCGGCCGCCGNCGCGACGACGCTGGAGAGCCCGCCGACATAGCGAACTAGAGCGATCGCAGCGCGGATTCCGCGGCGTGCCAGCCGACCATGCCGTGCACGCCGGGCGCGCCGGCGGCGGAGGAGCAGAGGAACACCCGGTCGGTGAGGCGGTACGGGTCCACCAGCTTCGGGCGTCGCACCAGCTGCGCGGGGACGGCGGCGCCGGCGGCGATGTCACCGCCGACGAGATTGGCGTTCACGGCCTGCAGTCCCGCGGGCCCGACGGACCGCGTCAGGGCGATCCGATCCCGCACCCCGGGCGCGTGCCGCTCGATCTCCGCGATGATCGACTCGGTGAGGTCGCCGGGGAAACCGTTGGGGCAGTGCGCGTACATGGACACCGGCACGAGCGAACCGGCACACCGCGACGGATCGGCGAGGTACTGCTGCGACAGGATGATCACGGGCCGCTCGGGCATCCGTCCCCGGTTCACCATGAGCTCCTTGCGCGCGATCTCCCGCGCCGTGCCGCCCAGGTGGACGAAGGCGGACCGTCGGAGTTCCTCGTGCACCCAGGGGATCCCGCCGTCGAGCACCAGATCTACCTTGAAGGCCGCCGGCCCGAACCGCCACTGCCGGGCGCGGCGCCGCAGCCATCCGGGAGCACGATCGCCGAGCAGGTCTCGCGCCGCGGGCAGGCCGGTGTCGAGCACCACCAGGTCGGCGTCGGGCAGGGTGGCCACCCGCTCCCCGGTCCGAATGTTCCCGCCGTGCGCCTCGACGATGCGCACGAGCGCATCCGATATCTGCTGGGAGCCGCCGATCGGCACTGGCCACGGCCGCACGCCGGAGAGCAGGTACCCGATCGACGAGGTCATCGGCAGGTGCTGTGGTGAGATGGAATGTGCTGCGACCCCGGCGAAGACGGCGCCGCCGGTCCGCCCGAGCGCGGCGGCGGTGACCGCCGCCGGCAGCAGGAACCGCGGGCCCCAGCGGGTCGCGACCACGGGGTGCCGCGGTACGTCCGTCATCGGGCCGAAGAAGACCGGCATGACCTCGGGTCCGCAGTCCGGCACGTCGGCGAGGGTGCCGACGGCATCGGCAGGGTCCGCCGACAGCGGATGCGCCACGTCGATCTCCGCCGTGCCCCAGTCGATCTCGACGCCCACGTCGCGCAGGGCGGGCGAAGCGTACGCGAGGGGATGCCCCGTCGAGAACCGGTCCACCACGGTCCCCCGCACCTCGTCCGAGCGGCAGGCGCCGCCGACGGTGGGCTCCGCTTCGAGCACCGTCACGTCGAGGCCCGCGCGGGCCAGGCGCGCAGCGGCGGTGAGCCCGTTCGGGCCGGATCCGACGACGACGGCGGAGGTCATGCCCCCACACTAGCCACGCCGGGGTTACCGTGAGGACATGCGCACCGTCGGACGCCTCCAGCCCTTCACGTCGACGATCTTCGCGGAGATCTCGGCGCTCGCCGCCGAGACCGGCGCCGTCAACCTGGGGCAGGGCTTCCCGGACACCGACGGGCCGGCGGGCATGCTACAGGTCGCGAAGGACGCCATCGACGGCGGTCTCAACCAGTACCCGCCGGGCGACGGCCTGCCCGAGCTGCGTCGCGCCGTCTCCGCGCAGGTGGAGCGCGACTACGGCCTGCACTACGACCCCGACGGCGAGGTGCTGGTCACCGTGGGCGCCTCCGAGGGGATCGCGGCCGCCGTGCTGGGCCTCGTCGAGCCCGGCCGCGAGGTGATCCTGATCGAGCCCTTCTACGACTCGTACGCCGCGACGGTCGCGATGGCCGGTGCGCGCCGCGTCGTCGTGCCGCTCGTCGAGGACGGCGGGCGGTACACCCTCGACCCCGACCTGCTGCGCGCCGCGGTCACCGAGCGGACGGCGGCGATCATCGTGAACTCGCCGCACAACCCGACGGGCACCGTGCTCTCGGACGCGGATCTGCAGCTGATCGCCGACGTGTGCGTCGAACGGGACCTGCTGTGCTTCACCGATGAGGTGTACGAGTACCTACTCTTCGACGGCCGGGTGCACCGCCCGCTCGCGGCCTTCGACGGGATGCGGGAGCGCACCGTCCGGATCTCGGGCGCGGCCAAGACCTTCAACGTCACGGGGTGGAAGGTCGGCTGGATCACCGCGCCGCGCGAGCTGGCCGACGCCTGCCGCTCCGCGAAGCAGTGGCTCACCTTCACCGGCGCGACACCGTTGCAGCACGCGGTCGCGCACGCCCTGGACAACGAGTCCTCCTGGCTCGAGAAGCTCGCGCCCGCACTGCAGGACAACCGCGACCTGCTCACCGCCGCCCTGCGCGACACCGGGTTCACGGTGCACCCCTCGGAGGGCACCTACTTCGTCGTCGCCGACGCCCGCGGCCTCGGCTTCGAGGACGCCGGCGCGCTGTGCCGGGAGATGCCCGCGCGGATCGGCGTCGCGGCGGTCCCGGTGAGCGCGCTCGCCGACGACCAGCAGCGCTGGGGGCACCTGCTGCGCTTCGCTTTCGCCAAGCGCGAGCACGTGCTCGCCGAGGGCGCAAAGCGGCTCCGCGGTCTACACAACTGATTCCAGCTTGGCCTCAGACCGCAATCCCCAGACCTGACAATTTTCCATGATAGTGGCGAACCCAATCACTTTCTCCACAGAAGTGGACAGTACCCAAACACGCTGTGAAAAACTGCGCATGGCTCGGTTTTTGAAACGGCACTCTCAAAGTCTCCGAAACCAATCGGTCAATGACTTCATACATCCAACGCCCTTTTACCAGCAACCAGTAGCTCCCTGAGCTGAAAATTCCATCGAGAGAAGTTCTCACCTCCTCGTACTGCCTAACTCCCGCAGGACCAATAGCTCGAATTAGCTCATTTTTCACCTTCTCAACTGCGTCCATATCGAGTTCCGAATTCGGCCCATCGAGCAACTTCGGAATACCGCGAAACCTACCGCCGATTCTCGCCTTCGCGCGACCCGCAAGAATACCCAGAAGAATCCACTCTTCCCATTCCGAAGCGATCCATCGAGGCGCATTCAAAATGCGTTCCGGGAATCCGATATCCTCTATCGTCACCCCATACGACAGCGCCGTGCTCTCTATTAGGTCCGCATTGATAATAATCTCAGACTCGACATCAGAAGATCGAGTATAGATCACATTTGGCGAAGTCTCTGCAACTCCCTGGACATGATCCAGATCTCGATCCAACATAAAGACTATCGTGCGATCGCCCGACGCGTTGGCTTGCCGCAATGAGCCTCTCTCGTCCAGATGCTGGAAGAGTTTCAACGCTGCGGGCTTTCCTCCTGCGCACACGCCACTAATCGAGACCTGCTCCGCGAGCACTATCTGGAACTTCCCCGCCAGCTTCGGCGAGCACCTGAGAATCCTCTCATAGAATGGGCGATCGCTGGCGCGCCCCTCTACGATAACAAACAGCGATGTTTCTCTGCTCATCTGTACGCGCCGCACAAAAGCACTAACCTCTCGCGCCAACTTGGGGCTGCTCACACTAGCTCCCGCACTGTGCGATCCTCAATTTCTGCCATAATCTCCGGGGAATGAGTAGCCAGAATCAGCTGGCAACCAGGATTGATTGTCATCATCGATTTCACAAGCTTGAGTTGCCAGTCAACATGCATCGAAAGCTCGGGTTCATCGATTATCACTGCATTACGTCCTGCTGCAAGGACTTCCAGTAGAAGCTGCAACATCTGCTTCTCACCGGATGAAAGCGATTTCAGAGGGACCCTCTCGTCGCCGAATCGGATGTCCAGCGACGCAGCTCGTGATGATAGACTTGGCCTATCATTCAACTCTAAATGTTTATCCCCGACATAAAATCGGTCAATGGCCTGTTGAAATTCAAGCTGCGGCCTCATAATGGCCTCGATTTCTTCCGCTACCTCAGCAATCTTTGCAACAACTTCTTGAAGTTCAGGCTGCTTATCGTAGCGGCGAAGAAAATCTTCAACACCAACCTTGAGGGTGATTCCCTGCTCCTTCAGAAACTGGGTTACAGCACCATGAGCTGCCTCACCTGACTGGTCACTAGGGACCGCAATATCACTTCCTGTCGATCCCCCGAACACCAGGGCAAGAATTGTCGCGAGACCCTCCTGTTGCACCGCTCGAATTCTCGATGAAGACAAAGAATTATATCGCTGCCACCGATCCTTCACACGCTGCTCAAACATCGCAGATAACGTTTCGTCGTCGAACTCACGTTCGCGACTTCTCCCCCACGACAAGGGCGTACCGCCGCGAGTCGATCCGCTGAATCGTGAGATCGGGAGAAACACATGAGCCAGCTTGTTTATCTTCGGCTGTTGATCTCCCGGTTCCACACCGGAAACGATCTCCGTAACCCACTCATCTGGCGCAGAATGCGTTACTTCAGTCCATATGCCGTCGCCAATCTCAACCATCTCGGAGGTTGACTCGATTTCGCCATCCTCTATCGCCATAGCCATCTTCTTCACGAGTGATCTGCGAATGACAATGTCGCGTTTCAATAGGCTTGACCTGAACACTAGTACCACCGATGCTGACCTGAACGGTGTATCCTTCAGGTGTGCAGCCTGGTTCGATAGGGCCCCGTCTAAAATGCTCAACAGAGAAGTCTTGCCAGAGCCGTTCAGGCCCCAAAAGATGTTTACATCAGGCTCCAGATCGTATTCCAGGATGTCAGGCCTGCCCGACAAACCTTCAATAGCAAAGCTGGCAATGTAGGCCAATTCCTCCCCCTAAGGTTATATAGCGAACCTTGCGGAACGCTCACACGCGAGAATGATAGCTCGCGATAACCAGATGGTGGGCCCGATTCAATATCGGGCATATGGTTCCGGTGGCCACATTTCTGCCAGCGCGGCAGCTAGTGACGGATTTGACCGAGCTACGAAGCTATCCGTCTTCGCTCAGCTGCTCTTTGCTGGCCACTCCCGATAGTGGCGACTTCCGGATCAGCAGTAGTCACGTCGGACGAGGTTCGTCGCGCCGGTCCATTAACGCCGACCCATGAACACGGGCCGGAGCAACTCCCCTCCATCTAACTGAACGCGGGGATCACCTCGCGCTCGAACAGCTCGAGTCCCGAGGTGTCATAAGCGATCTCGGGGAAGTAGCAGATCGCGTACGTCATGCCCTCGGCCTCGAGGCGCTTGAGGTTCGCCACGATGTCGCCCGGGGTGCCCACGCCCGGCATGCCGAGGTAGGCGCCCATCTCGGCGTCGACAGCCGCCTCCGGCACGTGCTCGAGCAGCCGGTTGCGGGTCTCGTCCAGGCGGGTCTGCACGTCGCGGGCGGCCTCGCCGATCGTGATGTTGTAGTTGGCGGAACGGGTGATGGCATCGAAGTCGGTACCCACGTCCGCGCAGTGCTTCCGCAGCACCTCGGACTTGTGGGCGAAGCCCTCGAAGGTGCCGTCGAAGTTGGTGTACTGCGCGTACTGGGCCGCGATCCGCAGCGTCTTCTTCTCGCCGCCGCCCGCGACCCACAGCGGGATGCCGCCGGCCTGGAGTGGCCGGGGCTCGCAGATGGCACCGTCGACCTGGTAGTACTTCCCGTCGAGCGTGGCCGAGCCCTCGGTCCACGCCTGCCGCAGGATCTGGATGCCCTCGTCGAGGCGGCCGAGCCGCTCCCCCGCCGACGGGAAGCCGTAGCCGTACGCCCGCCATTCGTGCTCGTACCAGCCGCCGCCGATGCCCACCTGCGTGCGGCCGCCGGAGATCAGGTCGACGGTGGCGGCGACCTTCGCCAGGTAGGCGGGGTTGCGGTAGCTCATGGCCGTGCACATCTGGCCGAGCTTCACCCGGCTCGTGGTCACGGCGAGGGCCGACATCAGCGTCCACGCCTCGTGGGTGGCCTCACGGCTCGGGACCGGGGTGGTGTGGAAGTGGTCGTACACCCACACCGAGTCCCACGGGCCGGTGTCGGCGCGCTGCGCCAGGCCGTTCATGACGGACCAGTGGTCCGCCGGGTCGATGCCGACGAGGTCGAAGCGCCAGCCTTGCGGGAGGAAGAGTCCGAATCGCACCCCTCAACCCTACGGAGGTCGCGCGGAACGTGTCAGTCGGTCGTCGTATCGTCGCGGGCGATGCAGGATTCGCTGTTCGACGATGCCGCACCGCTGGCCCCGCATCGCCGGGAGCTGTCCGGCGGTGCGTGGCTCGACGTGCGCGCCGGATGGCAGTCCGACGCGGACGAGCTGTTCCTCGCGCTGCAGCGCGATGTGCCGTGGGTCGAGGAGCGGCGGCGCATGTACGAGCGGACGCTGCCCGTCCCCCGGCTCCTGCGCTACTACGGGGACGGCGCCGCGCTCCCGCACCCGTCGCTGACCGCGGCGATGGCCGAGCTCACGGACCTGTACTGGGACGACCTGCGCGAGCCGTTCACGTCGGTAGGGCTCTGCCTGTACCGCGACGGCGCCGATTCGGTGGCCTGGCACGGCGACACCATCGGCCGCGGCGCCACGCACGACACGATCGTCGCCATCGTCTCCCTCGGCGCCACCCGCCCGTTCCTGCTGCGTCCGCGCGGGGGCGGCGCGTCCACCAAGCTGACGGTGGGCCACGGCGACCTGCTCGCGATGGGCGGCTCCGCGCAGCGCACGTGGGAGCATGCGGTGCCCAAGGTGTCGCACGCCGGGCCGCGAATCAGCGTGCAGTTCCGCGCCTCCGGCGTCAGATAGCCCACTGGTCATGACCTGGTGTGACAAGATGAGCTAATGATCTCGGACGGCCCGATTCCGAAGCACGAGCAACTCCGGGCGCTTCTCGAGCAGCGCTGCCTGGACGATCTCGTACCCGGCGCCGCGCTGCCCAGCGAGCGGCAGCTGTGCGAGGAGTACGGCGTCTCCCGGATCACCGTGCGCGAGGCGCTGCGGCAACTCGTCGCGGAGGGCACGCTCGTGCGGATCCGCGGCAAGGGCACGTTCGTGGCCGACCGACCCGCGCGGTCGCGACTGCACCTCGCCTCCTTCCACGAGGACATGCGCCGGCTCGGCCGCAACCCGTCGACCGTCGTCCTGCAGACCGAACTGCGGGTGCCGCCACCGTCGACCACCTCGGCCCTCCAGATCCGCGCGGCCGACAGGGCGTACCACGTCAAGCGGCTGCGGCTCGCCGACGGCGTGCCGATCTCCATCGACGACGCCTGGTACCCGCACGCGATCGCGCCCGACCTCGACGCGCACGACCTGACGCAGTCCATCTACACGCTCCTGCGCACCGAGTACGGGCAGCCCATCGACCGGGCCGAGCAGTCCATCGGCGCCATCTCCGCCGACGGTGAACTGGCACGCCTGCTCGGCGTGCCCTCCGGAGCGCCGATCCTCGCCTTCGACCGGGTGGCGTTCTCCGGCGCCGCGCGCGTCGAGCACAGCTACTCCTGGTACCGCTCCGACCGGTACCAGGTGCAGATGACGGTCACCGAGAACGCCGACGTCGGCTAGTTCGAGAAGCCCGACGACGGCGAGAAGCAGGTGCTGTAGAAGGCGCGGCCGAACGGGGTGATCTCGATCCGGCGGCGGACCGTCTTCGCGTACCGGCCCGCGCCGCTGATCGCATCGATCACCTGCGGCTGCACCTGGAGCAGCTCGTAGCGCCGCACGTCCACCTGCTCCTTGGAGAACCAGATCAGGCCGAGGCGGTGCAGGTTTCCGAGGTACTCGGCGATCCGGTCCGGGTTCCGGCAGCCCGCGACCTCGGGGATCATCGACACGCCGGCGGCCACGGTCTCGGCGCCCACCCCGAAGGGGCGGTTCGTACGGACGTCGATGGCGGGCTGGGCACCGTCGGTGACGAGGAGCCGCAGAATGCGGGCCTCGTCCGGGCTCAGCTCGTCGAGGATGTGCTCGTACGCCGGGTGCGGCGCCTGCGCGCCGGCGGGCTCGGCGGACTGCGCGAGGAGGCGATCGCCCTTGCGGCGAAGCTCCTCCGCAGTGGCGACGGGCTCGGGGGCGGCCTGCTCGGGCTGATCCTCGACGACCTCGCCGTGCACGACGATGCGCGGCGCGACCTCCGTGGTGAGCGCGACGTCCACGAGATGGCCGGCCTCGCTCACGAACTGCTGGGTGAGGCGCTGCGCGGAACCGCCGAGCTCCCGGGTCACGCTGAACGCCGAGTTCGACACCCTGCCGAGGCGGCCGAGGAGCCCGCCGGGCTCCTGCTTGTCCGCCGCGACGACCTGGTCCCCGTCGCGTACCGCGAGCTCGCGGTTCTCGTCGGCACCCTCGTCGCCGGACGGCGCAGAGGAACGGGACTTCTCACTCACGTCTGTCACACCCCGAATATCGCTAGATGGAGGAACCCGGCGAAGGAACCGAGCACCGCGCCGTGCAGGAACAGCAGCCACTCGTCCTGCTTGATCGCCGAGCGGAGGAGCTCGCTGAGGTCCTCCGGGCTGAGCTTGCTCATCCGTTCGACGACGAACTCGCGGACCTTGGTCTGCTGCTCGGCGACGAACTTCGGCTCGCTGACCGTGGCCTGCGCGACCTTGAGCGCCTCGGCGCCGACCAGCTGCGGCACCCGGTCGTAGGCCTCGGAGCCGACGGACAGCTTGACGAAGCCACGGGCCCAGCCGGCGGCGTTGTCGATGGAGTCGCGCAGCACCGACTCGACGGTGGCGCGCGTCCGGTCGGACCGCGGGCCGTGCAGGAGCTCATCGCAGATGTTCTCGATGGTGATCACCTTGTCCGCCATCACGATGGCGTACTGCTCGGCGATCTCCTTCTTGCGCTTGAGGAACAGTCCCTGCTTCCACGGCACCCACCAGGTGGGATGGATCGGCTCGAAGATCATGAGGATGCCGATGTAGTTGACCACGTAGCCGATGACGATCCCGCCCAGCGGCAGCAGCCACCAGTACGGGAAGAAGTGCAGCAGGGCGACCAGCAGGAAGCCCATCGGGAAGCCGAAGTAGAAGCCGAAGTTCTGCATGAACTTCAGCTCCTTGCGGCCCATGTTGTAGAAGATGTCCTTGAGCACCGACGGGTTGTTCGTCAGGTAGCGGATCACCATGAGCTTCGCGTCGATGTAGTCGTCGATGTTCTCACCGATGGTCGACGTGATCTTGCGGACGTCCTTCGGCAGCGACGCGGAGACGCGGCGGTAGACCAGCAGTTTGACGTCCTCGGGCAGCGAGTACCACAGGCGGGGATTCTCCCGCTGCATCACGGATTCGACGATCGACGGGATCATCGGCAGCGACGCCCGGGTGAGCACCTCGGAGACGTGCTCCGGATCCATCACCTCGTAGAACTCGGCGATGCTGCCCACTTTGTTGAGCGATTTGTCGACGGCGATGCTCGCCATCTTCTCCGCGCGCGAGGGCACGATGCCCTGCCAGCCGACGCGACCGTCGGGCTGGATGGCGGGGATCACCTGGACCCGGCGCGGCAACAAGCGGTACAGGGTCGCCATCCCGGGGACCTTGACGCCGTAGAACTTCTTCGGCTCGAACAGCATCAGGATGCCGGTCCAGTTGGTGATGTAACCGATGATGCCGGTGAACAGCGGAACGGTGATGAGGTGCTGGATCAGGCTCGCATCCATCGCACGCCTCCCTCACCGAGGCGTCCCGTCGAGCTCACCACAGGCCATCCACCTTTCCCCAACCGACAACATTCGCGCTCACGGTACTCAAGATCGTGAGAGGATTACGCCTCCATTCGATCACTGTGACCAGACGAACACGCCGGGGCGACGCGTCGTTCACACAGTAAAGATCCAATCCCCCGCCGCCACATCGCGTTCTTCAAGATTCGCAATGGACCCGGGTTGGGAATCCATCACCACCACGGGGCAGATCGCACTCAACCCACGATCGCGAATCCCCTGCGGAGAGAAGGAGATCAGCGGATCCCCAGCGGCCACTTTCGACTTCTCCGTGGCCAGCAACGTGAAGCCCTCGCCATTCAGGTTCACGGTGTCGATCCCGACATGCACCAGAACGCCGACGCCGCCGTCCGCGAGGACGATCGCGGCGTGCGGATGCAGCTTCAGCACCGTGCCGGCCACGGGCGCGACGACGACGGCCTCGGCACCGTCGGCGGGGACGGACGGCTCGATAGCCACTCCCGATCCCACCATCTCCCCCGCGAACACCTGATCCGGCACGGCCGAGAGCGGCACGAGCCGCCCGGCGACCGGGGCCAGCACGTCGGTCACAGGAGGTCCTGCACTTCCTCGGCGAGCGCGTCGGCGGTCGGCCCGACGACGACCTGCACGGCCGAACCGGCGACCATCACGCCGTGCGAGAGCTTCTTCAGGGCGGCCTGGTCGACGAGGCCGGTGTCCTTGACCTCGCAGCGGAGGCGGGTGATGCAGCCCTCCACCTCTTCGATGTTGTCGGCCCCGCCGAGTCCGTTCACGATGTCCTGCGCCTTCGACATGCCTGCCGCCTTTCGGAGAGGTTCGGGGAAACCGGCTCGCGCCGGACCGAACTGGTTATAACCTGTCGTCACCCTAGTGGACTCGTCCCTCGACAGGAGCGAAAAATGAGTTCCTCATCCGGATCCGGTATATCAGCACGACGGCTCGATCTGAGCGGTCTCCAGAAACTCGGCCGCAGCCTCATGCTGCCCATCGCGGTGCTGCCCGCGGCGGGTCTCCTGCTGCGCCTCGGCCAGGACGATCTCCTCGGCAGGTTCGACTCCATGAAGACCGTCGCGGCGGTGATCGGCGGCGCGGGCAACGCCCTCATCTCGAACCTGCCGATCCTGTTCGCGGTGGGCATCGCGATCGGCTGGGCGAAGAAGGCCGACGGCTCCACCGCGCTCGCGGCGCTCGTCGGATACCTCTCCTTCCAGGCGGTCGAGAAGGCCATGTCGCCGGTCGTGCTCGAGGGCAAGGTCGACAAGGCGGGCGACCCGGCGGTGGTCGACTTCGGCGTCCTCGGCGGCATCGTCATCGGCATCATGTCGGCGGTGCTGTGGCAGCGGTACTACAAGACCAAGCTGCCCGACTACATCGGCTTCTTCTCCGGGCGTCGCCTGGTCCCGATCCTCACCGCGTCCGGCGCGATCGTCGTGGGCGTGATCATGTCCTTCGTGTACCCCCTGTTCAACTGGGCGCTCACCGGCCTCGGCAACTGGGTCGCGGAGCACTCGGTCGTGGGCGGCGGCGTGTTCGGCACCGTCAACCGGCTCCTGCTCCCGCTCGGCCTGCACCACATCATCAACTCGGTCGTCTGGTTCATCCTGGGCGACTACCGGACGGCGTCGGGCGAGATCGTGCACGGCGACATCTCCCGCTTCCTGCAGGGCGACCCGACCGCCGGCACGTTCATGACCGGCTTCTTCCCCATCATGATGTTCGGCCTGCCCGCCGCGGCGTTCGCGATCTACCGCTGCGCCAAGCCCGAGAACCGCAAGACCGTCGGCGGCATCATGCTCTCGGTCGCGCTGACCAGCTTCCTCACCGGCATCACCGAGCCGCTCGAGTTCTCGTTCATCTTCGTCGCCTGGCCGCTGCTGCTCGTGCACGCGCTGCTGACCGGCAGTTCCCTGCTCATCGCGAACTGGCTCGACATCCACCACGGCTTCACGTTCTCCGCGGGCGCGATCGACTACGTGCTCAACTTCGGTAAGGCGACGAACCCGCTGTGGCTCATCCCGATGGGCCTCGTCTACGCCGTGATCTACTACTTCTCGTTCAGCTTCATCATCAAACGGCGCAACCTCAAGACCCCCGGTCGCGAGGACGAGGACTTGGAAGCGGAGGCCACGGCTTGAGCGAGCTCCTGCGCGGCACCGTCGTCACGCCCTCCGGGGCGATCGACGACGGTGTCGTCGTGCTCGCCGACGGCCTCATCGCCGAGGTCGGGCCTGCCTCCGCCTTCCCCGCGGCGACGGTGCCGGCACCGTCGGACCGCGTGTACCTCCCCGGCATGATCGACGTGCACTGCCACGGGGGCGGGGGCTTCGGCTTCCCCGACTCCGACGCCGACGGTGCCCGCGCGGCCGCCGCGCACCACCTGGGCCGCGGCACCACGACGCTGCTGGCCTCCCTGGTGTCGGCCGCGCCGGAGAAGCTGCTGGAACGGATCGCGATGCTCGCCCCGCTGGTCGACGACGGCACCGTCGCGGGCCTGCACCTCGAGGGGCCCTTCCTCGCGCAGGAGGTGTGCGGCGCGCAGGACCCGCGGTACATCATCGACGGCGACCCGGCGCTGCTGGCGACGCTCCTCGACGCCGCGGGCGGCCGGATCCGGTCGATGACGGTCGCCGCCGAGACGGCGTACTTCGCCGAGCTCGCGCGACAGCTGTCGGCGGCCGGCGCGGTCGTCTCCGTCGGGCACACCGCGGGCGACTACGACACCGTCGCCCAGGCGCTCGGCACCCCGGACGGCCCGGTGAGCATCACGCACCTGTTCAACGGCATGCACCCGATGCACCACCGGCACCCCGGCGCCGTGGGCGCGGCCCTGAAGGTCGCGGGTGAGGGCCGCGCCGTCGCGGAGATCATCGGCGACGGGGTGCACCTCGCCGCGGGCACGGTCGCGATGGTCTTCGCGACCGTCGGGCCGGACCACGTCGCGCTCGTCTCCGACGCCATGCAGGCCGCCGGCATGCCCGACGGCCAGTACTCGCTGGGGCCGCTGGACGTCACCGTCGGCGGCGGCGTCGCGCGCCTGACCACGCCCGACGGGACGCCGGGCGCCATCGCCGGCGGCACCTCGTCGGTGCTCGACGTGGCGGTGCGCGCCGTCCGGCACTCGGGGGTGCCGCTCGCCGACGCCGCGCGCGCCGGCGCCACCACCCCCGCCCGGTTGCTGGGCCTGAAGGACCGCGGGGAGCTCTCCGCCGGCCTGCGCGCCGACCTGCTGGAGCTCTCCCCCGAGCTGGAGCTGCTGCGGGTGTTGCGCGGCGGCGAGCAGGTGTAACACCTTCGATACCGGACCGCCGCGGCTTTCCGACCACTGTTGCACCCCGCCTCGCGACGATCCGGCACCGCGCACGCGTGAAACTCCCCGACGCCGCGGTGATCCTCACCGCGGTGGACGCGGCCGAGGACGGGACCGTCGCGGTGTCCGTGGCGGTGTCCGTGCCGACCTTCGACGCCCGGCTGCGCGCCGGGGCGGCGACGTACGGCATCGCCTCGGCGTTCGAGGACTGACGAGGCTCAGGACACGGAGAGGTCGCCGCGGATCGTCGTGCTCGTGGCGCCGCCGATCCAGATCGCGTCGCCGTCCCGCTCGACGTGGACGCGCCCGCGGCGGCCGAGGGCGGTGCCCTGGGAGGCGGTGTAGCGGTCCGGCAGCTCGCCGGAACCGATCAGCCACTGGGCGATCCCGGCGTTGAGCGAGCCGGTCACCGGGTCCTCGGGCACGGCGAGGTCCGGGCAGAAGGCACGCACCTCGACGTCGGCGTCGCCGCCCGCGGGGTACGGGCCGACGACCCCGATCTTCAGGTCCCCCATCGCCGGGAAGTCCGGCCGCAACGCCAGCACGGCGTCGGCGTCGCGCAACCGCGCCGCCACCCAGCCGGGGCCGTTGTCCACCCATGCGGCGGCGAGGATCTCGGTGGCCGGGACGCGCAGTCCCGCGGCGATCCGGCGCACCGTGTCCGCGTCCGCCGGGCCGCTCCGGCGCAGCGGCGGTGCCGCGAAGGCGAGTTCGTCGCCGCGGCGCAGGCGCACCAGGCCGGCGCCGCACTCCTGCACCACCTCGCCCTCCGACGCCGGGACGCCGCCGTCCTCCAGCCAGGCGTGCGCGCTGCCGAGCGTCGGGTGCCCGGCGAAGGGCAGTTCGCCGCCGGGCGTGAAGATGCGCAGCCGGTAGTCCGCCGCGGGATCCGTGGGCCGCAGCAGGAAGGTGGTCTCGCTGAGGTTGGTCCAGCGCGCGAAGGCCGCCATCTGCTCGGCGGTGAGGTCGTCGGCGTCGTGCACCACCGCCACCGGGTTGCCGAGCAGCGGCTCGGAGGAGAAGACGTCGACCTGTCGGAAGCGGTGCATGTTCCTCAGTAAAGCGCACTGAGCGGCACGCCGTGATCGTCGTCCGCGGACGGCCAGGTCGACGGGTCCCATGCCTGCGCGCGCAGGAAGGCCTTGCTGCAGTGGAAGAAGACCTCCTCGATCGCGACCTCGGTGATCATCACCGGCAGCTTGCCCTGCGCCGCCATCCGCGGCGCGTACTCCGCGTCGGCGAGCACCGTGGCGGTGCCGTTGATCCGCAGCGTGTCACCGCGGCCGGGAACGACGAACTCGATCGCGATGTGCGGGTTCTGCAGGAGGTTCTTCAGCCCGTCGAGGCGCCGGTTGCCCGGGCGGTCGGGGAGGGCGACGGTGCGCTCGTCGAGCACCAGCACCGCGCCCTCCGGGTCGCCCTTGGGCGAGACGTCGAGGTTCCCGGCGCCGTCCGCGGTCGCGACGAAGTACAGCCGCGATGCCGCCAGGAAACTGCGGTGCACGTCCGCGAGCTCGGGGCGCACCTTGTCGCGCACACGGTCGATCGGCTCCGCGATCAGCTCGCGCAGCTGCGCCTCGGTCGTGACCCGCGTACGGACGTGGTTCATGGCATCACGATAGGCGCTCCTCGTCCGCCGCCGACACCGCGCTACAGCGGGCGCAGGATGCGGTCGAGGAACTCGCGGGTGCGCGCGTGCTGCGGGGCGCCGATCACGTCGGCGGGGCGCCCCGCCTCGAGAACCGTTCCCCGGTCGACGAACAGCACCTGGTCGGCGACCTCGCGGGCGAAGGCCATCTCGTGGGTCACCACCACCATCGTGCGGCCCTCGGTCGCCAGGTCGCGCATCACGGTCAGCACGTCGCCGACCAGCTCGGGGTCGAGCGCCGAGGTCGGCTCGTCGAACAGCACGGCCCGCGGCCGCAGGGCCAGCGCCCGGGCGATCCCCACCCGCTGCTGCTGCCCGCCCGAGAGCTGGTGCGGGTACTTGTCGGCGTGATCGGCCAGGCCGACGCGGGCGAGCAGTTCCCGGGCCTCCGCCTCCACCTCGGCCGCGGGCCGCTTCTGCACCACGATCGGTCCCTCGGTCACGTTCCCCAGGGCCGTCCGGTGCGGGAACAGGTTGTGCGCCTGGAAGACCATCGCGCTCTGCGCGCGATAGCGCTGCAGCGCCGCCTTCCCCGGCGCGCCGGCACCGAAGTCCACCGTCGCATCGCCGACGGTGACGGTGCCCCCGTCGGGCAGTTCGAGCGCGTTGAGCGCGCGGAGCACCGTCGTCTTCCCCGATCCGGACGGCCCGATGATGACGGTGACCGTGCCCTCGGGGACGGCGAAGTCGATGCCGCGCAGGACTTCCACGTCGCCGAAGGACTTGGTGAGGCCGTGTACCGAGATCAGGTCGGTCATCGCGCCACGTACCTTTCGAATCGGTCCTCGAGTCTCGACTGGAAGACGCTGAGCACCTGGCAGATCACCCAGTAGTAGCAGGCGGCCACCACGTACATGGTGAAGAAGTCGAACGTGGGGGCGGCCAGGATCTGCGCCTGCCGGAAGGTCTCGGTCACGAGGATGGTCGACGCCAGGGAGGTGTCCTTGACCAGCGAGAGCAGCGTGTTCGCCAGCGGCGGCGTGGCGGTGCGGGCCGCCTGCGGCAGGATGATCCGGCGGAGCGAGGTGCCGTAGTCCATGCCGATCGTGGTGGCCGCCTCCCACTGCCCCTTCGGGACCGCGCCGATCGCGGCGCGGATGATCTCCGCCGCGTAGCCGCCCACGTTGAGCGAGAAGGCGATCACCGCCGCGAAGAACGGATCGAAGACCAGGCCGAGAGCGGGCAGGCCGTAGAAGATGATGACCAGCTGCACGAGCAGCGGCGTGCCGCGGATGATCGACATGTAGGCGGTCGCCAGCGCTCGGAGCGGGCGCCGGGCCGACATCCGCGCGAGCGCGACGACGAGAGCGATCACCAGCCCGATCACGAAGCTGATCGCGGTGAGCGGCAGGGTCTTCGTGACCATGGCCTGGAGCAGCGGGACCAGGCTGCGCCGCACCAGGTCCCAGGTGGTGGACCGCTTCGGTGCGGCGCTGTCGGCGCCGAAGTACTTCTGCGCGATCCGCTCGGCGGTGCCGTCGGACCGGATCTCGGTGAGGCCGCGGTTGATCGCGGGCATGAGCCCGGACCCCTTCCGGGCGGCGAACACCGACTCGGACTTGTCGGGCGTCTCGGCGGCGATCTTCACCGGCGCACCGGGATTGACGGCGATGTAGTTGCGGATCACGCCGGTGTCGTTGACCACCACGTCCACCCGGCTCTGCGCGAGCAGCGTCGCCGCCTCGGTGAACCCCGCGACCGGCTCGATCCGCGCGCCCGCCTTCTCGGCGACGCCGGACCAGCTGCTCGTGGAGCTCTGAGCGGCGAGCTTGCCCCGGATGTCGTCGAGGGAGCGCACGGAATCGTCGTCCTTGCGGACCAGGACCGACCCGCTGGCGGTGCTGTACGAGTCGGACAGGTCGTACTTGGCGGCGCGCGCGGGGTTGGCCTCGACCTGGTTCGCCACCAGGTCCAGCCGGTTCGACTCCAACGCCGAGAACATCGAGTCCCACGGCGTCTCCACGAATTCCACACGCATGCCGACCTTCTCGGCGATGGCGCTGATCATCTCGACGTCGTAGCCGGTGAGCTTCCCGGCGTCGTCGTGGTAGCTGTACACCTGGTACACGCCCTCCGTGCCCACCCGCAGCACCCCACCCGCCGGCGCCNGGTCGGCGTGCACCGGCAGCGGACCGGCGATCACCACCATCGCGAGCAGCAGGAACAGCACGCGGCGCGCGGCGGTCACGGGGC
>NZ_CBCSDV010000020.1:45700-54283 GCF_965138335.1 Tsukamurella ocularis
GACCGCCGGGGCGGGCGTCGGACGGGCGGGAGGGGCGGCCGTTCGCATGCGTCGTTCTTAGCACCGGCACGCGCCCGGCGCGGGGCGGACGGCCGGTTCGAACCTTTTTCAACCAAGGGGTTGAACAACGCCGACCGGAGGCGTACCGTCGTATTCAACAGATTGGTTGAACACAGAGGAGGTGCACCACGAACGACGACATCGACGACCTGTCCAAGGCGTTCGCCGCACTGGCGGACCCCACGCGGCGCGACATCGTCGCCCGCCTCGCCGACGGGGACGCCACGCTCACCGAGATCGCGGAGCGCTACGACGTGAGCATCCAGGCCGTCTCGAAGCACCTCACCGTGCTCGAGAACGCCGGCCTGATCAGCAGGACCCGCCGTGCCCAGGCACGGCCCGCCCACCTGGAGGCCGAGGTCTTCGACCTCATGAACGGGTGGATCGAGCGGTATCGGCGCCGCGCCGAGCAGCGCTACCAGCGCCTCGACACGGTGCTGGCCGACCTGAACGCAGCAGAGAACCCCACCGACACCACCGAACAAGGAGCAGCATCATGACCAACACGAACACCGAGGCCGCCATCGAGGCCTCCACCACCCTTCCCACCATCACCATCACCCGCGACTTCCACGCGACCCCGGCGCAGTTGTTCCGCGCCCACACCGACCCGGAGCTCTACGCGCGCTGGGTGGGACCGTCGGACATCGACACCGAGATCGTGCACTGGGACGCGCGCACCGGCGGCAGCTGGGCCTATCTCAACACCCGCGGCGACGAGCGCTACTCGTTCCACGGCAGCTTCCACGACGTCGGAGAGGACCGGATCGTGCAGACCTTCACCTTCGACGCGTGGCCCGAGTCGGTCTCTTTGGAGACCATGACCTTCGAGGACCTCGGCGACGGCCGCACCCGGATGCACTCCGTCTCCCTGCTCGACAGCTTCGAGAGCCGCGACGGCATGCTCGCCAGCGGTATGGAGAAGGGCATCAACGACGGCTACGCCAAGCTCGACGAACTCCTCGCGTCCGGCGAGGTGTAATGGTTACCGTCGAGGTATGACGGACGCCGCACCGATTCGCACGCACGTCGCCGACGGCCTGGGGGTGCTCACCCTCGACGCCGCCGGCCGGCGCAATCCCCTCTCGCTCGCCACGATGCGGGCGGCCACCGCCGCGCTCGAGAGATTCGACGCCGACCCCGCGGTGCGGGTCATCGTGATCCGCGCCGAGGGGCCGGCGTTCTCGGCGGGACACGACCTGAGCGAGATGGTGGGCCGCACGCTCGACGAGGAGCGTGAGATCTTCGCGGCCTGCACCGACCTCATGGCCGCGGTGCACCGCGCGCGACAGCCCGTGATCGCGCAGGTCCAGGGAATGGCGCTGGCCGCCGGGTGCCAGCTCGTCGCGACCTGCGACCTGGCGATCGCTGCCTCCGATGCCCGGTTCTCGACGCCGGGCGTCAAGATCGGGCTGTTCTGCTCGACGCCGATGATCCCGCTCTCGCGCGCCGTCGGCCGCAAGCGCGCGATGCAGATGCTGCTCACGGGCGAGATGATCAACGCCGAGACCGCCGTCGAGTGGGGCCTGATCAACGCCGCCGTGCCCGCGGATCTGCTGGAGACGACGGTGACCGACCTCGCGCAGCGCATCGCCACGTCCAGCGGCGAGACCCTGGCGATCGGCAAACGCGCCTTCTACGACCAGATCGACCGCACCGAACCGGACGCCTACGCCGCGATGGCCGAGGTGATGGCGACCAACGCGATGATCCCCGACGCGCAGGAGGGGATGACGGCGTTCCTGGAGAAACGGTCCCCCGTCTGGCGGTGACGACCCGGTAACTTAGCAGCATGAAGCTGCCGCGGCTGCGCGCCGACTACGGGTCGATCCTCCTGGGGTCCGCCGACGACAGCTCGCGGCTGACCCGGGTGCGGGTCCAGCTGGTCATCACGATCGGCGTGATCGTCGCCAACCTGATCGGCGTGGGCCTGGCCATCGCGCTGGCCACCGTCGGCATCCCCGAGCCGTCGATCCCGTGGGACGCCTGGTGGATGAACTACCTGGTGGTTCCGACGTACATCGCGATCGCCTTCGTCCTCGGCGCGACGATCGGCACCGTCCGACTGGTCCGCTCGCTGCGCTGGTCCATCCGGCGGGAGGAGCCGAACGCCGCGCAGGCGAAGGCCGCGATCGTCGGCCCGTGGCGGCTCACGGCCCTGCAGGCACTGCTCTGGGGCGTCGGCACGGTGGTGATGACGGTCGGCTACGGCACCATCGATCCCGATCTGATCCCGAAGATCGCGCTGGTCACGGGCCTGTCCGGCGTGGTGGTGTGCGCCATCTCGTACCAGATCACGGAGTTCGCGCTGCGGCCCGCGGCGGCGCAGGCACTGGAGGCCGGCTACCGCGCGCCGCGCAAGGGCAGGCTGCGGATGCGGGCCGCGACGGCGTGGGCCATCGGCTCCGGGGTGCCGATCCTGGGCATCTTCCTCGTGGTGCTCTTCGGCACGTTCCGCGACGACACGAGCAAGCTCGACATCTTCGTCGCCGTCGCCGCGCTGGCCGCGATCGCGCTCCTGACCGGGCCGCTCATCTCGCTGCTCAACATCGACGCCCTCGCCGCGCCGCTGCGCGTCCTGGGCGCCGCGATCCGCCGGGTCCGCGACGGCGAGACCGACGTGGCCGTCCGCATCTTCGACGGCTCCGACATGGGCGAGCTGCAGGCCGGCTTCAACGAGATGACCGCCGGGCTCGCCGAGCGGGAGCGGCTGCGGGACCTGTTCGGCCGGCACGTGGGCCGCGACGTCGCCGAGTCGGCGCTGGGCCTCGGCGTGCAGCTGGGCGGCTCCGAGCAGGTCGTGGGCGTGCTCTTTGTCGACGTCGTGGGCTCCACGACGCTGGCGCGGCAGCGGCCGGCCACCGAGGTGGTCGCACTGCTCAACCGGTTCTTCGAGGTGATCGTGACCGCCGTCGAGGAGAACGACGGCCTGGTCAACAAGTTCGAGGGCGACGCGGTCCTCGCCGTCTTCGGCGCGCCGCTCCCCCACCCGGACCCGGCCGGCGGCGCGCTGCGCGCCGCCCGGCTGATCGCGGACCGGCTGCCCGCCGCCGTGCCGGATCTGCGCGCCGGCATCGGCGTCTCCTACGGCGTGGTGGTCGCGGGCAACGTGGGCGCCATCGAGCGCTACGAGTTCACGGTGATCGGCGATCCGGTCAACGAGTCCGCACGCCTGTCCGAGGTCGCCAAACGCGACACCTCCCTGCCGGTCGCGTCCGAGCCCGCGATCATGGCCGCCCGCGAGGCCGAGTCGCAGCACTGGCGGTTCACGGACGAGCTGGAGCTGCGCGGCCGCGACGAGCTGACGCGGCTCTACGCGCCCGCGGTGTCGGCCAGGACCAGCACGTCGTCGACGAAGGTCGTGCCGCCGACGGTGAACTCCCGCACCCCCGCCGTCACGAACCCCGACTTGGCGTAGAACCGCTTCGCCCTGGCGTTGTCGGCGTTGACGCCGAGCCACACCGGCATGCCCGCGGCGCCGGCGCGGACCGCGTCGAGCAGGGCGCGGGCCACGCCGCCGCCGTGGTGGTCCGGATCGACGTAGAGCTTGGACAGATAGGCCGACGGTGCGCCGCGCAGCGCCTGCGGCCCCTCGTCGTGGGGGCCGTGCAGGACCAGGGCGTACCCGACGGGGCCGTCCGCACCGTCGACGACGAGCACGTGGTGCGTGGGATCGGCCAGGTGCCGGTCGAATTCGGCCTCGCTGAGATGCGTCGCCACGAACTCCGCGATGTGCTCGCGCGCCAGGGTGGGCGGGCACGCCAGCGGGAAGGTGCGGGCCGCGAGGGCGGCCACCCGGGCGGCGTCGGCGGCGCCCGCGCGCCGCACGCGCGGCTCGGTGGTGGTCATTCTCTCCCCAGCAGTCGGTCGGTCTCGCGCCGCTCGCGCTTGGTGGGGCGCCCCGCGCCCCGGTCACGCTGCGGCATGGACAGCACGATCTCCCGCGGCGGGGGCGGCGGGCTGTTGTCGATGTAGCAGGTGGCGGCGACGGGCGCACCGACCCGCTTGGGGATCAGCGTGACGACCTCCACGATCCGCTCCCGGCCGGCGAGGCGCAGCCGCACCTCGTCGCCCACCACGATGTGCTGCGCGGGTTTGGCGGTCGCACCGTTGACCCGCACGTGCCCGCCGCGGCACGCGGTCGCGGCGGCCGACCGCGTCTTGGTCAGCCGCACCGCCCACAGCCAGGCGTCGACCCGCACGGCTACCGGGCGCGCAGCAGCCGCGACAGCCCGACGGCACCGAGGACGCCGAACGCCACCAGCAGGAGCAGGCCGAGGCCGGCGCCGCCGATGAACCAGCCGACAGCGACGACCACCACGGCGGGCGCGGCCATGGCGGCGACCATTCCCGGGTGCTGCTTCACGACGTCCAGCGCGGCCTTCTTGCGCGCGGGATCGAGCTCTTTTCCAGCCATGTCACCAATGTACGCATTCCCGGCAGGGCAAGATCGGGGCATGACGGTGCTGGCGCTCATGCGACACGGCGAGGCGGGCATGTCGATCCCCGACGAGGCCCGGCCGATCAGCGCGCACGGACGCGACCAGGCCCGACGGTCCGCGCTCTGGCTCGCCGAGCAGGGGCTGACGCCCGACCACGCGCTGGTGTCGGCGGCGCGGCGCACCGTCGAGACCTTCCACGCGATGGACCTGCGCTGCCCCATGACGGCCACCGAGGACCTGTACGAGTGCCCCGGCCGGCGCGTCCTGGACGAGATCAACGGCGTTCCGGGGGACATCGGGGTGCTGCTCGTGGTCGCGCACTTCCCCGGGGTACCGGAGGCGGCGATGCAGCTCGACCCGGGCGCGGAGGTGCCCGGCTTCGCGCCCGGCACCGTCGTCCTGATGGACCTCGACGACGGCCCGGCGACGCCCGGTTCGGGGCGGATGCGGTCGTGGTTCACCCCGTAGGATGCCCGATATGGACACCCTGATCCTGCTGCGGCACGGAAAGTCCGCGTACCCCGACAAGGTGAAGGATCACGACCGCCCGCTGGCTCCGCGCGGCGTCCGGCAGGCCGGGCTCGCGGGGAAGGCGATCCGCCGGTTCGGGCACGACGTCGACCTCGTGCTGTGCTCGACCGCCGAGCGCGCACGGGCGACGCTCGAGCAGGCCGCCGTCGACGCCCCCGTGCGGTTCCTGCCCGCGCTCTACGGCGCGACCGGCGCCGAGATCCTCTCGCTCGTGGACGCGGAGCGGGGCGACGCGGCGACCGTCCTGGTGGTGGGCCACGACCCCGGCCTCGCCGAGGCGGCCCGGATCCTCGACCCCACCTTCACCTTCGCCAAGTTCCCCACCTCGGCGTTCACGGTCGTCCGGGAAGGTCACGCGGAGCTGCACATCCCTCGCTAACGTGGGGCCGTGACTCATCGCGCACGCTTCGAGAACTCCGCAGGATCACTGTTCACCGACGGGCTGCGGGGCGTCCTCGCGGCCCACCCCGACGCGGCCTGGCACGATGCCGGCTTCGTCGCCCGCCGCACACCTCGGACCTCCGGCGTCGCCGTGGTCTCCGGCGGCGGCTCCGGGCACGAGCCGATGCACGTCGGGCTGATCGGCGCGGGCCTGCTCGACGCCGCCTGCCCCGGCCTGATCTTCACCTCCCCCAATGCGGTGCAGGTGGCCGCCGCGACCCGCGCCGTCGACACCGGCGCCGGCGTCGTGCACGTGGTGAAGAACTACACCGGCGACGTGATGAACTTCGCCGTCGCCCGGCGCCTCGTCGGCGTCCCCGACGGCGACGCCCCGGCAGTCGCCACCGAGGTGGTGCTGGTCGACGACGACGTCGCCACCGAGGACACCGCGGGCCCCGGCCGGCGCGGCACCGCCGCCACCGTCGTGGTGGAGAAGGTCTGCGGCGCCGCCGCCGATCGCGGGCTGTCGCTGGCGGAGGTCGCCGCGGTCGGACGCCGGACCGCGTCCCGCGCCCGCTCCATGGCCGTCTCCTTCTCGGCCTGCACCGTCCCCGGCGCCGACGCCCCCTCGTTCGATCTGCCCGACGGGCAGATGGCCTTCGGCGTCGGTATCCACGGCGAGCGCGCCCGCGACGAGCGGGCCGCGACCGCCGCCGAGGAGATCGTCACCGACCTGCTGGCGCGGATCCTGCCCGGCACCGGCCTCGGCTCCGGCGACCGGGCGCTGGTCGTGGTCAACAACCTCGGCGCCGTCACCGACCTCGAGACCGGCGTGCTCTTCGCCGAGGCCGTGAAGCAGCTGGCCGAACGCGGGATCGAGGTCACGCGGTCGCTGGTCGGCCGGGTCGTCACGGCCCTCGACATGGCCGGCGCCTCGCTCACCGTGATCCCGCTCGACGACGAGCTCGTCGCGCTGTGGGACGCACCGACGTCCGCGCCGGGGTGGCCGAACACGGCGACGGCACCGTCGAACCTGGACCCGCTCGCGCCGGCCCGGCCGGACGACTCCGCCGACCGGGGCGAGCCGAACGTGTGGCTCTCGGACTTCGTGGGACGGGTGCAGCGGTCGGTCGACGAGCTCACCGACCTGGACCGCAAGGCCGGCGACGGCGACTTCGGCACCAACATGGCCGCCGCGCTCGGCCACTTCCCGCTGCCGCTGCGCGGCACCGACGGCGAGGTCCTCGAGACCATCGCGACCTCCTACCTGGTGCGGGCGGGCGGCACCTCCGGCGCCGTCTTCGGGACCTTCTTCACCGAGCTCGGGCGGGCCCTGCAGGCCGACGGTGCCGGCTTCGCCCGGGGCGTGCGGGCGGGGCTCGACGCGGTGGTCGACCTGGGCGGCGCGCGCGTCGGCGACAAGACCGTGGTGGACGCCCTCTCCCCCGCCGCCGATGCGCTCGACGGCGGCGGTTCCCGTGCGGATGCGGCCGCCGCCGCGGCGCAGGGCGTGGCGGCGACGGCCGACAGCGCCGCCTCGCGCGGGCGCGCCAGCTACCTCGGCGACGCGGTGCGCGGTGTGCCGGATCCCGGTGCGCTGGTGATGTCCTGGCTCTTCGAGGCCGCGGCGAACGGCGAATAGCTCCGGCGCCGGGGCGTCATTCGGCGCGGATCGTCTCCGCGATCAGCGACGCCGCGAGCAGCACGCTCGCGTGCGGACCGCTGCGCAGCGGGGCCGGGAGCACCGAGCCGTCGACGACCCGCACGCCGTCGAGGCCGTCGATCCGCCCGGCGGCATCGGTGCGCTCCCCGAGGGGCAGCGTTCCCCAGGTGTGCGAGGACATGCCGATCACCGGGTCGACCGCGATCGAGCCGGGTTCCACGAGATCGGCGAACGCGGGCGAGCGGAGCATGGCCACGACGTCGTCCACGCCGCGCGCCATCCGGGACCGGGATTCGTCGTCGGGCTCGCCGAGATCGAGGGCCCCGCCCGCCGTGATGCCGCCGTGCGTCGGGCGGCTCATATCGGCGACGCCGATCGGCACGCCGCGCCGCTCCACCCCCGGGATGTAGGACGCGAAGTCGCCTCCGTAGCAGCGGAGTTCGAGGCCGTCCGCGGTGTGCACGACGGTCTGCAGCAGCGGGGCCGGACGCAGGGGCGCGCGGGGGACGAAGCGGACGATGCGCTCGGGGTGTTCGAGAGTCGGCAGCGGTCCCGTCCACGGCGCCAGCAGGGCGCCGGACCCCAGCGTCCCCGCGGCGAGAACGACCCCGGGCGCGTCGATCCGTCCCGCCGTCGTGTCCACGCCCACGATCGCGCCCCCGGCTCCGATCAGCGCGGTCGCCGTGGCGCGGAGGAGGGCGGNGCCGTGAGCGCGGGGCGGGAGGGCCTCGGCCGCCGTCCACCGGGCGCCGTCGAACCGGTTCGACCGGACGCGGTTGAGGCCCGCCCNGGGCCACGCCGNGGCGCTCGGCGNNNNGTACCCCTGTGCGCGCCAGTAGGACTCGAACCGTCCCGCGACCTCCCCCAGTTCGTCGTCCGGGAACGCGGACACGCGCATGCTCCCGCCGCCGGCGGCGCCGCCGTCCAGGCGGTCGAACGCCGCGGCGATCCGCTCCGGCGGCCACGGCCAGCCGGCGTAGTCGTCCCGGTGCCCGCGGAGGAAGTAGCCGCCGTTCACGGCCGCGGAGCCGCCCAATCCGCTGCCCCGCACCACGTCCCGCCCGCGGGCCTCGGCGTATCGGCGGACGCGATCGGCGCCGGGCCCGACGGGCAGGGCGGTGAGGCTCCGGGTCGCGCGGGAGGCCGCGGCGAGGGGTCCGCCCTCGACGAGCAGGACGTCGCGGTCGCGGCTCAGCGCGTGCGCGACCGCGAGGCCGGCGCTGCCGGCCCCCACCACCACCGCGTCCGCGGTGAGCCGCGCGGCGCCCGCCATGTCAGCGGGTGATCCTGGGCCGCAGGGCCCCGAGCTCACGCCGCGCGACGGCGCCCTGCCAGACGCCGAGGCCGTAGGCGAGGTCGTCGAGGCGGTGCAGCACCGCCCAGGTGACGGGGTCGGGGTGGGGCGCCGACGGTTCCCGGCGCACCGCCGCCGCCCAGGTCACGACGGGTTCCACCGCGGCGGCGATCAGTACCCGCCGCCGGACGCGGCGCGAGAGGAGCGCCGCC
>NZ_CBCSDV010000020.1:54289-88596 GCF_965138335.1 Tsukamurella ocularis
GTCGCCGGCCAGTAGTGCCGCAGCAGCGCCGCGAGGCCCTGGTGGACGCCGAACCACGCGGCCCGGGCGACGATCCGGCCGGCGACCGCGTCGGCGCGGGGCACGTCCCCGAGCCGGCCGCGCAGTCGCGCGAACATCCAGGCGTAGACCGCCGCCGCCCCGGCGGCCCCGGATCGCGTGCCGGAGAGCACGCCGGCGGCGGCGAGAGCGGACGGGATCGAGGTGACCACGGGCGCGGCGTGCGGGCCGTGCCGCCGGGCGAGTTCGGCGGCGCCGGTGCCGTAGAAGCGGCGCCGGTTCAGCAGCGCCCGCGCGGTGGTCCGGTGGTCGTGCCCCACGCGGGCGGCGGGCTCGTAGCGCACCGTCCACCCGGCGTCGGCGAGGCGCCAGCAGAGGTCGACGTCCTCGGCGACGCGCAGGGCACCGTCGAAGCCGCCGACGGCATCGAAGGCACTGCGCCGCACCAGCATCGCCGCGGACGGTACGTACGCGACGGGGTTGCCCGGCCGCGCGGCGCCCGGTCGCGGCCCCATGTCCAGGCTGGAGTGCAGGCCCGCGTACCGCGCCACGGGCCGCGTCCACGGCGCATCCGCGAGGCCGACGACGCGGGGCGCGGCGACGGCCACCGTCGGGTCGGCGAACCGCGCGCGGAGCACGTCGGCCCAGCCCGGGCGCGGCACGGTGTCCGCATCGAGGAAGGCGACGAACTCGGTGCCGGCGAGCGCGGCGCCACGGTTGCGCGCGTGGGCGGGACCGCGGTTCTCCGGCAGGCGCAGCAGCCGCACCGCGGGGCCGTCGGGGCCGCGGTTCTCGGGCACCCGGATCGGGACGGCGGAACCGTCGTCGACGACCACGACCGGCAGGCCGCGCACCGCCCGCAGCAGGCGATCGACGCCGGCCTGGTCGTCGCGGACCGGGATCACGACGGTGATCTCCGCGCGCCCGTCTCCGGCGGCGCCGGGCACGGAGACGGGGACCGCGACCCCAGAATCCAGCAGCCGCCGTGCGAGGCCCGCGGCCGCGGCGTCGCCGACGGTGACGGTGCCGGCGCGGTCGATCAGCCCGACGGCGGCGGACGACAGGGTCAGCAGCCGCATCGGGGAACCGCCGAGCAGGTGCCGCGGCCCCGGGCGCAGGCACGCCGGGTCGAGCCGGACGGCGAACCCCTCGGGCAGCACCGCGGACACGGGGCCGGTCATCGCAGCCGCCCGTCGTCGCCGACGGTCCAGCGGCCGAGCGCGCCGACGAGGCGGTCGACGGCTCCGTCGAGCAGCGCCGCGCCGCGCTCGGCGGTGGCGGTGGTCGGATCGCCGAGCACGCCGGTCGGCGTGATCGCGGCGACGCCCTCGGTGCGCAGCCGGTCGATCAGCACCCCGATCGGCGCCGTCTCCCCCGGCGCGATCCGGTCGGCGCGGACCGCGGCGGGCTCCTCGGCCAGGAGCACCGAGGTCTCGGTCTCCCCCGCGTGGGCGTCGCCGCCCGGGAAGACGCACGGGAACCACGCGGCGTCGCGCCCCTCGGAGCGGAGCAGCGCCACCGCGGCGCGCAGCGCGTCGAGGTTGCCACCGTGCCCGTTGACGAACGCGATCCGCGCCGCCCACCGGGAGGCGCTGCGCCCCAACTCCACCAGCACGATCTTCAGCGCGGCGGTGCCGATCGAGACGGTCCCCGGGAAGTCCTCGTGCTCGCCCGACGCGCCGTAGGGCAGCGCCGGAGCGAGGACGACGGCCCCGTCGGGCCCGGGGGCCGCGGCGAGCCGTTCGACGGCGCGCCGCCCGATCACGGCGGCGACCCGGGTGTCGGTGTCGAGCGGCAGGTGCGGTCCGTGCTGTTCGACGGAGCCGACCGGAACGACCAGCGTCGCCCCGGCCGGGGGGACCTCCGGCCAGGCCAGCGCGCCGAGCTCGGTCATCTCAGGCGCCGAGGACGCGGTCGAAGCCCTCGGGGATGATCAGGTCGTCCCGGCCGAGCTCGGCGACATCGCCGCGGCCCAGACCCATGAGGGTCGAGTCGACGCCCATGCGCAGCAGGTCGAGGACGTTCTCGACCCCCGCCTGACCGTTGGCCGCGAGGCCCCAGAGGTAGGCGCGGCCGATCATGACGGCCTTGGCCCCGAGGGCGAGGGCCTTGACCACGTCGCTGCCGCGCCGGATGCCGCCGTCGAGCAGGACGTCGATGTCGGCGCCCACGGCGTCGGCGATCGGGCCGAGTGCGCGGATCGAGGCGGGCGTCCCGTCGAGGTTGTTGCCGCCGTGGTTGGAGACGGAGATCGCGGTGGCGCCGATCTCGACGGCGCGGCGCGCGTCGTCGAGGCGGGTGATGCCCTTGACCATGAACTCACCGCCCCACTGCTCGCGCAGCCACTGCAGGTCCTCCCAGGTGGGCGGGGGTGTGTTCATCCACTGGCCGTACGCGCCGAAGAAGGTGGGGCCGGTGGCGCCGCGGTCCACGAGGTTGGGCGTGGTGAGGTCGGGCACGACGATGCGGCCGTCGCGGATCCAGTCGAGCGCGTACCGCGGCTTGACGGCGATCTCGGGCGCGAGGCGCGCGAGGGCCTTGAGGTCCACCTTCTCCGGAATCTCGGGGCTGCCCCAGTCGCGGCCGATGTTGAAGACCCAGTCGGTGGTGACGATGAGGCCGGTGCAGCCGGCGTCCTTGGCCCGTTGGGCTCGGGCGAGGATCTCCTCGCGGCTGCCGAGCCAGTAGATCTGGAAGAAGACCTTGTCGTTCACCGCGGTCACCTCCTCCACCGGCTTGCTGGCGAAGCTGGACAGGCCCATCGCGGTACCGCGGGCGGCGGCGGCGCGGGCGACGGCCACCTCGCCGTCGGGGTCGACGGCCTGGACGCCCGTCGGGGAGATCATCACGGGGAAGGAGAGCTCCTGGCCCATCACCTTCGTGGTGAGGTTGCGCTCGGCCTTCGCGCCGACGACGTGCGGGGCGAAGCCCAGCTCGGTGAAAGCACGGGTGTTGTCCTCGAGCGTGAGGCCGCCCTGCGTGCCGGCGACGAGCGAGGAGTAGACGGTGCGCGGCAGGCGTTTCCGGGCGCGGTTCTGCGCCTCGTGGACGGACTCGAACCAGGGGTTGCGCCGCCAGGGATTGCGCTCGGCGAGCGCGGACAGTCGGGAGATGATGGTGTTCCTCGGATCTCAGGAGCAGCCGGATGCGGAACATCCGGTGGCGGTCGTGGGGGCGAAGCCGGCGAGCGGGTTCTCGTCGCAGTCGCGCGACGGAGGGCGGGTCATCAGCGTGAGCGGAACGCCGCGCGAATGGTCCTTGTTGGCAGTGGGTTTGCTGCGCTCGCCCGCGAGCAGCGGCTCACCGTAGCCCTGCACGCACTCCGGGTCGGGCCCGTCCATCGGAAGGCCCGTGAAGAACTTGGCGGCCATGCAGCCGCCGCGGCAGGAGTCGAAGAAGCTGCACTGCGTGCACGCGCCCGCGCTCTGCGGCTCGCGCAGCGAGCGGAACAGCTCGGAGCGCTGCCACACCTCCTGGAAGCCGCCGTCGGCGGTCACGTTGCCCGCCAGGAAGTTCTCGTGGATGGCGAACGGGCAGGCGTAGACGTCGCCGACGGGGTCGATGAGGCACACGACACGGCCCGCGCCGCAGAGGTTGAGGCCGGGCAGGGCTCCCGCGCCGTCGTTCCCGCCGAACGCGGACAGGTGGAAGAAGGAGTCCCCGGTGAGCACGCCGTCGCCGTGGGCGACGAGCCAGTCGTAGAGCTCGCGCTGCTGCTCGGGCAGGGGATGCAGGTCGTCCCAGACGTCGGCGCCGCGGCCCGACGGGCGCAGGCGGGTGATCCGCAGGGTGGCGCCGTAGCGGTCCGCGAGGGCCTTGAAGTCGTCGAGCTGCGCCACGTTCTGCCGGGTCATGACGACGCTGATCTTGGCGTCGCGGAAGCCGGCGGCGGCGAGGTTCTCCAGGGCCGTGATCGCCATCGCGAAGGAGCCGGGGCCGCGGACGGCGTCGTTGACCTCGGCGGTGGCGCCGTCGAGCGAGATCTGCACGTCGACGTAGTCGGACGCGGCGAGGCGCTGCGCGACCTTCTGGTCGATGCGCAGGCCGTTCGTCGAGAACTTCACGCCCACCTGGTGCGCGGTCGCGTAGTCGACGAGCTCCCAGAAGTCGGGGCGGACGGTGGGCTCGCCACCGCCGATGTTGACGTAGAAGACCTGCATGCGCTGCAGCTCGTCGATGATGGCCTTGCACTGTTCCGTGCTGAGCTCGCGGGGGTCGCGCTTGCCGGAGCTGGAGAGGCAGTGCACGCACGCGAGGTTGCAGGCGTAGGTGAGTTCCCAGGTGAGGCAGATGGGGGCGTCGAGGCCGCGTTCGAACTGGTCGACGAGGCGACCGACGGGGGCGGGGCGGGGCCTTTCGAGGGTGGTCATGTCTCTCACTCCTGGTCGGCGGCCGGGACGATCATCCCGGATCGGGCGAGCGCATCGAGGGCGCTGAGGTACTGGGGGCGGTCGTCGGCGGCGATGCCCGCGGCGTCGAGCGCGGCCGCGGCGCTCGGGTGCTCGTGCAGGGACCGCACCACGTCGACGACGACGAGGTTCTTGAGGAACGAGAGCTTCCGGGTGCCGAAGTGGTAGAGCAGCGCACCGAAGGGCTCAGGGCGCACCGCGACGCGGGGGTTGATCGCCCACGCGGCGTCGGGGTCGAAAGGGGTCGAGGGGGCGTCGGCCCCGGCGGCCACAGGGCCGCCGGGAACCGGCGCGTGCGCGGTCGTCATCAGTACACGCCGCACATGCCGTCGATGGATACTTCCTCCACCAACGATTCCGTCACGAGCTCGTCCTGCGTCGCAGTCTCCTTGTCGGACATGTGAACCAACCTCCTCAGGTGTGCCGTTGTGGTTCCCGTCACACAGTAATGGCACTCAGTGCAAAATCATAGGGATTCGACGGAATCCGTCCTGACGTACGATCGCGAACAGTCCCCGACCGGCGGGAACGCGCAGAAAGTAGGCATCGACGATGGCCCCTCGCGGACGCAGCGGACCGCTCGGCGGGCGCCCCTCCGCGACCACGCGCGGCCACCTCAGCGGGATCGCCATCGACCTGTTCATCGAGAACGGCTTCGACGAGACGAGCGTCGACGACATCGCCGCCGCCGCGGGCATCGCGCGGCGCACCCTCTTCCGCTACTACCCGTCGAAGAACTCGCTCGCGTGGGGCGAGTTCGACGACCACCTGGACGGTCTACGCGGGCTCCTGAACGATGCCGACGGCACCGGCACGCTCGGGACCGAACTGCGGGATGCGATCGTCGCCTTCAACCAGGTGCCGGAGTCCGAACGCGAGCACCACCGCCGCCGGATGCACCTACTGCTGACCGTGCCCGCGCTCCAGGCGCATTCGATGCTCATGTACGCGGACTGGCGACAGGTGATCGCGGAGCACGTCGCGCGCCGCCTCGGGGTCGCGCCCTCCGATCACGCGCCCCAGACGATCGCCTGGATGGCACTCGGCGTCGCGCTCGCCGCCTACGACCAGTGGCTCCGGCGGCCCGACGCCGACCTCGAGGAGCTCCTGCGGAGCGGGTCCGAGCTCCTGATCGAGGCCGCCGACGCGGCGGCATCGCAGGGCGCGGAACAGCCGCTTCGGGCGACGACGGGCTCGACGACGAGGTCGTAGCCTCAGCGCCAGTGCGGGCCGAGGATCGCGGGGAACCGGCGACACAGGAGCAGCGCGATCTCCACATCGAGCCGTCCGTCCTCGAGCGGGCGGCCGCGCCGCTCGATCGCCTTGCGCACGCGGTACTTCACGGTGTTGGTGTGCAGGTGCAGCACCGGCGCTGCAGCGGTGAAGCTCGATCCCGCCTCCAGGAAGACCTGGAGCGAGTGCCGCAGGTGCGCATCCGAATCCGTCGCCTCGGCCAACGGCCCTAGCACCTCGCGCACCCAGACGTCCGCGGTCGACAGGTCACCGCCCAGCATCGCCGCGATCACCACGCCGGTGTCGTCGCTGGCCACGGTCACCCGCTCCTCCCCCGAGGCGCGCAGCGCGACCGCCCGTGCGTCCCGGGCGAGCTCGTGGGACCGCACGAAGCCCGCGGTGCCGCGGCGAGGCGCGCCGATCGCCACGGACGGAGCCTGCGGGTCGCCGTCGGCGAGCCGCCGGAGCGCCTCGACGGCACCGTCGGCGGCCCTGGCGGACAGCGGGATCCATCCCCAGGCGGTCTGCCGGTCGTGCGCCATGAAGAGCGGCGTAGCGGCCGCGCCGAGATGCTTCGAGGCGAGGTTCAGGAAGCGCTCCATCCCGATGAGCTCGCCGCGCTCGAGCACCGGCTGCGGATACCACAGGATCACGGCGAGGCTGTGCTCGCGCAGCGGATACCGCAGCGCCGAGCTCAGCTCATCCGTTCCGCGGGATTCCTTCCCGCCCGCGAGGATCCGGCGGATCTGCTCGCCGCGGATCCGCTCGCGACTCTCGCGCCACCGGTCGAGTTCCTGCCGGTACACCTCCACCACCTGCTCGGAGATCCAGTCGATGTACTGCGACGTGGCGGTGAAGGTGGCCTCGAAGACCTCGAGCGCGGTGTCCGCGTCGACGCCGCCGGCACGGACCTCCGCGAAGACCAGCCGCAGCAGCTCCTGCTGTCCGAGGCGATAGGCACGGACCAGGGCATTGGGCGTCACGTCGTGCTGCGCGAGCCGTCGCGCGTACTCCACGGCGGCGACCGGGGCGGTCACCCCGGCCACGTCGATACCGTGCCGGATGGCGGCGAAGATCGTCGCGATGTTGCCCTCGACGCTGGCCCGGAGCAGCTCCGTCAGCTGCGCATCGCCGTGCAGCTCCGGGATCTGGGCGAGGATCACGTCCCGCACCGCATCGGTCACCTCCGCGAGGCGCGGCTCCATGCGCGCGATCACCGTCGCCGCGGCCGACATCGACCCGGGCGCTGCGCTGTGGTCACTGGACACGGCCTCCGAGCGTAGCCATCGGAGGCGGTCGCGGGGCGTGGATCGGCCGATCGCTCGTTTGTGCGCGGAGGACAAATGCCGCGCAATCCTTGGGTGCCGCGGACGATGTGACGGCGGTCACGCGGGCCTAGATTTCTCGGTGAACCGGATCACACTCCATCCCGAGAGGGCCACCGATGCACTTCGCACTCCTCCCCGCACACCGGGCCCGCACCGCGCCGTCGGCGCCCGCGGTCGCCGACGACCAGCGGACCCTCGACAACGCGGCCTTCCACCAGGTCATCGAGCATGCCGCGGGGACCCTGGCCGAGCGCGGCGTGCGCCGCGGCGACGTCGTCGCGGTGCTGCTGCCGAACACCGCGGACCTCGTCGTCACGCTGTTCGCGGCGTGGCGGCTCGGCGCGGCGGTCACCCCGATCAATCCCGTCCTGACGGCCGACGAGATCCGCTACCAGGCGGGCGACGCGGGCTCGACGGTGTTGGTCACCGACAACCCCCGCACCGACGACCTCGGCGCGCCCGTGCTGCTCGCGGCCGACCTGGACGGCACCGACGTCGCGCCCGCCCCGGCCCTGGAGGCGCACGCCGAGGATCGGGCGCTGCTCATCTACACCTCCGGCACCACGGGCCGCCCGAAGGGCGTGCATCTCGACCACGCCAATCTCTCCGCGCAGTGCCTGGCCCTGGTCGACGTCCTCGGGCTGACCGCCGACGACCACAGCCTCCTGATCCTGCCCCTGTTCCACGCGAACGGCATCATCGCCGGCACCCTCTCGCCGCTGCTCGCCGGCGGCCGCACCACCGTGGCCGGCCGGTTCAAGCCGGACACCTTCTTCGACCGGGTCGAGCAGGTCCGCCCGACCTACTTCTCCGCCGTCCCGACGATCTACCAGATGCTGGTCGATCTCCCCGCCGACGTCCGCCCCGACACCTCCTCCATCCGGTACGGGATCTGCGGCGCCGCGCCGGCCAGCGTCGAGCTGCTCGCGAAGGTGGAGCAGCGCTACGGATTCCCGCTCGTCGAGGGCTACGGCCTGTCCGAGTGCACCTGCGTCGCCACGGTGAACCCCTACGACGGCGTCCGCAAGACCGGCACCGTCGGACCCGCCATCCCCGGCGTGACCGTCCGGGTCCTGGACCACGACGGTGCCGCGCTGCCGGCGGGCGAGGCCGGCGATGTCGTGATCGCGGGGCCGAACGTGATGCGGGGATACCTCGATCGCCCCGAGGACACCGCGAAGACCCTGGTCGACGGGTGGCTCCACACCGGCGACATCGGTTTCCTCGACGACGACGGCTACCTCACGCTCGTCGACCGTGCGAAGGACCTGATCATCCGCGGCGGCGAGAACATCTACCCCAAGGAGATCGAGTCGGTGATCTATCAGCTACCGGAGGTGTCCGAGGCGGCCGTCGTCGGCCGGCCGGACCCGACGTTCGGCGAGGTACCGGTCCTGTTCGTCGCCTTCACCGACGGCGCGCACCTCGAACCCGCGGAGATCCTCGCCCACGCCGCCGAGAGACTCGCCAAATACAAACTGCCCGCGGAGATCACGACTCTCCCGAGCCTCCCCAAGAACGCCGTCGGAAAGCTCGACAAGCCCACGCTGCGCACGCGCACCACACCCCCGGTCGCCGCGCCCTAGCCACGTCGCACCACCCGCGCACCACCCGAACAAGGAGAGTCATCATGGGATTCAAGGATCCGGTGTTCCCCGCAGTGGAACCCGAGGAATTCCTCCAGCGCCCCCTCATGGAGCGCATCCGCGTCCTCAGCACGCAGTGGGCCGAATTCGGTTTCGGCACCCCGTACATGATCCACGTCATCTACGTGCTCAAGCTGTTCGTCTTCTACGGGCTCGGCGGAGTGGCGCTGGCGACGCTCACGTCGGGGATGCAGCCCTTCGCCCTGGGCGAATGGTGGAACCAGCCCGTCGTGTACCAGAAGCTGGTGCTGTGGACGGTGCTCCTGGAGGCCATCGGCGTCGCCGGCTCGTGGGGCCCGCTCGCAGGTAAGGCGAAGCCGATGACCGGCGGGATCCGGTTCTGGGCCCGGACGGGCACGATCCGGCTGCGCCCGTGGACGTGGGTCCCGGGCACGAGCGGCGACCGCCGCACCGCCTTCGACGTCCTCGTGTACCTCGCACTGCTCGTGTCGCTCGTGGTGGCCGTCGTGCTCCCCGGCGTCCGGGGCCTCGGCGGATTCGACGCCGCGATGGCCGCGCTCGGCATCGACGCCTCCCACGGCCTGATGCGCGCCGAGCTGCTGATCGCGCCGATCGCCCTGCTGATCCTGATCGGCCTGCGCGACAAGACGATCTTCCTGGCCGCGCGCGGCGAGCAGTACCTGCCACCGATGCTGGCCTTCGCGATCCTGCCGCTGCTCTTCGGCGATCACGGCTTCGAGAACATGATCATCGCGCTCAAGCTCGTCATCGGCGTCGTGTGGCTCGGCGCGGGCCTGTCCAAGTGCAACCACCACTTCACCATGGTCATCCCTCCCATGGTCTCCAACAGCCCGCTCGTGCCCGGCACCTGGTTCAAGAAGCTGCAGTACAAGAACTTCTCGCAGGACATGCGGCCGTCCGGTTTCGCGCGGTTCATGGCGCACGGGCCCGGCGTGGTCGTCGAGATCATCGCGCCACTGATCCTGCTGTTCTCGACGAACCGCACCGTCACCGTCGTGGCGGCCGTGTTCATGTGCCTCTACCACCTGTTCATCATCTCCACCTTCCCCCTCGCCGTGCCGCTGGAGTGGAACCTGCTGTTCGGCTACACCGCGATCTTCCTGTTCATCGGCTTCCCCGCCGACAGCGGCTACGCACTGTGGGACATGAGCCCCGCGTGGCTGGCGATCGTCATCACCGCGGGCCTCGCCTTCTTCCCGATCCTCGGGAACATCCGCCCGGACAAGATCTCGTTCCTGCCGTCGATGCGGCAGTACGCCGGCAACTGGGCCACTGCACTCTGGACCTTCGCACCGGGCACCGAGGAGAAGCTCAACCGCGTCACCCGGTCGGCGCCCAACCAGATCGATCAGTTCATCGCCGCCGGCTACCCGCCGCTGTGGGCGGAGATCACCCTGCAGATGACCATCGGCTGGCGCTCCCTGCACAGCCAGGGCCGCGGCCTCTTCTCGGTGCTGCTCGCCACCCTGCCCGACATCGACAGGCGCACCGTGCGCGAGGCCGAGTTCGTCTGCAACTCGATCCTCGGCTTCAACTTCGGCGACGGCCACCTCCACAACGAGCACATGATCAAGGCCGTGCAGGACGAGGCGCGGTTCGAGCCCGGCGAGTGCGTCGTGGTGTGGGTCGAATCGCAGCCGGTGCACAAGAAGACGCAGGCGTACAAGGTGATCGACGCCGCGCTGGGCGTCGTGGAGGAGGGCGTCTGGAACGTGCACGAGGTCACCGAGACGCAGCCCTGGCTGCCCGACGGCCCCGCCCCACACACTCCCACCTGGTCGCGGATCCGCGCCGGCAAGCCGAGCGACGACCGGCCGGCGGTCGGAGCATGAGCACCGCCACCGTCGTCGGCGCCGGCCCCAACGGCCTCGCCGCCGCGATCACCCTGGCCCGGGAGGGCGTCGACGTGACGCTCCTCGAGGCGGCCGGCACCGTCGGCGGTGGCACCCGCTCCTTCGAGGGCATCGTGCCCGGCCTGATCCACGACCACTGCGCCGCCATGCACCCCATGGCCGTCGGCTCCCCGTTCCTGAACTCGCTCGATCTCGAGCGGCACGGCCTGCACTGGCGCGCCGCCGAGATCGACTGCGTCCAACCGCTCGACGACGGCACGGGCGGCGTCCTGCGGCGCTCGGTCGCGGACACCGCCGCCGGCCTCGGGGTCGACGGTCGGCTGTGGCGGACCCTGTTCGCGAGCTCCGTCGACCACATCGACGCGATCGGCCCCGCCATCCTCTCGCCCCTCCTCCGAGTGCCGGAGCATCCGATCCGCCTGGCCCGGTTCGGGGTGGCCGCGCCACTGCCCGCCGCGGTGCTCGCCCGCGCCTTCCGCACCCCGCAGGCCCGCGCACTGTGGGGCGGGATCGCGGCGCACACGTTCCGGCCCCTGCACGAACCGATGACCTCCGCGATCGGACTGGGGCTGCTCACCGCCGGTCACGCCTTCGGCTGGCAGGTCGCCGAGGGCGGCTCGGGGGCGATCGCCGCGGCGCTGCTCGCCGAGCTCGAGGACCTCGGCGGCACGGTCGAGACCGGCTTCCGGGTGGCCTCCCTCGCCGACCTGCCGCCCTCGGACCTCGTGCTGTTCGACCTGGATCCGCAGCAGGTCGCGGCGATCCTCGGCGACCGGCTGCCCGCCCGCGTGCGGCGCGGCCTCGACCGCTTCCGGCGCGGCCCCGGCGCGTTCAAGGTCGACTTCGCCGTCCAGGGCGGCGTGCCCTGGACCAACCCCGACGCCCGCCGCTCCAGCACCGTCCACCTCGGCGGCGAGTTCGCGGAGATCGCCGCCACGGAGAAGGCCATCGCCGCCGGGCGAATGCCCGAGCGGCCCTTCGTCCTGGTCGGGCAGCAGTACCTCGCCGACCCCTCACGCAGCGTCGGCGACGTCCACCCCGTCTGGTCCTACGCCCACGTCCCGAACGGCTACACCGGCGACGCCACCGAGGCGATCATCGCGCAGATCGAACGCTTCGCCCCCGGCTTCCGCGACCGCATCGTCGGCACCGCCGTCTGCTCCACCACCGAGATGTCCCGCTACAACGCCAACTTCGTCGGCGGCGACATCAACACCGGCTCCAAGGACCCGCTCCAACTCGTCTTCGGCCCCCGGATCACCCTGCAACCCTACGACCTCGGCGTCCCCGGCATGTACATCTGCTCCGCCGCCACCCCACCCGGACCCGCCGCCCACGGCATGTGCGGATACCACGCCGCCACCCGCGCGCTCGCGCGCCTGCAGCCGACCGGCGATCCGGCCGTCCGGGCTAGGACGTGACGGCCGGGCGGGCGCCCGCGGGGCCGGCGAAGACCGTGCGACCGAGGGCCTGCCAGAGCAGCAGGACTGCGCCGAGCGTCATCGAGACGGCGCCGGCGGGGACGTCGAGCGGCCAGTAGAAGAGCGCGCCGATCACGATCATCGCGATCCCGATGCCCACCGAGACCTTCAGGCTCTGCGCGGCCATCGGGATCATCTTCCGCCCCGTGGTCCACAGGCTGGCCGGCGTGCGCCGCAGCACCTCGCTGATCGCGACGGTGAAGAAGGCGGTCACGACGAAGGTGCAGATCGTCAGGATCGGCGCGTACACGTCGAAGCGGAAGCGCTGGATCGTCGGCGCCAGCTCCTGCAGCGCGAAGGCGTGCACCAGGAAGATGCCGAACGAACGGTCGGACGCGGTCGTGAGGAACCGGTCCCAGAACGAGCCCGCCGTGCGGTGGTCCGACCAGTAGGTGCCGGCCGCGTAGAGCGCCAGGATGATCATCACGAACATCACCGCGGCGTAGGGGCGGAAGACGTTCGCGGCGTCCGTCGGGAACATGCCGACCATGCTGGTCTTGTAGCCGTACGCGATGAGCGTGACGATCACGACGCCGATCGCCACGGTGATGACCCGCCCGCGGAAGCGGGACATCCAGGCCCGCACCTCCCCGAGGTGCATCGCGGCGACGCAGCCGAGCAGCGTGAAGAACTGGTACGGGAAGACCGTGGCCGGCAGGTGGTTCCACAGCTTCGCGAGCAGCCCGTAGTTGAACATCTCCGGGCGGGCGGTGGTCATGTAGTGCATCAGCACCAGGTGGAAGGCGAAGCTCGCCGCCAGCAGGTACTTGTGGTAGCCCATCGTCGCGCGCAGGAACTTCAGCAGGAACGGGAAGATCAGGTACACCTGCATCGTCACGAAGACGAAGTAGAGGTGGTACCAGGCGTCGCCGGTGAACAGGTCGTAGGCGAGCACCTTGAGCGCGGCCTTCGTTGACTCCCACGTCTCGAACGTCCGCGTGATGTTGGAGAACGCCGGCGGCCACATCACGTACATGTGATAGAGCCAGTAGAAGACGCTCCAGGTCAGGAAGGGCAGGCCCACCGCCTTGTACCGGCGCCGCCAGAAGTCGATCGGATCCAGCTTGCGGTCGCGGTACTGGTAGACGAGCACGAAACCGGTGAGCGCGAAGAAGGCGTTGCGGGTGTAGTGGAAGATCGTCTGGATCGCGTTCGAGGCGACGCTGAACGGGAACGTCGTGCCCGAGACGCAGTGGTCGAAGATGACACCCGCGAACGTCACGATGCGCACGATGTCGAGCTCGTAGAGGTGGCCGCCCCCGCGCTTGGGCTTCGACGGTGCCGGCGCGCCGGTCTCGCTCGCGGGCTCGGACCGATCGGGCGCGGGCGTCACCGCCACGGGCTCAGGCGTCTGCTCGACGCCGCGTTCGCTCATCGTCTGGTCCACACCCACTGATCAACAATCCCTCATACACCACGGCAACGCCTGGTCACAGGCCCTTCGTACGGTAACCGTTGCGACTACGCCACTCCAACTCCGCCGCACATTGCCAGGGGACTGCCAGGACGGCGCGCGCGGGACACGGGGCCGCCGTTTCTGCGCCTGCGCCGGGCGCATGTGTTGCTTCCGAAAGCCATGCGCGGCACGCATGGCCGCATCCGCGCAGCTCAGGACTGTTCTTTCCAGGGAGGGGTATGCGCGTCGCGCACGGCTCCTCGGAGGACCTCATCCTCCGCGTCGCACGCCCGAACTGCATACGTCAGTTCGCGGTCCAACCGCCGTCCATCGTGTACGCGGCGCCGGTGACCATCGCGGCGGCGGGGCTGCACAACCAGGCGACCAGCCCCGCCACCTCGTCGGGCTCGATGAGTCGCTTGATGGCCGGGCGGGCGAGGAAGACCTCGTCGGTCACCCGCTGCTCGCTGATCCCGTGCGCGGCGGCCTGCTCGGCGATCTGCTTCGCGACGAGGGCGGTGCGGACGTATCCGGGATTCACGCAGTTGCTGGTGACGCCGTGCTCGCCGCCCTCGAGCGCGGTGACCTTGGACAGGCCCTCCACGCCGTGCTTGGCCGCGACGTAGGCGGCCTTGTACTTCGAGGCGCGCAGTCCGTGCACCGAGGAGACGTGCACGATCCGGCCGAAGCCGCGCTCGTACATGGCCGGCAGCGCGGCGCGGGTGAGCAGGAAGGGAGCCTCCAGCATCAGGGTCAGGATGCGGTGGAACCACGCCGGATCGAAGTCCTCGATCGGGGCGACGTGCTGCACGCCCGCGTTGTTGACCAGCACGTCGACGTCGAGGCTCAGGTCCGCCAGGGCCGCGGTGTCGGTGAGGTCGAGCTCGAGCGCGGTGCCGCCGATCTCCCCGGCGAGCGCCGCGGCCGCGGCACCGTCGCGATCGACGACGGTGACGGCGGCACCGTCGGCGGCGAGGCGGCGCGCGACGGCCGCCCCGATCCCCGCGGCGCCGCCGGTCACCATCGCCCTCACGCGCGCGCCCCGGTGGCCCGCTCCGCTCGCAGGGCCGCCCGGTCCTCCTCGTCGATGGTGGCGAGGTCGATGCCCTTGGTCTCCCGGACGAAGAAGACGGCGAGGAAGGTGATGGCGCACGCGATCGCGAGGTACACCGCGACCGGTACCGAGGAACCGAAGTCCTTGAGCAGCTTGGTCGCGATGATCGGCGCCAGCGAACCGGCGACGACCGAGGTGACCTGCGCGGCGACGGAGACACCCGAGTAGCGCATCCGGGTCGGGAAGGACTCCGCCATGATCGCGGGCTGCGGCGCGTACATCAGCGCGTGGAACATCAGGCCGATCGTCACCGCGGCGACGACCACCACACCGTGGCCCGTGTCGAACATCGGGAACGCGAAGAAGCCCCAGGTCGCGGCGAGCGCGGCACCCGCCCAGTACACGGGCCGGCGACCGACGCGGTCGGTGAGCGCGCCCGCCAGCGGCATGACCGCGAAGTGCACGGCGTGCGCGATGAGCAGCCACATCAGGATGTCGGAGGTGTCCATCTTCACGACGGTCTTGAGGTACGTGATCGAGAAGGTGACCACGAGGTAGTAGAAGATGTTCTCGCCGAACCGCAGGCCCATGGCCGAGAGCACGCCGCGCGGGTAGCGCTTGACGACCTCGACGACGCCGTAGGAGACGGCCTTCTCCTTCTCGATCTCCTGCTGGGCCTCCTTGAACAGCGGCGACTCGTCGACCTGGGTGCGGATGTAGTAGCCCACCAGCACGATCACGGCCGACAGCCAGAAGGCGACGCGCCAGCCCCACGCGAGGAAGGCGGCCTCCGAGAGCGCGTTCGTCAGGATCAGCAGCACGACGGTGGCGGCCAGGTTGCCGCCCGGCACGCCGGCCTGCGGCCACGACGCCCAGAAGCCGCGTCGGGGGTTCGGGCTGTGCTCGGCCACCAGCAGCACGGCGCCGCCCCACTCGCCGCCCACGGCGAAGCCCTGGATGAAGCGCAGCACCACGAGCAGGAAGGGCGCCCAGTAGCCGATCTGGTCGAACGTGGGGAGACAGCCCATGAGGAAGGTGGCGACGCCGACCATGAGGATCGAGACCTGCAGGAGCTTCTTGCGGCCGAGCTTGTCGCCGAGGTGCCCGAAGACGATGCCGCCGACCGGGCGCGCCGCGAAGCCCACCGCGTAGGTCACGAACGCCGCGATGATCGCGTCGTACTCGCTGGCGCCGGCCTTGAAGAAGATCTTGTTGAACACCACCGTGGCGGCGATGCCGTAGAGGAAGAACTCGTACCACTCGACGACCGTGCCGGCCATCGACGCGGCGACGATCTTCCGGAGCCCGCGCGGCTGCTCCAGGTCGGTCTGCGTCATTTCCACTCCTTGTGCGACGGATCACGGCGCCGAACCGATGTGACGCACGCCATGCTCAACGCAGTATGTATGGATAAAATCGCACACACAATGCCCACATCCGCGGATCGGATCTGCATCCATGCACACCCCTGAGCCGAGCGCCGACGGCCTGCTGACCCTGCTGGCCGTCGCCCGGACCGGCCGCTACACCGCGGCGGCCGACCTCCTGGGCATCAACCACACCACCGCCTCGCGCCGGGTCGCGGCGCTCGAGCAGGCGCTCGGCGGGCCGCTGCTCGCGCGCGGGCCGGCGGGCTGGGAGCTGACCGAGCTGGGCCGGTCGGGCGTCGCCGCCGCGGAGCGGATCGAGTCCGTGCTGCACGGCCTGGACGCCGACACCGCCCACGACCTGCACGGCAAGGTCCGGATCGCCGCGACCGACGGTTTCAGCGCCCGCGTCGTCGCACCGGCGATCGCGGAGCTGGGGCGGGCCCACCCGCGACTCTCCGTCGACCTGCTGACCGTGACGCGCCGCGCACCGTCGACCCGGTCCGGCGTGGACATCGAGATCGTGGTGGGCCGCCCCGGCACCTACCGGGTGGAACCCGAGCTGCTCGCGCCGTACCGGCTGGGCCTGTACGGCTCCCGGGACCACCTCGCCGCCGAGGGGACGCCGCGGCGCCCGCGCGACCTCGCCGGGCGGCCGCTCGTCTACTTCATCGACTCGATGCTCACCGTCGACGACCTGGACCTCGCCCGCGTGCTCGTGCCCGACATGACCGACCGGCTCAGCTCCACCAACGTGCTGGTCCACGTCGAGGCCACCTGCGCCGGCGCCGGGCTGGGCCTGCTCCCCTGCTTCCTCGCCGATACCCGCCCCGATCTCGTCCGGGTGCTGCCCGACGAGGTCTCCGTGCAGCTGGAGTACTGGATGGTGGTGCGCCCCGAGGCGTCGCAGCGGCGCGAGGTGGCCGCGGTCGTCACCGCCCTGCGCGCGCGGGCCGCGTCGATGCGGGCCGTGCTCCTGGGGACGGCGACCGCCGCCTAGAAGAGGTCGTCGAGCCGGACGTACCCGTCCTGCAGCAGCCGCGCGGCGAGCGCCGTCTTCGTGGTGGCGGGGCGCCCCGCCGCGGCGTACTTCGCCCGCACCCGCGCGACGTGCTCCGCCACCGTGCATTCCGCGATGAACAGCCCCCGCGCCGCGGCCGCCTTGCTGTCCGTGCAGAGCCAGGCGCGGACCACCTCCACCTCACGGTCGCTCAGCCCCGCGCCCGCCATCACCGCTGCCGTCATCTCCCACCTCCTGCGTCGGCGTCGACGCTAGTGCCGGACGGCTCCGCGCAAAAGCGGGTCCACCCCGCCCGGGAAACGCCCCTCATCGTGGCCGAGGACAACGAAAGAGTGCATCGGAGAAGGCCTTCCGGCGCACGGAGGCCCTGCGGTCGGCGTATGTTCGATCCATGACCGGACCCGAGACGGGCGTCGAGACCACGGCGTCCCGTCCACCGCACACCGTCGGCATCGTCGAGGACCACGCGCTCATCGTGCTCGGTTTCGAGGCGAGCCTCGCCGCCGCGCCCGACCTGACCTTCACGGGCCACGCCGCGAGCGTGGACGAGCTGCTGGACCGGTGCCGCCCCGACGTCGTGGTGCTCGACCTTCTCCTCGCCGACGGCACCGCCCCCGAGGCCAACGTCGAGAAGCTGCACCTCGCCGGCGCGCGCGTGCTCGTCTACACGGGCAGCTTCGACACCGATCCCTACCTGGCCCGGCAGGCGGCCCGCGCGGGGGTCTGGGGCATCGTCCCGAAGACGGTGAGCGGCGACGAACTCGTCGAGGCCGTCCGCGACACCGCGGCGGGACGGCCCGTCGTGACCACCGAGTGGGCCGCCGCGATCGACGGCGACCCCGACTTCAACGACGTGGGACTGAGCCCCCAGCAGCGGGAGGTGCTGGCGCTGTACGCCTCCGGCGAGACGACGTCCCGGGTGGCCGAGCTCGCGGGACTCGCGCCGAAGACGGTCGAGAGCTACATCGAGCGGATCAAGTCCAAGTACGCCGTGCAGGGCCGCCCCGCCGAGACCAAGCTGCACATGTACCAACGGGCCGTCGAGGACGGCTTCCTGCAGGCCCCGCGCAGGCGCCGGTGGCCGCGCTGATCGCACCGGCGGGCGGCCCGACCTCCGCGGTGGGCGGCGCGCCGGGCGGCGCCGACGAGCGGCTCACCCGCGTCTTCACGCGGTTCATCGCCGCGGGCTACCTGTTCGACCTGGCCACGACGTTCAGCACGGTCGTCGACGCCTACCGGGCGGCGCCCGCTCTCACGGTGATCACCGCGGTGGCCGTGTTCGGGACCGGCGCCGCGCTCCTGCCCGCGAGCTACGCGCGCGATCACCGCCGGGTGATCGGCCGGGCCTCCACCCTCGCCGGCGCCGCCTACCTGGGCTCCGTCGCGGCCTGGCTCGTCGCCGACGCGATCGCGCCGCTGCAGCTCCCCGGCGACCAGTTCCTCTACTACATCCCCGCCCTCGCGGCGATGGCCGTCGCGATGCCGGCACGGCCCGCCGTGGCCGTGGGCTACGGCGTCATCGCGGCGGTCGGCAGCGTCGTGCTCAATCACCGGGTGGGCGCCGCCCGCGACCCGTACCTGCCGGCGGTCCTGTTCGCCCTGGTCTTCTCCGCGGTCTTCCTCTCGGCGGCGATCGTCGCCTGGCGCGCGGGACGCCGCCTCGACCTCGCGCACGCGGAGGCGCTGGCCGCCACCGCCGCGGACGCCTCCGCGCAGGCCCGCGGCGACGAGCAGCAGCGCTTCGCCGCGCTGGTGCACGACGACGTCATCGCGACCCTCCTCGCCGCCACCCGCGTCGACGACGCCGCGGCGATCGCCCAGCACGCCCGCACCGTGCTCGTCGCGGTCGACGAGTACGAGGGGCACACCGAGCACCACGATGCGCCGGCATCAGCGGCCGCCTCCGTCCTCGGCGCCGCGGTGGGCCGCATCGCGCCGCACGCGGAGTGGTCCGCGGACGTCGACCCCGCGGCGTGCCGCGTACCGTCGGACGCCCTGACCGCCGCCTCCGCCGCGATCTCGGAGGCGCTGCGCAACGTGCACCGGCACGCCGGGCCGGGCGCCCGCGCGACGGTGCTGGCCGACTTCGGGACGCACGGCTTCACCGTGACCGTCACCGACGACGGCGCCGGCTTCGACCCGCGCGCGGTCGCGCCCGACCGGCTCGGGGTGGCGGGCAGCATCATCGGGCGGATGGGCTCGACGCCCGGCGGCGCCGCGACCGTCGACTCCGTCCCCGGCGCCGGCACCACCGTGACGATCCGGTGGACGCGATGACCGGGGACGAGGACGTCCGCGACATCATCGGGATGCGGCATCGGGGCGCGACGGTCCTGGCGTGGGCGTTCGCGGGGACCTTCGCCGTTCTCGCCTGGTACGCCCGGAGCGATCTGGACCGCGCGTGGCCGCAGGTCGTGGGGGTTGCCGCGCTGCTGGCCGGAGCGCTGGTGCTCGTGGGGGCGCCCGGCGATCCGCTGCCGCACCGGTGGACGGCGGTCGTCGCCGGGGCCGGGCCGATCGCCGCGCTCAGCGTGTTCCCGTTCCTGCCGTCCGAGTACGCCTTCGCGCTCACCACCTGGCCCATCGGCGGGGGCGCGGTGCTGACCTCGTACCTGGCGGTGCGCGGACGCATCGCCGTCACCTGGCTGTCCGTCGCGATCACCGCGGCCGTCGTGGTCTGGTGGGCCGTCGCCCGCGGGCACGGCGTGCTCGACGGGGTGCTGCGCTGCCTGCCCAGCACGACGGTGACGCTCACCGCCACCTTCTTCGCACTCACCCTGCGGCCCGTCGCGCGGCAGACCTTCGTGATGCGCGCCCGCACCACCGAGCGGCGGGCCGCCGAGGCCGCCGCCGAGACCGCGCGCGAGGAACGCAGCCGGCGGCGCGACTTCCTCGACCGCGAGGCGCGGCCGATGCTGGAGCGCCTCGCCACCGGTGTTCCGCTCACCGCGGCGGAGCGGCTGGAGTGCCGCATCGTCGAGGCCCGGCTCCGCGACTCGGTGCGCGCCCCGGGCCTGCTCTCGCCGCGGCTCACGGCGGCGGCCGACGGGGCCCGACGGCGCGGCGTCGACGTGGTCCTGCTCGACGACGGCGGCCTGCGCGACCTCGCCCCGCCCGCCGCCGCGGCCATCCGCGACCGGATCGCGGAGGCCGTCGAATCCCTGGCCCGCGGTTCCGTGACCGCCCGCGCCGTGCCGCCGGGACGCGCGCTGGCCGCCACCGTGCTCCTCCGCGCCCCCGACGGAGCGACCACCCGGATCGAGCTGCCCGTTCCCGCGTGACCCGAGGACCCCGCCGCACGGGCCTGCACGGGTTCACCGCGCCGCGCTAGACTGTCCGCTTGACCATGAGCGCATCGACTGCCGGCGGAGGGCCCTCGTTCACCCCCGAGGACCTGATCGGTTTCTTCGGGGGGCCGACCGTGCGCCGCGCGGGTGAGTACGTGGGCACGGGCCTCATCGGCGACCTCGAATGGGACGACGAGAAGCGCCTCGTCACGGGCGTCGTCGCCGGCACCCGCGAGTACGACACGCAGGTGTGGATCGAGCCCGGCGGCTCCGGCTGGCGGCCCGTCCGCAGCCTGTGCACCTGCCCCGTCGCCCTCAACTGCAAGCACGGCGCGGCGCTGCTGCTCGAGCTGACCGCCGAGGACGTCGAGGAGGGCGTCGTCGAGCAGCCGGATCCGTGGGAGCGGCAGCTCGCCGCCCTGCTCCCCGAATCCCCGCGGACCAGCGCCGCCGTCCTGCCCGTCGCGCTGCAGTTCGACGTCGACGAGCGCGGCGTCGTCTCCGGGCAGCGCCTGCAGGTGCGGCTCGCAACGCCCGGGATGCGCGAGGGCTCGTGGGTCGCGGGCGACGTCCGGTGGCGCACCATCGCGACCGCGCCGCGGGTCGCCCCGGCGCAGCGCGACGCCATCGCGCCCCTCGCGCAGCTCATCACCTGGTCGCTGTACGGCGTGGACGCCTGGGCCGACCTCGGCATGGTGGACACCCCGCTGCTGTGGGACCAGCTGCGCGCCGTCCGCGACGCGGGCGTGCCGCTGCTGAGTAAGAAGGCGCGCGGCAGCGTGATCCTCGGCCCGCCGACCCGGCTCGGCCTCGTGACCCGGTCGGTGGACGGCAGCGTCGAGCTGGACCGGGAGGTCGATTTCGGCGACGGTCCGCGCCCCTTCACCGGCGGCCTGCTCGGTGCGCACCGCGCCCTCGGCGTCTTCCAGCAGGACGGCGACGTGCTGCGGCTCGCCCCGCTCGATCCACCGCTCTCGCCGCAGCACACCACCGCGCTGCGCCGGTTCACGCCCGTGCAGGTGCCGGCCGCCGCGGTCGGTGAGCTGCGCGAGAAGTACCTGCCGTACCTGGCGGCCGTGACGCCCGTCCGCGACCCGGACCAGCTGGTCGGCGAGGTGGAGGTCTCGGGCCCGGAGCTGCTCTGCACCGCCCGCTACTTCCCCGAGGCCGCCGAGCTCGAGGTGGACTGGAAGTGGCGCTACACCGTCGTCAATCAGGGGGTCGGCGAGCCGACCGACTACGCCCTGGGCCGCGAGCCGGCCGGCCTGGCGGACGTCGTCGGGCAGCAGCGGATCACGCGCGCGATGGCCGTGGCGCTGCGCGAGGCCGCCGTCGGCGTCGATCATTCGCAGGGCTTCTACCGGGGCACCGAGGCGGCGGTGTGGCTCGCCGAGGTGGCGCCGGTGCTGCGGTCGGTGCCGTCGGTGATCGTCGAGGTCACGGACGATCCGGGGTTCCGCTGGGCGGAGAGCTCGGCCTCGGTGTCCGTGCGGGTGCGGTCCGAATCCGACAACGCGTCGACGGACTGGTTCGACCTCGAGGTCGCCGTCGAGGTCGACGGGGAAGAGGTCCCGTTCCGCGACGTCTTCACCGCGGTCGCCGCGGGCCACGACACCCTCGTCACGCCCGGCGGCGTGCTCGCCCGCATCGACGGTGAGCGTTTCGACCGACTGCGGGAGCTGATCGGCGAGGCGCGGGACCTGCCGGCGCGCGGCGCGCGGCGCGCGGCGCGCGCGGGCGGCGCCGGCTCCGACGATCGGGGCCTGCGGATCAGCCGGTTCCAGGCGGGTTTGGTCGACGACCTCGCGGACCTCGCCGACGCCACCGATTTCGACGGCGACTGGTCCCGCCGGGTGGGCGCCCTGACGGCGGGCGACCTGGCGCGGCAGGAGGCACCGTCGACCCTGAAGGCGGAGCTCCGGCCGTACCAGCGCGACGGCCTGGACTGGCTGTCGTTCCTGTACGACAACGATTTCGGCGGCATCCTCGCCGACGACATGGGCCTCGGCAAGACCGTGCAGACGCTGGCGCTGATCTGCCGCGCGCACGAGCGGGCGCCGGAGCGACCCGGCCCCTTCCTCGTCGTCGCGCCGACCTCGGTGGTGGGCAACTGGGCGGCGGAGTGCAAGCGTTTCGCGCCGCATCTGTCGGTGGCGGTCGTCTCGGAGACCTCGCGGAAGTCGGGCTCGTCGATCGCCTCGGTCGTCGCGGGCGCGGACCTCGTGCTGACCTCGTACACGCTGCTACGGCTGGACGCCGAGGAGTACGCGGCCGTCTCGTGGGCGGGCGTGATCCTCGACGAGGCGCAGTTCGTGAAGAACCCGCGGTCGAAGGCCTTCGCCGCGGTGACCCTGCTGGATCGTGCCTTCACCCTGGCCGTGACGGGCACCCCGATGGAGAACCACCTCGAGGAGCTGTGGGCGCTGACGGCGCTCACGGTGCCGGGGCTGTTCCCCGGGCGGTCGTGGTTCGCCGAGGAGTACCGGCGGCCCATCGAGCGCGGCGGCGACGACGATCGCCTCGCGCGGCTGCGGCGGCGCGTGCGCCCGTTCATGCTGCGCCGCACCAAGGACCTCGTGGCGAAGGACCTGCCGGAGAAGACGGAATCCGTGGTGCAGGTGGAACTCTCGGAGGAGCACCGGCACACCTACGACCGGGTGCTGGCCGACCAGCGGGCGAAACTGCTGGGCCTGCTGGACGACTTCGAGGGCAACCGCTTCGAGATCCTGCGGTCGCTGACGATGCTGCGCCGGCTCGCGCTCGACCCGTCGCTGGTGGACGAGGAGCTGGCGGTGGAGGACGTCGCCAAGCTGGACTTCCTCGTGGAGAAGCTGGACGAGCTGCTCGAGGAGAAGCACGCGGTGCTGGTGTTCAGCCAGTTCACCGGGTTCCTGCGCAAGGCCGCCGAGCGGCTCGACGAGGAGGGCGTGGAGTACGCCTACCTCGACGGCTCGACGACGGACCGGCCCGCGGCGATCGAAAAGTTCACCTCGGGCGAGGTGCAGGTGTTCCTGATCTCGCTCAAGGCCGGCGGCTTCGGCCTGAACCTGGTGCAGGCCGATTACTGCTTCCTGCTGGACCCGTGGTGGAACCCCGCGGCGGAGGCGCAGGCCATCGACCGCGCGCACCGCATCGGCCAGACCCGCAGCGTGATGGTCTACCGGCTGGTCTCGGCGGACACCATCGAAGACAAGGTGATGGCGCTCAAGGAGCGCAAGGCGGCGCTGTTCGAGTCCGTCATCGGCGGCGAGGGCGGCTTCGACGCGCGCCTCGCGGAGTCGGACATCCGGGCGCTGTTCGAGGACTGAGGTTTGCGGCCGGGGCCGGGGCCCGAGCCGGGGCCCGAGCCGGGAGGAGCGTAGTCGCTCCGACAAGCCATGCGCGCCACGCATACCCTGCGTTCATGCAGGTCACCACGCCTTTTTCGCGCCATGACCATGCGTGGGGCGCATGGCTGGGCAGGATGCGCAGCGAGGCGGTGAGAGCGGGCGGGCGGCGGGGCGGCACGCGGCGAGTGCGGCGCCCGGCAGCGGCCGTGGGTGGGCGGCTGCGGCGCCCGGCAGCGGCTGCAGCGGCCCGTGGGTGGGCGGCCGTGGGTGCGGCATGCGTCGGGAGCGACGCCGGGCCCACTGGGAGGGTTCGTCCCCCGCGCCGCGCCGANCCGCGCCCTCGGCGTTCGATCCCCCACCGGACGCCGCGCTTCTGATAGGGGCTCGGCTGTCCCCCGCGCGGAGCCGAGTCCCCCACGAGAGGCCAGCATTCCCGCACCAGATGCCCAATCCCCCACGGCGTGTCAGACGGGATCGGCCGTCCCCCGCGCGGCGCCGAATCCCCCACGGAGCGCCGACATTCCCCCACCAGGCTCCGGTCCGCGACGTCCTCAGGCGGCGGTGAGGGCTTCCAGGGCGTGGCCGTCGGGTGACGGGAAGTAGACGCCGCGGCCCCCGAAGCGGTGGTTGATCTCGCCGACCCCGGAACCGTCGGGGTGGGCGTGGAAGCTCAAGCCGCGCTCGGTGATCCGCGCGAAGATCTCGTCGAACTCCCGCTCGGAGACGAGGAAGGCGTAGTGCTGCGGGTGGATCGGCCCGGGAACCGTCATGACGTCGAGAACGACGTCGTTGGCGAGACGGACCTGTTGGAAGTGGCCGCCGCCCACATCCACCGGCCCCTCGAGACCGAGCAGGTCGGTGAGGAACCTAGCGGTCTCGAGATTGTCGGTGGCGGCGACGATGGTGTGGTTCAGTTCGATGCTCATACCCCGACGCTAGGACCTCAACCGGCGTTCATGTCAATGGCTCACGACCGGATCTTTGCGCCGACGAAACGCAGCACCGCGTCCCAGAAGACCTCCGCGGCGGCACCGTCGAACTCCTCGGGCAGTGAGGGATCCGTGAAGAGGTGCCCGGCCCCGGGGTACTGCAGGAATTCGCCGACCGCGCCCGCCTCCGCCACCGATCGCAGTACCGATTCCACCGAACCGGGTCGGCGGAAGGGGTCGTGCAGCGTGTAGTGCAGCTGGGCCGGCACGCCCCGGGGCCAGTGGTCCTGGCCGATCATCTCCAGCGGCAGCGCGCCCGAGCAGAGCACCGCGCGGGAGACGGGTCGGTTGCCCGCGACGTAGGTGGCCATGCCGCCGCCGTTGGAGAAGCCCATGACGACGAGGTCGTCCGGAAGGTCCTCGACCGCGGCCAGTGCGGACGACATGAGCGCCGGATACCCGACCCCCTCCGCGTACGCCGAGGCCTCGTCGTACGAGTCGAACACGCGGCCGTCGTACTGGTCGATGACGTGCACGGTGTGCCCGGCCGCGCGGAGCCGCTCCGCGGCGAGCCGGACACCCTCCCGCACGCCGAGCACGGAGTGGAACAGCGCGACGGTGCTCACGACGCGGTCCAGTGGTGGCCGTTCCAGTTGGCGAGGCGCTCCGTGGGCCCGGCACCCTCACGCGGCTCCACGACGGGGCCGAAGGGCACACCCTCCATGCCGCGGATCTGGGCCGGAAGGGCGGCCTGAACCGTAGCGAAAGCACCGTCGACCACAGCGGCGTCGGCGAACTCCGGGTCCTGCCCCGTGGCGACCGCGAGGTCCCAGCCGTGCACGAGGGTCTCGTTGATGTACATGCCGAGCGCGACGAAGCCGGGGACGACGCCCCAGGGCACGGTGACTTCGCGGTCGAGCGGGGCGGCGTCCCACGCGGCGAGCGCCCGCTCGCGCAGCGCGCCGTAGGTGGTGGCGTCGTACTCGTCCGCGAGGAAGGGCTGCCCCTCGACGGTGGCGACCTCGGCCAGCGCGACGGAGCGCATACCGACGGCGTTGACGTGCCGCGCCAGCGTGCGGACGTCGAACTCGTCGCACGGCGTGGGGTCGGCGAGCTGGTCCTCCGTGACGCCGGCGAGCAGGGACTGCATCCAGGCGGAGACGGCGGCGTAGGCGGGGCGGGGATCGGTGGCTGTATCGGTCATGGGAACGATTCAACCGGCCTAACATGACACCTTCTGTCATGTTTCTCTGGCAATCTCGGAGTCATGCGCGCCGACCGCCTCCTGTCCGTCCTCATGCTGCTGCGCCACCGCGGCACCATGACGGCCGCGCAGATCGCGGCGGAGCTGGAGGTCTCCACCCGCACGGTGCTGCGCGACGTCGAAGCGCTCGGGACCGCCGGCGTCCCCGTCTACACCGACCGCGGCCGCGGCGGCGGCATCAGCCTGCTCCCCGGCTACCGCACCGACCTCACGGGCCTCACCCTCGACGAGGCGAAGGCGCTGCTCGCCGGGGCGCCCGACTCCCCCGCCTTCGCGGGCGCGATGCGCAAGGTGGCGGCGGCGCTGCCGGAGGCGCACCGTCGGGAGGCGGCGGCCGCGGCCCAGCGGATCCACGTGCGCCCCGACGGTTTCGCCCACGCGCCGGAGCCCGACCCGTACCTCGGCGAGCTGCAGCGCGCCGTCATCGACGGGCTGCGGGTGCGGGCCGTCTACCGTCCCCGCGGGGGCGCCGCCGCCGAGCGGACGCTGGACCCCGTCGGGCTGGTCCACGCCGGACAGGCCTGGTATCTGATGGCACTGCGCGACGGCGCGCGGCGCACCTACCGGACCTCGCGGTTCGAGGACGTGACGGTGCTCGCCGAGCCCGCGCGCCGCCCCGTCGAGGTCGATCTCGCGGCCGAGTTCGAGGAGTCCCGCGCCTCGTTCCGCTCCGAGCGGGAGGCGGTGACCGTGGACCTGCGCGCCGACGAGTACGGGTGGACCAAACTGTCCGGGTTCGGGACGATCGTCACCCCGCCCGGGCCCGACGGTGCCGGCACCCTCGGCTTCAGCGACGTCGGACGCGCGGTGTGGACGCTGTGGGGCGCGCTCCCCCACGTCGAGGTGCTCGGGCCGCCCGCGGTGCGCGCCGCGCTCGCCGAGCGGCTCGCCGCCGCCGCGGAGGCGCTCGGGACGGGCTAGGACGCGCCGTCGGCCATCGCGCGCCGGATCCAGCCCTCGACGCCCGCGATGTGCACCGTCGCGCAGGCGCAGGCCACGTCGGCCTGGCCGGCGACCAGCGCGTCGAAGATCTGCCGGTGCTCGGCGATCGTGCGGGCGCGGGCGTCCTCCTGCTCGGTGCCGCGCCAGATCCGGGCGCGCAGGGTGGGCGCGGAGAGCCCCGCGATGAGCGCCCGCAGCACCGGGTTTCCGGACGCCTCGGCGATGGTCTGGTGGAACAGGATGTCCTGTTGCACCAGGGTTTCCACGGAGGCGTCGGGGCCGCCGAGCGCCAGCGTCGCCTCCAGGATCGTGAGCCCCTCGTCGGTGATCCGGTGCGTCGCCATCGCGGTGGCGGCCGGCTCGAGGATGCGCCGCACCTCGAAGAAGTGCAGGACCGAGTCCTCCTGCTGGAAGTCGACGACGAAGCCCATCGTGTCGAGCAGCAGGGTGGGCTCGAGGCTCGTGACGTACGTGCCGTCACCCTGGCGGACGTCCAGGATCCGCAGCATCGCCAGCGCTCGGATCGCCTCGCGGAGGGAGTTGCGCGACAGGCCGAGTCGTGCGGCGAGGTCGGCCTCGCGGGGCAGGCGGCTCCCGGCGGGCAGTTCCCCGTCGGTGATCATCGCCTTGAGCTTGAGAATCGCGTCGTCCGTCCGCGAGATCCGCCCGGCACCCTCGTTGGTCGACATCGATCAATCGTAACGGCGGGACGGCGCGGGCGGCCTCACAATGCGTCCTCGAGGTCGGCCCACAGGGCGTCCGGCGGGGGCGCCGCCAGCAGGTCGAGATCGGCACGGACCTCGTCCGCTGACCGCATCCCGAGCAGTACCGTCCGCACGGCGGGGTGCCGCAGCGGGAAGTGCACCGCGGCGTGCGGCAGCGTGGTGCCGTGCGCCCGGCACACCGCCGCGAGCCGGCGGGCCCGGTCGAGAACGCCGGGCGGTGCGGGCGCGTAGTCGTAGGTGGCGCCGGGCCGCGGATCCGCGGCGGCCGCGATGCCCGAGTTGAAGACGCCGCCCGCGGCCACGGAGACGTCGCGCTCGAGGCAGGCCGGCAGCAGATCATCAGCGGCGCTGCGGTCGAGCACGGTGTACCGACCCGCGACGAGGACCGTGTCCAGGTCGGTCTCGCGCACGAACCGGGTGAGCATCGCCGCCTGGTTCATCCCGGCGCCGTAGGAGGTGATGACGCCCTGTCGACGCAGCTCGTCGAGCGCCGGGAACGCGCCGTCCAACGCCTGCGCGACGTGCTCATCGGGGTCGTGCACGTAGACCACGTCGATCCGGTCCCGCCCCAGCCGCTCCAGGCTCGCCTCGATCGATCGCAGTACCCCGTCGCGGCTGAAGTCCCACACCCGCTCGACGTCCGCCGCCACGGCGAACCCCTCGGTGTCGCCGGATGCGCGGCCGCCGGTCACGGGGCGGAGCAGGCGGCCGACCTTGGTGGAGATCACGACATCCGTCCGGTCGGCCAGTGCCGCACCGAGTCTGCGCTCGGAGAGTCCCAGCCCGTAGTGCGGGGCGGTGTCGAAGTAGTCGACGCCGGCATCGGCCGCGGCCCGCACGGCCGCCGTCGCCTCCGCGTCGCCGACCGCGGTGTACAGGTTCCCGATCGCCGCGGCGCCGAAGGAGAGCGGCGCGACGCGCAGGCCGCCGCGACCGAAGGGCCGGCTCGCGTGCACCGTCACCGCCGCGGCGGAAGTCGGAGGCCGCTCATGCCGCCGTCGACCGCGAGGGAGGTGCCCGTGGTGGCGGACGCCGCGGGGCTGAGCAGGTAGCAGATCGCGCCCGCCACTTCGGCGTCCGTGACCAGGCGCCCGGTGGGTTGCCGTTGCCGCAGGTACTCCTCCTCGGCCGCAGGGTCGGCCGCCGCGTCCAGCAGGCGGCGCACCCACGGGGTGTCGACCGTCCCGGGGTTGACGCAGTTGAACCGGATCCCCTCGCGCACATGGTCGGCCGCCATCGCCCGGGTCATCGCCTCGATCGCGCCCTTCGACGCGCTGTAGAGCGCGCGGCCGGGCAGGCCCGCGGTCGCGGCGATCGAGCACGTGTTGACGACCGCGGGATTCGAGGACCGACGCAGGTGCGGCAGCGCCGCACGGGTCACGCGCACCGTCCCGAGGACGTTGACCTCCAGCACCTTCCGCCACTCGTCGAGCTCACCGTCCGCGACGGTGCCCTGCGCGCCGATGCCGGCGTTGTTCACGACACCGTCGATCCCGCCCAGGTACTCGGCGGCGACGGCCACGGCCGCCGCCACCGAATCGTCATCGGCCACATCGCATGCCACGCCCATGGAATCGGGCGGAGCGCCATCGGACTGGAGGTCGAGGACCGCGACCACCGCTCCGCGCACCATCAGCTCCTCCACCGTCCGCCGGCCGATCCCCGAGGAGCCGCCGGTCACGACCGCCCGGAATCCCGCGAATTCATCTGCGCTGCTCATTGTGCTCCCTTCCAGGCCTCCCCGTCGGGGAACCCGAACCGTACGAGCGTGTCCGGTCGGATCTGCGCCGAGAAGCCCGGCGCGGTGGGCGCCGCGTAGGTCCCGTCGACGATGCGGACCGGATCGATGAAGTGCTCGTGAAGATGATCGACGTATTCGATGCTGCGGTCCGCGACCGTCCCGGAGACGGCCACGAAATCGAACATGGCGAGGTGCTGCACCAGCTCGCACAATCCGACGCCCCCCGCGTGCGGGCACACCGGGATGCCGAAAGCTGCCGCCAGCAGCAGGATCGCGATGTTCTCGTTGACGCCGGCGACGCGGGTGGAATCGAGCTGGAGGACGTCGATCGCCTCCGCCTGCAGCAACTGCTTGACCAGCACCCGACTGTGGGCGTGCTCGCCGGTGGCGATGCGGACCGGCGCCGCCCGCCGACGGATCGCGGCGTGCGCGAGCACGTCGTCGGGCGCCGTGGGCTCCTCGACCCACCACGGATCGAACTCCCGCAGCCGGTCGATCGCCGCGACCGCGTCGTCCACGTCCCACCGCTGGTTCGCGTCGATCGCGATGCGCACGTCGTCGCCGACCGCCGCCCGGGCGAGCTGGAGCCGCCGGACGTCGTCGTCGATATCGGCTCCGACCTTGAGCTTGATCTGCGTGAAGCCCTCGGCGACGGCCTCTTTCGCGAGCCGCGTCAGCTTCTCGTCCGAGTAGCCGAGCCAGCCCGGCGAGGTGGTGTACGCGGGGTAGCCGTTCGCGCGCAACGCCGCGACGCGCTCGGCCCGGCCCGGCTCGGCGGCCGCGAGGAGCGCGAGGGCGGCTTCGGGGGTGAGGGCGTCCGTGAGGTAGCGGAAGTCGACGAGGGCGACGATCTCCTGCGGGCTCAGCTCGGCGAGCAGCTGCCACAGCGGCACGCCGGCCCGCTTGGCGCGCAGGTCCCAGAGGGCATTGACCACGGCGCCGATCGCCATGTGCATGACGCCCTTCTCCGGGCCGAGCCAGCGGAGCTGGGCGTCGTAGACGAGGTCGCGGTAGACGCCGCCGAGGTCGCCGAGGACGGCGTCGACGTCGCGCCCGAGAACGTACGGCGCGAGGGCCTCGACGGCGGCGCGTTGCACGTCGTTGCCGCGGCCGATGGTGAAGACGAAGCCGTGCCCCTCGAGGCCGTCGCCCGCGTCCGTCCCGAGGATCAGGTAGGCCGCGGAGTAGTCGGGGTCGACGTTCATCGCATCGGAGCCGTCGAGGTCGACCGAGGTGGGGAACCGCACGTCGAGGGTGCGGAATCCGGTGAAGACGCCGGGCATCTCAGGCCTCCCCGAGAACGGATCGGTGGCCGCCGAGCAGATCGATGCGGGTCTCGATCACATCGCCGCGGCGCAGGTAGGGCTTCGGGTCCGGGTATCCGAAGGCGACCCCCGCCGGGGTGCCGGTGTTGATCACGTCGCCGGGCTCGAGGACCATGAAGCCGCTGAGGTAGCGGATGATCTCGCCGACGCCGAAGATCATCTGCGCCGTGTTCGCCTGCTGGCGGACCTCGCCGTTGACCGTCAATCGGATGTCGAGCCGCTGCGGGTCGGGGATCTCATCGGCCGTGACCAGCTCGGGACCGAGCGGGTTGAAGGTCTCGCAGTTCTTGCCCTTGTCCCAGGTCCCGCCGCGGTTCATCTGGAAGTCGCGCTCGGAGACGTCGTCCGAGACGGTGTACCCGGCGACGCACGCGAGGCCCTGTTCGGCATCGTCGAGATACCGTGCCGTGCTGCCGATCACGGCGGCCAGTTCCACCTCGTAGTCGGTGGCGACCGAGCCCCGCGGGATCAGCACCTCGTCGTACGGGCCGACGATCGTGGCCGAGGTCTTGAGGAACATCACCGGCTCGGCGGGCTCGGCGTGCTGCGTCTCCTGCGCGTGCGCGAGGTAGTTGACGCCGATGCAGACGACCTTGCCCGGGCGGGCGACCGGGGCACCGACGCGCATCCCCGTGGGATCGAACTCCGGCAGCCGGGCGGCCTCCAGGGCCTCCGCGAGCACGCGCCGCACGTCGCCGAGGGTCCCCGGGTGGTAGTCGGGGACCACGGCCGAGGCGTCGAACCATCGCCCGTCCCCGGTCGACACGATCGGGCGTTCGGCGCCCGCCTCTCCGACTCGCCGCAGCCTCATCGACGTCCTTCCGCAGTGGAGCGACCGGCCCGAGCGGTCTCGGGCCCTCCCACGACCGCGCCGTACGCTGTGTCATGCGTCACACGAACCGACTTTAAACATCGGAGGTCTGTCGGTCAACCGGGCGCCGCCATTGTCGCGCGGCCGTAGACTGATCGAGTATGCCCGATGAGTGATCGGAGGAATCATGCCGGAAACGATCGCCCTGCACACGCGCCTCAAGACCGGAGCCGAGGCGGAGTACGACCGCGTGCACGCCACGATCCCCGACGACCTCGACGTCGCGCTCCGCGAGGCCGGGGTCCGTTCATGGCGGATCTGGCGCGACGGGCGCGACCTGTTCCACCTCGTCGAGGTCGACGACTACCGCGCGATGCGCCGGCACCTGGCGCAGCATCCCGCGAACATCCCCTGGCAGGAACGGATGGCGGAGCTGCTCGACGTGCCCGACGACTACTCCGGCGACGACCGCGGCATCCCGCTCGTGTGGGCCCTCCCCCTGGGGCGCGGATGATCGTCGACGCCCACCACCACCTGTGGCAGCGCGCGCGCCACGATCACGGCTGGCTCGACGCGCCCGGCATGGAGGCGATCGACCGCGACTTCACCGTCGCCGACCTCGCCGCGGCGACGACGGCCGCCGACTCCGACGCCGGCGAGGTGGGCGCGACCGTGGCCGTGCAGGCGTTGAACTCGTCCGCGGAGACCTACGACCTCCTCGCGTCCGCAGGACCGGTGGGTGCAGTCGTCGGATGGGTGGACCTGATCTCGTCGCGGTGCGGCACCAGGCTGGACCAGCTCGCCGCCGCGCCCGGCGGCGGGAAGCTGCGTGGCCTGCGACACCTCGTGCAGGACGAACCCGACCCGCGGTGGCTCGTGCGCCCGTCCGTGCTCCGCGGGCTGTCGTCCGCCGCCGAGCATCGCCTCGCCTTCGACCTCCTGGTCCGCGGGCCGCAGCGCGCCGCGGCCCTCGAGGCGGCGCGTCGACTGCCCGACGCGTCGTTCGTGATCGACCACGCGGGGAAACCGAACATCGGTGCGGGCGAGTGGGAGCCGTGGGCGGCGTGGATCACCGACATGGCGGCGCTCCCCCATGTCGCGTGCAAGCTGTCGGGGCTGGTGACCGAGTGCCCACCGCGCCCCTGGAGCCGCGCGCTGATCGAGCCCTACGCGCAGCACGTGCTCGCCGCGTTCGGCGCGGACCGGGTGATGTTCGGCTCCGACTGGCCGGTCTGCCTCCTGCATGCCTCGTACCACGAGGTGCTCGGGCTCACCGTCGACCTGCTCGACGGGGCGTCGCCGACCGAACGCGAGGCGGTGCTCGGCGGGACGGCGCGCCGCGTCTACCGACTGTCCGCCTGATCGGCGCCGCGGTCAGGCCAGGGCGACCCGGACGACGGTGCCGTCCGCCCCGGCGGTGGCGACGGCGCGGCCCGTGCGGTCACCGTCGGGGAAGTGGAGCGTGAGGTCGGCGCCCTCGCCCAGGAAGTTGCGCCACCACTGCTTCTGCTCCGGCATGGCGACGCCGATGACCACCTCGTCGCCGCGGCGCTGATACGCGACGGGCAACGAGAACGGCTTACCGGACCTGCGGCCGGTGTAGCTGATGGTGACCATCGACTTCCCCAACGCGGGACCGATGACCGGCAGGGACAGCAGCGGCGTGAATGCGGCGTTGAACAGCTTGGCGGTGCGCTGGAACAGGTTCATGCCACCACGGTAGCCGCGTCGGCATACTGGGGTCATGAAGCTGATCCTCAACGTCATCTGGCTGGTGCTGTGCGGGTTCTGGATGGCCGTCGGGTACGCGGTCGCGGGGATCATCTGCTGCGTGCTGATCGTGACGATCCCGTTCGGCCTCGCGTCGTTCCGCATCGCCAACTACGCGCTGTGGCCGTTCGGGCGGACCGTCGTGGACCGGCCGTCCGCCGGCGCGGCCTCGCTGCTGGGGAACATCATCTGGCTGCTCGTCGCGGGGATCTGGCTCGCGATCGGGCACATCCTCACCGGGATCGCGCTGTGCCTGACCATCATCGGCATCCCGCTGGCCGTGGCGAACTTCAAGATGATCCGGCTGTCCCTGCTGCCGCTGGGCTCGGAGATCGTCCCGACCTCGTAGGTCGGGACGTCCGCGCTCAGCGGCCGAGGATCGCACGGCGCAGGTCGGGGCGGCGGAGGATCATCGCCAGCCAGATCAGGATGCCCACGTACACACCGGAGAGCACGAAGCCCGCGATCGGCTGCTCGGCGCGCAGGTTGATGGCGACGGCGCCGCCGAGGTAGCCGGTGAGGTAGATCGCGCCGATCACCGCGGTGCGCGGGATCGTCCACAGCACGACGCCGACCAGCAGGATCAGGCCGATGACCAGGATGTGCTTCTCCTGGAAGCCGAGCTTCAGCGTGCCGTCGATGACGGCCTGCGGCTTCGTCAGTTTGCCGACGACGTCGAACACGAGGAACGCCCAGACCAGCACGGTGATCACCATGCCCGCGATCCAGGACCTCGAGCGGCCCTGCGTGGCGGATTCTGCGGGTGCGGGTGCGACGTCGGCGGTCATGAGTGCTCCTCGGTTCGGTGTTCACGGTGTGAACATCAGCAATGTTCACACCGTACACACAACCGATCGGTTGCGTCAATAGGGCGGATGCGTGGCGTCCCGTAGGGGAATCGGCGTTCGGCGCGGGAGGAGCCGGCTTCCCACGAGGGAGGCGGCGCGGCGTGGGGGACGGCGCCTCCCCCACCACACGAGCGGCTTCTCATGGGGGACGGAACGTCAGGACCGCGGATCGGCGCGGCGCGGGGGACGAAATGCGGCGCGGGGGACGAGCAACGCGGCGGAGTGCGACGCGGTGCGGATCTCGCCGCGCAGGGGACGAACACGCCGCGTGGGGGACGGCGCCTCCCCCATCGGACGCCGGTCGCCTCATGGGGGACCGCCCCTCCCCCCATGCCCCGTCGACGCCGCGTGGGGGACGACACCGGTCCGCCAGCGACTGCCGCCATCGATTCGCCGGAGACGGCACCACCGNTTCCCAGCGGTTTCGGCGTCGGAATCGCAGGTCGCGGCCACCGAAACCGCTGGGAATCATCGGAGACCGCCGGATCTGCCCTGCACATCGGGAGCAACGTCGGGAGCCGACCGCCGGGCGAGGGATGGGGTGGGAG
>NZ_CBCSDV010000021.1:0-77922 GCF_965138335.1 Tsukamurella ocularis
GCCCGCGACCTCGGTGGCGAGCCGCCCCGTCATCACGATGCCGCCGCCGGGGGAGCGGAGGTTCAGCGGCGCGAGGTGGTCCATCGAGTAGCGGAAACCGGTGCACCACAGGATCACGTCCGCGGCCACCTGCGTGCCGTCGGCCAGTAGCGGACCGTCGGGCGAGAGGGCGGTGAACATCGGCCGCCGGACCAGCACCCCCGCCTCGATACCGCGACGCATGGCTTCGGTCATCGGCAAGCCCGTCACCGAGACCACGGACCCGGGCGGCAGCCCCGCCCGCACCCGCTCCTCGACGCGCGCCACGGCGCGGCGTCCCTTGTCGGGGTCGAAGGGGGTCGTGTCCCACTGCACTTCGCGGCGGGTGAACCACACCGTGTCGGCGACCGCGGAGATCTCCAGCAGCAACTGCACGGCCGTGATCCCGGCGCCGACCACCGCCACCGTCTTCGCGGCGAAGGGCTCGGCGGTGCGGTAGTCGTGCGCGTGCAGCTGCACCCCCCGGAACGAGGCCGCCCCGCGGACCGTCGGCCAGAACGGGCTGTCCCACGTGCCGGTGCTGTTGATGACGGCGCGCGTGCGGTACTCGAACGGGCCCTCGGCGCCGTGGCCGGCCACCAGGAAACCGTCGTCGCAGCGCGAGACCGAGGCGACGTGGGCGGGCCGGTGCACGTCGATCCCGAAGCGCTTCTCGTACTCGCCGAAGTACCGCGCGACGCCGGTGGAGGCCGGAATGTCATCGCATTCCGTGCCGAGCGCGTCCTGCAGGCCCCACCCCGGCAGGTCGTGCACGCGGTTCGCCGCGCGGAGCGTCAGCGACGGCCAGCGCTGCCGCCACGCGCCCCCGGGACCGGCGTTGTGATCGAGGACAATGGAATTCTCGATACCGAACCTGGGGAGGAAGTAGGCGGCCGAGAGACCGGCCTGGCCAGCACCGACCACGACGACATCCTTCACCCCCGTAGCGTAGATTGCGGGCCATGATTGGTTACACGCTGGAGGAGAAGGTCGCCGTCATCGAGTTCCAGCGCCCGGAAGCGCGGAACGCTCTCAACCCCGAGATCATGGACGGCCTGGAGGCGGCGTTCGACCGCGCGGAGGCCGACGGGGTCTTCGTCATCGTGCTCACGGGGCAGGGCACCGTGTTCTCCGCGGGGGCGGATCTGCGATCGGGTGCGGTGCTGGACAAGGGCTTCATGGAGCGGGTCATCCGGTTCTACCGCCGGGTCGAGGCGATGCCGCAGATCGTGGTCGCGGCACTCAACGGGCCGGCCGTCGGGGCGGGCGTGCAGATGGCGATGGTCGCCGACCTGCGCGTGCTCGATCCGAGCGCCACCATCGCCATCCCGGCCGCGAAACTCGGTGTCACGATCGACAAGTGGACGCTGCGGCGCCTCGAGGACCTCGTCGGCGGCGGCCACGCCCGCGGCGTGCTCATGGCGGCGCAGAAGATCGGCGCCGAGAAGCTCGCCGAGCTGGGTTTCGCCAACGCGATCGGCGACCGCGAGGCCGCCCTCGAGTTCGCCCGCGGCATCGCCGGTCTCGCGCCGCTGTCGCTCCAGAACTACAAGGCGCTGTTCAAGTCGGACGTCGCCGTCGAGCCGCTCACCGAGGCCGAGGAGGCCCGCCTGCACGCGGTATGGGACTCCGAGGATCTCAAGGAGGCCATCATGGCCCGGATCGAGAAGCGCGAGCCGCGCTTTCAGGGTCGCTGAGATGCGGCTGGGCAACGTCGTCACGTTCGCCGCGGGCGCGGCCGCCGGTATCGCCGGCGCCGCCGGGCTCCGCGCCGCGACCGGCCTGAAGCGGTCGATGGGCGCGCAGGTGGACACCGTCTACACCAACACCGACCCGGACAGCCCGCACCAGCGGTTCGACGCGGCCAAGATCGCCCGCGGCGTGGTGGGGCGCGCCCGGCACGGCCTGGGGGCACCGTCGGGCCCGATCCCGCTGGCGGCGGACCCGAGCCCGGAACAGGCCTCGGACCTGGCGGTCACCTGGTTCGGGCACTCCTCGGTGCTCATCGAGGTCGACGGTTTCCGGATCCTCGCCGACCCGGTCTGGGGCGAGCGGGTCTCCCCGTCGCCGACGATCGGCCCGACGCGGCTGCACCCCGTGCCCGTCGCGCTCAGCGCGCTGCCGCCGATCGACGCCGTGGTCATCAGCCATGACCACTACGACCACCTCGACCTGCCCACGATCGACGAGCTCACCCGCGACCGCGACGTGGTGTTCTGCGTGCCGATCGGGGTGGGCGGGCACCTGCGGGCCTGGGGCGTCCCCGACGGGCGGATCGTCGAGCTGGACTGGGACCAGGCGCACACCCTGACCCGCGACGGGAAGAGCCTCAAGGTGGTGTGCACCGAGGCCCGCCACTTCTCCGGCCGCGGCCTCACCCGCAACTCCACGCAGTGGGCGTCGTGGTCGCTCGTGGGCCCGGAGCACTCCGTGTTCTTCGGCGGCGACACCGGCTTCACCGAGCGGTTCAAGCTGGTCGGCGACCATTTCGGCCCGTTCGACCTGACGCTGCTGCCGATCGGGGCGTACGACCCGCTGTGGCCCGACGTGCACACCAACCCGGAGGAGGCCGTCGCGATCCACGCGATGATCGCCAAGCCGGGCGCGCCGCTGGTGCCGGTGCACTGGGCCACGTTCAACCTCGCCTTCCACGACTGGTCCGAGCCGGTCGAGCGGCTGCTCGCCGCCGCGGAGGAGGCCGGGGTCGCCACGATCATCCCCATGCCGGGCGGCCGGGTCGACGGTGCCGCGGCCGGCGGGATCATCCCTGGTGCGGCCGACTGGTGGTCGACGGTCCGCTAGCCTGACACGCATGGATTTCAAGAACCTCGTCAACAAGGCCAAGGATGCGCTCGGCAAGAACCCGGCCGTGATCGACAAGGCCGGCGATTTCATCGACGGCAAGACCGGCGGCAAGTACGCCTCGCAGGTCGACAAGGCGCAGGACGCCGCCAAGAAGTTCGCCGGCGGCCAGCAGGGCCAGGCGCCGCAGGGCCAGCAGGGCCAGGCACCGCAGGGCCAGCAGGGCCCGCAGGATCAGCAGCAGTAAGAAACCGTGAAGAAAGGGCGACACCGCACTCATGGGTCGTCATGACGCGCCGGGCGACCCGGCGCCGGAGAAGCCGCGCGGGCGCAACCTCGCGCGGCTTCTGCTCGCAGCCGCCCTGGTCGCGGTCCTCGTGGCGGGGATCGTCGCCATCGTCGGCGGGAAGTTCGCGAACTGCGGGGAGCAGCGCACCGTCACGGTGATGGCCGACCCCGCGCTGGCGCCGGCCGTCCGCTCGCAGGCGTCGCTCGCCTCCGACAAATGCACCACGATCGCCGTCGCCGAGGCGCCCGACCGCGAGGCCGCCGGGCGACTCCAGGGCGGGGCGGCCGACCTGTGGATCGCCCCGTCGCGGCTGCGCGCCGACGCCGTCTCCGCCCAGCTGGGCCGGGAGCTGCCGACCACCGTCGTGGCCGGGTCCCCGATCGTCCTGGCGGGCGCCACGATTCCCCAGCCCGCGACCTGGTTCGAGGCGATGACGCAGGCGACGATCCGGGCGGTGCCCGCGGACTCCCCGTACGCGGACGCGGCCGTCGCCGCGGCCGTCGCCGAATCCACCCGCCCCGGCGGCGGGGACGACCAGGCGCTCAACGCCGTCCTGGCGCAGTACGCCCAGGCCGCCAAGCGCGTGGCCGGTGATCCCGTCGCCGCCGCCGGTGCCGAGGGCGGCGTCGTGGCCGTCCCCGAGTACGCGTACGTCGCGGCGAAGCGGTCCCGGGGCGACCTCGCCGCCGTCGTGCCGAAGACCGGCGCCCCGCGCGACGAGCTGCTGCTCGCGGTCGCCGCGACCGGTGACCGGAAGGCCGCCGCGTCCGAGGCCGCCGAGCGACTCACCAGGACCTTCACCTCCGACGACGGCCTCGCCGCCCTCGCCCGCGACGGCCTGCGCGGCACCGCGCTGGCGGAGGCACCGTCGGGCGGCGTGGGCGCGGTGACGGCCCTCCCCGACCCCGACCGCGCCCGGCTCGCGCGCGCCGAGCAGGCCTACTCGACCCTCGCCGTGCCGCTCAAGGCGCTCGTCGTGGTCGACACCTCCGGCTCCATGGACGAGAAGGTCGGCGACACGACCCGCATCGGGATGCTCGCCTCCGGCTTCACCAAGGTGGTCACCCAGATCCCCGACGCGAACGCCGTCGGCCTGTGGACCTTCTCGCTCGCCACGAACGGCGGCAAGGACTGGACCGAGGTCGTGCCCACCGCGCGACTGTCCGACAAGCGCGGCGACAAGACCCAGCGGCAGGCGCTGCTCGAGGGCGTGAACTCGCTGCCCGGCCGGGTCCGCGGCGGTACCGGGCTCTACGACACGACGCTCGCCGCCTACCGGCAGGCCGTCAAGGACTTCGACCCCGCCTACTCGAACTCGCTGATCCTGCTCTCGGACGGCGGCAACGAGAAGTCCGGCGGCACCACCCTCGACCAGCTGGTGGCCGAGCTGCGCAAGCTGGTGGACCCGGCGCGGCCGGTGAACATCCACACCGTCGGGATCAGCAAGGACGCCGACCTGCCGGCGCTGAAGAGGATCGCGGACGCCACGGGCGGCACCGCCCAGTCGGCCGACACGGAGCAGCAGATGCTCGCGGACTTCGTGAACGCGGTCGCCAAGCGCGCGAAGTAGGCGCCGCGGCGCCGGAGTGCCCCCGACAGGAATCGAACCTGCGACCTGATCTTTAGGAGAGATCCGCTCTATCCGACTGAGCTACGAGGGCGTGCGGCACGAGTGTAGCCACGCGCGGCCCTCCGGGTACATTCGGATGTCCGAGTTTGCACCACCAAGGGGGAGACGCGTGCCCACCGGCGTCATCGGAGTTCTCATCATCACACTGGGGTCGCTCGCCCTCGTCCAGTGGCGCGTCGTGCGCCGCTGGAGCGCGCGGCCGGCGCGCGTCGCCGGCACCGTCGCGGTGGTCGTCGCCGCGCTCCTGACGCTGGCCGCCCCCGTCGGGCTGCTCGCCGGCAACGGCCGCATCGACCCCGACCGGTGGCGCTGGATCAGCGCCGCCGGGCTCACCTGGCTCGCGACGGTCTTCTACCTGCTGCTCACCCTGCTGGTCCTGGGGGTGCTGTGGGTGCTCACGCGGCTGGTCCGGCTGGTGCGCCCGGAGTTCGACGGTGCACCACTGCGCCGCGTCGTCGCGCTGGTGGGCGTGGTGGGCGCGGTCGGTGCGACGCTGTACGGGCTGGTGGAGGCCGCGACGCCGCGGGTCACGCACACGCAGGTGCGGCTCGCGTCGATGCCGGCCGCCTTCGGCCCGCTCAAGGTCGCGCTGATCACCGACATCCATGCGGGGCCGGTGCGCACCCGCGGGTTCGTGCAGGGCGTCGTCGACCGGACCAACGCCGAACGGCCCGACCTGGTGCTGATGGCCGGCGATCTCATCGACGGGGTGGTGGCGCAGATCGGCGACGACCTGACGCCGCTGCGGGACCTGCGGGCCCCGCTCGGGGTGTTCGCCGTGACGGGCAACCACGAGTACTACGCGGGCGACGTCGTGAACTGGGTGCAGCGGTGGCGGGACGTCGGGGTCACGCCCCTCACCAACGCCTCCGCGCGCCTCGAGCGGGGCGGCGCGACGGTGACTCTCGTCGGCGCCAACGACCGCACGGGCAAGGCGCCCCACGAGGTGGACTACGATGCCGCGTTCGCCGGCGTCGATCCCGCCGGCTTCATCGTGGCCATCGCGCACGAGCCGCTGCAGGGCCGCGAGTTCGCGCAGCGCGGCGCGGACCTGCAGGTCGCGGGGCACACGCACGGCGGCCAGATCTGGCCCTTCCGCTACTTCGTGAAGCTGCAGCAGCCGGCCCTGCAGGGGCTGGAATCGGTGGACGGGATGCCCGTCTACACCAGCCGCGGCGCCGGCGCGTGGGGCCCGCCCGTGCGCGTCGCCGCTCCGCCGGAGATCGCGATTCTGGAGCTGAGCGCCGCCTGACCGGCGCATGATCGGGGCATGGCGATTCGCGCGAGCACCGAGGTCGGGCCGGTCACGGTGAGCGTGGCGCCGGCGGCGCGGACCCGCCGTCGGCCCGCCGCGCGCACCGCCGCCCGTCGCGTGCCCGTCCTCAAGCTGCCCGCCACCCGCGTCGCCGCGGGGCTGCCGCTGCCGCGCAAGGTCGACCTGCCGCCGCCCGTCGCGCCCGCGGGCTGGTACCCCGACCCCGAGGGCGCCGCGCGGATGCGCTGGTGGAACGGTGCGAAGTGGACCCGCCGGTTCGCCGAACCCGGCGCGTCGACGGCACCGTCGAAGGTCCGCACGCGCGTCGCGGCAGCACCGCCGAAGCTGCGGCCGGTCCGCACGCCGAAGCGCGCCGCGAGATTCGCGTTCCTCGACGGTCCGAAGCAGAATCCGGTCTCGAAGCCCCGCAGAACGCGGAAACGCCGAGCGAACTAGGCGTCCCGCGCCTCCTGCGCGCCGCGGGAGGCCAACTGGTCGGCGAGCTCGTTGCCCTCGTTGCCCGCGTGCCCCTTCACCCAGCGCCAGTCGATCTCGTACTGCGCCGCCGCCTGCTCCAGCCGCTGCCACAGCTCGGCGTTCTTCACGGGCTGCTTGGCGGAGGTCTTCCAGCCGTTGCGCTTCCAGCCGGCGATCCACTTGGTGATGCCGTTCTTCACGTACGAGCTGTCGGTGTAGAGCACCACCGGCATCGGCCGCGTGATCGCCTCCAGCGCCGAGATGGCGCCCATCAACTCCATGCGGTTGTTCGTCGTGTCCTTCTCGGCGCCGTACAGCTCCTTCTGATGCTCGCCGAAGCGCAGCACCGCGCCCCAGCCCCCGGGCCCGGGATTCCCCAAGCACGCGCCGTCGGTGTAGATCACGATCTCGTCCGCCACGAGGAGCCATCCTAGCGGGGCGCGCTACCGTGAAGCCGTGCCGAACAATCGCTACCACCACCTGGTCTTCGGCGACGACGCCCTCGAGCGCCAGCGGCGCAACGGCAGCTACGTGGCCTACGGCCGGCAGCTCGAGCGCGGCGACGACGGGCCGCAGGCCCTCACCGACCGCGAGCTGCTCATGATCACCCGCGCCGACCAGTTCTGCCTCGCCACCGTCACCCCGCAGGGCTGGCCCTACCTGCAGTACCGCAGCGGCCCGGCGGGATTCGTGCAGCACGACCCCGCGACGGGGCGGCTCGGCTTCATCGACCTGCCGGGCAACAACCAGTTCGTCACGCTCGGCAACCTCGCCGAGAACGACCGGCTCGCGATGTTCTTCGTGGACTACCCGCGGCGCGTGCGGCTCAAGGTCTTCGGGCGCGGCACGGTGCGCGAGACGGAGCAGCGGCGCGTGATCGAGGTGGCCGTCGAGGCCTACGACTGGAACTGCCAGCGCAGCATCATCCCCCGCTTCGACCGCGAGTACATCAAGCAGCTCGGGGAGGCCTATCAGAAGGTCGCCGGGGAGCGCGAGGCCGAGCTGCAGGCCGAGATCGACCGGCTGCGCGCCCGCGTCGCCGAGTTGGAGGGCTGATCCGGCCGATCCGGTCGGGTCAGGGCTGCGTCGGGCTGTCGAACCGCGGGTCGCGCCGCGGAAGCGCCTCGGTCTCGGGCTTGGGCGAGACCTTCACCGGGCGGGGCGGCCGCTTGACCACCTGGGTGTGCTGCTCCGACGGGGTGGCAGGGCCCGGCTTGGGCGGCATCGTGCCGGGCCAGTCGCGATCCCACTCGGGGCGCGGCCGGCGCTGCGCCACCGGGGCCACGGCGGTCCGGGTGTGCTCGTCGGGCAGCGGGGGAGGCGTGTGCGNCGGCTGCGCGACGGGGTGGGCCCAGCCCGACTCCGCGGGCGGGAACTGCTGGTTCGACGGTGCCTGCGGCGCCTGCCGGGGAGGCATGGGCGCGGCCGACATCGGTGCGCCGGGCTGCGGTTGCATGCCGGGCTGCTGCGGGGCGCCGGCGAACGGTGCACCCGGGAACTGCGCACCGGGGAACTGCGCACCGGGGATCGGGCCGCCGGGCTGGTGCGCGCCGGAGGTCTGGGCGGCGGGCCCGAAGGGCGACGCCGGGAGGTGCGGCGCCTGCGGCGCGGGCTGCGCGACCGCGGCGGGGGCGGACCGTCGGGCGAGGAGCAGCGCGACGGCGCCCAGCGTCGCGACCACGGCGGCGACGATCACGACGTAGGGGCCGACACCCGCCGCCGTGTCGACCTGCAGGCTCAGGCCCTCGGCCGTGATCGTCTGCGTGCCCGTGGGGACGACTGCCGCGTACGCGCCGAGCGCGATCCCGGCCACGCCGACGACGATGGCGCCCGTGGCGCCCAGGAGCCGCTTCCCGGCGGGCCCGAGTGCCGCCAGCGCCGCGAGGAGCACGAAGGCCACTGCGAGCCCGACTGCGACCCAGCCGCCCCACGCGACGTCGTTCGGCACGGAGCCGGAGACGTCGATGCCGCCGAACGCGGGCATGGTGACCGTGCCGATCCCGCTGACCCGGGCCTCGAGAGCGGCGAACGCCGCGCTCGACGCGCCCTCGGGTGGCCTCGGAGTGACCGTGTACCAGGTCAGGAACGCCGAGACGATCAGCCCGATTCCGCCGAGCGCGGCGAGGGCGAGCCCGACGATCCGGGTCGCGCCGGATGCGGATGCGGGCGATGAATCGGGCATTGCGGACCTCCTACGACGTGATGTCCGCAACGCTAGGACGTCGCGGTTGGCGGTCGCTGAAGTACCGCTGAAGCCGAGGCTACCGACGGGTACACTGAGCCGATGGCACAGCGACGCGCATTCTGTCCCACGGGGACGGCCGGATGACGGCGGCGCTGCAACCGACGGACGATCCCAAGGGGCGCGCGAAGACCCGTCGGCGGCTGATCCGCGCGGCGTACCTGGTGTTCGCGCAGCACGGCTACGGCTCGACGAACGTCACCATGGTGTGCGAGGCGGCCGGCTTCACCCGCGGCGCCTTCTACTCCAACTTCACCAGCCTCGAGGAGCTGTTCATCGAGGTCTGGCGGTTCCACGTGCAGTGGATCATGGACGTGATGGCCAAGGTCGTCGACACCTACGTGGTGCAGGGCGCCGACTACGGCAAGCTCATCGAGATGGCGGTCCGCGCGATCCCCGTCAACGAGCGCTGGCAGCGCGTCAACGGCGACTTCGTGGCGCTCTGCACCCGCACGCCGGAGCTCAACCAGACGGTCCGCGACGCCCAGCAGATGCTGCTCGCCAACATGATCCCCACCGTGATGCACGTGCTCGAGGCCGCCGGCCGCCGCGTGACCAAGCCCGAGGCGCTGGGCTACGCGCTGCTCGCGGTGCACGAGGGCACCGCGTCGTACTGCGTGATCGACCCGGACAGTGAGACGCTCAAGCAGAACCGGATCGACCTGCTCACCGCGACCCTGAACATGTACAGCGAGCCGATGCAGTGACCCGCACGGCACTGGTCATCGGCATCGGCGCCGGCGACCCGGGGCACGTCACCGTGGGCGCGATCGACGCGATGCGCGCCGCCGACGCCCTGTTCGTCCTCGACAAGCCCAACGCGGGCACGCTCACCGGGATCCGGCAGGAGATCGTCGACCGGCACGCGCCCGGCACCCCCGTCGTGCTCGTGCCCGACCCGCCGCGCGACCGGTCCGCCGAGCGCGGCGCGTCCCGGCCCGACGGTGCCTACGCCGCCAACGTCGACGCGTGGCACAACGCCCGCGCCGACGCGCTGGCCGCCGCGATCGCCGAGCACGTGCCCGAGGGCGGGAGTGCCGGCTTCCTGGTCTGGGGCGACCCGTCGCTCTACGACTCGACGCTGCGCGTCCTGGACCGGGTGGCCCGCACGCTCCCGCTGGAGCCGAAGGTGATCCCCGGCATCACCAGCGTGCAGGCGCTCACCGCCGCGCACGCGATCCTGCTCAACCGGGTGGGCGAGCCGATCCACATCACCACCGGCCGGCGGCTGCACGAGGACGACGGCCGCAACACCGTGGTGATGCTCGACGCGGACTGCACCTTCCGCGAGACCGCCGAGCCGACGGACCACGTCTACTGGGGCGCCTATCTGGGCACGCCCGACGAGATCCTGATCGACGGCGCCGTCGGCGAGGTGGGCGAGCTGATCGCCCGCACCCGCGCCGAGGCCCGCGCGAAGCACGGCTGGATCATGGACGTCTACCTGCTCCGGCGGCCCTGACTCAGTTCAGCGCGTCGAGGACCTTGTCCGCCAGCTCGGGCCGGCAGATCACCAGGTCGGGGAGGTAGGGGTCGGGGTTGTTGTAGGTGAGCTCGCTGCCGTCGAGGCGCGAGCAGTGCAGGCCCGCGGCCCGGGCGACGCCGACGGGCGCGCAGGAATCCCACTCGTACTGCCCGCCGGCGTGCAGGTACACGTCCACCTGCCCGGTCACGACGGCCATCGTCTTCACCCCGGCGGAACCGAGGGAGACGGGCGTGAGCCCGAGCTGCTCGGCGACCCGGAACATGCCGGGCGTCGCGCGGCTGCGCGAGAGCGCGAGATTCCCGGTCAGCGCCCCCGTGGGGGCGGTGACGGTGTCGGAGCGGAAGACCCGGTCCATCGCGGGCAGCGAGACCGCGCTGTGCACCGGCTGGCCGTTCTGCGTCAGCGCGACGTGCACCGCGTAGTCGGGGCGGTGCGCCGCGTAGTCCCGGGTGCCGTCGAGCGGGTCGATGACCCACACCCGCTCGGCCGAGAGGCGTTCGGTGGAGTCCGGCGCCTCCTCGGACAGCACCGCGTCGTGCGGCCGGTGCCGGCGCAGGACCCGCGCGATCCAGGCCTGCGCGAGCCGGTCGCCGGTGTCGCCCAGCACCCCGTCGTCGAGCAGCGAGCCGTGCCGGATGGCCTGCAGGATCCGCCCGGCACCGTCGGCGATCTCGGCCGCGAGTTCGATGTCGGACAGGGCGCCACCGTCGGAACGGCCGAAGTACGTCATACCTCCACCCTAGAGTGGCACTATGCCGGAGCTTCCCGAGATCACCGCGATCGCGGACTACGTGGGCGCCAAGGCCGTCGGCACGCAGGTGCGGCGGGTCGACGTGGCGGCGCTGTCCGTGCTCAAGACCTACGCCCCGGGCCCGCACGACCTGGTCGGGGCCGTCGTCACCGGCACCCGTCGGATCGGCAAGTACTTCGTCCTCGATGCGCGCAAGGGCGACGAGGATCTCGCCCTCGTGGTGCACCTCTCCCGCGCCGGCTGGCTGCGCTGGTCCGACAAGCTCTCGCCGACGCCGCTCAAGCCCGGCGGCAAGTCGCCGATCGCGCTGCGCGTGCACGTCGGGCCCGAGGGCGAGGGCTTCGACCTCACCGAGGCGGGCACGCAGAAGCGGCTCGCGGTGTGGATCGTGCACGACCCGCAGGAGATCGAGATGGTCGCGACACTGGGCCCGGACGCGCTGGCCGTGACCCGCGACGAGTTCGGCGCGATCCTCGCGGGCTCGCGGGCGCAGCTCAAGACGCTGCTCCGCGACCAGCGCACCATCGCCGGCATCGGCAACGCCTACTCCGACGAGATCCTGCACACCGCGAAGCTCTCGCCCTTCGCCGCGGCGAAGTCGCTCGACCAGGCGCAGGCCGACGCGCTGTACGCGGCGATGCGGTCCGAGCTGGAGGATGCGGTGCAGCGGTCCGTCGGGCAGCACGTCGCCACGCTCAAGGCGGAGAAGCGCTCGGGGATGAAGGTGCACGCCCGCACCGGCAGCCCGTGCCCCGTCTGTGGCGATGTGGTGCGCGAGGTCTCCTTCGCGGACCGCTCCTTCCAGTACTGCGCCACCTGCCAGACGGGCGGCAAGGTGCTCGCGGACCGTCGGATGTCGAAACTGCTGAAATGAGCCCAAACCGCCCTGAGGTTAGGCATCGCTGCATAGCCGATTGAAGGCGTGCCTTACCTTCTAGGCATGAACTGGGGTGATGCCGTCCCGAACTTCCTCATCGGCCTGCGTGAAGGCCTGGAAGCGGGACTGATCGTGAGCATCCTGCTCGCCGCCGTGAAGAAGTCGGGCGGTTCGCGGGTGCCGGTGTGGTTGGGTGCGCTGGGCGCGGCCTCGTTGTCGGTGAGTTTCGGCGCGGTGCTGACCTTCACCACGTCCGAGCTGTCGGCCACCGCGCGCGAGGTGGTCGCGGGGACGCTGAGCGTGCTCGCGGTGCTGCTCGTGACGATGATGATCTTCTGGATGCGGCGCACCGCGGCGTCGCTGTCGAAGGGGTTGCGCGCCGACGTCGAGACCGCGATGGTGCTCGGCGCGGGTGCGCTCGTGCTCACCGCGTTCTTCGCCGTCGCGCGCGAGGGCCTGGAGACCACCCTGTTCCTGTGGACCGCGGCCCGCGCGTCGGGCGACGCCGTGGCCCCGGCCGTCGGCGCGGCGCTCGGCCTGGCCGTGGCGTTCGGGATCTGCGTGCTGCTCTACCGGCAGGCCGTGCGGCTCAACCTCGCCACGTTCTTCCGGTACACCGCGATCCTGCTCATCGTCGTGGCCGCGGGCGTGCTCGCCTACGGCCTCGGCGACCTGCAGAACGCCGGCGTCCTTCCCGGCCGCACCTGGATCGCCTTCGACCTCTCCGGCAGCATCAGCACCGACTCGTGGTGGGTGGCGCTGATCGGCGGCATCACCAACCTCGCGCCGAAGATGACGGTGTTGCAGGTGTTCGCGTGGCTCGCCTACCTGGTGATCGTGCTGGGGATCTTCCTCGGCACGAAGCCCGCGCCGGCGACGCCCGGGGAGAAGGGCCGCTTCGAGGCCTGGGCCGCGCGCCTCGCCGGGACGCGTACGGGCCTCGCGGCCGCCGTCGTCGTGCTGGTGCCGCTACTGGTCGCCGGCCTGATCATCGCGATCCTGCCCGCCAAGCCGGATGCCGCGGGCGCCGTCACGGTCACCGAGGCGGACTGCGCCAGGGACTTCACCGGCGCCTCCGCCGGGCAGCAGCGGATCACCGTCACCAACAAGTCCGGCAGGTCCGGCGAGATCACGCTCGTCGACAGCGCCGACGCGGTGGTCGGCGAGATCGAGACCCTCGGGCCGGCCACCACGGCGGACCTGTCGGCGACGCTGGCGGGCGGCAGCTATCGGTTCGTCTGCTACCTCGCCGGCCAGAAGGAGACCCGCTCCGAGCAGTTCACGGTGACCGGCGGCGCGGGCGATGCGCCGAAGCCCGTCGCGCGCGTGACGAAGGACGACCTCGACGGGGCCAACGCGAAGTACCAGGACTACGTGCTGACGGTGCTGCCCGCCGTCGAGTCCGCGCTGAACCGCGTCAAGGCCGCGCTGGCCGGCGGCGACACCGCGGGCGCCAAGGCCGCCTGGCTCGACGCCATGACCGCGTGGGAGAAGGTCGGCGCGTCGTACAACAGCTTCGGCGAGGCGGGCACCGCCGTCGCGGGCCTGCCCGACGGCTTCGCCGACGGCGTGCGCGATCCGGGGTTCTCCGGCATCCGGCGCATCGAGCACGGGCTGTGGACCGGCGAACCGTCGGCGACCCTGACGGCGCAGGTCGACACGACCCTCGAGGGACTGACGAAGGTCCGCACCGACCTGCGCACCGACGACATCGCGGGCGACCCGATCACGCTCACCAAGCGCGCGCAGGAGATCCTCGAGGACGCGCTGCGCGACCACCTCACGGGCGTCAGCGATCAGGGCGCGCACGCCGGCTACGCCGCCACCGCGGCCGATGTCGAGGCCACCCGCGCCGTGCTCCGCGTGCTCGAGCCGCTGCTCGCGCCCCGCGTGCCCGACCTACTGCCCACGGCGCGCCGCGAACTGGACGACATCGCCACGGCCCTCGACGCCGTCAAGCGGCCCGACGGCACCTACCCGCCGCTGGAGGCGCCGCCCCTGGCGCTGCGGCAGAAGATCAACGGCACCGTCGGGCAGGCCCTCGAGACCCTGTCCGCCGTGCCCAACCTCCTGGAGATCCCCAAGCATGAGCGATGAGCAGAAGACCGCGCCGGAGGAGTCCGGGACCGGGCGGCGGAAGTTCCTGCAGGGCGCGGCGGTCGGCGCCGTGGGCGTGGCCGCCGTCGGCGGTGTGCTGGCCGGGGGCGCGCGCAGCGACGCCGCGCAGTCGTCGGGCCCGACGGTGCGCGAGTCCTACCCGTTCGAGGGCGAGCACCAGTCCGGCATCCTGACGCCCGCGCCCGCGGAGAAGCAGGCCGCGCTCATGGTGGCGGCGTTCGACGTGATCACCGATCGCGCGGGCCTGGAGAAGCTGCTGCGCACCATCACCGACCGCGCACGGTTCCTCACCGCGGGCGGCACCCCCGCGAACCTGGGCGTGGGCAAGCCGCCGGCCGACAGCGCCGTACTGGGCCCCGTGGTCCCGGCCGACGGGCTGACCGTCACGCTCGGCGTGGGCTCGTCGCTGTTCGACGACCGGTTCGGGCTGGGTGGGCGCAAGCCCGCGAAGCTCAAGCCGATGACGGTGTTCCCCAACGACCAGCCCGATCCCGCGCAGATGCACGGCGACCTGGTGCTGCAGTTCTGCGCCAACAACCCCGACACCGTGCACCACGCGCTGCGCGACATCGCCAAGCACACCCGCGGCGCGATGCAGCTGCGGTGGAAGATGCAGGGCTACGGCGCGCCGCCGCGGCCCGAGGGCGCGGCGCGCAACCTCATGGGCTTCAAGGACGGCAGCGCGAACCCCGTGGGGTCGCAGGCCGAGGAGCTGATCTGGGTGTCCGGCGACGGAGAGCCCGCGTGGGCCACCGGCGGCACGTACTTCGTGGTGCGGCTCATCCGGATGATGGTCGAGTTCTGGGACCGCGTCTCGATCGCGGAGCAGGAGGGCATGTTCGGGCGGCGCCGCGATTCCGGCGCCCCGCTCGACGGTGCCGCCGAGACCGACGAGCCCGACTTCGCCGCCGACCCCGAGGGCGACGTGATCCCCATGGACTCGCACATCCGCCTCGCGAACCCGCGCGAGGGGGAGAAGACGGAGAAGCAGCGCCTGGTGCGCCGGTCGTACAACTACGACCTGGGCCTGGACATGAACGGCAACATGGCCTGCGGCCACGTCTTCCTGTGCTTCCAGCAGGACGTCGAGGCGCAGTTCGAGGAGGTGCAGAAGCGCCTGATCGACGAGCCGCTCACCGACTACGTGACCCCTTTCGGCGGCGGCTACTTCTTCGCCGTGCCCGGGGTGCGGGGTGCGGGCGACTTCCTGGGAGCCGGGCTGTTCACGTAGCTGCGGTACCCGAGACGCCGTGTGCCGCGTGCCGCGAGTTGGGTGGCAGGTCGGGCATGTGTCGATCGCGACAGTCATGCGTGCGACGCATGGCAATATCGCCGCAGCTCAGAGGGGATTTCTCGGTGCGGAGCCATGCGTCGCGCGCATGGCTTTCGAGCACCACATGCACTGCGCCGCTCGGCGCGCGCTCAGTGCGCACCCGCGGCCCCGCAGACGACGATGCCGCCGGACCCTGGGTGATGGGTCCGGCGGCATTCGCTCTGACGCGGCCGGTGAGTGCCGCGGCGGCGGGGACTACTTGATGAGCGTGTCCGCGCCGTCGTTCGTGCCGGTCTCGGGGTCGTAGTCGCCGAGCAGGAAGTCGCCCTCGGCGGCCTCGTCCTCGATCTCCTGGGAGACGGCCTCGGCCTGCGCGAGCGCGGCGTTGCGGCGCGCGATGGTGACGCCCGCACCGGCGGCGGCGCCGCCGAGCGCGAGTGCCGCGAGCCACGGCTTGTTCAGGCGGTCGCCCAGCAGGTGGTCGACGGAGTACTTGCCGGGGCCGGTCAGCGCCAGCGCGGCCGCGGCGACGCCGAGGGTGATCGGGTACTCGTTGCCGCCGCCCTGCGCGGCGAAGCCCTGCGGGCGGTGCACCTCGGCGGCGACCAGCATCGCGCCCACGCCGCCGGCCGCGGCCAGCGGGGTCGCGGCGCCGAGCGCGAGGGCGGCACCGGCCAGCTCGCCCGCGCCCGCGAGGGCGGCGTTGGGCTTGCCGGGCGCGAAGCCCATCGACTCGAAGCCCTGGCCGGTGGCCTCCAGGCCGTGGCCGCCGAAGACGCCGAACAGCTTCTGCGCGCCGTGGTAGGCCAGCGCGCCGCCGACGGCGGTACGCAGGGCGAGGAGTCCGAGGTCACGTGCGGTGTTGTTCTGTCCCATGTCGGGGTCCCTTCCAGCGGAGGTCGTCGGTTCTGCAGACGTTCAACCGGACCGCGGTCCCACATCTTCCCGATGTGGGTGGGATCACACCACGAGCTGGCCCTCCAGGTCCGGCATCGTCGCGCCGCCCGTCGCCCGACGGTACGCGGTGCCCACCAGCTCGATGGCCTGGGCGAGCTGGTCGGGAGGCAGCGAGTACGGGATGCGGATGTTGCGCTCGAGGGCACCGTCGACCCCGAAGGCGGAGCCGGCGGCGATGCGCACGCCGAGCCCCGCGGCGGCCGCGGCGGTCGCGGTCCCGACGGGCCGCGGCAGCGTCACCCACAGGCACAGCCCGCCGACGCCGGGGGAGATCGTCGCGCCGGGGAGGTGCTCCGCGACCGCGTCGCGCGCGACGGCCCGCGCCGCCCGCAGCGAATCCAGCCGCCCGGGCAGGAAGTCGGCGAGGTGGTCGAGGGCGTAGCCGGCTGCGAGCTGCTCGAAGACGGCGCCGGCGAGGTCCATGTCGTAGCGGGCGGCGGTGAGCGAATCCGGCGAGCTCTCGGTGCGGATCCAGCCCACCCGCAGGCCCGCCCAGATGGTCTTGCTGGCGGACCCGAGGGTGATGACCCGGGCGCCGCGCGGCGCGAACGCGGCGACCGGGGCCGGTGCCGCCACGTCGAGCGCCAGCTCGGCCATCGTCTCGTCGACGATCACGGGCACCCGGTACCGCGCGGAGATCTCGCACAGCCGGCGCCGCCCGGCCTCGTCGAGGAGCAGCCCCGTCGGGTTGTGGAAGTCGGGGATGGTGAAGATGATCCGCGGGTTCTGCTGCTTGATCACGGCCTCGAGCTGGTCGAGGTCCCAGCCGTGTTCCGGGTGCAGTCCCACGGCGACGGGCCGCGCGTTGTGTCGCCGCAGTGCCAGAATGGTGCCGTGGTGCGTCGGCTGCTCGATGACCACGCGATCGCCGGGATGCACCAGCGTGTCGAGCACCACGCGCAGCGCGTGCTGCGCGCCGGCGGTCACCAGGATCTGCTCCTCCGAGGTGGGCAGGCCGCGGTCGGTGTACCGCCGCGCGATGGACTCCTTCAGCGCCCGCACGCCGCCGGGGTAGAGGCCGATCCCCGCGAGGTACGGCGGCGCGCACTCGAGGGCGTGCCGGTAGCCGTCGTGGACGATCTGATCGGGGGCCGACGGTGCCGCGATGTTCAGCCGGATCAGGTCGGCCTCGGGGCCGGTGTCCGCGGGCTCGGCGGGCACGGCGTGCGGCAGCGAGAGGACGCTCCGCGCACCCTGCCGCGACTGCAGGTGCCCGCTGTCGCGCAGCTCGGCGTAGGCGGTGGTCACCGTCGTGCGGCTGACGTCGAGGTGCGCGGCGAGGGCGCGCTCGCTCGGCAGCGCGGTCCCGACGGGGACCCGGCCGTCCAGCACCAGGAGGCGCAGCGCCTCGGCGAGCGCGAGGTAGGCGGGGCGCGGACCGTCGGGGCGCCAGGAGCCGAGTTGGCGGACCAGGGCGGCCGCGCCGACAGTGCCAGTTGCAGGGAACATGAGGCCAGTATCTCAGAACTGGCTATGGATTGCCATGCCACTTGGGATCAGAGTGGGTGTCATGATGATTCGACTCGTGAAGCTGTTCGTGGGCCTGTGGCTGTACGGCACGGCGATGGTCGCGATCCTGCGCGCCGGCCTCGGCAACATGCCGTGGGACGTGCTGCACCAGGGGCTCGCGGAGAAGATCGGGCTGTCGGTGGGCGTGGTCTCGATCATCGTCGGCGCGCTGGTGCTGCTGGCGTGGATCCCGATCCGGCAGAAGCCGGGCTTCGGCACCGTCGCCAACGTGATCGTCATCGGCGTCGCCTTCGACACCATGGCGCCGCTGTTCCCGGAGAACCCCGCCCTGGTGGTCGCGGTCCCGATGATGCTCGGCGGCATCGTGCTCAACGCCTTCGCGACGGTGCTCTACATCGGCGCCGGGATGGGGCCCGGCCCGCGCGACGGCCTGATGACGGGGCTCGTCGCCCGCACGGGCGGCTCGGTGCGGGTGGTGCGCACGTCGATGGAGGTCCTGGTCGTGATCGTGGGCTTCCTGCTGGGCGGCACGCTGGGCATCGGCACCGTGCTCTACGCGGTGGGCGTCGGCCCGCTGATCCAGCTCTTCGCGCGCACCGGCCTCGGCGGCCCGGCGCTGGCCCACGGCGCGCACGGCGACGCCGCGCAGCGCGAGGGTGCGCAGGGCGACGCGCACGGCGTCGCCGCCACCGGCCCGGACGCCCACGGCGTGGATAAGGTGGGGGAATGCGGATCCTCATCACCGGAGCGAGCTCCGGTCTCGGCGAAGGCATGGCTCGGACGTATGCGGAGCGCGGCGAGGACGTAGGTCTCCTCGCGCGCCGACTCGACCGGCTGGAGGGCCTGCGCGCCGAGCTCACCACCTGCCCCAAGGCGGGTGCGGTGGAGATCGGCCGGCTTGACGTCACGGACTTCGCCGCCGTGCCCGTCGCCATCGCCGACGTGGTGGAGCGGCTCGGCGGACTCGACCGCGCGATCATCAACGCCGGTATCGGCAAGGGCGCGCCGATCGGCACGGGCAAGGCCCACGCCAACCTGGAGACCGTGCAGACCAACCTCACGGGCGCGCTCGCGCAGGCGGAGGCGGTGCTCGAGGTGTTCCGCGCGCAGGGCCGCGGCCACCTCGTGCTCATCAGCTCCATCGCCGGTCAGCGCGGCATGCCGAAGGCGCAGGCCGCCTACTCCGCCAGCAAGGCCGGCCTCACCGCCCTCGGCGAGGGGCTGCAGGCCGAGTTCGCGGGCAGCGACATCACCGTCACCGTCATCAAGCCGGGCTTCATCGAGACCGACATCAACAAGGGCGTGAAGACGTCCATGAAGTCCTCGCTCGACGACGGCGTGAAGGCGCTCGTCAAGGCCATCGACCGCGAGCCCAAGGAGGCGGCCGTCCCGGCGTGGCCGTGGACCCCGCTCGGCGCCGTGCTGCGCCACGCGCCCGACGAGCTCACCCGCCGCCTGATCTGATCGCGCCGACCGCGCCGCGAGGGATCCCCCGGAAGGACTAGGGGTCCAGCCCTGAGGCGCCGCCCCCGAACGTGGGGGACCGGCCCGGATGTGTCGCGCCGCCGCAGTTCCTAGCGTGAGAAGGGACGAAAGGTGGTGCGAAATGCGCACATTCATCAAGACAGCCACGATCGCCTCCGCAGCCGGAATCGCCCTCATCGTCGCGGCCGCCCCCGCCCACGCCGACCCGGACATCAGTGACTACGCCCGCGGCAGCATCGGCGAGAGCTGCGCCGGATACCAGGTCGGCAAGTTGGCGCTCGAGCGAAGCCAGGGCTTCGTGCTCAGCTGCAACGCCAACGGCACCTGGCAGATCCCGAAGGAGCCGTGAGCCGCTACTCCGACGGCTTCCGCCCGGCGACGAACCGCCGGGTGACGGACATGTCGCGTTCGCCCAGCCCGGCGGCGACGATCTCCTCGAACTCGGCCAGCAGCGCGGGCAGCAGCGCCGCCTCCGTCCCCGTGGCGGCGGCGACCTCCGCGCCCGACTTCAGATCCTTGAGCAGGTACTTCGCCATCCCCGACGGGGTGTCGTCGCCGGTGACCAGCTTCTCCTTGCGGGTGTCCAGCAGGCGCGAGGCCGCGTAGCCCCCGCCGAGCAGGTCCCACATGGTGCCCAGGTCGATGCCCGACCGGTCGGCCAGCACCGTCGCCTCGCCGAGGGCGGCGATCGTCGCGGCGACCACCAGCTGGTTGCAGGCCTTCGCGACCTGCCCCGCCCCGAGCGGCCCCAGCCGCACCGGGGTGCCGCACGGCGCCAGCACCGCGGCGGCGAGCGCGCAGTCCTGCTCGGTGCCGCCCATCATGATCGAGAGCGTGCCGGCGATCGCGCCGTCGTCGCCGCCCGAGACGGGGGTGTCGACGACGCGGACCCGGCCGCCGGTCTCGCGATCGAGGCGCTCCGCGAGCGCCCGGACCCCGGGCGCGGAGGACGTAGAGCCGATGAGCAGCAGGAGGGGTCGGTCGCCCGCGAGCAGCCCGCCCGCGAGCACTTCCTCCACCTCGGGCAGATCTGGCAGCATGAGGAGCACCACGTCGGCGACGGCCGCGAGCGACGCGGCGTCGTCGTGCTGGACGGCACCGTCGGCCACGAGATCGGGGCGCGGGCGCCGGGCGGTGATGTGCACGCTCCCGTGCGCGCGGGCCAGGTGCCGCGCCATCGGGGCGCCCATGGCGCCCAGCCCGATCACGCCGACCGTCACCCCGCGCAAGGGGGTCGAAACCTCCGTCATTCGTCCAACCTAGCGAATCGCGTTCAACATGTTGGCCGATTGACTAGACTCGGCGCATGACCTCCACGCTCCGTGCCGCCCTCGCCGTCGACCTGCCCGAGGACGACTGCCTGCTCATCGAGCGGCTCGAACCCCGCGTCGAGCTGCTGCGCGACCACAGCCTCAACCGGCCCGCCCGATGGGACGCCGACTGGGACGGCGACCCCGCCTTCACCCGCACCCCCGAGCAGGAGGCCGCCTTCACCGCCCTCCTCGACGGCGCCGACGCCCTGTTCGGCATCCCCGACGTGCAGCCCGCGCGGCTGGCCGCCACCGTCCGCGCCAACCCGACGCTGCGCTGGGTGCACGCCACGGCGGCCGGCGGCGGGGCCCAGGTGCGCGCTGCGGGCCTGACCCCCGCCGAGCTGGAGCGGGTCGCCTTCACCACCAGCGCCGGCGTGCACGGCTCGACACTGGCCGAGTTCGCCCTGTTCGGGATCCTCGCCGGCGCCAAGGACCTGCGCCGCCTCGAGGCCGACCAGGCAGCCCGGCACTGGCCCGCCGAGCGCTGGGCGATGCGCCACCTCGACGAGATGACGGTGCTCGTCGTGGGCCTCGGCGGCATCGGCGCCGCGACCGCCGCCCGGTTCAAGGCCTGCGGCTCGACGGTCTGGGGCACCTCGCGCAGCGGCCGCCCCGTCGACGGCGTCGACCGCGTGATCCCGCTCGACGGGCTCGCCGCCGCGGCCGCGCAGGTCGACGCCATCGTCGTGACCCTGCCCGGCACGGCCGCCACCGACAAGCTCATCGGCGCCGAGTTGCTCGCCGGCGTGCGCCCCGGCACCCTGCTCACCAACGTCGGCCGCGGCACCGTCATCGACGAGGACGCGCTGCTGGCGGCCCTCGACGACGGGCGGATCGGGTTCGCCGCGCTGGACGTCTTCGCGACCGAGCCGCTGCCGCAGGAGAGCCCGCTCTGGGGCCACCCGCGGGTGCTCGCCAGCCCGCACACCGCGGCGCTGAGCCGGCAGGAGGGCACGCGCATCGCCCGCCTCTTCGCCCGCAACGCCACGGCCCTGCTCGACGGCGCGCCGATGGCCAACGTCGTCGACACCGTGGAGTTCTACTGATGGCGTCGCCGGAGGGGGCGCGGGCCCCGGCGCCCGCGGTGACCCGCGCGATCGGCATCCTCGCGCTGCTCGCCGAGTCCGAGAGCCCCGCCCTGAGCCTGAGCGACCTGGCCCGCGGCCTCGGCATCGCGAAGTCCTCGTGCGCCAACCTCTGCCAGGCGCTGGAGGACGGCGACATGATCCGCCGGGTGCCCGGCGGCTTCTCCCTGGGCCGCCGCACCGCGGAGATCGGCGGCGCCTACGCGCTGCAGTTCAACCAGGTCCGCGAGTTCTTCCCGGTGATCTCCGCGTCGCCGGTGCTGCACCGCGAGCTGGTCCAGATCACCATGCTCGACGGCGCGCACGCCCTCTACCTGGCACGGCACGAGGGCCGGGTGCCCTACCGGTTCGGCACGCCGCTCGGGTCCCGGCTGCCCGCCGTGTTCACCGCCACCGGCAAGGCGCTCCTCGCGGGCCTGCCCGACGACGAGCTCGACGCGATCCTCGCCAGCGCCGTGCCCGCGCGCAGCGCCGTCGACGGCGCCGAGGTCACCGACGCCGCGATCCGCGCCGAGCTGGCGCGCGTCCGCGAGCGGGGCTACGCGCTCGACCCCGGCAGCGGCACGCTGGGGCTCACCGGCATCGCCGTCGCGCTGCCCGCGTGGGCGCCGGGCGACCCGCCGCTGGCCCTGGGCGTCGCCGTCCCGTCGGAGCAGGCCGACGAGGCCCGGGTCGCGACCGTCGCCCAGGCGCTGGCCGAGGCCGCCGCCGGGCTCACCAACCCGTGGCGCGAGCGCGCCGCGACCGAGCGGCCCTAGCAGCGGTGCCTAGACCGTGCGGCCGCGCTGCGCGCGGTACCAGCGCACCTGCGCGTCGGTCGACGAGTCGAGGTCGGCGGCGGGGGCACCGTCGGACGCGATGACCGGCAGCAGCGCGTTGGCCTGCACCTTGCCCAGCTCGACGCCCCACTGGTCGAAGGCGTTGATGCCCCAGACCGCGGCCTCGGTGAACACCTGGTGCTCGTAGAGCGCGATGAGCTGCCCCACGACCGACGGCGTGAGCTTCGGCGCGAGGATCGTGGTGGTGGGCCGGTTCCCCGGCATCACCTTGTGCGGCACGACGGCCGGATCGGTTCCCTCGGCGGCGATCTCGTCCGCGGTCTTGCCGAACGCGAGCACCTTCGTCTGCGCGAACAGGTTGCTCATGAGCAGGTCCTGCATGGTGCCGACGCCGTCGGTGGTGGGCAGGTCGTCGGTCGACTGCGCGAAGCCGAGGAAGTCCGCGGGTACGAGGCGCGTGCCCTGGTGCAGCAGCTGGAAGAAGGCGTGCTGGCCGTTGGTGCCCGGCTCGCCCCAGAAGATCTCGCCCGTGTCGACGGTGACGGGCGTGCCGTCCCCGCGCACGGACTTGCCGTTGGACTCCATGGTGAGCTGCTGCAGATAGGCCGGGAAGCGGGCCAGGTCCTGCGCGTAGGGCAGCACCGCGCGGGACTGCGCGCCGAAGAAGTCCGAGTACCAGAGCCCGATGAGGCCCAGCATGAGCGGCGCGTTGGCCTCGGCGGGCGCCGTCGCGAAATGCTCGTCGACGGTGCGGAACCCGGCGAGGAATTCGGCGAACCGCTCGGGGCCGACGGCGATCATCACGGACAGCCCGATCGCCGAGTCCACCGAGTAGCGGCCGCCGACCCAGTCCCAGAACCCGAACATGTTCGCGGTGTCGATGCCGAAGGCCGCGACCCGCTCCGCGTTGGTCGAGACGGCCACGAAGTGCTTGGCCACGGCCTCCTCGCCGACGCCGAGCTTCTCCAGCAGCCACGCCTTGGCCGCGTGCGCGTTGGTGAGCGTCTCCTGCGTGGAGAAGGTCTTCGACGCGACGATGAACAGCGTGGTCGCGGGGTTGAGCTGCGCGAGGGTGGCGGAGACGTCCGCCGGGTCGACGTTCGAGACGAAGTGGCACGTGATGCCGCGCTGCACGTACGCGCGCAGCGCCCGGTAGACCATCGCGGGCCCCAGATCGCTGCCCCCGATGCCGATGTTCACCACGTCGGTGATCGGCTCGCCCGTCGCGCCGCGCCAGCGCTTGGCGCGCACCTCGTCGCTGAAGGCGCCCATCTTCTCCAGCACGTCGTGCACGTCGCCGGTCACGTCCTGGCCGTCGACCCGCAGGTCCAGGCTCGACGGTGCCCGCAACGCGGTGTGCAGCACGGCGCGGTCCTCGGTGGCGTTGATGTGCACCCCCGCGAACATGGCGTCGCGGCGGGCGGCGACCCCGGCCTCGTCGGCGAGCGCGGCCAGCAGACCGAGGGTCTCGCGGGTGACGCGGTGCTTGGAGTAGTCGATGTGGAGATCGCCCACGTCGAAGACGAACGCGGAGCCGCGGTCCGGGTCGGCGGCGAACAGCTCCCGCAGCGTGGTCCCGGCGATCTCGCGGTGGTGGTCGACGAGGTTCCGCCAGGCGGTGGACGCGGTGATGTCGCTGTCGCTCATGGCGTCAGCCTAGTGTCCGGAGCGCCCGCGCGGGCGGTTCACGGACGAGCTCACAGCGGGCGCCGGGACAACGCCCTGCGCGCACGCGCGGGCCGGAGCTAGGGTGGCGGTATGGCAACCGAGCAGCGCGTCCGTGACCTCCTCGACCGCATCCCCACCGGGATCTTCGTGAACGGTGCTTTCCGCGATTCGAGTTCGGGCGCAACCTTTCCGGTGCACGACCCGGCCACGGAGGAGGTGCTGGTCGAGGTCGCCGACGCCACGCCCGAGGACGGCGCGGCCGCCCTCGACGCCGCCGTCGCCGCGGGCCCGGCGTGGGCCGCGACGCCCGCCCGCCGGCGCGCCGAGATCCTCCGCGCCGCCTACGAGGGCCTCGTCGCCCGGACCGACGACTTCGCGCTGCTGATGACGCTCGAGATGGGGAAGGCGCTGCCGGAATCGGCGAACGAGGTCAAGTACGGCGCCGAGTTCTTCCGCTGGTTCTCCGAGGAGGCCGTGCGCATCGCCGGCCGCTACACGCCCGCGCCCGCCGGCACGGGGCGGATCCTGGTGAGCAAGGCCCCCGTCGGGCCGTGCCTCGCGATCACCCCGTGGAACTTCCCGCTCGCGATGGGCACCCGCAAGATCGGGCCCGCGCTCGCGGCGGGCGCGACGATGGTGGTCAAGCCCGCCGGCCTGACCCCGCTGACGATGTTGCTGCTCGCGGAGGTGCTGAAGGAGGCCGGGGTTCCGGACGGGGTCATCTCGGTGCTGCCCACGTCGCGCTCCGGCGCGCTGACGGGGCCGCTGTTCACCGACCCGCGGCTGCGCAAGGTCACCTTCACCGGGTCCACCGAGGTGGGCCGCACCCTGATCGGACAGGCGGCGCACGGCATCCTGCGCATGTCCATGGAGCTCGGCGGCAACGCCCCGTTCGTGGTCTTCGACGACGCCGACGTCGATCACGCCGTCGAGCAGGCCCTCCTCGCCAAGCTGCGCAACGGCGGCGAGGCGTGTACCGCCGCCAATCGCTTCCACGTGCACGAGTCGGTGATCGAGGAGTTCACCGCCAAGCTCGTGGACGGGATGGCGAAGTACGTGCTGGGCCGCGGCATCGACGACGGCGTGACCATCGGCCCCCTGGTCTCCGCGGATCAGCAGGCCATCGTCTCGGAGCTGGTGCAGGACGCGGTCGCCAAGGGCGCCTCGCTGCGGCTCGGCGGGGTCGCGCCCGACGGCCCCGGCCACTTCTTCCCGCCGACGGTGCTCGCCGACGTGCCCGCCGACGCCCGGATCCTCACCGAAGAGGTCTTCGGTCCCGTCGCGCCCGTCGTCTCCTTCGCCGACGAGGACGAGGGCGTCGCGGCCGCGAACGCCACGGAGTACGGCCTGGTCTCCTACGTCTTCACCAAGGACCTCGACCGGGCGCTGCGCGTCGCCGATCGGATCGAGTCGGGCATGGTCGGCGTCAACCGCGGCGTGATCTCCGACCCCGCCGGTCCGTTCGGCGGGGTGAAGGCCTCCGGCTTCGGCCGCGAGGGCGGCAGCGAGGGCATCGAGGAGTACCTGGAGACCCGCTACATCGCCCTCCAGTGACCGCCCAGCGCGATTGAACACTGTTCACGATCACCGCGACCTGCGGTTTCTCGGTCGGAACAGTGTTCAATTGCAGTCGGAGTGATCGCAAACCTCACCGCGGCGCGACGGTCTGTGGCAACGTCGAGGTGTGGTGGATGAGCTGGCGGGTAGCGGCACCCGGGAGAACGTGATCCTGGTGCACTGGCACGACCTGGGCCGTCACCTCACCTGTTACGGCGCCGAGGGCGTTGTCAGCCCGAACCTCGACCGCCTCGCCGCCGAGGGCATCCGGTTCACCGACGCGCACGCGACGGCGCCGCTCTGCTCGCCCGCGCGCGGCTCCCTGTTCACGGGCCTGCACCCGCACCGCAATGGTCTCGTCGGTCTCGCCCACCACGGCTTCGAGTACCGCGACCACGTGCGCACCCTACCCGCGCTGCTGGGCGAGGCGGGCTACCGCAGCGCGCTGTTCGGCATGCAGCACGAGAGCGCGGACCCGACCCGCCTCGGCTTCGACACCGCCGACGTCTCGGACTCGCTGTGCGACTACGTGGTCGCGCGGTCGCAGGAGTGGCTGGCCGACGCCGCCGTGCGCGAGGAGCCGTTCTTCCTCACCGCGGGCTTCTTCGAGACGCACCGCCCGTACCCCGCGGACCAGTACGCGCCGGCCGACCCGGACGCCATCGGCGTTCCCGGCTTCCTGCCCGACACCACGCAGGTCCGCGAGGACCTCGCCGGCCTGCACGGGAGCATCACGCAGGCCGACGCCGCCGTCGGGCGGCTGCTCGACACCGTCGACGAACTGGGGCTGGCCGAGAGCACGTGGATCCTGTTCATCACCGACCACGGCCTCGCGTTCCCGCGGGCGAAGTCCACGCTCTACGGCGAGGGGACCGGCGTCGCCTTCATCGTGCGGCCGCCCCGCGCGCTCGGGCTCGCGCAGCGCGTCTACGACGACCTGTTCTCGGGGGTCGACCTGACCCCGACGGTGCTCGACCTCCTCGGCCTGCCCGTGCCGGAGGACGTCGACGGCGAGACCCACGCGGCCGAGCTCCTCGAGCCGGCGGGCGAGCAGGTGCGCGCCGGGCTGTTCACGCAGAAGACCTACCACGACGCCTACGACCCCATCCGGGCCGTGCGCACCAAGCAGTTCAGCTACATCGAGAACTACGCCGACCGGCCGGCGCTGCTGCTGCCGCTCGACATCGCGGACAGCTCCTCCGCCGCGTCGCTCGACCCGTACGAGACGGCCGCGCCGCGGCCCCGTCGGGAGCTCTACGACCTGGTCGTGGACCCGTACGAGCGGCACAACGTGGTCGACGAGCCCGCCTACCAGTGGGTGGCCCGCCGCCTCGCCGGCGTGCTCGCCGATTGGCGCGAGGAGACCGGCGACGTGCTGCCGACCGAGGCCGAGGGCACCGCGATCGCCGAGGCCTTCATGGCCGCGTTCTTCGCCGGCCGGGCCGAGCCCGACGCCGACGAGACGCCGCTGCCCTCGCGCCGCCCGCAGGGGGAGCGCCGCGAGCTGGTCCCGCGCGAGTCGGCCGCCCGCGCGTCGGCCGAGCGGGCCCGCGCCGGCGCCGCGAACGCCTGACCTACACCCGCACCTGACGGAACTCGGGCGCCACCTCAGCGATCCGCTCGTAGTCGCTGTCGCGATGCACCACGATCGCGCTGTGCTGCATAGCGATCGCCGCAGTCAGGACGTCGACAGTGCCCGCGGCGCGAACCTTGCCAGCTGCCCAGAGCCGTCGCTGGATCTCCAGCGCGATGTCGTGCGTGGTGAGGTCGGTCGGGAGCACTCGGAGATGGGACCACCTGCGGGCGTATTCGGTCTCCCACTCCGCTGGAGAACGGGTGGAGTACAGGGCCTCGATCATCTGCGGCGTGCATGCGACGAGTTCGTTCTCACCGTGGATGAACGGAGCGAGAACGGAGGGTGCGATCTCGCCGCGTTGGACACGCGCGAGCACTGAGTTGTCGAGGAGGTGCCGGGTGATCAGCGGTGGGTTCACCGGTTCACCGTTGCGCTTCCTTGCGGAATTCGGGGTCGGCGAGTGCTGCGTACGGTCCGTCGGGGTTCGCCGCGATGTCCTCGATCATCTTGCGCTGGAGCGCTTGGCGTAGCGCCAGCTCCACCAGGCTGACCACCATGTCTTGATTGGATGCGTAGCCCAACTCCTCCCGCGCACGGTCGAAGAGCCCTTCGGGCGCGCGCAGGGACGTCAGCTTGAGTGGAGCGTCGCGGAATTCAGGTAGCGATACGGACATGTCGCACCTCCGGCGTATATCGAATCTATGGAATCACGATATCAGAATCGGACACGGTGCGGAATCCGATGTTGCTCGCCGTCGAGCTCGGGGTGTTGTGGCTGCGGGCCGCCACGCGGTAGCGGTAGCAGTAGGAGTCGTGGCACAGGTGGCTCCCGCCGCGCAGCACGCGGGCGGTGCCGCGGTCGGGCCCCGTCGGCGAGACCTCCGGTGCCGCACGGTAGTAGCGCGCCGAGAACCGGTCGGCGCACCACTCCCACACGTTCCCCACCGTCTGGTACAGGCCGTAGCCGTTCGGCGCGTACGAGCGCGCCGCGACGGTGCCCACGGCACCGTCGGGCTCGGGGAAGTCCCCGACGAAGACGTTGCAGTCCCGGCCGGGCACCGGATGCTCGTCGCCCCAGGGGTAGCGCGCGCCGTCCAGCCCGCCGCGGGCCGCGTACTCCCACTGCGCCTCGGTCGGCAGGGCGCGGCCGGCCCACGCGCAGTACGCGAGGGCGTCCGCGTGCGAGACGTGCACGACGGGATGGTCGTCCAGGGCGACGGTGCCGGGCCCGCCCGGCGCGCGGAACGTCGCGCCCGGCACCGTGAGCCACCACGGCGTCCCGGGGACCGGCACTCCGACGGACGAGTGCTCCACCGATTCGGCCCGCTCGCTGCGTTCCCGGCGCCGGGCCGCCGAGGCGTGGAACACCGCGGACGCGCCGAACCGCTCCGCGTCGGTGACGTACCCGGTCGCGTCGGCGAAGGCCGCGAACGCGGCGACGGTCACCGTCGTCGCGTCGATCGCGAAGCCCGGCAGCACGACCCGGTGCACGGGGAGCTCGCCGTCCGCGCGGTAGCCGTCGCCGTGCTGATCGCCCATCGCGAACGCGCCGGCGGGGACGCGGGCCTGGGGGATCGGGTGGGCGCCGCCGCGGGCGGCCGGCCCGCCGCGATCGGGCAGGTCCGGTCCGGACGGCGAACAGCAGGTCACTCCTCGAGTATTCCCCGCTGAACGAGCAGCGCGATCACCCGCTGCGCCAGCTCGTCGGTGTCGGCGCCGGTGGTGTCGAACCGCAGGTCCGGGTCCTCGGGCTTCTCGTACGGCCCGTCGACGCCCGTGAGGCCGCGCAGCTCGCCGCGGTCCGCGCGCGCGTACAGGCCCTTCGGGTCGCGCTTGCGGCACTCCGAGACCGGCGTCGAGACGTGCACCTCGAGGAAGTCGATCTCGGCCGCCAGGTTCAGCTCCCGGGCGATGTCGCGGTCGGAGCGCAGCGGCGAGACCAGCGACGCGATCGAGATGACGCCCGCGTCGGCGAACAGGCGCGTCAGGTGCCCCACGCGGCGGATGTTCTCGGCCCGGTCGCCGGGGGAGAAACCCAGATCGTCGGAGATGCCGTGGCGGATGTTGTCGCCGTCGATGAGATAGGCGACGCGGCCCCGCGAGACCAGCGCCCGCTCCAGGGCGACCGCCACCGTCGACTTGCCGGACGCGGGCAGGCCCGTGAACCACACCGTCGCGCCGCGCTGGCCGGTCTTCGCCCAGCGCTCCGCGCGGCCCAGCGAGCTGGGGTGCCAGCGGATGTCGTTGCGGGTCGCCTGGCCGGGGACCACCTCGCGGGCCTCGCTGATCGTGCCCGCGCCGACGGTGTCGTTGCTCGCCTCGTCGATGAGGATCAGCGCGCCCGTGTCCCGGTTCTGCGCGTACGGATCGGCCACCACGACCGACGAGGTCCGCAGCGTCACGGTCCCGATGTCGTTGAGCGCCAGCTCGCTCGGCCCCACCTGCTCGATGAGCGTCTCCGGGTCCAGGCGCCGCTCCAGCGACTGGACGGTCGCGCGGACCGTCGCCGTGGCGTGCTTGAGGGCCACGCGGTCCCCGGCGCGGAGGGGCTTCTCGGCGAGCCAGCAGACGGTGACCTCCAGCTCGCGGGCGTTCACCGGCAGGTGCGCGCCCTCGGCGTCGGAGACGAGGACGTCGCCACGGCCCACGTCGATGTCGTCGGCCAGCTCGACGGACACCGACAGCGGCGCGACGGCCGTCGCGCGGTCGTCGTCGAGCGTGTCGAGCGCGGTCACCGTCGACCTGCTCCCGGACGGCAGGACGAGCACCTCGTCGCCCACGGTGAGCGTGCCCGCGGCGACGCGGCCGGCGTACCGTCGGCGCCGCTCGGCCGTGGGACGGGAGACCCACTGGACCGGGAGACGCAGCTCCGTCGCGACCGCGGACGGTGCTAGCAGGGGAACGGCCTCGAGGTGTTCGAGGAGCGTGGGCCCGTCGTACCAGGGGGTGTGCTCCGAGCGGTGCACCACGTTGTCGCCGAGCTTGGCGGCCAGCGGGATCGCGGGGATCGCGTCCAGTCCCAGCCGCACCGCGAGCTCGGCGAGCTCCGCCTCGACCTCCGCGAACCGCTCCGCGGAGAAGTCCACGAGGTCGATCTTGTTCACCGCGGCGATGACGTGCGGCACGCCGAGGAGCGTCGCGATGCGGGCGTGTCGGCGGGTCTGGCGCAGCACGCCCTTGCGGGCGTCCACCAGCAGGATCGCGACGTGCGCGTTCGAGGCGCCGGTGAACATGTTGCGGGTGTACCGCTCGTGGCCGGGGGTGTCGGCGAGCACGTAGCTGCGCGACGCGGTGGAGAAGAAGCGGTAGGCCACGTCGATGGTGATGCCCTGCTCGCGCTCCGCCCGGAGGCCGTCGGACAGGGCCGCCAGGTCGACCTCGTCGCCGTCGGTGACGGCGTCCAGGTGGTCGGTGGGCAGGCTGCCGGTGTCGTGCAGCAGGCGGCCGATGAGCGTCGACTTGCCGTCGTCGACGGACCCCGCGGTGGCGAGGCGCAGCAGCTGCCGCGTGGTCGGTGGTGCCAGTACGTCCGTCATCAGAAGTACCCCTCCTTCTTCCGGTCCTCCATGGCCGCGGCGGACGTGCGGTCGTCGGCGCGGGTCTCGCCGCGCTCGGAGACGGTGGCGGCGGAGATCTCCGCGATCACGTCGTGGATCTCGGTGGCGCGGCTGCGGACCGCGCCGGTGATGGTCAGGTCGCCGACGGTGCGGTAGCGCACCCACTCCCGTCGCGCGGTCTCGCCGTCGCGCGGCTGGGTGAACTCCGAGACGGCGAGCAGGATCCCGTCGCGCTCGAAGACCTCGCGCTCGCTCGCGTAGTAGATCGGCGGTAGCTCGAGGCCCTCGAGCTCGATGTAGCGCCAGATGTCGAGCTCGGTCCAGTTCGACAGGGGGAACACCCGGACGGATTCGCCGCGGCGGATGCGGCCGTTGTACAGCGACCACGGCTCCGGACGCTGCGCCCGCGGGTCCCACTGGCCGAACTCGTTGCGGAAGCTGAACACCCGCTCCTTGGCGCGGGCCCGCTCCTCGTCGCGGCGGGCGCCGCCGAATGCGGCGTCGAAGTTCCCGGCCTCCAGCGCGTCGAGCAGGGTGCGGGTCTGCAGCCGGTTCCGCGAGCCCGAGGACTCGGTCGACTCGGCGACCCGGCCGCTGTCGATCGACTCCTGCACCGACGCGACGATGAGCTCGATCCCGTCGGGGTTCTCCGCGGTCGGGGCCACGCGGCGGTCGCGGAAGTCGATCACCTCGGGGAAGTTGTGGCCCGTGTCGACGTGCAGGATTGGGAAGGGCAGCGGCGAGGGCCGGAAGGCCTTCTCCGCGAGCCGGAGCAGGACGATGGAGTCCTTGCCGCCGGAGAACAGCAGCACCGGGCGTTCCAGCTCCGCGGCCACTTCGCGGATGATGTGCACGGCCTCGGCCTCGAGGACGCGCAACTCGTCGACGGCGGCGATCGGTGCGGGCGTCAGGGTGCTCATAGGGGGTATCCGTTCTCGGCGGCGTCGGCGCGGTAGCGCTCCGCCCACTCCTTGGAGCGGTCGTTGGACTGGGGCTTGAGCGGCGGCGGGGGCGAGAGGTCCGGGTCCTGCCCGATCGCGTCGAGGACGCGGGCCGTCGTCTTCTGCGGGTCGGCGGTCAGCTCGTGGAAGTCGATCTCGAGCGGGGTGATGCCCTCGAACGCGAACCACGCCCGCCACGACCGCTCCTGCTCGCGCAGAATCCCGGCCAGGTGGGCGATCCCGTCGGCGCGGTACACGGCGCGCTCGTCGCGCTCGCGGTCGTGATCGGGGTCGTCGCGCCAGACGCGGGTCTGCACGGCGCGCCACATCGAGACGGCCTGGGCCACCACGTCGGGCCGGTGGACGTGCACGTAGAGGGGGTCGGCACCGTCGAACAGGGAGCGGATGGCCGTCCGCACCGAGCCCGACGCGATCCGGGTGCGGGTCACGAGGACGGGCGTCTGGTTCCACATGAGCTTGCCGCCCCAGACGCCGTTCGGCGTCCGGCCCTCGCGCAGCACGTCGCCGCGCCACTGCTCGGGGCCGCGCGGGTCGACGGTGCCGGGATCGATCGGGTCGAGCAGGTCGAGCAGCGACGGATCGTCCACGCCGGCGAACCACTCGCGCGGCTGCGGCGACAGCGACGAGGACGGGTAGTACTGGAAGAACTCCTGCGGCCGACCGGCGACGCCGGTGGCCGCGAGCGACTCCACGAGGAGGGTGCTCCCGCTGCGCTGGCTGGCGCAGACAAGATAGTCGTGAGGGCTGGGCATGCCCGCCAGTCTGACGGAGAAAGCCCTTTCGACCTGGGGTTCGATGGCACCGTGAACGTGATCCTTGACGGATCGCGGCCGGTGTGGTGCGGCCGCTACAGGGCGTCGATGCCGGCCAGGAGCAGGTCCAACCCGGCGAGGAATTGGGCGCGGTCGTCGTGGTCGGCCATGGTCGCGGCGATGCGGTGCAGGTACGGGAACTCGTCCGGGTCGAGCCGCTCGATGCTGGCCGCGACGCCACCCAGCAGTTCCTCGCGGCCGGGCCCGCTGCGGGCCAGCGGCGAGCGGGCGTTGGCCGCGTTCTGGGCCGCCGATCCCAGGATGTAGCCGACGATCGCGGTGGCGGCGTCGAAGAGCGCCGCGTCGGGCGCGCCCATCGCCAGCACGGCGCCGCCGATCCGCTCGCTGAGCAGCAGATTCGCCGGCCGGCCGGGATCGGCCATGATCTGCGCGGCGAGCCACGGGTGCTCGTCGACCGCGTCGAACAGCGCCGCCGCCACCGCGCGGATGCGGTCGCGGGGGTCGCCGGCGCCGGTGGGGGCGGCGAGGATCGGCCGCAGGATCGCATCGGTCGCGGCCGCGAGGAGCTCGTCCTTGCCGGCGACGTGGTGGTAGATCGCCCCGCTCCCGGTCTGCAGGGCGCCGCCCAGGGCGCGGAAGGTCAGCGCGTCGGTGCCGCTCGCGTCGAGGAGGTCGATCGCGGCGTCGACGATGCGATCGCGGGAGAGGGCGTCGGTGCGGCGGCTGCGGGGTGGCACGTCTCCATCTTGACACGAGTGGAACGATGTTCCAAACTCTCATGGAACGTTGTTCCAATGAAAGGGGAGCACCATGGAGACACCCATCGCGATCGTCGGCGCCGGACTCGGCGGCCTCGCCCTCGCCCGCGTCCTGCACGTCCACGGCGTCGACGCCGTGATCTACGAGGCCGAGCCGACGCCCATGTCGCGCACGCAGGGCGGCCAGCTCGACATCCACGAGGCCGACGGCCAGGCCGCGATCGAGGCCGCCGGCCTCACCGCGGCGTTCCGCGCGCTGATCCACGAGGGCGGCGAGGCGACCCGCGCCCTCGGCCGCGACGGCACCGTCCTCCTCGACCTCCCGGACGACGGCGACGGCGGCCGGCCCGAAGTGCTCCGCGGCGAGCTGCGGCAGCTGCTCATCGACGCGCTGCCCGCGGACACGATCCGCTGGGGCGCGAAGGTCACGGCGGTGCGCGCGCTCGGCGGCGGGCGGCACGAGCTCACCCTCGCCGACGGGACCGCCGTCGCGACCGGCCTGCTGGTCGGGGCCGACGGTGCCTGGTCCAAGGTGCGCGCCCTGGTGACGGAGGCGGCACCGTCGTACTACGGCACGACGTACGTCGAGACCTACCTGCATGATGTGGGGCGTCGCCATCCGGGCATCGCCGAGCTCGTGGGGGAGGGCGCGATGTTCGCGCTCGCGCCCGGGCGGGGGATCAGCACCCACGCGGAGGCGGGCGGCATCGTCCACACCTACGCGCAGCTCCACGTCCCCGAGGACTGGGCGGACGGCATCGACTGGTCGGACACCGCGTCGGCCGCCGGCGCCGTGCTCGCCGAGTATCCGGGCTGGTCCGGGGAGCTCACCCGCCTCATCGGCGAATCGGACACGCCGCTCGTGCCGCGGAAGCTCTACACGCTGTCCGTCGGCCTGCGCTGGGAGCACGTCCCCGGCGTGACGCTGGTCGGCGACGCCGCGCACGTCAGCCCGCCGGCCGGGGAGGGCGCCAACATCGCGCTGTTCGACGGTGCCGAGCTGGCCCGGCACATCGTCGAGAACCCCGGCGACCACGACGCCGCGCTCGCCGCCTACGAGCGGGAGATGTTCGACCGCGCCGAGGAATCCGCGGCGTCCGCGGACGAGATGGCGACCATGATCCTCGGCGACGACGCCCCGAACGCCCTGGTGGACTTCTTCGCGGGGGCCGGCCGCGGCTGACGGCTAGCGGCCCAGCGGACCCCGGCCGAGGCGCAGGAGGAGCATCGCGAGGGTGTGGCCCTCGCGGCCGAGCTCGGAGAACCGCTCGAGCACCTTCATCTCCCGCGAGTGCACCAGGCGCGTGCCGCCCGACGCCATGCGCGTGCGGCCGATGATCTGCGAGACCTCGCTGCGGCGCTTGACCGCGGCCAGGATCTCCGCGTCGAGGCGGTCGATCTCCTCGCGCAGGGCCTGGATCTCCTCGTCGGCGAGCGGCGTCTCGGCGCCGGTGTCGTCCGGTGTGCTCATGGGTTCAAGTTTTCCACAGCCGAGGGATCTACCATCGAGCACCGTGTCCGTCGCCCGCCGTTCCGCCCTGCCCGCGTCGCGGCGCGGGCTGTGGATCGGCGCGGCGCTGCTCATCGCCCTGCAGCTCGCGGTCCGCGGGTACGTGCTGGCGCGCGGGAACTTCTACTGGGACGACGTCGCCTTCATCGGCCGGGCGGCGCGGCCCCTGACCGATCCGGGTGCGTGGTTCGTCGACTACGACGGCCACTTCATGCCCGGCACACTGTTCGCGGCCGCGGCGATCACCAAGGTCGCGCCGCTGAGCTGGCCCGTGGCCGCGGTCTCGCTGCTCGTGCTGCAACTGCTCGCATCGCTGGCCACGCTGCGGGCGCTGGTGGTGATCGCCGGGCGCCGGCCGGTGGTGCTGGTGCCGTTCGTGTTCTTCCTGTTCAGCCCGCTCACCCTGACGGCGATGGCGTGGTGGGCCTCGGGGCTCAACGCGCTGCCGCTGCAGATCGGGTTGGCGGTCGTCGTGGCCGAGACGGTGCGCTTCGTCCGCGGCCGCCGGCGGTCCGGCGCGTACGCGGTGATCGCCCTGCTGGCCTCGCTCTTCTTCTTCGAGAAGGCGCTGGTCATCCCCTTCGTCGCCCTCGCGACGGCGTGCCTCCTGCCCTACCTGCGGGGGCGCCCCCGCCCCGTGCGGTCGGTGTTGCGCCGCGGCCGGTGGCTCTGGGCGGCGTTCGCGCTGATCGTCGCGGCGTGGATGGTGCTGTGGCTCTCGGTCACGGCGGCGCGGCCGGGCACGCACACCGTCGAGTTCACAGCGAAGGTGCTGGGGCGTTCGGTGAGCGCGGTGCTCGCACCCGCGGCCGTCGGCGGGCCGTGGGCGTGGCGGCGGGAGAACCCGGGGCCGCCCCTCGTGGTCACCGATGTGACCGTCATCGTCGTCGGGCTGGTGGCGATCGGCACCATCCTCGCGGTCACGTGGTGGCGGGCGCCGCGCGCGCTCGCCCCGTGGGCCGCCGCCGGGCTGTACTTCCTGGGCGTCTCCTCGACGGTCTTCTTCCTCCGCAGCTCCGAGTTCACGTCGCCGCTGCTGCCGCTGTCGCTGCGCTACTTCGCCGACTTCGCGTGGGTGCTGACCCTTGCCGGCGCCCTCGTGCTGCGTGGTGAAACCGGCCGAATTCGGGGACACGAGGCCGAATCCGGCCTCGCGCGGTCGAGAAACGCCGGATTCACGAGGGACCGGCGGCTGTGGATCGCGGTGGTGATCGCCTTCGCCGTGAGCGGCTCGGTCTCGGCGGCCCGCTTCGCGCCCGTGTGGCACGACAACCCGACGGGCCCGTACCTGCAGAACCTCCGCGCCGGGGCCGCCGCGTACGCGGACCGCGAGGTGCTCGACCAGGAGGTGCACGGCGACATCCTGAGCCGGCTCTCCGGCCCGAACAACCGGCTCTCGCGGATCCTCGCGACGCAGCCCGCCCACCCGCGGTTCGCCGAGCACGCGGGGGAGGCCACCGTCGTGGACCAGCGGGGACGGTTCCAGCCCGGACGGGTCACGCGCGTGCGCAGCCTCCCGCTCGGGCCGTTCCCGTGCGGGACGCGCGTCGACGACGCCGCGCCCGCCGTCCTGGCCTACGAGGGGCCGTTGGCGTTCTGGGACTGGGTCGTGGAGTTCAACTACCTCGCCTCGTCCGACGGGGTGGTCGTGCTGGAGCAGCAGCGCGGCGCGACGCCGGTCCGCGTGCCCGTCCGTCAGGGCGCACACACCGTGTACGCCCGGGTGACGGGGACGGGCGACGGGCTCGTCGCGCGTGCGGAGACGCCGGGGCTGGTCGCGTGCGTGGGGAGCGGGCCGGTCGGCCTGCTGGTCCCGGCGTCGGCCGCCCGCTGACCCGCCTCGAGTCCGCGCGAGTCGCTGACGAGCGGATACGTCCCTACCCGCCGATTACCCACGATGTGGGCCGCCCGCTGCGACATATCAACGCTGCATGTCGCACAGTTTCGGAAAATCGGACGTATATCCACGGTGTGGGTTGTATGGTGCGCTGGTCCGGAACACCTGTGATCGGACTCACTCCAGCCGAAGGGTGCTGCCTGAAATGCAAGCCGTCGTCCGTCGATCCGTCCCGCGCCGCTACGCCGGTGCCTCCGTCGCCATGGTCACCGCCGCCGCGATCGCCGTCGCGCCCGTGACCGCCTCCGTCGGCGCGGTCACCGCGCCCGCCTCCACCGTCCTCGTGAACCCGGCGAAGCTCGTGAACCTGCAGACCCAGGTCGCCGGCTCCGTCGCGGGCCTCCTGCCCCGCGCCGCCGGACCCGCGGCCGCGGCGGCGGCTCCGACGTGGGGATGGGGCGACGTGACCTTCCTCGCGAACACGCTGAAGGAGGCCTTCGCGCAGGTCCAGGCCAGCCTCGCGGGCGAGTACGGCGGCGGCGCGCAGAAGGCCTTCGAGCAGGCCCTCGAGGGGCTCAAGGCCGGCAGCATCGCGGGCGCCTACCGCCCGATCGGCAGCCTCGTCGAGACCACCACGATGATCGCGATGATGGCGGTCCTGTTCCCGATCTCGGGCGAGTTCAACCCGAAGCTGGGCGCCCTGGGGAAGGGGCTCGACGCAGCGTTCCCCTACTTGATCCCGCTGGGCCAGTCGGCGCTCGCGCTCACGACCCGCCTGCCGTACGAGGTGCTCGCGGTGGGCGAGAGCATCGTCAAGGCGGTCCTCACCGGGGATGTTGCCAAGATCGGCGCCGCGGTCTCCGCCGGCGTCGCGGGGGTCGGGAAGTTCCTCGAGGCGAACCTCACCAACGCGGCGACGGGGCTCATTCCGAACCTGGTCAAGGCCGGCTCCGCGGTGCTCGGCGAGCTGATTCCGAAGCTGCCCGCCTCCTCGCCGGCGAGGGCCGACGCCCTCGCCGCGCAGGCCGCGGTCGCGTCCGCGCCCGCCCTCGGGATGCCCGACTTCGCGACGCTGTTCGAGGCCTGGAAGATGGGCTTCGACATGTTCGTGAGCAGCGTCAAGGGCGACCAGTGGACGCCCGGCGTCGTGGGAACGATCACCGACGCGCTGGCCAAGCTCGGCAAGGGCGATCCGGCCGGCGCGATCAACGACGTGACCAACAAGGCCAAGGCGCTGTCGATCATCGTCCTGCTGGGCGGCATCATGCCGATCACGGATCTGGTGAACCCCTACCTCGGTCCGATCGGTACCGGTCTCACCGATTCCCAGGCGGACTTCATCGGGCTCGGGAACTCCGCCCTGGCAGTGCTCTTCGACACTCCGGGCAAGGTGGTGGCGATCGGCCAGCACCTGGTGACCGCGCTGCTGTCGGGTGACCCCGGGAAGGCGCTCACCGGGCTGACGACGGACCTCGGCGCGCTGACGACCTTCCTCAACGACCGCCTGTTCGTCGCCAAGGACAACCCGTTCGACAACGCGGTGTTCCCGGCGCTCGCGAACATCGGCAAGAACATCGTCGACGCGTTCAAGCCCGCCGTCGAATCCCCGAAGGTCGCCCCGACCGCCGCCACGGACGTCGTCGCGACGACGGACCTGCCGACGGGTGCACCGGCGACGGGCGCGCCCGCGACGACCGCTGCCGCCGTCGAGGCGTCGACGCCGGCCGCCGGCACCCCCGCGGTCGGCACCCCGGCGACGGGCGGCACCGTCGTCGAGGACGACGACACCGCGCCGGCCGAACCGACCGCGCCGGTCGAGCCGACCACCCCGGCCGAGCCGACGACGCCGGCCGAGCCGACGACGCCGGCCGAGCCGACCGTCGAGGCGCCGGCAGAGGCGGAGGCCGAGGCGCCTGCGGCGGACGCCGGCGCGGACGGCGCCGACACCGGATCGGAGACCTCCTCCGACGCCTGACGGCGCGCACGCATCGCTCCTCATCCGTCGCACGCGGAACTACCGGCCGCGGGGCGACGGCTGGGGAGCGGCTGCGTGTCCGCAGGAAAAACATCTTCTGACCTGCCGTGTTCAGAAACGTGCAGACCGCATTGAGACAGATGGACGTGTGGTGTCGCAAAGCTTCTTCGAAAGTCGTCCGAAAATCCACGACGTGGGCGTATGTTCCGTTCGTCCGGTTCGTGTGTGATCCGGCTCACTCCAGTCGAAGGGTGTTTCTCCATGCTCGCAGCAGATCCTCGGTCCTCCCACCGTCGTTACGCCGCACCCGCCGTCGCCATGGCCGCTGCGGCGGCCGTCGCGGTCGCCCCCGTCGCCACGTCGATGGGCGCGGTGACGGCACCGTCGCTCCCGCCGATCGTCCAGGACCTCGGCGGCGCCGCGAGTGCCGTCGCGAACTGGGCCACGGCGATGGGCCTGAAGTTCGTCACCGACCCGGTCACCGGCCTGACGAAGCTGGTGCAGGACCAGCTCGCCACCGCGGGCACGATCGCCGGCGCGGCGGGCGACGCGGGCAAGGCCTTCTTCGGCTACCTCGAGGACAATCTGCTGGACAACCTGCAGAAGATCCAGGCCGACCTCGCCGCGGGGAAGGTGGGCGAGGCGTGGACCACCTTAGCCACGACCATCACCGGCTCGATCCTCACGCCCGCGATCAGCCTGCTCCCGGTGATGGACACGATCGGCGGCCAGCTCGGGCCGATCGGCGACGGGCTGACCGCCGCCCTGGGCCCGTTGCTCGGTCTCGCCCTCGGACCGCTCCAGGCGGGCATCGAGGTGCCGGCGCTCCTGGCCGACGGCGTCACCGCCGCGCTCAAGGCGCTCAGCACCGGCGGCCCCGCCGCGGCGCTGACGTCGCTGTTCGGCACCGCCTCCGCGGTGAACGAGAAGGCGATCGGCGCCCTCTTCGGCGAGTACGGCGCGATCCCCAGCCTGGTCAACCTGATCCCGACGATCCTCGGCGGCATCGCCGGGTCCGACTGGGCGAACGCGGGGCCGTTCACGCTGCCCACCGGGAACACGGTCACGTTCGCCTCCGCGTCGGCGGCCACGCTCGCGGCGTCGCCGACCGCGCTGCCCGACTTCGGCGCGATCGGCGGGATCTGGACGGACACGCTGACCCGGATCGCCACCAACTTCGCCGGCCCGGACGGCCTGCAGCGGATCTTCAGCACGCTCCTCAGCGGTGTGCCGAGTGGGGAGTGGTCGAAGTCCTACGAGGTCATCCACGGCATCCTGGCCGCGCCGCTGCTCGAACTCGGCGGCGCGGTGCTCCAGACCGGCGATCTCATCAACCCGTTCCTCGGCCCGCTCGGCAAGGGGCTCGACGGTGCCGCGGAACCGCTGCTGTACCTGACGCTCGGTCTGTACAACGCCACACGCATGGTGCCGTCGACGGCCTTCACCGGCCTCGAGAACGTCGTGAAGGCGCTCGGCACCGGTGACCCGGTCGCGGCGATCAACGCCGCGGTGGCGGGCCTGGGCGCCACGTTGACCGAGGGCAACAACGCGCTGTTCTCGGACAACCCGTTCACCATCGGCCTGCTCCCCGGCCTGCTGGGCGTCGGGACCGGCTTCCTCGACGGGCTGACCGGTAAGACCCCCGAGACCGCGAACGCCACGACCCTCGCCGACGCGCCGGCGAAGACCGCCGTCCCGGCCTCCGAGGCCGCCGACGACGCGTCGGGAACGTCGGGCGGAACGGTGGCGTCCTCGTCCCCGACGGTGCCCGCCGAGCCCTCGGAGGCCCCCGTCACCGGAACCCCGGTGGCCGAGGTCCCGGCCGCGGAGACCCCGGTCGCTGAGACGCCCGCGGCGGAGACGCCGGTCGCCGAGACCCCGGTCGTCGAGACGCCGGTCAAGGAGACGCCCGCGGAGAACCCCGCGCCCGAGGCTTCCGCCGACGAGGGCTCGACCGCCCAGGAGCCGGCCGCATCCGGCTCGTCGACCGAGTCGTCGAGCGACTCCTCGACCGCGGACGGCGCCGACTCCGCGGAGACGGCCGCAGCGGCCTGATCCCGTCTGTCACCGCACTCCCGCGGGGGCTTCTCACTCGTCATCGGGGTGCAACCCGATGACGAAGCGGAGACCCCCGCGGGAGTGCGGCCGTTCGTGGGCACGTCGGTCGTCCCGCTCGACGCCGATCCGCGATCGGTCTCCGTGCGCATCGGCCGGTGGTGAGCGGTGCCCACGCGCGCGGCGGACGAAAACTGTCACCGGTCCCGGCTACTCTGGACGGGAGATGAGTAACCCAGCACCGCAGCAGTCCGGACTCCGCCAGCGCCAGCCCTTCTCCCGCCCGAAAGCGCAGGTGGAGCGATCAGAACGCGGCCAGGAACTGCTCGAGGGGCTCAATCCGCAGCAGCGGGCCGCGGTGCTGCACGAGGGTTCGCCGCTGCTCATCGTCGCGGGCGCGGGATCGGGCAAGACGGCGGTGCTGACCCGTCGCATCGCCTACCTGCTGGCGGCCCGGAACACGCACCCCGGCCAGATCCTCGCGATCACCTTCACCAACAAGGCGGCCGCGGAGATGCGGGAGCGCGTCGCCGGACTCATCGGCAACCGCGCGAAGATCATGTGGGTCTCCACGTTCCACTCCACCTGCGTGCGCATCCTCCGCGCCCAGGCGGGCCTGCTGCCGGGCATGAACTCCAACTTCTCCATCTACGACGCGGACGATTCCCGCCGCCTGCTCACCATGATCGTCAAGGACATGGGGCTGGACGCGAAGAAGTTCGCGCCGCGCGCGCTCGCCACCCACATCAGCAACCTCAAGAACGAGCTGATCGATCCGGAGCAGGCCTCCGCGGACGCGGCGAAGACGGGCGAGCCCTTCGCGGTCACCGTCGCCGAGGTGTACGGCACCTACCAGTCCCGGCTGCGCGGCGCGAACGCCTTCGACTTCGACGATCTCATCGGGGAGACGGTGGCGCTGCTGCAGTCGCACCCCAACGTCGCGCAGTACTACCGCCGCCGATTCCGGCACGTGATGGTCGACGAGTACCAGGACACCAACCACGCCCAGTACGTGCTCGTCCGCGAGCTGGTGGGCCTGGAGACCGACGCGGACGGCGTCGAGCCCAGCGAGCTCTGCGTGGTGGGTGACGCGGACCAGTCCATCTACGCCTTCCGCGGCGCGACGATCCGCAACATCGAGGAGTTCGAGCGGGACTTCCCGAACGCGGAGACCATCCTGCTGGAGCAGAACTACCGCTCCACCCAGACCATCCTCTCGGCGGCCAACGCGGTCATCTCCCGCAACGCCGGCCGCCGCGACAAGAAGCTCTGGACCGACCAGGGCGACGGTGACCTCATCACCGGCTATGTCGCCGACAACGAGCACGACGAGGCGAGCTTCGTGGTCTCGGAGATCGACGCCCTCGCCGACAAGGGCGTCAAGTACAGCGACGTGGCGGTCTTCTACCGCACGAACACCGCGGCGCGCGTGCTGGAGGAGGTCTTCATCCGCCACGGCGTGCCCTACAAGGTGGTCGGCGGCGTCCGCTTCTACGAGCGCAAGGAGGTGCGCGACCTGGTCGCGTACCTGCGCGCCATCGACAACCCCAACGACACCGTCAGCCTGCAGCGCATCGTCAACACCCCGCGCCGCGGCATCGGCGATCGCGCCCAGGCCTGCCTCACGGTGCACGCCGAGAACCGCGGCGGCACGTTCAGCACCGCCATCGAGGACGCGGTCGACGGCACCGTCGCGATGCTGAACCCGCGCTCGCGCAACGCGATCGCCGCGTTCGCCGGCCTGATGGCCGACCTGCGCCGCACCGCCGCGGACGAGGATCAGGACCTGGGCGACCTGCTCGACGCGGTCGTCGAGAAGACCGGCTACCGGGCGGAGTTGGAGGGCTCGTCGGACCCGCAGGACGGCGCGCGCCTCGAGAACATCGAGGAGCTGATCAGCGTCGCGCGGGAGTTCTCCGCGCAGGACTTCACCGACGTCGTGGTCGACGAGGGCGCACCCGAGCCCGGCTCGCTCGCGGCCTTCCTGGAGCGGGTCTCGCTGGTCGCGGACGCGGATCAGGTGCCCGACAGCGAAGCGGGTGTGGTCACGATGATGACCCTGCACACCGCGAAGGGCCTCGAGTTCCCGGTGGTCTTCGTGACCGGCTGGGAGGACGGCCAGTTCCCGCACATGCGCGCGCTCGGCGACGAGGCGGAGCTCGCGGAGGAGCGGCGCCTGGCGTACGTCGGCATCACCCGCGCCCGCGAACGGCTCTACCTCTCCCGCGCCATGATCCGCGCCACCTGGGGCGATCCGATGCAGAATCCGGAGTCCCGGTTCCTCGCCGAGATCCCGCAGCACCTCATCGACTGGCGCCGCCTCGAGCCCAAGCGCAGCCAGTTCGGCGGGGGCTCCCGCGGCGTCTTCGGGCAGGACCGCCCGTCGTGGGGCGGTGGGGGCGGCTACGGCGGCCGGGACCGGTCCTCGGGCTCCGACGGTGGCTGGACCCCCAAGCGCGCGCCCAAGCCCACTCGTCGGGCGAACAAGCTCTCCCTCACCGTCGGCGATCGGGTCTCGCACGACTCCTTCGGGCTCGGCACGGTCACCGCGGTCACGGGTGCGGGGCCGATGGAACGGGCGACCTTCGACTTCGGCTCGTCCGGCACCGTCACCCTGATGACCTTCGGCGGCCTGCCGATGGAGAAGCTGTAGCGGCGGCACCCCCAACGACGCGAAAGGCGCCCCGGTGATCCGGGGCGCCTTTCAGCGTGCGTGGAATCCCTAGACGCGGATGCCGCGCTCGGCCAGCCAGGCCTGCGGGTCCAGCTTCGCGCCGCCGGCACCGTGCACCTCGAAGTGCAGGTGCGGGCCGGTCGAGTAGCCGTTGTTGCCGACCCAGCTGATGAGGTCGCCCGCCTTGACGGTCTGGCCGGCCTGGACGTTCACGTTGTACATGTGGCCGTAGACCAGGACGGTGCCGTCGGACAGGCGGATCTTGATCCAGATGCCGAAGCCCGAGGCGGGGCCCGCGTCGGTGACGACGCCGTCGGCGGCCGCGAAGAGCGGGGTGCCGAGCGGGGCGGCGAGGTCGAGGCCGCCGTGCATGGCGCCCCAGCGGGTGCCGAAGTTCGAGGTGAGGGTGGCGCCGTTCACGGGGGCGGTCACCTTCGGGCGCATCGAGTCGATGATGCGCTTGTCGTCCGCGTCCTTGCGGGCCTTGCCGCCGGCGAGACCGGCGGCGAACTGCTCGGTGTCCTGCGCGGCGGGCAGGGGCGCCTGGCGGCCGGCGTTGAACTCGGGGCCGGCGGGCGGGACGACGGGCTGCTGCGAGGTCGACGGGGCGTCGCCGCCGGCGGCGTTGACCACGGCGGCACCGGCGACGCTGGCGCCCGCGGCGAGGGCGAGCAGGGCGGCGCGGCCCTTGAGGGCGTGCGGCGCAGTGGGAACGCGGTGCTTGCCGCCCTTGCGGGCGGGCGTCGGGAGGAGCTCGGGAGCGGCCTCCGGCGATCCGAGGAGTGCGGTCTCCTCGAGCTCGTCCAGGTCGGGCGCGTCGAACTCGGTGTCCCCGGTGAACAGCACCTCGGGGATCATGAGGTCCTGGGTGACCTCGGAGCTGGAGGGGCGGTAGACCAGCGCGGTGTCGTCCGGCGCGTCGGTCCAGGTCTCGGAATAGGCCGCTTCGAGGCGGGTCTCGAGCTCATCCAGTGGGATGATCGCGGTGATCGACTCATCATCGAGGACCTGCGTGCTGCCTTGCCAGCGCACGTGGCTCTCGCGACTCCGTGTCATATCTCGCCTACTCCAACCGTAAAACCGCACTTCGGACCACGTGGTGATCCGACGATGTCCTCATCGTGACCGCTTCGTGATCCGCGTCCCGTCGACGATAACGAAATGATTGCGGCGAGACAACCTCAAGGGGGGCGGTTCGGGCGAATGTGTCTTTGGTCACAATGCGATCACAAAGCGCCGGATCACGATGGTGTTACTGCTGGTAGAGCCGGATCCGGCCGGCATCGGCGTCGAAGTCGTAGAGCTCGCCGTACCGGCCCCAGTCGATCGCCAGCCGGAGCTGGCGCTCGGCGTCCTCCCGTCCGAAGCCGCGGCGCAGCAGGTCGACGAAGAAGCCGAGCCGGGCCGCCCCGTCGCTCGACGCGCGGAGGGTGCGCAGGACGGTGCGGACCAGCGGGGCGCGGGACGCGGCCTGCCGCGCGAACACCTCCTTCGCGTCGGCGAGCGGCGCCGTCACGAACGCGCGGCCGGTCTCGGTGAGGGTGATGTCGTTCCCCGCGCCGACGACGAGGCCCAGCATCGTCGCGGCGTCGACCAGCGGCAGGATGTCGTCGACCTCGAAGTTGAGGTCCGCCGCGAGGTCGGGGAGGTCGGTGGGATCGCCGTGCGCCGCCACCAGCTCCAGCAGCCCGGCGATCCCGTCCACGGTCGCGTCCGGCAGCGGACGGCTGACAGGCGTCGCCTCGACGGGGTCGGGCTCGTGCTGGATCGGCGCGTCGCGCCCCGTCAGCGCCCCGTACAGCTCGTCGACGATCGCCTCGAACTCCGGGGCGGTGCGGATGCGCGGCCGCGGCAGGTCGATCCGGGTCTCCTGGACGATGCGGCCCGGCTTGGCGCCGAGGACCACGACGCGGTCGGCGAGGAGCACCGCCTCCTCGATGTTGTGGGTCACGAGGCAGACGCTCCGCGTGCGGACGTCGTCGCGGCCCCACAGCTCCATCAGCTCGCCGCGCAGGTTCTCGGCGGTGAGGACGTCCAGCGCGGAGAAGGGCTCGTCCATGAGCAGGAGGTCCGGCTCCCGCACCAGCGCCCGGGCGAAGCCGACGCGCTGGCGCATGCCGCCCGACAGCTCGCGCGGGTACGCGGACTCGAAGCCGTCGAGGCCGATGGTGTCGATCGCCGCCAGCGCGCGGGCCCGGCGCTCGGCGCGCGGCACGTTCCGGGCTGTGAGCCCGAGCTCGACGTTGTCCTGGACCGTCAGCCAGGGCATGAGCGCGAAGGACTGGAAGACCATCGCGGCGGCGGGGTTGGGCCCGGACAGCGGGGCCCCGTCGGATTCGACGGTGCCGGACGTCGCGGGGATCAGCCCGGCGAGGATGCGCAGGAGCGTGGACTTGCCCGAACCGGAGCGGCCGAGCAGCGCGACGATCTCGCCGGCCTCGATGGTGAGGTCGATGCCGTCGAGCACGGTCAGGGCGTCGCCGTGGGCGCCCTGGAAGCTCTTGGTGAGGCCCTGCAGGCGGATCAGCGGGGTGGTGACGGTGGTGGTCATGGAACGGCTCCTAGTAATAAGGGGTGGCTAGAGGGAGTAGCGGCGCTCCGCCGTGCGGTACAGGCGGCGCCACAGGGCGGCGTTGGTGCCCACCACGAACAGGCACATCACGACGATGCCGAGCAGCAGATGGGAGGCGTGCTCGGGTCCGGTGGCCGCGGTGGCCCGCGCGATGTAGTCGCCGAGGCCGTAGGCGTGGTGGGTCGTCCCGTCGTAGGAGACGACCTCCGCGACGATCGAGGCGTTCCAGGCGCCACCGGCGGCGGTGATCCCGCCGGTGACGTAGCCGGCGAAGACGCCGGGCAGTAGTACGTAGCGCCACGTCAGCAGCCGGGGCAGCCGCATGTCGTCGGCGGCCGCCAGGAGATCGCCGGGGATGGCCCCGGCCGCGGCGATCACGTTGAACAGGATGTACCACTGCGTGCCGAGCGCCATGAGCACGACGCCGCCCAGGTCGAGCGGGATGTTCCAGGCCACCAGGACCGCGGTGACCAGGGGGAACAGGAAGTTCGCCGGGAAGCTCGCGCACACCTGGACGACGGGCTGCAGGGCCCGGGTCAGGCGCGGGCTGCGGCCGACGATCACGCCGATCGGCACCCAGACGACGGTCGCGACCACCATGACGACCGCGACCCGCGCCATCGTGGCGAGTCCGAGCAGGAGCACGTGCCCCACCTCGGCGGGCCCCGCGTCGCGCAGGACGACCTCCAGCGCCCGCCACAGGCCGTACGCCAGCACCGCCAGGACGACGGTGCCGAACGCCACGTCGCCGAGGCGGGCGCGGCGCGGGTCCGCGGGAGCCGCGGTCCCGGTCCGGCCGAAGACGGCGAACGCCCGGTCCAGGCCCGTCACCACGGGGGCCGCCGCGCGCCGCGCGACGTCCGTGAGGTGCGAGCGGCGCAGGAGCGTGAGCACCGCGGAACGCGGGACGCGGCCGGTGGCGGAGTCCTCGAGCCGGAACCGCTCGGCCCACGCCGTGAGCGGGCTCCAGAAGAGCACGTTCACCAGGACGATCACCACGATCATCGCCGCGATCGCCCAGCCGACGCGGCCGAGGTCACCGTCGGACGAGGCGGTGGCGACGTACGCGCCGATGCCGGGGAGGGCGTACTCGTCGCCCGCCACCGAGACGGCCTCCGAGGCGGTGAGGAAGAACCAGCCGCCGCCGAAGCTCATCATCGCGTTCCAGACCAGCGGGATCATGCCGCCGGGCACGTCGAGCCGCCAGAACCGTTGCCAGCGCGACAGTCCCAGGTCGCGTGCGGCCTCGCCGAGCTCGCGCGGCTGGCCGATCAGGCTCTGGTAGAAGGCGAAGGTCATGTTCCACGCCTGCGAGGTGAAGATGGCGAACACCGCCGCGCACTCCAGGCCCAGCGCCGACCCGGGGAACAGCGCGAGGAAGACGGTGACGGTCACCGACAGGAAGCCGAGGATCGGGACGGACTGCAGCACGTCGAGCAGGGGCAGCAGCACCGCCCGCGCCCGCCGCGACGGTGCCGCGAGCAGCGCGTAGCCGAACGTGAAGACCACCGATGCCGCGAGCGCCAGGAACATGCGCAGCAGGGAGCGCGCCGCGTAGTAGGGCAGCCGCGCCGGATCGGTGTCGACGCGGGCGTCGCTGTGCGCCACATCGATCGGCGCACCCATGCCCTGGCCGACGCGGATCGTCAGCCAGATCAGCGCGGCCGCACCGGCGACCACGAGCACGTCGGCGACGACGGAGCGGCGGCCGTCGCGCTCGGCCCGCCGGCGGCCGAGTGGGGGAGCGGTCCGCGTGCTCACAGGTCCGCCTCCTCGCGCTCGGGCAGCGCGTCCCAGCGCACCGCCGTCACCGACGGTTCCATGCTGAGCTGGCTGATGGCGGTCTCCAGCGCGCGGTCGTCCCGCCCGTCGGCGGCGAGGGTGGCGCGCACCTCGACGCGCCCGTCGTCGGTGTCGATGCTGCTGATGGATTGCAGGTGGAAGACGGTGCGGCTCAAGGCCTGTACGAGCATCACCCGCACGTGCGCCTCGTTCTCGTCGCGCGTGACGGCGACGAACTCGTAGCGGCTCGGCGCCTCCTTGCCGGTGTCCGGCGCCCGGTCGACGGCGTGCCCGACCGAGCGCAGCGCGGTGTTCACCCCGATCACGACGACGGTGCCGATCGCAGCCGGGAGATACATCCCCGAGCCCGACAGCGCGCCGACGGCGGCCGAGCACCACAGGGTGGCGGCGGTGTTGAGGCCGCGCACGGTCAGGCCGTCGCGCAGGATCACGCCGCCGCCGAGGAAGCCGATGCCGGAGACGATCTGCGCGGCCACGCGCGTGGGATCGCCGCCTCCGAATCCGTAGGCGGACAGGACGACGAAGAGCGCGGAGCCGACCGAGACCAGCGCATTGGTGCGCAGGCCGGCCATGCGGGCGCGGTACTGGCGCTCGAGTCCGATCAGGGTGCCGAAGCCGACACCCGCCGCGATGCGCAGCAGCATGTCGAGCAGGTCGATGGTGGTGGTGGCGTGCATGGTGGTCCCCTCGTCCGGGCACGCGCCACTGCGCCACGGCCCGGTGGGCGTGGCGGAGCAGGGTGTGGATGTGTCAATGGGACGGAGGCGGCACGGCGGAGCCGACGGTGCGCCGTCGGCGGGGCGGGCCTCCGGCCCGGATCATGGTGCGCTCAGCGGCTTCCCGCGGTGATGCGGGAAGCGCCGAGCGATCGACTACGACTGTCGTCGGGCATTGCATCACCTCCACGGGTCGACGTTTCCGCGCGCCGGGAGGGAAGAGAAGAAGCTGCGCCCCTCCACGTCAGACCTTCAGCACTTCGCGGCGTGAACCCGTGAACGGGAGCCAATCGGGGAGCACCCTTAAGCCGGATGCGCCTGTCCTGACCCGGGGCGTCTCTCGACGTTCGGGGTCGCTGGCCTGTTTCCGCGAAGGAGCCTCAGCGAACGATTGGCGCCTTGCGCAACAAGCATGACACGGGGCCGTGGGCGGGGCAAGCCGAGTAGTGTGGCCCGCCATGGAGGTACCGACGACCCGCGGTCACGGCGCGGCAGGGCCCGAGGCGGGGACGGCGCGCGAGCGCGCCAAGGCGGCCCGCCGCCGCGAACTACTCGCCGCCGCCGCGGCGCTCATGGCCGAGCGCGGCTTCGCCGGCGTGCGCCTCGAGGACATCGGCGCGGCCGCGGGCGTCTCGGGTCCGGCCATGTACCGCCACTTCGCGGGCAAGCAGGACGTGCTCGCCGCGCTCCTGGTGGAGATCTCCGAGTACCTGTACGACGGTGGCCGCCGGGTCGCGGAGGAGCGCGCCGGCGACCCCCGGCAGGCGCTGCACGACCTCGTCGACTTCCACGTGGACTTCGCGGCCTCGGAGCCCGACCTGATCCGGGTGCAGTACCGCGACATGTGGTCGCTCGCACCGGAATCCGCGCGCCGAGTGCGGCGGCTGCAGCGGCAGTACGTGGAGATCTGGACCGATGCGCTCACCGCCCTCGGTGGCGACCCGGTGGACAACCGCGCCGTGGTGCACGCCGTCTTCGGCCTGATCAACGCCGCCCCGAGCCTGCCGGCGCTGCCGCAGCCGCGGCTCCGCGCGCTGCTGCGCGACAAGGCGCTCGCCGCCCTGGGCGTCTAGCCCGGCGATCCCGCGCAATCGGCCGCGCGGAAGCTACCCCCGAGTAAGACTGGACACGGTGGCCGGGGTCACATATTCTCATTTTCAGTTAATGGTGAATAACCCAAAGGAGCGGGCGTGACATTCCGCGAGGAACACGAGGCGAACGTCGCCGAGCTGCGGCAGCGGCTCGAGAGGGTGGCGCAGGGCGGCGGTGAGCGGGCGCGCGCCCGGCACGAGGGCCGCGGCAAGCTGCTGGTCCGCGAGCGGATCCGGCGGCTGCTGGACACGGGCAGCCCGTTCCTGGAGGTGGCGCCCCTGGCCGCCGAGGACATGTACGACGGCAAGGCCCCCTCCGCGGGCGCCGTCGCCGGCATCGGCACGGTCTCCGGCCGGCAGGTGATGATCGTCGCCAACGACGCGACGGTCTCGGGCGGCACCTACTACCCGGTCACCGTGAAGAAGCACCTGCGCGCGCAGGAGATCGCGATGCAGAACCGGCTGCCCTGCGTCTACCTCGTGGATTCGGGCGGCGCGATGCTGCTGAACCAGGACGAGGTCTTCCCCGACCGGGAGCACTTCGGCCGCATCTTCTACAACCAGGCGAACATGAGCGCCGCGGGCATCCCGCAGATCGCCGCCGTGCTCGGCAGCTCCACCGCGGGCGGCGCGTACGTGCCGGCCATGAGCGACGAGACGATCATCGTCCGCGATCAGGGCACCATCTTCCTCGCGGGCCCGCCCCTGGTGAAGGCTGCGACGGGCGAGGACGTGACGGCCGAGGATCTCGGCGGCGGCCTCATGCACTCCACCAAGTCGGGCGTCACCGACCACCTCGTCGATTCCGACGACGAGGCGCTGGAGAAGGTCCGGCAGATCGTCGGGCGCCTCGGCCCCGTCGGCGAGGTGCAGTGGGACGTGCGCCCCGCGGTGCCCCCGGCCCGCCCGCAGACCGACCTGTACGACGTGGTGCCGACCGATCCGAGGATCGGCTACGACGTGCGAAAGCTCATCGAGATCATCGCCGACGGCGGCGAATTCGACGAGTTCAAGGAGCTGTTCGGCACCACGCTGGTCACCGCGTTCGCGCGGATCCACGGCCACCCGGTGGGCATCATCGGCAACAACGGCGTGCTCTTCGCCGAGGCCGCGCAGAAGGGTGCCCACTTCATCGAGCTGTGCGACAAGCGCCGAATCCCGCTGCTGTTCCTGCAGAACATCACCGGGTTCATGGTCGGTCGGCAGTACGAGGAGGGCGGTATCGCCAAGCACGGCGCCAAGATGGTGACCGCGGTCGCCTGCGCCCGCGTCCCCAAGTTCACCGTGATCGTGGGCGGCTCGTTCGGCGCCGGCAACTACTCCATGTGCGGCCGCGCCTACTCGCCGCGCTTCCTGTGGATGTGGCCCAACGCGCGGATCTCCGTGATGGGCGGCCCGCAGGCCGCCGACACCCTCGGCTCCGTCCGCCGCGAGCAGGAGGGCATGGAGGAGTTCAAGCAGGGCGTGCGCGACCAGTTCGAGCGGCAGTCGCAGGCCTACTACTCCACGGCCAGGCTGTGGGACGACGGCGTGATCGACCCCGCCGACACCCGCACCGTCCTCGGCCTCGCGCTGGAGGCGGCGTCCCGCACGCCGCTGGCCGAGGTCTCCTACGGCGTCTTCCGGATGTGATGAGAATGAGCAAGATCGAGAAGGTCCTGATCGCGAACCGCGGCGAGATCGCCTGCCGCGTGATCGACACCCTGCGCACCCTGGGCATCGCCAGTGTCGCGGTGTACTCCGACGCGGACGCCGACGCCCGGCACGTGCAGCTGGCCGACGAGGCCGTGCGCCTCGGCCCGGCCGCCGCCACCGAGAGCTACCTGCGCATCGACAAGGTCGTCGAGGCGGCCCGCGTCACCGGCGCCGACGCGGTGCACCCCGGCTACGGCTTCCTCTCCGAGAACGCCGCCTTCGCGCGGGCGCTCGCGGAGGCCGGCATCGAATTCCTCGGCCCGCCCGTCGAATCCATCGAGACCATGGGCGACAAGATCACCGCGCGCGCCGCCGTCGTCGAGCGCGACGTCCCCGTGGTCCCGGGCATCAGCCGCCCGGGCCTCACGGACGCCGACCTCATCGACGCGGCCGAGGGCATCGGCTTCCCCGTGCTCATCAAGCCCAGCGCGGGCGGCGGCGGTAAGGGCATGCACCGGGTGGAGAACCCGGCGGACCTGCCCGCCGCGGTCGCCGCGGCGCGACGCGAGGCCGCCGCGGCCTTCGGCGACGACACGCTGTTCATGGAGCACTTCGTGGACACCCCGCGCCACATCGAGGTGCAGGTACTGGCGGACAAGCACGGCAACGTGATCCACCTCGGCGAGCGCGAGTGCTCGCTGCAGCGGCGCCACCAGAAGGTGATCGAGGAGGCGCCGTCGGCCCTGCTCGACGAGGCCACGCGCGCCGAGATCGGCCGCGCCGCCTGCGACGCCGCGCGCTCCGTCGGCTACACCGGCGTCGGCACCGTCGAGTTCATCGTCTCGGCCAAGCGGCCCGATGCCTTCTTCTTCATGGAGATGAACACCCGCCTCCAGGTCGAGCACCCCGTCACCGAGCTGGTGACCGGAGTCGACCTGGTGGAGCAGCAGATCCGCGTCGCCAACGGCGAGGAGCTGTCGCTCACGCAGGACGACATCGTGCTCACCGGCCACGCCGTCGAGGCCCGCGTCTACGCGGAGGACCCCGCCGCGGGCTTCCTGCCCACGGGCGGCACCGTGACGGCCCTGCGGTACCCGCGCAGCGACCGCCGCGGCCCGGTCCGCGTGGACACCGGCATCGAGTCCGGCAGCGTCGTCGGCAGCGACTACGACCCCATGCTCGCCAAGGTGATCGTGCACGCCGACGACCGCGAGCAGGCCCTGCGCCGGCTCGACGAGGCGCTCGCCGGCACGCAGCTCACGGGCCTGCGCACCAACGTCGACTTCTGTCGGTTCGTGCTCGCCGACGCCGACGTGGTCTCCGGCCGGCTCGACACCGAGCTGCTGGATCGGCTGGCGCCCACCTACACCCGCCCCGAGCCGACGGTCCGCGCCTACGCCGCCGCCGCGGTCTCGGCCGTGGCGTCTGCGCGGGGCGACGGGCCCTGGGGCACCGAGACCGGTTGGCGCATCGGGGGCGCGCATCCGACCGTGGTGCGGTTCACGGGCACGGAGCAGACCGGCGAGGTGCACGTCTCGGTGCTCGGGGACGCGGTGACGGTGCGCGGCACCGCCGAGGAGTCCGCGCTCGACTGGGCCGGCACGGCCCGGATCGCCGGCGTCGGGAGTGGGGCGAGCGGGCCGAACGATGCTGCCGCGCGCCTGGTGGTCGACGGCTTCTCCACGCCCGTGACCGTCGATCTGATCGGCGGAACCTATTGGGTCAGCGGAGAGGACGGCACGTACGAGCTGCCGCTCGCGAAGTCCACGTCGAAGGACCGCGACGGCGCCCACGGCGGCGACGTGGTGAGCCCCATGCCGGGCGCCGTCGTCGCGGTGCCGGTCGAGGACGGCCAGACGGTGACCAAGGGCGAGACCCTGGTGATCATCGAGGCGATGAAGATGGAGCAGCCGCTGACCGCGCCGCACGACGGTGTGGTGTCGATCGCGGTGCGCGCAGGAGACAAGGTGACCGCGGCCCAGGTGCTCGCGAGCGTCACGGCCACGGAAACGGAAGAGAGCTGACATGGAACTGACCCAGGACTACGCCGACCTGCGGGACACGGTGCGGGACTTCGCGAACCAGGTGGTCGCGCCCGTCTCGGCCAAGCACGACGAGGAGCACTCGTTCCCGTACGAGGTCGTCAAGCAGATGGGGCAGATGGGCCTGTTCGGCCTGCCCTTCCCCGAGGAGTACGGCGGCATGGGCGGCGACTACTTCGCCCTCGCCCTCGCGCTGGAGGAGCTGGGCCGCGTCGACCAGTCGGTCGCGATGACGGTGGAGGCCGGCGTCGGCCTCGGCGCCATGCCGATCTACAAGTTCGGCACCGAGGAGCAGAAGCAGAAGTACCTGCCGAGCCTCGCCGCGGGCGAGAACCTCGCGGGCTTCGGCCTCACCGAGCCGGGCTGCGGCTCGGACGCCTCCGGTACCCAGACCACGGCCAAGCGCGACGGCGACGAGTGGGTCATCAACGGCTCCAAGCAGTTCATCACCAACTCGGGCACCGACATCACCAGCCTGGTGACCGTGACCGCGGTGACGGGAACCAAGCCCGACGGTCGCAAGCAGATCTCCACGATCATCGTGCCCAGCGGCACGCCCGGCTTCACCGTCGAGCCCGCGTACAACAAGGTCGGCTGGAACGCCTCCGACACGCACCCGTTGAGCTTCTCCGACGTGCGCGTCCCCGCGGAGAACCTGCTCGGCGAGGAGGGCCGCGGCTACGCGAACTTCCTCTCCATCCTCGACGAGGGGCGGATCGCGATCGCCGCGGTCGCCACGGGCGCCGCCCAGGGCTGCGTCGACGAATCGGTGAAGTACGCCAAGGAGCGCAACGCCTTCGGCAAGCCGATCGGCGAGTTCCAGTCCATCGCCTTCGCGATCGCGCGGATGGAGGCGCGGGCGCACACCTCGCGCGTCGCCTACTACGAGGCGGCCCGGCTCATGCTGGCCGGCAAGCCGTTCAAGAAGGAGGCCGCCATCGCGAAGATGATCTCCTCCGAGGCGGCGATGGACAACGCGCGCATGGCGACCCAGATCCACGGCGGCTACGGCTTCATGAACGAGTACCCCGTGGCGCGGCACTACCGCGACTCGAAGATCCTCGAGATCGGCGAGGGCACCACCGAGGTCCAGCTCATGCTGATCGCCCGCTCGCTGGGGCTGCAGGGATGAGCGAGCAGGAGCCCGTGAAGCGGGTGACCCAGCGGGGCCTGTGGTTCGACGAGTTCGAGGACGGCGTGCTCTACGAGCACCGGCCCGGGGTCACCGTCACCGAGGCCGACAACATGCTGTTCACCAAGCTGACCATGAACACCCAGGCGCTGCACCTGGACGCGCACTGGTCGGCGCAGCAGCCCGGGTTCGGCGGCCAGCGCCTGGTGAACTCGATGTACACGCTCTCCACGCTGGTGGGGCTGTCCGTCGCGCAGCTCACCCAGGGCACGCTGGTCGCGAACCTCGGCTTCTCCGAGATCGCCTTCCCCGCGCCGGTCTTCGCAGGCGACACCCTGTACGCGGAGACGCTGTGCACGGGCAAGCGGGAGTCGAAGTCGCGGCCCGGCGAGGGCATCGTCAACCTGCGGCACGTCGCGCGCAACCAGGACGGCGCGGTCGTCGCCGTCGCCGAGCGGTCCACCCTGGTGCGCCGGGCACCGTCGGGGGAGGAGGCCTGATGCCGCATCCGTTCGCGCACCACGACGACCTCACTGCACCGGCGTGGCAGCCGCCCGGCCCCGCCATCCTGTTCTGTCCCGCCGACCGCCCCGAGCGGTACGCCAAGGCGGCCGAGCGCGCCGACGCGGTGATCCTCGACCTGGAGGACGCCGTGACCGCCGAGGCGCGGCCCGCGGCGCGGGAGGCGCTGATCGACAACGATCTCGACCCGGCGACGACGATCGTGCGCGTGAACGCCTTCGGCACCTACGACTTCGCCGAAGACATCGAGGCGCTGCGCCGCACGGCCTATCGTGTGGTCATGCTCGCGAAGACCGAGTCCGCGCACCAGCTGGATCGGCTGGCGCAGGTCGACGGTCTGCAGGTGATCGCCCTCATCGAGACGCCGCTGGGCGCCGTCAACGTGAACGAGATCGCCGCGCATCCCCGGTGCATCGGCCTCATGTGGGGCGCCGAGGATCTGGTGGCCGCGATGGGCGGGCGGTCCAGCCGCTTCGCCGATCGGACCTATCGCGACGTCCCCCGGCACGTGCGCTCGGCGACCCGGCTCGCGGCCGCCGCGCACGGCAAGTTCGCCCTCGATGCGGTGCACATCGACATCGCCGACACCGAGGGGCTCGCCGCGGAGGCCGAGGACGCCGTGGCGCTCGGTTTCGCCGCCACCGTCTGCATCCATCCCTCGCAGGCGGCCGTGATCCGTGCCGCCTACCGGCCCACGGACGACGAGATCGCCTGGGCCCGCGAGGTGCTCGAGGCGGAGGCCGACAACAACGGTGTCTACCAGGTGCGGGGTCAGATGATCGACGCGCCGCTGCTCGCCCAGGCCCGCGCGATCGTCGCCCGGGCCGACTGAACGAATCAGTAGGAGTGAAGAGATGACCACCCCGTCCTACGATCGCGGCGAGGCCGAGCCCGCCCTGCTCACCGCCACGATCGGCGCCCAGCTCGAGATGACCACCGACCGGTTCGGCGAGCGCACCGCGCTCGTCGACGTGCCGTCGGGACGCCGCTGGACCTACGCCGAGCTGCTCGCCGACTCCCGCGCCTTCGCGGCGGGCCTGCTGCGCAGCGGGATCCGCCGCGGCGATCGCGTGGGCGTGTGGGCGCCCAACACGCCGGAGTGGGTGATCGTGCAGTTCGGCACGGCTCTGGCCGGCGTCATCCTGGTCAATCTCAACCCCTCCTACCGGCAGCGCGAGCTGGAGTACGCGCTGAACCAGTCGGGCATCGTCGCGGTCTACACGATGACGAGCTTCAAGACCTCCGAGTACGCCGCGATGCTGGAGGCCGCGCGGTCCGAGGCGCCCGCGCTGCGCGATGTGGTCACCTTCGGCTCGCCCGAGTGGGAGGCGTACCTGGCGGCACCGTCGGATGCGGAGCTCGACGCCCTCGCGGACCTCGGCGACGAGCTGCGCGCCGACGACCCGATCAACATCCAGTACACCTCGGGCACGACGGGATTCCCCAAAGGCGCCACTCTCACCCACGGCAACATCCTCAACAACGGCTTCCTCGTGGGGGAGCTGCTGAACTACACCGAGCAGGACTCGATCTGCATTCCCGTGCCCTTCTACCACTGCTTCGGCATGGTGATGGGCAATCTCGCGGCCATCACCCACGGCGCCGCCATGGTGATCCCCGGGCCCGCGTTCGTGCCCGAGGACGCGCTGGCCGCCGTCGCCGCCGAGAAGTGCACCAGCCTCTACGGCGTGCCCACCATGTTCATCGCCGAGCTGGCGCTCGCCGGCTTCGACGCGTACGACCTCTCCAGCCTGCGCACCGGCATCATGGCCGGCTCCCCGTGCCCGGAGGAGGTCATGCGCAAGGTGGTCGACCGGATGGGCATGACCGAGGTCTCGATCTGCTACGGCATGACGGAGACCTCGCCCGTCTCGACCCAGACGCGCGTCGACGATGCGCTCGAGCTGCGCGTCGGCACCGTCGGGCGGGTGGGGCCGCACCTCCAGATCCAGGTGGTCGACCCGATCGACGGCACCGTGATGCCCCGCGGCGAGGTCGGGGAACTGTGTACCCGCGGCTATTCCGTGATGAAGGGCTACTGGAACAACGAGGAGAAGACCGCGGAGGCGATCGACGCCGACGGCTGGATGCACACCGGCGACCTCGCGACGATGGACGAGAACGGCTACGTGCGGGTCACCGGCCGGATCAAGGACATGGTGATCCGCGGCGGCGAGAACATCTACCCGCGCGAGATCGAGGAGTTCCTCTACACGCACCCGGACATCCTCGACGCGCAGGTGATCGGCGTGCCCGACGAGAAGTACGGCGAGGAGCTGATGGCCTGGATCCAGCTCCGCGAGGGCGTGGACTCCTTCACCGTCGACGACCTCCGGGCCTTCGCGGACGGCAAGATCGCGCGGCACAAGATCCCGCGTTACGTGCACGTGGTATCGGCCTTCCCTATGACGGTATCGGGAAAGATCCGCAAGGTGCAGATGCGAGAAGAGTCCGTGACGCTGCTCGGTCTGGAAGGCTGACGGGGTGCATTCGATCGATCGCTTCGCAGAGACCGCCGGCCTCCCCACGGGGGACTACGACGCCGTGTACCAGTGGTCCGTGTCCGAGCCCGAGGCGTTCTGGGGCGCGGTCTGGGACTTCTTCGAGCTCGGTGAGCGGACCGGCCCCGTGCTGGCGGCGCGGGAGATGCCCGGCGCCCGCTGGTTCCCCGAGGTACAGCTGAACTACGTCGACCGCGTGCTGCGGTTCGCGGACCAGCCGGGCAACGCGATCGTCGGCCTGTCGGACGACGGTGCGCGGGTGGAGATCCCGTGGTCGGAGCTGCCGGCGCGGGTGTCGGCCGTCGCGGAGCTGCTGCGCTCGCTGGGTGTCGGTGTGGGCGACACCGTCGCGGCCTACTTGCCGGACGAGCCCTTCGCGGTGCTGGCCTTCCTCGCGACGGCGTCGATCGGCGCCGTCTGGTCGGGCTGCGGCCAGGACTACGCGCCGGAGGGCGCGGCCGGCCGGATGGCGCAGTTGGAGCCGAAGGTGCTCTTCGCCCGCGACGGCTACGCGTTCGGCGAGAAGCACGTCGACAAGCGCGCCGACACCGCCGAGCTCGCCGGGCTGCTGGGGGTACCGGCCTCGCACGTGATCACGGAGCTGCCGGAGCCGGGCCCGGGCACCCCCGAGCTGAAGCCCGTCCAGGTGCCGTTCGATCACCCGCTGTGGGTGCTCTTCTCCTCGGGCACGACGGGGAAGCCGAAGGGCATCGTGCAGGGCCACGGCGGCATCGTCGTCGAGCACGTGAAGGTGCTGGGCCTGCACAACGAGATCGGTCCGGGCGACGTCTTCTTCTGGCACACCGCGCTCTCCTGGATGATGTGGAACTACCAGGTCGCCGGGCTGTTGGTGGGCGCGACGATCGTCACCTTCTCGGGGCACCCGCTGGCCCCGACGGCCGACCGGCTGTGGCAGGTGTGCGAGGACGAGCAGGTCACCTTCTTCGGCACCAGTCCCGGCCAGCTGCAGGCCTCGCGCAAGGCCGGCCTGAACCCGGGCACCGACCACGCGTTGGTGCTGAAGACGATCGGCAGCACCGGTTCGCCGCTGGCTCCGGACCTGTTCACGTGGGTGGACGAGCACGTCGCCGCAGGGCTGCCGGTGAGCTCCGTCTCGGGCGGCACGGACGTGTGCAGCGCCTTCTGCGGCGGCACCGCCTCGGTGCCGCACGTGCCCGGCGAGCTGACGGTGCGGTACCTGGGGTGTGCGCTGGAGGCGTGGGCGCCGGACCGCACCCCGCTGATCGGCGAGGTCGGCGAGATGGTGATCACCGTGCCGATGCCGTCGATGCCCACGAACTTCTGGAACGATCCCGGTGATGTGAAGTACCGGGCCGCGTACTTCGAGCACGAGTGGACCGACGGTATCGCCCCGAACCTGTGGCGGCACGGCGACTGGGTGGAGCTGACGGACCGCGGGTCGATCACCATCCACGGGCGCAGCGACGCGACGTTGAACCGCAACGGCATCCGCATGGGCTCCGCCGACATCTACGAGGTCGTCGAGGGCGTCCCGGAGGTGGCGGAGGCGATGGTCGTCGGGGTCGACGGGCCCGACGCGAAGTACTGGATGCCGATGTTCCTCACCCTCGTCCCCGGCGCGGAGCTGACGGACGAACTTGTGCAACGCATCCGCGCCGACGTGCGCGCCCGGCTCTCGCCGCGCCACGTGCCCGACGAGGTGATCCTCGCGCCCGGCATCCCGCACACCAAGACCGGGAAGAAGCTGGAGATCCCGGTGACCGGGATGCTCGCCGGACGCGACGTGAACGTCGACCCGAAGTCCGTCGACGATCCGGAGCTGCTCGGCTGGTACGAGGAGCAGGGCCGCGCGCACGCCTGGTGATCAGTTCTCGCCGACGGCCTTGTTGATCACGTACGTGGCCGAGATCGCCTGGCGGGCGAGCTCGAGGGTGGTCGAGTCCGCCTGGAGGACGTACCGCCCGACGGTGGCGTAGCAGGTGTAGGGCTTGGTGAGCACGGAGTCGTGGACGCACTGCGCCTCGTCGCGGGGCAGCCCGGGCACCTCGTACGCCTGGGTCGCCCCGGGATCGACGCGGACCTCGACCAGGTAGACCTTCGCCGACGCCCGGTCCCGGGCGCGCAGCACCGTCGTGCGGTTCGTCTTGCCGATGAGATCGATTCCGTTGCGGGTGGCCACGCGCAGCCATCCCGGATTGCGGTTGATCAGGTACGCCGTGCGCGCGGTGAAATAGCCGTCGCCGAGTTCGACACCGCCCGACAGGCCGTAGGCGGTCCGGGTCTTGTTCTGGTCGTCGTTCTGCGAAACGAGCGTGCGCGACATGATGCCGTCCCGGTCCATCGGGACGGCCGGTATCGCGACGCTGGAGAGCGCGATCGACGGGCGATAGGTCGTGGCCCGCTCCAGTTGCGCGGTGAGCCCGCGGATCGCCGGCTCCACGCTGTCGGTGCCGCGGGTGGTCGCCCACACGAGGGCGACCAGGTTGTTCACCGGCGCCGCGACGGCGGTCTTGGTCAGCCCGCGCGCGCTCGTGCTCGACACCAGGACGGCGCCGGGGATCCGCGCGAGCATCCGCGCGAGCGCGTCGGGTGCGGGTGTGTCCGCCCGGAGCGTGGTCATCGCCTTCTCGGCGCCCGCATCCGTGGAGAAGCGGAGGAGGGCCGCCGAGAGCTGCATCCGCGGCGCGGTCGCCGAGTCGCCGGCGGTGCTCATGAACCCCACGTCGAACTTGGTGTTCAGTTCCAGGTGTGCGGCCTTGGCCGGCGGGATCCCGCCGGTCGGTACGCCCCGCGCGCTGTCCCGCTCGATGACCTGGCCGATCCTGAGCAGGGGGCCGCCGGCGCCCTCGAACTCGTCCGAGACCAGTGCCGTCAGCGCGGGGTCGATGTCGGACGGGGCGATGACGGCGTCCGCGAGGATCATTCCCTCCTGCTGCCAGGCGTCGGCGGCGGACTGCGCGGTCACGGTGCGCGGCGTCGTCGGGAAGTTCCCCGAGTCCACCGTCGAGACGGTGGTCTCGGCGACCGGCGTGCCCGCCACCACGGTGGAGCAGGCCGTGAGCAGCGCGCCGACCAGCGTGGTGGCGACTGCTGCGGTCATGCGGGTGCGTGTGCCCATGATCGTCCCCCCGAACTCGGACACATCGAGTATCCGGTCCTGCGCGCAGCATCACCCGCGGAGCCGGCGTTTCGTGTTCGAATCGCAACCGTGGCCCGGCTGGGTGCTTCTCCCGCGCTTAACCGGCGGTTGCGCCGCAGGCCGCGGGGCATCGCCCTCCCGCCCCGCGTGATGGACAATGTTCTTCATGCGAACATTTCGGACGCGCCGGGTGATTCGGCCGCGGTTCGCCCTGCGCTGCGCCGGCGCCATCGCCGCCGTCACCCTGGCCTCCGGCTGCGCCACGACCGTGCCGGGGATGGGTACCGCCGCGACGAGCGTGAACCGGTCGTCGGCCGTCCCGCTGCCGCCCGGGGTCGACACGGGCGACTACTCGCCGGATCTGTACGCGCCCAAGCAGGGGGACGCCGATTCCGCGTGGGTGACGGAGGGGAACAGGATGATCGCGGCGATCGTCCTGCCCTCGGACGTCGACCCGACCCTGACCCGTCCGGTCACGGGGATCGACGCGGTGCCCACGCTCGCCTCCTTCGAGTCACAGAGCCTCCCGGAAGGCCTGAACCTTCTTTCCGGGTCGAAGGTCGGCGTGGCGCTCGCCCGCGCCGACCGCGCCGACGGTGCGACGAAGGAAGTGCGGATCGGGTTGTACCGCTACGCCACGGACAGCGACGCGGGGACGCAGATGTTCTCGACGCGCTCGATGTTGTCGGATCGGCCGGCGGTGGTCCTGCCCTCGACGCCGGACGGGGTGGCGGCGGAGTTCGAGTCGGGAGCGGTCGACCTGTTCCGGCAGGTCGGCGTGCTCCTGCTGCACGTCCGCGCGAAAGGGCCGTCGCTCCCGGAATCGATCGCGCTCGCCGACCGGATCGTCGTCGAACAGCTTCGGGAGTTGCAGGACTTCCGGCCGACGCCCGAGACGGACGTCGGGAACCTGCCGCTGGACCGGGAGGGGGTTCTGGCCCGGGCGGTGGGGGTGTCGGCGGAGTCGGATACGGATCGGCGGTTCATCGGTCTGCTCACGCCGCCGATGTACGAGCGGCGGCTCGCGGACCACTCGCTGGTGCCGCTCCTGCGCGAGGCGGGTGTGGACCTCATGGGGTGGAACTACGGGAAGGTGATGCGTGCGCGGGACGCCGCGGCGGCGAAGAGATTGTTCGATCAGGTCGTGCAGAAGCGGAAGGCGCAACCCATGACTGATCCCGCGGGGCTGTCGGGAAAGGTCGTGTGCTTCAAGGACGACCGGGCGAAACAGGTCGACTGCCAGATGGCGGTCGGCCGCTACTACGCCCAGGCGACCAGCCCCGATCTGACCGAGGCGCAGCAGTTGGCCTCGGCCCAATGGGTGGTCCTCACCCGCAACCCGTGAGTCGACGAGAGAAGTCATGCGAAACCGTTCCGTGCGCGCCGTTGCCCTCGCTGTCACCGGTGTGCTCGTCGCGGGCTGCGGCACCGTCGTCGACGGGACGCCGATCCCCGACTCGAGCGCGCCCGCCCTCGCCCTCGACACGGGCGGCCTCTCGACCGAACCGCGAACGGTCACCGCGTCCGCGGCGCAGCGCAGGGTGCTCGCGGCGAACCGGCTGGCGGAGCGCCTCCTTCTGCCGACGGACGTCGACCCCCGGTTCACCAGGGCGGGCGATCTCTCGGTCCGCGCGGTCGTTCAGGCGTCGAACCTGAAAGACCCGCTGGGGGATGCCGATGCGCAACGCGTCGGACGCCGCGGCATCGTCTACGGTTTCGTGTCGGAGCGGTGGGCGCCGGGGGACGGCGTGGAGGAGGGCGTCCTCATGCTCGGCATTCGCATGGCGGACGACGCTGCCGCCCGCGGCGCCGTCGACGACTTCCGCGCCGAGGGCGGCGCCACCGAGGTGGTGGACGGGCGCACCGACTGGGCCGTCCGGCGGGAAGCGCCCGTCGCCGGCCGGAAACGGATCGTGTTCACCGCGTACGCGGCAGCGGGGCCGACGTTGATCATCGCGATTCCCTGGGCGATCGACGAGACCACGTCCAGGGCGAGGGTGGCGAAGGCGCTGCAGATGCAGATCGCGAAGCTCCAGGACTACTCGGGACCGGGCCTGGCCGAATTGGACGGCCTGGCACCGGACCAGGATTCGATCGTCAGCCACACCGTGACGCCCGAACCCATCGAGTCGGGAACCTTCCGGTCCTACGACGGGTTCCGCGGCCGTGCCGCCCAGCTGCACTGGGAATCCAACCCGGCGACCTCCGCGAGCCTGTTCGACGAGGTGGGTGTGGACCTGGTCGGCACGGGCCGCAACGTCGTCTATCGCGCACGGGACGCGGCCGGCGCGACGCGTCTCGCGGCCGGCCTGGCGGCGTCCTGGCAGCGGCAGCAGCGGGCCCGCCGGCTCGTGATCGACGGGCTGGCGGATGCGCAGTGCTGGACGTACCACCAGAGTGCGCTGACCGACGTCGACGACACGTCGTGCGCGGTGCCCGTCGGCCGATACGTGTCCACGTTCTCCAGCCGCCAGGCGACACTGGCGCGGCAGGTGACCTCCGCCGGGTACCTGCTCCTCCGGAAGGCGCCGTAGCGCCGAAAGACAGACCGGCGATCAGCGGAACGCGGAGCGCAGCGCCTCCCAGGCGGGCTTGGGGTGGTAGTCGCGGTCGAGCAGGTTGGCGCTGCCGTAGCCGGAGAAGGTCTCCGGGTAGTCGGTGATCCACGAGCGGCGATCGGTGAAGCCCCACACCGTCATCCCGGTGCAGCGGCTCAGCTCGCGGCACAGGCCCGCCATCGTCGAATACACCCGCGCCTGCCGCTCCAGGTCGGCGTCGGCGGCGCGGCCCCGGTCCGTCGGGATCCGCACGTCCACTTCGGTGAAGCGGACGTCGAGGCCGAGGTCGGTGAAGCGGCGCAGGTTCTTCCGCATGTCCTCGGTGCTCGGCTGCTGGTCCGCGCCGCCGAGCATGTGCGCCTGGAAGCCGATGCCGTCGAGCAGCGGTCGCCGCTCAGTCCGGCCGTCGACGGTCACCTCGACGGTCTCGGCGCGCAGCTTCCGCGCCAGCGCGAGCAGCGCGGTCGACTTCTCGCTCACCGTCTCCGCGCTGTGCTCGTTGAGGTACAGCTTCATCGACGGCGCCGCCAGGCGGGCGGCGCGGAAGGCGTCCACGATGTACCGATCGCCGGAAGTCGTTCGCCACCACGTGTTCTGCTGCAACGCACCGCGCTGATCGAAGGGCTCGTTGACCACGGTCACCGCACTCGCGCGGCCCGCGTACCGCTGCACCACCCGCGCGACGAGGTCGGTCATGAACCGGTGCCGCTGCGGATCCGGCATCGCCCGCACATGGCCGGGTACGATGCCCCAGCCCTGCTGATCGAGGGGATCCCAGATCAGGGAGTGGATCTGGAAGTCCTGCCGCTTCCGCTGCGCGAGATCCGCAACGGCATCGGCCTCGCGGAAGTCGAACCGGCCGGCCTCGGGCGCGACGGTGTTCGTCATCGTGCCGATCTCCGTGGTCAGCGAACCGAATTCGCGGCCGGCGATCTCCTCGTAGCAGGGGTCGCCCGTGGCGAACGTGGAGCGGTAGGCCGTGCCGATCGTCTTTCCCTGCGCCGCGGCGAGTTCCCGCAGGGCGGGCGTGGGGAGCGGACACGCACTGTCGGACGTCGACGGTGCCGGACCCGCCACCTCCGGCGCGGCGACGCACCCCGCGACGGCGAGGGCCACGGCGACGAGGCCGAGCAGGAGCGTTCTGGGTGTCACTCCTGCGAGGGTACCGAGAACCGAAGGGGCGGGCCGCCTCCGAGAACCCGGGTTCAGTTCTCGCCGGCCGCCGTGTTGATCAGGTACTCCGCCGAGATCGCCTGTTGCGCCAGCTGTGCGTGCGCCAACCTGGAGGGCAACCCGGGAGAGCGTGGGGGACAGGGGGCGTGCTTGCACTGCGTTGCAGTGGACATGCAGGCGGATCGAGAAGGGTCCACTATGCCGCGGCGGTGGTCAGTTCGGGTCGACCGCCAGGACCTGCAGGGCTGCTCGGCCGCGGCGAGCCCACCGCTCCCCTGGTGCGATCCAGGCTCGGTGGGTGGGATCTTCCAATGCCGCCCAGAGGTGTTGGATGCGGGATCGGTCGCCACCGATCATGCGATCGCGGTCACGCACCGGATTGTCCGCGGCGCAGGCGAGTACCGCGGCGTCGTCGAGGTGGCGGTCGCGGTCGCGGTTGTCCGACTTGTAGGCGGCGCCCTTGAGAACCAGGGCGCCGAGGACGTCCGGGACGCTGACGACGATGCCGCCGTCATCGGTCTTGATCTCGCAGTTGACGGTCTTGCGCAGCGCGGACGTACCTCCGGGCACGGCGAACACCGGTCGCCGCATAACGCTGGGCTGCAGGCTCGGCGCTGCATGGTCTGCGACCATCACGTCGACCTGCTGTTTGCCGCGGTTGAATCGATGCACCGGGCCGTCGCCGACGGGCTCATGGAGAACGTAGCCGAGTTCCTCGAGCTGCTCGCGCACGCCTGACCAGGTCGCTGCTCCGGTCTCGATGTGCAGCACCATGTCGACGTCGACAGTGGGGCGTGTGAGCTGCATTCCTGCGTGGGCTGCGTGCAGTTGCACCATCAGCCCTCCGATCAGCGTCCACTTCTCGTGCGGTATCACGCGGACGAGCTCGACGACCTGTGGCCACGGCGGCGGCCATCCACCGGCAGGGGCGCTGACCCGCCACCGCGGCCGCTCCACCGGCTCGGTCACGAGACCCTGCCGAGCATGCGCGTCAGCGCAAGATTGCCAGCGGCCGCCTCGCGGGTGTCGAGCGACTCCATCAGATCGACCGCGACAGCCGCCGGCAGAACGCGGTCCACCGGCCATCCCGCGCTGGCCGGCACCACCCGGATGGTGAAGTCGCCTTCCGGATCCTCGATGAGACCGAGGTCGCGGATGGTCGCGGCGTACTTCTTCTGCGGCACGTACCCGTCGTGGGTTCCGCGGTCCACCGCCGATAGCTCGAAATAGTCGCTCCAGTACGGGTCGGTCAGCACGCTCGCTCCGGTAGGAATGAGTCCTGTCGCGTCGCCCCAGCCCTGCATCCGTTCGATGCGCAGAGAGCGTCGGCGGACCGTCCAGGCCACGTCCTCCGCGCAACTACGCCGAAGGCGCGCGCGCAGTCGTGACAACGCTGCGGGATCCAGCCAGTCCGCGGTCTCTCCGGAGAGCATCGCGAGCGCCGCCCAGGCGCCCGCCGGTGTCGCCGGCCGTCCGCGGGCCGGTCGAGCGTGCGCACGACGGTGCACAGAGGCTCCGTCGAGCAGCAAAGCTCCGCCGACACGCCGCGTCACGGTCAGCTCACCCGAGCGTGCGAGCCGCGCGACCTGGCGCGGCGTCACCTTGAGGTGCTGCGCCGCGGCCGATACGGACATCTCACTCATGCATAAATGGTCTCGCAGAAGACCTATTTACGCAATAAGCAGTAGTAGACGGCGGGCGCCGAGCACGCGCTACCGCCGGAGGGCGGCACCGTCGGATCCGACGATGCCGCCCTCCGGCCTACCGGGTCCGGATCAGAGGTGACCCGAGGTGCACTGCCACACCAGGATCCGGCCGCCGCCGTTGCGGGTGAGGGCGCTGGACTGCGCGGCGCGGATCGAGCGGCCCGTGCCGCCCTGGAACCAGCCCGGCTTCTGCGCGACGGCGCCGCAGCCGTTGGAGAAGGACGCCAGCACCTTGCAGCTGGCGTAGCCGCACGAGCCGAGCGCAGCGCGTTCCGCGGCGCCGGGGCTCGCGTAGTCCCAGGACCGGCCGGTGGCGCCGTTGCTGGCGACCGCGATCGCGCCGAAGTTGACCGCGGCGTTGGCGGCGGGGGCGGCGGCGATCTGCACACCGCCCGCGACGCTCGCGGTGGCGATGGCGGCGACGAACGCCTTCGTGGTGAAGCGCTTCATGGTGGTGCCTTTCAGGAAAATCGGGGGAGTGGGGTGACGACGATCAGCCGGGGAGGCCCTCGCCCGGCCCCGGGTTGCTGGTGGTCTCGACGGGCGTGACGTCGGGCTTGGTGACCGACACCTTCTCGCCCCACTTCGAGAACGTCAGGGTGATGCTGCCCTCGGTCGACGGCTTGACCTGGATGCGGACGAGCTGCTTGTCGCCGGAGCTCTGGATCCACAGCGTGGTGGGCACGGGGACGCTCTTCGCCGGGTCGACGCGGGAGCCGGAGATCGTGGCGATCTCGGTGGCGGGCACGGTGCCGGTGATCTTCGTCGTCTGCCGGCCGTCGATCGTCTCGGTGCCCGCGACCTTCGCACCCGTGACCTTCGACAGGATGTTGGGGATGCCCTTGGCCTCGTCGAAGAGCGCCGCGACGTCGTAGATCGACGCGCCGTCGCCGTAGTCCGCGTACTTGTCGCCGTAGAGCGAGGCGTACATGTGGCCGTCGATGTAGGTGAACTTGCCTTCGGCGTTGCCCGGCTGGATCACCGCCGTCCCCTGCGCCTGCGTCGAGGGCTTGACCTGGAGGTCACCGTCGACCTTGGAGAGGGGGAGGCCCTGCACCTTGCCGTCCACCTCGACGGAGAAGTGGGTGCTCGTGACCTGCTTGGCCGCCTCGGAGGCGGACTTGACGAGCGCGGACGCGTCGGTGTCCGAGCTGCTCGCCGAGGCGGCGGGCGTGTCCGAGCCGGTCGTCGACGTGCCCTTGTCGGAGCAGCCGGTGAGCGCGATGCTCAGCGCGACGGCTGCCGAGGCCGCGATGAGGGCGGGGCGGGATGTGCGCTTCATGGGTGGGGTTCTCCTTCGGTGGGAATGGAAGGAGCTTCGACGCCGAGGCTTAACCGGCGCTTGCAGTCGCCTGAAGCGCTCTCCGCGTGTCCCTGTGCCTGGGCGGATCCAAAACTTACCGGCGGGTAGGTTGCGGAACCTGATAACCGCAGGTCAAGTGAGATACGTCATTCAACAAGGGTCGCCGCCCGGGCGGATTCGCGGAGGCATAGAGTCGACCCCGGACCCGTGAAGAATGCGGGTGGACCGAGTAACCAGACAGATGGTGAGCTGATGGATCTCTTCGAATACCAAGCGAAGGAACTGTTCGTCAAGCACGGCGTGCCTACCTCGGCCGGCCGCGTGACGGACAATGTCGCCGACGCCCGCGCGATCGCCGAGGAAATCGGCAAGCCGGTGATGGTCAAGGCGCAGGTCAAGGTGGGTGGCCGCGGCAAGGCCGGCGGCGTGAAGTACTCCGCCGACGCCGATGCGGCGCAGGCCAACGCCGAGGCCATCCTGGGCCTGGACATCAAGGGTCACGTCGTCAAGAAGCTGCTGGTGGCCGAGGCGAGCGACATCGCCGAGGAGTACTACATCTCCTTCCTGCTCGACCGCGCCAACCGCACCTACCTGGCCATGTGCTCGGTCGAGGGCGGCGTGGAGATCGAGGTCACCGCCGAGGAGAACCCGGACGCGCTGGCGAAGATCGCCGTGGACGCGACCAAGGGCGTCGACCTGGCCACCGCCCGCGCGATCGCCGAGGCCGGCAAGCTGCCCGCCGAGGTGCTCGACGCCGCGGCCGTGACCATCCAGAAGCTGTGGGAGGTCTTCGTCGGCGAGGACGCCACCCTGGTCGAGGTCAACCCGCTCGTCCGCACCCCGGACGACCAGATCCTCGCGCTGGACGGCAAGGTCAGCCTCGACGAGAACGCCGACTTCCGCCACAAGGACCACGAGGCCTTCGCCGACGCCGGGTCCACCGACCCGCTCGAGCTCAAGGCCAAGGAGAACGACCTCAACTACGTCAAGCTCGACGGTCAGGTCGGCGTCATCGGCAACGGTGCGGGCCTGGTCATGTCGACCCTCGACGTGGTCGCCTACGCCGGTGAGAACCACGGCGGCGTCAAGCCCGCCAACTTCCTCGACATCGGCGGCGGCGCCTCGGCCGAGGTCATGGCCGCCGGCCTCGACGTCATCCTCGGCGACGAGCAGGTCAAGAGCGTGTTCGTCAACGTCTTCGGCGGCATCACCGCGTGCGACGCGGTCGCCAACGGCATCGTCGGCGCCCTCAAGACCCTCGGCGATGAGGCCAACAAGCCGCTCGTCGTGCGCCTCGACGGCAACAAGGTGGAGGAGGGCCGGGCGATCCTGGCCGAGTTCAACCACCCGCTGGTGACGCTCGCGCAGACCATGGACGAAGGCGCCGACAAGGCCGCCGAGCTGGCGAACAAGTAAGGGAGACAACAGAAAAATGGCTATCTTCCTGACCAAGGACAACAAGGTCATCGTCCAGGGCATCACCGGCGGCGAGGGCACCAAGCACACCGCGCTGATGCTCAAGGCCGGCACGAACGTCGTGGGCGGCGTGAACGCGCGCAAGGCGGGCACCACCGTCAAGCACGTCGACAAGGACGGCAACGACATCGAGCTCCCCGTCTTCGGCTCCGTCGCCGAGGCCATGGAGAAGACCGGCGCCGACACCTCGATCGCCTTCGTGCCGCCGGCGTTCTCCAAGGACGCCATCGTCGAGGCCATCGATGCCGAGATCCCGCTCCTGGTGGTCATCACCGAGGGCATCCCCGTGCAGGACTCGGCGTACGCCTGGGCCTACAACGTGGAGAAGGGTCAGAAGACCCGCATCATCGGCCCGAACTGCCCCGGCATCATCACCCCGGGCGAGGCGCTCGTCGGCATCACCCCGGCCAACATCACCGGCACCGGCCCCGTCGGCCTCGTGTCGAAGTCGGGCACGCTGACCTACCAGATGATGTACGAGCTGCGTGATTTCGGCTTCTCGACCGCCATCGGCATCGGCGGCGACCCGGTCATCGGCACCACGCACATCGACGCCATCGAGGCCTTCGAGAAGGACCCCGAGACCAAGGTCATCGTGATGATCGGCGAGATCGGCGGCGATGCCGAGGAGCGCGCCGCGGCGTACATCCAGGCCAACGTCACCAAGCCCGTCGTGGGCTACGTGGCCGGCTTCACCGCTCCCGAGGGCAAGACGATGGGCCACGCCGGCGCCATCGTCTCCGGCTCCTCGGGCACGGCCGCCGCGAAGAAGGAGGCCCTCGAGGCCGCCGGCGTCAAGGTGGGCAAGACCCCGTCCGAGACCGCCGCTCTCGCCCGCGAGATCCTGCAGTCGCTGTAACACCAGCACATTCGGTCCACGACCCCGTCTCCTGTCAGGGAGGCGGGGTCGTCCCGTTCTCTCGGGCCGACGGTGCCGGGCCCTAGGCCGACGGTGCGCGCTCGACGCCCCGGAACGCGAGGTACAGCACGAGCGCCGCGGCCGCGAGGCCGGCGCCCAGCAGGCACGCCCCGGTCCAACCGGCGAGCGGCCACAGCGCGGCCGTCGCCGCGGAACCCAGCGTGCCGCCGAGGAAGAACGTGCCCATGAAGACCGCGTTGATGCGCCCGCGCGCCTCCGGTCGCAGCGAGAAGACCACCGCCTGCGACGAATTCAGGGCCGCCTGCTGACCGATGCCCATCAGCGCCAGGCCCACGATCAGCGCGGGCAGGCCGATCGCGCCGCCGGCGGGGATCATGAGCAGCCACGCCGCCGCCTGCAGGCCGAGTCCGCCGGCGGTGAGCACCGCGCCGTGGCCGCGGTCCACGAACCTGCCGATGGTCGGGCCCGACAGCGCGCCGACCGCCCCGAGCAGGCCGATGGAGCCGATCGCCGCGGGCGCCCAGCCGAACCGCGGTCCGGCGAGCAGGAAGGTCACCGCTGCGCCCTGCACCATGAACGAGCCGAGCGCGAGGCCGATCAGCACCGCGCGCAGGCGCAGCACGGGCAGCTCGCGCACCAGGCCGGCCATCGAGACCAGCAGCGCCCGGTAACCCGACGGGGTCAGGCCCGGCCGGCCCGGATCGTGGCGGGGGAGGGCCCGGGCCAGCAGCGCGGTGACGGCCACCAGCAGCGCGGCGAGCACGAGGTACGGGGCGCGCCAACCGGCCAGGTCCGAGAGCACGCCGGAGAGGAACCGGCTCACGACGGTGCCCAGCACGAGTCCGCTCATCACGATGCCGACCGCGCGGGCCTGGTGCTCCGGCCCGGCGAGTTCCGCGGCGTAGGGCACGATCACCTGCGCGCCGACCGACGTGACCGCGGCGACGGTCGCCGCGACCAGCAGCACCCCGCCCGACGGTGCGGAGCCCGCAACGACGAGCGCGGCCGCCGTGACGAGCAGCAGGGCCAGCGCCAGCGGGCGGCGACGGACCGCGTCGGCCATCGGCACGAGCAGGAGCAGGCCGACGGCGTAGCCCGCTTGCGCCACGGTGACCAGCATCCCGGCCGCGGTCTCGGACATGCCGAGGCGCTCCTGCAGCAGGCCCAGGATCGGATGTGCCAGGTAGTTGCCCGCGACGGACAGCCCGGTCGCCAGGGCCATCAGGCGGAGCAGGCCGGGCGCGGCCGTCGCGGCGGGCGTCGTCGTGGTGGTCATGTCGTCCAGTGTGGGCGGCGCAGCATCATGCGTCCAACGTATGATTTCGATCGAATGATCTGATTTGGAGATGGTCGATGGAGCTGCAGCAACTGCGGTACGTGATCGCGGTGTCGGAGACGTTGAACTTCACCCGCGCTGCGGAGCGGTGCCACGTGGTGCAATCGGCCCTGAGTCACCGCGTCGCCGCGCTCGAGAAGGAGCTCGGCGCGCGCCTGTTCGACCGCACCAACCGCTCCGTCCGGCTCACCAGGGCGGGCGAGGCCTTCCTACCGCAGGCCCGGGCGGCACTCGCCGCCACCGAGCGCGCGGCCGACGAGGTGGCGGCGACGCTCGGCGGGGTCCGGGGCACCGTCACCGTCGGGATGATCCCCACCTTCACCGCCTTCGACGTGGTCGGCGTCCTGCGCGCCTATCGCGCCGCCTACCCCGAGGCGACCGTCCGCCTGCGCAGCGGCGCGAGCGAGCATCTCATCGAGGACGTGCGCACCGGCACCGTCGACCTGGCGCTGCTCGGCGTCCCGGACGGCTTCTCCACCGCGGGCGTCGTGGCCCGGCGGCTCGCCGTCGACCACCTGGTCCTCGTCGTGCCCGAGGCCGAGCGGGTCGACGGTCCGCTCACCCTCGCCGCGGCCGCCGACCGCCCGTTCGCCGACTACCCCGCGGGCGGCGCCGGTCGCGCCGAATCGGACCTGGCCTTCGAGCGCGCCGGGGTGCGGCGCACCGTCGCCTTCGAGGTGGACCGGTCCGAGACCATGCTCGAGCTGATCGCCGCGGGGCTGTGCGTCGGGACGGCCGCGCGGGAGACGGTGCCCGACGGTGCCGGGCTCGCCGTCGTGCCGCTCGTCGACGGTCCCACCCGCTCCCAACTGCTCGTGCACTCGAAGCTCCTGAGCCCCGCGGCCAGGGCGCTCTTGACTGTCATGGACCATCACACTCAATGAGTTGAATCCGGTTGACGTCGGACTCCGTGTATAGGGTGGTGGCGTACTGGCTCCGTGCGGAGCCGCGTCGACCTTCGGGGAGAAGAACATGACCTACTCAGGTGGAGGGTACGGGCAGCAGCCGGGCCAGGGGGGCTACGGGCAGCAGCCGGATTACTCGCAGCAGGGCTACGGCCAGCAGGGGTACGGGCAGCCGGCCCAGCCCGGGCAGCAGGGCGGCTACGGCCAGCCGGCGCAGCAGGGCGGCTACGGTCAGCCCGCGCAGCAGGGCTACGGCCAGCAGCCCGACTACTCCCAGCAGGGGTACGGCCAGCAGGGGTACGGCCAGGGCTACCCGCAGCAGCAGGGCTACGGCCAGCAGTACGGCGGCGGCTACCAGCAGGCGCCCGCCGCGCCGTCGAAGCCGCTCGACCTGGCGCTCGTGCTGTCCATCGCCACCGCCGCCCTGGGCGTCATCACCTTCCTCCTCGGCTTCCTCACGTTCGCGGAGCGCGAGTTCGGCATGGGGACGGCCACCGTCAGCGTGAACGGCTTCGAGCACAGCGCGCTGATCGGCCTCACCCTGGCCCTCGTCGCCGGCATCTCGGCGGGCCTGAGCCTGGTCTCCCGCGGCAACACCGGCCGCACGCCGGCCGCCGCGCTGGCGCTCGGCGCGTTCGTCTCGCTGCTCTTCGGCGTCTTCACCTGGACCGATCTCGCGTACGGCTTCTGGATCGCGTTCGTCTTCGCGCTGTTCACCGCGGCCGCCGCGGTCGTCCTGGTGCTGGTCGACGCCGGCATCGTGAAGAACCCCGCCGCCGCGGAGACCGCCGCCACGGATGCGACCGCGACCGCCGCCGCCGCGCCGGCCGCGACGGAGGCGACGTCCGCCCCGTCGAACCCGGCCGTCCCGGCCGCGCCCGCGCAGCAGGAGCAGCAGGCCGCGCAGTCGCAGTGGCCCTCGTACGGCGGCTACCAGGCGCCGGCCTCGTCGGGCTACCAGGCCCCGGCCTCCACGCCGTCGACCCCCGCGGCCCCGGCCACCACGGGCTTTCCGTCGAACCCGGGCGCCTCGGCCTCCGGCGGCGGCGACGAGGTGACCACCGCCTTCGGCCAGGCCTCGTCGGCCGGCACGCAGGCCTTCGGCGCCCCGTCCACCCCGCAGCACGGCTCGCATTCGTCGGACGACGAGAACAAGCCGCAGGGGCAGTAGTCCCCGCCTGCGGCGCGCCTGAGCCACCATCGGCCACTGCGATGTCACAGTGGTGAAGATGATCGACTCAGCGCGCGCCGCCGGGCCGGGCCCGAGCGAGACCCGGCCGCTGTTCGTGATGGCCTTCGGGCCGTCGCTCGTGACCCTCGCGTCCACCCTGCTGGTGGGCGTGGCGGTCCTGCTCACCACGTCGACGGGGCTCGGGGCCATCGCCCCGACCGTCGCCGGACTCTGGCTGGCCGTGCACCAGGTGCCGGTCACCATCAGCGACATCACCCTCGGCGTGCTGCCCCTGATCCCCACGATCGCGCTGGTCGTCGGCGTCGCCCGGGCCGCGCGCCGCGCCGGCGGCGAGGGTCGCCCGCTCGTGGACCTGCGCTCCGTCCTGCTCTGCGCCATCGCCGGCCCCGCCCTCTTCACCGCCATCGCGCTGGCCGTCGTCAACGACGCCGCCGGGCGGTACACCATCGGCACGCCGCCGCCGCTCACCGCCTTCGTCGCCACCGTGGCGGTGCACTTCGGCGCGGCCCTGGTCGGCCTCGCGCCCGCGTACTGGCGCGACGTCGCCCGCTTCCTCCGCATCCCCGCCTGGGTCGACGACTGCGCTCGCCTCGCCGGCCGCGCGCTGCTCACCTTCGGCGCCGTCGGCCTGGCCATCGTGGTGGTCCGCCTCGTGATCCGCTGGGAGACCGTCTTCGAGCTGGTGCGCTCCGGCAACGACGCCGTCGGCATGATCTCGCTGGTGCTGCTCTCGCTGCTGTACCTGCCCAACGCGGTCATCGCCGCCGCCGCGCTGCCGCTCGGCGCGACCGTCGACCTCGGCCCGATCTCGATGAGCGTCTTCTCCGCCGTCCCGGGTCGCGCGCCCGGGATCCCGATCCTCGCGGTGCTGCCGCAGGGCCCGTCGCCCTGGTACCTCCTGCCCCTGCTCGCCGTGCCGGCCTTCGTGGCGGTGCGGGTGGGCCGACGGTGCGCCGCCCGGTCCCTCGACCTCGGGCCCACGGTGACCGCCGTCGCCGCGACCGCGGCGCTCACCGCGACCGGTTTCGCGGCCGCCGCGTTCCTCGCCGGCGGCGAGCTCGGCGGCTTCGGCTACGCCGGCGCCGACCTGCTCCAGGTCTTCGGCTTCACGCTCGGCTGGGTCGGCCTCGTCGGCGTGCTCGCCGCGCTGGTGCTGCAGCAGGCGGGCGAATCCCGCGCCGTGCGCGCCGCGCGCCGGGCCGAGGGGGAGGCACCGTCGGGCTACACCACCTACGCCGACGAGGCGGACGTGATCGACGACGGCGTGACCGTGGAGATCGAGCCCGCGGAGCGCGGCGACCACGACGACGACCGGTCCGAACCCGAGGACGACGCCGCCGATACCGGGGACTTCGACGCCCTCGCCGATCAGCCCACCGAGGAGGTGCGGCCGGCCGCGCGCCCCGAGCCCCGGCAGGCCGTCGGACCGGCGGCGACGAAGCGTGAGCGCGACATAGCAGACATCGAGGAACTCGACAGCTACACCTTCGGGCAGTAGCACACGGGCGCGACGCTAGGCTGTTGCCGAATCGTCCCTCTGCTTTGGAGTGCATCCTGACCACGCCCAGCCCCACGGTCGTGCCGCCGTGCGCGCCCGCCCGGATCGTCGTGCTGGCGTCCGGCACCGGTTCGCTGCTCGAGGCGCTCCTCGCGGCGGCGGCGGAACCCGGCTACCCCGGATCCGTCGTCGGCGTCGTCGCGGACCGGACCTGCCGCGCCCTGGAGATCGCCGCGGACGCCGGCGTCGAGTCCGCCGAGGTGCCCGTGCGGGCCTACGAGGACCGGGCGGCCTGGGACGAGGCGCTCACCGCCGCCGTCGCCGAGCTGGAGCCGCACCTGGTGGTCGCGGCCGGCTTCATGAAGATCCTCGGCCCCGCCTTCCTCGCCGCGTTCGGGGGCCGCGTCATCAACGCGCACCCCGCGCTGCTGCCCGCCTTCCCGGGCGCCCACGCCGTTCCCGCCGCCCTCGCGCACGGAGTCAAACTCACCGGCTCCACCGTGCATCTCGTGGACGCGGGGCTCGACACCGGACCGATCCTCGCGCAGGAAGCGGTCGCGGTGCAGCCGGGGGACACCGAGGAGACCCTGCACGAACGGATCAAGGTCGTTGAGCGCCGGCTTCTGACAGAGGTCGTCGCCGCAGTCGCCCGCCAGGGCTATCGCGTGGATGGACGAAAGGTCACCATTTAAATGAGCAGCAACATCCCGATCAAGCGCGCGCTCATCAGCGTGTACGACAAGTCGGGCCTGGTGGAGCTGGCCACCGGCCTGGCCCAGGCGGGCGTCGAGATCGTCTCGACCGGCTCGACCGCGCGCACCATCGCCGACGCCGGCGTCGCCGTGACCCGCGTCGAGGACGTCACCGGCTTCCCCGAGTGCCTCGACGGCCGGGTGAAGACCCTGCACCCGAAGATCCACGCCGGCATCCTCGCCGACACCCGCCTGCCCGAGCACCTCGAGCAGCTGCGCGAGCTGGACGTGAAGAAGTTCGAGCTGGTCGTGGTGAACCTCTACCCGTTCACCGACACGGTCGCCTCCGGCGCCTCGGAGGACGAGTGCATCGAGCAGATCGACATCGGCGGACCGTCGATGGTGCGCGCCGCCGCCAAGAACCACCCGTCGGTGGCCGTGGTGGTCTCGCCCGACGACTACGGCTCCGTGATCGACAGCGCGCGTCTGGGCTTCTCGCTGGAGCAGCGCAAGGCGTTCGCCGCGAAGGCCTTCCGGCACACCGCCGACTACGACGTGGCCGTCGCCTCGTACATGACGAGCGTCGTGGCGCCCGAGCCCGACCAGACGTTCCCGTCGTGGATGGGCGGCACCTGGACCCGCGAGGCCGTGCTCCGCTACGGCGAGAACCCGCACCAGGGCGCGGCGCTCTACGTGGGCGGCGCGAAGTCCGGGCTGGCGCAGGCGCAGCAGCTGCACGGCAAGGAGATGAGCTACAACAACTACACCGACGGCGACGCCGCCTGGCGCGCCGCGTACGACTTCCACGAGCCGGCCGTCGCGATCATCAAGCACGCCAACCCGTGCGGCATCGCCATCGGCAAGGACGTCGCCCAGGCGCATCGCAAGGCGCACGCGTGCGACCCCGTCTCCGCCTACGGCGGCGTGATCGCCGCCAACCGCGAAGTCAGCCTGGAGATGGCCGAGCAGGTCTCGGAGATCTTCACCGAGGTCATCATCGCGCCCGCCTACGCCGACGGCGCCGTCGCGGTCCTGCAGCGCAAGAAGAACATCCGCGTGCTGCTCGCCGAGCCGCCCGTGCTCGGCACCGAGATCAAGCAGATCACCGGCGGCCTGCTGGTGCAGCAGTCCGACGCCATCGACGCCGCGGGCGATTCGCCCGACGAGTGGACGCTGGCCGCGGGCGAGCCCGCCGACGAGGCGACGCTCGCCGATCTCGAGTTCGCCTGGCGCGCCTGCCGTGCCGTGAAGTCGAACGCGATCCTGCTCGCCTCCCGCGGTGCGTCGGTGGGCGTGGGCATGGGGCAGGTCAACCGCGTCGACTCGGCGCAGCTGGCCGTGACCCGCGCGGGCGATCGCGTACTCGGCTCGGTGGCGGCCTCGGACGCCTTCTTCCCGTTCCCCGACGGCCCGCAGATCCTCATCGACGCGGGCGTGAAGGCGATCGTGCAGCCCGGCGGCTCCATCCGTGACAAGGAGGTCGTCGAGGCGGCCGCCGAGGCCAGCGTGACGATGTACTTCACCGGGACGCGCCACTTCTTCCACTGATCCGTGCGTGGCGAGCGCCTCCGGGGTGAATCATTGCCCCGGGGGCGTTCGCCGTTCCCGCCCCTTCGTCGTGCCCGCGACGATCGCCCGGAGGAGATGTCGATGCAGGTGCCGCCCGAAGTCCTACCGCTGCTCGAGGCCGCCGTCGGGCCGATGCCCGAGAACGCGGAGCTGCCGCTGCCGCCGATGGGGCTGTCGGTGGACGAGGAGCGCGAGCAACGCAAGCGCGACCTGGCCGTGGCCTTCCGCGTGTTCGGCCGGCTGGGCTTCTCCGAGGGCGTGGCGGGGCACATCACCGCCCGCGACCCCGGGGATCCGGGCCTGTTCTGGGTGAACCCGTTCGGCATGAGCTTCCATCGGATCCGCGTCTCCGATCTGATCTGCGTGGACCACAACGGCGTCGTGGTGCACGGCCGGCGGCCCGTGAACCGGGCCGCCTTCGTGATCCACGCGCAGGTGCACGACGCCCGGCCCGACGCCGTGGCCGCCGCGCACGCGCACTCGGTGCACGGGAAGTCCTTCTCGTCGCTGGGCATCCCGTTGGCGCCGCTCACGCAGGACGCGTGCGCGTTCTACGAGGACCACGGCATCTACGACGATTACGCCGGCGTGGTGAACGAGACCGTCGAGGGCAAGCGGGTCGCGGCCGCCATCGGCGATCACAAGGCGGCGATCCTCAAGAACCACGGGCTCATCACCGTCGGTGGGTCGGTATCGTCGGCCGCCTGGTGGTTCGTCACCATGGAGCGCTCCTGCCAGGCGCAGCTGCTCGCGATGGCCGCCGGTACGCCGCAGTCGATCGACCACGAGACCGCCCTGTTGACCCGTTCGCAGGTCGGCAGCGACCTCGCCGGCTGGTTCCAGTTCCGTCCGCTGTGGGAGCAGACCGTCGCCACGTCGCCCGACGTCTTCGATTAGGCCGCTCCGCGGGCGGCCGGGGCCCGCCCTGGCTCAGGGTGGCCCGGCGCCGCGGCGCCGGTAAGGCGTCGTGGACCTCGCAGAGAAGCCATGCGTGCCGAGCATGGGGTCTGACCTGCTGATTTCTGGTCGTGTTATGCGCGCGCCGCATAAACCGTGCGCGCGTAGGCCGTGCCCTCGGCGTGCGCGGCGACGCGGCGTGGGGGAAGTTGACGCTTGCGTGGGGGACGTCGGTGATCGAGGAGAGGCCTCGGGGCGGTCGCGTGCCGGGAGGCTATGCGGTCGGCGCATAGCTGATCGCCGTTCATGCAGGTCAGAGGTTATGCAGCGGGCGCATAGCTCGCGCGAGCGACTATCTTCCGCCGCCCGCNGCNCCGCCGCCCGCTGCATAAC
>NZ_CBCSDV010000022.1:0-74665 GCF_965138335.1 Tsukamurella ocularis
GGTCGGGCCTGCGCGGCGCGGGCCTGCGCGGCGCGGGTGGGGGAAACGGCGGGGAGATCAACGACGGTCATGGTTCCTCGAAGTGTGTGCGTACGCCGCGACCTCCGGGATCGTCCCGGGCGCTGGCGTGAAATGGAGTTGTCGAACGGATCAGCCCAGGTGAAAGGGCCGGCGGAAATGCGAGCGGGAACGCTCAGCAGCAACACATTCGACAGTGCACGCGAACCATGGGGAGACGGCAGCCCAGCGCGACGGTCTCATAACCGACGCGCAGATGGGCCTCAAGACTCCCGGACATGGTTTGAAAGTAGCACTCCGAACCGCCGAGCGCGCAAGCGCACGGGACGGAACTGCGACGCAGGTCACACTCCGCTCGTGCGTCGGCGTCCGAAACCGCCGTTTCGCCGGGTCACGGCGATGTATTCGCATCGAGACCGAACAGAGGGCCGGTTTCGGACGGCGAAAAGCGGTGGCGCGCCGCACGCACCGGCTCCTATACTCATCGCCATGCTGTCCTGAGACGTCCTCGGCCCTGCCGCCACCCGGTGTGTCCACTCCACCCGTCGCGGCCCCTGACGACCTCAAGGAGCATTCATGGCTACCTCTCTCGCTGTCTCCGCACTGTCCCTGCGCTGGCCCGACGGCACCGTCGTGTTCGACGACCTGAGTTTCACCGTTCCCGCCGGACGCGCCGCGCTGGTCGGGGCCAACGGCGCCGGGAAGAGCACGCTGCTGCGCATCCTCGCTGGTCGGATCACCCCGACGTCGGGTTCCGTGAGCGGCGCCGGGGTCGTCGGCTACGTGCCGCAGCACCCGCAGGCGCGGTCCGAGGCGACCCTCGCCGACGCGCTCGGCATCGGCGGCGCCGTCGCCGCCCTCCGCCGCATCGAGGGCGGCTCGGCCGAACCGGAGGACTTCGAGGCGGTCGGCGACGACTGGGACGTCGAGGAGCGGGCGACCGCGGTCCTCGACGGCCTGGGCCTGCGGCTCGGGTCGCTGGACCGCGCCGTCGGCACGTTGTCCGGGGGCGAGGCCACCCTGCTCGCGATCGCCGGGCAGCTGCTGCGCAGGCCCGACACCCTGCTGCTCGACGAGCCGACCAACAACCTCGACGAGCGCGCCCGCGGCCTGCTCACCGACGCGCTGGAACGGTTCGCCGGCACGGCCGTCGTGGTCAGCCACGACCTCACGCTCCTCGACCGCATGGACTCGACCGTCGAGCTGTACCGGGGCTCCGTCCGCGTGTTCGGCGGGCCGTACTCGCACTACCGCGAGGTGCTGGACGCCGAGCAGGCCGCCGCGGAGCAGGCCGTGACGTCGGCGAAGGTCGACCTCAAGGCGCAGCGCCGCGACCTGGTGGAGGCGCAGATCAAGCTGGACCGCCGTGCGCGGTTCGCCGCGAAGGCCGAGGCCGAGAAGCGGGTGCCGAAGATCATCGCGGGACTGCGGAAGAACGCCGCTGAGGTCTCCGCCGGCAAGCACCGCGGCCTGCACGAGGACCGCGTCGACTCCGCGCGGGACGCCCTCGACCAGGCCAGGGAGGGCGTCCGCGACGACCGGTCCGTCCGGATCTCCATGCCCGAGCCGGGACCGGGCCTGCACAGGTCGCAGCTCGACGACGGCCCGCTGCAGGTCGTGGGCCCCGAACGGATCGCACTCGTGGGTCCCAACGGCGCCGGCAAGACGACGGTGCTGCGCCGCGCCATCGCCACCGCCCGGGCCGCGGAGCCGCCGACGGTGATCGGCTACGTCCCGCAGGACGTGCGGTTCGGGGCCGCCGAGGAGGGCTCGCTGCTCGACGCGGTGCGCGACGCCCACCCGGACCTCGACGCGCAGCACGCGCACGCCGCTCTCGCGCGGATGTTGTTCCGGGGGCGGCAGTCGGAGCGGATCGTGAGCACCCTCAGCGGCGGCGAGCGCCTGCGGCTCGCGCTGGCGATCGCCCTGCTCGGGGACCCGGCACCGTCGCTGCTGGCGCTCGACGAGCCGACCAACAACCTCGACGTCCCCTCGGTGGAGCTGTTGGTGGAGGCGTTGAAGTCCTGGGAGGGGGCGCTCGTCGTCGTCTCGCACGACCGCGCCTTCCTCGACCTGCTGGGGTTGACCCGCGAGGTCGAGATCACCCGCTGATCGCCTCGTGAAATCGGCCGATTCGGGCGGTACGAGGCCCATATCGGCCTCGTACCGCAGGATTCGGCGGTTTTCACGACAGCCGACCTCGATAAGCTGCGGGGATGGATCGGGCGACGGTGATGGGGGCGATCGCGAACAGCGTCCTCGAGGGCTGGGCTCCCACCGCGCTGGATTCCGAGCGACTGCTCGCGCTCGCGGACGGCGCCGTCACCCTCGACGAGTACGTCGCCGCCGCGATCGACCGCGCGCTGGCGGGTGCGGAGGTCGGCCCGCCCGACTGCATCGAGGTGCCGCGCGACTTCCCGGACACCTTCTATCCGGGAACCCGGATCCTGCGCAACCGCTTCGGGATCCGCGACCCGCACGTGCTGCGGCAGCTGGAGTTCGAAGTCGGGACCGCCCAGCAGGTCGGCATCGAGGCCGGGCTCATCGCGCTGCCCGCCACGTTCGACGGCGCGCACCTGGTCGCGATCCACCGCACCCTGTTCGGAGCGATCTACCCGTGGGCGGGCGTCTTCCGTCGCTACGACATGGGCCTACGGGACCAGACGTTCGGGGCCGCATTGATCGAGCGCTACCTCACGGACGCGACCGTGATCCTCCAGCTCCCCCAGGCGTCGTTCGCGGCGGCGATCGAACCCCGCGAGCGCGACCGGCGGGCCTACGCGCACCGCGCGGCCACCGCCTACGCCTACCTCAACTGCGCGCACCCCTTCCGCGAGGGCAACGGACGCGCCGCCAAGACGCTGCTGCAGCTCGTCGCCGCGCAGGCCGGGTACCGATTCGACTACGCCGCCGTCACGAAGAAGATGTGGGACGGCGCCTCCCGCCGATCGGCGCCCGACCCCGGCCACTACCGCCCCGACGCGCACGCCCTGTACCGCGTCTTCACAGCGATCACCGCGCGGAACGTCGCGACCGTGATCCCCCGGTCTGATGCTGAATAGCGATTCGTCGATTTGCCATATCTCATAGAGGCGTAGACTTCGACTCGTGGGGTTCGAATCACAGCGGAAGCGGTTCGCCGTGTTCGGGCTGCTCGCGATTCCGATGCTCATCGCTGCTGTCGCCGCCTACCTCGTGATTCACCTGGTCGTCTTCGGCGCCTGTCTGATCGCCATCGACGCGGTGTTGAGCCGTGTCTTCGCGAACGCGGCCTTCACCTACTCGGGCTGGTGGACGGTGTCCGTGATCGCGCTCGCGATCGCGACGACCGTCGCCCTCGGCCGGGGTTACGACCGGGCCGTCATCGCGCGGCGACGCCGGCGCGGTGCGGACGTCGACGGCCTGCACGCGACGACGCTCCGCAGAGACCTGGGCAGACTCCTGACCGGCGGTGTCGACTGGTGGGGGTTCCTTCGTTTCCTGGTCGCCACCGTTCCGGCGGTCGTCACTGCGATCTACGTCATGAAACACACCGTCGCGCAGTGGTTCGAGCTGTCGCCCGTCGTGACGGAAGTGCTCGTCGTTGTCCTCGCGTTCCTGATCGCCTATCCGATCCTCAGCCTGCAGGAGCTGCTTCTGGCGATCCACCACCGACGACGGACGGACGCGAACCGCGATCAGAGCCGGTAGCCCTCGATTCCCTGCCGGCCGGTCATCTCCGCGGTCGCGCCCCGCGGATTCAGAAGGGAACACCTCTTGCCTCCTCCATTGAACGGGTGTTCAATGGAGGAATGAGTGAGGCGGCCAGCGCTACCGCGCAACGGATCCGAGACGCTGCGGTGTACCGGTTCGGGGCCGACGGATTCGGTGTCGGGCTCCGGGCGATCGCAGGCGACGCCGGCGTGACCGCCGGGCTGATCATCCACCACTTCGGTAGCAAGGACGGCCTGCGCCGGGCGTGTGACGAGCAGGTCCTGGAGCTCCTGTGGTCGCACGAGCGCACTCAGGCGAGAACGTCGGCGATCACGGACTTCGGCGCCGAGGAGATCGCGGAGCTCAGTCCGGCCCTGCAGTACATGATGCGCAGCTTCCAGTCCGGCGGGAACTTCGCCCGGTCCATGATGGAACGGCTCGTCGCCGACACGGAGGGCTACCTCGAGCGAGGCGTCGCCGACGGGATGTTCACGCCGAGCGCGGTACCGGCGAGCCGGGCACGCTTCCTCACCTATCAGGCGGTCGGCGGCATGCTGGTGTGGCACCTGCTGCACGCGGACCCCGAGCGGCCCGACTTCGCCGACGAAGTGGCGACCTACATGCAGGCACTCACGCCCGGGGCACTCGAGCTGTTCACCCACGGACTCCTGGTCGATCGGACCATGCTCGACGACTACCTGATGTACGTCCCCGATCCGCCCCAGGACGACATACCCGCCTGAGTCCGGCGCACCATCCTCGATCATTCACGCGGTGTACGACGCCGCCGCAGTTCACCTCTCCCGGAAGGGATTCCTCATCATGTCTCCAGTCATTGACGTCACCGGACTGTCGAAGAACTTCGGCACCGTCACAGCCCTCGACCACCTCGACCTCCAGGTCGAGACCGGGCACGTGCACGGCTTCCTCGGACCCAACGGGGCGGGGAAGTCCACGACGATCCGCGTCCTGCTCGGACTACTGCGGAAGGATTCCGGCGCCGTGTCGGTGTTCGGCCGCGACCCGTGGGCGAGCGCCGTCGATCTGCACCGCAACCTCGCCTACGTGCCCGGCGATGTCGAGCTGTGGCCGTCGCTCACCGGCGGCGAGGCGATCGACCTCTTCGCCCGCTTCCGCGGCGGGGTCGACTCGCACCGCAAATCCGAACTCTGCGAACGCTTCGATCTCGATCCCACCAAGAAGGGACGGACCTACTCGAAAGGAAACCGACAGAAGGTCGCGTTGGTCTCCGCATTGGCGTCCGACGTCGATCTGCTGCTGCTCGACGAGCCGACCGCCGGCCTGGATCCACTCATGGAGGCGGTGTTCCAGGAGTGCATCGGCGAAGAGAAGACCGCGGGGAAGACCGTCCTGCTCTCGAGCCATCTGCTGTCGCAGGTGGAGGCACTGGCGGACCGCATCTCGATCATCCGGCAGGGCGCCGTCGTCGAATCGGGCTCGTTGCGCGAGCTGCGGCACCTGACCCGGACGACGGTCGAGGCCGTCACCGACCAGGCGCCCGCGGGACTGGCGGACCTGCCGGGTGTGCACGGGCTGACGACCGACCACGGCGTGATCCGGTGCGACGTGGACAACGCCGAACTGTCCGCTGTCACGGCGGAGCTCTCCCGCGCCGGACTCCAGAGCCTCACCGCACACCCGCCGACGCTCGAGCAGATCCTGCTGCGGCACTACGGCGATGCGGCGACCGCGGTGCACGAGGGGGCGGAACGATGACCGCCGCTCTCGCCGCCCGCCCCCGCACCGGATCCCGAGCCGGCGCGGACGGCCTGGTCGGCACCGGCGTACTGATCCGGTCGATGCTCCGGCGCGACCGGATCCGGTTCCCCGCGTGGACGATCGGACTGGCGGCCCTCATGCAGTACTTCGTCGCCGCGATCGGCCAACTGGTGCAGAGCGAGGACGACCTCCAGGGCCTGACCGGATTCACCTCCAGCGGCGTCGGAGCGCTGTTCGGCGGCGTGATCGGATTCGATCAGCTCACGATCGAGCGGTTCCTCGTGGGCCAGTACGGCCTCTACATCATCCTCGGGGCGGCACTGATGGGCCTGCTCACGGTCATCCGGCACACCCGCGCCGAGGAGCAGACCGGTCGCGCGGAACTCGTGCGCGCCAACGTGGTAGGCCGACATGCCCAGCTGACGGCAGCACTCGTGGTGACGCTGCTGATGGCGGTAACGGTCGCCGCCCTGGTCACCGGGGTGATGGTCGGCGGCGGGTACGGAGCCGGTGGAGCAGTGCTGTTCGGCTGCTCGATAGGGGCGGCCGCGATCGTGTTCGGCGCGATCGCCGCGGTGACGGCGCAGCTGTCGGAGTACCCACGGGCAGCGGCCGGGATGGCCGGCGCGGTCCTCGGGACCTCCTTCGTACTGAGAGGATTCGGCGACATGGCCGCATCGCAGGGCGCCGGCCCGGCCTGGCTGAGCTGGCTGTCGCCCATCGGCTGGTCGCAGCAGACGGGACCGTACACCTACGACCGCTGGTGGCCGCTCGGGCTCTCGCTGGTCGCGGCCGCGGTCGTGGCGGCCGTCGGGTACCACCTCTCCACCCGTCGCGACGTGGGCGCCGCACTGATCGCGCCGACCCCCGGTTCGCCGACTCTCGCGGCCTGGGTGACCGGCCCCGCAGGCCTGGCACTGCGCCTCCAGCGCCCCGGACTCATCGGCTGGACCGCTTCGCTGGCCGTCGCCGGAGCCGCCTTCGGCGCGTTCACCAAGCCCATCGCCGACGGATTCGCCGACGCACCTGAGGAATTGACGAAAGTGCTCGGCGGCAGCGGCGACCTGCTCCGCGGCTACCTGGGCGTGATGGGCTCGACCTCGGGCTTCCTCGTGGCCGTCTTCGCCGTGCTCGCAGTGCAGGCCCTCAAATCCGAGGAGACGGAGGGACGCGCGGAACCGGCCCTGTCGTGCGCGATCAGTCGAACGCAGTGGATGGCCGGTTGGTTGGCGGTGACCGTGGCCGCCGTCCCCGTCCTGCTGCTCGTGATGGGACTCGGCACCGGCCTCGGCGCGGGCATCGGCACCGGCGACGCCTCGCTGATCGGCAGCACCGTTCTAGGACACGTGGCGCACACGCCCGCCGTGTGGACCGTCCTGGCCATCGCCGCTGCGCTCTACGGCATCACTCCGCGGCTCACGGCTCTGACGTGGGTGATCGTCGTCTACGGCTACTTCGCCGGCATGTTCGGCGCACTCCTCAACCTGCCCGGCGCGATCGAATGGCTGTCGCCGTTCGCGCACATCGGGAACCACCCGGCCGACCCGATCAGCTGGATCGCCGCGGCGGTCCTGACGGCGGCCTCGGCGGCGATCGCGGCAACAGGTGTGCGGGCCTTCGGACGCCGGGATCTCGCTCTGACGACCTGAACGCGAGCACCCCTCGAACGAACGGCACCGGGCCGCCCCTCCGCGTGGGCGGCCCGGCGTCGATCTGCGAGCCGGCGACTCCTCCCTCGGGAAGGAATGCTGTAAACTGCATCCTGGAGCGCCGGGAAGTCTGGTCGGCACATTCGTTGTCGTCGACCCACGAGGTACCCCGACCATGCCTTCGCTCGTCCCCACAAATCTTGGCCCCGTTCTCTTCCGGCGCGGTTCCCCCGATGAGACACGACGAATCACCGAGTTGCTCCGCAAGGAGACGGTCGGCGGTTTCCTCCTGGTCCTCGCCGCGATCGCCGCCCTGATCGCCGCGAACAGTGCCTTCGCGGACGATTACGAGCGCCTTCGCACAATCACGATCGGTTACGCCCCTTGGCATCTCGATCTGACTATCGGTCAGTGGGCCTCCGACGGCCTGCTCGCCATCTTCTTCTTCCTCGTCGGTCTCGAACTCAAACGCGAATTCGTCCTCGGCGAACTGCGATCGCCTCGGACCGCCGCCGTCCCCGTCGTCGCCGCCGTCGGAGGCGTCGTCGCGCCGGCGCTGATCTACCTCGCCTTCACTGCGGGTACGGCTGGTTCCGACGGCTGGGCCATCCCGACGGCCACCGACATCGCCTTCGCCGTAGCGGTTCTCGCCGTGGTCGGGTCGCACCTGCCCTCCGCGTTGCGGCTGTTCCTCCTCACCCTCGCCGTGGTCGACGATCTGCTGGCGATCAGCATCATCGCCATCGCCTACACGGCCGAAGTGTTCTGGACTCCGCTGCTGTGGTCCGTCATTCCCCTGGGCCTGTTCGCCTACCTCACCCATCGCTATGCCGCCTTCTACTCGCGACATCACATCGCCGCTTGGCTGGTGCTCCTCCCCATCGGCTTCGCGTTCTGGGCGCTGGTGCACGCTTCGGGGATCCACGCCACCATCGCGGGCGTTCTCCTCGGTTTCGCGGTGCCCGTCCTGCGCGGCGGGCCCGATTCGGGGGCAGGCCTCGCCGAGGAGTTCGAGCACCGCTTCCGCCCGTTGTCGGCGGGAATCGCCGTACCCGTCTTCGCCTTCATGGCGGCGGGCGTGCCCGTGCTCGGCAGCGGTGATGCCGGACTGTCGGACACCCTGACCGACCCGATCGTCCTCGGCATCGCGGCGGGCCTGCTGCTCGGCAAGCCACTCGGGATCCTCGGCTGCACATGGGTCGTCACGAAGCTCACCCGCAGCACACTCGATCCCACCATCCGCTGGATCGACCTCGTTGCCGTGTCCCTGCTCGCCGGAATCGGCTTCACCGTCTCGCTCCTCATCGCCGAGCTCACCTTCGCCGACTCCGCCGCGGCGCTGACCAACGCCAAGTTGGCCATCCTCGTCGCGTCCACCGCGGCCGCGATCGCCGCCGGCACGATCCTCGCGTTCCGGAGCCGTCACTACCGCCGCATCGAGGAGGCCACCGCCGCAACGGGCTCCGCAGCAGCCCGCGGCGGTGCGACGCCCGCACCGGTGTCCGATCGATGACCGGGACCGACGCCGGCAGTCCCGCGATCCTCATCGTGAAGACCTTCGTTCCGACGACCGCTCGGTGGCTCCTCGGCACTGCGCGCCGGCCGATCTGGCTGCACGTCGGGGATCGTCCGATCCGGCTCGACGTCGATCAGGACCTCCGGCTCGAACTCGCCGCGGGGCCGCGCACGCTGGCCGCGGCTCCGTCCTCCGGCCTCACGGAGACGCCCACTCCCCGTCAGTGGTCGCGGTCGTCGGCGAGCCTGCAGACGCACCTCCGCGGGGGCCGGACCGCCGTGGTCGTGGTGATCTCCACCCCGCTCGGGCTGAAGATCGGCTCGCTCGTCCGCTGCCGCCGGCCGTGACCCCGGGCCTCAGAGCCGGTAGGACTCCAGCCCCAGCCAGCAGGCCATCTCGGCGACGGTCTGCTCCAGCGCGGCCTCCGTCGCGGCATCGCGGCCGCCGGGCTCCCAGGTGGTGGAGTGCACCAGCAGCTCCCCCGCCGCGCGGTCGGCCTTGACGTCGCACCGGGCCACGATCCGGTCGCCGAACAGGAAGGGCAGCACGTAGTAGCCGTGCACCCGCTTCTCCTTGGGCGTGTAGATCTCGATCCGGTAGAAGAAATCGAACAGCGCCTCCGCCCGCTCGCGCTGCCAGACGACGGGGTCGAACGGCGAGAGTAGCGCCCGCGCCGCGATCGCCCGGGGCCGCTTGGCCTCCGCGTGCAGGTAGACGGTGCCGGGCCACCAGTCGGCCTCCACCGGGATGAGTTCGCCCGCGGCCACCAGCTTCTCGACCGCGGGCGCGGCCTGCGCGGTGGACAGCCGGAAGTAGTCGCGCAGGCAGCGCAGGTTCCCGATGCCGTGCGCCTTCGCCGACTGCCGCAGCAGCTCCACGAAGGCCTCCTCGTCCGAGACCTCCCGCTCCGCGAGCGGGCCGAGCACCGTCGACGTGGGGGCGTACAGGCGCTCGAACTGGCTGGTGCGGCCGGCGCTGGTGACCTCGCCCGCGTGGAAGAGCACCTCCAGCCCCTCCTTCACCGACGACCAGTTCCAGCCCCAGTGCGTCTTCTCCACCACCTGCTCGTGCTCCAGATGCGCCTCGAGCGCGCGGGCGGTGAGCGGCGGCAGCTCGGCGAGCGCGCCGCGCAGTCGGTCCAACTGGCCGGGGTGCCGGGCGTCGTAGCTCGCGAACCGCTGCGCCACCCGGTCCGCGGTCCGACGGTGCCGCAGCAGCGGCCACGTCTCGGGCGGGACCAGCGAGGCCTCGTGCGCCCACGCCTCGACGAGCCGCCGCGGGTTCTTGTCACGCGCGCGGTCGAGCAGCGCCGTGTCGTAGTCGCCGAGCCGCGCGAAGACCGGGAGGTACTGGCTGCGCGCGACCACGTTGACGCTGTCGATCTGGAGGAGCTTGAGCCGGTCGATGGTCTTCTGGACCTGCCGCATCGTCGGGGTGGACGTCCCTGCGAAGCCCGGCTCGAAGCCCTGGGCCGCGAGCGCGATGCGCCGCGCCTGGGGCTGGGTGATCCTCATGCGCTCGGCGCGCCCGCCAGCCGCGGGAAGAGGTACTGCTCGAGCATCGGCGCGATGGTCACGTCGCCGTGGTCCGCCGGGTCGATCCAGCGCGCCTCGGCGATCTCCGCGGCGGCCCGCGGCTCCACGCGCAGCTCGGTGGCGAAGACGGTGGACTCGATATCGGTGTTCGCCTCGTTCGCGGCGGGGCCGCGCCAGGACACCAGATGGGTCAGGTCGTCAGTGGTCAGCGCGACGCCGAGCTCCTCGTCGATCTCGCGGACCGCGCAGTCGATCGCGGCCTCCCCCGGCTCCAGCTTGCCGCCGGGCAGCATGAACGCGTCGGTGCCGCGTTTGCGCACCGTGAGCACCCGCCCGGCCTCGTCCCGGAAACACACCGCCGCCACCGTCAGCACGTCCATGCCCGCCACCCTAGCGACGACCCCCGACAGCTTCTGCGCTCAGCACTCCGGCACGTTGACGGCGAGGCCGCCGAGGGAGGTCTCCTTGTACTTCGACAGCATGTCAGCGCCGGTCTGGCGCATGGTCTCGATGGCCTGATCCAGGGAGACGCGGTGCGTGCCGTCGCCGTGCAGGGCGATGCGCGCGGCGTTGACGGCCTTCACGGACGCGATGGCGTTGCGCTCGATGCAGGGGATCTGCACGAGCCCGCCGATCGGGTCGCAGGTCAGGCCCAGGTTGTGCTCGATGCCGATCTCGGCGGCGTTCTCCACCTGCGCGGGCGTGGCGCCCATGACCTGCGCGAGCGCGCCGGCCGCCATGGAGCACGCGGAGCCCACCTCGCCCTGGCAGCCCACCTCGGCGCCGGAGATGGAGGCGCGCCGCTTGTAGAGCACGGCGATCGCGGCGGCGGTGAGCAGGTAGTCGCACACCGTCTCGTCGCGCCGCTCGGCGAGGTGCGGCCGGAACTTCAGCGCGTAGTAGAGCACCGACGGCACGATCCCGGCCGCGCCGTTCGTCGGTGCCGTCACGATCCGCCCGCCGCACGCGTTCTCCTCGTTGACGGCCATGGCCGCGACGTTAAGCCAGTCCATGGCGTCGGCACCGTCGGAATCGACGATCCGGCGGTACAGCCCCGGCGCGCGCCGCTTGACCCCCAGGCCCCCGGGCAGCAGGCCCTCGGCGCGGAAGCCCCGCTCGATGCACGCCTCCATGACCTCCCAGATGTGCAGCAGCCCGGCGCGCACCTCGCGTTCCGCGATGTCCGACGGTCCGCCGTGGAGCGCGATCTCGTTCTCCAGCATCAGCTGCGGCACCGATTTTCCGGTGCGCGGGCAGGTCTCCAGCAGCGCGGCGGCGGTGTCGAAGTCGTGGGGCACGCCGGGGGTCCCGGCGAGCGGGTTCACCGTGTCGGCGCCGGACTCGCGCTCGACGAAGCCGCCGCCCACGGAGTAGTAGACGGCCTCGTGCTCGGAGCCGTCGGCGAGCTCGGCGCGGAACCGGATGCCGTTGGTGTGCCGCGGCAGCACGGTGAGCGGGTGCAGCACGATCTGTTCGGCGCACAACGGCACGTCGTCGCGCCCGGCGAAGCGCACCGTCCGGGTCGCCTCGATCTCGGCGCCGCGCCTTTCGACGTACTCGGGGTCGACGCTCTCCGGCCGGTTCCCCTCGAGCCCCAGGAGCACGGCCGCGAAGGTCCCGTGCCCGCGCCCGGTGGCCGCGAGCGAGCCGTACAGGTCGACGCGCACGGTGCGCACCGTCGACGGCGACGCGCGCAGCTCATCGGCGAAATCGGCGCCCGCCCGCATCGGCCCGACGGTGTGTGAACTCGACGGGCCGATGCCCACCGAGAACAGCTCGAACACACTGATCGTCACCCTTCCAGCCTATGCCCCATACAGTGGTCTCATGGGCGACGCCGAAGATCTGGACATCGACGGTCTGCTCCTCCCGGGCAAACGCAAGTACACCTTCCGAGAGCTCGCGGAGCAGGGCGGCATCGACGTGGAGGACCTCCGCGTCTGGTGGACCTCCGCGGGCTTCGCGGACCTGCGTGACGACGACCAGAAGGCGTTCACCCGCGACGACGTGGCGATCGTCAAGGACCTCGCCGACCTGTTCGCATTGGACGTCATCGACCGGGAGGCCGTGCTGCCGGGGGCGCAGTCCCTCGGCCAGGCGATGTACCGGCTCGCCGAGTGGCAGGCCGGCATCGTCAAGGCGCACCTCGACACCGCCCACGACGCCGGCGTGAAGGATCCGTCGGCCGGGGTGGCGCAGGTCATCGACAAGATGGAGAACCTGCAGGCCCACGTCTGGCGGCGGCACCTGTCCACGGCCACCCAGCGCCTCGTCACGCACGACTCGTCCGACGCGATGACCGCGATGATGGCCGTCGGCTTCGCGGACATGGTCGGCTACACGCGCCTGAGCCGCGGGCTCGCGGTGGAGGAGCTCAACACCCTGGTCGCGACGTTCGAGGCGCGGATGCAGACCGTGATCTACGGCGGCGGCGGGTGGATCATCAAGGGCGTCGGCGACGAGGTGATGTTCGCGGCCGAGGATCCCGCGGCGGCGGCCCGCATCGGCCTCGAGCTGCAGGAGCCGCACGACTACCCCGAGCTGGACGTCATCGAGATCGAGTTCCCGCAGCTGCGGGTGGGCATGGCCTACGGCGAGGTGCTGCAGCGCTACGGCGACCTGTTCGGCAGCGTGGTGAACCTGGCGGCCCGGCTGACCAGCGCGGCGCGGCCGGGAACCGTGCTCATCGACGACAACTTCACGCAGGTCATCGCCGACGAGCCGGGGCTCGAGACGCGCAGCCTGCGCGCCTACCGCGCCCGCGGGTTCCGGGCCGTGCACCCGCACCTGCTGCGCTACGACAAGGACACGCGCGCAGCCAAGGAAGCGGAAGCCGCCGAGGCGGTCAAGGAAGCAGAGGCCGCCGAAGCGGCCGCCACTGCGGAGGCCGCCGAGCCGACCGACGGGTCGTAGCCGCCCACCGCACGGGGAGGGGCGGTCAGGCGGCGGCGAGCGCGACGGGGCGCGTGCGCGCGCCGAGCAGCTCGCGGTGCACGCCGCCGACGAACTCGATCATCGAGCCGCCGAGCGCGTCGCAGACGCTGGCGAGGACCTCGGACGAGGCCTCCTTGCGGCCGCGCTCGACCTCGGAGAGGTACTGCGTGGAGACGCCGGCATCCCGGGCGACCTCGGCCAGCGTGCGGCCCTGACGGGTGCGCTCCTGGCGCAGCACGCGGCCGAACACCTCGCGCAGCAGCGGCGGACGCGCGGCCTCCGCCGACTCGTGCGTCTCGATGCTCGCCACCCCGCTTGTCATACGAGTCAGCCTATCCGACGGTGCGCTCGCTCGGCGGAGCGTTCACGGTCGGCGAAACCGGCGCGTCGCCGGATCCCCCGGCTCGGTCGTCCGCCGCCCCGGCGATCCGGTCGGCTACGTCCGCGTCCGCGTCGGCTCCGTCCGCGTCGTCGCGGAGCGGATGCGCCAGCTCGTCCTGCGGCATCCGCGCGGCGAGGATCGCGACCACCGCGAGCGGGATCGGGATCAGCGCGGCCAGGGCGAAGGTGGCGGTGAGGCCGATCGCCTGGCTCACCGGGCCCGCCAGCGCGAAGGAGAGCGGCATGAACACCAGCGAGACGAAGAAGTCCAGGCTGGAGACGCGGCCCAGCAGGCGCCGCGGCACGCGGCGCTGCAGCAGCGTGCCCCAGATCACCACCGGCGCCTCGAACAGCACGCCGAGCACGAAGCCCGCGATCACCATGGGCCACACGGTCTCGGCGATGCCGAACACCAGCATCGGCAGCGACGCGATGCCCCAGATGCCCATCATCACCGTGAGGTAGCGGTGCGGCATCTTCCGGGCCGCCATGACCAGCGCACCGGCCACGCCGCCGAATCCGTACGCGGCCAGGATCATCGAGTGCTCGCTCGCGGCGCCGTGCGCCTGGTCCTTGATCGCGAAGGGCAGCAGGACGTCGATCGGCCCCACGGTGACGAGCACCATCAGGCTCGCGAACAGCAGGGTCGCGAGCAGCCACGGGGTCCGCCGCACGTAGGCGATGCCCTCCCACAGCTCGCGCAGCGGCGAGCCGGGCTGCTCGGCCTCGTCGGCACCGTCGGCCTTCGGCACGCGGATCCGGACCACCCAGAGCGCGGCGAGCAGGCAGATCCCGCCCGCCACCAGGAGGGCCACGCCGGGATCGGCGACGGCGATGATCCACGCCGCGACCGCGGGCCCGACGGCCATCGCCGCGGCGGGGCGGACCGCGGACTCGTAGCCGTTGACCGCGAGCAGCTCCGCCGGCGGAACGAGCCGGGGCACGAGCGCGGAGTAGGCGGGGAAGTAGAAGCCCGACACCAGCCCCAGGGCGAGGGAGCCCGCCATCAGGACCGGGACGGTGACCGCACCGGTCACGATGAGCGCGCCGATGCCGCCGATCACCAGTACCTTGAGCAGTTCGAGGACGAACAGGATGCGCTGCTGCGACACCCGATCCGCGAGGACGCCGCCGGCGAGGGTGGAGACGAGCAGGCCGATCGAGGCGGCGCCGGAGACCAGCGAGACGCTGGTCGCGGAGCCGCCCATGTGGATCACCTGCCACACCACCGAGACCAGCCACATGCCGTCGGTGACGAGGGCGCAGAGCAGCGTCACGAAGAGGAGTCGGTAGTCCCGGCGCAGCAGCGGCCGCAGCATGCGGGGCACGCGGGGGCGGGCGCCGAGGTCGGTGTGCACCGTTCCACGATGCCGCCGCGGGCTGCCGCATTCAACCGATTTTTCTCGGTTGACCTCAACCGAGGTCGACGTATTAGCGTGCTGGCAGTGACCGTCGACGAGGATGCCCGCACGCTCCCCGACCGGGCCCGGCTGCGCTGGTTCCTGGTGGGGTCCGTCGCGCTGATCTCCTTCTCCGCCTTCGAATCCCTCGCCGTGGGCACGGTGCTGCCGCGCGCCGCGGCGGAGTTCGGCGCCACCGCCGAGTACTCGGTGGCGTTCGGCGCGGCCTTCGCGGCGATGATCGTCGCGATCGCCTGGGTGGGGCCGTGGGTGGACCGCGCCGGGGTGAAGCCGCCGCTCATCGCGGGCGCGCTGCTCTTCGCCGCCGGACTGGTGATCGTGGGCGCCGCCCCGGGCATGAGCGTGCTCGCACTGGGCCGCGGTGTGCAGGGCCTGGGCAGCGGCCTGATCAGCGTGGTGCTGTACGCCATGGTGGGCCGGCTGGTGCCGCCGGAGGGGCGGCCGCGGGTCTTCGCCGCGTATTCGACGGCGTGGGTGGTGCCGTCGCTCATCGGCCCCGCCGTCGCCGGCCTCGCGGCCGATACCGTGGGCTGGCGCTGGGTGTTCCTGGGGCTGGCCGGGCCGTCGCTGCTCGCGCTCGTCGCGACGCTGCGGGCGACCGCCGGGCTCGACGAGACGACCTACCGCACCGACGATCCGCCGAACCGCGGCCTCCTGGTCGCCGCCCTCGCCGCGGGCGTCACGATCGCCGTCGCCCAATTCGCGGCCCCGCGCGGCGGGGCCGGTGCGCTCGCTGTGGCCGCGGCCGCGCTGGTGATCGCCGTGCTGGCCGTGCGCCGGATGCTGCCCGCCGGATCACTGCGCGGCCGGCCCGGCATCCCGCGCCTGATCCTGGCGAGTCTGCTGATGGCGGGCGCCTTCTTCGCCGCGGAGATCTACGTGCCGCTCTATCTGGTGCACATCGACGGGCTCTCCCCGTTCGCGGCGGGCTCGGTGATGACGGGCGCGGCGCTGCTGTGGGCGCTGGCCTCGCAGATCCAGGCGCGGATCCCGGCGTCGGGCACGGTGCGCGAGCGACTGCCGCTGATCGGATCGGGGCTGCTGGTGCTCGCGCTCACCGCGGTCGCGGCGGCCTTCGCCCTCGACGCCCCGTGGCCGGTGATCTTCGTGGCCTGGGCGATCGGCGGGTTCGGCATGGGCCTGACCTATCCGACGCTCTCGATCCTCCTGCTCGCACGCAGCGCCGACGACGAGCAGGGCGCGAACTCGAGCGCGCTCAAGCTCTCCGACGCGGTGGGCACGGCCCTCGCGATCGCCTGCGCGGGTGCGGTCTTCGCGCAGGTCCTCGCCTGGGGCCACACCGGGTTCGCGGTCACCCTGCTCGTCCCCCTCGCCTCCGGCCTGGCGATGGTCGCGGTCGCCGCGCGACTCACGGCCGATTAGCCGCGACGGCCGCCTCCCGCAGCAGGTGCATCGCACGGCGCACCACGGGGTTCCGGCACTCGGAGTCCTTGACGTAGGCCACGATGGTGCGCCGCGGCGCGGGATTGCAGACGTCGACCGCGACGGTGCCGGGCGGCAGCTCGGTGGCGCCGAGGCGGGGCAGGACGGTGACGCCCACACCCCGCGCGACGAAGCGCAGCGCCGACGGGTAGTCGGTGGTCTCGACGACGAACCGGGGCGTGAATCCGGCTGCGGCGCAGGCGTCGAGCACGGCCTGGCGGCACGCGCCGCGGCGCACGTCGTTGTCGATCCACCGCTCGTGTTCGAGTTCGGCCATGTCCACCAGCTCCCGTCCGGCGAACTCGTGGTCGGCGGGCACCACGGCCACGTACGACTCCACCACGAGGTCCTCGTGCGAGAAGCCCTGCACCGCAGTGGTCTGGCTGTGCTCCTGGCGCACGGCGACGGCGAGATCGGGCCGGCGGGCGGCGATCTCGGTCACCTCGTCCTCGATCCGCAGCCGCAACCGGGTATCGGGGAACTCGGCGCTCAGCGTCTGCACTACCGCGGGCATCCAGTGCGTGCCCGCGGTGGCGAAGACGTTCATGGTGATCCGGTTCGCCTTGCCGGCGCGCAGGTCGTCGACGGTGGCGCCGAGGTCGTTGAGGCTGCTGAGCACCCCGTCGGCCTCGGTGGCGAGCACCCGCCCCGCGGGGGTGAGCTCCACGCCCCGTCCGACCCGTTCCAGGAGCTTGAGCCCCGTCTCGCGCTGCAGGGCCGCGACGTGCTGCGAGACGGCCGACGGCGTGTAGCCGAGGCTGGCCGCGGCCGCGGCGACGGAACCCGTGGCCGCGACGGAGCGGAAGATCATGAGCCGGTGCGCGTCGAGCATGAGCGTCTCCATTCAGTCTTACTGAATGATAGTGCAGAAATATGCGCTTGTGCTTACTTTGAGGCGGTCGCAGAGTGGACGCATGACGAAACGACTTCCCGCCCTCGCCCTCGTGGCCGTGATGTTCGCGTGGGCCTCCGCGTTCGTGGTGATCCGCGGGATCGGCCCGCACGTCTCCCCCGTCGCCATGGCGGAGGGCCGCCTGCTGGTGGGCGCCGCCGTGCTCGGCCTGATCTGGGGCATGAACGCCCTGTACAACGGCGGCGTCCGGGTGCCGCGCGGCCGGACGCTGGCGCTGACCATCGGCTACGGCGCCCTGTGGTTCGCGCTGTACACCGTGCTGGTCAACGCGGCGGAGCAGCACCTCGACGCCGGCACCACGGCGCTCCTGGTCAACATCGCGCCGATCATCGTCGCGATCCTGGCCGGCGCGTTCCTGCAGGAGGGCTTCCCGCCCCTGCTCGTGGTGGGTATCGCGATCAGCTTCGCCGGGGCCGCGGTCATCGCCTTCACCGGGGACGGCCGGCGCGACGGTGCCGGCGTCGCCCTCGCGGTCGCGGCGGCCCTGCTCTACGGCATCAGCGTGGTGGCGCAGAAGCTGGTGCTGCGCACCGTCGACCCGCTCACCGCGACCGCCCTCGGGGCGGGCGTCGGCGCGATCGTGCTGTTCCCCTGGGCGCCCCGCCTCTTCGACGAGCTGGCGGCCGCACCGATGTCGAGCACCGTCGGCGTGATCTACCTGGGCCTCGTGCCCACCGCGCTGGCCTTCCTGCTCTGGGCCTACGCGCTGGCGCACACCCCCGCCGGGGTCACGGCCTCGTCGTCCTACGCGGTCCCGGGCCTGTCGATCCTGCTGAGCTGGGCCTTCCTCGCGGAGACGCCCACCGCGTGGGGCCTGCTGGGCGGCGTCCTGTGCCTCGTCGGCGTGGCGGTCTCGCGACTCAGCCCGCGACGTCCCGGCGCAGGACCGACGGCCACTCCTGCACGTCCTGCGGAGTCCGAGCGATCGACAGCGTCGCCCGCGGGAGCGTCTTGCTGAGCTCCTCGGCCGTCGAGACCGGGTGCGCCGGATCGTCGATCCAGGCGAGGACGGTGACCGGCACGTCGATGCGGGCGATCTCCCCGAGCGCGGGGAGATCGCTCGCCGCGGCGCCCCGGAACAGCGCGGGCAGCAGCGCCTCGGGGACGTCGGGCCGCGTCGGCGGGTGCAGGGCGGTGGCCGGCGGCGGGACGGCGCCCTCCCCGGCCGCGAGGAACTCCTCCAGCCCGCGCTCCTCGATCAGCGCCGCGGCGGCGCGGTACTCGGCCGCCTTCGCCACCCGCGTCGCCCACGCCGTCGGCGGCACCATCAGGGTGAGCCCGCTGAAGCGATCGGGTTCGCGCACCGCGGCGTGGAGCAGGGTGCCGGTCCCCATCGACGGCCCGACGCCGTGCACCTGCTCCCCGGGGAACCAGCTGTCCAGCAGCCGCAGCAGGTCGTCGGCGAGGTTCCGCCAGCGGTAGTCGTCGGGAACCGCGCGCCCCGTGGAGGATCCGTGGCCCCGGGCGTCGTAGCGCAGCAGCCGCGTCCCGCTGAGGCCGCGGCCGAGGTCCAGGTCCAGGACGCGGTCGCGGGCGCGGCTGGAGGTGAGGCCGTGCAGTTGCACGACGGGGCGGCCGTGCTCGTCGCTGTACTCGGCGGCGAGCCGCGCCCCGGGGACGTCGAAGCTGGTCATCCGGCCTTCTCTCGCCGCGCAAAGGGGTCGTCGGAGGGCTAGGGTACCGCCCATGCGCCTGACCAACGTCGCCCACCTGCGCCTGCCCTTCGGCCGGCTGTACGGCTACGACGTCACGGCGTCGGAGCCGGGTGCGGCGCTGCCGGTGTCCTTCGACCAGGCGCGGCACGTGGGCGGCGGGGACCGCCCGGGATCGTGGATGGCGCTGTCCTTCCGGCTCCCCGAGCCCGTGCCGCGCGACCAGCTCGCCGCCGCGTGGCTCGCGGTGATCGCCCGGCACGGCACGTTGCGGACCGCGTTCCTCCCCGGGCCCGACGGGCCCGTCCTGCACGAGATCTCGGTCGGGCCGGGGAACTGGGTCGAGCACGCGATCGGCCCGGGCCAGGCCGTCAACGACGCCCTGCGGGACGTGCTCGACGACGCCTGCTCCCCCTATCGCGCTCCGGCGCACCGGCTCTGCGTCCTGGAGACCGCCGCGGGTCCCACCGTGATCGTGGCCGCCGACCACTCGCACACCGACATGTGGTCGATGCTCGTGATCGCGCGCGATCTGCTCGCCGCCCTCGACGACGTCCGGGCCGGGCGGGCACCGTCGACCGCGGTCGTGCCGCCGTTCGTCGACCACACCCGCGCGCTGGCGGACCGCCCCGCCGCCCCCGACGCCGTGCGACGCCGCTGGGCCGAGATCATCACGGCCAGCGGCGGAGTCATGCCGCTGTTCCCGCTGCCCCTGGGCACCCCCGAGGCGCACCGGGAGCGGGTGGAGGTCCGGGACGTCTTCGGCACCGACGAGGTCGCGGCCTTCGCCGCTGCCGCCCGCGCAACGGGCGTGTCGACGCTGTCGGCGACGGTGGCGGCGCTCACCAGCGTCACGCTGGACCTCGCCGGCGCACCGCTGCGCGCGGTCTTCCCCGTGCACAGCCGATACGAGGACACCTGGCACGACTCGGTCGGCTGGTTCATCACGAACTCGGTTCTGGACTCGCCGTCCGCGGAGCCTCATGCGGCCGCTGACGCCGTGAAGGAGGCGGTGCGGCTCGGCTCGTGGCCGCTCGCCGACGTGCTCGCGGAGTGGGGCGGGATGCCCGAGGCGCCGGGCATGTTCGCCATCTCCTGGCTGGACCTGCGGCGCCTCCCCGTGCGGATCGACGCCACTCGCCTCGACGCGCAGTACGTCGGCGCCACCATCCGCACCGACGGGGTGATGCTGTGGTTCATCCTCGACGAGGCCGGGCTGCACCTGCGCTGCCGCTACCCGGACACTCTCGAGGCGCGCGCGAACGTCGGCGCCTGGCTCGACGGGGTGGTCCGCGAGCTGCAGGCCCGCGCCTCCGTCGGCGGGTTGCTCCGCGGCGTCGGCGGCACCTACCGGGTGGAGCGCGCGCGCCGCGACGACGTGCCCGCGATCGTCGCACTGCTGGCCGACGACGAGCTCGGCGCGACCCGCGAGGTGGGGGACGCCGCGGAGTACGACAGCGCGTTCGAGCTGGTGACGCGCGACCGCTCGCAGTACCTCGCGGTGATCCGCGACGACGCCGGCGACGTCGTGGGCACGATGCATCTCACGGTGATCCCGGGGCTGTCCCGCGGCGGCTCTACACGGCTGCAGATCGAGGGGGTCCGGGTGGCCCGCGACCATCGGTCGCAGGGACTGGGCACGGCGATGATCGAGTGGGCGCACCACCACGGGCGGACCCACGGCGCCGTGCTCTCGCAGCTCACCACCGACGTCTCCCGCGAGCGGGCGCGCGCCTTCTACGGCCGGCTCGGTTACCGCTCCGAACACGTGGGACTCAAGCGCACGCTGTGATCAGCTCGCGGTGCGCTTGCGGGCGGGACGCTCCGGCCGTGCCTCGCGGTTCTTCACCGAGGCCTTGAGGGCGGCCAGCAGGTCGGCGACCTCGTCGTCCTCGGTCTCCTCCTCGGGGGCCTCGGGGAAGGCCGTCCCGCCGGTCGCCTTCGCCTCGATGAGCTGCCGAAGCTGCACCTGGTAGTCGTCCTCGTACTGCTCCGGATCGAAGTCCGTGGCCATCGAGTCGATGAGCGAGGCCGCCATCGCGAGCTCCTGCGGGCGGATCTTCACGTCCTCGGTGAGAGCGGGGAACTCCGGCGTGCGCACCTCGTCGGGCCAGAGCAACGTCTGCAGCACCATGACGTTGCCGACCACGCGCAGCGCGCACAGCCGCGTGCGGTTGCGCAGGGTGAAGGTGCAGATCGCGAGGCGGTCGGTCTCCTGCAGCGCCTGCCGCAGCAGCACGTAGGCCTTCGGCGACTTCGACGAGGGCTCCAGGAAGTAGGGCTTGTCGAACATGATCGGATCGACGTCCTCGCGCGGCACGAACTCGGTCACCGCGATCTCCCGGTGCTTCTCCACCGGCATCGACTTGATGTCCTCCTTCGAGAGCACCACCGTCTCGCCCCCGTCGGCCTCGTAGGCGTTCGCGATGTTCGCGAACTCCACCTCGTCGTCGGTGCCCTCGCGTACGCGCTTGTACCGGATGCGGACCCCGTCCTTCGAGTCCACCTGGTGCGACTTCGCGTCGTGGCTCTCGACCGCGGAGTACACCTTCACGGGCACGTTCACGAGCCCGAACGACAGCTCACCCGTCCATATCGCGCGCATGTGACCATTGTGACTGGTGAGAGTCCAGAATGCGAGACCAGCATTCGGTCCGTGCTCGCCGGGCGGGCGAGGTCGGCAACGATCACCCACGCTTCGGAGGTCGTGTCCGATGCGACGAGGCATGCGTCGGGCGCATGGGGGCTGACCTGCGAGGTTGCGGCAAGGGTATGCGGTTCGCGCATGACCGAGTTCGCCCCCCGGCCCGGCGCGTGGCGATTCCGCCCCGGACGGTCGGATCGGGTCGCGACCGGGACAGACCGGCCAGGCGGCACTCGACCAGATTCGAAGGGTATGCGTGAACCGCATAGCCTGACCTCGTTTCTGCAGGTCAACGGCCATGCGCCCCACGCATGTCCGCACCGGCGACCACCGATCCCCTTCCCACTCAGCACCCGCGCTCGATAATGGGGACGTGGCGCAGATCCGGGAGAACCGCGAGGTCGACGGCGTCGGCGTGCAGCTGACCAACCTCGACAAGGTGCTCTACCCCGCCACGGGCACGACGAAGGCCGAGGTGATCGACTACTTCCAGGCGATCGCGCCGTTCGCGCTCCCGCACCTCCGGGACCGGCCGCTCACCCGCAAACGCTGGCCCAACGGGGTGGACAAGACCGCCTTCTTCGAGAAGCGGCTGCCGGGCCACGCGCCCGCGTGGATCCGCCGCGGCAGCCAGTTCCACTCCGACGGCGAGTCCCAGTACCCCGTCATCGAGAGCGTCGCGGGCATGGTGTGGTTGGGCCAGCAGGCGGCGTTGGAGCTGCACGTGCCGCAGTGGACCTTCGTTCCCGACGGTGCCGACCCCGACCGTCCGGAGGTGCCCGGACCGCCGAACCGCCTCGTGCTCGACCTGGATCCCGGCCCGGACGTCACCCTCGACGAGTGCGCCGCCCTCGCCCTCCGCATCCGCGAGCTGCTGGCCGCGATGGGCATGGACGGCTACCCCGTGACCAGCGGTTCGAAGGGGCTGCACGTCTACGCGCCGCTGCCCGGCGCCATCTCGGCGAACGGCGCCCGCACGCTCGCCCGCGCGATCGCGTCGCAGCTGGAGGCCGAGTCCCCCGAGCTCGTGACGGCGTCGATGGCCAAGGACCGGCGCGGCGGGCGCATCTTCGTCGACTGGTCGCAGAACAGCGCCTCGAAGACCACGGTCGCGCCGTACTCGTTGCGCGGCCGCGAGCGCCCGTGGGTCGCCGCGCCGCGCACCTGGGACGAGCTCACCCGGCCCGGCCTGCGCCAGCTCGAGTTCGGGGAGGTCCTCGCGCGGGCCCGGTCCGACGGTGACCTCCTCGCCGGGCTCGACGGTGCCGGCGACTCGGCGCCCGGCACTGCGGGCGACTCCGCGCCCGGCGGTGTGGGGACCGCGCCGGCGGCACCGTCGGCGCCGCCGCCCGAGCCCGTCGACCTCGGCGAGTACCGCGCCAAGCGGGACGCGCGGAAGACGCCCGAACCCTTCGGGGGCGCACCGTCGTCGGGCGATCCGATCTTCGTCATCCAGGAGCACCACGCGCGGCGCCTGCACTACGACTTCCGCCTGGAGCACGACGGGGTGCTCGCCTCCTGGGCCGTGCCGAAGAACCTCCCCGACGACCCCGAGATCAACCACCTCGCCGTCCGCACCGAGGACCACCCGATGGACTACGCGGCGTTCGAGGGCAGTATCCCGAAGGGCGAGTACGGCGGCGGTGACGTGACCATCTGGGATCACGGCACCTACGAGCTCGAGAAGTGGCGCAGCAGCGAGGTGATCGTGACTCTGCACGGGAACCGCTTGCAGGGCACGCGGTACGCGCTGATCCGCACCGGCGAGAAGAACTGGCTGGCGCACCTCACCAAGGACAAGGCCACGCCCGCTAAGCCCGCCGCCACCCTCGCGCCGGATCCGATGCTGCCCACGGAATCACCCATCGACGGACTCTCCGGCACGGACTGGGCCTTCGAGGGCAAGTGGGACGGCTACCGCATGATCGCGACGGTGCGCGGCGGCACCGTCTCGCTGCGCACCCGGTCGGGCCGCACGGTGACCGGCGAGTTCCCCGAGTTCGAGTCGCTGGCAGCCGATCTCGACGGCATGGACGTGGTGCTCGACGGGGAGGCGGTGGTGCTCGACCCGGACGGCGTACCGTCGTTCCACCTGATGGCGGGCGGCGACACCCGGGCCGGTGCGGTGGAGCTGCACCTCTTCGACGTACTGTCGCTGAACGGCGTGGACCTGACGAAGCGCCCGTGGGCGGTGCGCCGCCAGGTGCTGGAGGGCCTCGCGCCGCTCCTCGAATCCGACACCGCGGTGAGCGTGCCGCCGCTCGTCGACGCGGAGACCGGCGCCGAGGCGGTCGCGCTCAGCGCCGACCGCGGCTGGGAGGGCATCATCGCCAAGCGGCGGGACTCGCCGTACCTGCCGGGCCGGCGGGTGCGCGCCTGGCTCAAGCACAAGAACTGGCGCGACCTGCAGGTCGCGATCGGCGGCTGGAAACCCGGGAAGGGCTCGCGGGCCAACGGGATCGGCTCGGTATTGGTGGGACTCCCCGCCGAGACGGGACTCCTGTACCTGGGCTCGGTGGGCTCGGGGTTCAGCGACCGCGACCTGGCCGCGCTCGCCGAGGAGCTGGAGCCGCTCCGCATGCGCCGCTCCCCGTTCACCGCGCCGATCGACGATCCGGAGGCCCGCGACGCGGTCTGGGTGCTCCCGAAGGTGATCGGCGACGTGCGCTACTCGTCGCTGCGCCGCGGCGGCCACCTGCGGCAACCGACCTGGCGCGGATTCCGGCGCGACCTGCTCCCCGGCGATCTGCCCTCCGCCGACGAGGCGCCGTGGGAGGGCCCCGAGGAATAGTTAGTGCACTATTGATTCGTGCACTACTTATCTGCTAGCGTCGAAGCATGACAGATCCCGATCCGCTCGCCCTGGAACGCCAGGTGTGCTTCGCGCTGGCGATCGCCAACCGCGCGGTGCTCTCGGTGTACCGGCCGATCCTGGCACCGATGGGCCTCACCCATCCCCAGTACCTCGTGATGCTGGCGCTGTGGGAGGCGTCGCCTCGGTCGGTGAAGGAGATCGCCGAAGTGCTGCAGCTGGATTCGCCGACGCTGAGCCCGCTGCTCAAGCGGCTCGAAGCGCAGGGCCTGCTCACCCGTGGCCGTGCCGCCGAGGACGAGCGCCGGATCGACGTCGAGCTCACCGACGCCGGTCGCGCGCTGCGGGAGCAGGCCCTGGCAGTCCCGCCCGCCGTGATCGACCGGCTGGGCGCCAGCCTCGACGAGCTCGAGGACCTGCACCGCGTGCTCACCACCGTCAACGCCAAAGCGCTCGCCGCGGGCGCGCTGAAGGAGTCCCGATGAACGCCGTCCACCGACCCGACCCCCTGCACTACCTCGCCTGGGTGTACACCGGCTCGCTGCCGGAACGGAACCGGGAATGGGTGCGGCGCAACCTGACCCGTCGCAGCTGGGCGGCGCGGCACCTGATCCGCGGGCAGCTCGCGGTGCTCCCGGTGTACGCCCTGCTCATGCTGCTGCCCGGCCCCCTGGCGCTGCGGGGCGCCACGGTGCTGCTCGGCGCTCTGCTCGCCGTCTTCTACAACGCCGCCTACATGCGCCCCAACCGCGCCCGCCGACTGGAGAAGAACGGCCTCGATCCCGAGCTCGAGAACCCCGCCGTGGCCGAGCGCCGCGACGCGACCCGCGCCGCCTACGAGGCCGCGTACGCGCCGGCCCGCGCCTGAACCGCACCCGCGCGCGCCCGACGGCACTCACGTCGTCGACGGCACCGTCGCGCGGTCCGGCGCACCGTCGTAGCCTGGGTGGCATGCCCGTCGCCCAGAGCGTCACCGTCCCCGGCGTCCGCGTCGGCNACGNGGCGGCCCGCACCGGCTGCACCGTCGTGACCTTCCCCGACGGCACCGTCGGGTCCGGGGAGGTGCGCGGCGGCGCCCCCGCCTCCCGCGAATTCGACCTGCTCTCCCCCGAGCGCTCCGTCGAGGAGATCCACGCCGCCGTGCTCACCGGGGGCTCGGCGTTCGGGCTGGCCGCCGCCGACGGTGTGATGCGCCGCCTCGAGGAGGAGGGCCGCGGCGTCGAGACCGTCGCCGGCCGCGTGCCGATCGTCCCCACCCTGGGCCTGTTCGACCTCATGGTCGGCGATCCGACGGTCCGCCCGACCGCCGAGGACGGCTACGCGGCAGCCGCTTCCGCGAGCGCCGGGGCCGAGCTGCACGGCCTGATCGGCGCCGGCACCGGGGCCACCACGGGCAAGGCACGCGGCCTCGAGAACCTGCACGACGCCGGGCTGGCGTACGCCGAGGCCCGCGCGGGCGACGTGGTCGTGGGCGCGCTGTGCGCCGTGAACGCCTTCGGCGACATCCTGACCGGCGAGGCCGGGCCCGCCGATTTCGGCGACTACGAGCCCTTCGGCGGCAACCGGCAGAACACCACGATCGGCGTGGTGTTCACCAACGCGCGGCTCACCAAGATCGAGTGCCTCCTCCTCGCCCAGGGCGCGCACGACGGCCTCGCCCGCGCGATCGACCCGCCGCACACCCGGTACGACGGCGACGCCTTCATCTCCGCCGCGACCGGCGCGGTGGAGGCCAAGGTCGACGTGGTGCGCGCGCTGGCGATCACCGCGGTCGCCGAGGCCATCCGCTCGCGGGCCTGACGGCCTACGCTGGGTCGGTGACCACCGCCCGCCGCCCGCTCCGGGCCGGAGCGTGCGCCGCGACCGTCGTGCTGCTCGCGGGGTGCGCGGTGATCCAGCGGGACGAGGTCGCGGCGCCGGAGGCACCGGCGAGCACGTCGGCGGTGGTGGTGACGACCCCGGTGGTGCGGCCCTACGACGTGGTGGCGCCGGACCTGCGGCCCGCGACGGCACCGAAACCCACGACCGGCGCCGGGATCACCACCTACGCCGACCCGCTCGGCGTGTACGCGAGCGTCTGCACCCTGGGCTTCCTGGCCCGCTACCCCGGCGGCGAGGTAGTGGCCTTCACCGCGGGGCATTGCGCCGAGCTCGCCGGGACGGCGCGCCCCGGCCGCAATCCCGTGGCCCGGTACCTCACGCCCGGCGGCGGCAGCACCCCGTTCGGCGAGTACATCAAGGCCACCCGCAGCACCCGCGGTCAGGACATCGCCATCATCCAGCTGGCGGGGAACGACGTGGCGCCCGTCGCGCGGGCGATCGGCGCCGTCCGCGGGGTCAGTAGGACCGAGGACCTGCGCGCGGGGCGGCCGGAGATCTGCGTCGTCGGCGCCCGCACCGGCCGGCACTGCGGCGTCCTCGACGACGTGACCGGCACGCGCGTCACCTGGGCGGGCATCCCTGCGGTCGAGGGCGATTCGGGCGGGCCCGTCTACGCCCGGTGGCCCGACGGGAGTTTCACGGCCGTCGGGGTGATCAACACCGTGCACACCCGGACCGACGGCACCGGGACCGGCGGCGGCACGGGCACGCTCATCGCCGCGGACATCGAGGCCAACGAGATGACGCTGCTGGGCGTCTCGTGAGCGGTCAGCGCGTGAGGCTGGTGCCGAAGACCCGCAGTGCGCGGTAGTCGACCCGGAACCGCGCGCGCGTGTGCAGTTCGCCGGCCTCGCCGTCGTGGGCCACCCGGAAGGGCTCGTCGGCCTCGATGGTGACGACGGGGGCCTGCACCTCCCGGTAGACCTTGGAGTTGCGGATCCGGCCGCTGATCCAGGACAGGAACAGCCGCGCCGTCGTGTTGCGGTGCCCGTCCTCGAGGTACCGCACGTCGAGCACGCCGTCGTCGAGGCGGGTGCGGCGGCCCGGCACGAAACTCGGTGCGCCGTACATGGAGTTGCCGAGGAAGAAGAACGAGACGGTGGCCGGCTTACCCTCGATCCGCACCGTGACCGGCGCCGTGTCGCGCAGGATCCTGCGCATCGCGCGCACCGTCGCCGTGACACGGCCTATCCGCCGCCGCTGATACCGCGTGCGCGTGCGCACGAACTCCGGGTAGGCGCCGATGCTGGCGGTGTTGAGCAGCAGCTTCTCGTCGTTGAGCCACACCACGTCGACGTGCGCGAGCCGCCCGGCGCGGATCGATTCCACGACCGCGGCGACGGTCTCGGCGCCGATGTCCTTCGCGAAGTGGTTGAAGGTGCCGGCGGGGAACACCGCGAGGGGCTTGTCCGCCGCGAGGGCGTGCGCGGCGAGGGTCGCGACGGTACCGTCGCCGCCCGCGACGCCGAGGAGGTCCGCGCGGCCGGCGGCCGCGGCGGCGATGGCGTCGATGTCGGAATCCTCCTCGAGCTCGACGATCTCGGCCTTCGGGAGCGTCCGCCGGATCTCCTCCGCCACACGGGTTCCGGTGCCGTCGCCGGAGGCGGGGTTGAGCACGACGACGAGGCCGTCCCCGTCGGGGTCCGTCGCGATCCGCTCGACCGTGGGCTCCGGCGTCATGGTGCGGCTGTCGTCGACGGGCGGCACCAGCCGGGCACCGGCGACCGCGACGCCCGCGCCGACGGCGAACCCGGCCAGTACGTCGCCGGGATAGTGGGCGCCCGTCGCGATCCGGGAGAAGCCCACCGCGCCGGCGAGCCCGGCGAGCGCGTACCCGGCGATGCGGTTCTCCAGACCCACGCCGATCGCGAAGGCCGCCGCCGCCGCGGAGTGCCCCGACGGGAAGGAGGTCGACGTGGGCTGGCGGCGGGCCCGCTTGACCGGCACGCCGGCGTGGACGGGGCGGCGCCGCGGGTAGATCCGCTTGAGCCCCTGGTTGACGATGAGGCTGGTGACCGCGAGCGAGGCGACGCCGCGCACGGCGCCGCGGCGCGAGGACAGCCCACCCAGCCCGCCGATGCCCGCAGCGAGGACCATCCACAGCTTCGAATGGTCGGCCGCCGCCGACAGCGGGCGCATGGTGAGGTCGAGCAGCGGGCTGGGCGAGTCCGCGACGGCGTCGAAGAGCCGGCGGTCGAGATCGCTGAGGCCCTCGTGGAGCGTGCGGAGCGGGTGGGGTTCCGGCATGAGCGCCAACGTACCCCCGCCTCGGCGGGTGCGCGCGGGATCAGCGCAGGTGGACGGCGGCCGCGGCGTGGATCGCGTCGGCGAGGCGCGCGGTGGCGCGGGTGTGCAGCCGCCAGGACTGCCAGTACAGCTTCACGTCCACGATGTCGTCCGTGAGCCGGACCAGCGTGCCGGTGTCGAGGGCGTCGCCGAGCTCCGCCTCGGGCAGGCTGCCCCAGCCGAGGCCGGCACGCACGGCATGGGAGAACGCTTCGGACGACGGGATGCGGTGCATCGGTGGCGACTCCCGGATACCGCGGCGATGCAGCACCTTGGTCTGCAGCTCGTCCTTGCGCAGGTCGAACTGCACGACGGGCATCTCGCGCCAGCGCCAGCGACCGCCAGTGCGCCAGCGCGCCGCGTAGCCGGGCGTGCAGACCGGCACGTACCGCAGGGTGCCGAGGTATTCGACGGCGCAGCCCTGCACGGGTTCCGGGTCCGTGGTGACGGCGCCCAGCACCGAGCCGGCGCGCAGCAGGTCGGCGGTGTGGTGCTCGTCGTCGACGACGAGCCGCAGCAGCGGAGCGTCGGGCAGGGCGGCGACCGCGTCGATCACGTCGCGGAACCACGTGGCGAGGGAGTCGGCGTTCACCCCCACGTCGAGGACGGCCGACGGGGCGCCGCCCGCGAGCCGGCCCAGCGCGTCGGCCTCGAGCGAGGCGACGCCGCGGGCCAGACCGAGCAGCACCTCGCCCTGCGCGGTCGGGCGACACGGCCCCTCACGGGTCACGACCACGTGCCCCACCCGCTGTTCCAGCGCGCGGATCCGCTGGCTGACCGCCGACTGCGTGATGCGCAGGCGGGCGGCGGCGGCGCCGAAACTCTCCTCCTCGACCACCGCCGCGAGGGTCTCCAGATGATGCCCGCTCAGCATGAAGCGATTCTAATGGGTGATCGCCTTCTCGTATTGGTGCTTATGCCCATGCCGGACCTAGCGTCGACGCCATGACCTCAGCGATCCTCGCCGGCCTCGGGCTCGGCCTCTCCCTCATCGTGGCGATCGGCGCCCAGAACGCCTACGTCCTGCAGGTGGGCGTCCGCGGCCGCGGGCTGGGCGCGGTGGTCGCGGTGTGCATCGCCTCGGACGTCGCGCTGATCCTGGCCGGGGTCGCGGGACTCGGCGCCGCGGTCTCGGGGCGGCCGCTGCTCATGGAGGTGGTGAAGTGGGCCGGCGTCGTGGTGCTGGTGGGGTACGGCCTGCGCTCGCTGTGGTCGGCGCGGCGCTCGGAGGGGCTCGTCGCGGGCGGCGACGGAGCGGCGTCGGTCGCGGCCGTCGTCACCGGCGCGCTGGCACTGACGTGGCTCAACCCGCACGTCTACCTGGACACCGTGCTGCTGCTCGGTTCGGCCTCCACGCGGTACGCCGGAGACCGGTGGTGGTTCGCCCTCGGCGCCGTGGTCGCGAGCGTGGCCTGGTTCTGCCTGCTCGGCTTCGGCGCCCGGCGGCTGTCCGGCGTGCTCGGCCGCCCCGGCGTGTGGCGCGCGATCAACGCCGCCATCGGCCTGCTGCTGCTCGTCCTCGCCGTCCGGCTCGCCACCATGCCCCTCGGCGGATAGCCCTGTGGAGGATCGACCCCGGTGAGCGACGGCGATCCTCCACAGGATCGCGCTCACGCCGCGATCGCGTTCACTGCGGCCAGCACGTCGGTGATCACGGCCTCACCGTCACCATCGATCTGATGCCAGCCGAACCGCAGTACTCGCCAGCCCGCCAGCGTGAGTCGGTTCTGTTTCCGCGCATCGCTCGCCGCGCGATCCGCCGTCCGATGAAAGGCCCAGCCGTCGATCTCGACGGCAACGCGCTGCTCGGGGAAGGCGAAGTCCACCGTGTACACGCCGAACGGGAGCTGGGCCCGCCACCCGGTGATGTGGTGCAGCTCGAGCAGGATCTGGAAGCGTCGCTCCGCTTCGGACTCCGCATCGCCGGACACCACATCGAACAGCCGCCTCGCCTCTGCCATCCCGTGCCTGCCCGCGTTCCGCTTCATCGCCGCGCTGAGCGAATCGACGGTGACGAGCCCCTCCTGCAGCGACCGATCGAGCAGGACGCTGCCGTCCTCCGCGGCGGCTTCGAGCATCGACAGTGGCGCGGTCGTCACGGCGAGACCACGGACCACGTCGAGATCGGCCGGGAGCAGGTCGCGGCGGCTGACCACTGTCGAGAACGGCAGTGTCGGAGATCGGCGACTGCTTCGCGGCACGGTGACCGCCACAGTGTCCGGCGCCTCGCCGATTCCGTGCCACCAGGCCGCGGCCGTGCCGGCCACCACGCCCGATGTCGCGCCCGCCGCAGCCCGCAGTCTGGCCTCCGCCGTGAAGGTGTGGGTCGCCGACAGGTACGTTCCCCCGCCGAGCGGAATCCACATCTTCGCCTGCACGCGACGATCCATCGCCTGCGGACTCATGCCGAGCTCCCGCGCGGCGGAACGCGTGATCACCCCGTCATGCTCGGCGAAGTACTCCGCGACGAGGCGCGGCACCGCCGGATCCGATGATCGCTCCATGTCTGCCCCCTGACCTTTAGACGCACCGGCTCCGCCCCGGGTTCCGGCTCCGGCGTGTCGATCCTCCACACGCCGGAGCGCGTACGTTGGAATGCATGGCAGCTGTCACGATCATCGGTGGACACGGCAAGATCGCGCTCATCCTGGCGCGCGTCCTCAGCTCCCGGGGCGATGCGGTCACCTCGTGGATCCGCAACCCGGAGCACGCGGCGGACGTCACGGCGACCGGAGCGAACGCCCTGGTCCTGGACGTGGAGCACGCCTCGCGCGAGGAGATCGGGGCGGCGCTCGCGGGCGCCGACGCGGTGGTCTTCTCCGCGGGCGCGGGCGGCGGGAACCCCGACCGCACCTACGCCGTGGACCGCGACGCGGCGATCCGGTCGGTCCAGGCCGCCGAGTCGGCCGGTGTGCGGCGCTTCGTCATGGTCTCGTACCTCGGCGCCGCTCCGGACCACGGCGTCCCGGAGACGGACGCCTTCTTCCCGTACGCGGAGGCGAAGGCCGCCGCCGACGTGGCCGTGCGCGCGTCCGACCTCGACTGGACCGTGCTCATGCCGGGCCGGCTCACCCTCGACGAGCCCACGGGCAGGGTCGATCCCGCGGCCGTGCGGTCCGCGGACAACCCCGGCACGTCGCGCGCGAACGTCGCGCTGGTCGCGGCGTCCGTGCTGGACCGGCCGGACACCGTCGGGAAGGACCTGCCGTTCACCGATGGCGATGTGCGCATCGAGGAGGCCTGGACCTAGCACCCCGGAGACCAGCACCGGAGACGACTCGGGCCCGGCACCGTCCTTCGACAGTGCCGGGCCCGAGTGCCGTTCGCGTCAGCGCATCGCGGAGAGGATGTCCTGCACGCGGTCCTTGGCGTCGCCGAAGAGCATCGCCGAGTTGTCACGGAAGAACAGCGGGTTCTGGACACCGGCGTAGCCGGCGGCCATGGACCGCTTGAAGACGATCACGTTCTCGGCCTCCCACACCGTGAGGACCGGCATGCCCGCGATGGGGCTGCCCGGATCCTCGGACGCGGCGGGGTTGACGGTGTCGTTGGCACCGATCACCAGGACCACGTCGGTCTCGGGGAAGTCGTCGTTGATCTCGTCCATCTCGAGCACCACGTCGTACGGCACCTTCGCCTCGGCGAGAAGCACGTTCATGTGGCCGGGCAGGCGACCAGCGACCGGGTGGATGCCGAACCGGACGTTGACGCCCTTCTTGCGGAGCTCGCTGGTGAGCTCGGCGACGCCGTACTGCGCCTGCGCCACGGCCATGCCGTAGCCCGGGGTGATGACCACGGACTTCGCGCCGGTGAGGAGCTCGGCGACCTGCTCGGCGTTGACCTCGCGGTGCTCGCCGTAGTCCTTGTCGTCGGCCGGGCCGGCCTCGATGCCGAAGCCACCCGCGATGACGGAGATGAACGAGCGGTTCATCGCCTTGCACATGATGTAGCTCAGGTACGCACCCGAGGAGCCGACGAGCGCACCGGTGACGATGAGCAGGTCGTTGCTCAGCAGGAAGCCCGACGCGGCCGCGGCCCAACCGGAGTAGCTGTTGAGCATCGAGATCACGACCGGCATGTCGCCGCCGCCGATGGAGGCCACGAGGTGCCAGCCCAGGAACAGGGCGAGCGCGGTGATGACGCCCAGCAGGATCATCGAGGTGTTGTCGCCGTGGGTGTCGCGCGAGACGTACACGGCGGTGAGCACGATGAAGACGACGATCGAGCCGACGTTGATGAGGTTCTTGCCGGGCAGCATGAGCGGCGCCGACTTCATCTTGCCGGAGAGCTTGCGGTTCGCGACGATCGAGCCGGTCAGGGTGACCGCACCGATGAAGATGCCGATCGCGATCTCGGCCTCATGGATGTTGGTCAGCGCGCGGACGTCCGCCGGGTTCACGCCGTCGGCGTGGAAGCCCTCGAGCGCGCCGTTCCAGCCGATGAGCACGGCCGCCAGGCCCACGAAGGAGTGGAGCAGGGCGATCAGCTCGGGCATGCCCGTCATCTCGACGATGCGCGCGCGCCAGAAGCCGATGAGCGCGCCGATCACGATGGCGCCGGCCATGAGCAGGACGGGCAGCCACGTCAGGTCGAGCTCGGGCTTGAGGACCTTGTCGATGACCAGCGCGATGGTCGCCACCAGGGCGATGCCCATGCCGACGATGCCGTAGGTCAGGCCGCTCTTGGAGGTCTCGTGCTTGGACAGCCCGGCCAGCGAGAGGATGAACAGCAGCGAGGCGACGATGTACGCCGCAACGGAGATTGCAGTGATACTCATGGGTTACTCATGCCCCCTTGCTGAACATGGCGAGCATGCGGCGGGTGACCGCGAAGCCACCGAAGATGTTGATCGACGCGACCAGGATCGCGATCGTCGACAGCACCAGGACCGTCGTGGTGTTCGTGGCGATCTGCAGGAGCGCGCCCACCACGACGACGCCGGAGATGGCGTTGGTGACCGACATCAGCGGCGTGTGCAGCGCGTGCGCCACGTTGCCGATGACGTAGTAGCCGATGACGATCGCCAGCATGAGCACGGTGAAGTGCTGGGGCAGCGGGTTCGGCGAGAAGCTGATCAGCAGCCCGAAGAGGACGACGCCCACGAGCGTGAGCGAGACCTTCTTGGACGCCGACATCGGCTCCTTGACGGGCTTCGCCTCGACCTCGGCGGCGGGCGCGGCCTTCGGCGCGGCCGAGACCTGCACCGGCGGCGGCGGGAACAGCAGCTCGCCCGCGCGGGTCACGGTGATCGACCGCTGGACCGGGTCCTCGAAGTCGAGCACGAGCTGCCCGTCCTTCTCGGGCGTCACCAGCTTGAGCAGGTTGACGAGGTTCGTGCCGTACAGCTGCGAGGCCTGCGCGGGCAGCCGGCCCGCGAGGTCGGTGTAGCCGATGATGGTGACGCCGTTCGGCGTGACGATCGCCTGGTCCTTGACGGTGCCGGCGACGTTGCCGCCGTTGGACGCGGCCATGTCGACGATGACGCTGCCCGGCTTCATGGACGCGACCATCTCCTCGGAGATGATCCGCGGCGCGGGGCGCCCGGGGATCAGCGCCGTGGTGATGATGATGTCGACGTCCTTGCACTGCTCGGCGTACAGCTGCGCCTCGCGGGCCTTGTAGTCGTCGCCCATCTCCTTGGCGTACCCGGTGGCCGAGACCTCGGCCTCCTCGTTCTGCACGGAGAGGTACTCGCCGCCCAGCGACGCGACCTGGTCGGCCACCTCGGGGCGCGGGTCGGTGGCGCGCACGATCGCGCCGAGCGAGCCGGCGGCGCCGATCGCGGCGAGGCCGGCGACACCGGCGCCCACGACGAGCACCTTGGCCGGCGGGACCTTGCCGGCGGCGGTCACCTGGCCGGTGAAGAACCGGCCGAAGACGTGTGCGGCCTCGACGACGGCGCGGTAGCCGGCGATGTTCGCCATCGAGGACAGCACGTCCATCGACTGCGCGCGCGAGATGCGCGGCACCGACTCCATCGCGAGTGCGGTCAGCTCGCGTCCGCGCAGGTCCTCGAGCAGCTCGGGGTTCTGCGCGGGCGCCAGGAGCCCGGCGATGGTCGTGCCCGGCCGCATGGCGTCGAGCTGCGCGGCCGACGGGGCGTTGACACCGAGCACGATGTCGGCGGCGCGAGCGTCACCGATCGACGCGCCTGCCTCCACATAGGCCTCGTCCGCGAACGAGGACGCCGCACCGGCGCCCGAGTCCACGACCACCTCGTAGCCGAGCTTGATCAGCTGGGCCACCGTGGCGGGGGTTGCGGCGACGCGGGTCTCGCCCGGCTGCGCCTCTTTCAAAGCTCCGATGATCATGCGCAGCACTCCCACTGCCGACCCGCGGACGGGGTCATGGTCGGTCCACCGACGTTCATTGATTCGTTCCTGTCGTCCCTACCGGGCCGCGCGGGTGCACGCCCGGAGCTCCGGCACCGAGGAGACTCCATGCGTGTACGACCCCGCCGCGGTGTGAACGGAGGCGAATTTACGCGGAAGGCCCGGGGTCGCCGGGCATCGCGAGGGCACGCTGGTCGCCTGATGCACAGAACAGTGGGCTGACCATAGCACGGCATAACTTACCGCTCGGTAGCCTCGTGAGCCGCATCACTTCCCGCGATTCCGCCCGTGATCAGAGGCCTGCCGGGGGCTCCTCGCCGGGCAGATCGACGCTCATGTACCGGTCGATCAGGGTGGCGAACGTGCGCAGTTCCGCGGGCGACCAATCCGCCGTTCGGGCCTCGATCCGGCGTCGCCATTCGCGGTCCGTCTCGGCCAGCACCCGCTCCGCCTTCTCCGTCAGTCGCAGCTGCCGGGACCGGGGGTTGCCGGGGTCCACGTCGCGGGTGATGAGGCCCCGTCGTTCCAGACCCGCGAGCTGGCGGCTGGCGGTGGACTTGTCGATGGACACGGCCTCCGCGAGGTCGACGGCCCGGATGCCCGGCGACTCGTGCAGCACGAACAGCAGCGTGAAGTCGACGTAGGAGACCTCGGCGCCGACGAACCGGGCGTCGCTGCGGATCCGTTTGGCCAGCCCGACGATGCCCCGCACGATGAGGTCGACCTCATCGGGTTCCGGCGGAGGCGCCCCCGGCGGGCCACTGGACATCAGTAGCCCCGGTCGGCGTCGATGACGGCGAGCGGCTCCATGTCGTTGGCGAAGCGGCGGACGTTGACCTCGACCCGGGCGAGGAGCGCGGGGCGCAGGTGCTGCGGCGGGTTCGCGACGTGCGGCGTGATGATCGCGTTGGGGATCGACCACAGCGGGTGGTCGTCCGGCAGCGGCTCGGGGTCGGTGACGTCCAGGCCGACGCCGCCGATCGTCCCCTTCCGCAGCGCCTCGACCAGCGCGTCGGTGTCGATGAGCGAGCCCCGGGCGATGTTGATGATCCACGAGTGCGGCTGGAGCTGCGCGAGGACCTTCGCGTTCACCAGGGCGTGGGTCTCCGCGGTCGACGGTGCCGCCAGGATCACGTGGTCGACAGCGGGCCAGACCTCGTCGAGCCGATCGGCGGTCACCACGACGGCGTCGGAGACGTCGGTGCCCGAGCGGTTCACGGCGATCACCTTGACGCCGAGCCCGCGGAGCGCGGGGATGACGTCCCGGCCGATGCCGCCCGCGCCGACGATCGCCACCGTCGTGCCGCCGAGCCGGCCCGTGCGGGCGGCGGCACCGGCCGCGTCCCACGCCGTCTCGCGGTGCCAGAGCCCGCGCACGCCGGCGAGGAGCAGCGCGATCGCCTGCTCGGCGACGGTGCCGGAGTACGCCCCGGCCGCCGAGGTGAAGACGACCTTCGGGTTGTCCGTGACCACGCCGCTGTCGAGGAAGCCCTCGACGCCGGCGAAGGGCAGCTGGACCCAGCGCACGCTCGCCGGCAGCGCCGGCAGGGCCGCACGGGAGTCGGTCCAGACGAGGCCGTCGGCACGGTCCAGCGGGCCGGGCTCCCCGCCGCCCGCGGTGATCGCGGCGTCGAAGTCGGGATCGGGCTTCGGCCCCACGGCGATGACGGGCGCGTCGTCGAATGACATGTGGCAAAGCCTAATGAGCCTGCGTCGGCGCCGTGGCCCAGCCGCGCCGATTGGATCTGTGAAAACTGAGACTTGTGTTACCTAGTGAGTCTCAAGTTAAGATTGAGACTATGTCGATGCCCTCCCTGCACCCCGCGCAGCCGCGTCTCGCCGCGCTCCGGCGTCGCCTCGAGGCGACGCCGGTGGGCCGGCGGCTCGACGAGGTGCGACCCACCACCACCTGGAAGGTGGTCAGCTCGGTGATCTACTCCGGCCTCATCGCAGCGCTGGTGATGGGCGCCGCGGTGCTGCTGCTGGGCGTCAAGCCGTCGAGCCCCGAGGTCGCGCCGGTGAGCTCCGTCGAGGTCGGGGACTGCGTCACCGTCTCGGGCGGCAATGCCACCCGCACCGGCTGCGACGGCGACGGGTTCAGCTTCGCCGTGGCCGAGAAGGCCGCCGCGAAGACCGCGTGCAGCGCGCCGAGCTACGCCCGCGTCGAGTCCGCGGGCTCGGTGCTCTGCGTGGTCCCCAAGCTGACGCTGGGCAACTGCTACCAGGTCAAGCCCGACACGGCGGCGACCACCGACATCCGCCCCGTCGCGTGCCCGTCCGCGACGGGCAGCGCACCGGCGAACGTGATCCGGGTGATCCAGCGCGCGGCGGGCGCCCCGCTGACCTGCCGCGGCTCGTCGGCCCTGAACTACGCCGCGCCCCAGCGCGTGAGCTACTGCATCGCGCCGGTCACCTAGGCCGGAGACGACGGAGGGGCGGCCGGGTGATCCGGCCNCNCCGTCGTGNCGTGGGTCCCGCTCAGGCGTCGCGCCCGCTCAGGCGTCGAGGTCCTGGGCGACGAGGGCCGCGATCGCGTCGACGGTGCCCTGATCGGCGGATTCGACGGTGACCTCCACGCCCTGCTCGGCGCCGAGGGTCATGATCATCAGCGCCGACCCGGCGTCCACGGGCTCGCCGCCGGCGACGGACAGGGTGACCTCGTGGCCCGACTCGTTGACGGCGTTCGCGATCACGGCGGCGGGGCGGGCGTGGAGGCCGACGGCCGATCCGACGGCGACGGTGGTGCTGGGCATGTCTCTCCTCGTGGGGTGTGTTCGTCTCCGCGCCGCCGGTCGGCCGCGCGAGTGGTCAGGACCAGTATTACGCGGCGACGGCCGCGGGCTGGGCGGATTCGGCGGCGGAGGCGCCCGCTCGTCCGACGGACTTGGCCGCGACGACCGCCACGGCGCTCACCACGACGCCGGCGGCGAGGGCGATGAGGAACTTCCACCACGTGCCGTTCATGGCGAACAGGACGAAGACGCCGCCGTGCGGGGCGCGCAGCTGCGCGCCGAGCGCCATCGACAGGCCGCCGGTCACGGCGCCACCGAGCATCATCGACGGGATCACGCGCAACGGGTCGGCCGCCGCGAACGGGATGGCGCCCTCGGAGATGAACGAGGCACCGAGGAACCAGGCGGCCTTGCCGTTCTCCCGCTCGGGCTCCGTGAACAGGCTCGGCCGCAGCACGGTGGACGCGAGGGCGAGCGCCAGCGGCGGGACCATGCCCGCGGCCATGACGGCGGCCATCATCTCCCACTGCGGCACGCCCGCGGTGGCGAGCCCGATCCCGGCGACGCCGAAGGCGTACGCGGCCTTGTTCACCGGGCCACCCAGGTCGAAGCACATCATGAGGCCGAGGACCACGCCGAGCGCGATCTTGCTGCTGCCGCTCATCCCGTTGAGCGCGTCGGTCATGGTCTCGTTGACCCAGCGCAGGGGGCCCGCCAGGACCATGTACATCAGGCCGCCCGTGATGAGCGTGGCGAACAGCGGGATGATCACCACGGGCATCAGGCCGCGGGCCCACTGCGGCAGCTGCAGCTTGCCGATCCACAGCGCGACCACGCCCGCGAGCAGGCCGCCGACGACGCCGCCGATGAAGCCGGCGTTCACCGTCACCGCGAGCACGCCGGCGACGAATCCCGGTGCGAGCCCGGGACGATCGGCGATGGCGTAGGCGATGTAGCCCGCGAGCACCGCGACCATGAGGCCCATCGCCGCCTGGCCCGTCGCGAAACTGACCGCGCCGAGGTACTGGAGCAGCCCGCCCGGGGGCAGGTTCCAGAGTGAATTGTGCAGTGCGTAATAGGCGCCGTCGGATGTCCCCTCGGACACCGTGCTGTTCCCGATCTCGTACCCCGCCAACAGGAAACCGAGGGCGATGAGCAGGCCGCCCGCGGCGACGAACGGGATCATGTAGCTGACGCCGGTGAGCAGGGCGCGCTTGAGCTGCCCGCCCAGTCCCTGCTGCGCGGGAGCGGATTCGGCGCTCGCGGCGGCGGCACCGTCGACCTTCGCGGCGTGCGGGTCCGTCGCCGCGGCGACGGCCTCCGCGATCATCGTGTCGGGCTCGTTGATGCCGCGCTTGACGCCGGCGGTGATCACGGGCTTGCCCGCGAACCGTTCCCGACCCTTGACCCCCACGTCGGTGGCGAAGATGACGGCGCCCGCGTCGGCGATGGTCTGCGCCGACAGCGGCGTGGAACCGGAGGAGCCCTGCGTCTCGACGGTCAGCTCGACACCCGCGCGCTCGGCCGCCAGCTTCAGCGCGTCGGCGGCCATGTAGGTGTGCGCGATCCCCGTGGGGCAGGCCGTGATCGCCACCAGCGCGGGCGTGCCCGACGGTGCCTTCTCCTCAGCCGGGACCGGAGTGGCAGCGGCAGCGGGCGCGGCCGGCGCGGCGGCCGGCTTCGGCGCGATGACGTCCTCGACGAGGGCGACCACCTCCTCCGGCGTCGCGGCCGCGCGGAGCGACGCGGTGAACTCGGGCCGCACCAGGGCGCGGGCGAGCGCGCTGAGCAGCTTCATGTGCTGCGAGCCGCCGGATTCCGGTGCGGCGATGAGGAAGACGAGGTCGGCGCCGCCGTCGGGCGCGCCGAAATCGACCTTCGGGTCGAGCCGGGCGAAGCCGAGGCTCGCTGCGGTGACGGCCGCCGCGCGGCAGTGCGGGATGGCGATGCCGCCGGGGAGGCCGGTGGCGGACTGGGACTCGCGGGCGAGCGCCGCCTCGACGAGCCCGTCGACGGAGGTGGAGCGGCCGGCATCGGTGATGCGGCCGGCGAGGTAGGCGATCACCTCGGACTTGTCGGTGCCGGCCGAGACGTCGAGCGCGACCAGCTCGGGCGCGATGATCGATTCGGTCATAGGGGTGTTCTCCGGTTCTGCTGGTGGATCATCGGGGAGCTAGAGGGCGAGGACCCGCACGTCGGCGACGGCGAGCTCCTCGGGTCGGGGCGCCTGGGTGCCCGGCAGTGCGGCGGCCGCGGCGCCGTAGGCGACCGCGAGGGAGAGTCGCTGCGGTGGTGTGGCGCCGCGCGCGTGGGCGATGAGATAGCCGGCGAGGGAGCTGTCGCCGGCACCGACGGTGCTGCGCACCGCGATCGGCGGCGGGGTCGCGGACCAGGCGCCCTCGCCGGTGACGAGGAGCGCGCCCGCGGCGCCGAGCGTGGCGAGGACGGCGCCGCCGGTGGCGCGGTGCAGCTCCTGGGCGGCGGCGGCCACCGGGCCGAAGTCCCCCTCGGCCGCACGGTTCTCGAGCTCCGTGCCGGCCGGGGAGCCGAGGCCCACCAATTCGGCCAGTTCCTCGGCGTTGGGCTTGAGCAGCCCGACGCCGCGCACCGCGGAGGCGGCGAGCGCCGCGCCGGAGGTGTCGACGGCGATGCGCGGGCCGCCGGGCCCGGCGCCGAGGCGCGCGACGAGACCGGCGTACCAGTCGTCGGGGAGACCGGGCGGCAGCGAGCCGCACAGCGCGACCCAGGCGGCACCGTCGGCGGCGGAGACGACGGCGTCCTCGAGGGCGCGCACGGTCTCCGGCGCCAGCGGCGCCCCCGGGGCGTTGAGCTTGGTAGTGGTCCCGTCGGGCTCGGTGACCGTGATGTTGCTGCGGACCTCGTGGCCGACCGGCACCGGGATCGCGGGGACCCCGCGCCGGGAGAGCCCGACGAGGAGCGGATCGCCCTGGTCCGCGGGGAGCACCGCGACGGTGCCCTCCCCCGCGGCGTGCACGACGCGGGCGACGTTGACGCCCTTGCCGCCCGGGTCGGCGGCGGCGGCCGCGGCGCGGTGCACGGCGCCGCGGCGCAGGGGTCCGCCGAGGACGACGAGCCGGTCCAGGCTGGGATTGGCGGTGACGGTGACGATCATCGGGCGGCGACCTCGACGGTCACGCCGTGGTCCGCGAGCGCCGCCGCGAGGGCGCCGGTGGGCGCGGCGTCGGTCACCAGCACGTCGACCGCGTCGAGACCGGCGAAGGCGACGAGGCTCTCGCGGGCGAACTTGGAGGAATCGGCGACCAGCACCACGAGGTCGGCGGCGCCGACCATCGCGGTCTTCACCGCCGCCTCGTCGGCGTCCGGCGTGGACAGGCCGCGCTCCGCGCTGAGTCCGTTGGCGCCGAGGATCGCGACGTCGGTGCGCAGTCCCGCGATCTCGGCGACGGTGCCCGCACCGACCGCCGCCTGCGTGAGCCCGCGGACGCGGCCGCCGAGCAGCCGCAGCTCGACGGTCTCGCGGGTGGACAGGGTGGCCGCGACGGGCACCGAGTTGGTGATCGCGGTGATGTGCAGGTTCCCCGGGACCTCGCGGGCCGCGGCGATGGTGGAGGTGCCCGCGTCGAAGAGGACGGAGCCGCCCGCAGGCGGGAGGAAGCGACGGGCCGCGGCGCCGATCGCGCGCTTGGCCTCGGCGTTGATGCCCTCGCGCTCGCCCAGCCCGGACTCGGCGCCGGCGAGGACACCCGCCGCCACGACGCCGCCGTGCACCCGGCGGACGCCGCCGAGCCGCTCGAGCGCGTCCAGATCGCGGCGCACCGTCTCCGGGGTCACGTCGAACCGCTCGGCCAGCTCCATGACCGACGCGCGCCCACGGCCGCCGACCAGTTCACTGATCGCGCGTTGTCGTTCCTCCGCGTACATGGCCCCTCCGAGTTCGTGGGTTTCTGTGGTTATGGATTTGATTTTTCTGTTTTTACGCCTGTTTGTGTTGACAAGTCAAGAGGATTTCGTAATCTGGGTCACATGAGTTCGCAGCAGTCGACCGCGCCCGGCCTCGCCACCCTCACCGGCACCCCCGTCGTGCCCGGCGTCGCCTACGCCCCCGTCATGTGGCCCGGCGCGCGTCCCGAGGTGCCGCCGCCCGTCGACGTGCCGGAGGGCGACCGGGACGCCGAGGCCACGCGGTTCTCGACCGCGGCGCAGGCCGTGGCCGACCGGTTGCGCGCCCGCGCCGCGCAGGCCCAGGGCGCCGCGGCGGAGGTCCTCGGCGCGAACGCCGGCCTCGCCTCCGACAAGGCGTGGATCGGCACCACGGAGAAGCTGATCCGGGCCGGCACCCCCGCCGCGAACGCCGTCGCCGCCGCCACCGAGCAGTTCGCCGACATGTTCACCAACCTCGGCGGCCTCATGGCCGAGCGGGTGACCGACCTGCGCGACGTCCGCGACCGCGTCGTCGCCGAGCTGCTCGGCGGCCCCGAGCCCGGCGTCCCCGTGCCCGACGCACCGTCGATCCTGCTGGCCGACGACCTCGCGCCCGCCGACACCGCGGGCCTCGACCCCGCGCTCATCGTCGGGATCGGCACCCGGCTCGGCGGCCCCACCAGCCACACCGCGATCATCGCCCGCCAGCTCGGCATCCCGTGCATCGTCGGGCTCGCGGAGGCGGGCACCGTCGACGCGGGCACGCCCGTCCTCCTCGACGGCGGGGCGGGCACCGTCACCGTCGACCCGGATGCGGACGCGGCCCGGCTCCGCGTCGCCGAGGCGGCCCGGGAGGCGGCCGAGGTCGCGCGGTGGCGCGGCCCGGGGCACACGTCCGACGGTGCCGCGGTCGCGATCCTCGCCAACGTCCAGGACGGCGCCACCGCACGGGGCGCCGCCGAACGGCAGGTGGAGGGCGTGGGCCTGTTCCGCACCGAGCTCGCCTTCCTCGACCGCGCCGACGAGCCGTCGGTCGACGAACAGGCCGCGCTGTACCGCGAGGTGATCGACGCCTTCCCCGGGCAGAAGGTGGTGATCCGCACGCTGGACGCCGGCTCGGACAAGCCGCTCAAGTTCGTCGACCACGGCGAGGAGGAGAACCCGGCGCTGGGCGTGCGCGGCATCCGCATCGCGGAGAACGACCCCGGGCTGCTGGAACGGCAGCTCGACGCGATCGCGGCCGCGGCCGCGAGCGCCGCCGCGCCGCCGTGGGTGATGGCGCCGATGATCGCGACCGCCGCCGAGGCGCGCGCGTTCGCCGCGCAGTGCCGGGCCCGCGGGCTGACGGCGGGCGTCATGGTGGAGGTCCCCGCCGTGGCGCTGTGCGCCGATGCGGTGCTGGCGGAGGTGGACTTCGTCTCGATCGGCACCAACGACCTCACTCAGTACGCCATGGCCGCCGACCGGATGAGCACGGAACTCGCCGCGCTCACGGATCCGTGGCAGCCCGCGGTGCTGCGGCTGATCCAGTTCACGGCGCGGGCCGGCGCCGATGCGGACAAGCCCGTGGGCGTCTGCGGCGAGGCCGCGGCCGATCCGCTGCTCGCCTGCGTGCTCGTGGGCCTGGGCGTGACCTCGCTGTCCTGCGCGGCCGGCGCGGCGGCGGCNGTGGNGGCCNGNNTGGGCGGTGTGACGCTGCAGCAGTGCCGCTGGGCCGCGGAGGCGGCCGTCGCCGCCGCCGACCCCCGGGCCGCGCGGGAGGCCGCGCGCGCCGCATTGGCCTGAATCCTGTCGGTCCCGGGTGCTACACCTGAGGCGTCACGGGCGCAGCGGGCGCCCCACATCGGGCGAGGAGCCGTCATGATCGACCACTTCGGGATCAACTGTGCCGACCTGGACGCCGCGAAGCGGTTCTACGACGGGGTGCTGGCCGTGCTCGGTTCGCGCCGCCTGATGGACTTCGACGTGGCCGTGGGCTACGGCGCGGAACAGCCCGTCTTCTGGATCTCGGGCGCTGCCGCGGGCGCGTCGAACCGGGAGGCGCACATCGCGTTCAGCGCGCCCGATACGGCCACCGTCGACGAGTTCCACCGGGTCGCCCTCGAGCTCGGCGCGGAGTCGCTGCACGCACCCCGCCTGTGGCCCGAGTACCACCCCGGCTACTACGGCGCCTTCGTCCGCGACCCCGACGGCAACAACGTCGAGGCGGTCTTCCACGGGGCCGCCTAGAACCGGACATCGGGGTAGTTTTCGGGCGGATGCACGGCGCCCGGAATGCATCGGACCGCAGTCCGGTTATGCTTCGGTGAGTCGTGAGTCCACCAACGAAGGAGCATTCTCATGAGCAACGTCCTCCCCGCCGGCACCTACGTCGTCGATCCCGTCCACTCGTCCGTCGAGTTCTCCGTGCGCCACCTCATGGTGAGCAAGGTCAAGGGCCGCTTCGACGAGTTCAGCGGCACCATCACGGTCGCCGAGGACGGCACCGCGTCGCTCGCGGCCGAGGTCGACGTGACCTCCGTGAACACCCGCAACGCGCAGCGCGACGCCCACATCCGCACGGCCGACTTCTTCGACGCCGAGAACCACCCGAAGGCCACCTTCGTCTCGACCGGCGTCGCGGAGAAGGGCTCGGACTACGTGCTCACCGGCGAGCTGACCCTGCGCGGCGTCACCAAGCCGGTGCAATTCGACCTCGAGTTCCTCGGCACGAACCCCGGCATGGGCCAGGGCGAGGTGGCCGCGTTCGAGGCCAAGACCGTGATCACCCGCCAGGACTTCGACATCACCATCGACATGCCGCTGGAGACCGGCGGCAAGGTGATCGGCGACAAGATCACCCTCACGCTCGACATCGAGGCCCTGCGCCAGGCCTGATCCGTCGCCCGTCGAAGCCCTCGCACCGCCCATGAGCGCGGAGCGGGGGCTTCGTCGTCGGGTCAGTAGTGGAAGGTGTCCGACGGTGCCGGCGCGTGCTCGCCGTCGAGACCGTCCGGCACCACGATGCCGTAGGCGCGCGCCAGGTCCAGGATCTTCGTCGCGCGCGCGATGCGGGGCAGGTCCGAGCCGTTGCGGATCTCGCCGCCGTCGCGGTCGAAGTCCGCGAAGAACTCCCGCGACCAGCGGATGTCCTCCGGCGACGGGCTCAGCCCTTCGTTCACCGGGTGGCACTGGTCGGGCGTGAGGCAGATCTTGCCGGTCATGCCGAACTCGGCGGAGACCGCGGTCGCCTCCGTCAGCAGCAGCCCCTTCGAGCCGACGGTCGGCCCGTCGATCGCGCCGGGCAGGTGCGCGGCCTTGGCCGCGATGGTGAACCGGGAGCGGGCGTAGGCCAGCGTCGTCGGGTCGCCGCCGAAGCCGGTGTCGCGCCGGAAGTCGCCGATGCCGAAGGCCAGCCGGAAGGTGCCCTTCGCGGAGGCGATCTCACTGATCCGCTCCAGCCCGCGCGCGGTCTCCACCAGCGCGACGATGAGCGTGTCGGGGAGTCGCTTGGCCGTCTCGGTCACGTGGTCCATCGACTCGACCATCGCGAGCATCACGCCGCCGAGGTGCTTCGCCTCGCGCAGCGCCTCGAGGTCGTCCGCCCACCACTGCGTGCCGAAGCCGTTGACGCGGACCCAGCCGTCGTTCGGCGTACCGTCGACCTCGCGGCCCAGCCAGTCGACCACGTTGTTCCGCGCGGCCACCTTGTCCTTGGGCGCGACGGCGTCCTCGATGTCGAGCACCACGATGTCCGCCCGGGAGCGGGCCGCCGCGTCGAAGCGCTCGGGCTGCGCGGCGTTGACGAGCAGCCAGCTGCGCGCGAGCACGGGGTCGATCCGGAAACCGAGGGGCTCGTCGGTGTCGGCGGTCGTGGGGGTGAGCGGGGCCGGCGGGGTCATGAGGGCTGCAACCTCGACTCTCTCGTGTGGGTTCGCTGAAAAGCGTACCGATACGCCGGAAGGCCCCGGGCAGGTGCCCGGGGCCTTCCTCGCGATCACTCGATCAGCGCGGGATCAGTTGAACCAACCCGTGCGCTGCATCTGCCACACCTGGTCGCTCCAGTAGCCCCACGTGTGGGTGCCCACCGACGAGAAGTCGTAGTGAGCGCTGACGCCGGCCTTGTCGGCGGCGGCCTTGAAGGCCTCCGACTGCGACTTGGCCAGGATCTCCAGCGGCACGCCCTGAACGATGTCGGCGGGCGACGGGTTCGGGGTGTACTTGCCGGGCTCACCGGTCGAGGCGGTGATCCACAGCTTGGTGCCCTTCAGGCGCGCGACCTGCTTGGTGGGGTCGTTCTTCTCCCAGTTGGCGTCGAACGGGCCGCCCCACATGTCGAGGACGTTGTAGCCGCCCGCGTCCAGCATGGCGACGCCCACGGCGACCGGCATGCCGGGGGCCGAGGTGTTCAGGAAGCCCGACAGCGCGGCGGCGCGCTTGTAGACGCCCGGGTTGTTCGCGGCGTTGATGAGCGACGCGCCGCCACCCATCGAGATGCCGACGAGCGAGAGGTTGCTCGAGAAGCCGCGCGACTTGATGTAGTTCGGCAGGCTCGAGGCCAGGAAGTTGCCCCAGGTCGCCTTGTAGGTGCCGTTGCCGTGCTTGGAGGTGTTCGCCCAGTTCGTGTAGAAGCTGGCGGTACCGCCGACGGGCATGACGACGTTGATGCCCTTCTGCGACAGGAAGGCGACGTTGGAGTCACGCTCCCAGCCGGAGACGTCCTGCGTGGCGCGCAGACCGTCGAGGAAGACGACGGTCGGGGCCTTGGACGGATCGGTCGTGGTCGAAGCCCACGAACGCACCGTGACGGCCGGCATGCCCGCACCGTCGACCTTCTCGGACTTGAAGCCCTTGGGCGGATTCTTCGCCGACCCCGGACCCCAGGCGCCGGCGACGCCGGCGCCCATACCGGCGAGGGCGGGCACCATGGCCGCGGTGAGAACCGCTGCACCCGCTCGCTTACCCCAGGCTGCTCGCATTGCTGACCTCTCCTTTTTCACACGGATTCTCCGCGCAGTAGCTGGTGGACCGGACGGATGGTCGCACTCGACCAGCCTTGTCACAGCCGTCACTCTAACATCGTTCGTCACACATGTCACATGTTTCACATAGGTCACATGAGCGACACTCTCCCTGGATCTCATCGAAATCACAGGGTAAGTCGTTACAGACCCTCCCCGTTTCCTCAGGAAAGTCGTCCACATCACAATACGACAAACGGCCCCGTTCGTCCGAACGAGGCCGCCTGTCGTGTGATCTGTTCGTGCAGTCGCGAAGGGTTACTTCGAGAACCAACCGGTGCGCTGCATCTGCCACACCTGGTCCTGCCAGTAGCCCCAGGTGTGGGTGCCGGCCGGCGGGAAGTCGAAGTGCGCCTTGGTCAGGCCGGCGCGCTTGGCCGCACCCTCGAAGGCACGCGACTGCGACAGCGCCAGCCACTCGAGCGGCACGCCCTGGATGACGTCGGCCGGGCCCGGGTTCGGGGTGTACTTGCCGAAGACGCCGTTGCCCGCCGAGATCCACAGCGGCATGTTCTTCAGGCGGTTCACCTGCACGGTCGGGTCGTTCTTGGCCCAGCGGGCGTCGAACGGGCCGCCCCACATGTCGAGGCCGGCGTTGTAGCCGCCCGAATCGAGGGAGGCGATGCCGACGGCGATCGGGACGCCGGGCGCCGAGATGTTGTTCAGGCCGGAGAGCGAAGCGGCGCGCTTGTAGTAGCCGTTCGACTCCACGGCGTTGATGATCGCGGCGCTACCGGACATCGACAGGCCGACCAGCGAGACGTTGTCGCTGAAGCCGAGGCTGCGGATGTACTGCGGCAGGCTGTTCTTGAGGAACGAGGCCCAGGTGTAGCGGTAGGCCTGGCGGTTCGTCGAGGACGGGCCCTGCCAGTCGGTGTACCAGCTCGAGGTGCCGCCGACGGGCGTCACGACATTGATGCCCTTCTGCGACAGGAAGGCCACGTTGGAGTCGCGCTCCCAACCCGAGACGTCCCAGGTGGCGCGCAGACCGTCGAGCAGCACGACGGTGGGGGCCTTCTTGGGGTCGGTGGTGGTCGAGGCCCAGCTGCGGACCTTGACGTTCGGCATGCCGGCACCGTTGACGAAGGCCTGCTTGAAGCCCTTCGGCGGGTTCTTGGCGTTGCCGGGGCCCCAGGCGTTCGCGGCGCCCGTGCCGGCGATCGTCAGGGCCGGAATGGCAGCCACGGTGACCGCGGCGGCGGTGGCCTTCTTGGCCCAGCCGTTGCGCATACGCATACGAGACTCTCTTCCTCAGTGTTTCCGCCCGGTGGGCGCGTGCAAACCGCTTGCGCGGCGCCGGCGTGCCGGCCCCGTCGGTACCACAGGAGGACCCCGTGACACGGCAACGCGAGCGATTCAGTGCTCGCCAGGCACTGTATGCGAGATCTCAGTTCCTGACAAACTCTTAGTCGGAGCGTCACGTCATCGCGTTACGACTACCACTGAAGATCGATACGCTCGGGCTGGTCAGCGCAGTACATGAGCTGTTTTTCGGTCTCGATCACGCCGGTTCGGTTTCCTCGACGCTCTCAGCTTCCGCCCAGAATCAGGCCCTGCGCGAGGGTGCCGGCGCACCGTCGAGGGCCGTACTGTCGGGGCGTGTCGTTCACACTCCCCGACCTCTCCGACTCCCCCGCCGAGCGCTACGCCGAGCTCGCGACCTACGCGCGCGCTCTCGTCGACGGCGAACCCGACCGGATCGCCAATGCCGCGAACCTCTCGGCCCTCGTCAAGGCGACGGTGCCCGACCTCAACTGGGTGGGCTTCTACTTCTACGACGGTGCCGAGCTCGTCGTCGGCCCCTTCCAGGGCCTCCCCGCGTGCATCCGCATCCCGCTGGACCGCGGCGTGTGCGGGGCCGCCGCGCGCACGCGGGAGACGCAGCGGGTCGACGACGTGCACGCCGTCGCGGATCACATCGCCTGCGACGGCGCGACCAACTCCGAGCTGGTGGTGCCGCTGCTGCGCGACGGCGAGCTGATCGGCGTCTTCGACCTCGACAGTGAGCGGACGGCGCGGTTCACCGACGACGATCAGCGCGGTCTCGAGGCCATCGCCGCGGTCTTCGTGGCGTCGCTCGGCCCGAGCGAGCGCTAGAAGCCGCGGCCGGGGTTGAGGAGGTTCTTCGGGTCCCAGACGGCCTTGATGCCGCGGTGCAGCTCGAGGACGTCCTCGGAGAGCTCCTCCCCCACCCAGCGGGCCTTGAGGACGCCGACGCCGTGCTCGCCGGTGAGCGTGCCGCCGAGCGCGAGCGCCGCCTGGAAGACCTCGTCGGCGGCGTCCCAGATGGCCTGGGGCACCTCCCGCTCGCCCTTCGGGTAGATCAGCGTGGGGTGCAGGTTGCCGTCGCCCGCGTGCGCGCAGGTGGGGATGTCGACGCCGTACTTCGCGGAGATCGCCTCGATGCGGGCGAACATCTCGGGCAGCTGCGAGCGCGGCACGCCCACGTCCTCGGAGAAGATGTTGCCCGCGTGCTCGTAGGCGTGGAAGGCGGCGCGGCGCACGGCCAGCAGCTCGGCGGCCTCGACCGGGTCGTCGGAGACCACCGTGTAATGCGCTCCGGCGGCATCGAACTCGCGCGCCAGCACCGCGGCGTCCGCGGGCGTCGAGCCCTGCCCGATGAGCATCGCCCGGGTCTCGTCCTCGAGTCCGAAGGGGCGCAGCGCCTCCACGCACTCGAGGGTGCGCCGATCCATCAGCTCCATGAGCGCGGGCACGACGCCGGTGCCGACCACCGCGGCGACGGCGGCCGCGGCACTCACCACGTCCGGGAACGACGCAGCGACGGTCGTCGGCGGGACCACCGGCGCCGGACGGAGTTTGACGGTGACCTCGGTGACGATGCCGAGCGTGCCCTCGCTGCCGACCAGCAGCTGGGTGAGGTCGTAGCCGGTGACGCCCTTGACGGTGCGCCGGCCCGTCCGGATGATCCGCCCGTCGGGCAGCACGACGGTGAGCCCGAGGACGTACTCGCGGGTCACGCCGTACATCACGCAGCGCAGCCCGCCCGCATTGGTCGCGACGTTGCCGCCGATGGAGCAGATCTCGAACGACGAGGGGTCCGGCGGGTACATCAGCCCGTGCGCGCGGACCGCGCGATCGAGGTCGGCGTTGATGACGCCCGCCTCGGCGATCGCGTACTGGTCCGCGACGTTGATCTCCTTGACCGCGTTCATCTTCGCGAGCGAGATGATCACGCAGCCCTCGATGGCGCTGGCACCGCCCGCGAGGCCGCTGCCCGCGCCGCGCGGCACGATCACCACGTCGTGGGCGTAGCACCAGGCCGCCGCGGCGGCCACGTCCTCGGTGGTCTCGGCGAGCACCACCGCGAGCGGAACCGCGCCGTGCACCGGCGAGCAGTGGTCGACGGCGTACGCCGCCATCACGTCCGGGTCGGTGAGCACCGACCCGGTGAGCTGCGGAAAGCCTTCCAGCGAAGCCATCTACATCGGCATGAGGTAGGTGCGGCGCGGCACGCGCTGCAGCTCCTTGTCGCGCAGCTGCGCGATCGACTTGCGGATCAGCAGGCGGGTCTCCTTCGGCTCGATCACGCCGTCGATGTACCCGCGCTCGGCCGCCAGCCACGGCGTCGCCATGAACTGGTTGTAGAAGTCGATGAACGCCTGCCGGATCGCGGGGCCGTTCTCGCCGGCCTCCTCGATCTCGCGCCGCTTGATGATCGCGGCGGCGCCCTCGGCGCCCATCACGGCCAGGCGCGCCGTCGGCCACGCGAACACGAAGTCGGCGCCCAGCTGCTTGGACCCCATCACGGCCCACGCGCCGCCGTAGGACTTGCGCAGGATGATGGTGACCTTCGGGACGGCCGCCTCGACGTAGCTGAAGATGAACTTGCCCGACCGGCGGATGGTGCCGATCTTCTCCTCCTCGACGCCGGGCAGGATGCCGGGCACGTCCACGAGGAAGACGAGCGGGATGTTGAAGGAGTTGCACAGCCGCACGAACCGCGCGGCCTTCTCCGAGGCCTGCGTGTCGAGGGTGCCGGCCATGTGCATCGGCTGGTTCGCGACGACGCCGACGGGCTGGCCGTCGACGCGGGCGAATCCGGTCACGATGTTCGGCGCCCACAGCTCGGCGTACTCGAGGAAGTCACCGTCGTCGAAGACGCGCAGGATCACGTCGTGGATGTCGTAGCCCGCGGTGTCGGCGTCCGGCATGATCGTCTCGAGCTCGAGGTCCGAGTCGGTGATCTCGGGCTCCAGGCCCGGGTTGATCAGCGGCGCGCGCTGGTGGATCGAGTCCGGCATGAACGACAGGTACCGCTTGACCCAGTCGAAGGCCGCCGCCTCGTCGACCGCGACGTGGTGCAGGTTGCCCCACTGGGCCTGCTTGATCGCGCCGCCGAGGTCCTCCGCGGAGGTGGTCTCGCCCGTGGTCGGGCGGATCACCTCGGGGCCCGTGACGAACATGTAGGTGTTGTCCTGCACGCCCACGAGCACGTCGGTGTTGGCCGGCGCGTAGACCGCGCCGCCCACGCAGGTGCCGAGGATCATCGAGATCTGCGGGACCTGGCCGCACAGGCCGTCCTGGTGCCGGCCGAGCTCGGCGTACCAGGCGATCGACGTGGCCGCATCCTGGATGCGGGCGCCGCCCGAGTCGTTGATGCCGACGACCGGCAGGCCGGCGGCCGCCGCGAAGTCGTACAGCTTGACCATCTTCCGGCCGAACATCTCGCCGACGGTGCCCGCGCCCACGGTCTGGTCGTGGCTGAAGGCCGCGACCTTCCGGCCGTTGACCAGGCCGTAGCCGATGACCACGCCGTCCTTGATCTTGTCGTCGCCGGGCGACTTCGCGAGCTGATCGAGCTCGACGAAGGTGCCCTCGTCGAACAGCATGCGCATGCGGGCGCGCGCGCTGGGCAGGCCCTTCGCGTCGCGGCGGGCCCGCGCCCGCTCGCTGCCGGGATCCTTGGCCGCCTCGAGGCGGCGGTACAGATCGTCGAGCTTGCCGGCGGTGGTGCTCAGATCGGCGGTGCCGACCCCATCCGATACGTCCGTCACGTCTGTCACCCTATCCCTTGCCCGGAGCTCACCGGCCGCCGTCGGCCCGGTTGAGCTCGTCCGCCATGTGCGTCGCGATCTTGCCGACGTACGGCTCGTCGATGATCTGCAGGTGGTCGCCGCCGATCTTGACGATCCGCAGGTCCTCGACCACCGGCGCCCAGCCGCCGTCCGGCGCGATGTCCGCGAAGTTCGGCTCCAGCTCGACGGCGCCGTCGTGCATGCGGTCCGCGCGGTACAGCGTGACCGTGCCGCCGAACTTCCCGTAATCGGCCGGGTTCACCTTGATGAGCATCCGGTTGTCCACGAAGGACGTGCGCTGGTGCTCGATCATCGACGTCGGGATCTTCTTGTCGGACAGCTGCACCAGCTCCATGATGATGCGGAACTGGCCCTCGTCGTCGGCCGCGTTGAGGCGATCCATGGGCAGCTCGATCTCGCTGCCGATGTCGTAGTTCTTGCGCGCGAACTTCTCCCAGCGCTCCAGGCGGGCCTTCTTCTCGGCGGGCTCGTCGGTCAGCGGCACCCTGGGGGCCACCACGTCGAGCAGGCCGACGTACGCGACCTCCTGGCCCTCGTCCTCGAGCGCGCGCGCCAGCCCGTAGGCGAAGGCGCCGCCGAGGCTCCAGCCCGCGAGCCGGTACGGCCCCGTCGGCTGGATCTCCTTGAGCTTGGGCAGGTACTCGGCGACGCGCTCCTCGATCTCGCCCTCGACGCGCTCGAAACCGTAGATCGGCAGGTCCTCCGGCAGCTTGCGCAGCAGCGCCTCGTAGGCGGTGGTGTTGCCGCCCGCGGGGTGGAAGAGGAAGAGCGGCTTGCGGTCCGAGCCCTCCGGCTTGCGCAGCGTGCGGACGAAGCCGTCCACCGGGGTCGCCTCGTTCATGACGGCGCCCACGTAGGTGGCCATCTCCTCGATGTTCTTCGAGTCGATGACGTCCTCGATGTCGATCTCGCCGCCGGCGCGCTCCGAGAGGCGTGCGGTCAGCTTCTCCGCCACGTCCTCGGCCAGCACGTCGAGCTCGTTGAACACCCCGCCCGGGGACTTCCCGACCACGATCGCGTAGGTCGCGAAGGTGAGGCGCTCCGCCGCGTCGCGCGGGGGCACGCCGTCGCCCACGGCCGCCGCGACGGCGGCGCCGTCGAGCAGGTCGGGGGTGTCGGCCTCGGTCTTCTGGTCCGACGGTGCCGCCTCGGTGTCGGCCGGCGCTGCCTCGGCGGCCGGGGCCGCGGGGGTCTCGGCGGCCTCGGCCTTCGCCGCGGCCTCCGCCTTGGCGGCCTTCATCATCTCGGCCAGCTGCCCGGCGTCGGCGAGTTCGCCACTGCCGGACTGGTGCTCGGCGAGGGCGTCCACCTGGTCGCGGTGCTCGACCGCGTACTCGACGAACTGCACCACGTCGTTGAAGGAGGCGTCGCGCACCGCCTGGATCTGGATCGGCGGGATGTCGAACTCGTACTCGGCGCGGTTCTTGATGCGCATCGCGATGAGCGAGTCCATGCCCAGGTCGATGAGCGGAATCTCCTTGGGGAGGTCCTCGATCTCGAAGCCCATGATCTCGGCGATGATCAGCCCGAGGCGGTGTTCCACCGTCTCGCCCGTGTCCGGGGACCAGCGCTCGCCGCTGCCCTCGGGTGCGGGGGCCTCGGTCTCCTCGGAGACGGTGATCGCGGGCTCGGCGTCGAGCTCGTCCGACTCCTCCGCCGCGGGCGCGACGGCCTTGGTGATGAGCGGCGCCGCGGCGGTGCCGGAGGCCTGGCCGCCCGCGACGACGGCGTCCAGCAGGAGCCGGAAGCCCTTGCCGGTGTTCTCGTGCACCTGGATCGACGCGCCGCCGGGGTGCGGGGTCAGCGTCGTGGTGAGGGTGAGCCCGTCCTTCGGCTCGCCGTGCTCGACGGCCGCGGTGACCGCGGCACCGTCGAGCACCTGGGCCGCGGCGTGCTTCGCCAGATCGACGAGCGGGATCCGGGACTGGTCGCCCAGGGTGAGCGCGCCGGCGTCGAGCTGCCAGACGTGCCGGCCGTCGGGCAGCGCGACGTGGCCGCCCGGGACCACGCCGGAGCCGCCGTCGGGCAGCTTGGTCTGGATCCAGATGTGCTTGCGCTGGAACTTCGTTCGGGGCACCGGCGCGTACCGGCCGGGGCCGAACAGTGCGGCGACGTCCACGTGGTGGCCGCGCGCGAAGACGGTGGCGAGCGCGGTCATGATCGTGCCGGGCTCGTCCTCCTTGCGCTTGAGCGTCTGCACCAGCGCGGCGTCCTGGATGCCGGAGCCGAAGGTGACCGCGGCGACCGAGATCAGCGTGATCGGGTTCGGGGAGAACTCGATGAAGGTGCGGTAGCCGGCCTCGACGGCCTTCTCCACGGCCTGGGTGAACCACACGCTGTGGCGCAGGCCCTTGATCCAGTAGTCCACGTCGTGCACCGGCGCGTGGCCGGCCTTGTAGAACTCGTCCTTGTTCACGGTCGAGTACATCGGGTACTGCAGCGCGTGCGGCTCGATGCCCATGAGCTCGGCCTGCAGCTCGCCGAGCAGCGGATCCATCTGCGAGGTGTGGGAAGCGCCGCGCGTCACCAGCTTCCGCGCCATCAGGCCCTTGGCCTCGGTCTCGGCGACGATCTTGTCGATGACCTTGCCGGGGCCGCCGAGCACGGTGTGGGTGGGGGCCGCGTAGACGCAGATCTCCAGGCCCTCGTAGTCGCCGAGCACGGTCTCGATGTCGTCGGCGCTGTACTCGACGAGCGCCATGAAGCGCTCCATCTCCTCGGGCAGCATCTCCTCGCCCTCGCCCATGAGGCGCGAGCGCTGGCAGATGACGCGCACCGCGTCCTCGAGCGAGAGGCCGCCGGTGACCCACGCCGATGTGGCCTCGCCCATCGAATGCGGCAGCACCACACCGGGTTCGATGCCGTAGTGGCGGAACAGGCCGACGAGCGCGACCTGGATGGCGAAGATGCCCACCTGGCCGGTCTCGATGTGGAAGGTCTGCTCGTCGTCGGTGATCATGTCGGCGTAGTCGTTGCCCGACTCGTCGATGATGAGCTCGTTGACCTCGTCGAAGTAGTGCTTGAAGACGGCGTCCTCGAGGTAGAGCTGCTTGGCCATCTTGCGGTGATGGCTGCCGAAGCCGGAGAAGATGAACGCCGGGCCGGCCGCGTCGGGCTGGTTGGCGGAGATCACGTTCGGGGCGTTCTTGCCCTCGGCGATCGCGCGGAAGCCCTTGATCGCCTCGTCGAGGTCCTTGGCCATGACCACCGAGCGGACGCGGCCGTGGTTGCGGCTCGCGAGGGTGCGGCCGATCTCGGCGAGGGTGTACTCCTTCGCCTCGTCGCTTTCGAGCCACGCGAGCAGCTCGGCGGCGGCGGCCCTCCGGCGCGACGGGACGTAGGCGGTGAGCACGAGCGGGACCGCGGCACCGTCGACGGTGCCGGGGTGGAAATCGGGCACCGCGTTCGCGGTGGCGTCGCCGGCCTCGGCCTCGCCCTCCACGATCTCGGGCGCGACGTACTCCTTGATCACGACGTGGGCGTTGGTGCCGCCGAAGCCGTTGCCGGTGACGCCCGCGAGACGGTTGCCGGAGTACTTGGGCCACTCCGTGTTCCGCGTCGCCATGAGCAGGCGGTTGGCCTCGAACTGGATGTACGGGTTCGGGCTGGTGAAGTTGAGCGAGGCGGGGATCTGCCCGTGCCGCATGGCGAGCAGCACCTTCGCGACGCCCGCGATGCCCGCGGCGGCCTCGAGGTGGCCGAAGTTCGTCTTCGCCGAGCCGAGGAGCAGCGGCTTCTCGGCCTCGCGGCCCCGGCCGAGGACGCGGCCGATCGCGTCGGCCTCGAGCGGGTCGCCCAGGATGGTGCCGGTGCCGTGCGCCTCGAGGTAGTCGACGGTGCGCGGGTCGATGCCGGCGTCGATGTAGGCGTCGCGCAGGTTGATGACCTGCGCCTCGGGATTCGGCGCGAAGATGCCGTTGGACTTGCCGTCGGAGGTGACCGCGGACCCGGCGATGACGCCGAGGATGTCGTCGCCGTCGCGCTCGGCGTCGGCGAGCCGCTTGAGCAGCACGACGCCGCCGCCCTCGGCGCGGATCATGCCGTTCGCGTCGGCGCTGAAGGCCTTGATCTTGCCGTCGGGCGCCTGCGCGCCGAGGCTGTCGAAGCCCAGCGTCGCGGCGGGCACGATGAGCATGTTCACGCCACCGGCGACGGCCATGTCGGTCTCGCCGTCGCGCAGGCTGCGGATCGCCTGGTGGATCGCGACCAGGGAGGACGAGCACGCGGTGTCGACCGCGACCGACGGGCCGTGGAAGTCGTAGAAGTACGAGACGCGGTTCGCGACGATGGAGGTCGACGTGCCGGTCAGCGCGTACGGGTTGGCCTTCGTCGGGTCGGCGACGGCCAGCATCTGGTAGTCGTTGGCGGAGCTGCCCATCCACACGCCCGTGCGGGTGCCCTTGACCGAGCTGGGCGGGATGTTGGCCTGCTCCAGCGCCTCCCAGGTGAGCTCGAGCGCGAGCCGCTGCTGCGGGTCGACCATCTCGACCTCGCGCGGGGTCATCTGGAAGAACTCGGCGTCGAAGGAGGCCACGTCGTCGAGGTAGCCACCGAAGGTGTTGGCCTCGTCGAGCACGGCCTTCAGGCGCGGGTCCTGCTTGAACTCGAGCCAGCGGTCCTCGGGGAGGTCCGTCGTGCCGTCGCCGTTCCCGATGAGGAACTCCCACGTCGACTCCGGCGTCTCGCCGGCCTTGGGGAAGCGGGTCGCGAGGCCGACCACGGCCACGTCGTGCACGCCGCGGTTCGCCTCGAACTCCTCGCCGCGGTCGTACTGCGCCGCCTCGGCCGCGAGGTCGTCGTCGGAGACCACCGGGTCGCCGTCGATGATGCGCTGGCTGAGCAGGGCGATCGTCGGGTGCTGGAAGGCGACGGTGGCCGTCAGCTGCACGCCGGTGAAGTCCTCGATGTCGGACGCCATCGAGACGGCGTCGCGCGATCCCAGGCCGAACTCGTCGAGCGACTTGTCGTCGGTGATGTTCTCCAGCGGCTGCTTGGTCGCGTCGGCGATCCACTGCCGCATCCACGCGCGCAGTTCCTCGAGGCTCAGATCCTCGCGGGCCTTGCCGGTCGGGCCTTCATGGGGGGTGTACTCGTTCTCAGCCATGTTGTGTCTACCCTTCGCGTCGAGACCGTGGGTTACCCAGTCGCGGGTGATGAAGTTGTTGAGGTCCCGTGCGCCGGGTGATGCTCAGCGCAGCGGGTTGCGGGGCGCTACTGGACGTCGTTCGCGTCGGCGTCGGGGAACGCGGTCTGCGTGTAGCCGCCGCGCAGCGTGCCGTCGATGTAGGCGGCGCGGCCGGCGCGCCGGGCGATCTTGCCCGAGCTGGTGCGGGGCAGCGAGCCGCCGGGCACCAGCAGGATGTCGCGGGCCAGCACGCCGTGCGCGGCGCCCACGGCCGAGCGGATGCCGTCGGCCAGGGCCTGCTGGTCCTGCTTGGCGCCACCGGCGCCGAGCTCGGCCACGATGACCAGTTGCTCGCTCTGATCGTTCGGGTCGAAGGTCAGGCCGGAGTGCGCGTTCTCGAAGACCGCGGCGGGCAGCTCGTTGGCGGGCACCGAGAAGGCCGCCACGTAGCCCGTGCGGATGTACTTGGTGTTCGACTCCTGCGCCGTGAACTCGAGGTCCTGCGGGTAGTGGTTCCGGCCGTCCACGATCACCAGGTCCTTGACGCGGCCCGTGATGTACAGCTCGCCGCCGTGGTACACGCCGAAGTCGCCGGTGCGCATCCACTTGGCCTTCTCGAGGTTCTTCACGCCCTCGGAGTGGCTGCCCTCGGAGAGCGGGGTCAGGTAGTTCTGGAAGGTCTCGCGGGACTCCTCGTCGCGCTCCCAGTAGCCCGAGCCGATGTTCATGCCGTGGAGCCAGATCTCGCCCACGGAATCGTCGGGCACCTCCTTGCCGGTCTCCGGGTCGACGATGCAGGCCCACTGGCTCAGGGCCACGTCGCCGCAGGAGACCTGCGGGACGGCGCCCTCGGCACCCTCCTCGGAGACGACGAACGTGCCGGCGGCCAGCTGGTCGCGGTCGACGTAGACCACGCGGGCCTCGTTCTCGACGGGGGTCGAGCTGACGAACAGCGTCGCCTCGGCCATGCCGAAGCAGGGCTTGATCGCCTTCGGCGAGAGGCCGTACGGGGCGAAGGCCTCGTTGAACTTCTTCATCGACGAGACGGTGACCGGCTCGGAGCCGTTGATCAGGCCCTTGACGTTCGACAGGTCGAGGGTCTCGCCCTCCTTGGGCAGGCCGCGGGCGGCGGCGTGCTCGTAGGCGAAGTTCGGGGCGGCGGCGAAGGTCTCCGCGCCGTCCTCGACGGCGGCCAGCTCGTTGATCCAGCGGCCGGGGCGGCGGACGAACGCCGACGGGCTCATGATGGTGATGAACTTGCCGCCGAGGGCGGGGAGGATCACCGTGAGCAGGCCCATGTCGTGGAACATCGGCAGCCAGGTGACGCCGCGGGAGTTCTCGTTGAGGTCCAGCGCGTGGATCATCTGGATCACGTTCGTGCCGACGGCCTCGTAGGTGATCTGCACGCCGGCCGGGTTCCGGGTGGAGCCCGAGGTGTACTGCAGGTACGCGATGGTGTCGCGATAGATCGGGAAGGGCTTGAGGGTCGAACCCACCGAGTCCGGGATGGCGTCCACGGCGATGATCCGCGGCCGCTCCTTCGCCGGGAGGTGGCGGAAGAAGTTGCGGCAGGCCTCGGCGGAGCCGGAGCTGGTGAGGATGGCGGTGGGCTTGCAGTCCTCGAGGACGATGCGCAGGCGGTCCGTGTGGCCCGGCTCGTCCGGGCTGAACAGCGGCACCGCGATGTTGCCGGCGTACAGGGCGCCGAAGAAGGCGGTCACGTAGTCCAGGCCCTGCGGCGCGAGGATCGCGACGCGGTCCTCGCGCTTGGTGATGTGCTGCAGGCGGGCGCCGATGGCGCGCAGCCGGGCACCGAACTGCGACCAGGTCAGCTCGTGGACGACACCGTCGCGCTCACGGCTGTAGTCGATGAAGCGGTACGCGAGGGTGTCGGCGCGCTCCCGTGCGTTGCGCTCGACGAAGTCGACCAGCGTGGTTCCGGGGCGGAAGAAGATGTTGCCGTCTTCGTCCAGAAACTGGTCAAACTCGTTGTTCATGCATCGCTCCTCGTAACCGTCGCCGGGCGGCAGACGGTCATACAGTGGTACATCGCGTGGCGGGCGCGACCCGTTGCGGGCCTGTGCGCCACCTCATAGTGCTTGATATCCGCAACATGTTTCACCCGATCGGGCTGTTCCCACGCTGTGAAAATCCGCAAACCCGACTATCGTACCGCGCACCGTCGGGCAGGACGAAAACCGTGAGGTCGGGGGCGGACGGGACTCACTCGCCCTTGAGCTGCTCCAGGACGGGTGCGAAGGCCTCCATCTGGGTGGGGATCACGCCGACGTAGGACATGCCGGTCGCGGCGCGGGTGGCGCGGACCTGGTCGGCGATCTCGTCGAAGGTGCCGATCGCGAGGTAGGGCGAGCCCAGCACGTCGTCGATCGTCACCTCCTTGTCGATCTCGATGCTGGCCGAGAGCCCGCGCTCGATGGCCTTGAGCGCGAAGTCGGCGACCTGCTCGCGGTCGTCGGTGATGACGATGGTGGCGATCGACCAGGAGAGCTCGATGTCGGCGAAGCGGTCGCCCGCGGCGGCCTTCACGATCTCGACCTTGTTCTTCACGGCGTCCATGGACATGTCCGAGATCTTGAGCTTGCCCTCGGACGAGCTGCGCGGGTTGATCGAGACCACGTCCGCGCGGCGCGCGGCCAGCTCGAGCGTGCGGCGGGCGCCGGCGCCGATCGCGATCGGCGGGCGCGGGCCCTGGCGCGGCCGCGGGTAGCCCTTGAGCTCCTTGACCCGGAAGACCTCGCCCTCGAACTCCGCCTCCTGGCCGCGGAGCAGCGCGTCGAGCACCGTCAGGCCCTCGTCGAGGCGTTGGAAGCGGCGGGCGGGGGACTCGAACTCGATCCCCGCCTGGTCGAAGTCCTCCTTGAACGCGCCGAGGCCCAGGCCGACCTCGAGGCGCCCCTTGGACAGCACGTCGATGGTGGTGAGCTCCTTCGCGAGCACCGCGGGGTGGCGGAAGGGCATCGCGAGCATCGACGTGGCCAGGCGGATCTTGTCCGTGCTCACGGCCAGCGCGCCCAGCGCGGCCAGCGGTCCCACCTGCGCGTCCAGCCGGTCCGGGATCGCGAAGGTGTCGAACCCCAGCTCCTCGGCCTCCTGCGCCAGCTTGACGAACTTGCGCGCGCCGCCCTCGTCGGCGTTGCCGGCGCCGCCGGCCGCGAACCGGAACTTGCGGGGCTCAGTGGTCACGTGTGGGTACTCCTGGTCGACGGTGGTGCGGTCGTGAAACGTTGCGCACAGCCTAACGGTTGCCCGGCGGTGCCTCGGTCGCCCTGTGATTCCGGCCCCACCCGGCCGTGAATCCCCGGCTCAGCGCCGGGTCGTCCCCCGCGCGGCGCCGATTCCCGTGCCCGGCGTTCGGTCCCCCCTGGGACGCCGTTCCTCCGGTGGGGGACCGGCCGTCCCCCGCGCCGCGCCGAATCCCCAGGACACGGCGGCTCTCCCCCACCGCACGCCACTCCTCCCGGCGACCCACCGCCGGGGCGCCGGGGGCGGCAGTCCACTGCGCGGCCCAGCAGCAGGCTCGCTGACGTGTGTACCGATGACCACCGCACAGGTGGTCATCGGTACACGGCTACTTGGTCTTCGGCGCCTTGTCGATGACGCCGGTGGCCCAGCCGGTGAGCCATTGCGTGGCGGTCTTGCCGTCCAGGGACCAGTTGGCGGTGGTGCCGTAGGCGGCGTGCGAGTTCTGCGTGATCGTGGAGATCACCTGCGGCAGGCCGGTGGCCAGGCCCAGCAGCCCGCCCTTGGGCTGGTTGCAGATGGGGTCGTTGGAGCCGCAGATCGTGACGACCCGGTCGTTCACCGAGCCGAAGCCGCCGTCGCGCTTGCCCTGCAGGTCGACGCCCGAGAAGCTGAAGCCGGCGAACGTGACCTCGACGCCCTCACCCGCGGGGTCCGGGCCGATGGCCGTGCCCTGGCCCTGGACGCGGCGGCTGTCGGAGATGAGGCCCACGCCGAGCAGCCGCTCGGCGGCGATCGGGCCCTTACCCGCGCCGATCTGCGCGGCGATGTTGCCCGCGATCGTCGCGCCCTGCGAGAAGCCGACGAACACGAAGCCGGTGCGCGGGCAGTGCTCCTTGACCTTGTTGATCTGGGCCACGGCGCGGTCGGTGCCCTGCTGCCGCGAGGCCTGATAGGTCATCTGGCCGTCCGGCGGCACCGCGACCGGGTTGTGGAACTGGGCGGCGTAGTTCACGGTCCAGATGTCGGCGCGGGCGTCGGCGTACCGCTTGTCCAGCGGGTTCGTCACCTGCAGCATCAGCGAGCGCGGATTGAACCGCGGCGCCTCGGGCGAATCCGTCGCCGAGGACTCCCAGGTGCCCGGGAAGGAGATCAGCTGCACGTCCGGGCAGTCCGCGGCCTGCGGCCCCGTCGGCGGCCCGGGCGGGGTGATCTCGGGCTTGCGGAGCATCGAGATGATGAGCGTGATCACCACGATGATCGCGATGATCGCCGCGATGATGACGGCGATGCCGAACACGCGCCCGGCCTTCCGCGCTCCCTGACTCTTCGTGCCTGTCATTTCTACGTGGATACCAGGGCTAGCTGTGGGGAGGCTTAGGCGCCTTGTCGATCACGCCGCGCGCCCAGCCCTGCAGCCACTGCGTGGCCGTCTGCCCGTTCGACGACCAGTCCGTGGTCGTGGCGTACAGCGCGTGCGAGTTGCCGGTGAGCACCTTCTGCAGCTCCGGCAGCGTGGTCGCGATGTTCCCGGCCTGGAAGATGTCCTTGGGCTGGTTGCAGATCGGGTCCTTGTTGCCGCACAGGGAGACCGTGCGGTCCTTGACCGCGCCGAAGCCGCCCTCGCGCTTGCCGCGCAGCGCCAGGCTGCCGAAGCTGAAGCCGCCGTAGGCGACCTCGACGCCCACGCCGGGCGGGTTCGGGCCCGCGGTGCGCGCGTCGCCCGGCTCGCGCCGGCCGTCCGAGATGAGGCCCACGCCGAGGATGTTCTCCGCGGGGACGACGCCCTTGCCCGCGCCGATCTCGCCGGCGATGTCGCCCGCGATCACGGCGCCCTGCGAGAAGCCCATCAGCACGAAGCCGGTGAGCTTGCACTTGTCGTAGACCTTCTTCATCTGCGCGACCGACTTGTCGTAGCCCTCGGTGCGGGACTTCTCGTAGGAGACCTGCCCGTCCGGCGGGATGGCGACGGGGTTCGACAGCTGCGCGACGTAGGGCGTGGTCCACACGTCGGCGCGGGAGTCGGGCAGCGCCGCGGCGAGCGGCGCGGTGACCTTGAGCATCAGCGAGTTCGGGTTGAACGTCGGCCGGTACGGATCGTCCTTCGACGACGACTCCAGCGTGCCGGGCACCGAGATCACCTGGACGTCGGGGCAGTCCGCGGGCTGCGACGTCGGCCGGGCCGCGGTCGCCGACGGGCTCGACGACGAGCTGTCCGGCGAGACGAGCGGCAGCTCCGGGCCGGGCCGCAGCCACGTGCCCACGAGGATCGCCAGCAGGACGAGCGCGATGATCACGACCACGCCGACCACGATCGTCGCCGGCGAGAACCTGCGCCCGCCGCGCGGCTTTCCGGGCTCCTGATGCGTCACGGGATCACTTCTTGCAGTAGGAGGCCCGCGCCTCGGCGATGAACTTCTTCGCGTTGCCCGAGGCGGCGTCACCGTCGTACGGGCCGAGGATGCCGACCACGAAGGGCTCGAGATTCTTGGCGTCGCGACCGGACTTGTCGTACTCGCAGGCGAACTGCGCGGCGTTGATCACCACGTCGTCCGGGGCCTTCACGCCGTCCTCGCGGACCTTCGCGATGAACGTCTTGTCCTTCTGCGTCAGGGCCGGGTTCGCTGCCGAGCTCGCACCCGGGTAGCCCGACGGTGCCGTGGCGGAACCGGGGGCGGTCGCGGGCAGCGAGGTGGGCTCACCCTCCACCGGGGTGGTGGGCGCCTCGACCGTCGAACTGCCGCCGCACGCGACGGCACCGAGCAGCACGCCGCCCGTCATCACTGCGGCCGCGAGGGCTCCCCGAAGTCCAGCCATGTCTTCTCTCCTTGAAGTACGTCGGCACTGGGCGGTGCCAAGGCTACCGGCAGCGCGGAAGCGCAACCCTCGGCCGGTCGTCAGCGCGCGACGGCAACACCGTTGACCAGGGCGATCACGCCGCGTTCGAAGCGCTGCTCGAAGCCGCCGGGAATGGGGGTGGCGTCCGCGACGGGGTAGCCGAGGCGGCCGCCCTCGTAGCCCTGCCGTCCCCATTCGACGAAGATCGGCCCGTTGTTCACCACTGTCGCGGGGGTCTTCGGGGACCAGTAGACCTGCCCGCCCTGGAACCGCTGGAAGGCGCCGGCCGCGAGCTTGGTCTCGTCGCCCGCGGGTAGGCCGAGCGGCGACCGCTCGTAGTTCAGGGCCGCGTACTTGTCGCGGATCGCGCCGCGCACCGCGCGGGCGCCGGTCTGCGGGCTCCAGTACACGGTGCCGTGCTGGAACTGCTGGTAGCGGCCCTTCTTATCGGCCAGGGCGCGCTCGCCGCCGGTCGGATATCCGAGCGGGCCGCCGGGGCCGCCCGTGCCGAGGTAGGCGCCGCCGATCGCGCCGCCCACGACCTGCGCGCCGGTGTCCGCCGACCAGAAGACCTGGCCGCCGCGGAAGTCCTGCGCCCGGCCGCCGGGCACGGCGTACTCGACGGTGACGCACGGCCCCAGCGCCGGGGCCTTGGGCGCGGCCTCGCCGATCGCGCCGGCGATGCCGCACGGCTTCGGGTTGCCGACGCCGAGCGCGGCCTGCACCTGCGGCCAGGCCTGCCCGTTCTCGAACTGCCAGTAGGGCCAGCTGTGGTTGCCCGACGGGCGGTAGAGCGCGTTCGCGGGGATGCCGAGCCGGTTGAGCTCGATGGCGAAGGCCTGGTTGGACGAGCGGGCGAGCACCTCGAGGGCCATGGCCTGCAGGTCGGTGGGGGCGCCGGTGCCGCCGGAGCCGTTGCCGGAGCTGAAGTACAGGCTGATGCCGCGCAGCTTCTCGGCCAGCTTGAGCGGATCGTGCTGCGCCCACGCGGGATCCGTCGGCGGGCCGTACATCGCGTCGGCGTTGAAACCGCCCGCGTCGCGCATGGCGATCGCGATCGACTCGGGCGTGCCCGGGGTGCTCGTGGAGAGGATGCCCGAGTAGGAGCCCGCGAAGCGGTACAGGCCCTTGTTGCGGGCCGCCAGGGTGAAGGCGGCGGTACCGCCCATGGAGACGCCGGCCGCGGCACGCGCGTCGGTGGCCCGCCACCCCTGCTGCAGCAGCGGCGGCAGCTCCTTCGCGAGGAAGGTCTCCCACCGGTAGTTCTTGCCGTTGTCGGGGCGCTTCCAGTCGGTGTACCAGCTGGACTGCCCGCCGACGGGCAGCACGACGGTCACGTTCTTGTCGCGGTAGAAGTCGGCGACGTTCGTCTCCAGCAGCCAGCCGTTGCGGTCCTCGCGCGCCCGCATCCCGTCGAGCAGGTACAGCGTGGGGAACTTCGCCTTCGGATCGGCGTGCCAGTCGCGGGCCAGCAACAGTTGGACCGTGATCGAGTCGTTCATCGCCGCGGAGTAGACGGTGAGGTCCACCTGGTGATCGCCCTGCCACCGGGCCTCGGTGATCCGCGACTTCGCGGGGGCCGGGTCGGCGTGCGCGGGTGCGGGGTTCAGGGCCGACGGTGCCGCCACGACGGTCCCCGCCGCCACGGCCCCGGCGACGAGCAGCGTTCCGATTCGGCCCAGCGATGACATGGGACCAGTGTTACACGGGTGTGATTTCGGGTCCGGGTGCCGCGCGGAGGGTGGCCGGGGTCACCGCACCGTCGGGGCGTGATAGGACTGTTCGATGACCGAAATGTACCCGTCCGCGGAGCCGCTCACCGTCGACGCCGCCGGCCTGACGATCGCGGGCGACCGCTGGCGCGGCGCAGGTTCCGACTCCGGTGACGGGACCGGGACCGGGACCACCCTCGTGCTGCTGCACGGCGGCGGACAGACGCGGCACTCCTGGGATCGCACCGCGGCGGCGCTCGCGCAGCGCGGGTACACGGTGCTCACGCTCGACGCCCGCGGCCACGGCGACACCGGGTGGGCCGCCGACGGTGCCTACGCCCTGGGCGACTTCGTCGGGGATCTGGTGACCGTCCTGGGCACGCTCGACGGTCCGCCGCCCGTGCTGATCGGCGCCTCGCTCGGCGGCATCACCAGCCTGTGCGCGGTGGGCGAGAACCCGGGCATCGCCGCCGCGCTGGTGCTCGTGGACGTCGTGGTGGACGCCGAGAAGAAGGGCATCGAGCGGGTCACCGATTTCCTCGCCGCGCACACGGACGGCTTCGCGACGCTCGACGAGGTGGCCGACGCGGTGGCCGCCTACAACCCCACCCGCAAGCGCGCCCGCAACCTCGAGGGGCTCAAGAAGAACGTCCGGCTGCGCGCCGACGGCCGCTGGTACTGGCACTGGGACCCGGCGTTCATCCGCGGCGACGACCGCAACGAGGCCCGCATCCAGGACAAGGACCGGCTCGGGGCCGCGGCGACGCACGTCACCGTGCCCACGCTCATCGTGCGCGGCGGCAAGTCCGACGTGGTCAGCGACGAGGGCGTCGAGAAGATGCTGCAGCGGGTGCCGCACGCCGAGGTCGCCGACGTGAGCGGCGCCGGGCACATGGTGGCGGGCGACGACAACCAGGTCTTCGCCGCCGCGATCGAGGACTTCCTGGACCGCCACCGGCTCTGACCGCCGGCGCCGAGACCGCCGGCGGTCAAGCGCGCGGCGCACCCTTCGACCGGTACATCGCGGCGTCCGCCGCGGCGATCGCCGCACCCGCGGAGGGGTGGTCGGCGACGAAGACGGCGCCCACCGTCGCGCTGACGGCGACGTCGGCACCGTCGACCGTGATCGGGGCGCGCCCGATCGCAGAGCCCAGCCGCTCGACCAGCGCCTCCGGGGTGGCGTCGGCGCCGCGCGCGAGGACGACGAACTCGTCGCCGCCGACGCGGTAGACCACGTCCTCCGGCCCCATCGCCGAATCGATGCGGCGCGCGACGCCGCGCAGCACCTCGTCGCCCGCGCTGTGCCCGAGCCCGTCGTTGAACCGCTTGAACCCGTCCAGGTCGGCGTAGGCGGCGACGACGACCGGCGGGGCGGCCTCGTCGGCGAGCACGAGCTCCAGGGCGTGCCGGTTCGGCAGCCGGGTGATCGCGTCGGTCGTGGCCGTGCTGTGCAGGGTGCGGGCCGCCGAGCGCAGCTCCAGCACGCTCATCGCGAGGTCGGCCAGGTCCTCCAGGCCCCGGATCTGGCGCTCGGTCAGCTCGCGGGGCTCGGAGCCGTAGATCCGCACCGTGCCGACGGGGAGCCGGTCGCTCGTGCAGATCGGCGCCGCGGCGAACAGGTGGATCGGCGGATCGGCCAGGTCGAGGAACTTCAGCCCCTGGAAGCGGGGGTCGACCTTCGCGTCGGGCGCGTACACCACCTTGTCGTCCGCGACCGCCAGCGCGCACAGCGAGTCCTCGCGCGAGGCGTGGATGCGCGGGGCCCCGAAGGACGCGGCGGTGTAGTGCCGATCGAAGTCGATGATGTTCACCGAACCGAAGGGCACACCGCACAGGACGGCGGAGAGTTCGGCGATCCGCTCGAGGTCCGGTACCGGCTTCGAGTCCATGATCCGCAGCGACTTCACCGCTGCGACGCGGTCGTGCTCCCGGGGGTGCAGGGGCGCGGGCACTTCGTCCTCCTGTCCGGCCGGAAGCAGACGGCTCCGACGCAGACCGCCCAATGTACGCTGGGCAACCCCCCTTCGCCAGCGATTGCAAAACAAAATGTGCAGCGATGCCGCAGGTCAGCGCCCGCCCTCGAACAGGACGCCCGGATTGAGCAACCCCGACGGGTCCCAGGCCGCCTTGATCCGGCGCATGAGCGCCACCTGCTCCGCGCCGCGCTGCCGCGCCGGCCAGGCCCGCTTCGCCCGGCCGATCCCGTGCTCGGCGCTGACGGTGCCGCCGCGGGCCAGCACCTGCTCCAGCACCGCCGCCTCCAGCCGCTCGGCCAGCTCCTCCGGGAACCGGCGATCCGGGGCCGACGGCCCGGGCAGCAGGTTGACGTGCACGTTCCCCTCGGCGAGGTGCCCGAACAGCACCGGGACGACGGGGAGACCGGCACCGTCGGCGACCTCGCGGACGGCGCGGACCACGGCCTCCTGCGCCTCGGCGAAATCGGCGAGCGGCACGCCCACGTCGAGCTTGATCGGCACCCCGGCGGCGTTGACCGCCTCGGTGGTGCGCGCCCGGTAGCGCCACAGCCGCGGGATGTCCTCCGCGCCCTCGGCGACGGCGATCCGGTCGTCGGGCACCAGCCCCGCGAGCGCGCCGGCCTCCTCGAGCGGCGCGTCGAGCTCGGCGAACACCCAGCAGCCGTCGGTCGGGAGCGGCGCGGGGGCGTCGAGGTGGGCGGCGACGCGGGCGACGGCGGCACCGTCGGACCACTCCAGCGCGCGCAGCCCCGGCAGCGTCCGCAGCGCCGGCACCGCCGCGACGGCCTCCGGCAGCGACGGGAAGGCCAGCGCGACGACGGTGCGGTGCGCGCTCGCGGGGTCGAGGCGCCAGGTGACGTCGGTGATCACGGCGAGCGTGCCCTCGGACCCGACGAGCTGGTCGACGAGGTCGTAGCCCGTGTTGTCCTTGACGGGCGGGCGGCGGCGGTCGAGGACGACGCCGTCGGCCAGGACGGCCCGCAGCCCCGCGATGCGGGCCCGCGCCGTGCCGTAGCGCACCACCTCCGCTCCCCCGGCGTTCGTCGCGGCCGCGCCGCCGACCGTCGCGGACTCGCCGGACGCGAGCGAGAGCCCGCAGGTCAGGCCGCGCGCGGCGGCGAAGGACTCCAGCGCCGCGAGGGTGACGCCGGCGCCGGCGACGACGGCCCCGTCGGACACCTCGCCGATCGCGTCGAGGCCGGTCAGGGACAGCACCACCGCCCCGGCGGGCGGCACCGCGCCGGCGACGAGGCCCGTGTTGCCGCCCTGCGGCACCACCGGGACGCCCGCCGCGGCGCACTCCCGCACGACCGCGGCGACGGCTTCGACGGTCCGCGGGCGCGCGACGATCGCGGGCCCGCCGCGCCACCGGCCGGTCCAGTCGACGACGTACCCGGCGACGGCGTCCGCGTCGGCGAGCACGGAGCAGTCCGTGATCGCCCGCAACGCCCCGCCGATGTCCATCAGGGTTTCGGCATCGACTTCTGCTCGTCGGTGAGCGGCGGCGGCACGTCCATGCGGCACATGCGCAGCGTGTACTCGGGCACCCGGTCGATGCGCAGCTCGTAGTTCGCGAGCGAGAGCTTGAGGTTCCGCTTGAACAGGTCGAACGTGAGCGGCGCCGCGTACGAGGCCTGCAGCTGCTGGATCTGCGGGCAGGTCAACGCGATCCGCGACTGGTTGACCCAGTCCGGATCGATGAACGGCGGCAGCGCCGGCTTCTTCGGATAGGCCTTCGCCTCGGCGACGGCCCAGTCCGGGAACATCTCCTTGTCGTGCCCGATGCGGCCGTCCTCGAGCCGCGCCGTGTGCGACGCCATCGGCCAGGCGAGGCCGATCTGATCCCACACCCGCACGTCGAGCGGCAGGTTCATGCCGGTCATGCCGAGGTTGGTGAAGAACACGGTCTGCCGCAGCGGCACGTCGTCCGGCCGCGGGTAGGGCAGCGGATCGATGAACCACCAGTCGTAGTCGAACGACGGCAGGTAGACGCCGCCGCGCGGGGTCGCGCGCAGGATCTCCTGCAGCGACTGCATGCGCGGGTAGTCGAGGTAGTCGTCCGCGGTGAGCGGGTGCGCGTGGCCCGTCTGCAGCGAGTAGAAGGCCCGCTCGTCGACGATGCCGCTGGTGCCGATCGCGGTGCCGTCGGGCTGGCCGCGGAAGGTCGTCGCGTGCAGCGCCCAGCCGAGGACCAGCACCCACAGCACGGCGGCGACCGCGGCGCCGGCGGTGCCCGTCGCGAGCCGGGCGATGCCGCGGACCGTCGAATCCTCGGGGCGGCGCGCCGGGATCCGCAGCGGGATCACCATGACCGGCAGGAGCAGCAGGAACAGCGGCGCGAGCAGCACGCGGCCCGACATGAAGTCGCCGCCCTGGCGCAGCCAGTACAGCGTCTCGATGACGCCGCCGAGGAACATCACGGCCACGATCACCGCGGGCCGCTGCAGGTGATCGCGCAGGCCGTGGACGCCGCCGCGCGGCAGCCGGAAGCGGCCGGTCAGCGGGGTACGGGCGCCGCGCGCGGGCAGCAGGATGATCGGCATCGCGATGACCAGCGCCAGCACCGGCAGCCACAGCGAGTAGGGCTCGACCAGGTTCATCAGGTAGGTGAAGCCCTGGCCCCACTTGGAGCCGGTGGCGTCCTTCGCGACGGCCGTGTTGGGCACGGGCAGGCCGTAGTAGCCCATCCGGAAGATCTGGTAGCCGACGGGAAGCAGGCCGGCGGCGGCCGTGAGCGCGAGCCGCAGCCGCAGCCCGACGGGCGCGAAGAACATGACGAGGAGCACGAGGCCGCCGACGACGGCCATCTCGGGCCGCACCAGCCAGGACAGGCCGGCGACGAACGCGGTGCCGCACGTGAGGATCCAGTAACGGGTCCGGTCCCGGCCCGGGGCGGGATCGCGGTCGGCCTGCGACCAGCAGATCGCCAGGTACCACAGCAGCGCCACCCAGAAGATGGTCAGCGAGACCTCGAGGCCCGAGGTCGCGAAGTCGCGGGCCGGGGGCAGCGCCATGTAGACGAGGCCGCCCGCGGGCAGCAGGAGCAGGCCCGAACCGCGCAGCCGCGACCAGCCCGCACCGCCGCGGTACAGGCGCGCCGTACCGAGCATCGCCAGGGGGATCGCGGCGACCGACAGCACCAGCGCGACGGTGAGCACGACGTACTCGGTCTGCACGCCGCTGATCCAGGAGAAGAACCAGATGATGTACGTCCAGGCGGCGGAGGTGTTCACCTCGACGCGCTCGCCCGCGTTGAAGACGGGGCCGTTCCCCGCGAGCAGGTTCCGGACGGTGCGCAGCACGATCAGCCCGTCGTCGGCGATCCACCGGCGCTGCCAGGCGCCGTAGCCGAACAGGACCGCGCACGCCGCCACCCCGAGCCAGAAGCTGACTCGGGGTGCGGAGAAGGTCGACGGGGCCGTGCCGGCGGGCTCGCCGGCCCGAGTGTCAGGCGAAGTAGACCGCGGCAACGACGGTTCCAATCCACGCGATCGCGAGCACCTGCAGCACGCGATCACCCAGGGCGATCTCCTCGGGCTCGCCCGCCTCGCCGCCGTCGACGTCGACGGCGTAGCGAAGGATCGCGATCGTGAAGGGCACCATCGACAGGCCGTACCAGATGTTGTTCGGGTGCGCGGTCTTGTCGAAGGCCCACAGGCCGTAGCAGAGCACCACGGCCGTGGCCGCGAGCGTCCAGACGAAGCGCAGGTACGTGGTGGTGTAGTACTCGAGCGACTTACGGATCTTGGCACCCGTGCGCTCGGCGAGCTGCAGCTCCGCGTAGCGCTTGCCCGCGGCCATGAACAGCGAGCCGAAGGCCATCACCAGCAGGAACCACTGCGACAGGCCCTTGGGCAGCTCGGCCGCCACGCCGCCGGCCACGGCGCGCAGCAGGAAGCCGGAGCTCACGATGCAGATGTCGAGCACGGCCTGGTGCTTGAGACCGAAGCAGTAGCCCAGCTGGATCACGATGTACACCGCGATCACGATCGCCAGTTCCTTGTTGGCGAGCAGTGAGACCGCGATGGCCCCCGCCCCGAACAGGAAGGACAGCACGTAGGCCAGGTTCAGCGGGACCACGCCGGCGGCGATCGGGCGGTAGCGCTTGGTGGGGTGCGCGCGGTCGGCCTCGACGTCGAGCGCGTCGTTGATCAGGTAGATCGACGACGCGGCCAGGCAGAACGCGATGAACGCGATGCCGACGTTGCCGAACTGCACGAACTCCAGCTGGTCGCGGCCGGCGGCCAGCGGGGCCACCACGACGAGGACGTTCTTGACCCACTGCCGGGGCCGGATCGCCTTGATCAGTCCGGTGGCGAGGTTCGACGGTGCCTTCGGCTCGCCGTGCTCGATCGGCTCCTCGCTCATCAGCTGTTCGATCCCTTGCTCTGGTTCTTCGAGGCGCGGCGCGCCGCCCGGTCAGCCCATAGTCTCTCACCCTCGATCGCGGCCATCGCGGTCGCCGCTCCGATGGCGGCTCCGGCGGCCACGTCGGTCGGGTAGTGCACGCCCAGGACCATGCGGGAGGCGAGCATCGGCGGCACCACCGCGGCGGGCGCCAGCACGGCGCCGCCGGGGACGCCGGACGCGCGGCCCAGCAGGATCGCGCCGGCCGTCGAGCTGGTGGCGTGCGAGGACGGGAAGCTGAGCTTGCTGGGCGTGCCGACGCCGACCGTGATGTAGGGGTGGTCCGGACGCTTGCGGCGCACGATCCGCTTGATCACGACGGACGCGGCGTGCGCGACGAACGCGCCGACGCCGGCCGTCACGTACTCCCTGCGGCGCTTCGGCTGCAGCACCGCGCCGAGCGCGGCCAGGCCGAGCCACCCGAGGGAGTGCTCACCGAAGTGGCTGAGGCCGCGGGCCGCGGGCAGCACGCCCGGCCGGCCTGCCAGCTGCGCCTGCACGCCCACGAGGATCATCTCCTCGGGGCTGAGCGCCTGCTCCGGGGCGTTGCTCACTTGGTCGTCTCCTTCTCGGATGCGGCGTCGATCCGGCCCGGGCGCTCCGCTCCCGGCGCCGACAGCTCGGGCTCGAAGATCTTCGACCACGCCGCACGGCTGGTCAGGTCGGTGTATGCGGCGCGGTAGCGCTGCTGCATCTCGGCGAACCGGCGGTCCACCTCGCGGTGCACGGCCAGGCTCTCCCGCATCAACGCGAACATCTTGTCCCGGTCGCGCTGGCGGTACACCACGCCGCGGCCGTCGGCGGTGGTGACGGTGACCCCGTCGACCCGGCCCAGGCTGAACCAGCGGGCCTCGAGCGGCGGGTAGTTGGCCTGCGGCACCTCGTGGTTGTGCGGGTCGGCCGGGCGCAGGTTGTTGCGCACGGCCTTCGCCAGCGTCGTCACCTTGGTGATCGGGTTCAGCGGGATCTTTGTGCCGAACGCGGTGGCCTGGCCCGAGGTGCGGGGCAGCTCGGTGGCGCTGGGCAGCACCACGGCGTCGGGGTACTCCTTGCGCATCGCCGCGATCTTCGGCAGCGCGGTGGGCAGCAGTTCGTACAGCCCCTCCGGGCCGCGGAGGAAGTCGCGCATGGCCTCGATCTGGATCGCGACCGTCGAGTACTCGAGGCACAGGAGGTGCTTCATGAGCGCCTTGATGGAGCTGGTCATGATGCCGCGCGTGCTGCCCTCGTGGTGGATCGCGGCGACGACGAGCCGGTTGCGCAGGTGGAAGTAGGCCTGCCAGTCGATGGCGTCGTCCTTGTCGGACCAGGCCATGTGCCAGATCGCGATGCCGGGCACCGTCGCCGTCGGGTAGCCGGCGCGGGCGGCGCGCAGGCCGTAGTCCCAGTCGTCCCACTTGATGAACAGGGGCATCGGCAGGCCGATCTCCTCGGCGGCGACGCGCGGGATGAGGCACATCCACCAGCCGTTGCCGTCGACGTCGATGCGCCGGTGCAGGTTCTTGCTGTACTCCTTGTCCTTCAGCGGGTACTTCGAGAAGTCGTGGTCGTACTCGACGAAGGGCGCCGCGGTCCACATGAAGGAGTTGCGGTCGATGACCTCGCCCATGCAGTGCAGGTGGCTGCGGTCCTGCAGGTTGAGCATCTGCCCGCCGACCAGCATGGGCGACTTCGCGAACCGCGCGAACTGCAGCGCGCGCAGGATCGAATCGGGCTCGATCGCGATGTCGTCGTCCATGTACAGCACGTACGGGCTGTCGGTCAGGCGCAGCGCCTCGTACATGATGCGGCCGTAACCGCCGGAGCCGCCGAGGTTGCCCTGCTCGAACCGGCGGTACCGCTCGCCGAGCGGCGCGATCGCGGCCTCGTAGTCGGGGTGGTCGATGACCTTCTTGTTGCCCTGGTCGGGCATGAGGACGGCGTCGATCACCTCGTCGACCAGCGGATCGCTGGTCAGGGCCGCGAGCGCGGCGACGGCGTCGTCCGGCCGGTTGAAGGTGGGGATGCCGACGGTGACGCGCTTGGCCGGCAGGCCCTCCTCGCCGACGGCGGCGTACCAGCCGGCGGAGATGATCTCGGTGTCGCTGTCGGCGGTGACGTCGAACCAGATCCAGCCGCCGTCCTCGAACGGGCCGAGGTCCGTGGCGAACTCGGCGACGCCGTAGCCGGTGGCGTCGGTCTGGACCAGCCCGCCGCCGAGGGCGATGCGGGCACCGTCGACCTTGGAGCGGTAGAGGTCGACGCGGGCCGTGCCCTTGAGCTCGATCCGCAGCACGACGTCCGTGAGGACGGTCCAGCGGCGCCAGTACGACGCCGGGAAGGCGTTGAAGTAGGTGGCGAAGCTGACCTCGGACTCGCCGGCGATGTTCAGCTGCGTGCGGGTGGGCGCGTGCGAGCGGCGCGAGTTGGTCTCGGCCTCCTCGATGTACAGCGAGCGCACGTCGAGCGGCTCGCCCGGGCGCGGGAGGATGACGCGCTGCAGCAGGGTCTTGGCGTGATCGGTCACTGGGCCGTCTCCTCGGTGAGCGCGGCACCGGTTTCGAGATGCGGACGCAGGGTGTTGTCGAACATCGACAGCGCGCTGGCGATCGCCATGTGCATGTCGAGGTACTGGTAGGTGCCGAGCCGCCCGCCGAAGAGGACCTTCCGCTCGGCGGCCTCGGTCTTGGCGAGGGCCCGGTAGGCCGCGAGCATCTCGCGGTCCGACGGGGTGTTGATCGGGTAGTACGGCTCGTCGTCGTCGTTGGCGAAGCGGCCGTACTCGCGCATGATGACCGTCTTGTCGGTCGGGTAGTTCGTGCGCTCGGGGTGGAAGTGGCGGAACTCGTGGATGCGCGTGTACTGCACGTCGGCGTCGTTGTAGTTCATGACGGGGGTGCCCTGGAAGTCGCCGGTGGGCAGCACCTCGGTCTCGAAGTCGAGGGTGCGCCAGCCGAGGCGGCCCGCGGAGTAGTCGAAGTAGCGGTCCAGGGGGCCGGTGTAGACGATCGGCGCGTCCGGGGAGGCCGCGGTCAGCTCGTCGCGGACGTCGAACCAGTCGGTGTCCAGCCGCACGTCGATGAGGTCGGACGCAGCCATGTTCTCGAGCCAGGCCGTGTAGCCGTCGACGGGCAGGCCCTCGTAGGTGTCGTTGAAGTAGCGGTTGTCGAAGTTGTAGCGCACCGGCAGGCGGGTGATGTTGCCGGCGGGCAGGTTCTTCGGGTCGGTCTCCCACTGCTTGGCCGTGTAGTGCTTGATGAAGGCCTCGTAGAGGGGGCGGCCGATCAGGGAGATGGCCTTCTCCTCGAAGTTCTTCGCGTCCTTGGAGTCGAACTCCGCGGCCTGCTCCTGGATCAGCGCCTTCGCCTCGTCGGGCGTGAAGTAGCGGCCGAAGAACTGGCTCACCAGGCCCAGGCCCAGCGGGAACTGGTACGCCTGGCGCTTGTGCATCGCGAAGACGCGGTGCTGGTAGCCGGTGAAGTCGGTGAACCTGTTCACGTACTCCCACACCCGCTCGTTGGAGGTGTGGAACAGGTGCGCACCGTACTTGTGGATCTCGATGCCGGTCTCCGGCTCGGCCTCCGAGTACGCGTTGCCGCCGAGGTGCGGCCGTCGCTCGATCACCAGGACCCGCTTGCCGAGCTCCGCGGCGGTCCTTTCGGCGATGGTCAGGCCGAAGAAGCCGGAGCCGACGACGATCAGGTCATAGGTCGAAGAAGTTTCGGTCGCCACGGACGTTCAGGGTACCGGCCGGGCGGCGTGGATGACGCCACCCGGCCTGGGCCTGTGACTAAGCCGGGGCGTTCGGCACCGTCGGGACGGCCAGCGGGGTCGATCCCGCCGGTGCCGAGGGTGCCGCCGGGGCGGCGGGNNNGACCCCGC
>NZ_CBCSDV010000023.1:0-74431 GCF_965138335.1 Tsukamurella ocularis
AGCCGGGGTCTGAGCGGGGGTCTGAGCGGNCGCCGACGGTGCGGGCGTCGGCGCGTTCACGACGGTCGGGCTGCCGGGGTTCATGGTGACCAATTGTTCCCCGCCCGCCGGCGCGGGCCCGGAATTCCCGGCGACCGGCGTGCCGGACCCGTCGGACGTCGCGCCGGTCGGGTCATCGGTGCGCTGCGCGGGCGGGTTGAGCGCGGGCTTGGCGGCGCCGGTGGCGGGCGCGGGCTTGCCGACCACGGCGACCTTGCCGCCCTCCTTGCCCACGAGGACCGGCACGGTGCCCGCAGGGATCATGCCGAGCGCAGTGGCGCGCTCGGCGAGGCCGGGAGCGCTCTCCCCCGACTTCACATCGCGCTCGAGCGCCGCCTTCTTCTCGGCGAGCGAGTTGTTCGCGGCCTCGCGGCGGGTCAGCTCGTAGGAGTTCTCGGCGCTGCCCGTCGACAGCCACAGCGTCATGCCCAGCCCGGCGCACACGAGGGCGATGAGGGCCAGCACGAAGGGCACCCGGCGCACCATGCCGGTGGGCCGGGGCAGGCGCGCGAGGAGGCCCTGCGAGGCGGCACCGTCGCGGTGCCGGCGCAGCGCGCGCTCGGCGGGCGTCTCCCGCAGGGTTCCGCCCGCTTCGAGGACGAGCTTCTGCTGTTCGAGGCGCTTCTGCCGGCGGTCGAGCGCCCGCTGCGCCGAGCTGGACCGGGGCCGCGAGGTATCGCGGTCGTCGCGGCGCGCGGGGGCCCGCCGGGTCCGGGTGTCCGGCGTCGACGGTGCCTGGGTCGCGTTCGGTGCGGTCATCGCGCGCTCCTCGTGCTGCGGGTCCGGTCGGTGGGGGTGTCGAGGCGGCGGGCCGCGCGCATGCGCACGGGCGCCGCCCGCTGGTTCTCCGCGATCTCGTCGTCGGTGGCGCGCTCGGCGCCGCGGGTGAGCAGTTCGAAGGTCGCGCCGGTGCCGGGCAGGTCGACGGGCAGCCCGGCGGGGGTGGTCGACCGGGTGCGCTCGGCGAGCGCGGCCTTGACGATGCGGTCCTCCAGCGACTGGTAACTGAGGAAGACGACGCGGCCGTCGGCCGCCAGCGCGTCGAGGCCCTGCGGGACCGCGGCCTCCAGCGAGGCGAGCTCGGCGTTGACCTCGATGCGCAGCGCCTGGAAGGTGCGCTTGGCGGGGTGCCCGCCGGTGCGGCGCGCGGGCGCGGGGATCGTGGCGTAGAGCAGCTCGACGAGGCGGCCGCTGGTGGTGAAGGGCTCCTTCTCGCGCTCCTTGAGCACGGCGGAGGCGATCTTGCCGGCGAACCGCTCGTCGCCGTAGCGCTGCAGGATCCGCGCGAGATCGCCGTGGGAGTAGGTGTTGAGCACGTCGGCCGCGGTGAGCGGGTCCTCCGCGTTCATCCGCATGTCCAGCGGCGCGTCGACCGAGTAGGCGAAGCCGCGCTCGACCCGGTCGAGCTGCATGGACGACACGCCGAGGTCGAACAGGATCGCATCGACGCCGGGGCCGCCGGAGGCGAGCGAGATGCCCAGCTCGTCGAGCGCGTCGGCCATGCCGTCGTAGCGGGTGTGCACGGGGATGAAGCGGTCGCCGAAGCGGGCCAGCCGTTCGCCGGCGATGGCGTGGGCGTCGGTGTCCCGGTCGAGGCCGACGACGCGGGCCTGCGGGAAGGATTCGAGGATGAGCTCGGAATGGCCGCCCGCGCCGAGCGTCGCGTCGACGTAGACGGCGCCGTCGTGCTGCAGGGCCGGGGCGAGGAGCTCACGCACGCGGTTCGCGAGAACCGGCACGTGGCCGAAGAACTCGTCGGACATGACTCCTCCAGGGCACACGATGGCGTTCGATGGTTACTGGCGGATGGAGCGGGGTCCCCGCCCGACCCGTACCTGGCGTTGGGGAAGTACGTCAGGGCCGGTTCGGGCGCAGGCCTCGGTCCACCTCGACCGGGCCGCGCGAGAGCGCGGTTGTCAGAAGATCGCCTTGAGCGATTCGGACTGCGGCTGCGCGTAGTCGTCTTCGTGCTGTGCCTGGTAGGCGTCCCACGCCTCCGCGTCCCAGATCTCCAGGAATCTCCTCGATCCGACGACGACGCATTCCTTGGTCAGGCCTGCGTAGCGACGGTGATCGGCCGAGAGCGAGATCCGACCCTGGGAGTCGGGGCGCTGGTCGTCCGAGCTGGCGAAGAAGTTGCGGTAGAAGGCGCGTCCCGCGGGGTCGGTCCATTCGATGGCATCCGCCTTCTCGGCGATGCGCTCGAACTCCGCCTTCGGGTACACCGTGAGGCTTCGATCCTGTCCTTTCGTGATCGTCAGCCCACCCGCGAGTTCCTCGCGGTACTTCGCGGGGAGGGTGAGCCGTCCCTTGTCATCGAGCTTCGGCGTGTAGGTACCCGTGAACATCACGGCCACCTCCCGCCTACCCCGAGGGGTTGTCACTGGATCGAGACTTCAGACTAGCGCGTCTTTCTCCAGTGCGCCCCACATTACCCCACCATTCACCACTTTCAACCACATCGATCCGCGTTTCGCGGCGTTTTCTCAGAGTTGTGGCAGGTCAGATGTGTGGCGAGAAGTGGGGGACGCGGCGCGCCGCGGCGTGGCGGACTTCGTCACACCTGCGGGCTTGTCTCGAGCGAACGCGACGGTTGGGACTCCTGAGGCGAATCGAGACACCGTCGGGCACGGCGTGGGGAGAAGTGGGGAACGAAGGTGGGGTGAAGTGGGGGCCCGCGAACCGCGGCCGCCGCGGCGGCGGGACAGGGGCGGCCGTCACGGTCGCTGAGTCGCGGGGCCGTGACGATGAGGTCGGCGGGCGCGGCCGGGCTCGCGGGCGCGGCCGGGCATCGCGGGCGCGGCCGGGCTCGCGGGCGCGGCCGGGCATCGCGGGCGCGGCAGACATCGCCCGCCGCAGCAGAGATCACCGGACGCCGCGGGAATCCGCGGGGCGACCGGCGATCGCCGGTGCGTCCGGCGATATCTGTGGGGAGCCGGCCCTCACCCGCGGGTGGCGCCGCTCCCCCGGCGCCTCACCGTCCGGCGCGCTCCGTCCTGCCGGCGCGCTCCGTCCTGCCGGCGCCGTGCCCCGCGCGACACCCCGGGACCGCGGTGGTTTTCGCTCACAGCGCAACGAAAAAGCCGCCGACCATCAGGTCGGCGGCTTCGTCAGCGCGAGAGTCTCACGGGAAGCGGCGGCGGAAGCGCTCCTCCATGCGGGAGACGAAGGACTGCCCGGATGCGCGGGCGCCACTGACACCACGGCCGCGCCCCGCCCGGGAGCGCACCGATCCGTCCTCTTCGACGGTGCCGCGCGGGCCCTTGGCGGCGGGACCGGACCACAGCGCGTAGATCACGGAACCGAACATCAACAGGAAACCGACGAGGCCGACGATCACGGTGTACTCGACCTTGCCCAGCAGCATCCCGGCGATGAGCAGCATCAATCCGACCGCGAAGCCGATCGCTGCGATGACGCGGCGCTTACCCGAAGCGCCGCCGAACCGTCCGCCTCGTACGTTCGACGCGAACTTCGGATCCTCGGCGTACAGCGCGCTCTCGATCTGGTCGAGCATGCGCTGCTCGTGCTCGGAGAGTGGCACGTTCCCCTCCTTCAGCACTCATGGGGTCCAACTCCTCTCTTCATGATACGAGGCTTGCGACCCGACGACCACCATCCGTCGAAGAATGAGTGTTCGCTGTGAGAAATCATGCAGCCCGGCACAGATCCGCTTCGACGGAATTCAGGAAGGTCTGCACACGAGCGTGCAGAACGGCGACGTCCTCGGCGTTCACCGCGCGCGCCGTGGTCTCGAGCGCCGCGACCACGCCCGAGACCGACGTGAAGTACGCGACCCACTCCGCGTACCCCGGCGCGGCCTTGGCGAGCCGCAGCCACGCATTGCGCGTGGGGCGCCGCACACCGGTCTCCCGCTCGGCCAGGAGGGCGGCCGCGCCGCGCAGTGCGGCGTGGTAGATCTCGCGGTACTGGTCGGCGGGCGCGGGCGAGCCGCCGGCGCGGGCGAGGAACTGATCCGCACGGTCGAGGATGCGCGCCGCGCCCGACTCGCCCATGCGACGCCCGGAACCGACGTGACCGATCCGTGTCTTCGATTCGACCATGACCTTCCTCCTGCTCCGTGGGCCTCTCGCCCTGTTACTCCGTGTTGTACCGGACGGGACTGACACGTAACGCTTCCCTCGTTCCGCGCCAGCCCCGCCCGGCGGCCGGGATCGGCGATCGAAGCCCCGGCGCCAGAACATGCGCGCCAATCCGATGGCCCGTGATCGAACAATCATTCGATCACTTCTAATATAGCGTGAGTGTGCGAGACGTCAAGGGAGAGGAAGTCCGTGACCGCAGTGCCCACGCAGCAACCACGGATCCACGCCCTGTCGCCGCAGGACGCGACGCTCTGGCTGCCCGCCGCCCTGCAGATCTACGTGGCGGCGATGGAGTACCCCGCGGGCACCGAGTCGCACCGGCTACCCATGTGGCGCGAGCACCTGAACCGGCCCGGCTACGCCGCCTTCGGCGCCGTCCAGGCCCTCCGCACCGACGACGGCCGCATGGTCGATCACCTCGTGGGCATCGCCTACGGCTACAGCGGCGCCGGCGATCAGTGGTGGAACCGCCAGCTCCGCGTGGGATTGGGCCGCCGCGGGCTGCGACAGGAGCAGATCGAGGCCGTGGCCGCCGACTACTTCGAGCTCACCGAACTGCACGTGCATCCCGCGGCCCAGGGGCACGGCGTGGGCTCGGCGCTGCTCGGCGCCCTGCTCACCGACCGCCCCGAGCCGCGTGTGCTGCTCTCCACCCCGGAGGTGGCCGCCGAGCAGAACCGCGCGTGGCGGCTGTACCGCCGCACCGGCTTCTACGACGTGCTCCGCGACTTCCGCTTCTCCGGCGACCCGCGCCCCTTCGCCGTCCTCGGCCACGACCTGCCCTTCGTCCCGCCCGCGCCGTGATCGACGTCGCGGTCGTCGGGTCCGGCCACAACGCGCTGGTCGGCGCCGCGTACCTCGCGGCGCAGGGCCGGTCCGTCACGGTCTTCGAGGCCGACACCGTGCCGGGCGGGGCGGTCAGCACCGTCGAACGGTTCCCGGGCTACCGCGTGGACCGCGGCTCGTCGGCGCACCTGATGTTCCGGCACACCGGAATCGCGGAGGAGCTCGACCTCGCGGCACACGGCCTGCGCTACCTCGAGTGCGACCCGTGGGCGTTCGCGCCCGCTCCGCCCGGGTCGTCGGCGCCGCCCCTCGTCTTCCGGAAGGACCTCGACGCCACCGCCGCGTCGATCGCCGCGGCCTGCGGGGCCCGCGAGGCGGCGGCCTACCGCCGGTTCGTCGCGGAGTGGACTCCCCGCGCGGAGGCGACCATGGCCGCCTTCGGCTCCTCCCCCAGCGCGCCGCGGCTCGGCCGCGCCTTCTGGCCCACGAAGGGGCGCGCGAGCCTCACGCAGATGTCGCGCACCTACCTCGCCTCGGGCGATCAACTGCTCGACGAGTACTTCGACGACGAGCGACTCAAGGCCGCCCTCGCCTGGTTCGGCGCGCAGTCCGGCCCCGCGATGAGCGAGCCCGGCACCGCGCCCATGGTCGGCTTCGCGGCCCTCATGCACGTCCTCCCGCCGGGGCGCGCGGTCGGCGGCAGCGGGGCGCTCACCACCGCGCTCCTCTCCCGTCTCAGCTCCGACGGCGGCACCGTCGCCCTCGGAACTCCCGTCGGGGCGCTGCGCCGGTCCGGTCGGGGGTGGGACGTCACCGTCGCCTCGCCCGACGGTGACCGCACCGTCCGGGCCCGCACCGTGCTCGCGGGGTGCCATGTACTGACCACGCTGGACCTGCTGGAACGCGGCGGCTACGACGCCGCCCGGATCGCCGGCTGGCGCCGCCGCATCCAGGTCGGCCCCGGCGTGGGGATGGTGCTGCGGCTGGGCACCACCGCGGCGCCCGCCTTCGACGGGGTGCCGCTCGCCGATCAGTCCGGACTGGGCCTGCTCGTCGCCGACCGCGGCCACCTGGCCCGGGCGCGCGGCGACATGCTGGCCGGCGACGCGCCCCGGCGGCCCGCGGTGCTGGCGATGACCTTCTCCGGTCTGGACCCGACGATCGCGCCGGACGGGCGCCACAACACCACACTGTGGGCGCAGTGGTACCCGTACGCGCTGCGCGCCCCGCACGACTGGGCTGCGGTCGCGGAGGCGGAGGCCGACCGGATCGTCGCGGAGACGCAGCGCTGGGCGCCCGGGTTCGCGGAGTCGATCGAGCGGCGGTTCGTGCAGACTCCGGCGAGCCTCGAGTCCGAGCTGGGACTGCGCGGCGGGAACGTCATGCACGTCGAGATGGCGCTGCACAACATGCTGCTGTTCCGGCCGGACCCGGACCTGGCCGGCGGCCGCGTGCCGGGTGCGCCGGGCCTGGCGCTCGCGGGTGCGTCGATGCATCCCGGGGGCGGCGTGAACGGATCGAGCGGGCGGATCGCGGCGCGGCTGCTCGCCCGCGACCTGGGACACCTGGCACGATGGCGATCGTGATTCTCCGAAGGATGCTCGCGGCGGTGGCGGTCCTGCTGCTGGTCGCCGCCCCCGCCGCGTGCTCGAGCCCGGGCCCGGGCGACCGGATGTCCGGCAAGATCGTCGCCGCGCAGACCCCGTCGTCGAACCCGCAGGGCCCGCAGATCGCGGCGCCCGGCGAGCTGAAGGGCCTCGCGGAGGTCAAGCCGTACGACTCGAACGGCAAAGTCGGCACGCAGATGATCTTCCAGAACATCACCTTCGGCCAGTTCAACCAAGTGGGCGACGTGGTCTCGCAGGCGTTCGACACCTCGGCGGCGTCGATCAAGATGCGGGTGCAGCGCACCGGCGGCACCGTGATCCTCTCCGGCACGGCCGACCTGTCGTCGCTGGCTCCGAACTCCGCGGTCATCGTGGTCTCGCTGCAGTTCCCCGGCCCGGTGACCGCCACCAACGGTCAGCAGGAGGCCGACGATCTGGTGACCTGGACGCTCAACGCCGGTACCTCCGCGGCACTGACGTCCGAGGCCGAGTACGCGGACCCGTCGATCGCGTCGTTCACGCGATGGGCGTGGATCACCGCCCTGGTCTCGTTCCTCGCCGCCGCGATCGTCGCCGGCGCCGCCTACGTGCGCCGGGACCGCAGCCCGAAGCCGGGACAGGAGTCGGCCGAGCCGGAATCCCTCGTCGAGCTGCCGCAGTGGCTGCGGGAGAAGCTGAAGCGCTAGACGCCGACCGGCAGCATCCCGAGGTTCTCGAGCACCTCCGAGGTGGCCTTGGCGAAGTTCAGCGTGCAGAAGTGCAGCGCCGGAGCGCCTTCGGCGATGAGCCGCTCCCCCATCCGGGTGGCGATGTCGATGCCGGCGGCCCGGACGGCAGCGCGGTTCTCCTCGGGCCCGTCGCCCGCGGCGGCGCGCAGCTCGGCGCGCATCGACTCGGGGATCTTCGCGTTCGACAGCTCGGCCATGCGGACCACCGACTTCAGCGAGGTGATCGGCATGATCCCCGGGATCAGCGGCTTGGCGCCCTGCTCGGGATCGGCGGCCACCACGGCGTCGCGCAGTCGCAGGTAGTCGTCGACGTCGAAGAACATCTGGGTGATCGAGTAGTCGGCGCCGGCCCGCAGCTTGTTCGCGAAGTACCGCACGTCGGTGTCCAGGTCGGGCGAGCGGTGGTGCCCCTCGGGGAAGGCGGCCACGCCCACGTGGAAGTCGCCCAGCTCGCGCACCAGCTCGACGACCTCGCTGGCGTACTTGAGGCCCTCGGGGTGCCGCACCCACTTGCCCATCGGGTCGCCCGGCGGGTCACCGCGCAGCACCAGCACGTTGCGCACGTCCTGGTCCGCGTACGAGCCCATGAGGGCGCGCAGTTCCGAGATGCTGTGGTTGACCGCGGTCAGGTGGGCCACCGGCAGCAGCGTGGTGGTCTCGGCGATCTCGCCGGTCACCCGGACGGTGCGATCGCGCGTCGACCCGCCCGCGCCGTACGTCATGGAGACGAACGCGGGGTCCATCCGCTCGAACGTGCGGACGGCGCGCCACAGCCGGGCCTCGCCCTCCTCGTCGCGCGGCGGCATGAACTCGACCGAGAACGGCATTCGGCCGCTCGCGCGCACGGCGTCGAGACGGTCGAGGACGGTCCGGCTTTGTTCACTCACACCTATGAGAATAGATTTCCAGGTATGACGCTGCCCGTCGCCCCGCCCCAGACCTCCCTCACGGACATCGCGGCGGCCGTGCAGCCGACCCTCGAATCCTTCCTCGATGAGCGCCGTGACCTGGTCGAACCCGTCGGTCCGGTGTTCGCGGAGGCCACCGCGGGACTGGAGCGCTTCGTTTTGCGCGGCGGTAAGCGTATTCGCCCCGCCTTCGCCTGGGCGGGGTGGCTGGCGGGCGGCGGCGAGGCCGACGGGGACGTCGCCCGGGCAGCACTGCGGGCCTGTTCCTCGCTGGAGTTCGTGCAGGCGTGCGCCCTCATCCACGACGACATCATCGACGCGTCCCTGACCCGCCGGGGCTTCCCGACCACGCACCGCGAGTTCGCGCAGCTGCACGCCGAGCGCGGCTGGTCGGGCTCGCCGGAGAAGTTCGGCGAGGCGACGGCGATCCTGCTGGGCGATCTCGCGCTGGCGTGGGCCGACGACATGTTCCTCGGCGCGGGCCTGGCGCCCGAGCGCTACCTGCGGGCCGCGCGCGCGTGGGCGGCCATGCGCACCGAGGTGCTGGGCGGCCAGCTGTTGGACATCGTGAGCGAGGCCTCCCGCGACGAGTCGGAGGAGGCCGCCGAGCGCGTGGTGCGGTTCAAGACGGCGGGCTACACGGTGGAGCGGCCGCTGCACGTGGGTGCGGCGCTGGCCGGCGCGCCCGACGCGGCGATCGCGGCGCTGCGGGAGATCGGGGTGGACCTGGGCGTCGCCTTCCAACTGCGCGACGACCTGCTGGGAGCCTTCGGCGACCCGGCCGTCACCGGCAAGCCCTCGGGCGACGACCTGCGCTCCGGCAAGCACACCCCCATGCTCGCGCACGCCCTCGCGACCGGCGGCGCCGCCGCGGCCGAGCTGCGCGGGCTCGTCGGCACCGACCTCGACGACGCGGGCGTCGAGCGCGCCCGCGCCGCCCTGCGGGAGACGGGAGCACCGTCGGCCATGCAGACCCGCGTCGAGGAGCTCACCGCGCGGGCCACGTCCGCGATCGACGAGGCCCCCATCGCCGACGGTGCGCGACCCGTCCTCGCCGGACTCGCAGCGGTCCTCGTGGACCGCGCGGCCTGATTCCGATCAGGAGAGTTAGGCAAACCTAGCCACCCCTGGGTATGGTTCCGTTTACCTAAGCCTCTTTACCCATGGCTTACGGTGCCCGTCTTGAAGCAAGAGCGAGAAGGAGTCACCCCGCAATGTTCACCCGCTTCCGCAAGGCCGCGCCCGTCGCGGCCGCGCTGATGGCGACCGGCCTCGTCTTCGCCGGCTGCTCCACCACCAGCGCCGACGAGGACAAGCCCGCCAGCGGCGAGAAGATCACCGTCAGCACCAACAAGGGCGAGGTGCAGGTCCCCAAGAACCCGAAGCGGGTCGTGGTCCTCGACAACACGAGCGCCGAGACCGTCAAGGCGATGGGCATCACCCCGGTGGCGATCCCCAAGGGCCTGTTCGCCAAGAGCGTCCTGGGTGACTGGATCGACAACGCGGACGTCAAGGACACCGGCACCCACGCGGAGCCGAAGCTGGACGTCATCGAGGACGTCAAGCCCGACCTCATCATCGGCGGCTACCGGTTCGCCAAGGCCGAGGGCGACATCAAGAAGATCGCCGAGAAGACCGGCGCCGCCTTCATCGACATCGCCGCCGAGGACGGTGCGCCCAAGGGCCGCGTCGAGACCATGCGGGATTCGACGATCACCCTGGGCAAGATCTTCGGCAAGGACGAGCAGGCCAAGCAGATCGTCGCCGACTTCGACAAGAGCCTCGACGCGGCGAAGGCGCAGGCCACCGGCCAGAGCGTCTTCCTCTCGATCGTCAACGGCGGCAAGATCGACAACGGCGCCAAGCGCATGCAGCCGTTCGTCGCGCCGCTGAACGTCAAGGACGTCTTCGGCGGCCAGGCCGGCGACCACCACACCAACTCCGGCCTGACGCCGGAGGCCATCGCGCAGGCGAACCCGCAGTGGGTCATCGTCATGGACCGCGACGCCGCCGTCGCGCCGACCGACGGCAGCACGCCGCGGCCGGCCGCCGAGACCTTCAAGGCCCAGCAGGCGTTCGCCAATGTCGAGTTCCAGCAGAAGGACCGGATCTTCTACCTGGACAACGACTTCTACATCCGCGAGGGCATCCAGGACTACGGCGAGAACTACGCCAAGCTCGCTGAGGCCTTCGCCGCCAAGAAGTGACGACGACCGACACCGATGCACCGCCCCAGGCGGGTCCCCGGAAGGGGGCCCGCCTGGGTCGCGTCGCGCTCCCCCTCCTCGCACTCGCCTGCGTGGCGCTGCTGTTCGCCTCGCTGATGACCGGCGAGTACCACATCACCCTCGCCGGACTCCTGGCCGGCGACGAGGAGATGTGGCGGATGTTCTTCATCTCCCGCGTTCCCCGCACGGCCGCATTGGTCTTCGCCGGCCTCGCGATGAGCTTCTCCGGCGTCATCATGCAGCGGCTCACCCAGAACCGGTTCGTCGAGCCGACGACGGCCGGCACCGCCGAGTGGGCGGGCCTGGGCGTGCTGCTGTGCATGCTCTACATCCCCGGGGCCTCGCCGATGGTGCGGATGGTCGCCGCGACCGCGACCGCCTTCCTGGGCACGATGATCTTCCTGGGCTTCATCTCCCGGATCCGCGCCCGCCGCTCCGCGATCGTGCCGCTCGTGGGCCTCATGCTCGGCGCCGTCGTCCAGGCCGTCACCACCTACCTCGCGATCGGCGCCAATCTGCTGCAGGCCGTGGTGAGCTGGCGCTCGGGCGGTTTCGCGCACATCGTCCGCGGCTTCTACGAGCCGCTGTGGGCCGTCGCGATCATCGCCGTGGCCACCTTCCTCCTGGCGAACTACTTCACCATCGCCGGGCTCGGCAAGGACGTCGCGACATCGCTCGGCCTGCGCTACGGCCTCACGATGGGCATCGGCGTCACCATGGTGGCGCTGGCCTCCGGCGTCACCAGCGTCGTCGTCGGCTTCATCCCGTTCCTCGGCCTCGTGGTGCCGAACATCATCAGCGCGCTGCGCGGCGACGACGTGCGCAGCGGGCTCCCGTGGGTCGCGGTGCTGGCCACCGCGCTCATCGTGGGCTGCGACCTGATCGGCCGGGTGGTGGTGCGGCCCATGGAGATCCCCGTATCGGTGATCATGGGCGTGGTCGGCGCCGTCACCTTCCTCGCGATCCTGCTGACGAGGAGGAACCGTGTCGCTCTCTGAGGCAACTTCGGCGCCCGCCCTGAGCGGGCGGACGAGCCGGATCGGCTGGCGCGCCCGCATGGCGATCGCCGCGACGCTCGCGGCGGCCTGCCTGGCCGTGTACCTGCTCATGCGCACCGGCGCGGATGACGTGCTGCGCTGGGACTTCCAGTTCGGCCTGTCCTTCGAACGGCGCCTGCGGACCGCCACCGCGATCCTCATCGCCGCCTTCTGCGGCGCCCTGTCGACGGTGCTCTTCCACACCGTGACGCACAACCGGATCCTGACGCCGCAGATCATCGGCCTGGACTCGCTGTACGTGCTGATCCAGACCGTGGGCGTGTACATCGTGGGCGGCCGGTTCGTCGACAACGGGGACTCGGTGCCGCAGTTCGTCGCCCAGACCGCGGCGATGGTGATGTTCGCCGCCGTGCTCTACGGCTGGCTGTTCTCGGGCCGCTTCGCGAGCCTGTTCCTGCTGCTGCTCGCCGGCGTCGTGCTGGGCCTGGCCTTCCGGGCGTTCTCCGAGTTCCTGCAACGCCTGCTCTCCCCCACCGAGTTCGACGCGCTGTCGATCAAGCTGTACGGCCGGCTCACCGCGGTGAACGCCGACCTGCTGCCGATCGCCGCCGTCACGTGCATCGTGGTGGGCGTCATCGTCTGGCGGCGGCGCCGCGTGCTCGACGTGCTGCTGCTCGGCCGCGATCCCGCGATGGGCCTCGGCGTGAACCACCAGCGCGAGCTCACGTTCGCGCTGGTCCTCATCGCGGTGCTCGTCTCGATCAGCACCGCCCTCGTGGGGCCGATGATGTTCTTCGGCTTCATCATCGCCACGCTCGCCTACCAGCTGGCGGGCGACTGGCGGCACCGCGCGACACTGCCGATGGCCTTCCTGATCGGCGTGATCATGCTGGCCGGCGGGCAGTTCATCCTGCACAACATCTTCTACGCCAACGGGATGCTCACGGTGATCATCGAGTTCGTCGGCGGAATCCTGTTCCTCGCCATGCTGTTCCGCCGAAGGGGGACCATGTGAACCACAGCGTGCAAGACACCACCACCTCGACCGGCACCGTGCCCGCGATCGCGTTCACGGACCTGACCAAGAAGTACGCCGAGACCGTCGTGCTGGGTCCCGTCTCCGGTGAGTTCACCCGCGGCGGCGTCACGGCGCTCGTCGGGCCGAACGGCGCCGGCAAATCGACGCTGCTCACCATCCTGGGCCGCCTCCTGACGCAGGATTCGGGCACGGCCCTGCTCGAGGGGACCGACATCCGCGCGATGAAGCCGACGGAGGTGGCGCGCAGGCTCGCCATCCTCCGGCAGGAGAACGGGGTCAACGCCCGCCTGACGGTGCGCGACCTCGTCGCCTTCGGCCGCTTCCCCCACAGCCGCGGACGGATGACCGCCGAGGACGTGCGGCACGTCGACGAGGCCCTGGGCTTCCTCGGACTGACGGAGCTCTCCGACCGGTTCCTCGACGAGCTCTCCGGCGGGCAGCGCCAGCGCGCCTACGTGGCGATGACGCTGGCCCAGGACACCGACGTGATCCTGCTGGACGAGCCGCTCAACAACCTCGACATGCGGCACCAGGTGAGCATGATGCGCCGGCTGCGCCGCGCGGCGGACGAGCTGGGCAAGACGATCATCCTGGTGGTGCACGACCTGAACTTCGCCGCCGCGTACTCGGACCGCATCGTGGCGCTGAAGAACGGCACGATCGCGGCGTCGGGCGCACCGTCGGAGATCATGACCGGCGAGCTGCTCACCGAGATCTTCGAGACCCCCGTCGCAGTGCACGTCCTCGAGGGCGGCCCGGTGGCCGTGTATGCGGGGCTGGCTTGACGGTGCGCGCCGCCTAGACTGGCGGGGATGTCCGGATCAGTTCAGTCCGCGCTGCGCGGCTACAGCACGTTCCTGCGCTCACCCGACGGGCGCCCCGCCCTGCTCGGGCTGCTCGGCGCCGTCCTGACCACGCTGGGCAGCTTCGGCGCGGGCGCGATCCGCGTGCACGACACCACGCTCGAGGCGGCGCACCTGTCGTGGCTGCGCTTCGGGCACGGACTGGTACTCAGCTCGATCCTGTTCTGGACGGGGATCGCCCTGCTGGTGATCGCGTGGATCCGGCTGGGCCGCGCCGCGCTCGGCGGGCGGCTCGAGGTCTCGCAGGTCGCCGGCACCGTCGCCCTGTGGATCGCGCCCCTGCTCGTGGCCGTGCCCCTGTACTCGCGCGACGCCTACTCCTACCTCGCGCAGGGCGCACTGCTGCGCGACGGCTTCGACCCCTACGTCGACGGCCCCGTCGTCAATCCGAACGGCCTGCTCGACGACGTGAGCGGCATCTGGACCACGACGACCGCGCCCTACGGCCCGCTGTTCATCCTCATCGCGAAATGGATCACGCAGCTGTGCGGCGACAACGTGCTCGCCGGCGTCATCGCGCTGCGCCTGGCGATGCTGCCGGGCATCGCGCTCTCGGTGTGGGGCGTGGCGAAGCTGGCCCGGCACTTCGGTGCGAAGCCGGCCGTCTCGCTGTGGTTCGCGGTGCTCAACCCGCTGGTGATCGTCCACCTCGTGGGCGGCGTGCACAACGAGGCGCTCATGGTGGGCCTCATGGTGGCGGGCATCGCGATGGTGCTCGATCGGCAGCACCTGTTCGGGGTCGCGGTGATCGTGACCGCGGTCGCCGTCAAGGGCACCGCGGCGATCGCGCTGCCCTTCGTGGTGTGGATCTGGTACCACCACCGGCGCGAGGCGAATCCGCAGGAGTCCGCGCCGAAGGCCTTCGGCACGGTGCTGGCCGCGTCGATCGGCGCCTTCGTCGCGCTGTTCGCGGCGTTCTCACTCGTCGCGGGCGTGGGCCTGGGCTGGACCACGGCGCTCGCCGGGTCGATCAAGATCATCAACTACATCACGCTGCCGACGGCGATCGCGCAGATCACGGCCTTCCTCGCGGCCCCCTTCACCGACCTGCACCTGGCGCCGATCCTCGTGGTGACCCGCGCGCTGGGCATCGCGCTGCTCGCGATCACGCTGGTCGTGCTGTGGTGGCGGTTCCGGCAGAACGAGCGCCGCAACGTGATGGGCATCCTGCTGGGCCTGCTGGCCGTGTGCGTGCTCTCCCCCGCGTCCCTGCCCTGGTACTACACCTGGCCCCTGGCCGTGGCGGGCGCGTTCACCTGGTCGCGGCGCACGCTGGCGATCATCGCGGGCCTGTCGGTGTGGCTCATGGTGGTCTTCATGCCGACCGGCTCGATCGGCCTGTACTCGCTGTGGAACGTCGCGCTGGCAGTGGCACTGGGCGCGCTGGCCGGCTGGTCGCTGCTCGGCCCGGACCCGCTCAAGGTGCGGCCGAAGCTCGGCCTGGCGCCCGCGGTGTAGGCGGGACCTCCCAGAGAGCGCACGGCAGGTCGGGGAACGGGCCTCCACCTCCTCCGCCGGAAGATTCCTCCGCCGGAAGAAGCGGTGTGTCGCATCGAACGGGTTATGCAGTTCCGGCATACCGCGAATGCGCAAGTCAGAGCGTCGCAACGACGGGCGGCTATGCGGATTCGGCATAACGGGCATCGCTCGGCGCTCCGGGCACGGCACCGTCGGTCATCCCGGCCGACGCGCGACACCGTCGACCACTCCGGCAATCACGCGGTGGTCGGGCGCCGACCGTCTCCGCACTGCCGGACCCACCATCGACTCCACATGTCGGTGCCCGGAGCTACCGTCCGGGCATGTCGGATATCGAGCGGTTCCGGGTGGTCGCGACGCTGGCCCGCACGCGCAGCATGAACACGGCGGCGCGCGCCCACGGGATCGCGCAGTCCACCGTCACGCGGTACGTCGCCGCGACCGAGCGCGAGCTGGGATTCGCGCTGTTCGAGCGCGGGCCCGGCGGCGCTTCCCCGGCCCCCGCCGGGTTGCCGGCCCTCGCCGTCATCGAACGGATCGTGGCGGAACTCGATCAGTTGGACGCGCTGAGCGGCGCGGCGGAGCAGTCCGTCACGATCAGCCGCACCGCGGAGATCGGCCTGCCCGACCATCTGGAGGGCAAGGTCGCGCGATGGAACCCGGGAACACGAGCTGCAGATCCACCAGGTCATCGTCGAGGACCCGGTCGCGGCGCTGCGCTCCGGCGAGTCCGATCTCGCCGTCGCCCTGGTGACGGGGCCGCGCCTCGAGGGGTTCGAGACCGTTCCGGTGCGGGTGTGGTCGCGGGGCCGGCGGGTCGAACTCCTGAACCGGCCGGACGTGCGGTCGCAGGCGCGCGCGGTGGTCGACCACCTGTCGTAGCCCGCGCAGGAGGTATGCGGAATCGACATACCCCTGCACCGAGAAAACCACCCTGAAATGCACATACTCAGCTATGCGATATCCGCATACCCTGCACGCAGAACCACACCGTCTCGCCCCGCACCCCGTGGGCACGCCGACCGCGTATCGCGCCCTGCGGATCCAGGCGCCGCCGGAACTAGAACGCCATCGACTGCGCGCGGCGGATCATCTCGCGCGCGGAGTCCGTGTGCAGCAGCTCGGCGGGCGGGGCGTCGAGGTCGTCCTGCGGCTCGAACAGCCAGCGCAGGATCTCCGCCTCGTCGAAGCCGCCGTCGCGGAGCACGCTGAACAGCCCGGTGAGATGCTTGGCGATGGAGAAACGACCGTCGACCTCCCCGAAGAACAGCCGCGGAACGTGGAAGTCGCCGCCGCGCCGGACGGCGATCAGCTGGCCGTCGCGCAACAGCTGCAGCACCTTCGACTGCGACACGCCGAGGCCCTTGGCGACCGTGGCGAGGTTGTAGGTGGCGGTGCCCTCGGGCAGCAGATCGTCGCTGAGATACGGGACGGAGCTCACCGTCACACTGTACCCAGCGCGCGGATTCGGCCCTTCCACCCCCGGGGTCGCTAGGCTGAACTGTCGACACCGCACACATCGAGAGGACCCGGAGAAGGTGAACACCCCGCGCGACCCGCTGATCGGTGCCCGCATCGAGGGCCGCTACCGCATCGATGCGGTGATCGCGCGCGGCGGCATGTCCACCGTGTACATGGGCCTCGACCTGCGGCTCGACCGGCCGATCGCCATCAAGGTGATGGACCCGAAGTACGCGGCCGACGCCCAGTTCGTCTCCCGCTTCGAGTTCGAGGCCCGCGCCGTCGCCAAGCTCAAGGACCCGGGCCTCGTCGCCGTCTACGACCAGGGTGTCGACGGTGACCTGGCCTTCCTCGTCATGGAGCTGGTCACCGGTGGCACGCTGCGCGAACTGCTCGGCGAGCGCGGCCCGATGCCGCCGCACGCGGTGGCGGCCGTCATGGGCCCCGTGCTCACCGCGCTGGGCACCGCGCACCGCGCCGGCCTGGTGCATCGCGACGTGAAGCCGGAGAACGTCCTCATCTCCGACGGCGGTGAGGTCAAGGTCGCCGACTTCGGCCTCGTCCGCGCGATCGCCGCGGCGTCCGTGACGAGTTCGTCCGTGATCCTCGGCACGGCCGCCTACCTCTCGCCCGAACAGGTGGAGTCCGGCAACGCCGACGCCCGTTCCGACGTCTACTCCAGCGGCATCCTCGTCTACGAGCTCCTCACCGGCCAGGTGCCCTTCACCGGCGACACCGCGATCTCGCTGGCCTACCAGCGCCTGCACAACGACGTGCCGCGGCCCGGCGCCGCGATCGCCGGAGTGCCGCCGGAGTTCGACGAGTTCGTCGCGCGCGCCACCGACCGCGACCCGTCGCGCCGCTACACCGACGGCTTCGCCATGGCCGAGGCGCTCGCCGCGATCGCCGAGGATCTCGACCTGCCGCCGTTCACGGTGCCGGCGCCCCAGTCCAGCGCCGAGCAGCGCGCCGCGGCGGCGATGTACGCGCAGCGCGGCGAGCCCCTGATCCCCGCCGCGGCGGAGCCCACGGGCGCGCTCATGCCCGGCCAGCCGCTGCCGGGTACCACCCGGCCCGGTCAGGCGACGCCGGGCGTCCCGCCCGTCGCGCCGGCCCNCACCCTCGCGCAGCCGGCCGTGCCGCCGAACCCGGTCCAACACACCCGCGCCGAGACCATGCACGAGCCGCTGCCGCCCGAGACGGCGGCGCAGCCGTGGACTCCGCCGCGGAAGAACCGGGCGAAGTCGTGGATCATCGTCGCGCTCATCGCCGTGGTCTCGCTGCTGCTCGCCTTCGGCGGCTGGTGGCTGGCGTCCGGGCAGTACACGACGGTCCCCAACGTGACGGGCATGGACCGCCCCGCGGCGGAGCAGGCCATCAAGGACGCCGGGCTCGACGTCGAACTGGCCGGCACCTACAGCAACGACATCACCGAGAACACGATCACGCGCCTCGACCCGTCGGCCGGCAGCCGGATCAGCCGGTTCGGCACCGTCACCATCGAGTACTCCCGCGGGCGGCCGACGGTTCCCCAGTTCCGCCCCGGCGACAGCCCCGAGAACGTCGAGAAGCAGCTGCGCGACAACGGCCTGGTGCCCAAACGCGGGCCCGCCCAGTTCAGCCGCGACATCGCGCAGGGCGGCGTCATCGGTCTCTCGCCCACGCCGGGCACGCGCGTGGCGGTCGGTGCGACGGTGACCGTGGTCGCCTCCGCCGGCAACCAGCCCGTCGACATCCCCGACGTGCGCGGCAAGTCCCCCGAGGAGGCCACGGCGCTGCTGCGTTCGGCGGGCCTCACGGTGAAGGAGACCACGCAGCAGTTCGACTCCGGGACCGAGGCCGGGAAGGTCTTCGGCACCGATCCGTCGGGCCAGGTGAACAAGGGCGGCAGCGTGACCCTGCTGGTCTCCAATGCGCTGACGGTGCCGGACGTGATCGGCAGGACGTCCACCGAGGCGCAGCAGCTGCTGCAGCGCGCGGGCCTCGTCGCCGAGCTCACGGGCGAGACCGGCTCGGGGTCCGTCGTCACCTCGACGAGCCCGTCGGCGGGCGGCCGCGTGGACCCGGCGAACAAGCGCGTCACCGTCACCATGGCCGCCCGGGTCACGGTGCCGTCGGTGACCGGGATGAACGTGGGCCAGGCGCGTTCGGTGCTGCGGGACGCCGGCCTGCAGGTCAAGGTCAACGGGATCTTCGCCTCCGACAAGTCGCAGGTCATCTGGCAGGACCCGGGCGGCGGCTCGCGCGTCCAGGCCGGGTCGACGGTGACCGTCACGGCCCTGCCGTGAGCATCGCCCGGCGTGCGGACTGATCCCCGGCGGGACATCGGCCCGCGGGATAGCGTGGGCGGCATGAACCGGACCTCCGCCCCGACCCGCGCGATCGCCCTCGCCGCGATCGGCGCGATCGCCCTCGCCGGCTGCACGGCGAACTCCTCCGACGGTGCGCCGGCGTCCTCGGCCGCATCGTCGTCCTCCGCCGCCGCCGGCGGGGTCGCCGGCCGGGTGGCCACGCTGCTCGCGGAGGCGAAGCAGGCCTTCGACAACCCCACGCGCACCTCCACGGCGGGGAGCACCGACAAGACCGTCGACAACATGGCGGTCGTCGAGCAGAAGCTGCTCGACGCGTCCGCGCTGGCCCCGTACCGGGCGGACCTGTTGTTCAGCGCGGCGTCGGCACGCATCGCGCAGAAGAACGTGCCCGGGGCCCTCGAGCTGTACCGCAAGGTCCTGGCCTTCGCGCCGGACGACGACGATGCGCACACCTACCTCGCGGTGTGGAACCGCTTCCTCGGCGACGCCGCGGGCTCGGCCGCCGAGGTCGAGCAGCTGCGCCGGGTCGCGCCCGACCGGGTTCCCGAGGTCGAGGCCCTGTTCGCCGCGATCGACGCAGCCGTGCGGGCGCCGCTCACCGACGCGGCGCCGGCGAGCGCACCGCCGAGCACCGGCATCGTCGTGCTGGGCTACGCGCTGAAGAAGGACGGCACGATGGACGCGCCGCTCCTGCAGCGCCTCGAGAAGACCCTCGAGGTGGCGCGCGCCCTCCCCGCGGCGCCGATCGTGGTGACCGGCGGCGTGGAGCAGGCCGGGAAGACGGAGGGCGCGCTGATGAAGAACTGGCTCGTGGAGCGCGGCGTCGACGCGGCGCGGATCACCGACGAGAACTTCGCCCGCACCACCGTCGAGAACGCGCTGTACAGCTCGTACGTGCTGGCGACGAAGCGGGTCGACCACGCGATCCTGATCAGTTCCGCGAGCCACGTGCGGCGCGGCACCGTCGACCTGATGCTGGCGGCGCGGGAGAACCTGCCCGCGACGTTCACCGTGAGTTCGGTGGCGGCCGTGGACAAGCCGCTCGCCGAGCTGGCGACGCCGTCGGCGGACGAGCTGCGCAGCATCTACCGCGACGCGCTGAGCACCATCGGCCTGTGGAGCTACCGCAGCGCGCCCCTGCTGCAGCGCTAGCCGCGGAGGACGCCGCGCAGGTCGTCGAGGACGGCCGGGTTCTCGATGGTCGACGGGACCGCCTCGTCGCGCCCCTCGGCGATGGCGCGCATGCTGCGCCGCAGGATCTTCCCGGAGCGGGTCTTCGGGAGCGCCGCGACGATCGCGACCTCCTTGAGTGCAGCGACGGCGCCGATGGTCTCGCGCACCTGCTGCACGATCTCGGCGCGCACCGCGTCGTGGTCCCAATCGCCACCGGCCTTGAGCGCCACCAGCGCCCGCGGCAGCTGGCCCTTGAGCTGATCCGCCACGCCGATCACGGCGCACTCCGCGACCGCCGGATGCCCCGCGATCGCCGCCTCCAGCGCGCCGGTGGAGAGCCGATGCCCGGCCACGTTGATCACGTCGTCCGTGCGGCCCATGACGAACAGGTAGCCGTCCTCGTCGAGGTAGCCGCCGTCGCCCGTGAGGTAGTTGCCGGGGAACGTCGAGAGGTAGGAGTCGACGTAGCGCTGGTCGGCGCCCCACAGCGTCGGGAGGGTGCCGGGAGGCAGCGGCAGCGAGATCACCACCGCGCCCTCGGCCCCGGCCGGGACGTCGCGTCCGGCATCGTCGACGATGCGCACCCCGAACCCGGGCACCGGGACCGTGGCGCTGCCGGGCTTGACCGGCATCGGCTCCACTCCGCGCAGGTTCGCCGCGATGGGCCAGCCCGTCTCCGTCTGCCACCAGTGATCGATCACGGGTACGCCCAGCTTCGCCGCCGCCCACTCGTAGGTGTCCGGGTCGAGCCGCTCCCCCGCCATGAAGAGCGTGCGCAGGCCGGAGACGTCGGAGCGCGTGAGGAACTCGGCGTCCGGGTCCTCCTTGCGGATCGCGCGCAGCGCCGTCGGCGCGGTGAACAGGTTGCGCACGCCGTGCCGCTCGATCACCCGCCAGAACGCGCCCGCGTCGGGGGTGCCGACCGGCTTGCCCTCGTACACCACCGTCGTGGCGCCGATGAGCAACGGCGCGTAGACGATGTAGCTGTGGCCCACGACCCAGCCCACGTCCGAGGCCGTCCACCACACCTCCCCCGGGTGCGCGTCGTAGATCGCCCGCATCGAATAGGTCAGCGCCACCGCGTGTCCGCCGTTGTCGCGGACCACGCCCTTCGGCTTACCGGTCGTGCCGGAGGTGTAGAGGATGTACAGCGGGTCGGTGGCCTTGACCGCGACCGGGTCCGCGGGCTGCGCGGCCGCCTCCGCCGCGGCCCAATCGTGATCGCGCGGGCCCAGTTCCGCCGTCAGCTGCGGGCGCTGCCAGACCACCACCGCGTCCGGCTTCGCGACTGCCGCGTCGATCGCCGCGTGCACGATCGGCAGGTACGGCAGCACCTTGGAGCCCTCGAGCCCGCACGACGCGGTGACGATCGCCTTCGGCCGGGCGTCGTCCAGGCGCGCCGCCAGTTCCGGCGCCGCGAAACCGCCGAACACCACCGAGTGCACCGCACCGATCCGCGCGCACGCCAGCATCGCGACCACGGCCTCGGTGATCATCGGCAGGTAGATCACCACCCGATCGCCCTTGGTCACGCCGAGGCCGGCGAGCACGCCCGCGAACTTCGCGACCCGCTCCAGCAGCTCCGCGTACGTGAGGGTCTGCACCTCGCCCGTGATCGCCGAATCGTGGATCACCGCGGGCTGATCGCCGCGCCCCGCGGCGACGTGCCGGTCCACCGCGTTCACGCACGTGTTCAGCTCCGCGTCCGGGAACCACCGGTACAGCGGGGCATCGGCATCATCGAGGACCCGCGACGGCGGGACGATCCAGTCGACCGCGGCGGCCTGCTCGGCCCAGAACCCCTCCGGATCGGTCATGCTGCGGCGGTACTCGTCGGCGTAGGCACCCATGTGGGCATGGTCTCAGGACACCGGGGGCGCGGCAGGTGATTCCGGCGATTGTGGCCCGCGTCATCGGGCAACGACGGGCGCCCGGGGCGCGAGCTTGTTAGCCTCCGGGCACACGGGCCGGTACGGCGGACGGAGTCGCGATGACGGAGACCAACGGCGCCGCGCGCCGGCGATGTGCGTTGGACACGATGCCCGCCGAGGACCGACGGGCGATCGCGGCGTCGAACTCCGTCCGGTCACTGCTCATCATCCGGTTCTACGGCGGCGCCGTCGGCCTGCTGCTCCCGGTGGCGCTCATCGCCGTGGACTTCGCGACCTCGGGCGAGTACTGCGTGCGGGTCCGCGACTCGCTCAGCGTCTACTACCACTCCGGTGCCCGCGACATCTTCGTCATCGGCCTGGGCATCGTGGGATTCCTGCTGTTCTCCTACAAGCTCAACCGGCGCTCGGCGGCGAACGCGCTGAGCACCGTCGCCGGCGTCGCCGCGGTCGCCGTGGCCGCCTTCCCCACGGGGCTGCCCGGGCGGATCCCCGCCGGCGAGTGCGGCGCGGGCGCACCGCCCCCGGTCGCGACGCCGCTCCAGCTCGCCCTCGGCACGGACCGGACCGCGCTCGTGCACGCGATCGCGGCGCTCGTGGTTTTCGTGCTGTTCGCCCTCATGTGCGTGACGACGGCGCTGCACGACCGCCGCAATCCCTTCCTCCGGCCGGCGGTCGCCCCGCCGGGGAGCACCCCGGTGCGCCGCCTGCTCGCGACGGTCTCCAACCGGGCCGGGTGGCGGTTCCACCTCGCGTGCGCGGGGACCATCGTGGGCGTCGGCGCGCTGTGCCTGCTCGCGGCGCGGGCCGGCACCACGCTGCCGCTCCACCTCGGCCCGCTCTGGGTGGCCGAGGTCATCGGCATCCTGGCGTTCTCGGCGTCGTGGTTCGTCAAGGGCCTCGACGACATGTTCTTCCGGCGCGAGCCGTGGTCGCAGCGGGAGCTCTCCGACATCCGGTGGGGTGTCGCGCAGGGCGACGCGCTCTCCCTGGTGCCCTGCGGCGGCGACGGATCTCCCGCCGCGCGCCCCGCACCCCGGGAGATCCGCTACACGGCCTAGCCGCGCAGCATCTCCGCGACCAGGAAGGCCAGCTCGAGGCTCTGCTGGGTGTTCAGGCGCGGATCGCAGGCGGTCTCGTAGCGGCCGGCGAGGTCGGCGTCGGAGATGTCCTGCGCGCCGCCGAGGCACTCGGTGACGTTCTCGCCGGTGAGCTCCACGTGCACGCCGCCCGGGTGGGAACCGATGGCGCGGTGCACCTCGAAGAAGCCCTGCACCTCGTCGACGATGCGGTCGAAGTGGCGGGTCTTGTAGCCCGTCGAGGACTCGTGGGTGTTGCCGTGCATCGGGTCGCACTGCCAGATCACCTTGTGGCCCGTCGCCTCGACGGCCTCGACGATCGGCGGCAGCGCGGTGCGCACGTTGCCGTTGCCCATGCGGGAGATGAGGGTCAGCCGGCCCGGCTTGTTGTGCGGGTCGAGCCGCTCGACGTACTCCACCGCCTGCTCGGGCGTGGTCGTCGGGCCGATCTTCACGCCGATCGGGTTGTGGATCAGCTCCATCAGGGCGATGTGCGCGCCGTCGAGCTGGCGGGTGCGCTCACCGATCCAGAGGAAGTGCGCCGAGAGGTTGTAGAGCACCTGCTGGGCCTCGGGATCGTCCGGGTCGTCGGCCAGGCGCAGGAGGCCGCGCTCGTAGTCGAGCACCAGCGCCTCATGACTGGAGAAGATGGTGGCGGACTTGAGGTTCCGGTCCTCGACACCGCACGCGGCCATGAACCGCAGACCGCCGTCGATCTCGGCGGCGAGCGCCTCGTACCGGGCGCCCGCGGGCGAGTTCGCGACGAACTCGCGGTTCCACTCGTGCACCTTGTGCAGGTCGGCCATGCCGGAGCCGGTGACGGCGCGCACCAGGTTCATCGCGGCGCTCGCGTTGGCGTACGCGCGGATCAGGCGCGACGGATCGTGCTTGCGGACGGCCTCCTCGGGCGGGAAGCCGTTGACCATGTCGCCGCGGTAGCTGGTCAGCCCCAGGGCGTCGGTGTCCGAGGAGCGCGGCTTGGCGTACTGGCCGGCGATGCGCGCGACCTTGACGACCGGCATCGACGCGCCGTAGGTCAGCGCGACCGCCATCTGCAGCAGGGTGCGGATGTTCGCGGCGATGTGCGGCTCGGTGTTGTCGACGAAGGTCTCGGCGCAGTCGCCACCCTGCAGCAGGAAGGCGCGTCCCAGCGCGACCTCGGCGAGCTGGTCCTGCAGCGACTGGATCTCCGGCGGCACGGTGATCGGCGGCACCGACTCCAGCACCGTGCGCATCGCGTCCGCCTGCTCCCGCGGCCAGCTCGGCTGCTGCAGCGCCGGCTTGGCCAGCGCGCCGTCGAGGCGCTCGCGCAGGTCACCCGGGAGAGCCGGGAGCTTGGGGAGGGTATCGATGGGGACGTCGACGGTCCAGTTCACTGCCACGTGAGAGAGATTACGCCGAGGAGACGCGCCCGGATCATGAGGGCGCTACGCGCCCGCTATCGCCCGGTACTTGGCGAGGTTGTGCCGGGCGTCGGCCAGCGCGTCGTGCGCGTCCGCCGGGGCCGGGGGCAGGTGGGGCCGTCCCCGCTCGTCCCACAGCTGCTTGAGCTCGCGGGTGAAGCGCGGCATCGACCGCGGCAGGGCCGTCATCGGGCCCCAGAGCTGGCACAGCGCGACGTGGTCGTACGCCGCGACCCAGGCCCACAGCTCGATGTCGCCCGGGCCGGCGGTGAGGAAGTCGAGCACCCCGTCGCGGATCGCGGCCCGCGACTGCCACGATTTACTCGCGGGCGGCGGCAGCTTCGGCAGCACGTTGGCGCGGACCCACGGCCCGGCGCGCTCCGGGTCGAACTCCGTGGAGACGGCGTAGAACTCGCGCCCGTCCTCGCCGACGATGCCGATGGAGACCAGATCTATGACCCTTCCGTCCTCAATGAATTCCAGGTCATAGAAGTAGCGCATGGGCACTGAGGTTACGCGGCGCCCGCCTCCCGCTCCTCGCCCGGGACGACCACGCCGTCCTTGACGTCCTGCGCGTACACGTCCACGTACGCCTGGCCGGACAGCTTCATCAGCTCGTACATCACCTCGTCGGTGATGGCGCGCTCGATGAACCGGTTGCCGGACATGCCCTCGAACCGGGAGAAGTCGAGCGGCTTCCCGATCCGGATCTGCACCTTCGTCGGGCGCGGCAGGGTCGAGCCCGGCGGATTGAACTTCTCGGTGTCGACCATCGCGACGGGGATGATCGGGGCGCCGGTGTCCAGCGCCATCCGAGCCATGCCCGTCTTGCCCTTGTAGAGCCGGCCGTCGGGGCTGCGGGTGCCCTCGGGGTAGAGGCCGAGCAGCTGGCCGTCGTTGAGCGCGCCCACCCCGGCGTTGAGCGCGTCCTGCGCCGCGCTGGCGCTGCCGCGCGTGATCGGGATGCAGCCGACCGAGGAGAAGAACCACTTCTTGAAGGCGCCCTTGAGGCCCTTACCGGTGAAGTACTCGCTCTTCGCCAGGAACTTGATGGGCCGGGGCACCATGAGCGGCAGGAAGAACGAGTCCATCACCGCGAGGTGATTGCTCGCGAGGATCGCCGCGCCGTCCTTGGGCAGGTTCTCGACGCCCACGACGCGCGGGCGCCCGAGGAGGCGCAGCACCGGCCCGATCAGGATCCACTTGAAGACCATCCACCACATGTCGCCCAGCTCTCCGTCCGATGCCCGTCGTGCTGCACCTCACTCTACCGACGCCGCCCGCCCGCCGCGGGCGGAGTGCGGGGGTCAGAGCACCTGGGAGAGGAAGGTGCGCAGGCGCTCGCTCTCGGCGTCCTCGAACAGCTTGTCCGGCGTGCCGGCCTCGACGACCTTCCCGGCGTCCATGAACACGACGTTGTCGGAGACGGTGCGGGCGTACCCCATCTCGTGGGTCACCACCACCATCGTCATCCCCTCTGCGGAGCACTCGGTCATCAGCGCGAGGACGCCCTTCACCAACTCGGGATCCAGCGCGGAGGTGGCCTCGTCGAAGAACATCACCTGCGGCCGCATCGCCAGCGCGCGGGCGATGGCCACGCGCTGCTGCTGGCCGCCCGACAGGCTCGACGGACGCTGCTCCGCCTTCTCCCGCAGGCCCACCACCTCCAGCTCGGCGAGCGCGAGCGCACGCGCCTCCTCGGCGCTCAGGCCCCGCAGCTTGCGCGGCCCCATCGCGACGTTGTCCACGACCGACTTGTGCGGGAACAGGTTGAACTGCTGGAAGACCATGCCGATGCGGCGCCGCAGCTCGTCCGGGTCGTCCTTCAGCACCGAGCGCCCGTCGAGCATGATGTCCCCGGACTGCGGCTCGTGCAGCCGGTTCAGCACGCGCAGCAGCGTGGACTTGCCGGACCCGGACGGTCCGATCACCGTCGTGGTGGTGCCGGCCGGGACGTCGATGTCCACGCCCCGCAGCACGTGGTTGGCGCCGAACGCGAGGTGCAGGCCCCTGCCCTCGAGCGAGACGGGCACGATCGGCGTCTTCCCGGGCACCGACGGTGCGGACGGTGCGGCGCTCTGGTTCTCGGTCACGGCGATCAGCCCTTCTCCGCGGCGAGGTCGAGCTCGACGGGGGCCTGTTCCCGCTTGCCCGAGCGCAGCCGCGCGTCGATGTGGTTCACCAGGTGGGTCAGCGGCACCGTCAGGACCAGGTAGAACAGGCCCGCGGCCACGAGCGGCGACAGGTTGCCGGTGTTGGCGTTCAGGTCGCGGCCGACGGCGAAGAGCTCGCGCTGCGAGGCCAGCAGGCCGAGGAAGTAGATCAGCGAGCTGTCCTTGATGAGCGCGATGAACTGGTTCATCAGCGCCGGGAGCACCCGCCGCACGCCCTGCGGGATGATCACGAGCGACATCGACTGCCGGTAACTGAAGCCGATGGCGCGCGAGGCCTCCATCTGCCCCGCCTCCACCGACTGGATACCGGAACGGAAGATCTCGCCGATGTACGCCGCGGCCAGCAGGCCGAGCGCGATCGCGCCCAGCCAGTACGGGTTGTTGCCCGTCATGTCCTTGACGATCGGCCCGATGCCGAGCCCGAAGAGCAGGATCACCACGACCGCCGGGAGCCCGCGGAAGACGTCGGTGTACACCCGGGCGGGCCAGCGCAGCCAGCGGGTCCGGGAAATGCCCGCCACCGCCAGGAGCAGGCCGATGACGGTGCCGATCAGGCCGGAGACGATCGCCAGGATCAGCGTGTTCGGCAGGCCGGTCTTGAGCAGGTACGGGAAGGCCTCGCGGTAGAGACTCCAGTTGAAGAAGGTCTCGCCGAGCTGGGCGAGCGCCCCCTTCTGCTCCGTCGCACTCGATGCCTCCGGCTTCTTCGCGGCGTTCGCCGCCGCGATCGCCGCGAAGTCCGGCAGCTGCGGTGCGGGCGCGGCCTTCGAGCCCGGCTTCCAGCCCTGCGGCATCTCGCGCGGCGCCCAGTCCGAGTACAGCTTCGCGTAGGTGCCGTCCGCGATGATCGCGTCCAGGCCCGAGTTCAGGGCGTCGACCAGCGGCTGGTTGCCCCGGGCGACGGCCCACCCCACGTAGTTGTTCACCGAGAAGGTGTTCTCCACGACGGCCGTGCCGTCGCTGGGCTTGACCTGCCCGTCCGCCTGCGCCGAGGGCGCGATCCACGCGTCGATCTGGCCCGAACGCAGGTTCGCGTACGCGGTCGCGTAGTCGGGGTACTTCACCGGCTCGAGCTTCAGCACGTTCGTGACGTACTCGTCCTGGACCGTGCCCTGCACGACGCCGATGCGGTTGCCGGCGGAGAGGTCGCTGAAGCCCGTGATCGCCGAGCCCGCCTTCACCACCAGCGAGAAGTAGCCGAAGTCGTAGCCGTTGGTGAACGCCACCGTCTGCCGGCGCGCGTCCGTCGTGGTGATCGACGACGAGCCCACGTCGTAGCGCTTGGTGGCCACCGCCGACAACAGGCCCGAGAACTCGGTGCCCGAGAACTCGACCCGCAGGCCCAGCTTCGCCGCGATCGCCGCCAGCAGCTCGTTGTCGAAACCGGTGTACCGGCCCGTGGCCTGGTCGAGGCAGATGCTCGGCGGCGCGTCCCCGAGGGTTCCGACGGTGATCGTGCCCGGCTTGATCAGCCCCAGCGCGTTCCGATCGATCGACTCCAGCGGCACCACGCCCGGCGTCGTGTACTTGTCGACGTCCCGATCGCCCGCGGCGGCGAGGTTGAGCGGCGCGGCCGAGGCGGACGCCTCACCGGGCGGGGCGCACTTGCCGGCGTCGGGCGCGGCGGCGGCGACGCCCACCGGCGAGACCAACGCGAGCAGGAGTCCGAGCAGCGGAATCACGGCGAGCAGCCGGCGGCCCCGAGCGTTTCTGGGTGCGATCACGCGTGAACCTTACGGTGTGCCCGACCGGGAGACGAGGTTTGGGATCACCGAAGATCGGTAACCGGGGCTCCTCAGCCGATGACGGCATCGCGCGCCAGCGCGGCGGCGCCGAGCATGCCGGCCCGCTCGCCGAGCTCGGTCGCCCGGATGCGGGCCTTACGGCGGTACTTGCCGCCCGTGAGCTGCTGCGCGTACTGGTCCCGGGCGTCGTCGAGGAACAGGCGCGACGAGGCGCCGACGCCACCGGACAGGACGATCAGGTCCGGGTCGAAGACGTCGCTGACCATCGCGAGGCCGACGCCCAGCCAGCGGGCCAGCTCGGCGACCGCCTCCTGCGCCACCGGGTCCCCCGCCTCGGCGGCAGCGGCGACCTTGCGGCCCGTGAGCGAGCCCGGATCCTCCGCCAGCTCCCGCGCGAGCAGCACGCCGCGCGAGCCCTTGGGACCCATCAGGTCGATCGCGGTCTCCACCAGCGCGGTCCCGCTGCAGTAGCGCTCCCAACACCCGCGCTTGCCGCAGTCGCACGGCCGGCCGTCGGGCACCACCTGCAGGTGGCCCAGCTCCGGCGCGACCCCGTAGGCCCCGCGGTAGAGCTCCCCGTCGATGAGCAGGCCGGCCCCGATGCCGGTCCCCAGCGCGACGACGCAGGTGACCCGGGACTGCCGCGCCGGGCCGTGGACGTACTCGGCCCAGGCGGCGGAGTTCGCGTCGTGCTCCATGATCACGGGCAGGCCGATCCGCTTCGCCATCTCGGCCGGCACCGCGGTGTCGCGCCACGGCAGGTGCGGCGCGAAGGCGACCCGCTGCCGCGCCGGGTCGAGGAACCCCGCGACGGCCAGGCCCACGGCCCGTACGTCGTGCTCGACGCACAGCTCCTGCACCACGCGATCGAGGCAGCGCTCGAGCGCCGCGGCACTGCGCGGCGTCTCGGCCCGGGCCGTGTCGACGACGGTGCCGTCGTCCGTCACGACGCCCGCGCGGACCGAGGTGCCGCCGATGTCGATGCCGATCGTCAGCGTCATTTAAGGCTGGTCCTCCCCGGGTTCCGCCAGTCGGATGTCGATGCGCTCGTAGCCCCCCGCCTGCGACGAGGGCGCGGCGGGCTCCCCGGTCGCTTCCGCGCCCGGCTCCGCGGGATCCGCGGCCTCGGGCTGCTCGCGGCCGACGGTGGCGAAGTAGTCGGCGACGACGGCGGCCGCGGCGATCCGCGCGCTGCCCAGCAGTTCTTCGGCGAGCCGCAGCAGGTCGGCGAGCACCTCGTCGGCGAAGTGCCCGAAGGACTTCGAGGCCTCGGCCGCGAAGGGCTCGAGGTGCCGGNCGNNGNCGCCGCCGNGCGCGCNCNGCCGGCNCGCGCCGGGGTCGCCGTCGGGGTGCGCCGAGTGCTCGGCAAGGGCGGCGGCGATCCAGGGCCGGGCGGTCTCGAACAGGCGCGCCGCGGAGGTCAGGAACTCCTCGGAGGGATCGGGGGTGGGTTCAGCCACGGGGCCACACCTCCGGATCGGGGACGAAGGTCACGCGCAACTCCCCTTCCTCGTACGTGGCGCCCGCAACGACGCAGCGGCGCAACACCGACGGTAGCCGGATCCGGCGCCGCACACCCTGGGCTTCGACGACGACGTCCTCCTCGACGCGGCCGAGTCCGATCGTGGTGGGGTCGACCAGCGGCAGCGCGACCGACCATTCGTACCGGGCGTCGAGGCCGGGGCCGCCCGTGGGACGCACGTCGGGGACCGGCACCGCCACCGGCTCCGCGTCGAGGATCGCCGCCGCGTCCCAGCGCAGCGCCGCCGCCGCGGCGGGGGTCAGCACGGTCTCGACCGCTTCGGCCGCCTCGATCACCGGACGACCCAGCACCGTCGCCACGTCCGCGAGGGCCTCCCGCGCGTCGTCCTGCGCGGCGACCCGCGACCGGACGAGGCGCACCGCGGGATGCGGCAGGTCCAGCGCGAACCGGTCGTCGAGGTCGATCAGACGGTTGAGCACGAGCGCGACGGGACGCAGTCCCAGCACCTCGAGTGCCGCGAGCTCCTCCCGCGCCCGCGCCGCCCGTCCGCCGTCGCCGGTCACCACGTGCACCAGCTCGAGCGCCGAGCGGTCGGCGACGAAGCCGGCCAGCCGGTCGGCGAGCCCGGCCACCGGCTCGGCGAGCAGCAGCGCGGCGAGCGAGCCGCCGGCCGGTCCGGCGGCGGATCCCGACAACCGGACGTGCCGCGGCCATACCCGCTCGAGGTACGCCGCGAGCGACGCGGGCGCGGTCAGCAGCGAGACGAGATCGTCGAAGGCGGGACCGTCGACGACGACGGTGGAGTACGCACCCGACTCGACGTGCCCCGAGATCGCGCGGAGCACGAGGACGTGCTCCGCGTCGGCGAGTCCGGTGAGTTCGGGCGGCTCGAGCGCGAACGGGTCGAAGCCGGACCCCCGGCCGTCGGCGCCGTCGGCGAGGCTCCGGCCGGCGCGCACGGTGGCGGACAGGCCCTCCCACCACTGCGCGAGCAGTTCGACGGGATTGAGGTGCACGTGGTCGAACGGTCCGGTGCCGTCGGCCAGGAGCGGATCGAAGACCCGCCCGACGGTGACGAGGAGGGTCCGTCCGCGCGCCGCGGCGCGCGCCGCGAGCGCCGTCGCCAGGGTGGTCCGACCGGCTCCCCCGGCTCCGGACACCAGCAGCAGGCGAGTGGCGGTGTCCTTCCCGGACATCAGGATTCGGCCGCCGACTGGGCCTCGACGTGGCGCTTGAGCTCCTTGAGGGCGGTGTCGGTGATCGCCTTCTCCGCCTTGCGGCGGAGCATCCCGAGCATTGGGATCTGCAGCGTCACCTCGAGCGTGTAGGTGACCGTGGTGCCGGCCCCGTCGGCGGTCGGCGTCAGGTCGTATCGGCCGTGCTGGGTGCTCTGGAGCGTGCTCGCCGCGAGATCCCACTCGACAGACCGGCCACCGGGCGCCCACCGGTACTCGAGCTCGTAGGTGTCCCGGAGGAAGCCCTCCTCGAGCACGAACCGCACGCGCCGGGGCCGCCCGTCCGACGTGGTCTCGAGCACGGTGACCTCGCGCGCCGCCGAGACCCATTCGGGGTAGCGATCGAAGGCGGAGATAGCGGCCATGATCCGCTCCGGCGGCGCCGCGATCACGATGGATTCGCGGGTGCGCTCCGCGTCAGACACGCCCCACCTCCTCGGCGGCGGGCACGGCCGGGCCGCCCAGCACCCTGCCGTCCTCGGCCGTGAACTTCACGTCGAACATCACGTCGTGCCCGCGGACCCGCCGCTCCCGCACGTCGGCGGCGATCTGCTCGGGCGTCATGGGCGCCTTCGGCTCGGCATGCAGGAAGTAGTGCAGCAGGCTTCCGTCGAGATGCGGCTCGATCCAGAACTCCGAGGTCCCGGCGACGGCACCGTCGACCTTCCACCGGATTCCGAGGTCGCCCCGGTCCTCGGTGACGGTCAGCCGCAGGTCGGGGAACCAACCGCGCCACCGCTGCGCGCCCGCCATCGCGGCGGCCACGGCACTCGGGTGGGCGGCGACGAAGGCGACGTCGGCCACTTGGATGGTGCTCACCTCCTAAGCTTCACACATCCGGCCGTGAGGCGGACGGTGCCGGGTCGGTTCGGGCCCGGAACGCGCCTGTAGCAGCGGTGTAAGGTTCACCACAACACCACCGTTTGCGACCCGGAGGATTCGTGCGCGAGATCAGCGTTCCCGCCAACTACACCATCGACCCCTCGGCCTCCACGGTCGACGTCGTCTTCGATGTGGCCCGCACGGACCCGGACAGCGTCCGGATCAAGCGCCTGGTCGCGGGAACCTGGGAACCCGTCACGTCCAAGCAGTACGAGCAGGAGATCCTGGGCGTCGCGAAGGGGCTCGTGGCGCAGGGCGTGCAGCCGGGCGACCGCGTGGCGCTGGTCTCCTCGACCCGGTACGAGTGGCCCCTCATCGACTTCGCGATCTGGGCCGTCGGCGCCGTGACCGTGCCCGTGTACGAGACCAGCTCGTCCGGCCAGATCGACTGGATCCTCGAGGATTCCGACGCCGTCCTCATGATCATCGAGGGCCCGAAGCAGGCGGCCGAGGTCGCCGAGCTGAAGGATCTGCACAAGGTGCAGCGCGTCCTGCGGATCGACCCGGAGGACGGCGAGCGGGGCGCCGTCGAGACGCTCACCGCCGAGGGCGCCGACGTCACCGACGAGCAGGTGCACGCCGGCCGCGCGGACGTGAAGGCCGACGACCTCGCCACGCTGATCTACACCTCGGGCACCACGGGCCGCCCCAAGGGCTGCGAGCTCATGCACTCGAACCTCATGAGCGAGGCCGAAGCCATCCTCGCCTCGCCCTTCGGCGACGCCATCCGCGGCGGCTCGAACGTCATGTTCCTGCCGCTGGCGCACGTGCTGGCCCGCGCCGTGAACATCGCCTGCTTCAAGGGCGGCGCGGTGGTCGGCCACTTCAACGACACCAAGAACCTGGTGCCGCAGTTCTCGATCTTCCAGCCGACCCTGATCCTCTCGGTGCCGCGCGTCTTCGAGAAGGTCTTCGTCTCCGCCCAGCAGAGCGCCGTCGACGGCGGCAAGGGCAAGATCTTCGAGGCCGCCGTGCAGACGGCGATCGAGTACAGCCAGGCCCAGGACACCGGCGGCGCCGGCCTCATCCTCAAGGCCAAGCACACCCTGTTCGACAAGCTGGTCTACGGCAAGCTCAAGGCCGCGCTCGGCGGGAACTGCAAGGTGGCGATCTCGGGCGGCGCCCCCCTGGGCGCGCGCCTCGGCCACTTCTTCCGCGGCGTCGGCATCACCGTCATGGAGGGCTACGGCCTCACCGAGACCACCGCGGCGATCACCGTGAACGTGGCGGGCGCGCAGAAGATCGGCACCGTCGGGCGGCCGCTGGCCGGGCAGGCCGCGAAGATCGCCGAGGACGGAGAGATCCTGCTCAAGGGCTCCGTCGTGTTCCGCGGCTACTGGCGCAACGAGGAGGCCACGCGGGCCTCGCTCGAGGACGGCTGGTTCCACACCGGCGATCTGGGGTCGATCGACGACGACGGCTTCCTCTCGATCACGGGCCGCAAGAAGGAACTCATCGTCACGGCGGGCGGCAAGAACGTCTCCCCCGCCGGCCTCGAGGACGCGCTGCGCAGCAACCCGCTGATCTCGCAGGCCATGGTCGTCGGCGACGCGCAGCCGTTCATCGCCGCGCTCGTCACCATCGATCCCGAGGCCTTCCCCCAGTGGAAGTCCGCGAACGGCAAGCCGGAGGCGGCCACCGTCTCCGAGCTGCGCACCGACCCCGACCTCCTGGCCGAGATCAACAAGGCCGTGGCGGCCGCCAACGAGACGGTCTCCAAGGCGGAGGCCATCAAGAAGGTCCGCATCCTGCCCGAGGACTTCTCCGAGGAGACGGGCGAGATGACACCGACCATGAAGGTCAAGCGCAACGTCGTGACGCAGAAGTACGCCGACGACATCGCCGAGCTCTACGCCAAGTAGCCTCGAACCCAGAACCGCCGCACCGGATCCCGGTGCGGCGGTTCTGTTCTCGTATCCGACGGTCCGCGGGTCAGTACGGGTTGAGGAGCGTCTGCAGTCGGTGCCCGAGGCGGCGCCAGTCGAAGTGCTCGGCCACCAGCTCGCGCCCGCGGGCACCCATCGTCGCGGCGCGCTCGGGGTCGGCGAGCACGCCGGCGACGGCGTCGGCGATCGCCTCGACGTCGCGCCCGGGCACCACGTGGCCGGATTCGCCCTCCCACACGGTCTCGGGGGCGCCGCCGGAGTCGCCGGCCACGACGGGCTTGCCGGTCGCGGAGGCTTCCAGGAAGACGATGCCGAGCCCCTCCACGTCGAGGCCGGCGCCGCGGGTCCGGCACGGCATGGCGAAGACGTCGCCCACGTTGTGGTGCGCGGCGAGCTCGTCGAACGGCACCGTCCCGGTGAAGATCACCTGCTCCTCGACACCCACCTGGCGCACCAGCTTGTGCAGTGTCTCGGCGTAGGGTCCGCCGCCCACGATCAGCAACCTGGCGCCCGGCACCTGCTCCCGGATGCGCGGGAGGGCGCGGATCAGCATGTCCTGCCCCTTGCGCGGCACGAGGCGTGACAGGCACAGCACCACCGGCTCGTCCGCGCCGAGGCCGTAGCGGGCGCGCAGGGCCGAGCGGGCGGCATCGTCGGGCCGGAAGACGTCCGTGTCGACGCCGGGCGGGAGGTGCTCCAGCGCGGCCCGCGGGCCGAAGGCGGCGGCGAACCGGCCACGGGTGTACTTGCTCACGTAGGTCGTCACGTCGGTGGTGTCGCCGATGCGACGCAGGCAGGCCCGCGACGGCGGGAGCATCGACCAGCCCACCTCGTGCCCGTGGGTGGAGGCGACGGTGCGCAACGCGCCGGCGTCCTTGAGCGGAGCGCCGAGGAGGGCGAGCGGTGCGGCGGCGCCGAACCAGACGGTCTCGATGTCACGCGCGCGCACCAGGTCCCGCGCGCGCGAGAAGGCGTCGGGCGTGGGCAACAGGAGGGTCGTCGGGTGACGGACGACCTCGAAGGGCTGCGCCGCGTCGTACTCCTCGCTGCCGCGCCAACGCGAGGCGTACACGACGAGCTCGTCGGCGGGCAGTTGCCGGACGAACGCCTGGAGATAGGTCTGGATGCCTCCGGGACGGGGCGGGAAGTCGTTGGTGACCAGCAGCGTGCGCGGCATGGCGTCAACCGTACTGGTCGCCCCGCCCCGGGCGGCTCAGGGGCGCATCTCGTACGCGCCGTCGTAGGCGGCGACCTGCTCCCACACCCGGTCGAAGGTCGCCTGATCCGCGACGGGACGGCGCACCGCGCCGAGCGCCCATTGCTGCTGCGCCGCCGTCGCGCCCGGCTTGCCGTACAGGCCCACGGCGTACGCGGAGAAGTCCCGGATCTGCACGTCGAAGATGCGGCTGAGCAGACTCCGGTCGAGCCCGGTGAGCGCGGCCTGCTCCAGGATGAGCTGGCCGTACACGACGAGCGAGAAGAGATGCCCGATGTCGAGGACGAAGTCGAGGTCCTTGCTCTGCTCCGCATCGGGCGCGGCGGTCAGCAGGAGGTCGCGGAGCGCCTTCGCCTGCTCGTAGAAGATCGCGACGTTCGGCTCGTCCACCGCGGCCTCGTACGCCGTCGTCCAGTCCGCGAAGGCCACCTTGCTCGCGCCGCCCAGCGGGCCCTGCGCGAAGAAGAAGGCGTCGTCGGCCGCATCGAGGCGGGTGCCGACCTCCGGGCACTCGGCCGGGTTGAGGAGGTAGTTGGGCATGTACTTGAGGATCTGCGCCACATTGACGTGCACGGTGCCCTCGAGCCGCGGCATCCAGCCGATGTACCGGTTGGCCTGGTGGAAGTAGGTCGTCTTCTCGTAACCCTTCGCCGCGATGACGTCGAGCAGCAGGGTGACGACCTTCTCCCCCTCGGAGGTGACCTTCGACTTGGTCATCGGGTTGAACAGCAGGTACCGGCGGTCCTCGCGGCCGGCGCTGCGGAAGTAGTCGACGGAGCGGTCGCTGAACAGCTTCATCGCGGCGAGCCGGGCGTAGGCGTCGACGAAGTTGGCGCGCACGTGGCTGAAACCGGTGACGGGGTGGCCGTAGAGGATCCGGTTGTTGGCGTGCGTGATCGCCTCGTAGAAGGCGTGCTCGCCGATGCCGATGGCGCCGTGGCAGAGGTTGAACTTGCCGACGTTGACGGTGTTCAGCGCGGCTGCGAAGGCGTCCGGCCCGGTGTGCAGGACGTCCTCGGCGGCCACCGGGTAGTCGTGCAGGGCGAAGGTCGAGACGAACATCTGCGAGTGCACGACGTTGTCGATCAGCTCGTAGGCCGGGTGGGCGCTGTCCGCGGCGAAGAAGACGTAGCCCTCGGGACCCTCGACGTCCGCCCGCCGACCGAACACGGAGACCATGCCGGCGGCGTTGCCGTTACCGATGTAGTACTTCGTGCCCGACGCGGTGAAGCCGCCATCACCCGTCGGCGTCAGGATCATGTCGGTGTCGTAGACGTCGGCGCCGTGCGCGCGCTCGGAGAGCCCGAAGGCCATGATGCCGCCGTCGGCAAGTTGGCGCGCGGCCTTGCGTTTGGCCTCCTCGTTGTCGCTCATCCAGATCGGCCCCAGGCCGAGGATCGTGACCTGCTCGGCGTACCAGTAGGAGAGGCCGTAGAACCCGAGGATCTCGCTGAGTGCGGCGTTGCGCACGGCGTCCCACCGTCGGTTCGGGTCCCCGTCGGCGTAGGCGGCGGGGGTCAGGAACGTGGCGAAGAGCTTCTCGCGCTTCTCGAACGCGAGGAAGTCCGCCACCCAGTCGGCGTCGAGGTCGGCCTGCAGCAGGCGCCGCTTGCCGTACGACTCGAAGAAGTCGACGGTCGCACGGAGCAGCCGACGCGTCTCGGCGTCGAAATGCGCGTAGTCGGCGGTGTGCGGATTCAGCAGGAAGGCGGACATGGGCTCACTGTAGCTCCGCAGGCCCCGTCCGCACGCCGGCGGGCTAGTAGCGGACGGCCGCGTTGTACGGGCCCGCGGCGTCGATCGGAACGACCTGGACGGGCACGCCGAACGTGGAGGCGTGCACCACCTTTCCGTCGCCGACGTACATGCCGACGTGCGTGGCGGCGGAGTAGTAGACGATGATGTCGCCCGGCTGCAACTCGCCGCGCGAGACCTGGCGGCCACCGCTGAGCTGCGCCTGCGAGGTGCGCGGCAGGGACTTGCCCGACTGCTGGTACGCCCAGACCATCAGGCCCGAGCAGTCGAACTGGCCGGGGCCGGTGCCGCCCCAGGCGTAGGGGCTGCCGACGCGGGTCAGCGCGGCCCGCACGGCGGCGAGCTCGGACGTGCTCCCCGGCGGCACCTTGCTGGGGTCGAACGGCGTGGGCGGGCCGATGAGGGTCTGACGCTGGGCGCCGGTGAGCCGGTCGTAGATCGCCTTGATCCGGGCGATCTCCTGCGCCAGCCGCGACTTCTTCTGCTTGAGGTCGGCGGCCTTGCGCTCGGCCTCGGTGCGAGTGTCCTCGGCCGACTTCGCGGCCTCGGCGGCGCGCGTGGCGGCGGAATCCGCGGCGGCCTTCGACTTCTTGTAGGCGTCGACGGTGGCGATGACGTCACGGTTGACGAAGTCGAGCGTCGACATCTGGTCGAGCATCTGCTGCGGCGAGTCGCTGACGAGCAGGGCATAGGTGCGGTTGGTGCGCGAGCCCTTGTAGTTCGCGACGACGACGGCGTCGATCTGAGGCTGGAGCGCCGCCTTCCGCGCCTGCACCGCCGAGACCTCGCGCTTCGCCGCTACCAGGGTGGCATCGGCGGCGCGCTTGGCGGCGGTGGCCTTCTCGGCGTCCTCCTGCGCTGCCTTCGCGGCCTCGTTGGTGCCGGAGGCCTGCTCCGAGAGAGCCTCGTACTGCTTCAGCGCGGCGTCGGCGGTGTCGGGGTCCGCGGTCGCGCTACCGGTGACGGTCAGCCCGGCCACCAGGGCGACCACGGCCGACGCCGCGGAACCGCGCAGCACGAGCGAGCGGGAGGGGGAGGTCGATGACACGGCCGAGCGGGTCCTTCCAAGCTGGAGCACGATTGCGAACGCAATCACTGCCAGGTTACGTCAGTAACGACGGGCGGAGTAGACCGACATCTCGTTGAGCGGGCTCACCTTGACGGGGATGCCGTAGTTCACCGAGTGCACGACCTTGCCGTTGCCGATGTACAGCGCCGCGTGGCTGCCGCCGTTGTAGATCACGATGTCGCCGGCCTGGAGGTCCGAGATCGGGATCGAGCGACCGCCGCCGAGCTGGCCGTAGCTGTCGCGCGGGACGGTGATGCCGGCCTGCTTCATGGACCAGTAGACGAGGCCCGAGCAGTCGAACGAGTTGGGGCCGGCCGAGCCGTACGAGTAGGGCAGGCCGGTGCGCGACAGCGCGGCCTGCACGACCTTGGCCTTCGCGCCGCCCGGCTGCGCGCCGGCGACGGTGGTGACGCCCGGCTTCGGGGCGATCGCGACGCCGCTGACGACGTTGGGCCGTGCAGCGGTGGTGCGGCCGGCGGCGCTCTGCGCGGGCTTCGCGGCCGGCTTGGCCTTCCCGGCGGCGACGGCGGGCTTCACGCCCGGCGCGGGTGCGGGCTTCGCCTTGGGCGCGACCGGCGCCGGCGCCGCAGGGGCGGGCGCTGCGAAGGCGGCCGTGGGGGCCGCGAGCGTACCGATGGTCACGGCGCCCGCTGCGAGCGCACCGCGGGCAACGGTGGCACCCTTGCTGGGCTGCGGCTGAAGTCGGTGTTTCGCCACGAAGCGATTCTCCTAAGTTTCTTCCCGACCGCCGACCGAGTTAGCTGACGGGTTCGGGCGAGGAAGATGCCCTACCCCGGAGGCTCGAGAGCCTCCGGCGATTCACCCCGGATAACACGTGTGGGTCCCCGGCGAGGCCTCGCGCCCTCTTAGGCGGTGACCTCGGGAGACGGGACGGTTTTCGCCCCGGGCACCTCCGCAAGGTCTCAGAAAGATTACGAAACGGAAACGCGCCTGTCTAGCCGGACGCGCCGGGGAAGCACCCCGAGACACCCGCGACGACCCTCTCAACCGGCTCGTTTCGCCTGGTCAGGGACCACCCTGAGGCGGGGCAACATTCCCTCGTTCGCGAAGGCCGCGATCGCGTCACTCAGGCCAGGTTCCGCCGTGACCGGCGGCTCGCCGGGGCCCTCGACGGCGGCCGGCCCGGTCGGTGCGGCCACGACGACCGGGCCGAGGAGGAAGCCCACGGCGCAGTCGCCGCAGGCTCGGGGCCGGGCGGGGCAGGTGGAGCAGTCGACGTGCAGTGTCATGGCGGTGTCCCTTCGTCGTCGGGTTCTCGATGCCGGCGACGCTAGCCCCCGCCGCCGACAACTTTCGAGCGCGCATTCGGGCGGCGGAAACCTGTCGGTGGGGTGTTCTACGGTCGCCGCATGCAGCTCAGCCTGGACGATTGCGAGACGGGCACCGTCGACCCGCTCCTGCGGGAGGTGACCTTCGTCGTGGTCGACCTGGAGACCACGGGCGGCTCCCCCAGGGGCGGGGACGCGATCACCGAGATCGGCGCGGTCAAGGTGCGCGGCGGCGAGGTCCTGGGCGAGTTCGCGACCCTCGTCGACCCCGGCTGCGGGATCTCGCCGCACATCACCCACCTCACCGGCATCACCACCGCGATGGTCACCGGCGCTCCGCGGATCGAGTCCGTCCTCCCCTCGTTCCTCGAGTTCGCCCACGGCGCGGTCCTGGTCGCGCACAACGCCCGGTTCGACCTCGGGTTCCTCAAGGCCGCCGCGGCCACCACCGGCACCCCGTGGCCGAAGCCCGCGTCCCTCTGCACCGTCCAACTCGCCCGGCGCGTGCTCACGCGGGACGAGGCACCGTCGGTCAAGCTCAGCGAGCTCGCGCGCCTGTTCCGCACCGAGACCACCCCGACGCACCGCGCGCTCGACGACGCCCGGGCCACCGTCGAGGTGCTGCACGGGCTCATCGGCCGGGTGGGCAACCTCGGCATCCACACGCTCGGGGAGCTGCGCGGGCACCTCCCCTCGGTCACGCCGCAGCAGCGCGCCAAGCGCCACCTCGCCGACCCGCTGCCGGAGCGGCCCGGCGTGTACCTGTTCCGCGGACCGGGCGACGAGGTGCTCTACGTGGGCACGTCCGGGAACCTCCGACGCCGGGTCAGGAGCTACTTCACGTCGGGCGAGACGCGGGGCCGGATCAAGGAGATGGTGGGCCTCGCGGAGCGCGTCGATCACGTGGAGTGCGCGCACGCGCTCGAGGCGGCCGCGCGGGAGCTGCGCCTCATCGCCGCGCACACTCCCCCGTACAACCGGCGGTCGAAGCACCCCAAGCGCGGGTGGTGGATCTGCCTCACGACGGAGGCCTTCCCGCGGCTCGCGATCAAACGCTCCGCGCCCGCGGGCGCCGCGTGCATCGGGCCGGTGCGCTCGCGGACCGACGCCGCCGATCTGGCGGACCTGCTCGCCGAGGCGTGCGGCCTCCGTACGTGCACCACCCGACTGCGAGCCGGGGCGGTCCACGCCTGCGCCCTGGGGCCCGACGGTGCGCGTCCCCTCGGCGGGTGCCAGGCCTCCGTCGCGCTGCCCGAGCCGGCGGCCCTGTACCGGCCGCGGGCCGACCGCGCGGCCGCCGCACTCACCGGACGCTCGTCGGAGGTCTTCGACGCGCTGGAGGCCCGCCTGGCGGCCCTCGCGGAGCGGGAGTTCTTCGAGTCTGCGGCCCGCCTGCGAGACCGCGCCGCGCGGCTCGTTGACGCGGTCGCCCGCTCGCACGCGCTGGTCGCCTTCGCGGACGTCCCCGAGCTGTCGATCGCGCACCCCGACGGCGCCGGCGGGTGGGAGCTCTCGATCGTCCGGCACGGCCGCCTCGCCGCGGCGGGCGTGGCGCCGCGCGGCGTGCCGCCGATGCCCGTCTTCGACCGTCTGCGCGCGGGCGCCGAATCGGTGTACGAGGCGGCCGGCGCTGAGCTCGCCGCGCCCGACGTGCCCGGCACCCTCTTCCCTTCCGACAACCTGCACGGCGCCAGCCCCGAGGAGGCCGCGCTCCTGCGCCGCTGGGCGCTGCGCCCGGGCACGCGCATCGTCGACGTACAGGGAACGTGGGGCGAGCCGCTCGCGGGCGCGGGTCGCTGGCTCGCATGGGCCGGGCGGGCCTCGGAGGCGGGCCGCGACGCCCGGGCGGCGGCGGCGCATCCGCGCGGGCGCGCCAGGCAATACAGTGAGGAGGCCACGCACGCCGCGTGAGCGCCAGATCGACCGGAAGGCCCCGCAGTGATCACCGCGATCGTCCTCATCAACGCCGACGTGCACCGCATCCCCGAGACCGCGCAGGCCGTCGCGAACATCGAGGGCGTCTCCGAGGTGTACTCGTGCGCCGGCGACATCGACCTCATCGCGAAGGTGCGCGTGCGCGAGCACGATCAGATCGCCGAGGTGGTCACCGAGAAGATCAACCGGATCGACGGCGTCGCGAGCACGTCCACCCACATCGCCTTCCGCGAGTACGCGTCGGCGGACGTCGACGCGGGCTTCGACATCGGCAACTGACGCCTACTCGCCGTCGATCATCTCCAGCAGCTCCGGCGGCGGGGTCACGGTCAGCGCGTCCTCGGCGATGCTGCTGATCTGCGTCACCACGCCGTCGCGCCAGTAATAGACGTTGGGCGAGACCGGCCCCACCCCGTCGGAGTAGCCGTTGGCGGCGAACACCGGCAGCAGCATGAGGCCGCCCAGCGCGGACGCGGCGTCCGAGCACGCGGCGAAGGCCAGCTGGTTGCGGAACGGCACGGCGAAGAGCACACCGCCGCGCAGGTCGATGCCGGGCCCCCAGCGCGGCAGCAGGTCCGGCAGCAGCAGCGCGCCGCTCGCCGTGTACACGGATTCGCTGAGGGCGCACTGGAACCGGTGCCCGTCGTGCTCCACTGTCTCGACGCGGACCGCCGTCTCGGTCAGCTCGCGGAACAGGTTGCGCCGCGCGCGGTCGTACCAGGGCCCGAGCGGCGCCAGGTCGCGCACGGAACCGTCGCCGAGCATGCTCACGTGATCGGGATGATCCACCACCAGGATCTCCGCGACGCCCGGCTGCCAGTGCAGCCCGTAGTCGAAGGTCAGCCGCGGATCGCCGGAGCCCACCGAGACATCCAGCAGCCGCGCCACGATCCGCGTCTCCAGCTCGTCGCCGGTGGGATCCTCCGTGGGCCTGAGCAGCGGCGCCAGATGAGACCGGACGATCCGATCCCACTCCCCATCGCCGACGTCGCGAACCTTGCGCACGAGGTTGTCGAGCCCCACCGTGCGCCCATCGGCCACGGCGAGATGGTTACCGCGCAGCTGCGCCTCGAACCCGTTCTCCGCCAAGACCGTCCGCGTCAGAGCCCGCAACCGATCGGCGTCGCGCACCGTCAGCAGACCCAGATACGGGTCCCGTTGGTCCTCGACCGACTTCTTCCTCCCGAACCACCCCATGCCTGAAGGGTAGGCGCGAATGTCAGTAGCCGCTGTGGCTGACCTCGGCGGCCTCGACCTCGATGCCGAAGTCGACGGCCTGCTGCACGATCTTCTGGGCCCGCGCCAGGCGCGGCAGGTCGGAGCCGTCGGTGATCTTGCCGCCCGACTTCTCGAAGGCGTCGATGAAGCCGTGCGCCCACGCCACCTCCGCATCGCTCGGACTGAGGCCGCTGTTGATGGTCCCCGCGTGTTCCGGCGTGAGGCACAGCTTGCCCGACATACCCATCTCCTTCGCCAGGGCGGTCCCGGTGGGCAGATGCGCGATGTTCAGGGTGGGCCCGTCGATCGGTGCGGGCAGGCGCGCCGCCCGCGAGGCGATGACCAGCTGCGATCGCGCATAGGCGAGCGCGATCGGATCCTCGCCGACGGCGGTGTCGCGCTTGAAGTCGCCCGTGCCGAAGGCGATCCGGAAGGTCGACGGCGCCGACGCGATCCGCTCGACGTTCTGCATCCCGCGGGCCGTTTCGACGAGCGCGAGGATCGGCGTACCGTCGGGCAGCCGGTCCGCCGTGTCGTCGAGGTGGCTCGACCCCTCGGACTTCGCCAGCATCACGCCCTCGAGTCCGGCGCACTGCTTGAGCGCGGCGCAGTCGGCGCTCCAGTACTCGCTCGCCGCATCGTTGATGCGCACCCAGGCGCGATGGCCGGTCGACAGCCATTCGACGGTGTCCGCCCGCGCCTGATCCTTGTCCTTCGCGGCGACGGCGTCCTCGAGGTCGATGATCACGGCGTCGGCCTCGCTGGCCTGCGCGACGGCGAACGACTCGGGATGGGAGGCCGGGACGAGCAGCCAGGAACGGGCGATCTGCGGGGAGACGGTGCGCTTACTCACAGTGTCAAGGTTAGGCGCGCGGAACCCTGAATTCCACGGAATGGAATTTTGTGCGTTCTGTTCGTGGGTGCTCAGTCGGAGATGTCGGCGACGGTCGCGCCGTACGCCGCGACGAGCGCGTCGGCGTCGACGATCGCGCTGTGCCCGTGTGCGCCGGCACCGAGGGCCACCGTCGCGCCGGCGATCCGCTCGTCGACGTACACCGGCCAGTCGCCCCGGGCCCCGACGGGCGTGATCGTGCCGCGCTCGTACCCCGTGGCCTCGAGGGCCTCGTCGGCGGGCGGCATCGCGAGCCGGTTCACGCCGACCACGGCGCGCAGCTTGGGCCAGGCGATCGACCGGTCGCCGGGCACCAACGCGAACAGGTAGGCCCCCTCGCCCCGGCGCACGACCAGCGACTTCACCAGCTGCGACGGCGGCAGGTCCATCAGCGCGGCCGCCTCCTCCAGGCTCCGCGCCGCCGGGCGTTCGCGCACGGTCACCGTCAGGCCGCGCGCCTCGGCGTCGGCGCGCATCCGGTCCAGTCCCGCGTCGCTCACGAGCCCGCGATCTCCTGCGACAGCGCGACCCAGCGGTCGAGCAGCGCGGCCGCGGCACCCGAGTCGACGGCCTCGGCGACCCGCGGCAGGTGCGCCGCGAGCGCGTCCTGCACGGACTCCCCCGCCGTCAGCCCCTCGTAGGCGGCGACGGCGCCGGCGGAGTTGAGTAGCACCGCGTCGCGGACCGGGCCGGTCTCCCCGGCGAGGAAGGTGCGGGCGATCGCCGCGTTCACGGTCGCGTCGCCCCCGCGCAGGTCCTCGATCGCCACGCGAGCCAGGCCGAGTTCACGCGGGTCGACGGACTCCACGCCGACGCCCTCCTCCTGCACGCGCCACACCGTCGAGGTCGCCGTGGTGGTCAGCTCGTCGAGCCCGTCATCGCCGCGGACGACGATGACGTGGTCCTGCCCGCCGCGGTCGGCGAAGGCCTGGGCCACCACGGGCGCGAGGTCGGCGAAGGCGCAGCCGATGAGACCGGCCGAGGGCCGGCCGGGGTTGGTGAGCGGGCCGAGCACGTTGAAGACGGTCGGGATCCCGATCTCCTTGCGGGTCGCGCCGGCGAAGCGCAGGCCCGAGTGGAAGACCGAGGCGAGGCAGAAGCCGATACCCAGCTCGGCGGTGGTGCGCGCGACCCCGTCGGCGTTCAGCCCGATCGCGACGCCGAGCGCCTCCAGGCAGTCCGCGCCGCCCGACTTGGACGAGGCGGCCCGGTTGCCGTGCTTGAGCACGGGCACGCCGGCCGCGGCCACGACGATCGAGCTCATCGTGGAGATGTTGACCGAGTGCGAGCGGTCGCCGCCGGTGCCGACGATGTCGACGGCGCGCGCGCCGAAGGGCACGGGGGTCGTCAGCGAGAGCATCACGTCGGCCAGCGCCCGCACCTCGACCGGCGACGGGCCCTTCATCTTCATGGCGACACCGAACGCGGAGATCTGCGACGGGGTCGCCCCGTCGCTCATGATCTCGGACATCGCCCACCGCGCCTGCTCCGCGCTGAGGTCGCGCTGGGAGGTGAGCTCGGTGAGAACCGTCGGCCAATCCATGGCCGCAACTGTAATCGGGGCGGTCAAGCAGGAATCTGGAGCACCTGCCACAACACGGCCCGGCCGCCGTGCCGCGCGGTCACGCCGGCCATCCGCGAGCGCTCCTGGGAGACGTGCAGCGCGTCCACCTTCTGCACCCGCGCGACGACCACGGTCTCCAGCCCCGCGGGCCCGGAGAGGGCGGCACCGTCGGGCGCCATCCGCTCGTACCGGTCCTGCGCGACGAGCCGCAGCACCTCGTCGACCTCCGCGGGCGGCACTTCGAGGACGTGCCGCAGCACGCTCTGCGCGTCCGGATCGAAGGCCTCCGCGGCATCGAGGACCGACGAGGAGGCCGCCGCGTCGTCGTCCGACGCGGCGACGGGAACCAAACCCGGGTGCCCGGGCGTTAACTCTTCGACGGTGCGCGCGGAGAGGTGGCTCAGCAACCGGCCCAGACGGGTCCGTTGCTCGGGTCTGCCGTTGAGGTCGTAGGGCAAGGTATGCCTTATCTGCCGGGGCCGATCCAGCCGTTGACGTGGTGTTTCGAGTGTACGAGCGGAGGGCGCGCAGCCTGCCCGCGAGATTCGACGCGCCCAATCTGCGACCCGGGTAGGCATTCGATACTACGACCGGTCATACTTGCGGAGTGACTAGCGCCGCACCGACCTCAGCTACAGCCATCACCCAGCGCGTGCACTCACTCAACCGGCCCAACATGGTCAGCGTCGGGACCATCGTCTGGCTGTCGAGCGAGCTCATGTTCTTCGCCGGGCTCTTCGCCATGTACTTCGTGGCGCGGGCCGGAGCTGGGGAGAACGGATGGCCCCCTGCCGACACGAACATCAGCCTGGCCGCGGCCCTGCCGCCGACCATCGTGCTGATCGCCTCGTCGGTCACCTGCCAGCTGGGCGTCTTCGCCGCGGAGAAGGGCGACGTCTTCAAGTTCCGCATCTGGTACCTGGTCTCGCTCATCATGGGCGCCGCGTTCGTCGCGGGCCAGCTCAACGAGTACAAGACCCTGATCGGCGAGGGCCTCACCCTCAGCTCCTCGGTCTACGGCTCGGTGTTCTACATGGCCACCGGATTCCACGGCCTGCACGTGATGGGCGGCCTCGTGGCCTTCGTCTTCATCCTGGCCCGCAGCCGCGCCTCGAAGTTCACGCCCGCCCAGGCGACCTCGGCGATCGTCGTCAGCTACTACTGGCACTTCGTCGACGTGGTGTGGATCGGCCTCTTCGCCGTCATTTACATCATTCGCTAAAGACGTTTATCTCAGTCGCCATCACAGAGGGATAGCAGATGAGTTCAGCCAACTTTGAGCCCGCCGGCGAGGAAGGCGGGCCCGACGGTGCAGGGCGCGCGTCCGTCGCCTCGGCACAGAAGGCCCGGAAGCAGCGCAAGCTCCGCCGCAAGTTCGCGAGCGCGGCGCTGCTGGTCGGCGGCCTCCTCGCCGCGGGCGGTGTCGCCACGATCGCCAGCCCGACCCCGCAGGTCGCGATCGCCGACGACTTCGACGCCGCGCAGGTCGAGAACGGCAAGCGCCTGTACGAGACCTCGTGCATCAGCTGCCACGGCGCCAGCCTCGAGGGCGTGAAGGACCGCGGTCCGAGCCTCGTCGGCGTCGGCGATTCCGCCGTGTACTTCCAGGTGCACTCGGGCCGCATGCCCGCGACGGTCAACTCCTCGCAGATCGTGCGCAAGCCCGCCAAGTTCGACGCCAAGCAGATCGACGCCATGGGCGCGTACATCCAGTCCATCGGCGGCGGCCCGTCGATCGTATGGGAGTACAACCCGGACGGCTCGATCAAGCGCGACGAGAACGGCAACCGCGTCATCGCGCAGGAGTCGCTGCGCGGCAAGAACCTCGGCGCCGGCGCCGAGCTCTTCCGCCTCAACTGCGCCTCGTGCCACAACTTCACCGGCCGGGGCGGCGCCCTGTCCGGTGGCAAGTTCGCGCCTCCGCTGGATCCCGCGAACGAGCAGGAGATCTACGCCGCGATGCTGACCGGCCCGCAGAACATGCCCAAGTTCTCGGACCGTGCACTGTCGCCTGAAGAGAAGAAGAACATCATCGGCTTCATCAAGAACGTCGGCGAGACGCAGTCCCCCGGCGGCCACGGCCTCGGCGGTTTCGGTACCGCGTCCGAGGGCATGGTGATGTGGGTGACCGGGATGATCGCCGTCGTCGGCGCCGCGATGTGGGTTGGGAGCAGGAATTGACCGCCAAGCCGTTGAACAACGTCCCGTCGGACGACGAACTGGACAACCTGTCGCACGAGGAGCTGGTGAAGCTCGGTACCAACCTCGACGGTGTCGAGCTGGTCTACCGCGAGCCCCGTTGGCCCGTCCCGGGCACCCGCGCTGAGAAGCGCGCCGAGCGCACCGTCGCCCTGTGGTTCGCCCTGGCCGGCGTCTTCGGCGCCGCGCTGCTCGGTGTCTTCCTCTTCTGGCCGTGGAAGTACCAGGGCATCGACGACGCCCACTACTGGTGGTACACGCTGTACACGCCGATGCTGGGCATCACCTTCGGCCTCTCGCTGCTCTGCGTCTTCGCGGGCACCGTGCAGTTCACGAAGAAGTTCATTCCCGAGGAGATCGCGGTCCAGCAGCGGCACGACGCCGGTGGCTCGTCCAAGGTCGACAAGGCCACCACGGCCGCGCTGTTCAAGGACGCGCTGGAGACCTCCACGCTCCCCCGCCGCAAGATGATCATGGCCTCGGCCGGGTTCGGCGTCGGCGTCCTCGGCCTCGGTGCCGCGGCCGGCTTCGTCGGCGGCCTGATCAAGAACCCGTGGGCCAAGCGCGAGGCCTCGCCGCTGTGGCACACCGGCTGGTCCCCGTACTGGAACTCGCTGGAGAACGACTTCTCGAGCGACCTCAACCACGAGCCCGTGTTCCTCCGCAACGACGTGGGCGACCCGTACAAGGTCAAGCTCGTCCGCGCCGAGGACCTCGACGCCGGCGGCATGATGACGGTGTTCCCGTGGCGCGTCTCGGACGGCTTCGGCGAGACCGAGGAGTCGCGCCTCAAGCTGCTCCACGGCCTCAAGGGCATCCGCAACCCCGTCATGCTGATCCGCCTGCGTCCCGAGGACGCCGTGCGCGCGATCAAGCGCGAGGGTCAGGAGAGCTTCAACTACGGCGACTACTGGGCCTACACCAAGGTCTGCAGCCACTTCGGCTGCCCCACGTCGCTGTACGAGCAGCAGACCAACCGCATCCTCTGCCCCTGCCACCAGTCGCAGTTCAACGCGCTCGAGTACGGCAAGCCGGTCTTCGGTCCCGCCGCCCGCGCGCTCGCGCAGCTGCCGATCTCGGTGAACGAGCAGGGTTACATGGTCGCCAACGGCGACTTCATCGAACAGGTCGGACCGGCCTTCTGGGAGGCGACGCACTGATGACCACACTCGGCGAGCGCGTCGGACAGCAGGCCAACGAGGTGGATTCCCGATACCACCTCGCGCCGGGCATCCGCCGCCAGATCAACAAGGTCTTCCCCACGCACTGGTCCTTCATGCTGGGCGAGATCGCGCTGTACAGCTTCGTGATCCTGCTGCTGTCGGGCGTCTACCTCACCCTGTTCTTCGACCCGTCGCTGTCGGAGGTCCACTACGAGGGCGCCTACGAGCCGCTCCACGGCGTCGCGATGTCGCGCGCCTACGCCACCACCCTGGACATCTCGTTCGAGGTGCGCGGCGGCCTGTTCGTCCGCCAGATCCACCACTGGGCCGCCCTGATGTTCGCCGCGTCGATCATCATCCACATGGCCCGCATCTTCTTCACCGGCGCGTTCCGTCGCCCGCGTGAGGCCAACTGGGTCATCGGCTGCGCGCTGCTGCTGCTCGCGATGTTCGAGGGCTTCTTCGGCTACTCGATCCCGGACGACCTGCTCTCGGGCACCGGCGTCCGCGCCGCGATGTCGGGCATCGTCGTGGGCCTCCCCGTGGTCGGCACCTGGGTCCACTGGGCCCTGTTCGGCGGGGACTTCCCCGGCGAGCTGCTGATTCCGCGCCTGTACGTGCTGCACATCCTGCTGTTCCCGGGCATCATCCTGGCGCTGATCGCGGGCCACCTGGCCCTGGTCTGGTACCAGAAGCACACCCAGTTCGCGGGCCCCGGCCGCACCGAGGAGAACGTGGTGGGTGTCCGCATCCTCCCCGTCTTCGCGGTCAAGACCGGCGCCTACTTCGCCGCCACCTTCGGCATCATCGCCCTCATGGCGGGCATCTTCACCATCAACCCGGTGTGGACGATCGGCCCGTACGACCCGGCGAAGGTCTCCGCGGGCGTGCAGCCCGACGTCTACATGATGTGGACGGACGGCCTGGCCCGTCTGTGGCCGGCGTGGGAGCTCTACTTCTGGGGCCACACGGTTCCGGGCGCCGCGTTCGTGGCGATCATCATCGGCGTGATCATCGGCCTGATGATCGGCTACCCGTGGATCGAGAAGAAGCTCACCGGCGACGATGCGCACCACAACATCCTGCAGCGTCCTCGCGACGTGCCGGTGCGCACCGCGATCGGCGCCATGGCCCTCGCGTTCTACATCGTGCTCACGCTGTCCTGTGTGAACGACGTCATCGCGCTGAAGTTCCACATCTCGCTCAACGCGATGACGTGGATCGGCCGCATCGGCCTGGTCGTGCTGCCGCCGGTCGCCTACTGGCTGACCTACCGGTTCTGCATCGGCCTGCAGCGCGCCGACCGCGCGGTGCTGGAGCACGGCATCGAGACCGGCGTCATCGTGCGTCGCCCGAACGGTGAGTTCATCGAGCTCCACCAGCCGCTCGGCCCGGTCGACGAGCACGGCCACGCCGTGCCGCTCCCCTACGAGGGCGCGGTCGTCCCGACCAAGGCCAACCAGCTCGGCGCGGCCGGCCAGCCCGGCACGGGCTCGTTCCTGCGGGCCGACTCGGCCGAGGAGCAGCGCGACAACGCCGCCCGCGACCACGCGAACGAGCTCAAGGCGCTCGAGGCGCTCAAGAAGGTCCAGGACAACGGCGGCAAGATCGACGTCGAGTAAGTCCTGACGAAGCCGCTGCGGCCCCTCCCCTACCCCGGGGAGGGGCCGCAGTCGTTTCCGGGTCCGACGGTCCGCCGCAGCGCGGACAGCACCGTCGCCCCGCCCGAACGGGGTGTCCGCGCACCGGCGGGAGGGCCCACGGTCATCGCGCACAATGGACTCCGTGAGCATCTGCGAGATCCCGGTCGTCCCGGAGGTCCATCCCGCCGTCCTGCGCCGGCGCAGCCCGATGGCGTTCGACGCCGACGCGGAGATCGGCGACGCCGCGCTCGACACGATCCTCGACGCCGCCCGCCTCGCTCCCTCGGCCGGCAACTCGCAGCCCTGGGCGTTCGTCGTGGGCCGCCGCGGCGACGGCGTGCACGCGCGAATCGTCCGGCACCTCGCGGGCAGCTCGGCACGGTGGGCGCCGGACGCCTCCGCGATCGTCGTGAACCTCGCCCGGGTTCTCGTCGAGGACACGGACTGGGAGTACTCGGAGTTCGCCCGCTACGACCTGGGCCAAGCGGTGGCGCACATGACGCTGCAGGCGCTCTCGATCGGCTTCGACGCGCACCAGTTCCGCGCCTTCGACCGCGACGCCGTCGCCGTCGAGTTCGGAGTGCCGCGGGAGTGGGAGGTGACGTCGATGACGGCCTTCGGAGTCGCGGCGCCCGGCACCGTCGCCGGGGTCACGCGCGAACGACGCAGCCGGGACGACGTGACGTGGGCCCGCGCCCGCGGCGACGAGCGCCGCTGATTCAGGCCAGGCGCAGGCGGAGCAGGTAGCTGTTCTCCCCCACCGGGGCGCCGGGCTTGCCGAGGCACACCTCGTGCCAGGCGCCGTCGACGGCCGTGAGGCCGCGCTCGCGCAGCTGCACGGCGAAGGCCTTCGCGGTGGGTGTCAGGGCGGCCGACCAGCGCCCGTCGACGCGGGTCTGGAGGTACGACGACGCGGGCAGGTCGAGGCTGCGCACGCGGGCCAGACTCAGCCCCTTACTGACCTCGAGCTGTTCGAGGACGTCCCCCACTTCCGCCTCGTCGATCCACGCCGGCCGACGCAGGAGCAGGGTCCAGCGAGCGGAGTCGGTGTGCTGGGGCGCCACGTCGCCGCGGAGGCGTTCGAGCGGGGGCATCCGGAAGTCGCTCCGGGGCGCCTCGTCGGCGCCGGGGGTACCGCGCCGGTAGAGCGCCTTGTTGCGCACCTTGACGCCGTAGGCGGCCGCGTAGAGGGCCTCCGCGGCCGCGCGGAAGTCTTCGGAGGTGCGCGGGCTGCCGACGGTGTCGACGGCCAAGTAGGACCGCTCGGGGGCCTCGACGACGCCGACGTGGCCGACGGTGTCGTAGTCGCCGGCACCGTACGCCTCGGGCTCCGCCTCGGCGAAGTCGAACTTGACCTTCGGCGGGGCGACGGTCCCTCCCCTGCCGCGCACCTCGTCGGCGGTGAGTCTGCGTACGGACAGCCCGGCTCTGGCCTGCGTCATGGGTGCATGCAATCAGACGGAGGCGACTCGGAGGGGACGCGGCAGTGAACGCCGACGGAAGAGCGACGCCCGCCCCGGTGAACTGATTTCTCAGAACCGGGGCGGGCGTCGCTGAAGAACGTGTCCTAGTGCTTCTCGGGGCCCTTGTGGTACTCGAAGACGAGGCCCCAGGCGGCGCCCACGACGAGCAGGCCACCGAAGAACCAGAGCCAGTAGAGCTGCAGGGCCACGGAGATGCCCACCACGGCGACGGACGCCGACAGCAGGATGGGCCACCACGAGTGCGGGCTGAAGAAGCCGAGCTCGCCGGCACCGTCGGACACCTCGGCGTCCTCGTAGTCCTCGGGGCGGGTGTCGACGCGATTGGACACGAACCGGAAGTAGGTGCCGATGATCAGCGTCAGGCCGCCGGTGAGGAACATGCCGGTCACGCCGACCCACTCCACGGCGCCGTAGCCGTAGCCGGGGCCCCAGATCGCGGTCGCGACGGTGTACAGGATGCCCGCGAGGAAGAAGAACGCGGTGAGGAACTCGAAGAGTTTCGCTTCGACCTTCATGGGTCAGTTCGCTCCTTCTGCATTGACGGGCGCGGTGCTGTTGCCCGACGGGGTGCGGCCGGTGCGGCGGGTGTCGAACGGGAACGTGCTGGTGGACACGCCCACCTCACCGATCGACTCGAGCGCCGCGACGTTGTCCTTGCCGCCCTGACGCGCCTCGATGTACTTCTTGAAGTTCTCCGGCGTCACCGCGCGGATCTCGAAGTTCATCATCGAGTGGTAGTCGCCGCACATCTCGGCGCAGCGACCGACGAAGGCGCCGGGCCGGTCGATGCTGGACACCTGGAACTTGTTCTGGGTGTGGTTCTGCACCGGGTTCGGCATCACGTCGCGCTTGAAGGCGAACTGCGGGACGTAGAAGGAGTGCACGACGTCGGCGGAGGCCAGGTCGAACTGGATGCGGGTGTCGGTCGGCAGCACCAGGACCGGGATCTCGGCGGACGAGCCCTGCACCTCGACGGTGCTGAACTTCAGGTAGTCGCGGATCTCCTGGAAACGGCCGTGGTTCGGGCCGCGCTCGGGCTGCGCCTCGACGTGCCCGTGCTCCTTCATCTTCTCGGCTTCTTCGTTGAGCTTCGCGATGTCGGGCTGCTTGCCGTACGGGTTCTCCCGCTCGAGCTTGATCTTGTTGCCGTCGAGGGTGACCTCGCGGTACGCGAAACGCCAGTTCCACTGGAACGCGGTGACGTCCACCGTCACGCCCGGGTTGTCCTCGATCTTCTCGACCTTGGTCTGCACCACGACGGTGAAGTAGAAGAGCACGGCGATGATGAGGAACGGGATCGCGGTGTACAGCAGCTCCAGGGGCACGTTGTACGCGGTCTGCCGGGGGAAATCGGGCGAGTCCGCCTTGCGCCGGTGGAACGTGATGGTCCAGAACGTGAGGGCCCAGACGAGCACACCCATGATGAGGGCGGCGACGACGGACCAGCTCCACAGCTCAGTCATGTCACGGGCCTCGGGGGTAACCCCCTCGGGCCAACCGAAACGCATCACCTCGTCGGCCGAGCAGCCCGCCAGAGCGAACATGCCAGCGACGAGCCCGGCGGCCAGAACCAGGCGCTTACGCCAGGACGCGGCCCCACCGTGGGCGTTACTTCCGGGTGCCAATGTCGCGCCTTCCTGCTGAAACACGGTCAGTGCTACGGGGCCCGTTCCGGACCGCTCTCCCCGTCCGGGAACTCACGGCCGGGGCTGCACGTTCCCCTTGTACTACGCAGCGTAGACCAACGGGACGGGGTACACGTTGCGGGGTCGGCAAATGGCGCGTCGTTTCGCGTGCCCGGGTTGCGGGCCTGCGGCGTTCCAGCGGAAGGGGCCCGTTCCGGCATACTGGTCAACCGTGTGTGGCCTCCTGGGATTCCTGTCCGCCGATCAGCGCGCGGGCGACGTCGTCGACGCGGTGACCGCCGCCGGCCGGTGCATGCGGCACCGCGGGCCGGACGAGTTCGGCGGCTCGTGGCACGACGACGACCTGGCGCTGAGCTTCAACCGCCTCGCCTTCATCGACATCGAGCACGCGCACCAGCCGCTGCGCTGGGGCCCGCCGGAGAACCCCGACCGGTACGCGCTGACCTTCAACGGCGAGATCTACAACTACCTCGAGCTGCGGCGGCGGCTGACCGACGAGTTCGGCGCCGCGTTTCGCACCGAGGGCGACGGCGAGTCGATCGTCGCCGGGTTCCACCACTGGGGCATCGACGGGGTGCTGGCCGAGCTGCGGGGCATGTTCGCCTTCGCGATCTGGGACACCGAGAAGCGGGAGCTGACGCTCGCCCGCGACCAGTTCGGCATCAAGCCGCTGTACGTCGCGACCGGATCGAAGGGCACCGTCTTCTCCAGCGAGAAGAAGTCCGTGCTCGCCCTGGCCGACGAGGCGGGCCTGAAGCAGGGCCTCGACGCCCGCGCCGTGCAGCACTACACCGTCCTGCAGTACGTGCCCGAGCCCGAGTCGCTGCACCTGGGCATCCGCCGCCTCGAGTCGGGCTGCTCCGCGACCCTCTCCCCCGGCGGCGAGGTCGTCGGGAAGCGCTACTTCGAGCCCCGCTTCCCCGTGAAGCCGGTGGGCGGCGGCCTGGAGTCCGCCGAGGCGAAGGCCGTCTACCGCGATATCGCCGACGCGCTGCGCGACTCGGTGAAGATGCACATGCGCGCCGATGTGACCGTCGGTTCCTTCCTCTCCGGCGGCATCGACTCGACGGCCGTCGCGGCGCTGGCGATCCAGCACAATCCCGACCTGATCACCATCACCACCGGATTCCAGCGCGAGGGCTACAGCGAGGTCGACGTGGCCGCCGAGTCCGCCGAGGCGATCGGCGCACGGCACGTGGTGAAGACGGTCTCGCCCGAGGAGTTCCGCGACGCGATCCCCGCCATCGTCTGGTACCTCGACGATCCGGTGGCCGATCCGTCGCTCGTGCCCCTCTACTACCTCGCGCGCGAGGCCCGCAAGCACGTCAAGGTGGTGCTGTCGGGCGAGGGCGCCGACGAGCTGTTCGGCGGCTACACCATCTACAAGGAGCCGCTCTCGCTCGCACCCTTCGACAAGCTGCCGGCGTGGGCGCGACGCACCGCCGGGAAGATCGGCGACCGCCTGCCCGAGGGCAAGCGCGGCAAGTCGTTGCTGCAGCGCGGCTCGCTGCCGCTCGAGGAGCGGTACTACGGCAACGCCCGGTCGTTCAACGACGCGCAGTTGGACTACGTGCTGCGCGACTTCCGGCCGGAGTGGACGCACACCGACGTGACGGCGCCGATCTACGCGAAGACCCGCGGATGGGGCCCCGTCGAGCGGATGCAGCACCTCGACCAGTTCACCTGGCTCCGCGGCGACATCCTCGTCAAGGCCGACAAGATGACGATGGCGAACTCGCTCGAGCTGCGCGTGCCGTTCCTCGACAAGGAGGTCTTCCGCGTCGCGGAGACCCTGCCCGCGGATCTCAAGCTGGCCGGCGGCACGTCGAAGTACGCGCTGCGCCGCGCGCTGGAGGAGATCATCCCGCCGCACGTGCTGCACCGGAAGAAGCTGGGCTTCCCGGTGCCGCTGCGGCACTGGCTGGCCGGCCCGGAGCTCTACGACTGGGCGCGCAACGTCATCGAGGAGTCGCAGACCGACGAGTGGATCGACCGGCGCGCCGTGCTCGCCATGCTCGACGAGCACAAGGCCAAGGCGCCCGAGGGCTGGCCGGGCGGCACCGACCACTCCCGACGGATCTGGACCGTGCTGGTGTTCATGGTCTGGCACGGCATCTTCGTCGAGGACCGCATCCACCCCGCCATCGAGGAGCCGGTCTACCCGGTCCGCCTCTAGAGAGTCCTCAGACGCTGCGAAGCGCCGACGGAGCCACATGGATCGCGCCGCCAGTAGGAGTCGTAAGGCGAACCTGTCCACATTCACCATAATTCTCAGCGGGATCGTTTGGACGGCTCAATTGACGTCACGCAGGTCCATTTCCTCAACCGATCGCCCGGTATGACATAACGACGGCAAGCCAACGAATTCGATTCGCATCCTTCGCGCAAAGCCCAACCTCGGGAACATGCCCGATAGTCCGCTCCCAGTCCGACTACACACAACACGAGAGAAGACGCCCCGACCACGGCACAGGAATCAAACACGGGTACGGGTGCGCCACCACTCGCTAGGATTGCTTGCGAACTCACACTACCCTTCGAAGTCACGCGTCGCACCACCGTCAGTCGAGGCTAGCAAGGCTGCCTACCTCCAGGAGAAGATTTGGAACCCGAAACTTCGGCAGAAAAGAGAGTACTCGAGGCCGCGAGCCGGAGTGACTCGTGCGACCTCCGCACCCCCCAAGAACGCGCAAACGGGCGGTGGCGCCCCACAGTAAAACAGGCGGAAAGCTGGGACAAAAGCAGGTCCGTCAGGGCCGAATTTATCCACTTTCTGCTATTTACAAAGAAGTACAGTGTCCATATTTACGGCGCAAAGATTGTAGGAGTTCTCAAGTTTCGCGGAGAACAACGCGTACCCCTCAACCTCATCGCGTGCGTAATCACAGGGCATGTCGACGGAAAGAATTCAAGGCTATCCGGGGATGCAAGCTTTGAGCGCACAACATTCGTCGCCGGAGCCGCATTCTCGGGAGCGGAATTCCCAGGAGCCACCAAGTTCACAGGCGCGACGTTCTACTCAAGCGCTGGATTCGATCGTGCTGCCTTCAACGAGGTGGTCGACTTTCAGCAAACCACCTACCGCGCAGGCGTTTCATTCAGCGAATCCAGATTCGCACTTAAACCAAGATTCAAGGGTTCCAGATTCACCGAGCACTTCAATTGTGCCGAAACAATATTTCAACGAGGAGCCAATTTTACAGCATGTCAGTTCCTTAAGGAAGCACACTTCGAAAAGTCGTATTTCGGCAACAGTTCGAATTTTAGAGGCACATTGTTCCGCGGTGTAGCACAGTTCGACTCGAGCACCTTCAACGGCCCCGTCCACTTCGACAGAGCAGCCTTCGCAGGACCCACTACGTATCAGGGTGCAACTCTGATCTCAGGCGCATCCTTCAGGAACGCGACGTTCGAAGCTAGTGCAAGTTTTCGCAATACAATTTGCGCAAAGGAGGCGTTCTTCGGCTCTGCAAGATTCTACCAAGAGGCAGACTTCGAGGGAGCCTTGTTTATGAAACTCGACTTGAGTCAGACGGTCTGGGAATGCGGACTATCGAGCAACTCCATCGTTGCAGCAGGCGCTTCCGTATCTCTCGTGGACGCCGAGTTCAAGACTTCAATCAGAATCAACATGGATGCACCGTCCATAAATGCTACAAGGATGCAAGCTAAAGAAAGCGTCCATTTCACGATGAGCACACAATCGCAGCTCACACTCGAAGAGGCAGATATCGCACCGGGTTCGAGAATTGCCGGAGCACCGGACACTGACTCGATCAACGTGCGACGATCGCCCAGAAGACTGCCGATAGAGTACTTTAAGAAGCGCTCTGGCGACTATTTCGACGACGTCTGGCGGGCCTATTGTCAATCAATGAATTCTTTATACAAGAGCCTGTCAAAGATGCCTGGGCTTGGAAACCGACCCGAGGTCACCTCGCTACGTCGTGCTCAGGTCTCAGGCGTCACAATCTCGGACCTCAATCTCCGCCGATGCGAGTTCTCTGCCGCTTCAGGACTCGACAGCCTCGTCATATCTGGGTCGGATGGACTCGCCTCCAATCGCGGCGAAAGTCGGCGTTCGAGTTTCGGGTCGTATGAGATCGACCGTCATCATGGGTACACGTGGTGGAAAACAGACCGGCGCATTATTTATGACGAGGTTTTGTTGGGATCCGAGCACTCTTCTCAGTATCACAGTACCGCGAGTAAGGTCTCTGCAACCTATCGGACGCTAAGGAAGTCCCTCGAGGAGAGCAAGAACTCTCCTGGCGCATCGGATTTCTACTACGGCGAGATGGAAATGCGGCGGCGGGCGGCGGCCATGCCTTCTGCAGAGAGACTATTCTTGGAAGCCTACAGGGCGTTGTCCGGCTACGGCCTGCGCGCCTGGCGAGCGGTCCTAGCATTGGCGATGGTAGTCACACTCGCAGGGTGGTGTTTTACTAACAGCGCTTGGGTCCGGCCAGGAGCTACGCGTTCTACGGCCACACTAGATCCAGACAGCGCGATCTGGCCGTGGGCATTCGCTGCCCAAGAGACAGTCGCGATATTTCGCCCCGCAGGAACGGCGGGAGTCACGCTGGTCGGCGCGGGGATCGCGGTTGATATCTTCGTCAAAGCCGCAGGTCCAGTTCTCCTAGCCTTGATCGTTCTTGCCATAAGAAACCGAATGAAACGCTAGTCGCAGGATTGTGAAACCTCAGATTGAGTGTTTGCGATCTACCTAACATTCCAACAGAATCCGCCCGCTGAATTACGCTTCGTGACCTTACAGCCCTCGGCCGAGGAATTTCGAGGCGTGCGTTCATCGCAAGCGTTGTACCCACCGACACCTTGCCCGCAAGACGAACGCGCGAGTCAACGCAGCAGCGCGATCCACATCGCGGCGTAGTGGCACAGCGCCGCGATCACCGTCGCGGCGTGGAAGAACTCGTGGTGCCCGAAGACGCCCGGCCACGGGTTGGGCCAGCGGGTGGCGTAGAGCACCGCCCCGCCGCTGTAGAGCACGCCGCCGACGGCGAGCAGGATCGACGCGGTCCAGCCGGCACCGCGGACCAGGTCGCCCGCGACGGCGACGACCACCCAGCCGAGAGCGATGTACAGCGGCACGCCCACCCAGCGCGGGGCGTGCGGCCACAGCAGCTTGAGCGCCACTCCGGCCAGGGCTCCGCCCCAGACCACCGCGAGTACCCACCGGGCGACGCCGGGCGGCAGGGCCAGCACCGCGATCGGGGTGTAGCTGCCGGCGATGAAGACGAAGATCATGCAGTGATCGGCGCGCTTCATCCAGATGCGCTGCGCATCGGTCCACCCCCCGCGGTGGTACGCGGCGCTCACGCCGAAGACGCCGATCACGGTGATCGCGTAGACGAGAAGGGCGAGCCCGGCCGCGGAACTCTCCCGGAACCCCGCCGCCACGAGAGGGATCCCCAGGACTGCGGCGCCCAGCGCACCGAATTGGTGGATCACGCCCCGCAGGCGCGGCTTGACCTCGGGAACACCGGCGACCGTCATGAACCTACGATACCGTAGGTTACTCGCCGGTAATCGGAGTTGTGACCTACAGCGCAGCGAGGATCTCGGCGGCCACCTCGGTGCCGTACGCCTCTGCGAGACGCTCGGCGGCATCCTCCACGTCGTACTCCCACGCCTGCGGCCCGACGGTCTCGAGCACCTTCACCGCGACGTACGAGCCGAGTTGACCTGCGCGCTCGTACGACAGCCCCGCGTCGAGGCCCACGAGGAAGCCGGCGCGGAAGGCGTCGCCGACGCCCGTCGGGTCGACGCGGCCGCGGTCGGGCACCACGTCGACGTGGATCTGCTCGGCGACGCCGCCCCCGGCGCCGTTGACGACGATGTCGGCGCCCTTCTCCGCCAGGGTGGTCACCCGGACCTCGACCATCTCGGTGAGCCGCTCGGCGCTCACCCCGGTCTTCTGCTGGAGCAGGCCCCACTCGTACTCGTTCGTGAACAGGAACTTCGCACCCTCGACAAGGTCGCGGGCCTCTTCGCCGTTCAGGCGTGCGAGCTGCTGCGACGGGTCCGCGGCGAAGGGGATCCCGGCCGCGCGGCACTGCACACTGTGCAGCGTCATCGCAGCGGGATCGTTCGCGCCGATCACCACCAGGTCGAGCGCGCCGACGGTGGCGGCCACGTCGGCGATGGCGATCTCCCGCGACTCGGCCATCGCGCCGGAGTAGAAGGAGGCGATCTGCGCCATCTCCGAATCGGTGGTGCACTGGAAGCGGGCGGTGTGCGCGGTCTGCGAGACGCGCACGGCGCGGGTGTCGACGCCCGCGTCCTCGAGCCATGTGCGGTAACCCTCGTCGAAGTCGGCACCGACCGCGCCGACCAGCACGGGCCGTCGGCCGAGCCGGGCCATGCCGAAGCTGATGTTCGCGCCGACGCCGCCGCGCTGCAGGACGAGCTCCTCCACGAGGAAGCTCAGCGACACGTGCGCGAGGTGTTCGGCGAGCAACTGCTCGGAGAACTTCCCCTCGAAACGCATCAGATGATCGGTGGCGATGGAACCGGAAACGGCGATCGACACGACGAAACCCTCCCGTGGTCGGCGACGGACGAATCCAGTCAGCCTAACCGCGAGAGGGTCCCGGACGCCGCGCGGGCGTCAGTCGTGCGTCAGTTGAACGAGTCGCCGCAGGCGCACGAGCCGGTGGCGTTCGGGTTATCGATGGTGAAACCCTGCTTCTCGATCGAGTCGACGAAGTCGATCTTCGCGCCGATCAGGAACGGCACGCTCATCCGGTCGACGGACAGCTTGACGCCGCCGAACTCGGACATCACGTCACCGTCGAGCGACCGGTCGTCGAAGTACAGCTGGTACCGGAGCCCCGCGCAACCACCCGGCTGCACCTCGATGCGCAGCGCCAGGTCGTCACGACCCTCCTGGTCCAGCAGCGCCTTCGCCTTCGAGGCAGCGGCCTCGGTCAGCACCACACCGGTGGTTTCGCTCTCAGCAGTAGTCATAGGTTCTCCTCACAGACGCACGTCGGTGTCTGGTTCAACGGTACTCCCCCACCCCGCATTCCCGGGAGTCACACCTCACCCGCGTCGTCGCGCACCCGGCGGGATCGAATAGGCTGGACGATGTGAAACTCCCCTGGCAGAAGGCCGACGATTCGACCTCCGAGGCGGCGGAGTCCGCGGCAGCCGACACCGTCGACGAGACCGCTGCGGATCCGCTCGCCAAGCCCGCGCAGACGGCGGGCAAGGGCCGCCCCACCCCCAGCCGCCGCGAGGCGCAGGGTCGCAAGCGCGGCCCCGTCGCCCCCGCGCCGATGACGCGGGCCGAGGCGCGCGCGCGGAAGAAGGAACTGCGCAACTCCATGAGCAAGGAGGAGCGCAAGGCCGCCGCCGCCCAGCGCCGCACGCAGGCCAACGAGCGCCGCGAGCTCATGATGGAGGGCGACGAGCGGTACCTCCCCGCCCGCGACAAGGGCCCCGTCAAGGCCTACGTGCGCGACCTCGTGGACGCGAAGCGCCACATCTCCACCATGTTCATCCCGTTCGCCGTCGCCGTGATGGTCTTCATGTTCGTCACGGTCAACCGGCCCGAGCTGGCGGGCATCCCGATGCTGATCCTGCTGGTCATGGTCGCGGTCATGGCGATCGAGGGCTTCCTCACCGGCCGCCGCGTCAACAACCGGGTCCGTGAGCGCTGGCCCGACACCACCGAGACCGGCTTCCGCCTCGGCTGGTACGCCTTCATGCGCTCCACCCAGTTGCGGCGCATGCGCATCCCGCGGCCGCAGGTCAAGCCGGGCGACGCGGTCTAGCCCGTGGCGCTCACCCTCGTTCTCGGCGGGGTCCGCTCCGGCAAGTCCGCCCGCGCCGAGCATCTGATCGCCGGATCCGGCGCCCTCGTCCGGTACGTCGCCACCGCGCCGCGGCCCGACGGTGACCCCGACCTCACCGCGCGCGTCGCCGCGCACCGCGAGCGGCGCCCGTCGTCGTGGTCCACGGTGGAGACGCAGGACCTGCGCGCGGTCCTGGCCGAGGGCTCGGTGCCGACGTTGATCGACGATCTGGGCGGCTGGCTCGCCGCGCGGCTCGACGCCGCCGGGTGGGAGACGCCCGAGAACGTGACCGCCGACCTGGACGGCCTCGTCGCCGCCGCGGCGGCCTTCCCCGGCGAGCTGGTGATCGTCAGCCCCGAGGTGGGCCTGTCCGTCGTCCCTCCGACGCACGCGGGCCGGGTGTTCCAGGACCTGCTGGGAACACTCAACGCCCGGATCGCGGCGATCGCCGACCGGTCCGAGCTCGTCGTCGCGGGGATCGCGGTGGCCCTCGCCGGCGCGTCCGCCGCCGCCCCCGCACCGAGCGGTACGGCCGCCCCGAGCCTCGTCAAGCCGGTGCCGGAGGTACCCCCGGCGCCCCCCATCGTGCTCCCGCCGTTCGAGCCGGGTGCCGACCCCCTGGCGTTCCCACAGCTCTCCCCGCCGGATCCGTTCGTGGGGCGCGAGGCCCGGGACCGCCAGCTGGAGCTCACCAAGCCAGCCGGGTCGCTGGGCCGCCTGGAGCAGCTCGGCGAGTGGATCGCCGCGTGCCAGGGCGTGTGCCCGCCGAAGCAGTTCGAACGCGCGCGCATCGTGGTCTTCGCCGGCGATCACGGCGTGGCCGCGGGCGGCGTCTCCGCGTACCCGCCGGAGGTCACGGCGCAGATGGTGGCCAACTTCGCCGCCGAGGGCGCCGCGATCAACGTGCTGGCCGCGCAGGCCGGCGCGACGGTCCGCATCGAGGACATCGCCGTCGCGGGCGACACCCGCGAGGAGCTGAGCCGCAACAAGATCCGCCGGTCGTCGGGCGACATCGCCGTCGCCGACGCGATGACCGACGAGGAGACGATCGCCGCGATCGCGGCCGGCCGCCGGATCGCCGACGAGGAGGTCGACTCCGGTGCCGACCTGCTCATCGCCGGCGACATGGGCATCGGCAACACCACGCCCGCCGCGGTGCTGATCGGCGCACTCACCGAGACGGAGCCCGTGCTCGTGGTGGGCCGCGGCACCGGCATCGACGACAACGCGTGGATGCGCAAGGCCGCCGCGATCCGCGACGGCATGTACCGCGCCCGCCCGCACACGGGCAATCCGAAAGCACTGCTGCGCAGCGTCGCCGGGGCCGATCTGGCCGCGATGGCGGGGTTCCTGGCGCAGGCCGCGGTCCGGCGCACGCCGGTGATCCTCGACGGCGTCGTAGTGACGGCGGCGGCCCTGGTGGCGAACGACCTCGCCCCCGGTGCCGTGAGCTGGTGGGTCGCCGGGCACCGGAGTCCGGAGCCGGCGCACGCCCTCGCACTGCACCGCCTGGACCTCGAGCCGCTCCTCGACCTGGGCCTACGACTGGGCGAGGGCAGCGGCGCGGCCCTCGCGCTGCCGCTGGTCCGCTCGGCGGTGGCCGTCCTGGGCGAGATGGCGACCTTCGACGCCGCGGGCGTCTCCGGGAAGGCCGCCGACTGACGTGCGGCACCTCGCCGCCACCGTCGCCTGGATGACGGTGCTGCCCGTGCCCGGCTCCGTCCAGCCGAGCCCGGTCACACGGGCCGACGGTGCCCGCATCATCGCCCGCGTCCCGCTCGCGGGCGCGATCGTCGGGGCCGCCGTGGTCGCGGTGGCCTGGGCGGCGCACGCCGCGGGGCTACCGACGGTGCTCGTCGGCGCCCTGGCCGTCGCCACCGCGGCGCTGCTGACGCGCGGCATGCACCTGGACGGGTTCGCGGACTGCGTGGACGGGCTCGGCAGCTACGGCGCACCGGAGCGGGCGCGGGAGATCATGCGTCAGGGCACCGTCGGCCCGTTCGGCGCCGCCGCGCTCGCCCTTCTGCTCGTCGCGGAGTCCGCGGCGGTGGGCGCCCTCGCGGACCGCGGGGCGTGGCTCGCGTTCGGGGTCGCGGTGGGCGCCTCCCGGGTGGCGGCGGTCCTCGGCTGCCGGCGCGGGTGGGCACCGTCGAACCCCGACGGGTTCGGCGCGCTGACGGCGGGCACCCAGGGACCGACCGCGCAGGCGCTGTGGGTGACCGTCGCACTCGCCGTGGCGATTCCGGCCGTGCCGGGACGCCCCTGGCAGGGGCCGCTGGCGGTCGGCGTCGCTCTCGCGCTCTCCACCCTCGCGATGCGCCACTGCGTGCGCCGGTTCGGCGGAATGAGCGGCGACGTCCTGGGTTTCGGCATCGAGCTCGCGCTCGTGATCACGCTGATCGGACTCTGCGCCGCCTGACAACCGCGTCGCAAGCGCCCGCCAAGCACAGTGAGCCAGGCTCACGGCATGACCTACGACGACGCCGGGTGGCACTCCGACACCATTGCCGAACTGGATCTGCCGGAGGAGGCGGCGAGCACGCACATCGGGATGTTCTACGCGTGGGCCCGCGCCCGCGGACTCGCGAGCGGCACGCACCTGGAGCACGGCGTCGACGGCGCGGTGCCCGACGGATCGCTCCACCTGCTCGACGACCGCTCGATGACGCCCGGCGCCTACGCGGACACCCATCTCGCCGGCCAGCTGGACGTGAGCGCGTTCACCGCGGAGGGGCAGGCGTTCACCGAAGCGGCGTACCGGGCCTATCTGGAGGCCTACGACCGGATCCCCCCGGTGACGTCGGCGGAGAACATGTACGCCGCCGCGGACACCTGGCTGCTCTACAACGCGGTCGAGCCGGTGCTCGACGAGCTGTACGCGGCGTGGAGATCCCGGCGCTGATCCCCGTCGACGTCGCCGGCGCCGGACTCGACAACAGCCGTTGTCAAGAGTAGACACAGAGATGTGACGACCGTGGACACCCCGAGGCCCATCCCCGCCCGCCACCCCGCGCGCCCCCGGCGGGTGCCGCCGGGGATCCGGATGGTGAGCGCGTTCCTCCGGCTCCCGGAGCCCACCGACGCGGAGTTCCGGCGCTTCGGCGAGCTGCTCACCGTCGGCGATGCGCCGATGGACGAGCTCGCCGACTGGATCTACGAGGACCGCGACGTCCGCAAGCCGATGTTCGACCGCGCCCTGAACGAGGGCATCGCGTCGGTCCCCGAGGCACCGTCGGAACTGCGCACGTTCTTCGAGGACATGGAGACCGCCCCGGACTGGGTCGATTGGGACCGGATCCTCCTGGGTGGGCAGCTCATGCGCAGCGGCGGCGCCGACGGCTTCTCCATCGCGCGCGACGTGGCCCTGATGGGCGGCTACCTGTTCTCGGGCTTCAACCAGACGCTGCTGCGCACCGGCGCGCTGGAGAAGGGATCGAACAAGCGGTTCGCGGAGACCTCGCAGTGGGCGCTCGACGTGATCGTTCCCGAGGGCCTGCGGCCGGGCGGACCGGGCTACCGGTCGACCCTGCACGTGCGGTTCATCCATTCGATGGTGCGCCGGCACGTCATGGCGCTCCCCGACTGGGACTACGAGACCTACGGGCTGCCGATCAATCAGACCGACATGGCGGCGACCCTGGTGGGCGCGCTCATCGCGCCGGTCGCCACCGGGGCGGGGATCGGGCTGTTGGCGAATCCGCGCGAGTACGAGGCGGCCGCGCACCTCACGCGGTACGTCGGCCGACTCATGGGAGTGCACGACGACTTCCTGCCGCACAGCTTCCGCGACAGCCTGCGGATCCTGTTCCAGACCTCGCGGGCGCTCTCGACCCCCGACGAGACCAGCAAGGCGCTCGCGCAGCCGATGGCCGACGACCCGATGCGCTGGACGTACGGCAACCTCACGGGGCTGCGGCGGCGGATCGCCCGCTCGCAGCACCTGTCGATCGCGACGACGTACCTCGGCAGAGCGGCGATGAAGGAACTCGGCGTCCCGCCGACCCTCCCCTGGTACCCGGCGCTCCGGATCCCGTACCACGTCGTCGAATCGGTGTTCAATCAGTTGCCCGGCGGCCGCGAGCGCGCCGCCCGCCGCGGTGATGCGAGCCAGGCGAAGTTCATGCGCATGCTGAACGAGGAGGCGGCCGTCGGCCACTCGGCGCACCACGTCACGCACTGACGCTGCCCCGAGCCGACGGGCACACTCGCAGCGTCACTTCGGGTCAGGGTATGCAGAAAACGCATACCCTGACCATCATTTCGGCAGGTCACGAAGGGTATGCGCGGCGCGCATACCCTTCGCACGGACGATCGTTCTACCGCCCCGCCCCCGCCCCGCCGGACCGGGGGCAGGGGCCGCTGGGCCGCTCAGCTCAGCGTGGTCATCCAGCCGTGCTTGTCCTCGACGGTGCCGCGCTGGATACCGGTGAGGGTCTCGCGCAGCGCCATGGTGATCTCGCCGGGCTCGCCGTCGCCGATAGTGAAGTCCTCCGACGCACCCTTGACGCGCCCGACGGGCGTGATGACGGCGGCGGTGCCGCACGCGAAGACCTCGGTGATGGCGCCGGAGGCGACGCCCTCCTTGAGCTCGTCGACGGTGATGCGACGCTCCTCGGTCTCGAAGCCCGCATCACGCGCGAGCTGCAGCAGCGAGCTGCGGGTGACGCCGGGCAGCAGCGAACCGGACAGCTCCGGCGTCACGATCCGGGCCGAGGAGCCCGAGCCGAGGACGAAGAACAGGTTCATGCCGCCCATCTCCTCGATCGCCTCGTGCTCGATGGCGTCGAGCCACACGACCTGATCGCAGCCCTGCTGCGCGGCCTGGGCCTGCGCGACGAGGGACGCGGCGTAGTTGCCGCCGCACTTGGCGAAGCCGGTGCCACCGGGCGCGGCGCGGACGTACTCGCGTGAGAGCCACACCGAGACGGGCTTCACGCCGCCCGCGAAGTAGGCGCCGGCCGGCGAGGCGATCACCAGGAAGCGGTAGCTGTTCGACGGCTTGACGCCGAGGGTCTCCTCGTCGGCGAAGATGAACGGCCGGAAGTACAGGGCCTCCTCGCCGCCGGCCGCGGGCACCCACTCGCCGTCCACCGCCACCAGCTCCTTGAGCGACTCCACGAAGACGTCCTCGGGCAGCGGCGGGATCGCGAGGCGCTCGGCGGAGCGCTGGAAGCGCGCGGCGTTGGCCTCGGGCCGGAAGGTGGCGACGGAACCGTCGGGCTGGCGGTAGGCCTTGAGGCCCTCGAAGATCTCCTGGGCGTAATGCAGCACCGACGCCGACGGCTCCATCGGGATGGGGCCGTAGGGCAGCACCTCGGGCGCGTGCCAGCCCTTCGCCTCGGTCCAGCGGAGCGAGATCATGTGGTCGGTGAAGTACCTGCCGAATCCGGGGTTCGCCAGGATCTCGGAGCGCTCAGCCGCAGAGCGGGGGTGGTCGTTGCGGGTGAGGGCGAAGGCCGTGCCAGTTGTCATGGGACAAGATTCTACGACCCGCGCGCGCAGGCGCGGGCCGTACCAATCAGTAGGAACCCCGAGTATTTCTCCGGGGCCTCGCCGGACCTACTTGGTGTTCGCCTCGACGAACGGCGGCAACACGACCACGCACTCGATCGCGCGGCCCCGCACGTCCACGCTGACGACGGTGCCCTTCTCGACGCCCGCCGCGGAATCGATGAGCGCCAAGGCGATTCCGGTCTTCAGCGATGGGCTGAAGGTGCCCGACGTGGTGGTCCCGATCGGCGCGCCGTCGGCGGAGAGGACCGTGAGGTCGGCGCGCAGGACGCCCTTGCCGGTGGCGCGCAGGCCCCAGAGCCGACGGGCGGGGCCGGCCTCCTTCTCCGCCAGCAGCGCATCGCGGCCGACGAATTCCGGCTTCTTCCAGCCGACGGCCCAGCCCGCGCGCGCCTGGACCGGGGTGATGTCGACGGTGAGCTCGTGCCCGTGCAGCGGGTAGCCCATCTCGGTGCGCAGGGTGTCGCGGGCGCCGAGGCCGGCGGGCTGGCCGTCGCGGGAGGTGATCTCGGGCAGCAGCGCGCGGAAGACGGTCTCGGCGTCGCCCCACGCGGGGATCAGCTCGTAGCCGTGCTCGCCGGTGTAGCCGGTGCGGCAGACGCGTACGGGGGTTCCGTTCAGGGACGCGTCCTCGTAGGCCATGTACTCCATGTCGGTGGGCAGCCCGACGGCCTGCAGCACCTCCGCCGACTTCGGGCCCTGCACGGCGAGCACGGCGTAGTCGCGGTGCTGGTCGGTGATGGTGATGCCCTCCGGGGCGCGCTCGCGCAGGTGCGCCACCACCGCGGCGGTGTTCGCGGCGTTGGGCACGAGGAAGAGCTCGTCGTCGGAGACGTAGTAGACGATGAGGTCATCGATCACGCCACCGGATTCGTTGGTGCACAGGGTGTACTGCGCCTTACCGGGGTGGATCTTGCCGAGGTCGGCGGTGAGCACGCGGTTGACGAAGTCCTTGGCGCCGGGTCCGGCGACGGTGGCCTTGCCGAGGTGGCTCACGTCGAAGATCCCGACGGCCTCGCGGACGGCGGTGTGCTCGCCGACGGTGCCCGCGTACTTGACGGGCATCGACCAGCCGCCGAACGGCGCGAACGCCGCCCCCAGCTCGGTGTGCACGGCGTTCAGGGGGCCCTCGATCAGCGTCTCACTCATGCCCGGCACTCTAGTCCAGGGCCGCGCTGCCGGATCGGCCCAACAGCCGCATCCCCTGGTAGATCACGATCGCGGCGACGGAACCGAGCGCGATACCGGTGAAGGTCACGTCGCCGACCGACCAGGTGAAGTCGGCGATGCCGATGATGAGCGGCACGGCGGCGGTGAGCTGATTGATGGGCTTGCTGAAGTCGACGCGCGCCTCCACCCAGATCCGCACGCCGAGGATGCCGACGAGGCCGTACAGCGCCGTCGTGATGCCGCCGAGAACGCCGGGCGGGATCGACGCGATGACGGCGCCGACCTTGGGCGACATGCCGAGCAGGATCGCGGCGACGCCGGCCACCCAGTACGCGGCCGTCGAGTACACGCGCGTGGCCGCCATGACGCCGATGTTCTCCGCGTAGGTCGTGGTGGCCGAGCCGCCGCCGGCGCCGGCGAGCACCGTCGCGAGGCCGTCGGAGGCCAGCGCGCGCCCCATCACGGGGTCGTAGTCCTCCCCCGTCATCTGCGCGACGGACCGCACGTGCCCGACGTTCTCGGCCACGAGCACGAGGACCACGGGCAGGAACATGGGCAGCACCGCCCAGGAGAACGACGGGGCGTGGAACTCCGGGAAGCCGACCCACGACGCCGCGGAGACCTTCGAGAAGTCGACTTCGCCGCGGACCCACCCGACCAGGTATCCGATCACCACCGAGGTGAAGATCGCCAGCCGCCCGAGCATGCCCTTGAACAGGGCGAGCGAGGCGATGAGGCACACCAGCGTGATGGTGGCCGTCACGGCGGCCTTCTCGTAGTTGGCCTTCGCCGCGGGCGCCAGGTTGAGGCCGATCAGCGCGACGATCGCACCCGTCACGACGGGCGGCATCAGCTTCTCTATCCACTCGGTGCCCACCAAGTGCACCACGCCGCCCACGAGGATCAGCAGCGCGCCGACGGCGACGATGCCGCCCAACGCGCTCCCCATCCCCTGCGAGGCGGTCGCCGCGGTGATCGGCGAGATCACCGCGAAGCTCGACCCCAGGTAGCTGGGCAGCCGGTTGCCGGTGATGAGCAGGAACAGCAGGGTCCCCACGCCGGAGAAGAGCAGCGTCGTCGCCGGCGGGAACCCGGTGAGCACCGGCACCAGGAACGTGGAGCCGAACATCGCCACCACGTGCTGCACGCCGATCCCGAGCGTCTTGGGCCAGCTCAGCCGCTCACCGGGCCCCACCACGCCCGCACCGTCGGTGGTCGGCGTCCAGCCGAATGTCTTCATGGCCGGAAATCATGCACGAGTCAGCGACCGAGCACCGCGTCCAGGTGGTCGTTCGCGAACACGCGGTCCGGGTCGAGCTCGTCGCGCACGGCCAGGAACTCGTCGAACCGGGGGTACGCACCGCGGAAGAACTCGGCGGTGCGGGTGTGCATCTTGCCCCAGTGCGGCCGGCCACCGTGCTCGATCATGATCCGCTCCACCTCGGCGAAGTAGTCGCTGGGCTTGTCGCGGATGTAGCGGTGCGCGGCGATGTACCCGGACTTCCGGCCCGCGGCCGTCGACAGCATCAGGTCGTCGGCGGCGGCGACGCGGACCTCGATCGGGAAGGTGAGGTTCCAGTCGTGCTTCTCGGTCGCGGCCTTGAGCGCGGCGAACGCCGGCATCGTGTTCTCCAGGGGCACGGCCCATTCCGTCTCGCGGAAGCGCACGGAACGGTCGGTGGTCAGCACGTTCGTGGAGTAGTCGATCTCGGTGTGCTCGGAGAGCATCGAGGTGGCGAGCGACACCAGCCGCGGGGTCAGCGACGGGATCGCGCGGCCCACCTCGCACACGGCCATCAGCGCGCCGGTCCCGACGACCTTGTCGTCGACGAACCGCCGCAACCCTCCGATCGGCTTGCGCTTGTGATCGCCGGGGCGACGGATCTGCGACTTGGTGAGCGTGCCGTCGGTCCCCGGGAACCAGAAGAACTCGAAGTGGTCGACGCCGCGCACCCGCTCGACGAAGCCGTCGACCGTCTCCGCCAGCGACATCGGCGCCTCGGTGGCCTCGAGCACGAACCGGTCCACGCACTGGAGCGTGACCTCGACGAGGATCCCCAGCGCGCCGAGCCCGAGGGCCACGGCCTGCAGCCGTGGGTCGTGCTCGCCGACGGTGACCACCTCCCCCGTCCCGGAGACCAGGGTCGCCCCGACCACCTGGGTGGCGATGCCGCCGAAGCCCAGGCCGGTGCCGTGCGTGCCGGTCGAGATCGCGCCGGCGACGGTCTGCCGGTCGATGTCGCCGAGGTTCGCCATGGCGAGGCCGTAGGGCTCGAGCAGCGCGGGCACGTCGTACAGGCGCGTGCCGGCCCGCAGCGTCACGCGCTTGGCGTCCACGTCGACGGTGACGAGCCCGCCCTGGTGGTCGGGCGCGAGCGCCACGTCGCGCGGCGCGGAGATCGCCGTGAAGGAGTGTCCCGCGCCGAGGGCCTTGACGGTGCCGCCGCGCTCGCGGGCCCGCTCGACCGTGCGCACCACGTCCTCGATCTTCGCGGGCCGCGAGACGTAGGACGGGAACGCGGACGCGGTGCGCCCCCAGTTCCGCCACTCGCCCACGGTGCCGGTCAATTGGTCCAGGCCCGGGATCCACTTGTTCACAGGAAGCACTTCCCCTCGCCGCGGTAGGTCGGGACCGTGGCGTGCACGGCACCGTCGGAAACGATCACCAGATCGTCGGCGTGCTCGGCCGGTTCCCCGGCCTTGGTGTGCCGGAACCAGACCCGGTCGCCGAGCGAGATGCGTTCGGCCCGTTCGCCGGTGAGCGGGGTCTGCACCTCGCCCGCGCCCTCCCGGCCGGTGAGCTCGAGGCCCTCGGGCCACACCGGCCGCGGTAGGCGGTCGGGGCCCGCGGCGCCGGAGGCGATCCAGCCGCCGCCGTGGCAGGTCACGGTCCGCGCGTCCGGGCGGCGCACCACGGCGAGGCCGAAGCCCATCGCCGGCGCCGGGCGGAAGTGGGAGTAGCCGTCGAAGAGGTGCGGCCCGTACAGGCCGCTGCCGGCGGCGATATCGGTGATGTTGGGGTCCTCGGCGTTGCGCTCCAGCGAGCCGGTGCCGCCGCCGTTGACGAACTCGAGGTCGGCGATCCGCCGGAGGTCGGTGAGGATCTCCCGGCGGCGCGTCACCAGTTCGTCCCACGACGCGCGCTGCATGGTCCGCAGCAGCGTCCCCGCGCCGGGGCGGCGGATGCTGAGGTCGCCGACGCCCGCGATCTGGGCGTCGTAGGTCATCACGCCGACGAGCCGGAAGCCCTTGCGCCCGGCCACCGTCGCCGCGAGGACGGAGGCCTCGGCGCGCGTGCGGACCGGCGACCGGCGCGCGCCGATCGTACCCAGCGCCGGGGCGTGGTACGAGGCGTCCACGTCGATGCAGACGCGGAGCTCGGGGCGGCGGCTCGGCGGCACCGCGGCGTCGATGAGGTCGAGCTGCTCGGCGTCGTCGATCATCAGGGTCACGCGCATCGCGGCGGACGGGTCCGCGGCCAGCGCGGCGATCGCGCCGAGGTCGGCGCTGGGGTAGGCGACGAGCACGTCGGTACAGCCGGGCCGGGCCGCGCCGGAGTGGTCCACGCCGTCCGCGGCCAGCCAGTGCGCCTCCGCGACGTCGTAGGCGAGCACGCCCGCGTACCCCGGCACCCGCAGCAGCGCGTCGAGCACGGGCCGCGAGCGGATCGATTTCGAGGCCACGCGGATCGGCTTACCCGCCGCGCGCCGCAGCATGTCGGCCACGTTGTGGCGCAGGGCGTCCAGGTCCGCGGCGACGATGGGCGCATCGAGGCCGTGGGTCGCGGCGTCGATCGTCGCCCAGTAGGAGGAGGGATCGATCTCCCATTCCCGGTCGAGGGCCGACGGTGCCGCCGCCAGGTCCAGTGCGCCCGCGCCGGTCGTGCTCTCGCCCGTTCCGTTCCCCGTCATGAGCACCGATCGTACGTGCGGAGGACCGCACTCAGCGCGGCGTGACCGCAGATCCCCCCTCGTCCGTCCGGATCTCCCCGGAGGCCCTCATCTCGGCGGGAGTCCGCCCGGTCCACTGCGCGAAGGCGCGCCGGAAGTCGCGGGCGTCGGCGAAGCCGACCGCGGCCGCCACGGCACGGACCGGCAGGTCGGTCGTGCGCAGCAGCGTCTCGGCGTGCTCGCGCCGGGCCCGGGCATGGATCGAGCGGAAGGACTCGCCCGCCTCCGTGAGGTGTCGGCGCAGGGTCCGGTCGGTGGTGTTCAGCTGCCGGGCGAGGGCGGCCATCGTGACCGGGCGGCGGAGGTCCGCGCGGAGCAGCTGCTCCACGGCCCACACGTGGTCGAGGTCGCGTGCGTCCCCGGTCACCCCCGTGATGGCGCGGCACGCCGCGAGCGCGGCGGCGTGCACGGCCTGTTCCCGCCGCGGCAGCGGCCGGCCGAGCAGGCTCCGCGGCACCGTCATCACGCCGGCGGCGGCGTCGAAGCGGACTGCGCACCCGAAGTGGACGGGATAGTCGGCGGCGTACGCGGGCGCGGCGTACGGCAGCTCGACCGTCGTCGGCGACCACCGCTCGTCGCCGAGCGCCGACCGCAGCAGGGTCGTGACGCTGAGCAGTGTCTCCTCGCAGAGGAACGGCAGCACCTCCGGATCGGCGGAGCGCGGCACCACCGTCAGGCGGACGGCGTCGCCGTCCGCGTCCACCGCGAAGTCCACGAGGCTGCCCGCGGCCCGGTGGTACTGGAGCCCCGCGGCGACCGCGCCCTCGACGTCGGCCGCGGTCTGCACCGCGACCCCGAGCATCCCGAACGACTGCAGCAGCGGCCGCGCGCCGGCCTGCAGCCCGAGCGGGCGATCGGGCAGCGCGCGGACCACCTCCGTGAGGAAGAGCAGCACCTGCGGGAAGGCGAGTTCCAGGTCGGCGGCGGCGTCGACGCGGCGGATCCCGGCCCGGTCCGCCCACGCGGCCACCGGGTGCCCCTCGTGCGCGAGCGCCTCCAGCAGGTGGGCGACCACGGGCGCGGGCATCGGGGCCGCACAGCCGGACGCCCCGGGCACCGGCGCGCCCCACAGTCCCAGGCGTAACATCCGTACAGGCAAGCACACCCGCCGCCCCGACGAGAGGAAACCCCTTGAACACGCCGTTCACCGGACCCGCCATCACGCTGACAGACGACCTCGCGGCGACCACCGACGCGCTCGTCGTGGGCGTGTACTCCGCTGCGGGCGACGGGGCGGCGATCACGCTCGACGGCGGCGTTCCGGAGGCGGCGCGCGGCCCCGTCGCGGAGGCGCTCGCGCTGCTCGGCGCCGAGGGCAAAGCCGGCGAGGCCGTCCGGATCCCCACCCCGGCCGGGTCCGGTCTGGGCGCGGCGACGGTGCTGGGCGTGGGCCTCGGCGCCGAGGAGTCGGTCACCCCGGAGGCGGTGCGCCGCGCCGCGGGCGTCGCGGCCCGCGCGCTCGAGGGCGTCGCCGCGGCGGCCACCACCCTCTCCTCGATCGACCTGGCGGCCACCGTCGAGGGCGCGATCCTCGGCGCGTACCGGTTCGCCGAGTTCCGCACCACCTCCGCGCCGAAGAAGGAGACGCTCGGCGCGCTCGCGGTGCTCTCCGCGCCCGCGTCCGAGGCCCTCGCGGAGGAGGCGCGCGGCACCGTCGACCAGGCCCGCCTGACGGCCGGCGCGGTCGCACTGGCCCGCGATTTCGTCAACACCCCGCCGAACGTCCTCTCCCCCGGCGAGTTCGCCGATCGTGCGCAGCGTCTGGGCGCCGAGGCCGGCCTCGAGGTCGAGGTCTTCGACGAGGAGTACCTCGACGCGAACGGCTACGGCGGCATCGTCGGGGTCGGCAAGGGCAGCTCGCGGCCGCCGCGCCTGGTGCGCCTGCGCCACGTCTCGGGCGTCGACGGTGCCAAGCACGTCGCGCTGGTCGGTAAGGGCATCACCTTCGACACCGGCGGCATCTCCATCAAGCCCGCCGCGGGCATGGAGCAGATGACCTCGGACATGGGCGGCGCCGCGGCGGTCATCGCTACCGTGATCCTCGCCGCGCAGCTGGGCCTGCCGGTCGATGTGACCGCGACGGTGCCCATGGCCGAGAACATGCCCTCGCACACCGCGCAGCGCCCCGGCGACGTGCTCACCCAGTACCCCGGGGCCGAGAAGGGCGGCATCACCGTCGAGATCATCAACACCGACGCCGAGGGCCGCCTGATCCTGGCGGACGCCATGGTCCGCGCGTGCGAGGACGAGCCCGACTACCTCATCGACACCGCGACGCTGACGGGCGCGCAGATGGTGGCGCTCGGCACCCGCACCCCGGGTGTGATGGGCACCGACGACTTCCGCGACCGCGTCGCGGAGCTCTCCCGGTCGGTGGGCGAGAACGGCTGGGCGATGCCCTTCCCCGAGGAACTGCGCGCCGACATCAACTCCCGCGTCGCGGATCTGGCGAACGTGAGCCCGAACCGGTGGGGCGGCATGCTCACCGCCGGCGTGTACCTCAAGGAGTTCGTGGCCGAGGGCGTGCAGTGGGCGCACATCGACGTCGCGGGCCCGGCGTTCAACACGGGCGGCCCCTTCGGCTACATCACCAAGGGTGGTACGGGCGTCCCGGTTCGCACGATGCTCGCCGTGCTCCGCGACATCGCGCAGCGCGGCTGACGTCCCGCCCCCTGGGAGTTACCGGCGAGTAAGCCCCCAACCGCCGCGCGGACCCGACCCCTGAGGGTAGGGTCAGGTGTCGGTGGAGGCCACCAGCCGAAACCCGCGTTCAGCTCGTATCACAGCAGATAACCGAACCTGAGGAGTCAGAGGAAATGGCCTTCTCCGTCCAGATGCCGGCACTCGGCGAGAGCGTCACCGAAGGCACCGTCACCCGGTGGCTCAAGCAGGAGGGCGACACCGTCACCGTCGATGAGCCCCTGCTCGAGGTCTCGACCGACAAGGTCGACACCGAGATCCCGGCACCGGCTTCGGGTGTGCTGCTGAAGATCCTGGCGCAGGAGGACGACGTCGTCGAGGTCGGTGGCGACCTCGCCACGATCGGCGAGGCGGGCGAGTCCGCCCCCGCGGAGTCCACTCCCGCTCCCGCCGCCGAGCCCGAACCGACTCCCGCGGCCGCCGCGCCCGCCGAGCCCGCCGCGCCTGCGGCCCCGGCCGCCCCCGCGGCTCCGGCAGCCCCGGCCGCGCCCGCGTCCGGCACCGAGGTGAAGATGCCCGAGCTGGGCGAGTCCGTCACCGAGGGCACCGTCACGCGCTGGCTGAAGAACGTGGGCGACGAGATCGCCGTCGACGAGCCGCTGCTCGAGGTCTCCACCGACAAGGTCGACACGGAGATCCCGTCGCCCTTCGCCGGCACGCTGCTGGAGATCAAGGCGAACGAGGACGATGTCATCGCCGTCGGC